>CAWBNH010000001.1:0-311644 GCA_963790085.1 uncultured Solirubrobacterales bacterium
CCGCCACGCCGTCGCGCCCACACGAGAATCGCTTGAATCAAGCGGATCGCGTCACGAGATCGAATCATGCGCTCCGCCGAACGCTTCCATCATCGTCAGGTGCAGACGGTCGCGTGCGACCAAGAAGCCGTGATACACGGTAGGCCCCGATGAGCAGCCTCGCCTGGGTCGCCTCCTCCGAGACCGAGCGGAGGCGGACCCTCGATGTGATCCGCGCCCTATCGGATCCGACGACCGTCGACGACCTTGGCCTGAGAAGGATCACGATCGCAATCTCCAACGCGCTCTTCCCGGGCACGACGACGATCCAGACCCGCGCGCGCTACTTCCTGCTCGTGCCCTGGCTCTACCTGCAGCTCGAGCAGAAGACTCCGGTGCGCAATCCGGGCGACCGGATCCGCCACCTCGAAGCCAAGTTGATCGACGCACTCATCCGCGGCTCCGCCGAGGGCGAGGTCGGCATCATCGGGATCGAGGGCGGCGCGAAGACGCAGCGCCTGCCCGCCGATATCTACTGGCAGGGGCTGGGTGCCTGGGGTATCCGCCTCTACGACGGCGACTACCACCGGCTACTCGCCTCCGCTGACCTGACCCAGACGCAGCGGGACGAGGACGGAGCCGCAGCTACCCGGCGCCTCCGGGCCGCGGTGGGACCCGGCGCTGCCGCCGGCCCCCGCCGACCTGCTCAGTTCCACCCCCATGGAGCTCCGACGGCACGAGGCCGAGTACCTGCTGCACCGGATCACGGTGTCGGTAAGGGACAGCGTACTGGCCGACCTCGCGGCGATCGAACACCGCCTGCCCGATGTCGCGGCGGCGTGGGACCTACCGCCGGCGATCCTCGATCAACTCAGTCCCCGCATTCGCGAGGAGCTCGAGCAGGCGGAGATGTTCTCGCTCGCGATGCACGGCGCCTACCTGCTCTACAACCTGACCCTCTGCGAGGAGATTGGCGAACGCGTCGACGGCGCGCGGGAGCAGCACGAGCGCTCCTGGGAGGAGTGGACGGCCGAGCTCTCCCGGCGCGAGCGAGCTCTCGCCGCCTGGCTCGATCAGCTGCCGCGCTTCTGGGAGTTCGCAGCCGAGTCGAACCCTCGCATCCCTTCCCCCCGCGAGTCTGACTTCATCGCCCGCTGGTGTCGTCTGCTGGCAACCCACTCCCCCACCGAGCTCCTCGGTAGCTCGGAGGCCAGGGCCCTCGTCAAAGAGCGCGAACGCCAGGCGAAAGGCGCCAACGGGCGCTTCTATAACCCGAGCGCGCGCGAAGCTTGGGAGGGTTCCGTTGGTACCGCCCGCCTCAGCTTCCGCTGGCCGTTGGTCCAGCGCCTGCTCGGTGACATCCACCGTGGGCTCGGCTACGGATTCGGTAGCGGGGGCCGCGATGCTTGAGCCCGAGGAGCGAACCCTCCTGTTCGACGCTCTCAAGCCCCCCGAGGGCTATCAGCTGGACCATGCCCTGATCACGAGCTACACGCTCGATCTCACCGCCGTTCTTGCTGTGCCGATGACGATCACCTTCGATGCGTGGCAGGCCGAAGGCGAGGAGCCGCCGCACCCGATCGCGATCCTGGACGCCGTCCGCTCCTGCATCGACCGGGTAACCGTGGTGAGTCAGGCGGGGCTGATCGGGATTCCCCGCGCCCAGCACAAGCTGTTTGCACTCGTCGAGGACGCGGTGCGCTCCGTCGCGCCGCCCGAGGGCGGCATCTTCCACCCAAAGGTCTGGATCCTTCGCTTTGCGCCCGAATCCCCCGACGAGCCGGCCTGCTACCGGCTGCTCGTTGCGAGCCGAAACCTGACCTTCGACCGCTCCTGGGATCTTGCGCTCGTGCTCGAGGGGGAGCTGCGTGAAGAGCCCGTCGAGAACAGCGAGCCGGTGGCTGCGTTCGCGGCGGAGGTGGCGGCCCGGATCGCCGCCAGCCCGCGACCGCTCGATCCTGCGCGCGAGGCGAAGCTGGAGGCAATGGCCGCCGAACTCGCCCACGTCAGCTGGTGGAGCCCGCCGGGCCTGCGGCTCGAAGCGTTCCACGCGATCGGGGTCGAAGGCGAGCAACCCAGCCCGCTCCGCGACTGGCGTGCGCCCATGCTCGTGATCTCGCCGTTCCTCGGCGCAAGCTTCCTAGCCCGCCTGCCGATCGAGAGAGGTGACGGTTCGGTGCTCGTCTCCAACCAGGCGGAGCTCGACACGATCCCAAGCTCGATCCGGCAGCGGTTCAGCGAGGTCTACGTGCTCAGTGGGCTCGCCGACCCGACCGAGGACGACGAGCCCGGATCGCTTCTCCATGGCCTTCACGCGAAGGTCGTCCTGACCGACCCGGGAGACGGCAGTCGCCCCCGGATGGTCGTCGGCTCGCCGAATGCATCGACGACCGCGTTTACCCGCAGCATCGAGTTTTGTGCGGAGCTCTCGGGCTCGAAGGCATCGTTCGGGATCGAGCCGCTGGTCGGCCCCGATGGAAGCGTGCGCTCGCTACTCGATACCTACGTCCCCGCCGCGGAGTCGCCCGAGGTCGCGGATCAGCGCCAGGCCGAGAGGCTCGCCGAGGAAGCAATCCGCGACATCGCGGTCGGGGATGCTCGCCTGGTGGCAGAGCCTGATCCAGAGGGCAAGTGGAGTCTGGTCCTGGAGCAGCCGGGAAGCACAGACAAGGAAATCGAGCTCCGCGCCTGGCCGATGACCCTGAACGAGGGTCGCGCCGAGGGGCTCACGCCAGGTAGCCACCGATGGGAGGGGCTCGCAACCACCCAGCTCACTGCGTTCCTGGCGATCTCGGCCATCGCGACCTACGGCTCCGCCCGGGAGGAGAAGCGCGCGGCGATCCTCCTGCCACTCGAGGGCGCCCCCGACGATCGTGCGCGGCAGATCGTCCGTGAGGTCCTCGACTCACCGTCACGACTGCTTCGCTACCTCCAGCTCCTTCTATCCCACCTCGATTCGGATGTCACCGCTGGTGATCGGTTGCTTTCCGAGCTTTCCGGCGAAGAGACACCCGCGGCCGGTGGATTCGCGGCCGATCTCGAGCTGCCCCTCTTCGAGGGCATGATGCGAGCGCTCGACCGCGACCCCGCCCGGCTGGACCGGGTCGCATCGCTTGTCGCCGATCTCGCCGGCGAGGACGGGGAGTACGAGCTTCCCGTCGGCTTTGAAGAGATCTGGCACCCGATCGCCGAAGCCCGGGCCAAGACGCAGCGGGGACGACCGATGAGCCGAACCGAGCCACCGCCCGATCCGCAGACCGTCCTCGCCAACCTCAAGGACTTCCAGCGACGCACCGTCGATCATGTCTTCAGGCGTCTGTTCACAGATCCCGACGCTACGAACCGCTTTCTCGTCGCAGACGAGGTTGGCCTTGGCAAGACCCTTGTCGCCCGAGGGGTAATCAGCCTGACCGTGGAGCACCTCTGGGAGCGCAGGGACCGGGTCGACATCATCTACATCTGCTCGAACGCGGCCATCGCTCGCCAGAACATCAAGCGGCTTGGCATCGGCGAGCAGGCTCAGTTCGCGCGCGCCGACCGGCTGACTTTGCTGCCGGTCACGGTGCACGACATGAGGCGCGGCCGGCTCAACCTCGTGTCGTTGACTCCGCGGACGTCCTTCGAGCACCACTCGGCCACGGGCATCGCGAGCGAGCGGGCGGTTCTGCACGAGATCCTCAGCGACGCCTGGGGCTGGAGCGCGCGGGAGCGCTGGCAGAGGAACCTGCTGGCCTGCGGGGCCTCACGCGAGCGGATGGATCGCGAGATCGGTTGGATCCGGTCGGGATCACTTGATGCCGAGCTCTGCAGGTCGTTCATCAACGCACTGGGCGCGGCTGACGACGCCGCCGCCGAGCGCGGCGAGCCGACCCTGAGGGCGCGCTGCGAGGGGCTGAGCGACAGCTTCCGCCGACCAGACGCATCCGTTGCTGAGGCCGAGCGCTGGGAGCGGGATGCTGTGGTCTCCGAGCTGCGTCGGATCCTCGCCGAGTCCTGCATCTCAGCGCTCGAGCCCGACCTGATCATCCTCGACGAGTTCCAGCGCTTCCGCCAGCTCCTGAGCGAGGACAACGACGCCGGCGAGATGGCGCTGCGACTTTTCGACTACGAGGGCGTCGGCGAGATTCCGGCCAAGACACTGCTTCTCTCGGCAACCCCGTTCGTGCCTTACGCACAGAGCGCCGACGGCGATGCGACCGCGGGCCTCGAGGACTTCGCGGCGACCGCCGACTTCCTCCTGCCCGAGGCTCGCGAGCAGGCCTTGCTGCACGCCCGGATGAAGAGCTTCCGCTCGCGCCTCGTTCGCTTCGCGGGCCGGGACGACCCCGAGCTACGCGCCGACAAGGCCGCGATCGAGGCCACGCTGCGACGTGTGATGAGCCGCACCGAGCGCCTCGCGTCATCCGCCGACCGAAACGGGATGCTGCGCGAGATTGCGCCGAGCGGCCACGCCCTGCACCCGGCAGATGCACTCGCCTACCTGGGCGTCCAGCGAATCGCCCGCGCCGTTGGCCACGGCGACACGCTCGAGTTCTGGAAGTCGGCCCCCTACCTGCCGAACCTGATGGACGGCTACGGCGGCTACCAGCTGAAGCGCGATCTCCAGGCCACTCTCGAGGCCGGCGGCGAGGCATCCGCTGAGCTGGAGGCCGCGCTCGAGGGATGCGCCGAAACCCTGCTCGACCCCGACGACCTGCGCAACTACCGTGAGATCGATCCAGGCAACCCCCGGCTGCGCTCACTTCGAGACGAGCTTTGGCAGGCAGACGCGTGGCAGATGCTCTGGCTCGCACCCTGCCTTCCCTACTACGGCTTGAGCGGCCCGTTTGCCACCGAGGCTGGATCGTGCCTGACCAAACGGCTCGTCTTCTCGAGCTGGCAGGTAGTGCCCAAGGCGATCTCGCTGCTCTTGAGCTACGCGGCCGAACGCGAAATGACGCTCTCCCGCCAGCACCGTGCCCGTAACACCGAGCGCGCCCGCGCCAACCGCGCCGGCCTCCTCCGGCTCACGCTCGCCGACGGCGAGCCCCAGGGCATGCAGACCCTGGCGCTGATGTACCCGTCGTTCGCGCTCGCGCAGGCAGTGGACCCGGCGACGCTCGCGGCTGAACACGGCGCGCCCATCTCCCGCAACGAGGCCCAGAGGCTGGCCGAGGAGCGACTCGCGGACCCGGTCGCCCAGCTCGTAGGTGACGCTGCCGAGCGTTCGGGGCCCGAAGATGACCGCTGGTACTGGGCCGCGCCGTTTCTGCTCGATGCCGCGCTCGATCAGGACACCGCGCGCGAGTGGCTCGGCAGCGGTTCCGTCCGCCGGCTCAGGGCGGGCTCGGCGGGGAACGTCTCGACCGATCCCTGGCGTGTCCATCTCGAGGAGGCCGATCGCGCGATTACACGTGACCTCGCCCGCCCGCTCGGTCAGCCACCCGCCGACCTGGTCGAGGTCTTGGCTCGTCAGGCGCTCGCGGCCCCGGGGACGAGCTCGCTTCGAGCTCTAGACCGGCTCAACGGCGAGAGCTCCCTCCGCGCTCATGACCTGCGCACTGCCGCCCTCACCGTCGGCTGGGGCTTCCGCTCGCTTTTCAACCTCCCTGAGGTCTCCTCGATGATCCGCGGCTACGACTGGCAGGGCGCATACTGGCGCCAGGCGCTTCGGTACTGCGTTGACGGCTGCCTGCAATCGGTGCTGGACGAGTACGCGCACCTGCTGCGAGAGCACCGCGGGCACATCGGCCGCGAGCTGAACCAAGGCGAGATCAGCGAGGTGGCCGGCGTAATGCACGACGTAATCGGGCTGCGAACGACCCAGGGGGCAGCCGACCTCTTCGAGCCCGGCCCCCACGGATATGAGCCCGAGCGGGAACGTATCCGCGCGCGCTTCGCGCTCCGATTCGGCCAGCAGCGGACGGATGAGGGGGCCGACGCCATCCGCTCCGACCATGTCCGCGACGCCTTCAATAGCCCTTTCTGGCCCTTCGTGCTTGCCACCACTTCAGTCGGTCAGGAGGGCCTCGACTTCCACCTCTACTGCCATCGCATCATCCACTGGAACCTGCCCTCGAACCCGGTGGATCTCGAGCAGCGCGAAGGCCGCATCCACCGCTACAAGGGACACGCGGTGCGGCGGAGCCTGGCGGCGCGATACGGGGCGGAGGTGGTCGCCGAGGGCGGAGGGGACCCGTGGGACAGGCTCTTCGCCCGCGGAGACGCCGACCGCCCCGAGGGTCAGACCGAGCTCTGGCCCTACTGGATCTACGCCCCCGACGGTGCGCCGCAGACAACGATCGAGCGCCAAGTAATGGCCTTCGAACTCAGCCGCGACCACCAGCGCCTCACGCAGCTCAAGCGAGAGCTCGCGCTCTACAGGAGCGTGATCGGCCAGCCGCGGCAGGAAGATCTGGTCGAACTGCTCGCGGAGCAGCTGCCGGAAGAAGAGTGGGAGCGGGCAACGCAGGAGCTGCGGATTGACCTGGGTCCGCCGAGGTGAGCGCGCGGAGGCCGGGGCGACTGCCGAGGTCGCTTTCGATGTCAGATTGGTACCGCCAGTGACGACAATGCAGGAAGCGCCATGCCCGACGAGCCTAAGTCTCCCCTGACGCCCGAGGAGGTCGAGGCATTCATCGAGCGGGCCGCCTGGCAGTCAGCGAGATCGACCGAGGACGTCGCTCCGCACCAGTACATCGTCAAGGGCTGGGACCGCGACGACATCTCCGAGCAGGAGTTCTGGGCGTTCGCCGAGCTGATCAAGGCCACGGGCCGCGAGGAGGTTTGGACGCCGCCGGGCGAGTGGGTCCGGCGCTGGGGAGGCCGGCCGATGAAGAACCGCTACCTGTACGTCGGCGAGTACGCCTACTGGTTCACCTGGCCGCGCGATTCGGTGCCGATGCTGAATCGCGAGCACGTGTCAGTTCAGGAGAAGACCCCGACGCGGCGTCGGGTCGGCGAGTAGCCGCTAGTCACGCGAGCCGGCCTTCAGTCTCGCGCGCGCCGCTCTGAGCGTCGCGCCAAAGGGATGGTGGGCGTTGTCGGCGAGGTTGAGGGGCGGCTTCAGAAGCGCGATCGCCTGGTGCTCGACGAGCCAGGGCTCGGACTGCTCGAACCACCTCAAACGCAGGTGCTCGCGCTGCCACGCACTCAGGGCCGCATTGTCTTCACGAGTGAGCTTCGCCCGGCTTCCGCTCCACACCGCGTGCCATCCCTCCTGCTCGGCGAGAAGCGCTGCCAGGGAAAGCCGAAACGTGCTCGAGCCGATGTTGCCGCCGAGGTGCTGGCCGCAGATCCGCGAGCGCAGCGTTGCTCTGGAACCTGCACGCGCCGGAGCAATGCCGATGTAGAGCAACTCGAGGTCGGCCTTGGGGTGGCGGGGCCCTCTGACGCCCGGCAGCGATCTGGGCTTCATCCACCAGGAATAGAGGCCCTGCGTCTCGGGGAGGCCCCCCCTCCTCCGGCCGCTTGCTCAGAGCCTCCGGAGACGACCCTGATCTTCTTCTTCACGGTCTTGCCGCCAGCGTTGTCAGAGCTCACCTTGAAAGAGGCCTTGATCTTGCCCGGCTTCTTCGGCTTGAGCTTGATCTTGACCGTCCTGGTCTTACCGGCACCGATCTTCCCGACAGACTTCTTGGCCTTGATGCGCGACCGCGACCACGGCCACACAGCTGATCGTGATCGCCGATGTCCGGCTACTCGTTGCCTGCTCCGACCGTTTCAGGCTCGCGTCCAGAGGTGAACGTACGGTCGTCACCGACGATCCTGCCGTCGGCGAACCGGATGACCCGCGGTGCCTTCGCGGCGATCGACTGGTCGTGGGTGATCAGGACGATGGTTAGGCCCGTATCCACCCAGAGGTCATGGAGCAGAGTGAGGATCGTCTCCCCGGTTTTGGAGTCCAGGTTGCCTGTTGGTTCGTCGGCGAGCAGCACGTCGGGTTGGTTGCTGAGTGCCCTCGCGATCGCGACCCGCTGCTGCTCACCGCCGGACATCTGGCTGGGCAGGTGACCTGCCCGGTCGAGCAGCCCGACCCGTTCGAGGGCCTTGAGAGCGCGGTCCACGCGTTCAGCCGAGGCCAGCTTGCGTGGGGCCATCGCGATCTCGATGTTCTCCTGGGCGGTCAGAGTAGGGATCAGGTTGAACTGCTGGAATATGAAGCCGAGGGTCTTCGACCGGAGACCGGCCAGGTCTCGATCACCGAGAGCCTGCAGGTCACGGCCCTCGAACTCGATCCGGCCGCCGCTCGGCCGGTCGAGAGCGCCGAGCAGCTGGAGCATCGTCGACTTGCCCGAGCCCGATGGTCCGACGATCACAACGAACTCGCCGTCTTCGATTTCGAGGTCGATAGCGTCGACCGCGTTGATCGCGATCTCCCCGCTGCCGTAGCGTTTGGAAACGCCGGTGAGCCTGTAGAGGGTTCTTGTTTCTTTCTCTTTCATGGATTTCTGTCCCTTGAATTGGAGTTTGTCCAAGTACGGTCTCGGCCTGGGTGCGCGTTCATTCGACGCTCCTCAGAGCTTCGGCAGGCCTCAGCCGGGCCGCTCGCAGTCCTCCGACCGCACCGGCAAGCAAGCCGCCGACCAGGGCCAGCCCGATCGCCAGCAGCAGAAGTTCAACTTCGACCGGAGCTCCGAGGCTGACCGTGTCCGCCAGATCGACCGAGGACGTTGCTCCGCACCAGTACATCGTCAAGGGCTGGGAACGCGACGACATCTCCGAGCAGGGGTTCTGGGCGTTCGTCGAGCTGATCAAGGCCACGGGCCGCGAGGAGGTCTGGACGCCGCCGGACGAGTGGGTCCGGCGCTGGGGGGGGCGGCCGATGAAGAACCGCTACCTGTACGTAGGCGAGTACGCCTACTGGTTTACCTGGCCGCGCGATTCGGTGCCGATGCTGAATCGCGAGCACGTGTCGGTTCAGGAGAAGACCCCGACGCGGCGTAGGGTCGGCGAGTAGCCGCTAGTCACGAGCGCCGGCTTTCAGTCTCGCGCGCGCCGCTCTGAGCGTCGCGCCGAAGGGGTGCTGGGGGTTGTCGGCTAGGTTGAGGGGCGGCTTCAGAAGTGCGATCACCCGGTGCTCGACGAGCCAGGGCTCGGGCTGCTCGAACCACCTCAAACGCAGGTGCTCGCGCTGCCACGCGCTCAGGGCAGCATTGTCTTCGCTCGTGAGTTTCGTCCGGCTCCCGCTCGATGCCGCGTGCCATCCCTCCTGCTCGGCAAGAAGCGCTGCCAGGGAAAGCCGAAACGTGCTCGAGCCGATGTTGCCGCCGAGGTGCTGACCGCAGATCCGCGAGCGCAGCGTTGCTTTGGAGCCTGCACGCGCCGGAGCAATGCCGATGTAGAGCAACTCGAAGTCGGCCCTGGGGTGGCGGGGACCGGTGACGCCCGGCAGCGATCCGGACTTCATCCACCAGGAATAGAGGCCCTGGGTGTGGGGAACACCCCCCTCCTCCGGCCGCTTGGTCAGAGCCTCCGGAGAAAGGGGGTCGCGTTGTAGTTCGGTCGCGATCCTGGCTGCGCTCACGGCTCCATCCTCCTGCTCGAGGGCCTGCGGGGAGGACAAGGGCGGTGCGGTCTGCGCGGAGTTCGCGGCTCACTCAAGCCCGCGATGCCGTCCCTCATCCCATTTACCGGGCGATAGTTGCGCGATAGTCCTGGGCCGCGTGTTCAAGTGATTGGGGCCATCGAGGCTTCCTCGGCGAGACCCGGAGGGGAGTGCGCAACCCGCATGTGCGAGCGGTTTGTGGCCGCTTCTTAGAACGCGCCCGACAGGATTCGAACCTGTGACCTTCGGTTTCGTAGAAGAACAGTCAAGGAGGCGTCAGGCCGGGGACGACCAGGCTGGCGCTGCTCGATGTAGAGATCTCCGCCGCTCTGTGTAAGAACTCCTCGCCCCGGCGCCTCGTCATCTCCAGCGTTCGACGAGCGTCGCTAACTTCGCTGACCTCGGGCTCCTGCGGACCGACTAGGATCGCCACCAACCTGCGACCTGCGGTGAGGAAGAACCCGGCACGGGCGTGCCAGACCAGAGGAGGACGCGATGACGAGGCAGGCCGAGTTCGGCGCCGAGGAGTGGCAGACGGTTGTCGCGGCGCCCGCGATCGCGGGTTTCATCGTCTCCGCTGCGCAGCGCGGCGACACCAACCGCGAAGTCACGGCGATCGTGCAGGCGTACGTCGAGGCAGAGAAGGCGCACCCCAGTTCCGACCTGCTCGGCGAGATCGTCGCCACGGGGCCGGAGGGCGTTCCGGACCAGCCCTCGGTCCGTGAGGGGCCAGAGGCCGACGGCCTCGAGCGGATCCGGACGGCGGTCGCACTTCTCGAGGCGAAGGCGACGCCGGAGGAACTCGACACCTACAAGCGCTTCGCGCTGAACGTCGCCGAGCGCGCCGCCCTCGCTGCCAGGTCGGGTGACGTCCTCGGGATCGGTGGCGAGCTGGTCAGCGATGCGGAGCACGAGGCCCTCGAGCGGGTCACCGAGGCGCTCGGACTCCCGCCGGACGCCGTCGCCTGATAGCGCACGCTCTGCAGGATTGACCGGCGCCGGGCTTCCCAACCCCCGTCCCCCACCGGATTGGCAGGTCTCGATCTCTCGCTGCCGCTTCGCGCAAGAAGCGGAACTGGGGCTTCGTGACCGGGAGCCCAAGGTCCGAAGCGACCCCGCTTGGCAAGCGAACACGGGATCAATCTGCGCGACAGTCCGGTCTTCCCGATGGCCCGCAATCCCTTTGTTCGTTTGGGTTCCGCGCGATAGTTGCGCGATGGTCCTGCGCCGCGATCTGCGGGCTTGTGGCGCCTTGAGCGCCACCTGTAGCGGGGCCCTAGCTGAGAGGACCGCATGAACAAGCGATTCATCGCCGCGGTGGAGCGCGCCCGACAGGATTCGAACCTGTGACCTTCGGTTTCGTAGACTCGATGTCGTAAGCAACCGACGGCGCTCGCTCTCCCGCCCAGGAGGCTACCGATGGACTATCCCAACCCTGACCTGCTCGTCGACGTCGATTGGCTCTCCGACCATCGTGAGGATCCGGATCTCGTCCTCGTCGACTGTCCCTGGGACGACAACGCATTCACGCGAGCTCACATCCCTGGAGCCGTCGTCCGGCCGGGACACCCCTACATCAAGGAGCAGAACGAGGACGGCGACCCTGAATTGCACGTTCTTGGACCGAAGGGCTTCGAGGCGTTGGCTGCCGAGCTGGGGATCGGCGACGGCAAGCGCATCGTCCTCTACGACGATTGGGGCAACCACTTTGCGGCGCGTCTGTGGTGGGTCCTTCGCTACTACGGATTCGAGAATGCAGCGCTTCTCGATGGCGGCTGGCAGGGCTGGGTCGAGGCCGGCAAGCCTGTCTCCGTGGCCACGACCGAGCCGTCGCCGGCACCCGCTTTCAGCGCGTCCCCACAGCCACATCGCATCGTCGCCACCGACGAGCTCCTCGCCGAGCACGCAGGGCCCGCCTGGCAGGTTCTCGACTGCCGCTCCGACTCCGAGTACGAGGGGAGCTCGTCGTCGAATCGTCGCGCCGGACACATCCCCGAGGCGGTGCACATCGAGTGGAGTCGGTTCCTCGAGAACGGCGGCGACCACGAAGCCGTCCGTCGGTTTCGCAGCGCCGACGAGATCCAGGCTCTCTTGGAGGCCGCCGGTGTCGAGCGTGACGCCACCATCGTCACCCACTGCCAGGCCGCGGTGCGCGGTGCTCACGGTGCTTTCGTCCTCGAGCTGATGGGGTATCGCCCACCGCGCCTGTACGACGGGTCGATGGCCGAATGGGCAAACCGGGACGACACGCCCCTGAGCTGAGGACCCGTCGTAAACGCCGTGCCTGCCTCGAAGGCGCGTCCGTGCTGGTGCGGGAGAGCGCCGATTGCCGCAGCGATCGAGTCGCGGTTCCACGAGGGGCAATAGCGGTGCGCGGCGGTGGAAGGTGCCCACAGCCAGACGCTTCCGCCGGTTCCGCTGGAGGTCAGGCAGATCGTCGGAGATCTGAGTCGCTCTCAGGTGCTCGCGATCGTGAATCCAATCTGGATCAGCCGTGAGCGACCGTCAAGACTGAGAGCGGGCATCAAGATTGGCGGCCGGCTGGTGATGACTCCCGGCGAGGAAGTCAAGGGGTAATCGAAGCGGACGGCCTACGGAGACACAGTTGCCAAGGCCATCCGGCCGCTGCTCCCAGACGCATGAAGCGCTCGCTCGTGAGATCGACCATCTCCTGTCGCGCAGCGGCGCGGTACTCGCGCTGCGCCTGCTCCACGTGCGACTCAGCCGGGTCGCTCTCGATCGAGGGTCGCGTCGTCGAAGGAACGAGGGTCTTCGGCCGGCTCGAGATGAGTGAAAACGATCACGTAGGGAAGCGGCTCGCGAAGCGCCGCCTCGATCTCCTCGGCGAGATCGTGCCCGCGCTGCACACTCCAGGCTCCGGGCACCAAGACGTGGACCGAGACGAAGGCGCGGGATCCAGCCTGGCGCGTCCGCAGTGCGTGAAAGCCGACACCGCCTCCGCCGAAGCGAGCGAGAACCTCATGGATCTGCTCCTGTTCCTCGGGACTGAGGGCTCGGTCCATCAAGCCGCCGGCGGAGCGCCGCACAAGGACGCCGCCGGTGACGACGATGTTGGCGGCAACCGCAAGAGCGATAATCGGATCGAGCCGCTCCCAACCGGTGAGAGCTACGGCAGCCACTGCCAGGATCACCCCCGCCGACGTCCACACGTCGGTCATCAGATGCTTGCCGTCCGCTTCGAGCACGATCGAGCGTTCAGCGCGACCAACCCGGATCAACAGATAGCCGACCGTGAGGTTGATGCCCGATGCAACAGCGGAAAGGATTAGCCCGACGCCGACGTCGGCCAGAGGTTCTGGGTCGAAGAGTCGCGGCGCCGCCGCAATGACGATTACCACGGCGGCAACCACGACCAACGCTCCCTCCACGCCCGCCGAGAAGTACTCGGCCTTCGTATGCCCGTATGCGTGTTCCTCATCGGGCGGCTTGGCCGCCCACTGAAGGGCTCCCATTGCGCCGACCGCCGCCGCCAGGTTCACAAGAGACTCGGCCGCGTCCGAGAGCAAGCCGACCGAACCGGTGAGCAACCAAGCCGTCACCTTCAGCGCGATCGTCGCTGCGGCAGCACCGATCGAAAGCCACATGAGGCGAAGAAGCCGACTCTGCATGGGCGAAAAGTTAGAGATCAGCCTGGGCGCGGCGTCTATCTCAATACGTGAACCGCCACGCCAATAACTGCTAGGCAGTTATCCGCGACAGCCGCCTCGACGGCTCGCCAACCCGTCGCATTCGTCTTGATCAAGGCGATTCGAGAACGCGCCCGACAGGATTCGAACCTGTGACCTTCGGTTTGGTAGTTTCGAAGTCAGGCTGAAGCATTTGCGCTTGGAGCAGCTGCCGGCGCCGAATGGAGTCGAGCGGCGTGCCCGGGGAGATCCACGTCACCGGGCGTGTCCGCGACGCGCTCGACTCCACGTTTCGCTTCTGCAACCGGGGCGCTGTCGAGATCAAGGGCAAAGGACCGATGACGACCTACCTGCTCGAAGCTCCAGGCCGCAACGCGAGGCCGACCGAGGCGCGCAGCCCTAGCCGTCCGCAATCAGGAACTGCTGCTCGGCGCGATGACGAACTGCGCGATACGGCCCGGACCAGAGACGAACATGAGGCCGGCCCGCGAGGTTCGGGAACCGCCTCTGACCTAGCTCCCAAGGGTTCTTGCGCGACAGTCCACCCGCGCGAAGGCCCCGCAATCCCTTTGCTCATCTCACATCCGCGCGATGGTTGCGCGATGGTCCTCGGCCCAATGTTGAAGCGGTTCGTGCGTTTGGTGCGGTTTGGCGGCCTCTGCCGAACCGTCTCGGATCCGCGTGTCCATGCGGTTTGTGCCGGATCCGAGGTACGCGCCCGACAGGATTCGAACCTGTGACCTTCGGTTTCGTAGACCGAAGGGCGATATCGCCACGGCTCCGGCTACGCAGCTCTGCGCTGCCGGCCCGCACCGCGGTCCTCGCTCTGATCGTGGACGGGAGCGCTCCGCGGCCTGGGCCTGGATCACGCGGATCGAGTGCTCGCAGCTCTGCTTGCTGGTCATCAGCTCTGAGGCGGCCATGATCTCGTTGTTGTCGCCGACGGCGCGCCACCAGTACTGGCCGTCGTCGCTGCGGCGGATTGCGAAGTACATCTGAGCCTCCTTCGCCGGCCGCGGGGTCGGGGTTCGGTCTGGCTTCGTCGTATCCCGGCCGACATCAGGTGGATAGCGCCTGCGCCGGACGGCGCGGGCGGGGCGGCGGGCCCGCGGGGCGGCGCCTCGGCGGTCGGCCTAACCCACCTGGCCCCGCAGGAACTTCCTCAGCGTCCGCACGAACTCGTTCTTCGGGTGCGCGGTCAGCGGGTCGATGTGGGTGTAGGCGTTCTCGCGGTTGACGAGCCGCAGCTTGCTCGCCGGGATCGACGACTGATCGGCGAGCGACTGCGCCGCGTCGAGCACCCGCTGGCCGCCGAGCGCGGCGCCGAAGGCGTAGATCGGCATCGGGCCGAGATCGTCGCCGTGGATCGCGTCGAGGTCGAGCACGTCCTGGGTCGGGTTGTCATTGCCGGCGGCGACCCCGCCCGAGTCGAGGTTGAGCCTGCTCGGGTGATACCAGGCGGTGCCGTCCATGCCCTGGAGATTGGGCGCGGCGAACGCCTTCGCCACCCGCCGCAGCGGACTGATCTCGCCGGCGCGGACCCAGTCGCGGGGAGCGCCACTCTTCGCCAGCCGGCCGGCGTTGACCTGGGCGGCCCGCAGGCTCGAGGGCGAGGTCTCGGCGTCGAGCGCGAAGCCGTAGCCGCCGCGGTTGGTCGGCTGCACCGGCGCCTTCAGGTTGCCGGGCAGAAGCGGCCAGTCGTGGAGCACCGAGGGCTCCTTCGGCGCATACAGCGCCAGGTCCGCCCCGACCGAGTTGAAGAGGCCGCTGAACGGAGCATCGATGCCGCCGAACGAGAGCCAGGGCGAGTCCGCGGCGAGCTGGTTCAGCCGGTCGGTCGCCTCGGCCGGGGTCAGGCTCGGGTCGGGGCCGCTGCCGCCGTCGATGAAGACGAGGCCGTCGAGGCCGCGGGCGCCGGGGCGGCCGTTGAAGTCCCAGGTCGCGTAGGCGGAGGTGATCGAGCCGCCGAGCGAGTGGCCGCCCATGACCACGGTCTTCGCCTTGCGGTTGGCGCGGTCGACGACCCGCTTCAGGTCCTCGACCGCGACCCTCATCCCCCACTCGCGGCCGAAGCCGACCTCGCTGTCGGGGATGAACTCGAAGTGGTCGGTGATCGTCGGGTCGGTGAGCCAGAGCAGGTAGTAGTCGGCCATCTCCTCGACCGTCGCCTCGCCGAGCTTGACCTGGTCGAAGACCGACTGGTCCTCGAGCTGGGTGCCGCGGCGCTCGATCGACCAGACCTGCCAGTTGGTGGTCTTCTTCGTGATCAGCTTCGCCAGCGGGTAGAAGTAGGCGGCGGCGCCGGAGGTGCCGGGGTTGAGGATCAGGATCTTCTTCGCCTTCGGCGGCCCGACCTTGAGCACGCCGACCTTGTCGAGCTTCGAGGGGGTGCTCGCCTCGTCGTAGCCCTGATACCAACGGAAGTCGGTCGCCGCCGTGGCTCCCTGGGCGGCCGGCGCGGCGAGCGCGAACCCGGCCGCGACGGCGGCGGTCGCGATCACGAACCTGATCATCCTGCCTGCAAACACGGTCTCTCCCAGCTCTCCTCGCGGCCCCCTCCGCCGCCGCGCCCCAGCGAGCCCGGCGACGGTCCCGAACGATACCCGCCGGGACCACCGGCGGCGCTCTGCGGGCTCGGACCCGTGGTCAGGCCGCGGCCGGCGGCCCCTCGATCGCGCCGAGCTGCTGCATCAGCGCCATCGTGTCGGAGATCCCCCAGTGCTCGACGATCTGCCCGTCGGCGACCCGGACGATGTCGATCACCGCCATGTCCATCTCGCGGCCGGTCGCGGGGATCCCCATGAACTCGCCCTCGTGGGTGCCGAGGAAGCGGCTGCGGATCACGACCGTGTCGCCCTCGGCCAGCAGCTGCTCGATCTCGACCCGGAAGTCGGGAAAGGCCGCGTGGGTCATCTCGAGGAAGGCGCGGACGCCGTCGCGGCCGGGCGGCTGGCCGGGCATCTCCTCGTGCTCGACCACGTCGGCGGAGACGAACTCGTCGATCCGGTCGAGCTCGCCGCCGCCGAGCACCTCCTCCATGAAGCTCCGGCAGAGCTCCTTCGGCTCAACTGACATCGCTGCCTCCTCTCCCCACCGCTCGTTCTTCGGTCGTCCCCAACCTACTCCGAGACGGGTTCGCATGCGCTCCGGAAGCGGCGGGGCGACCCGGCGCCGGGTCGGTCCACGGCTGCGGCGGGCTGATCGCCCTGGCCGGGCCGGGAGCCGGCGCCGAGGCGCTGGTTCGCGGCCCGGCCAGTACACCCACTACTACGGCTACGTCGGCCGCCCCGAGGGCGCGATCCACTTCGCCGGCGAGCACACCGCGACCGCCAACCAGGGCTTCCTCGAGGGCGCGGTGCGCTCCGGCGAGCGGGCCGCCGACGCGATCGCCGCCGCGGTCGGCTGAGGGACCGACTTGCCTAGGTCGCCGATCGCTCGGCGTCCGCCCGCGGCGCGATGCCGAGCTCGTTCAGGCGGCGATCGAAGGCGGCGATCCGCGCGGTGTCCTCGTAGAAGTCCTCCTGCTCGACGATCCTGCCCCAGCGGGTGCGGGCGAGCAGCACCGTGCGGTTGGCGTAGAGCTGCTCGCCGTCGGGCCCGGTCGCCCGGTCGTCGAAGCGGACGAGCAGGGTCATCGCCCAGGGTGGGCCGCCGAACCAGATCGAGCGGATCTCGCCCTCGACCCCGGCGTTGGTGAACTCGCGCAGGAAGCGCTCGATCGCCGCGCGGCCGCGGTGGACGCCGGAGAAGCGGTGCGGTCCCTCGTTGAAGTGGAGCACCGCGTCCTCGGCGAAGCCCGCGAGCAGCGGCTCGTGGTCGCCCGCGTTGAGCCGGCCGACGTCGCGGCGGAGCTTGACCAGCAGCGCGCGGGTGAGCAGGGCCCGGGCGAGCAGGGCGAGGATCACGCCGGCGATCAGTCCGAGCAGGAGGCTCATCGCCGAGCCCCCGACTCCCGCGCCGGGCCGGCCGGCGAGGCGAGCCCGGCCCGGACCAGCGCAACGGCCGATTCGCCAGCGGCATCCATCGGCTCGGTGCTCTGCAGCGAGCGGCAGAGCAGGAAGGCGCCCTCGAGGATCGCGACGACGCTGATCGCCAGCGGTCGCGCGGCGGCAGGCCCGACGCCGGCCTCGATCGCGTCGGCCTCGAAGGCGGCGATCCAGCTCTCGAAGGCCGCGGCGGCGCTCCGGCGCAGGCGATCGTGGGTGCTGGCGATCTCGCCGGCGACGGTCGCGATCGGACAGGCGTCCTGGTAGCCGGTCGCGACCAGCGTCTGGCCGGCGCCGGCGAAGAAGTCGCGGACCGTGCTCTCGAGATCGGGCGCCTCGGCGGCGATTCCCTCATAGAGGGCGAGGAAGAAGCGGCCGCCCGTGGCGAGCACCTCCTCCGCGAGCTCCTCCTTGCCGCCGGGGAAGAAGTGGTACATCGAGCCGAACGGCGCCTCCGCCTCGGCCAGCACCTGCTTGAGCCCGGTGCCGGCGTAGCCCTGGCGGCGGAAGAGCTCGGCGGCGGCATAGAGGATCCGCTCGCGGGTCGGGGTCTCGGTCGGGGCCTGGGTCGCGGTCGGCATCGCCGCGATCATAACAGATAGTAGAGCGATCTATCTAGAGCGAGGGCGAACCTGGCTTACTGATATACTTTTCTATATGAATCCCGGTGGCGAGATCCGGCGCCTTCGCCTCGCGCACGGCGTGAGCCAGGGGTCGCTGGCCCGCCGTGCCGGCACCACCCAGGCGACGGTCAGCCTGATCGAACGGGGGCTGAGCTCGCCGCGCTGGGAGACGCTGGCGGCGCTACTGCTAGCGCTCGGCTACGAGGCCGAGCTGGCCCCGCGCCGGCTGCAGTCGCGCGCCGACCCGGTCCACCTCGCGGCCCTGCGCGAGCGGGACCCGGCCGAGCGGCTGGCGCTGGCGGTCTCCGCCAATCGGCTCGCCGGGCGACTGAGGGAGGCGGGTAGCGATGCCCTCGGCTGAGGACGCCGACCCCCGCAGGCCCCCCGACGTCGAGCGGATCTTCGCGGCGCTGGCCGAACGCGGCGTCGACTACGTGGTCGTCGGCGGGCTGGCGGTCCAGACCCACGGCCACATGCGGACGACCTTCGACGTCGACATCTTCCCGAACCCGTCGCCGGAGAACCTCGAGCGGCTCGCAGCGGCTCTAAATGCCCTCGATGCGCGGGCGCTGAACCCGGGCAGCGAGGGCCTCGAGATCTCGGCGGCGATGCTGCCGCGGGCGACGCTCTGGCAGTTCGACTCCCGCCACGGAGCGATCGACGTCCTCCACGACGCGCCGGGGGCCCCGCCCTACGGGCAGCTGCGCGCCGGCGCACTCGAGATCCGGCTCGGAGAGCTCGAGATCGCGGTCGCCGGGCGCGACGATCTGATCAGCATGAAGCGCGCCGGAGCCCGCCCCGTCGATCGCGATGACCTCGCGGTGCTGACCGAGCCGGAGCGCTAGCTGAGCGCTGACGCGGCCGGATCGGCGTCGCCCTACTCGCCCTGGGCGGCCCAGAAGGCCTCGGCCTCGGCCTCCATCGCCTCGAGGCGGGTGTAGTAGTCGGGGAACTCGTTCAGGTGGGCCCAGGCGATCTTCGCGGTGACGTCGACGTCGTCGTCGGTGACGTTGGTCGCGGGATCGTGGGTCCCGTGCTCGAGCTCGACGTCCATCCCGGCCCGGAACTGCTCGACGTCGAACGGCGAGCTCGACCAGTCGATCCCGATCCGCTCGCCGGCGGCCCTCGCCTGCTCGGCTGTGAACTCGCTCTTGCCGCTCACCCGATCGAGCCTAGCGAAGCGCGGGCTCGCCCGGCTCCACGGGCCGGGGCGGTCGGATCGCCACCAGCGCGATCCCCGCAGCGGTGATCAGACCGAGGACGGGGACCGCGAGCTTCGCCGCCCGGGGTGGGAGCACCAGGCCGAACAGCGGCATCGGATCGCCGACCCGATCGCCCAGCGGCCCCAGCGGGCAGTCCCCCCCGTTCGCGCCGACGAGCAGCGCCTCCCCCGCCAGGGCGGCGATCGCCGGCCGCAGCAACGGGCCGCGGCGGCCGCTGATCGCGCACCACCAGACGTATGCGATCGCGCCCAGGAACCCGACCGCGATCAGCCCGTGGGCGGCGCGCCAGGCGATCACGACCGCCGACGGGCCATTGCTGGATCGCCGGGTCGAGCGGGATCGCATGCGGCGAACTTAGCGCGGGCTCTCAGGCCGTGTAGGCGGTGCTCGAGATTCTCGAGCGCGCCCGCCGCTAGCGGGGCCCGCCCCGACTGCCGCCCCCGGCGTCCTCGGACTCCTCGTAGCGGGCGACGTTGACCGTCGAGCAGCGGCCGCAGCGGACGCGCACCTTCTTCGTCATCTGCATCTCGTGCATCGACTCGGCGAGGACGTTGCCGCACTGCACGCAGACGTAGTCGTCGGGACCGTTACCGCGGAACGCGGGTCGGTCGGGGTCCTCCTGGACCGCGGTGCCCGCCCCGTAGGGCACCTCCCCCTCGCGGATCTCGCGCATCTCGACGGTCGCCATCGGCCCTACATGTCGGCGAGCTTGCCGGTGAAGTCGGTGATCAGCCCGTCGAGGACCCCGATCACCACCCCCTCCCCCATCGACGCGGCCTTGCCGGTGATCTGCGCCTTGGTGTGGATGTCACCGCCGCCGTCGTTGAGCTGGAAGACGACGTCGGCGTTCGCGTGCCCCTGGCCCTCCGAGTCCTTCGCCTTGACCCGCAACAGGGCGCGATGGGCGTCGGGGTCCTTCTCGGCGACCTCGACGGTCCCGACGAAGGTCATCGACATCGCCCCCATCGTCAGCAGGATCTCGGCCTTGACCGAATCCGGCCCCGTCACCTCGGTCACGGTCCCGCCCTCGACGCAGGGAACAAGCCGCTCGAGATCGGTAACCGCCGCGAAGCTCTCGTCGATCGGCTTCTCGGTCGTGAACGTGTGGTCGAGTTCTGTAGCCATGTGTTCCGGTCCTCTCCTTGGTCGCGCGCCCGACACTATGCTGGGCGCATGTCGCTCAGTTCAGGTACTCATCAGCTCGGGCCCGATGACGCCGCGCTCTCGGTGCGGACCGGCCGCACCGGCGCCGCCGCGAAGGCCGGCCATGACCTCGTGATCGGGGTCGACTCCTGGGAGGCGACGCTCGTCGTCGGCGACGACGCCGCCGGGACCAGCGTCGAGCTGACCGCGGATCCCTCGTCGCTGCGGGTGATCGAGGGATCGGGCGGGATGAAGGCGCTCGACGACGACGACAAGGCGAACATCGAGAAGACGATCAACGACGAGGTCCTCGAGGGCAGGGGCATCGGCTTTCGCTCGAGCCGGGTGCAGCCCGCCGCCGACGGCAGCCGGATCGGCGTCGAGGGAGAGCTGACGATCGGCACGGAGAGCGGGCCGATCGCCTTCGAGCTCACGATCGGCGACGACGGTGCGCTGACGGGGAGCGCAGTCGTCAAACAGACCGACTGGGGGATCAAGCCCTACTCGACCCTGTTCGGGGCGCTGAAGGTCGAGGACGAGGTCGAAGTCGTGATCGAGGGTCACCTCTAGATCCAGCCTCAATCCCGGTAGACGGCCTGCGCGTCGAGGCCGCCCTCGACGCCCGGCGGCAGCTCACCGGTGCCGTGCGCGTACATCGCGATGTCCTCGACCGTCTGCACCCGCTCGGGGTCGCTGCCGTCGCCCGCGGCCCAGGCGCCGTTCACCCACGAGAGGCTGTCGGGCTCGGCCTCGAGCGCCGCGCCCGCCAGCAGCCGTGACTTCTCACGGATCCTGCCGGTGGCGCTGGCGATCGCAGCCGCGGTCCCGCCGGAGGGGCTCGTGTTGAAGCCGTGGCCGACGCCGAAGCGGTCGGTGTCCGCGGGCACGACCTTGACGTCGAGCGCGGGAACGCCGAGCTCGGCGGCGACCAGCTCCGCGTAGTCGGCCTCCCTGCCGTCGGACTCGGTGGTCAGGCTGAGCACCATCTTCCCGGTCGGGTGAACACGCAGAAACACTGCTCGATAGGCCTCGTCAGCCATCACTGATCCTCCTCTTCGTGGTCGGCTCCGCCCTCGGACTGAAGACGCTGACGCTCCTGGTGGGCGCTGAGCGCATTGTGCTCCTCGAGCTCGCAGAAGGCCGGCTGCGGTCCACCGAGCGGGTTCGGCGGCGCCGCCGGCCGCTCGCAGCCGGGGTAGATGCAGGTCTTCGTCTCAGCGCTCATCGCCCGCCCCATCCCGGCGTCGTTCTGCCCCTGCTCGGACCGTAGCCGCTCGGCATCGCGACCGAGCTGCCGGGAACCGGCGTCGCGCTCGGCCACGGTTCCTCCTCCTCGGCCTCGGGCGCCAAGGACGCGTCGAGGCTCGCCGCCGCGAGATCGCCACCGGCGGGCCCGGCGATCGCCTCGACGACCTCGCCGAGCGCCTCGAAGCTGTGGCCGCTGACCAGCGCGTCGCAGTGCTCGACGGCGGCGCGCATGCCTGCGGCGCCGACCGAGAACCCGCTGGCGCCGACCCTGGGGTTGACCCAGACGACCCGGTGGGCGAGCCGTGAGAGGCGCTCCATCTCGCGGCCGACCAGCTCCGGATCGCCACGCTCCCAGCCGTCGGAGAGGATCACGACGACGGCCCCGCGGGCCATGCCGCGACGGCCGTGGCGGTCGTTGAACTCCTTCAGCGCATCGCCGATCCGGGTGCCGCTCGACCAGTCCGGTGCCGCCGCCGCGGCGCGCCGGATCGCCAGCTCGGGGTTGCGCGCGGCCAGGGCACGGGTCAGGCGCGTGAGCCTCGTCGCGAAGGCGAACGCCTCGGTGTGGGGGCCGCTGCCGGCGGCGCAGCTGAGGAACTGCAGGTAGGCCCGGGCGTAGGGCTCCATCGAGCCGGAGATGTCGCAGAGCAGCACCAACCGGCGCCGGACGATCCGCCGACGGCGGCGGGCGAGGTGGATTGCGTCGCCGCCGGTCCGGAGGCTGCCCCGCAGGGTCCGGCGCAGGTCGACGCGTCGGCCGTGATGGGCGTGCTCGTAGCGGCGGGTGCGGCGCAGCGGCGTCGCCAGCTCGAGCCGCGACATCAGCCGGTAGAGCTGCGCGAGCTCGCCCGGCTCGAGCGCGTCGAAGCTCTTGCCGGCCAGCCGCTCCTCCTCGCTCGCCATCGCCAGCGGCAGCTCGAGCTCGCCGCCCTCCTCGCCGCCGGTCTCGCGGGAGGGCGCGGTTGCGACGCTCGGCGACCGCTCCTCCGACGCCAGATCGGTGGATGAGCTCCGCCGATCGGCGAGCGGGCGCTCGTCGGGCGGCGCCGGCACGGTCTCGGCGTCCTCGCCGGGCGGGGCCTCGGTCGGCGGCTCGGCGCCGAAGACCGACTGGAAGACCGCGTCGAAAGCGGCGCCGTGGGAGCGGTCGGAGACGAAGATCGAGCGCGCGGTCCAATACAGACGCCGCCGGCTCTCGGGCCGCACCAGGGTCAGCGCCCGGGCGAACTCGGCCGAGCGCTCGGGGGTGACCGGCACCCCGGCCTCGCGCAGCCGCTGGCCCAGCGCCCCGGCCAGCGACGGCAGGTCGAGGTGGATCGTCTCGACCCCGAACTCGGGCCGGGGCGCTCCGGCGCCGACGTCAGCCACGGTCGGGGACGAGTTGCTCGAGGCCGGCAGCGCGGATCACCTCCTGGTCCTCGTCGTACTTGAGCACCGATCCGAGCGTCAGCTCGATCGCCTCGGCGTCGAGGGTCTCGATCCCGAGCACCTCGAGCGCTGCCAGCCAGTCGATCGCCTCCGCGATCCCCGGCGGCTTCTGCACGTCGCTGTCGCGCATCCGCGAGACCGCGTCCGCGACCTGGACCGCGAGCGCCTCGGAGGCGCCCTTGACCCGGCGGCGGATGATCTCGACCTCGCGCTCCGGCGTCGGGTAGTCGATCCAGCGGTAGAGGCAGCGGCGCTTGACCGCGTCGTGCAGGTCGCGGGTCCGGTTCGAGGTGAGGACGATGATCGGCGGGTGCGTGGCCCGGATCGTGCCGAGCTCGGGGATCGTCACCGCCGCGTCCGCCAGCAGCTCGAGCAGGAAGGCCTCGAAGTCGTCGTCGGCGCGGTCGATCTCGTCGATCAGCAGCACCGCGGGCCGCGGGCCGGGATGCTCGAGCGCCCGCAACAGGGGCCGCTGGATCAGGTAGTCGGGCCCGAACAGCTCCTCCTCGTCGAGCGAGCGCCCGCCGGAGTCGGCGAGCCGGATGCTGAGCAGCTGGCGGGGGTAGTTCCACTCATACAGCGCCTCCGCCGCATCGATCCCCTCGTAGCACTGGAGGCGGACCAGCGGCGTCTCGAGCACGGCGGCGAGCGCCAGCGCCGCCTCGGTCTTGCCGACCCCCGCCTCGCCCTCGAGCAGCAGCGGCTGCGGCAGCCGCAGGCTGAGGAAGATCGAGGTCGCCAGGCCCTCGTCGACGAGGTAGTCGACGGCGGCGAGCCGCTGGGCGAGCGTCTCGACGTCGGGGACGATCCGCCGGATCTCGGCGGCCGCCTCCCCGCCCTCCCCTTCCGCGCCGGCGCCGCTCATCGCGGGGCCAGCTCGTCGAGGACGGCCCGGTAGTCCTCGGGTGTGTCGACGTCGAGGGGGATCGGGCCCGCGATCGGCACCTCGGCCACCTCGTCGGCGCGCTGGTCGAGCAGCCGCCAGACGCCCTTGTCCCCATGCAGTTCGGCGAGCGCCGCGAAGACGCTGCGATCGAAGGCGATCGGGTGGCCCCTGCCGTCCTCGTAGCGGCAGACGGCGAGCGCTGCATCGCCGCGCCCGGCGAGCAGCCTGGCGACCGTGTCGGCGCTGACGCCGGGCTGGTCGCCGAGCATCAGCACGAGCACCTCGCAGCGCGGGTCGAGCGCGGCGAGCGCCGCCGCGATCGAGGACGAGCAGCCCGCCCCGTAGGCCTCGTTGACGACCACCTCCGCCCCGGCCAGATCGACGCGCTCGCGAACCTCATCGGCGAAGCCGCCGATCGCGACGATCGTCTGATCGAAGCGACACTGAAGGGCGACGTCGACGACGTGGCCGAGCAGCGTGCCGCCGCCGTAGTCGAGCAGCTGCTTGGGGCGCCCGAGGCGCTGTGAGCCGCCGGCGCCGAGCACCAGCCCGGTGACGAACGGCTCCCGATCAGCGGGCGGCGGAGGCATGCTCCCCCTGGCTCTCGAAGGCCGCCCGACAGCCCTCGCCGCAGAAGTAGAAGGTCTCGCCGTCGCGCTCGAGCGAGAGCGTGCTCGCGACCGCGGCGACGGTCATCCCGCAGATCGGGTCGACGGCCACCGATGCCGCGGGCGCGGCCTTCGCCGGGCCGGCAGTCGCGGCCCGGGGTGCGTGCTCCACGGGAGAGCCGCGCCGCACGGCGACGATCGCGGCGAGGACCGAGAGCGCGATCTCGCCCGGGCCGTGCGAGCCGATCGGAATGCCGGCGGGGACGTCGATCCGCTCGAGCAGCTCCTCGGCGACGCCGGAGGCCCGGAGCTCATCGAGAACGCCGGCGCCGCGCCTGTCGCTGGCGACGAGGCCGACGTAGGGGAGGTCCGCCTCGAGGCCGCGGCGCAGGGCGTGCAGCTCGTCGCGACCATGGGCGGCGACGACCAGGGCGAGGTCACCATCGGCGGGCTCGGGATCGTGACCGTCGGAGGGGACCATCTCGAAGCCGAGCTCGGGCCCGATCCGAAGCAGCGCGGCGGCGGCCGGCGTCGCACCGACGACGAGCACCCGGGGTGCCGGCGGGGTCGGCTCGAGGAAGACCTCGATCGCGCCGCCCGACAGGCAGGGGTTCTTGACCGTGACGGTGCCCTCCTCGCCGCCGGGTACCTCCTCGGCGGCGGCCGCGGCCGCCTCCGGGGTGAGCTCGCCGCCGTCGAGGTCGGCCCCGCCGCCCTCGGGGTCGGGGAGGATCCGCAGCAGCACCGGCTCGCCGCTCTCGAGGGCGATCAGCGAGTAGGCCTTGACGCTCTGCTCGGCGCAGACGCCGCCGACGAAGCCCTCGATCGTGCCGTCGGCGAGCACCAGCGCGACGCTGCCCGGCTGCACGCTGGTCGGGTGCTGGACCCGGACGACCGTCGCGGTCACATACGGCTCGCGGGCGGCCGCGAGCTCCTGCGATCGCCGCGACAGCTCCGGGGTGATCATTGCGGGGGCTCGGGGCGCCCCTGCATCGCCGCCCAGACGCGGGCCGGCGTGCACGGCATGTCGATGTGATCGACACCGTGCGTGGTGTGCAGCGCGTCGATCACCGCGTTGACGATCGCCGGCGGTGAGCCGACGTTCGGCGACTCGCCGATGCCCTTGGCGCCGAGCGGATGGTGCGGGCAGGGCGTCACGGTCTCGCCGAGCTCGAAGTCGGGGCACTCGAGCGCGGTCGGGATCAGGTAGTCCATGAACGAGGAGTTGAGGCAGTTGCCCTCCTCGTCGAAGGCGATCAGCTCCATCAGCGCGATGCCGACGCCCTCGGCGAGCCCGCCGTGGATCTGGCCGTCGACCACCATCGGGTTGATCCTCACGCCGCAGTCGTCGACCGCGATGAAGCGGCGAACCGTGACCTGGGCCGTCTCGGGGTCGATGTCGACGACGGCGATGTAGGCCCCGTAGGGGTAGGTCAGGTTCGGTGGGTCGTAGATCACCTGTCCGTCGAGTCCGCCCTCCATCCCGGCCGGCATCGGCTCGCCGCTGTAGGCGCGCTCGGCGATCTCCTCGATCATCGCGCCCTGCTCGGGGTCGCCCTTGACGTACCAGCGGCCCTTCTCCCAGGCGAGGTCCTCGGGGCGCGCCTCGAGCATCGTCGCCGCGATCAGCCGCGCCTTGTCGCGCACCTTGCGCGAGACGACCGCGACCGCGGCGCCGGAGACCGGCGTCGAGCGGCTGCCGTAGGTGCCGAGGCCGTAGGGGGACTTGTCGGTGTCGCCGTGGCGGACCTCGACGTCCTCGGGCGGGATGCCGAGCTCCTCGCCGACGATCTGGGCGAAGGTCGTCTCGTGGCCCTGACCCTGGGTCTGGGCGCTGATGCTGACCACCGCCTTGCCCGAGGGATGCACGCGCAGGTCGGCGCCGTCGTTCATCGACAGCCCGAGGATGTCCATGTGCTTGCGCGGGCCGGCGCCGACGCCCTCGGTGAAGAACGAGACGCCGATCCCCATCAGCTCGCCGCGGGCGCGCTTCTCGGCCTGCTCGCGCCGCAGGTCGTCGTAGCCGGCCATCTCCATCGCGACCTTCATCGTCTTCGCGTACTCGCCGGAGTCGTAGGTCCAGCCGGTCGTCGTCTCGTAGGGGAACTGCTCGGGCGGAATGAAGCTCCGCATCCGCAGCTCGATCGGGTCGACCTCCATCTCGATCGCCAGCGCGTCGACCATTCGCTCGACCATGTAGACGCCCTCGGTGATCCGGAACGAGCAGCGATAGGCGACGCCCCCGGGTGCCTTGTTCGTGTAGACGGCCTTGACCTTGACATGGGCGGCCTCGAGGTCGTAGGAGCCACAGCAGATGTGGAAGAAGCCGGCCGGGAACTTGGTCGGTTGGGCGGTGCTGTCGAAGGCGCCGTGATCGGCGATCGCATCGACCCGCAGCCCGGTGATCTTGCCGTCCTTCGAGCAGATCTCGCCGCGCATGATGTAGTCACGTGCGAAGCCGGTCGACATCAGGTTCTCGGAGCGGTTCTCGACCCACTTGACCGGCACGCCGGCGACGATCGAGCCGGCGATCGCGCAGACGTAGCCCGGGTAGACCGGCACCTTGTTGCCGAAGCCGCCGCCGATGTCGTTGCAGCGGATCCGGATCATGTGCTCGGCGAGACCGGCGACGTGCGCGTAGACGGTGCGGTGGGCGTGCGGGGCCTGGTTGCCGTTGTAGATGTCGAGCTGGCCGGTCTCTGGGTTGAAGTCGGCGATGATGCCGCAGGTCTCGAGCGGCGCCGGATGGCAGCGCGGGTAGATCATCTCGCGGGTGACGACGGTGTCGGCCTCGGCGAAGGCGCGGTCGGTCGCCGCCTCGTCGCCGGCCTCCCAGGTCGGGCTCGCGACGTTGTCGGTCTGGCCGGTCTTGTCGTCGCGGATCAGCGGCGCATCGGGGTCGAGCGCCTTGCGCGCGTTGACGACCGTCGGCAGCGGCTCGTAGTCGACGTCGATCAGCTTCAGCGCGTCCTGGGCGGAGTAGGGGTCGGTCGCGATCACGAACGCGACCTCCTGACCCTGAAAGCGGACCTTGTCGCCGGCGAGCACGGCCTGCGTGTCGTAGGAGATCGTCGGCATCCAGGCCAGGCCGAGCGTCTCGAGGTCCTTGGCGGTGACGACCGCGGCGACGTTCGGGTGCGCCAGCGCCTCGGAGGTGTCGATCGAGACGATCTTCGCGTGCGCGTAGGGGCTGCGGAGGATCGCGCCGTGGACCATTCCCGGCAGCTCGATGTCGTCCAGATAGGTGCCCTGGCCGCGGATGAAGCGCTCGTCCTCCTTGCGCTTCAGCCGGCCGAAGCCGATCGGCCGCTCGGTCTCGGGGCTGGGAAGGTTCTCGACCGTGGCCATGCTCACGCCTCCTGTCTCGTCGTGGCTTCCTGCTCGGCCGCCCACTGGATCGCGCCGACGATGTTCTTGTAGCCCGTGCAGCGGCAGATGCCGCCGGAGATCGCGGTCCGGATCTCGTGCTCGGTCGGGTTCGGGTTCTCATCGAGCAGGGCGCGCGCGGTCATCATCATCCCCGGGGTGCAGAACCCGCACTGCAGGGCGTGGAGCTCGTGAAAGCCCTGCTGGACCGGGTCGAGCTCGCCGTCGCTCTCGAGCGATTCGACGGTGCGGATCTCGTGCCCGTCACACATCGCGGCCAGCACCGTGCAGGACTTGACCGGCTGCCCGTCCATCAGCACCACGCAGGCACCGCAGTTCGAGGTGTCGCAGCCCCAGTGGGTTCCCTTCAGGCCGAGCGTGTCGCGGATGAAGTGGACCAGCAGCGTCCGCGGCTCGGCCTCCGCGGAGACCCGCTCGCCGTTGACCGTCATCGAGATCTCCATCGTCAGGCCTCCTGGTTGAGGGCGCGCGCCGTCGAGCGGCGCAACGCGCGTTGCGTGAGCACGCCCGCGAGGTGGCGCTTGTAGTCGATCGGCCCGCGCCCATCGGCGCTCGGCGAGCAGTCGGCCGCGGCGATCTCGCCCGCCTCCGCGAACAGCTCCTCCGACGGCGGCTTGCCCGCCAGCAGCTCCTCGGCCCGGGTCAGGTGGATCGTCGTCATCCCGACCGCGCTGAGCGCGATCCCGGCGTCGGCGATCGTGCCGCCGTCGAGCCAGACGGCCGCCGAGGCCGCGGCGATCGCCCAGTCGCCGGCGCGGCGCTCGACCTTCTCGTGGGCGCTGCCGGCGCCCGGGCGGACGGGCAGCCGCACCTCGGTCAGCATCTCCCCGGCGCCGACCGCCGTCATGTAGGGACCGAGGTGGAAACCCTCCATCCCGACCACCCGCTCACCGTCGGCGCCGCGGATCACGACCTGCGCCTTCGCCGCCGAGCAGACCGCGGAGAGATCCTCGGCCGCGTCGGCCTGGCAGAGCGAGCCACCGATCGTGCCCCGATTGCGAACGACCGGGTCGGCGATCACCGTCTCGGCGTCGGCGAACAGCGGGAAGTGCTCGGCCAAGACCTCGGAGCGCAGCAGATCGACGTGCCTGGTCAGCGCGCCGATCCTGATCTCGCCGTCCTCGAAGCGGATGTAGGAGAGCTCCGCGAGCTCGTTGATGTCGATCAGGTGCTTCGGGTTCGCGAGCCGCAGCTTCATCATCGGCAGCAGGCTGTGGCCGCCGGCGACGATCCGGGCCGAGGGGCCGAGCCGGCCGAGCGCCTCGATCGCGCCGTCGACGCTCGTCGCCCGCTCGTATTCGAATGGTGCAGGGGTCTGCAAGGCGCTACTCCTATCGTCAGGGACCGCCGGCCGGAAGCCGCTTGCGGGGAGCGCCGACGTCGTCGCGCTCCTCGTACTGGACGGGGGCATCGGTGCCGATCACCGGCGACCTCGGCAGCTTCTCCGGGCTCGTGTGACGGACGGACGGATAGAGCTGCCGCGCCGCGAGGCTGCCTCCCTCGACGTTCCTCAGCACCTCGCCGCCCGCCGGGCTCGCGGCGGCGACCGGCGCCTCGCGACCGAGCCGGGCCAGGGTCAGCGTGCCCTTCGTGTAGACCTCGCCGATCCGCGGCGGCTCGACCTCGGTGCTGTCGGGGAAGTTGCGCAGCCCCGCCGCGGCCGCCCCCGGGTAGACGCCGTCGATCAGACCGACCGCGTCACTGAGGCCGGCCTTCTGGACGAGCAGGCCCTCGAGCAGATCGACGCCGGCGTCGAGCTGCTCGTTGATCGCGACCACGATCTCGTTGACCGGCGCGCTCTTGGCGACGATCTCGCCGACGCCGTCGATCACCTGATCGAGCCCCGCGGCGACGCGACGCAGCGCGACGATCGTCGAAACGAGGTAGTAGACGAGCGCCAGCACGATCAGCACCACGGTGGCGATCAGCACGACTGCGGGTGCGACCAGGCCGACGACGAGCATCTCCCCTACTCCCCTTCCTCTTCGGCGTCGTCGAGGATCACGTCGAGCGATCCGCCGTAGTTCGCAACCCCGGCCACGGTCTGCTCGACCTGATCGCGCGTCGTCAGAAGCAGCGGGGCGGCGTCGAGATCCTGCGACCCGGCGCGCGCCACCGAGGCGATCTCATCGACGGTCGGGACGATGCTCTCGGCCGCGCTCAGCACGCCGCGCAAGAGATAGACGACGATCGGCACGACCACCACCAGCAGGACGATGTCGCCGATCCACCAGAGGGTCATCGCGGCCTCCGCTCGGCGACGATCGCGGCCTTGCGGCCGATCCCCGGTAGCGCCGCGAGGATCGCGTCGAACTGCGCGTTGATCGCCTTCACCGCCGGCTCGAGCGGGCGCAGGTGCTGGGACTCGACCGTGCTGAGCGCGCTCGCGAGCTTCGCGAGGCCGGCGGAGATCGCTTCGAGGTCGCGGCGGACGAGGATCAGCGCGACGGCGAGCACCGCGATCACGACCGCCGCCAGCACGACGCTGAGCACGACCTGGAGGTCGGTCATGCCTCGACCTCCTCCTGCTTCTCCCCGGCTTCGCCGGCCCCGTCCGCAAGCGGTCCGAAGCCGTCGGTGAGCGCGTTCATGTAGCCGTCCTGGACCACGGCCTCATCGAAGATCTCGGCCAGGACCGGCGCGGTCGCCTCGAGCTGCGGGATGTTCGCCGTGTTCGCACCGACCTCGGCGGCGGTCTCGAGCAGGCCCTCGGTCGAGCGCCTGATCCGTGCCGTCTGCATCAGCAGCGCCGCCAAGAGCCCCGCGACCACCAGCGCCGCGGCCAGCCCGATCGCGAGCGCGATCCAGCCGTAGGTCTCGCCGGTGACCGCCAGGATCATTTCCCGACCGCCACCTTTCGCAGCGCCCGGGCGGCGTGCAGGATGCGCACGCCCGAGTCGTTGATTCGCGCGACGCCGTCGAGCTCGGCCGTCTGCAGGCGAACCACCTCGAGTCCCTCCTCAGCCGTCTTCGCCTGCCCGGCGATCCTCGTCGCCAGCGCGACGATCGTGATCACGATCGCCGCGGCGACGGCGATCACGACGACCCCGAGGATGATCCCCACCACCCAGCCGGTCGTCGCGACGATCAGCACGCGACCGCCCCGGTTTGACCTGGCGCGACGATGATCGAAATCAGCTGCTCCACTCCTCGCTCTCCTCTACCGCTAACAGTATCCAACGGCGCAAGCCACCTCCAGCGGCCTTCGACCGGACCGGCTCGCCCCGGCGGCGCTGGGCGCTAGCCTCAGGAGCGGGAGCGGATCGTGAGCAGCATCTCCAGTTCCGAGCAGATCGCGGCCGACTGGCTGGGCGAGGGTCGTCGGGTCGTCGGCGCGACGCTCGTCGAGCGGATCGGCTCGGCGCCGCTCGACCCCGGCGCGCAGATGCTGATCGACGATCGCGCCAACATCGAGGGCTCGGTGACCGGCGGCTGCGTCGAGGCGGCGCTCGTCGAGGAGGCCGGGAAGATCCTCGCCGGCGAGCGGGCCAGGGTCGTCACCTACGGGGTCTCCGACGAGGAGGCGGCCGGGGTCGGGCTGATGTGCGGGGGCACCGTGCGGGTCTTCGTCCACGAGTACGGCGGCGACTCCCTGCCGGCGCTGGAGGCGGTGGCGGCCGCGCGCGCGGCCCACCAGCCGGTCGCGATCGCCACGCTGCTCGACGGCGAGCGGGCCGGGGCGTCGATCGCGATCCTCGCCGACCGCGTCATCGGCGGCCTCGGGATCACCGAGTTGCTCGATCGCTCGGTCGAGCGCGACGCGCGCGGACAGCTCGACGAAGGGGTCTCGAGGATCCGCCGCTACGGCGCCGGGGGCGAGGTGATGGGCTCCGAGCTGGCGGTCTACATCCAGGCGTTCTCGACGCCGCCGCGGATGGTGATCTTCGGGGCGATCGACTTCTCGGCCGAGACGGCGAGGGTGGCCGCCGACATCGGCTACAGGGTGACGATCTGCGACGCCCGCGAGCCGTTCATCAAGAGCCCGCGGTTCGCGCAGAATGCCGAGGTGGTCGTCGACTGGCCCGATCGCTATCTGCGGGACCGTGAGCTCGGGCCACGCGACGTGGTCCTGGTCTTCACCCACGATCCGAAGTTCGACGAGCCGGCGTTGACCGCGGCGCTGGCGACCGGCGCCGGCTACGTCGGCGCGCTGGGCAGCCGCCGCACCCAGAAGCGGCGCGCCGAGCGGCTCCGCGACGCCGGCCTCGACGAGCAGTCGATCGCCCGGATCCACGCCCCGTGCGGACTCGACGTCGGCGCCCGGACCCCGTCGGAGACGGCCGTCTCGGTCCTCGCCGAGGTGATCGCCGTTCGCAGCGGCCGAAGCGGCGAGCCGCTGCGGGAGACGAGCGGCCCGATCCACCCCGAGGCTGCGCCGGAAGCTTCCGGGTCGGCATCCGCCAGCGGCGCCTCCACCTAGGCCGGCGAGCGCCATACCTGATTAGGATTTCGCGTTTCTCGTGAGTAGAGTGCGGTCGCACGGATAGCTACCGGCAGCGGGAGACCGACTCAATGGCCGCGACCAATCCACACACCGCCCTACGCGCCACGATCGGCTGCGCGACTGCGCTGGCCCTGGCCCTGGCCTTCGCTGCGCCCGCCGGCGCCGCCTACGAGCCGGGGACGATCTACGGCAGCCTCGGGGCCACCGGGGCGGCCGGCGAGGTGCCCAATGCGGAGGGCATCGGCGTCGATCCGATCAGCGGCAGGGTCGCGCTACCCGACTACGGCAACGACCGCGTCTCGGTCTTCGCCCCGGGCGGGGTCTTCCTGTTCGCCTTCGGCAAGGACGTCGTGCCCGGCGGCGGCACCGGGCCGGAGGTCTGCACGACCGTCTGCAAGGCGGGGGTCGAGGGCAGCGGGCCGGGCGAGCTGGACGACCCCGAGGACGCCGAGTTCTCGCCGTCGGGGAACGAGATCTTCGTCGCCGACGGACAGCGCCGGATCGCCGTGTTCGGAGCCGACGGCACGTTCAGGCGCGCCTTCGGAGCCGATGTGATCCCCGGCGGCGGCACCGGCCCCGAGGTCTGCGTCGCCACCTGCAAGGAGGGCATCTACGACGGCAAGGGCGGCTCGTTCTCGCAGCCCTGGCCGATCACCTTCGGGCCGGACGGCCTCGTCTACGTCGGCGATACCGGCGCCAACCGGATCTCGGTCCACGACCCCGACGGGACCTGGCTGCGTGTCTTCGCACGAGACGTCGTGACCGGGGGCGGCACCGGCTTCGAGGTCTGTAGCGTCGCGGCCGACTGCAAGGCCGGCGATTCCAGCGCCAACACGGGCTCGGTCTGGGCGCCCGAGGGCCTCGACTTCGACCGCACAGGGCGACTGTTCGTAACCAGCTACAACGGCAGCATGGTGGTCCTCTTCGATTCGGCGCCGCTTGCCGCGCTGGGCGCGTTCGGCAAGGGCGTCGTCTCGGGACCCGGCGGCGGCTTCGAGGTCTGCACCGATCCCTGTCAGGACGGCACCTCCGGCAGCGCCGCAGGAGAGCTCTCGCTACCGCAGGGCCTGGCAACGAGCGGCAACGGCCTGATCTACGTCTCGGACAGCTCGAACAACCGAGTCGCCGTCTACCGCAGCGATCTCAGCTTCGCGTTCGCCTTCGGCGACGACGTGGTCCCCGGGGGCGGCACCGGCTTCGAGCGCTGTACCGACGACTGCAAGGCCGGGCTCGGGCTGGGACCGAGCGGCTTCTCGTCCCCGTACGGCGCCGCCACCGACTGCCGCGGCACCGTCTACATCAACATGGGCGGCGGCGACACGCTCCCCGCCCGCGCCTTCGGCGAGGAAGGTGGCGAGCCCGGCCCCTGCAGGCTCGAGGCGAAGCGGACGAAGCTCAACAAGCGCAAGGGCACGGCGAAGCTGACGGCCACCGTCCCCTACGCCTCGGAGCTGACCCTGACCGGCAAGGGGATCAAGCGCGCGAAGGGACAGCACAGCGGCCTCGAGGGCAACGAGAAGCTCGCGGTCAAGCCGAAGCGGAAGCTGGCGAAGAAGCTGCGCCGCAAGGGCAAGGCGAAGGTCAGGGTGACGGTGAGGATGAAGCCGGCCGACGGCAACGTCACCCAGACCGCGAAGACGAAGCTGAAGCTGCGGCGTCGCTAGGCGGCCGGTGCGGGGGCCCGCCCCCGAAGCCCTAGGATCCGCAGCGATGGAGGAGCCGCAGTTCGAGGGGATCGAGGTCGCCGCGTCGGGGGCGCGGGGCGAGCTGCACCTGAACCGGCCCGAGAAGCTGAACCCGCTCAGCCACGGGACCCTGCGTGACCTGGCCGAGGCCGCCCGCTGGTTCAACGCCCGCCCCGATCTCAAGGTGGTCGTCGTCGCCGGCCGCGGTCGTGCGTTCTCCGCCGGCGCCGATCTGACCGCCTTCGCCGGATCTACCGCCAAGGACGCCTGGAGCCGGCGCCGCGACGCCGATGCGGGTCGGCTGATGGCCGACGCGCTCGAGAAGATTACGGCGGTGACGATCGCCAAGATCCACGGCCACTGCGTCGGCGGCGGCGTCGTCCTCGCCGGCGCCTGCGACCTGCGGATCGCCGCCGAGGGCACCCGCTTCTCGATCCCCGAGGTCGACCTTGGGATCCCGCTCGCCTGGGGCGGCATCCCGCGCCTGGTTCGCGACATCGGCCCGGCCCTGACCAAGGAGCTGGTGATGACCTGCCGGCCGTTCGACGCGGCCGAGGCACGCGAGGCGGGATTCCTGAACCGGGTCGTCCCCGCCGAGCAGCTCGACCGCGAGGTCGAGGAGCTGGCGGCGCTGCTCGAGAGCAAGCCGAAGCTGGCGCTGCTCGCGACCAAGCGCCACACCAACGCGGTGACCGAGGAGATGGTCGGCACGATGCGCAGCTGGTCGGACGCCGACGGCCTGCTCGCCGGGCTCGGCGATACCGAGGGCAACGAGTCGGCGGCCCGCTACCTGGCGCGGATCAGCGGCAGCGCGGACGCCGAGGGCCCCGGAAGTCAGACCTAGGCGATCGAGCCGGCGATGCTGATCACGATCAGGATCAGGCCGACGATCCCGATCCCCCTGCGGAAGCCGTTGACGCCGTTGACGGCCTCCTCGTAGGCCCAGATCGTGATCGCGACGTAGAAGACCGCGCGGGCGACGTCATGGACGGTGCCGCTGTCGACCAGCCAGCCGAGCACCAGCGCCGCAAAGGCGACAAGGATCGGCGCGTTCGGCGGCTGGCCGACCGTGTAGCCGCGGATCTTGACGTCGCCCGGCATGGTCGGGGAAGAGTAGGGGGTTGCGGTCCGCGCCTCCCGGCCCTTCCTCCTACATCCCTGCCATCAGGCGTCGAGCTCGGCCATCCGCTCGACGAAGGTGTACTCCGGCGGGGCCTCGAGGCCGGCCGCCGCCATGATCTCGCCGACCTCGGGGTCGGCCATGAACGCCTCGACGTCCTCGCGGTCCCAGTCGAAGACGTTGACCAGCGCGTTCGGGTCCTCGGCGCTGCGGAAGACGGTGACGCCGCGGGAGCCGTACTCGGCGCGCTTGTCCTTTCCCCTGGTCGAGAAGGTCTCGATGAATCGGTCGAAGTCGGCGACCCGGACCCGGGCGATCGTGTAGGCCATGACTGTCTCCTCTGCTGTAGGGATCGCGCGGAGCTTACGCCGGGCCGGCGCCGGCGGTGCGGGCGAGCGCGAACGGGTTGCCCTCGGAGTCCCTGCAGATCGTCCAGCGCTCGCCCGGGTGGACGACGCTGCCGCCGAGCCGCTCGACCCGCTCGACAGCCTCGGCGAGATCATCAACCTCGAGGTAGGGGAGCGAGAAGCTGTCGCCGGGACCGCGGCCGCGAGCGTGGACGCCGACCGCAGCGCCGGGCCCGCCGGCCGTCTGCCAGCCCTCGCCATCGGCGGCGGCCCGGGGCTCCAGCGGCGAGCCGAGCAGCCCGCCCCAGAAGCGCAGCGCGCGCTCGGGATCGTCGGCCGGGAACTCGACCAGCGAGACGCTCATCGCGCCGCAAGCTTGGTGCAGAGCACCTGGTAGATCGAGGTGAAGTCGATATCGAAGCCGTTGCGCGCGGCCCGCAGATACAGGCGCCAGACCCGGACCCGCTCCTCGCCGGCGAGGCGGATCGCCCGCTCGAGGTTCTCGTCGAGGCGGCGGGCCCAGTGGCGCAGCGTCTCGGCGTAGTCGTCGCCCCACTCGTCGACGTGGCGGGTGATCAGGCCCGCTCGCTCGAGCGCCAGCAGCACCCGCGAGAGATGGATCGGCTCGCCGTCGGGGAACACGTAGCGCTCGGAGAAGTCGCCGGCGTCGGGGTCGGTGTGCCGCAGGCGGGTGATGCCGTGGTTGAGCAGCCGTCCCTCGGGCGCGAGCAGGTTCGCGACCCGCTCGGCGTAGAGGTCGATGTTCTCGGAGCCGACGTGCTCGACCATGCCGATCGAGGCGATCGCGTCGTAGCTGCCGACCAGATCGCGGTAGTCGGCGACCTCGATCTGAACCCGGTCGGCGACGCCCGCCGCCTCGACCCGCTCGCGCGCCCGCCGCGCCTGCGGCTCCGAGAGCGTCACCCCGAGCACCCGCTCGGCCCCGCGCTCGGCGGCGGTGATCGCGAAGCTGCCCCAGCCGCAGCCGATGTCGAGCACGCTGTCGCCGGGCCCGATCGCGAGCTTGTCGGCGGTCAGGTCGAGCTTCGCCCGCTGCGCCTGCTCGAGCGAGACCGGGGCACCCTCCGCGTCCGCGTGCGAGAAGAAGCCACAGCTGTAGGTCATCGACTCGTCGAGGAACAGGGCGAAGAACTCGTTCGAGACGTCGTAGTGGTGGCGGACGGCGCGCGCGTCGCGCTCCTTGCTGTGCCGGGTGCCCTTCGGGACGAGCTCGGCGGCCGGGCGCCGGGGCGGCCGGGTCAGGCCCATCGCCCGGACCGCGGCGAGCATCAGGCCGAGGCGCGCGGCCGTGTCGACCGGCGGCGGCTTCCAGTCGTTGAGCAGGCCGATCACCGCGTCGACGTCATCGACGCCGAGCTCGCCGGAGACGTAGGCGCGGCCGAGGCCGAGCTGGCCGGGAGCGCGCAGCGCGTGGGCGATCGCCCTTGGCGACCTGACCGTGAAGGTCGGCCCGGCGCCGTTGGTCGCGGGCAGCTCGCTGCCGTCCCAGAAGGCGACGGTGAAGGGCCGGTCGGGGAACGTGGCGGCGATCGCGCGGCGCAGGGGCTCGGGTCTGGCGAGTGGCACGGCGCGAGGGTATCCGTCCTGCGCTCAGGCAGGCCCCCCGCGTGGCATCAGAGCATGTGGGATAGTCCTCCCATCTCCCCGGATCCGACATCCGAGCAGCGCCTGATCGCGGTCGCCGACCTCGGCGACTCACAGGTCGGCGTCGTCGAGGACACACCGCACGGCACGCTCGCGGTCGGGATCAGCGAGGGCGAGCCGTTCGCGGTCTCGAACCGCTGCCGGCACCTGTTCGCCTCGCTCGGCGAGGGCGAGGTGGCCGAGGACGGCTGCCTCGAGTGCCCCCGCACGGGGCCCGCTTCGACGTCACCAGCGGCAAGATGACCCGCGGCCCGCAGGGCGCCTTCAAGCCGCTCGCCGGCGCCGTCAAGGCGACCACCGGCTCACGCTCGCTGAAGACCTTCCCGGTCGAGGTCCGCGACGACGCGATCTGGCTCACCGGCTGAGCGCGGACCGCCAACTAGGCCTGAATCGGCCGCGAGGAGCGGCCCCCGTCAGCCGCATCAGCGCGTAGCCGGTGATCGCCGCCATCACGAGGGCCATCACCAGGCCGGCGGCGACGCCGATCGCGATGATCAGCGCCAGGGCCTGGCCCTCCTGCCAGAGCGGCGTTGCGATCGCCATGAAAGCGGTCAGGCCCGCGACCCAGCCGGCGGCGACCGCTAGTACCCACCAGCCGGCGCGCGGCAGCTGCTCGCGCAGCAGGCGCCACTGAAGACCGCCGATCGAGAGCAGGAAGACGATGCCGAGCACCAGGCCTCCGGCGGCGAGCACCCCGGGAGCGAGGTCGTCGAGCCCCTCCCCGATCGAGGTCGGGACCAGCGAAACCGTCCAGGCGATCAGCGCGCCGAGCGCGGTCGCGGCGATCCAGCTCCGCGACGAGATCGCCGGCAGCGCCCGGCGGACGACCAGGGCCTGCGAGAAGCCGAGCACCAGGCCCTCGCCGAGGCCGGCCGCGAGGATGATCGGCGCCGCGGCGAGCGGCCCGAGGTCGGCGGCCGCGATCAGCGCCCCGGCGACGGCCGGGATCGAGAAGGCGAGCGTCTCGCCGATCGTCACCGTCTTCGTCCAACGCCGCCAGAGGGCCCTGCCGCGGAGCGGCGACGGCGAAGCTGCGTCGGGCTCGAGCTCGATCCGGATCAGGACCCTGCCCGCGGCCAGCGCCAGGGCCCGCTCGGAGTCGATCGGGTGCCCCGCGGTTGCGTACAGGGACGAGAGCACCGCCGCGATCTGATGCCGGCCGGCATCGGGGACCTCCGCCCGGCCGGCCCGCCGACGCCCTCCAACCGTCACCTCGACCGGGGCACCGCCGCGCAGGTTGCGCCACCAGGCCCGGCGCCGCAGGCTGGTCAGGTTCAGGGTGTCGCCGTCGACGACGGCGTTGGCGGGGATGCCGAGCTGACGCCCGGTGCGCCGGCCCCGGAAGTGGACGAGGACGGTGCTCTCGCCGACCAGGTCGTGGACCGGCGAGGCCAGCAGCCTGCGGACGACCGGGTTGACGATCCGGCGCATCAGCCTGTCGCCGAGCGTGCGCTGCCTCGGCGGCGCGCTACCGGGCGCCGTCGCCACCGACGGCTCGGCAGCTCCTGCGTGCGGGGTCGGGCTCGGCTTCATCGGCTTCGTACAGCGAGCCTACGGCGGCCCGGCGGCGGGGCCAACCGCGCAAAGCACGCCGCGATCAGGGCGGACTACGGACGTGGGGTATCGCGTGTTTGCCGCATTTATCAGGTCCTGATAACCGCCGATCAGCTCGATAACCTGACTCGGTGAGGCCACACGAGAACCCCTACACGCCCAACGCCGGCGCGCGGCCGCCGCTGCTCGTCGGCCGCGACGATCAGCTCGAGGGCTTCGACGTCCTGCTCGAGCGCCTGCGCCGCGGCCACACCGAGCAGTCGATGATCATCACCGGCCTGCGCGGCGTCGGCAAGACGGTGCTGCTGAACGCGTTCGAGGCCCGGGCGCGCGAGCTCGGCTGGACCACGGTCGAGGCCGAGATCACCAAGCACACCGATTTCAGCGGCCGGATCGCCCACCTGGTGCGGCGGGCGCTGCTGCAGATCGCGCCGCGAACGCGCTGGCGGGCGCGGGCGCGGCGAGCGGCGGCGGTGCTGCGCTCGTTCCAGCTGACGATCAGCTCCGAGGGCACCGTCAGCACCGGGATCGACGTCGAGGCGCACGAGGGCCTCGCCGACAGCGGCTATCTGCCCGACGACCTCAGCGACCTGATCGTCGCGCTCGGCGAGGCCGCGGCCGAGCACGAGCGCGGCGTCGTCTTCCTGCTCGACGAGATCCAGTTCCTCGAGACGACCGAGCTCGAGGCGCTGATCGCCGCCCTGCACAAGACCGTCCAGCGGCAGCTGCCGGTGACGATGGTCGGTGCCGGACTGCCGCAGCTCCCCCGCCTCGCCGGCGAGGCCAAGTCCTACGCCGAGCGCCTGTTCAAGTTCCCGACGATCGGCCGGCTCGAGCCCGAGGCCGCGGTCCGGGCACTGGTCGAGCCCGCGGCGGGCGAGGGCGTCGACTTCGAGCCGCGGCGGCCGAGGCGGTGGTCGCCTACACCGACGGCTACCCCTACTTCATCCAGGAATACGGCAAGGTGCTCTGGGACATGACCGAGCAACCGCCGATCGACCGGCGTGACGTCGCCGCCGCCCGCGAGGCGGTCGAGGCGAAGCTCGACGGCAGCTTCTTCCGGGTGCGGATCGAGCGCACCAGCGAGCTCGAGCTGCGCTACCTGCGGGCGATGGCCGAGCTCGGGCCCGAGCCGCAGCGGGCCAAAGACGTCGCCGAGCGCCTCGGCCGCACCTCCCAGCAGCTCGGCCCGACCCGCTCGCGACTGATCGACAAGGGCCTCCTGTACACGCCGGGGCACGGGCTGGCGGCGTTCACGGTGCCGCAGTTCGACCGCTTCCTGCGCCGGGCGGTGCCGGCGTGAGCGGCGAGCAGGAGACGCTCGCCGGCCCCCACCCCACGCCGGGCGATCCGTTCGAGGGCGAGGCGCGGATCGAGCACATCCGCTTCGTCTCCGACGACCGCGCCTTCGTCGTCGCCGACGTCACGCTCGCCGACGGCTCGCCGCTGACCGTGGTCGGCCCGCTCGGGCACCTCGACGAGGGCGCGCGGGCCCGGCTCCGCGGGCGCTTCGCCGAGCACTCGGTGCACGGGCTCGAGCTCAAGGCGACCGAGGCAGAGCCGCTCGACCCGGCAGGGGTCGAGGGCGCCCGCCAGTTCCTGAAGACGATCCCCGGGATCGGCGCCTCGCGAGCGACGAAGCTGATCGAGGCGCACGGCGATCAGGTCTTCGAGGTGATCGATCGCGACCCCGAGGCCGCGTTCCGCGAGCTCAGCGGCGTCGGCGAGGTCCGGGCCCGCAAGGCGGCCGAGGAGTGGGTCGAGCGCCGCAGCCAGCGGCGGCTCTACACGCTGCTCGCCCCGCACGGGCTGGCGCGCCACGTCGCCGAGCTGACCGCCACCCACGGCGCCGGCGCGGCGGAGGCGGTGGCCGAGGACCCCTACTCGCTGACCTCGGTCCACGGGATCGGCTTCGCCAGCGCCGACCGCCTGGCGCTGGCGCTCGACGTCGACCCGCAGTCGCCGGCCCGGATCCAGGCCGCCGCCGCGCACGCGCTCGCCGAGGCCGAGAACCGCGGCCACACCCACCTGCCGCTGACCGAGCTGATCGCAGCGATGCGGGTGCTGCTCGGCGAGGAGGCCGAGCCCTCGATCGGCCAGATCAGCTCGGCGCCGGGGCTGACCCTCGAGGGGACGCTCGTCTACCGCGAGTGGACCTACGACGCCGAGCGCTGGCTGGCGGCGACGCTGGGCAGCATGGCGCGCTCGAAGCCGGCCTGGAGCAGGCCGCCCGAGCGCGGCGAGTTCGGTGATCTCAACGACCACCAGCGCGAGGCGGTCAACAACGCGATGACGCGGCGGCTGTCGCTGATCACCGGCGGCCCCGGGACCGGCAAGACGCACCTCACCCACGCGCTGGCGGAGATGGCCGAGTCGCGGAAGCTGAAGCTGCGCCTATTGGCGCCGACCGGCCGCGCGGCGCGGCGGCTGACCCAGGCGACCGGCGGCGTCGTCGCGCAGACGATCCACAAGGCGCTGGAGTGGATCCCGGGGGACTTCCCCGGCCGCGAGGAGTCGAACCCGATCGAGGCCGACCTGGTGATCGTCGACGAGTCCTCGATGCTGTCGCTCGAGATCTGCCGGCACCTGCTCGCGGCAATCGGCCCCGAGACCCACCTGGTGCTGATCGGCGACGCCGACCAGCTGCCGCCGGTCGGGCCCGGCAAGCCGTTCCTCGAGCTGATCGAGGCGGAGATCGCGCCGACGGTGCGGCTCGAGTACGTCTTTCGCCAGGCGCGGCGCTCGATGATCGTCGGCGCCGCGCACGCGATCCGGGCCGGCGAGATGCCGCGCTCGGTTCCCCATCCCGACGAGGAGCAGGACTTCTTCATCCACCGGCGCTCGACCGCCGCCGACCTCGCCGACGACGTGATCCGGATCGCGACCGAGCGGATCCCGCAGCAGTACGGGCTCGACCCCGCCCGCGAGGTGCAGATCCTCGCCCCCCAGTACAAGGGGCCGCTGGGGATCGACGCGCTGCACGAGCGGATGCGCGACCTGCTCTGCGGCTCGGCCCAGCGGGTGGTCGACGGTCGCTTCCGGGTCGGCGAGCGGGTGCTGATCACGCGCTCGATCCCCGAGCTCGAGATCGCCAACGGGACGATGTTCGTGATCGACTCAGCCGACGAGGACGCGGCCGAGCTCTACCTGCAGACCGAGCTCGGCGAGCTGCTGACGCTCCCCTACCGCGAGGCGCAGGCGCTGCGCGGCGCCTTCTGCGCCTCGGTGCACAAGGCACAGGGGCAGGAGGTGCCGGCGGTGATCGTCTGCATCCACGGCTCCCATGCCCCGCAGCTGCTCTCCCGCAACCTGCTCTACACGGCGGTCACCCGGGCGCAGAAGCTCTGCGTACTGGCCTGCGACAACCGCGCCGCACACCGGGCGCTCGCGAACACCGACGCGACCAGCCGCCACTCGCGGCTCGGCGAGCTGCTGCTCGGCTGACGGCGAAGCGAGCTGCTCGCCGGCGCGGCTCGGGGCCGGCCGACGAGCCGTCTCGACTGCTTTCTAGCGGTTGATCAGGCGGGCGAGCCGGCGACGGCGCGAGGCCGCCTTCGTCTCATGGGCCCGGTCGCGGCGCTCGGTCTGTACCCGCGCTGCGTCAACGAACAGTGCACTCATCATGGCGTTCATGGCTGCCTCCTTTCGGCATCTCGTAACCACTCAATCTGTATTGGTAGTTATAGCATAACCGGCGTTGATAAGGTGATGGTTATGCGTGAGACCCATCACGCTCCCGGCCGGATCGAGTTCGTGCGGGAGTTCGTCAACACACGCGACATCGAAGAGGGGACCGACGAGCTCGAGGATGCCGAAGCGGCGAGCGCATGGCTGCGGTCGAAGGGCCTGAGCGACGATGCCGAGGCCCTGAGCGAGAAGGACCGCCGGCGCCTGGTCGCCGTCCGCGAGGCGCTGCGCGCCCTGCTGCTCGCCAACAACGCCGGCGAGCCGCCGCCGGCGGAGGCACTCGACGTCCTCAACGAGGGCTCGGCGGAGGCGTCGCTGAGCCTGCGCTTCGAGCCGGAGGGCGCGGAGCTGGTCAGCGCCGGTGGCGGCGCGAACGCCGCGCTGGCCGAGCTGCTGGCGATCGTCCACTCCTCGATGCGGGACGGCACCTGGGAGCGGCTCAAGGCCTGTCCGGCCGAGGAATGCCACTGGGCGTTCTACGACCGTTCGCGGAACCGCTCGGCAACCTGGTGTCAGATGGGGGCCTGCGGCAACCGCTCCAAGGCCCGCGCCTTCCGCGCCCGCCGTCGCCGGCCGGCGCGTGGCTGATCGGTAGAGGCCTGCCCGCGGGCGCCGCAGCGGGGCGACCCTCGCCCGGCGGTTGCTAACAATTCCGGCCGTGTCCTCGCAGGCAGGCGTATTCGAACGCTACGTAGCGCTCGGCGACTCGACGACCGAGGGGCTGATGGACCCCGACCCGTGGGGCGGCGAGCGACACCGCGGCTGGGCGGACCGGCTGGCGGAGAAGCTGGCCGCGGTCAATCCGGGCCTGCACTACGCGAACCTCGCGATCCGCGGCCGCAGGCTGGCGCAGATTCGTGCCGAGCAGCTCGGGCCGGCGCTGGCGATGAAGCCCGACCTGGCCAGCGTCCTCGCCGGCGTCAACGACATCCTCCGGCCGAAGGTCGACCTCGATGCGCGGGCCGAGGACCTGGAGGCGATCGTCGCCGCCCTGCGCGCCTCGGGGGCGACCGTGCTGGTCGTCAACTACCCCGACATCGCCGGCTCGATCTCGTTCGGCTCGGCCCGCTACGAGCCGGTCCTGCGCGGCTTCAACCGGACGATCGCGGCGATCACCGAGCGCCACGACGCGCTGCTCCTCGACCTCGAATCCGACGAGGTCAAGCACCCGGCGATGTGGTCGCCGGACCGCCTGCACGCGAGCCCCTTCGGCCACGAGCGGATCGCCGACCTCGCCGCCGCGACGCTCGGCATCTCCGAGCTCGACCCCGACTGGGAGAGCCGGCTGCCGCCGCACTCCCCGCCGACGACCAGCCGCCGGATCGCCCGCGACGCCTACTGGGCCGGCCGCTACCTGGCGCCGTGGCTCGTGCGGCGGCTGCGCGGGGTCTCCTCCGGAGACGGGCTCGAGCCGAAGCGACCGCTGCCGGCGCCGGTCGAGCGCCCCGGGAATCCGCAGACCTCCTAGGGGCGGCAGCGCTGGACCCGGCGCCTAGACCGGGTTGCCCGAGGCGTCGAGCGCCAGCCAGAGCCCGCCGAAGCCGGGCACGTTGTGGCAGAGCACGACCCCCTCGGGGTCGTCCTGGTAGTAGTAGAGCGGGCGGCCGTTGTAGGTGACCTGGGTGGTCCCGTCGTCGCGCTTCGTCGTCCCGAGCTTGCCGCCGCTGACCCCGCCCTTGGCCTGGGGATCGCCCTTGGTCAGGACCGGCGGCCACTCGACCGCGCAGTCGCCGTAGCACTGGCTCTCGCTGCCCTTCTCCTTGTCGAACATGTAGATCGCGCGAGCGTCGCCGTCGAACAGGACCTCGCCGAACTGCGAGCCGGCGAGCGTGATCGTCACGCCCTTCTTCTCGGGCTTCGGCTTCGGCTTCTGTGCCTGCTGCTCGGCGCCGTCGGCCTCGGCGGCGCCCGCCGGCGCAGCGGCCTCCGAGCTCTGCGGCTCGGGCTCGGCTTCGTCGGAATCCGAGCCGCAGCCGGCGGCGAACGCCGCCAGCGCGAGGCCGGCGAGGATGATCAGGGGCAGTGGGGTGCGTCGCTTCGAATCGGACATGGCGCAAGGGTCGACGATCGAGGTTACGGCTCGCTGAACGCGCGCACCCACGCTCGGTAGGGTCGCCCCGTCGTGCCCTCCCCCCTCCACCACCTGGCCGAGCTGGTCCGCAGCATCCCCTCGCGGGGCGAGTCGGACCGAGCCAGCGAGCAGGCCGCGGCCGAGCTCGAGGGCCGGGCGCCAAATCTCGAAGCGGAGCTTCCCGCGGGGCTCGAGGTCGAGTGGCTCGGGGTCTCCGGCTACCGGCTCAGCTACGAGGGGCGGGCGCTCTACATCGATCCCTACTTCTCGCGGGTGCCGCTCTCCTCGCTGCTACTGCGGCGGCGGGCGCTCCCCGACGAGGCGCTGCTCGATCGCTACTGCCCGCCGCCGCGACCGGGATCGGAGGGGCGGGTCGTCGGCGTGCTCGTCGGCCACACCCACTTCGACCACGCCGTCGACGCCCCGGCGCTGGCCCGCCGCTTCGGCTGCCGGGCCTATGGGTCGGAATCGCTGCTGCGGCTGATGGCGCTGCACGGCCTCGCCGAGCAGGCCGTCGTCGTCGAGCCGTACGCGGTCTACGAGCTCGGCCCGTTCGAGGTCGCCTTCACCCCGTCGCGCCACTCCCGGTTGCTGCTCGGGGCTGCGGTGCCGTTCGACGGCGAGCTCACCTGCGATCACCTCGACGGCCTCTCCCCGAACGCCTACCGCTGCGGGCAGGTCTGGGGGATCGAGATCCGGGTCGCGGGGATCACCCTCTACCACCAGGGCAGCGCCGACCTGATCGACGACGCGCTGCGGGTCAGGCCGGGCGAGGTGGACGTCTTCCTCGCCGGGGTCGCCGGTCGCAACTTCACCGAGCGCTACTGGGAGCGGATCCTGCCGAAGCTCGATCCGCGGCTCGTGGTGCCGACCCACTACGACGACTTCTTCGCGCCGCTCGACGAGCCGCTGGAGACGATCGGCAACGTCCGGCTCGCCGACCTCCCGGAGGAGATCGGAGCGGTGAGCCGCAGCGCGCAACTCGTCGCCCTGCCGCGGGTTGGGGCCGATGACGGTCCCCGCATGCGCAAGACTCTGGGAGAGGCCGATTGAGCGCGTTGACCACCCATAGCTGCGATCACCGGGCGCGACCGATGCGTGGCGCACTGCTCGCGTTGGCCGCTGGCGGCGCCCTGATCGCCGCGATGCTCACCGCCCCGACAGCGGCGCTCGCGACTCCGGGAGGAGCTCTGGTCACCCACGAGCGGCCGGCCGCCGAGGCCTCGGGCGCCGGCCGGTGGACGCCGCGGCAGATGCGCAGGGCGGAGCCGCTCGGGCTTCTGCGCGAGCCCGGCGCCGGCGCCGCGTCACCCACCGCGGCAGGCAGCGGCGGGCCCCCGGGATCCGTGGACGGGCGCCCACCCGCGACGGCGGCGACGGCGGCGCGATTTCGGCCCTTCGTCTCGCAGGCGGTGAACGACAGCGAGCTCTATCCGAACAGCACCAACGGCAAGATCTTCGGGCGGCTGGCCGGCTTCGGCCCCTACTCGTGCTCAGGGACGGTCGTCCACTCCGCCAACCGCAGCGTGCTGTTCACCGCCGGGCACTGCGTCAAGGAGCCCGGCCGCGGCGGCTGGGCCAAGAAGCTGATCTTCGTGCCGTCCTACCGCCGTGGCGCCGGTCCATTCGGGCAGTGGACCTGGGACGCGATCTTCACCCGCAGCGCCTGGTCGCGACGCGGCAACATCAACTTCGACTACGCGGCGGTGACGCTGCGCAGGAGCGGCGGCCGCCGGGTCGAGGACACGGTCGGATCGCTCGGGCTGGCGTTCAACATCTCCAAGCGCCAGACCTACAGGCCGGTCGGCTACCCGGCCAACAAGTCCAACAGCCGGGTGATGTGGGAGTGCATCTCGAAGTACGGCGGCCGTGATCCGCTCTACCGCAGGCCGGGCCCGCCACCGATGGGAATCGGCTGCGACATGCTCGAGGGGGCAAGCGGCGGCGGCTGGGCGATCGCCGGCGATCGCCTCGCCTCGGTGACGAGCTTCGGCATCGAGGGGCGCCCGAACCGGCTCTACGGGCCGAAGCTGACGAAGGGGGCAAACAGGATGCGGCTCGCGGCGGGGCGCAGGAAGGCAGGCTGAAATGGGTTCGCTGGGGTCGACCGCGCTAACGGCTGCGGGGACAGCCGGTCGCGCGGCTGCGGGGCGCTGAGACGGTGCGCTGCTGTCCCGCTACACCGCCCCCGAGCCGATCCACGACGTGATGGGGATCATGTTCGGGTACCTGGCGCCGTCGGGCTGATCACGGCGAGCCCGGCGACGGCGACCGCGGGCTCGGGGAGAATCTAGGCATGGCCAACGAGTTCCAACGAGCGGTGCTCCTCGCCCCCGACCTGGTCGCGCGGGCCGCGCGCTCGACGGTCTCCAGCGACGAGGCCAGATGGATGCTCGGCCAGCCACGTCGGGTGCGCAGCTCCTACGTCGCCGAGGTGCTCGAGCACGAGCCCGGCGTCGCCCAGGACCGCGCGCAGCAGATCTGGATGCTGGGGCAGCCGGATCAGGTCCGGCAGAGCTACCTCGACGAGGTGCTCCGCAGGGCGCCCGAGCCGCCCTCAGTTCAGGTCGTCTGGATGCTCGGCCGGCCGGAGGCGGTGCGCAGGAGCTACATCGAGCAGGTGATCGGCGCGCCCGAGGGGGCCCTGAGGCCGGAGGTCCAGTGGATGCTGAGGCAGCCGGCCGACGTTCGCGAGAGCTACCTCCGCGAGGTGGTCGAGGCCGGCGGCTGACCGGCGCTGCGGCGGCTGGGCGCCGTCGAGCAGCGCCGCGACGGTCGGGGCCTGAAAGGCCTGATGCCGGCCCTCAGGGCCCTCCCCCGCGACGCCGCTGCTCAGGTGCAGCGCGCCAATCAGTCGCTCGTCGAGCATCGTCTAGCCCTCTGCATCGAGAGACGTTGCCCACCGGGACGGATCGGCGCTGGGCTCGTAGCCGAGCCTGACCAGGGCCTCGCCGTGGAGCTCGGCGAACCGCTCGATCGCCCGCTCCGGCATCTCCTCCCGCCAGCCGCCCGTCCGGCCCGAGCGAACGACCGCCGGGTTGGCGCGGCGCATCTGCTCGATCGACGGCATCGGTCCGCCCGGTTCCCCGAGCTCGAGCCCGAGCTCAGCGAGGGCTCCGCGGGCGACGCCGTGCGGATCGACCCGGAGATCCTCGTAGCGGACGATCGCGGCCGGCGCAGCACGACCCGTCCAGGCCTGAACCGACTCCGACCAGCTGCCAAACGGCTTCCCCCGTTGTTCGATCAGCGAGAGCAGGACCTCCTCGTAGCTCCGCTCCCTGAGCTGCGCAGGGCCCTCGCCGCCCTTGATCAGATGGGCGTAGGAGACGCACGAGTCGCGACCGTCGCGAACCAGGACCAGCGCCGGGTCGGAGGTCCGGGCGTGGACCAGCAGATGGGTCTTCATCACCTGCAGGCCCTCCCGCTTGCGGAACCGCCTGATTCGTGGATCGCGGGCCGGACCGCGGCGCGGAAGCCTGCTCCCGAGGCGCCGCGCCCTCTCGGCGCGGTCGAACACGGAGTGGCCCTCAATCCCCCAGCCGCTGCGCAGGGCGGTCCGCATCAGGCGACTGCCGGAGCGTGGGTAGGAGGCGAGCCAGATCAGCACCGCGATGGGGGCTCAGGCCCGGCGTGCGGAGTCCTCGCCGCTCCGGTGAGGCTCGGTCGGATAGGTCGCCGGCGTCGTCACCGCAGTCGAATCCCATTCCGCGGGGTCGCTGCTGCTCTCGTAGCCGAGCTCGACCAGTGTCTCGCCGTGGAGCTCGGCGAACCGCTCGATCGCCCGGTCGGGGAGCTCGCGTCGCCAATCACCGACGCGGCCGGCGCGAACGACCAGCGGGTTGGACGCGTGCATCTGATCGAAGCTCGGCATGCGTCCGACGGGCTCGCCCAGCTCGACGCCCAGGGCACTGACAGCCTGCCGCGTGACGAACAGTGGATCGTCACGCAGCGACTCGTAGCGGACGATCTCGGTGGGCGCCCGGCGTTGGGTCCAGCTGGCGACCGACTCCGACCAGGTCCCGAATGGCCGGCTGCCCTCCTCGATCAGAAACATCACCAGCTCGTCGAAGTCCCGGCCCTCGGCGAACCGTGGACGGGCCTTGGCCGGTCTGTCTTGAACGAAGTGAGCGTAGGAAACGACCGAGTCGCGGCCGTCCCGGACGAGGAAGATCGCCGGGTCGGGGGAGTCCGCGTGGGCCTTGAGGTGCGTCTTCAGCATCCGTGGCCCGTCGGCTCGACGACACTCATTGATCTGCGGATGGTCGATCGCGGGCGTCCTCGTCGGCCCGTCCGGTCCGTCGACGCGATCGAAGACGGAGGTTGACTGAGTCCCCCAGCCCTCCGACAGCGCAGTGATCATCAGGGTGTTACCCGAGCGTGGGTATGAGGCAATCCAGATCAGCATCGGAGGCGCCCCAGCCGCATCCTGAGCGTTGACCAAAGGCCGCCGCAGGCTAGCGCAGGTCGGCCACCGAGGCCACGGGCCGTTGCTACCTTGACCCGATGCGAAACCGGCTCAAGACCGCGCGCGATGAACGGGGGAATGGGGAGGCGAGCGCAGTGCCCCCCGATCTTCCGGCGGTCTTCCACATCACGCACCACAAGGCGGGATCGCAGTGGATCGCAGCCATCCTGAGACGAACCGCGCGCCCGATCGTCGCCGACCCCGGGGGTCGCACCGATTACGTACGCGACGAGCAGCTCGAGGAGGGCAGGGTCTATCCCGCCGTCTATCTGACCCGCCAGGAGTTCGAAGCGCTCGACCTACCCGAGCGATGGATCCGCTTCGTCGTGATTCGCGATTTCCGCGACGCCTTCGTCTCGGCCTACTGGAGCCTGAAGCTGAGCCATCCCGAGACGTCACAGAGCATCTCTGAGGTCCGCGGTGGGCTGGCGGGGATGAGCCTTCACGAGGGGCTGATGTGGCTGCTGCCACGCTGGCAATCGGAGGCCGACATCGTCGCCTCGTGGATCGGGGTCGAGGAGGGCCTGATCCGCTACGAGGACCTGGTCGCTGACGACCTCGGCATTCTCGTGCCGCTGCTCCATGATCGGCTGAGGCTGGCGCAATCGCGCGCGCAGGCGCGGACAGTGATCGAATCCACCCGGTTCGAGAAGCTGACCAGGGGCAGACCACGGGGCTCGGAGGACGTCGGCGCCCACTATCGCAAGGGCGTGCCCGGCGACTGGCGCAACTACGTCGTCGGGCCGGTCGCCGACGCCTTCAAGGAGCACTACGGGCAGCTGCTGATCGACGCCGGCTACGAGACCGACCTCGACTGGTAGCCGCCGGACCGATCGGCCGGTCAGTAGCGCAGCAGTCGCGCCCGGTAGAGCTTGTCGAGCGCCGCGTGCCGGCGCAGGTAGGGGCGGATCGCCCTGCGGGTCTCGAGCGGTGAGACGGCCCGGCCGTGGATCCGGCGCCGCAGCCGGTTCATCTCGCCGACCCCGAGGGTCTCGACCTGCGAGCTCGACTTCTGCCCCTCGTGCACGCGGAAGGCGCCGAGGAAGCGGGGCAGCCTGACGGTCGTCGCCCCCGCCTCGCGCATCCGCACCAGCATGTCCCAGTCGAGCGCGAAGCGAAACTCCTCGGTCAGCCTGCCCCCGATTCGCCCCCAGATGTCGCGCCGCCAGAACAGCGTCTCCTGGGGCACGTAGTCGGCCCAGGAGAGGACCTCGTCGTCGTGGGCCGGCATCACCCAGCGACCGATCTCGCGATCGTCGCCGTCGATCAGGACCCGATGGCCGTAGACGACGTCGACGTCGGGGTGCTCGGCGAAGTAGCGGGCGACGTAGGCGAGCGTGCCCGGCAAGAGGAGGTCGTCGGAGTTGAGCCAGGCCATGATCTCGCCGCTCGAGCGGGCGAAGCCGGCGTTGATCGCCGAGGCCTGGCCATCGTCGGGTCCCGACGAGACGTGGGCGAGGCGATCCCGGTAGGCATCGAGCACCGCCGGTGTCGCGTCGCTTGAGCCGCCGTCCTCGACGATCAGCTCGAGCTCGGGGTAGCCCTGATCGAGGACGCTGTCGAGCGTCCGCCCGAGGAACTCGCCCTGGTTGTAGGAGGGGACGACGATCGAGATCGGGGGCGCCGGCTGTGGTGCACTCAGGCGCCGGTAGGCCGCGGGGACCCGCATCTCGCGCGGGCGGTAGTGCCAGAGCAGGCCGAGGCGGACGCCCCAGACCGGCCGCAGCCGCGCCCGCAAGACGCGCAGGCGATGAAGGACGGAGCCGAGCGGGCCGGTGCCGCTGCGCATCGCGAGGTCCTTGCGGAGCAGCGCGATCCGCTGCTCGAGACGCTCGTTGCGGTCGCGGAGCTGCGCGATCAGCTCCTGCGAGCGCTCGAGCGAGCCCCCGGTGCCGGCCGCAGGCGACCCGGGCGCCACCGGCGGCTCCTCCGGCTCGTCTGGGTCGCCGGTAGCGAGCGACGAGCTGAGGATCTCGACGAGGGCTGCGGGCCCGGCGACGACCCCGGAGTCGAGCTCGACCAGCTCGCGCTCGGGGTCGGGCAGCAGCCAGCGGGGATCGGCATCCGCGGCGCCGGCGATGACGAGGACGCTGCCGCTGCCGAGGCCGCCGATCCTGGCCGGGTCATGCTCGGCCGAGAGCGCGTAGAGCACCCGCTGGCCGACGAGCTCGGCGCCGATCGCGACCAGCGCCTCCCCGACCGGCTCGGAGTGGAGCCGAACGTCGCTGCGCTCTGCCTGCTTGGCGGTGCGCGTCGGCGCCGCGGGGTCGAGCAGGTGCACCTCCTTGAACAGCGGCACCGCATCGGCGGCGAGGGCGGCGTCGGTGCAGACGAGCACGTCGAGCGGGACGGCGCTCGCGATCATCCGGATCGCCCTCGGACCGAACAGCCGTGGCCGCGGACCGGCAGCCGCCGGCTCGATCTCAGCGGTCGCCGGGGTGCTCACCGGTGGACCCGTTGCCGTTCGAGTGCCGGTTGCCGCTGGGGGCGGCGTTGATCGCGACGCTGGGGCGAAGCGACCGTCCCAGGCGATGCACCACGTGGTGCGGGGCGGATCGAAGCAGGAGCTTCCGCGAGCGGGCCTTGGCCTCCTGGATCGTCACCGCGCGGCGATGAAAGGCGTGGCGGATCGACTCGAGCTCGACCTGCGCCAGGTCACGGTTTCGCCGCGTCTTCTGGTCATCGTGCTGGCGGAAGGCGCCGAGGAAGCGCGGCAGGCGCCTGATCTTCGCGCCGGCCTCCTGAAAGCGCAGGAACAGGTCCCAGTCGAAGCCGTAGTCGAAGCCGGTGTCGATGCCGCCGACCCGCTCCCAGAGCTCGCGCCTCCAGAACGCGGTCTCCTGGGGGATGAAGTCGAACCAGCGCAGCGAGTCGGGGCCGTGCGGCGGCGTGACCCAGACGCCGACATCGCGGCCGAGCTCGTCGATCAGCACCCGGTTGCCGTAGACGAGGTCGACGTCGGGGTTGCGGTCGAAGTAGCGGGCGACGTGGGCGAGCGTTCCGGGGAGCAGCAGGTCGTCGGCGTTGATCCAGGCGAGGATCTCGCCGCTCGAGCCGTTGAGGCCCTTGTTGATCGCCTCCGCCTGGCCGGAGTCGGGGCCACCGTGGACGTGGGCAAGCCGGTCGCCCTCGCGCTCCAGCATCGCGAGCGTCTCGTCCTCGGAGCCACCGTCGGCGACGATCAGCTCGAGCGCCGGATAGCGCTGATCGAGGACGCTGTCGAGCGTCGCCTGCAGGTACTGGCCGTAGTTGAGCGAGGGCACGGCGATCGAGATCGACGGCGCGGGCTGCGGCGCGGTCTCGCGCAGATAGGAGCGGGGAACGCGCAGCTCGCGCGGCTCGTACTGGGCGCGGAGGTGCCCTAGCGGCGGCGTCAGCCTGCGGCGGAGGGCGCGCGGGAGCAGCCGCTTCAGCCCGCCGATCGCCGCCCCGCCGCGATCGCGGCCCGCCGGCCGGGCCGCGGCCTCGCCGACGACCACGAGCTCCGGCGCGGATCGCTCCTCAGCGACTCCGACCTCGGCCCGCTCGGCGGTCTCGGGCGCGCCGCTCATATGTCCTCCGCCGCGGTCCGCGCCCGGCGCGCGAACAGGGTCGCGCCGGCGATGCAGATCAGGATGCCGAGCAGGATCGGGAGCATCGCGGCGAGCGGGGCGCGCCCGTCGAACCAGCCGGGGGCGTTGGGATCGATGATCAGCACCCGGGCCTCGGCGATGATCGGCGCCAGGGGATTGAACGAGAGCAGGTCCTCCATCACACCCCCGGGAACAACCTCGAGCGGATAAAGGATCGGCGTCGCATAGAAGAACAGCCGCGAGACCGACGGCCAGACCTGGGCCACGTCCCGATGCCGGACCCAGACGGCGGAGAGCAGCAGCGCGCTCCCGACGGTGAGCGCGACGAGGGCGATCAGCAGGAGCGGGAACAGCAGCCAGCGCCAGGTCGGCTCGACGCCGGCGATCAGGACCCAGGTGCCGACGACCAGCAGGTTGGCGGCGAGCGTGAACATCGTCGCGAGCACCGCCGACATCGGCATCGCGATGATCGGGACCTCGGCCTTGCGGATCAGCCCGCCGGTGCCGAGCGAGCGGATCGAGCCGGCGATCGCCTCGCTGAAGAAGACGAAGAGCATGATGTTGAGCAGCAGCAGCGAGCCGTAGTCGGGGATATCGGCGAAGCGATCGAAGATCTGAGTGATCACCACGTAGAGGATCCCGAACAGGGTGATCGGCTTCAGCAGGGTCCACAGATATCCGAGGGTGGAGCCGGCGTAGCGCTGCTGGAAGTCGGCGACCGCGTTCAGCCGGGTCAGCTCCCAGGCGCGCTTCAGTCCCTGGCCGCGCGCGGTCGGACCGCCGAGCCGACGCTCGAGCGGTGCCGCGGGCTGGGCTCCGATCGCGCTCATCGGGCGACGGCCCTCGGGCTCGCGGTTCCGGGCTCACCTGCGGCGGCCGGGCGGTCGACGGCGAACTCGACCTCCGACTCGACCTCGACCGCCCCGGTGTGCCGCTCGGCGTGACCACCGACCGAGACGAACGCCCACTCGACCGGCGAATCGACGAACGGCTCGCCGTCAGGCTTCGCGGTCAGCGCCCGAAACCCGAGCTCGTACTCGCCCGGCGTCAGCGGGTTCTCGGCGTTGACTCGGATCGTGACGCGATCGCCCGCCTCGACAGCCGCGACCCCCTCGGCCATCCTCGCGACGATCAGGATCACGGTGCCGTCCTTGTCACGGACCTCCATCCGCACCCCGAAGCGCTCGCGCGGCTCGAGCATCTGCAGCACCACGCGCGCCTCGATCGGCGCGCCGCGCTCGACGACGCGGGACTCGTCGGCGCTGAGCACCTCGAGCGACTCGATCTCGGCGCCGTCGGTGACGCCACGCCTGCGGCGTGCCGGGCGCCGCTCGTCGGTGACGTGTGCGCGGTAGGCGAGGCCGACCTCGTCGGGGTCGCCGATCGCGGCGATCTTGCCGTCGACGAGCAGCAGGGCCCGGTCGCAGTGCTGGCGGATCTTGCCGATCGAGTGGCTGACCAGGACGATCGTCTTGCCGGCGTCGCGGCGGCGGTTGAGCTCGCTCATGCATCGTTCCTGGAAGTCGCCGTCGCCGACCGCCAGCGCCTCGTCGAGCAGCAGAACGTCGGGGTCGGACTCGATGCTGACCGCGAACGCAAGCCGCGTCCGCATCCCGGTCGAGAAGTTCCGCACCGGCATCTCGGCGAAGCGGGCGACACCGGCGAAGTCGAGGACGTGGTCGACCCTGGCCTCGACGGCGGCGCGGTCGAGCCCGAGCGTGACGCCGCCGAGGATCACGTTGCTGCGGGCGCTGAGCTCGGGGTTGAAGCCGACGCCGAGCTCGACCACCGGCGCAACCCTGCCGCGGATGTCGACGGTGCCCTCGTCGGCGCCGTAGATGTTGGCGAGGATCCGGATCAGGGTGCTCTTGCCGGAGCCGTTGCGGCCGACGATCCCGAAGAACTCGCCGTCCTCGACCTCGAAGCTGATCCCGTCGATCACCGGCAGCGCCCCGCGCACGCCGCGACGGACCGGCCCCCTGAGCCGATCGGCGAGTGTGCGTGCGTCCGCGGACGGCACCGCAAAGCTCTTGCGGAGGTCCCGGACCTCGATAGCGGTCCCGGCTCGCATCGCGCCTAGGTTAGAGCGATCGGCGGCGCCCGCGCGGAGGCGCCAGCGCGCACTGGACATCCGTCCGGGGCGCCTCAGGTCGAGGCCGGCGTCGACGCCTGGCTGCCCCGCATCGCAGGCGCCACGGCAGCCGCGATACGGGAGACGGGGTCCCCTGCGTCGCGCCGCACCCGCCACACGAAGCCAACGGACTTCCTCCTAAGAAGTCCGCAATTTGCGAGATAATCGAGGCACCTTGCTGCGCCCGTGACGCGAGACGGATAGCGTCGGGCGCGTCCGCCGCAGCGGCGGCGGGCCGAGATCTGCCAGGAGCCGTTCATGCAGACGATACTCGGGGGGCGCGGATACCCGACCGGGGGTTGGGGAACGCGGATGGGGACCCGCATCGCGATCACCGCTGCACTGATTACGGCTCTAGTGGTGATGCTGCTGCTCGCCGCCGATGCCCACGGCGGCACCTACGAGGTCCGCCAGTGCCAGCACCAGGCGCCGCAGAACCACGGTCACGAGGCGCTGACCAGCGTCTTCCCCAGCCCCGGCCCCTACTCCGTCGCCGCGGGCAGCAGCGTCTGCAGCAGCGCGGTTCGCGACTACGCGATCCAGGCCGAGCCGAGCGGCGTCGCGCTAAACGGTCAGTACGGGCTGGCTCGGTTCGTGGCCCCCGAAGGCACCGAGCTCGTCGGCGTCGAGCTCAACGCGCGCCTGCGGAACGAGTCCGGCCACCGTGCCCGGCTGGCGATGGCGAACGCCGCGGGGATCGAGAAGGTGCGGTTCGCGGCCGGCGCCTCGGAGCCCACCGGGTTCAGCCACTACAGCTGGCAGGCGCCGCCACCGGCAGGCGACGGCTACGAGCAGTTCACCGCGGGGCTGTTCTGCGACAACCCGGGCTCGATCTGCCCGATAACCGGCGGCGGCGATCGCGCCAAGGCCGACATCCGCGACGTGAAGCTGACGATCAGGGACGACGTACCGCCGATCGTCAGCCTGAGCGGCGAACTGGTCGCCGGCGGATGGGTGCGGGGGGAGTCGTCGCTGCGGACTGATCGGCACGACGATCGGCGGCGGGCCTGCGGGCAGCTCGCTGTCAGCTGTCAACGGCACGGTCGCCTCCGGCTCGTTTGCACTCCCCTGCGCGCTGATCGCCGGGACCTCGATTGGGCTCGCCGCTTGTCACCGTGTGCACGGCGAGCCACGAACCAGATCGACGCAGTCGACACGATCAATGCCTCCATTCGCCGACGGCAGCGAACGACGTGGTCGCCTGTGCCCTCGACTACGGCGAACCGGCGCAACGTCGACTGCGCCGTGCGCACCGTCAAGGTCGACAACACACCCCCGGACCTGAGCTTCGTAGCGGGCCAGAGCCGCGCCGACCCGGAGCGCATCCGCGCGATCGTTGCCGACGCAGCGTCAGGGATGGAGCCAGGCACGGCGACGATCGCCTATCGGCCGCGGGGTGCCACCGCCTGGAGCGAGCTCCCGACCGATGCCGGCGACAATGGAATCAGTGCCCGGATCAACTCCGAGGCGCTGCCGCCGGGCGACTACGAGTTCCAGGCGGCAGTCAGTGACGTCGCCGGCAACCGGGCGACGACCACGACCCGGACGGACGGCGAGCCGATGGTCCTCCGATTCCCGCTGAAGACGCCGGCCACGCTCCGCGCCACCCTCGCCAACGGCGAGGACAGCGAGGTCGTCGGCTACCGGCGGGAGAGCCGAGTTCAGGGCCGGCTGCTCGACCCGGCCGGGGAGCCGATACCCGGGCAGGAGATCACCGTGGTCGAGACCTTCGCCGACGGCTCGCTGATCGATGTTCGCCGGCGCACCGTCGAGACCGATCCGGCGGGGCGCTACCGCTCGACGCTGCCCGGCGGCCCCTCCCGCAACGTGGCCGTCGTCTACGCGGGGTCGCGGCAGTACCGGGGCGACTCCGAGGAGGGGCTCGACCTCGACGTGCGCGGCGATGCCCGCCTGAAGATCTCGCGCCGCCGGGTCAGGGCCGGCAGCTCGGTCTCATTCCGCGGGCGGGTCAAGCGCTACTTCGCGCGGATCCCGGCCGGCGGGAAGCTGGTCGAGGTCCAGGTCAAGAGCGGACGGAGCTGGACGACGCTCCAGGAGGCCACCGGCACGGACCGCACGGGCACGATCGTGCTCCGCCACCGCTTCCGCGGCTTCTACACCCAGCCGGTCACCTTCACCTTCCGGCTCAAGGCCACCCGCGAGAACGGCTGGCCCTACCACGGGGCCGCAAAGTCACCGCGACAGCGGGTCACGGTCGTGCCGAAGCGATGAGGGCGCAGCGGCGCCGCGACGCTACCCTGACCGTGCAGCCGGGTTCGTAGGGCGGGGATCGCATTGAGAGAGAAGCTCACATTCGCCAACGTGATGTCGTCCGTTGCGGTCTTCCTGGCGCTGGGCGGCACCGCCCTGGCGGTCAAGGCCAACAGCGTCGGCTCGCGGCAGATCATCGACGACTCGATCAAGGGCCGCGACGTCGCCGACGGCAGGCTCAAGGGAAAGGACCTGAAGAGCGGCGCGATCGGCGCGCGCGAGGTCGATGAGGCCGCCTTCGATCTCGAGTACTTCGTCAAGTCCGGCAGCGACGAAAGCTTCTGCGACCCCAGCTCAACCACGTTCGTCAACTGCGGCAGCATCACGCTTGGAACGCAGGAGCCGAGCCGAGTCGCTGCTGGTTGCCGGCGGCGGGCCAGAGCGGACCGTCGGCAACTCGAGGGACCTGCAAGTTCCGGATCAACAACGGCACTGACCTGCTGGCCATCGGCGCCGCTCGAGCTTCGGTCGGATCCAGACGACGGGCGCCAGCTACTCCGTCAACGAACGGCATGGCGCTGACTGCCGTCTCCGACGTGATCCCCCCCGGGGTCAACAACTTCAAGCTGGTCTGCAACGAAACCGGCGGCGACGTCGCCTTCTCGACCACCTTCTCAGCCCTCGCAATCGGCGGCACCGCCGACTGACCGCAGCCCCCACGGCGAGTGTCCGTCGTCTTGGTGGCGGTCAACCCGAAGGAGACGGACACAACGGGTGGGCTGGGCCACTCGGGGGTGAAAAGGACCACCCCCCGGGGCGGCTGGGTCCCGCCCGGGGTCCCCTGGGATGCAGGGCTGATTGAGGCGATGGTGTGGGTGTCGGCGATCCCGTCGGCCCCAGACACCGAATCAGCCAATCAGGAGTCCCACGATGAACGCTTCAACTTCCAGCCCGATCCGCACAGCCCTCGCCGTGCTCGCCGCCGCGATCAGCCTGCTGGCGCTGGCGCCGACGGCGTCGCACGCGGCGAAGGCCAACTTCGGCGCCGACCTCTCGAGCCCGGTCAGCCCCGTCGCCTCACCGAAGAGCTGCCCCGCCCAGCCGGGCAAGAGCTGCACGCGGGTCCCGGTCTACTACGACAGCCCGCCCCATGCCGGCATGGTCCCCTTCGCTCCCCGCAGCGGCGTGATCAAGAAGATCAAGCTGGTCGCGTCGAGCCCCGGCAAGATGCGGATCCAGCTGGCCGAGGTGAACGGCTCCGACGTCACCGCAAAGGCGCGGGTCACCCGCAAGGGCCCGAAGATCAGCTACGCGGGCACCGGCTCGGTCGAGAAGTTCAAGGTCCACATCCCGGTCCACAAGTACGAGTGGCTCGCGTTCAAGACGAAGTACGCGAACACCCTGCAGTGCGGGAGCGGATTCGACAACGAGATCCATTTCCAGCCAACCCTGAAGGTCGGCGGTCCTCTGACGAGCGCCACCTCCGCGGCCGACTGCACCCATCTGGTCGGCGCGCGCATGAAGTACTAGCCGCTGCCCGCCGAACGCGACAGCCGCGAACTCAAGAAGGAGCGTCCCGTCCGCGGGGCGCTCCTTCGGCTTTGCGGGCACCCAAGGGGAACCCTCAATAGCGCTCCGCCAGCCAGGCGCTCCAGCCGATCGTGCCGCGATGGTCGGGCTCGGAGTCGGTGAGCGCACCGGCGCGGACCGGGCGGCCGAGCTTCGGCGGCAGCGGCGCCGGCAGGACCGCGGCACGGATGCCGCGGGCGTGGCGCCAGCGCCTCGCCATCTCCCCCAGCTCGAGCACCTCGGGGCCGGCGACCGTCTCGCGGCCGCCGATCGGGCCGCCCTCGGCGCGGTCGGCGATCACCTTCGCGACCTCGCGCGGATCGACCGACTGGATCTTGGCGCCGCCGCCGAGCAGCAGGCGGTAGCGCGAGGTGGCCGAGAAGAGCATGTCGAGCAGCGTGTGGAACTGGGTCGCGCGGACGATCGAATAGGGGATTCCCGAGGCCTCCGCGAGGGCTTCCTGCTCGAGCTTGATCCGGTAGTAGGGATAGCCCTCGCGAACGCGGTCGATGCCGATGATCGAGATGCAGACGTGATGGCCGATCCCGGCCGCGGCGGCGGCGTCCAGCAGCCGACGGCCGCCGTCGATCAGGACCGCCCGCGCCGCCTTCTCGGACGGTCCGTCGTTGCTGGCGTCGATCAGCGTGTCGCAGCCGTCGAGCGCCTCCCGGAGGCCGGCGCCCGTCTCGAGATCGATCGGGTACTCGGGCGAGCGCCGGCTCAGCGCCCTGACCTCGTGCCCGCGGCTCGCCAGCTCCTCGGCCGCGGGGGCGCCGATCGAGCCGCTGGCGCCTGCGATCGCGATCCGCATCGGCGCAGTATCGCCGAGCGGCCCCGGAAAGCAAAGCGCCCGGCGGGGCCGGGCGCTTCAGGGTTCTGCTCGGGCGCTCGCTAGACGGAGCGCTTGATGCCGAGCCGCTTGCGCGCCTTGCTGACGGCCATCACCGAGCAGCGCGACGCGCGCGCGATGTCGCCGTCGCGGCGATCGGGGTCACGGCGAATCTCGAACTCGACCACGGCCTGGCTGCGGATCTTGGCGCGCGCGGCCGGGGCGCCCTCGTCGCCCATCTCGGCCAGCGCGTCATCGACGGCGAGCTCGCGGCGGCAGGCGAGGCAGTAGGCCTGGCCGTTCTTGGTGATCCAGTTGGCCGGCACCTTCTCGCGCTTGCTGCGCGGAATCCAAGTCGTGGTCATCTCGCAGCGGGCGCAGGTGCGCTCGGCGATCTGCTCGGTGGTCTCAGTTGGTAGAAGCATCTCGGCAGTCGGCGGCATATCGGTGCTGGTCACTCCTTCGCAGGCAGAACTAGGTCAGATCGTTGCTTGTCCGGAGGCTCAGACCGGGGTTGGGCCTCGACGGACAAAAGAATCGGCCGCCGTGTGTTGGCGAACCGACATAGAAAACTTACCAAGCGTGTCAAGTCCAGGCACGAATCTACCCCGAAAGGGGTAGCTTTCGCTGCCGAGCGCCGCCCCGGGCAGCCTCTTACGGCAGATACGTCTTCTCGGCCCCGGCCCGCACGCGCAGCGCGATCAGCGGCAGCAGCGCGGTCGAGAGCACCGCGGCGCCGACCAGCGAGGCGGCGGTGCCGGCGCCCATCTCGCCGCGTTCGACGGCGATCGTCGTGATCGCGACGACCAGCGGCAGCTCGGTGGCGCTGAACAGGGCCAGCGCGGCCCGCGACCGCCGGTCGAGCTCGGCCCGGTACAGCAACAGGGCCGGCGCGCCACGGATGAGCAGGAAGCAGAGCATGAAGACGGGCACGCCGGCGAGCAGCAGCGGGCTGTCGAGGAGCGCGTCGAGGTCGAACTGGATGCCGGTGACGACGAAGAAGAACGGGATCAGAAAGCCGTAGCCGATGGCGACGAGCTTCGACTCGAACTGGCTGACCTCGCGGTCGCGCAGGGTGAGGCTGACGATCACCCCGGCGACGAAGCCGCCGAGCAGCAGGTCGAGCCCGAGCTCGGTCGCCAGCGCGACGAGCGCGAAGACCGTCAGCACTGTCATCCGCACCGCGACCTGCCCGCTGCTCTCGAGCGAGCCCTCGAACAGGTTCCAGCTGCGGCCGACCGAGCGCACCGCGAGCAGCGCCGCCAGCACGGCGAGGATCACGAAGGCGACCAGGATCGCGGCGCTGCCGAGCGTCGTCTTGCTCGAGAAGAAGAGGGTCACGAGCAGGATCGGCCCGAACTCCCCGACCGCCCCGGCGCCCAGCAGGAAGATGCCGAAGCGGGTCTTCATCTCGCCCTCGTCCCTGAGGATCGGGATCAGGGTGCCGATCGCGGTCGTCGCCATCGCCGCGCCCAAGAAGATGAAGCCGTCGTGGTCGCCGGCGAGGATGAACAGGCCGGCCAGGCCGTAGGCGATCAGCAACGAGAGCAGCCAGCCGAGGCCGCCGAGGCGGATCGGCCGGCCGCGGATCAGCCGGAACTCGATCTCATAGCCGGCGAAGAAGAAGAGCATGCCGAGGCCGAGGTTGGAGAAGAACTGGGTGAACTGATCCGACTGGGCGAAGTCGAGCACCTCGGGCCCGATCAGGATTCCGAAGAGGATCTCGAGCACGACGACGGGCACGGCGAACCGCCGCGGCAGGGCGCCGGCGATCACGGCCGCCAGCGCCGCGGTCGCCACGATCACCAGGAAGCTGACCGTGTCGACGTTGACCACTGCGCCCCCTACTACTCGCGCGCCCCGGCGCGACTGACGCTCGGCTCGGCCTCGGCAGCAGCCGGCGCCTCGACCTGCGGCTCGGCGCCGGGCGCGGCGGCGGCCCCGGCTGCCGGCTCCGAGTCACCCTCGATCCGCACCCGCGGCAGGCGCCGGTCGAGCCAGTCGGGCAGCCACCATGCCCGCTCCCCGAGCAGCTCCATGATCGCCGGCACCAGCAGGCTGCGAATCACGAATGCGTCGATCGCGATCGCGGTGGCGAGCGCGACCCCGAACAGCTTGATGATCAGATCACCGCCGAGCGCGAAGCTGCCGAACACGCAGATCATGATCGCTGCCGCCGCGGTGATCACCCGGCCGGTGCTCGCGAGGCCGTGCATCACCGCTCCCGAGGCGTCCCCGCGCCGCTCCCACTCCTCGTGGACGCGCGACATCAGGAAGACCTCGTAGTCCATCGAGAGCCCGAAGACGATCGCGAACACGAAGACCGGCAGGAAGGCCGCGATCGGGGCCGTCTCCGAGATCCCGATCAGCTCGTTTCCCCAGCCCAGCTGGAAGACGGCGACGACGACCCCGAACGAGGCAGCGATGCTGAGCACGTTCATCAGGATCGCCTTGACCGGGACGAGCAGCGAACGGAAGGCGACCAGCAGGAGCAGGGCGCTGAGCATGATCACGACGCCGATGAACAGCGGCAGCTTGCCGGCGATGTAGGTGGCGAAGTCATTGGTGATCGCGGTCTCGCCGCCGAGGTGCGTCTCGGCACCGCTGAGCTCGTCGAAGGGGACGAGCACCTCCGCCCGCAGGCGGTCGACGAGCTCCCGCGTCTCGACCTCCTGCGGGCCGGTGGCCGGGTAGACCGTGATCAGCCTCGTATCTCCTGAGGGGCTGGCGAGTGGCCGGCCGACCGCGGCGACCCCGGGATCCTCCTCGAGGCCGCCCGCCAGCGCGGCGGTGGCGCCCCGCTCGGAGCCGGCGACATCGGTGACCACCAGCAGCGGCCCGTTGAAGCCGGCCCCGAAGCCCTCTGCGAGCAGATCGTAGGCCTGACGGGTGGTCGTATCGGCGGCGTCGGTGCCGGCGTCGGCGTTGCCGATCTCGATCGAGAAGACCGGGATCGCAAGCACAACGAGCACCGCCGCCGAGCCGAGCGCCGCGGCCCAGGGATGCCGCTGGATCGCGGCGCTCCAGCGCGACCAAAGGCGCCCCTCCTCCCCACTCGTCCCCTTGGCCCCGGGGAGGGTCAGCCTGTCGATTCGCCGGCCGACCTTGCTCAGCAGGGCGGGCAGCAGGGTGAGCGCGGCGGCCATCGTCACCAGCACCGTCAGCGAAGCGGCGAGCGCCGGCCCGTAGAGGAAGTCGACGCCGATCGCGAACAGGCCGAGCAGGGCGACGCAGACGGTCGCCCCCGCGAACAGGACCGCGCGGCCGGCGGTGTCCATCGCGACCTCGACCGCCGCGTCCGGCTCGAGCCCGGCGCGGAGGCCGGAGCGGAACCGGGTGACCACGAACAGCGCGTAGTCGATCCCAACGCCGAGGCCGATCATCGCCGCAAGCTGTGGAGAGAAGTCCGCCGTGTCGACCAGGTGCGTGAGCAGCGTGACCAGGCTGAGGGCGACGCCGAGGGCGATCACCGCCGTGAGGATCGGCAGGCCCATTGCGACCACCGAGCCGAAGGTGATCAGCAGGACGATGATCGCCGCCGAGAGCCCAACGAGCTCAGCGGTGCTCGGATCGCCCTGCTGGCTGTTGCGGATCGCATCGCCGCCGAGCTCGACCTGCAGCTCGTCGCCTGGCGCGCTCTCGGCGGCGGCGAGCAACTCGTCGACGGTCTCGTCGCTGACCTCGAACGAGCGCTGCTCGAGCTGGGCCGTCGCGAGGGCGATCGTGCCGTCGTCGCTGACCACCGCGGCGCGAGAGAAGGAGCAGTCCTCGTCCAGCGGCGATTCGATCCCGGCGACGCCGCCGACCGCGGCGATCGCCCCGAGCACGGACTCGACCCCGCCGCATGCGTCCGGATCCGAGAGGCGGCCGTCGGTCGCACGCAGGACGACCTGGACGCCGTCGCCCGACTGCGCCGGGAAACGCTCCTCGAGCAGCGATACGGCCTGCTGGGAGTCGGAGTCGGGAAGCTCGAAGTTGGTCGAGAAGTCCTCGCCGGCGCTTGCGGCGGCGGCCACGCAGACGACCAGCGCAACCAGCCAGGCCGCAAAGGTCAGCCGCCGGTGGCGGATGCAGATTGAAGCGATCGCGCGGATTGCGCCCTTTCGATGTCGTTCACGGCCGCCGGCCGCCGGCCGAAGCGGCGGTCCGGCTGCGGCGGACCGGCCGCGGCCGGTAAAGCTACTTCTTGCCCTGCTTCCAGGTCAGGCTCTTCTGCCCGGCGAGCTTCGCCCGCAGCTTGCCCTTGCCCTTCAGCCTGGTGGTGGCCTTGAACACCTCCGCCGCAGCGACCTGCCTCCTGGAAACCGTCTTGAACCGGCGCTTGCCGGCCTTGACCTGGATCGCGACGGTCCCGGCGACCGGCGCGCGCCCCCAGATCAGCACCTTCTTCCTCGACTTGCGATCGCCGACGAGCGGGAACTGGAACGCGGTCCGCGACTGCTTCGCGCTGCCGTCCTCGAAGAAGACGCCCGACTGGAACGGACGCGAGCTGTCGTCTCCGACCTGGTAGAGCATCGCCAGCTCGACCTTGTCCTTCCAGTTCAGGTAGAGCGCCTCGGAGATGTAGGCGGCCTGCTCCTTCAGCGACGGAATCTGCCGGCCCGTCTTCGGCGGGTTGGAGTGCCACCAGAACTCGGTGTTCCAGACCGGGCGTCGACCGCCCGGCTGCACGTTTCCGGCCGACTCGGCCTTGCGGAGCATCTTCACGATCGTCCCCATCTCGGCGATCCCGGCGTCATCGGCACCGGCCTTCGCGCGCGGCGGGCGATTGGCGTTGATCGGGTGGTGGCTGAGGACGTCGAACTTCGCCTGCACCGGGCAGGCGACCGGCTTCAGTCCCTTCCCCTTCAAGCACAGCAACTCGCGCAGGAACTCGAGTGGGCCGACCCGGGGCTTGCCCTTGCGGCCGCCGTCGCTGCCGATCGGTGCGAGCGCGCCGCCGACGACCTGGGCGCTCGGGGAGACCGAATGGACGCCCTCGTAGAAGGCGTTCAGCATCTGCCTGTAGCTGTCGGGGCTGACCGGCTTGCCGCCCGCGAGCTGGGGCGCATAGAAGGAGGAGAGGTTGGGCTCGTTCCAGGCCTCCATCGCGGCGACGCGCGGCAGCGTGGCTCCCGCGTTCAGCGGGTCGGGGAACTCGCCGCTGTAGCGGACCGCAAGCGCCGTCGCAAAGGCCCGGACCGCGTCGGGTTCGGGTCGCCAGGTACCCGGCTCCGCCGCCGGGTCGCGGCCCGGTCCCTCGGCCCATCCGGGAGCGCTGCTGACGGTGATCAGGATCTGCTGCCCGCGCGCGGCGGCGTCGCGGACGGCGGCATCAGCGCCGGCCCAGCGGTATTCCAGCGATCCCGGATCGGTTGGGACCACAGGTGGGCTCGGTGCGATCCCAGCCCAGCCGATGCCGACCCGCGCCCACTGGCTGCCGACGTCGACGGCACGATTCATCCACTCGCTGCGGACCGCGGGGTCGCTCGAGTTGAAGCGCGGTTCGGCGAAGCCGAGGTCGATCCCGGACGCCGCCCCGGCCGGGGCCGGGAGGGCGCAGGCGCTCGCACCGCAGACGAGCGTTGCGGCGAGACCGATCGAGCGCCGCAGACGGCTTCCCCACCTGATTTCCATGCGCAGATGATGGCAGGCGCGACCGATGCGTCGACCGGCACGGGTGTCGAACCGACCGACTCGGGACTCAAGGTCCCGCGGGAGCCGCCGAAATGAAGGGGGTGAGGGCGCAATCGTCCATCAGCGGTCGCCTGCGGGCGACGGTCGTCGCTTTGAGCGTGGCGGCGTGGCTGGCGCTGGGCGCCTTCGCCGACTCCGCCGCGGGATCGGTTCGGACGACCTCGACCGAGTACGGCAAGGCGGAGCGGGTGAAGCTGCTGCCGATCACCAAGCAGCCCTGGCAGGAGACGCGCTCGGTGATGAGCCTCGGATCGGAGCGGGTCGGCGAGCTGCTGGCGGGGGACCGGATCGAGGCGGCGGGCGACTTCGAGGTGACGATCTGCCTGAAGCCCGACCCGCGCCACCCCGGCGGCGGCCAGCCCTGCATCGGCGACATGTACGCGTACAACCCGACGATCCGGGCGCAGCTCGTGCTGGCCCCATCGGCGAGCGCGACCAGCTCCAGCCAGACCAAGGCGATCAGCAAGACGAAGACGCTGACCTGCCGCCAGGATCACCCGGTCCGCAACCACCACTGCGTCGTCTCGATCCCCTGGAGCGGGATGAAGGTCGACGATCCAGCCAACCTGCCCTGCCCGAGCGGCGCCTGCAGCGTCAACATGCTGGTCACGGCCTTCAACCCGGCCGCCGGCAGCAACGAGAAGGTGGTGGTCGGCTCCAGCGACGACAACAAGCGGATTCACCAGGGCCTCGCCCAGCTGAGCACGGTTCGCTACCGGGGCAAGGGCCGCCCGTCGAAGGTCTGGCGCGGCGGCAGGACGCGGAAGAAGATGCCGGTCGTCGCCGACGGCTCGAAGCCGAAGCGCACGGTGATCTACTCGGCCAAGGTCAGCCGGCTCAAGGCCGGCGACCAGCTGGTCGTCGACGCCCGCGCCCAGGCGGCGATCAACCGCCTCCCCTACAACGTCTTCCAGCGCACCGAGGTCGTCTTCGCGAAGACGAAGAAGTCGACGAAGGCATTCGGCAAGCCGCTCGATACGACCGCCCGGGTCTCGGCCTCGAGCGGCTTCAACTGCACGCAGAAGAAGAGCGCCCACGCGCGGGACTGCGACATCCGCAAGACCGGCGTGCTCAGCGTCAAGAAGAAGGTCAAGGGCCCGTTCTACGTCAACCTGGTGGTCGGCCAGCAGGCGGTCGGGATCGACACTCAGACCAGGCGCTGGCGCTCCGGCCACTCGAGCAGGGTGCAGAAGGGCGGCTACGTGCGGGTCGAGCGCTACTCGGGATCGAGCGCCTGCAAGACCTGCGCGACCGGCTGGACGAGCTTCTCGTCGGTCAACCGGCCGACCTCGGGCAAGCCGGCGAAGCTCGTCAGCCAGCTGGCGCCGTTCGGGATCACCTCGGGCGCCTACAACTGCAGCGGCCGCAGCGACGGCTCCTACGTCTGCAAGTGGCGCTCGGAGGGTCGATTCGGGGACTCGCCGAAGTACAGCTGCGAGACCCGGGCGACGATGCGCAAGAAGGCGAAGCGCTTCAAGCTCACCGTCTGCAAGTCGGCGCTGGGCGCGCAGCTCTGGGACCGGCTCCTCAACGCCCAGAACCCGGTCGACCCGAGCTTCACCGGCTCCTGTGACGAACAGGGCAGCGGCGACTTCAAGTGCAAGTGGTTCGGCGACATGATGCACGGGCCCCAGGCCGGCAAGGGCTGCAAGGGGTTTGGGGTCTACAAGATCTCCGAGCACCGCTGGGTGATCGACGCCTGTAAGCCCTGACGCCGCCCCGCGCGCGCGTTGATCTGCTGTGATTCGCCGGTGTCCGAGGCCCGCACGCTCGCGATCGCGCCGCGCTACTGCGGGCCGCCCGGGTGGGCCAACGGCGGCTTCAGCTGCGGCAGCTTCGCCGCCGGGATCGACGGCGCCGCGGAGGTGACGCTGCGCAAGCCGATCCCGCTCGACCGGCAGATCCTGATCGAGGCCGACGGCGACGGCTACACGGCCACAGGCGACGACGGCGAGCTGCTCGCCGAGGCCCGGCCGGCGACGGCGCTGGACGGCATCCGCCCACCGGTCCGCCCGTCGGTCGAGGAGGCGGCAGCGGCCTCGGCCGACTCGCCCTTCCGCGGCGCCGACCACACCTACCCGGGCTGCTTCGTCTGCGGTCCCGAGCACCCGGACGGCCTCGAGATCTTCGTCGGGCCGCTCGAGCCGGGGCCGGACGGTCGCGAGGCCTTCGCCGACTCCTTCACGATCGACCCGGCGCTCGCGGAGGCGGACGGCAACGCCGGCCCGGGCCTCGTCTGGGCCACGCTCGACTGCCCCTCCTACGTGCCGCCGTACTGGGCGTATGCGCCGGTGCTGCTCGGCCGGTTGACGGCTGAGCAGCTCGCGCCCGTGCCCACCGGCGAGCCGCTCGTCGCCGTCTCCTGGCCGCTCGAGGTCGAGGGCCGCAAGCTGCACTCGGCCTCGGCGGTGCTCGACCGCGACGGCGAGATCCTCGCCCGAGCCCGGGCGCTATGGATCCAGCTGCGGCAGCCGCTCGCAAGCTGAGCCCGCTCAAAGGCGCAGCAGCTCGTAGCCGACGCGGCCGTCGGCGATCGCCGCGCGAACGGCGCGCTCGTTCGCGTTCAGCCGGCCGGATCCGGTCTTGATCTCGACCAGGACGACCTCGCGCAGCTCGCCGTTCGCGAGCCCGTCGAAGACGACGAAATCGACCGGGGCTCCGAGGAAGCGGGCATCGCCGGGGTCGAAGCGCTCGCCGAAGACGGGGCTCAGCGGCGCCAGCTGCTCCGCCGCCTTGCCGCCGCGGACGCCACGACTGCGACGCGCGGCATCGCGACGCGCCGCGGTCAGGTCCTCGTCGTCGTAGCGGTAGATCGCCCGGTAGCGGGCGTGCGCTACGGCAACCCTGATCAGGGCCAGCACGGCGGCCGTCAGCGCCGCGAGGAGGAGGGGCTCGCTCATCGCCTGGATTGAACGGACCCAGGCGGCGGCAGCGCGAAACTGCAAGCGGGCCTGCAGCGGCGCCCTGGATCGCGGCGCGAGACCCGGGTAGGGTCGGGGCCGCGATGCGATTCGGCTTCTCTCGCGACTCGGACGCGATCAGCCCGACCGCCCACTACACCGGAGAGGTCTGGCGGCGAAACGGGCTCGGTCACGATGCGCTCGGCACCCGCCGGGGCCGCGTGCTGTTCGAGTCGCTGCAGCCGCTGATGGCGCTCTCCAGGACGCTCGGGGGCGACACGCTCGAGGGCTTTCTGCTCGCCCGCCACCGGCTGATCGATGCACTGCTGGAGGCCGCGATCGAGGACGGGAACGTCGGTCAGGTGATCGAGATCGCGGCGGGCATGTCGCCGCGCGGGCTGACGTTCAGCGCCCGGCATCCCGATCTGACCTATGTCGAGGGCGACCTGCCGGTGATGGCGGCGAGGAAGCGAGCGGCGCTGGCGAAGGCCGGTGGCGGCCACCGGGTCGCCGACTTCGACGCCCTCGCCGACGATGGCCCGACCAGCCTCGCCTCGCTCGCCGCCGGACTCGACCGCGAGCGTGGCCTGGCGGTGATCAGCGAGGGCCTGATCAACTACTTCCCGCGCGCTCAGGTGGACGGGCTCTGGGCGCGGATCGCGACGACGCTCGGGGACTTCCGCGGCGGCATCTACCTCTCGGATCTCTTCCTGCAGAGCGGCAACGCCGGCGGCGTCCAGCGGGCGTTCGGGGCGCTGCTCGGGGCGTTCGTCCGCGGCCGCGTTCACTTCCCCTACGCGGATGCCGATCAGGCCGAGGCGGCGCTCGCCGCCGCGGGCTTCGACGCGGCCACGCTGCACCCGGGAACAGAGGGTGGATCGGGCCCGGGCGCCGAGCGGGTGACGGTGATCGAGGCCCGCGTCGCCGGCTGAGCGACCGGCCTCAGGAGTTGCCGCTCTCGAGTGCCTCGCCCGGCAGGTGCGCCTCCGCCATGTCGACCCGCGAGCGCTGGAACGGCACCCCCTCGGCCTCGAGCAGGCGCCGCTGGCGGGCGCCCTGGGCGAGCGAGCCGTCGGCACGAACGACCCGATGCCAGGGCACCGAGGGGTCGTGGCAGGCGGCGAGCACGGCCCCCGCGAGCCTCGGGGCGGCGGGACTGAGGTCGCGATAGCTGGTCACGAAGCCCTCCGGCACCGCCCTTGCGCGGGCGAGGATCTCCAGCCCCCGGGCCGTCCTCTCGATTGGCGCCACGTTTCGTGCCAAGGCCGGTGATGCTACGGCCCGCGGGTGAACGGTTCGGGGTACCGGCGGCCACCCAACGGTTCACTCGAAGGGGTGGGGCGAGGGTCCAGCCCGGCGAGTGAACGGTCCGGGGTGCGGGAGGGCCCCGAAGGGTTCACTCGAGCGGGGTCTTGAGGGTTGGGAGCGCGCTCGGGCCGGGCAGGGCCTCTGCCAGACTTGCGGTGATGGTCGGGGAGATCAGCAGCGGGCAGCGCCCCTCGGGTGCGCGGCGGCGCACAAGAGTGGCTGTGATCGCGGGCGCCGTGGCGGTCGGCCTCGCGGCCCTCGCGGCCCTGCCGGCTGCCGCCGCGGCCGGGCTCCCGCGCGGGATCGACGTCTCGCGCTTTCAGGGCGGGATCGACTGGCCGGCCGTGGCCGGGACGAAGGTCAGCTTCGTCTTCGCCCAGGCGAGCCGGGGCAGCGGCGATGACTGCCTGGTGCGCCGGGGGCGCTGCGGCGCCGACAACTTCTACGCGCGCAACCTGGCCGGCGCGGTGGCGGCCGGGCTGCCGGTCGGCCCCTACCACCGGGCCTTCGCCTCCGGCCGGACGCGCAAGCTGGCGAAGGACGACGCCCGCCGGGAGGCTCGCGTCTTCAGCCGTGCCGTCGTGGAGGCCGGCGCCTTCGACCTGCGGCCGGTCCTCGATGTCGAGTCGCCGTTCACGAGGCTCAACGCCGAGCGTCTGCGGCTCTGGATCCGGACCTGGCTCGAGCGGGTCGAGCGCAAGCTCGGCGTCAGGCCGATGATCTACACGAACGCCACGAGCTGGTCGGCGACCGGGGACACGCTGCGCTTCGCGCGGCGCGGATACCGCCTCTGGGTGGCGAACTTCGGCGTCCGCAGCCCACTCGTCCCCGCCGCCAACTGGGCCGGCCGCGGCTGGTCGGTCTGGCAGTTCACGAGCACCGGCAGCGTCCGCGGGATCGAGGGCAGCGTCGACAAGAACAAGCTCGGCGTGCCGCTCGACAGGATCAAGGCCCGCTGAAGCACGGCTGGGCCGCCGGCCGCCGGCCGCCACCGGGGTCCGGGTAGGGTGCCGATATGGCTACGCCCATGAGCGAGAAGCTGACCCTGCACGTGCTTCGCTTCTCGCACCCCTCCCGGGCCGCGATCCGGGCGCTCGAGGTGAAGGGGCTCGACTACGAGCTGGTCGAGTTGGCGCCCGGGCCGCACAACGAGACGATGGAGGAGCTCTACGGCGAGGGGAAGCAGACGGTGCCGGGGCTCTTGGTCGGTGAGGAGCCGGTGCACGGGTCGCGGGCGATCTTCGAGCGGCTCGAACAGCTGCGGCCGGACCCGCCGCTCTATCCGACCGAGGCCGTCCGGGAGGCGGACCGCTGGGGCGATGCGGAGCTGCAGCCGCTCGGCCGCCACCTCGCCTGGGGCGCGCTGCACTTCCGGCCCGAGCTGCTCGGCGCCCTGCTCACCGGCGAGCCGCTCGACCCGGCCGGGACCGACCACGCAATCCGCTTCATCCGCGGTGCCTGGCGCTACCACGGCATCAGCTGCGCGCTGATCGCCGACGATCTCGCGGGGCTGCCCGCGAAGATCCGGCACGTGGAGGATCTGATCGAGCGGGGGGTGCTCGACGGCGAGCAGCCGAACGCCGCCGACCTACAGATCGCCTCGACGCTCCGGGTGCTGCTCAACATCGGCGACGTCAGCCCGCTCGTCGAGGGCGGGGCGGCGGAGCGGCTGGCCCGGCGCTGGTTCGAGGGCTATGAGGCCTCGATGCCGGCCGGGGCCTTCCCGGCCGCCTGGATCCCCTCGCCGACCGCTCGGGAGTAGGTCGCGGTGGCTCTGCCGCCCGGGCCCCGCGGCCCCGCCGCCACGACAACCGCCCGGCTCGTCCGCCGCCCGGTCGAGACGCTGCTCGGCTGGCACCGCCGCTACGGGGACGCGTTCACGCTCAGGATCCTGCGCTTCGGCACCGGCGTCTACGTCGCCGACCCCGAGGAGATCAAGGCGATGTTCACCGGCGATCAGTCGGACCTGCTCGCCGGCGAGGCGAACGCGCCGCTCGCCGCGATCCTCGGCCACAACTCGCTGCTGACCCTCGACGGCGAGAAGCATCTGCGCCACCGGCGGCTGCTGCTGCCGCCGTTCAGCGGCAACTCGGTGAAGGAGTTCCGCAGCGTGATCGCGGCGGTCGCCGAGGAGGAGATCGGCGGCTGGCGGGTCGGCGAGAGCTTCCCGATGCGCGAGCGCATGCGGCGCCTGACCTTCGAGGTGATCTGCCGAGCCGTGTTCGGCGTCCATGAGCCGGAGCGCGTGCGGGCGCTGCGGGCGGCGCTGCTGTCGCTGCTCGACATGGGCTCGGTCTTCCTGCTCCCGGGCCCGCTGCGCGCCGACCTCGGCCGCTGGAGTCCCGGAGGGCGCCTCGACCGGCGCCTGCGGGCCGCCGATCGACTGCTCTACGAGGAGATCGAGCGCCGCCGGCAGGCTCCCGACCTCGACTCCCGCTCCGACGTGCTCTCGCTGCTGCTCAGGGCGCGCGACGAGCAGGGTCGGCCGATGACCGATGTCGAGCTGCGGGACGAGCTGATCACGCTGCTGGCGGCCGGTCACGAGACGACGGCGACGGCTCTGGCGTTCGCCTTCGACCTGTTGACCCACAACCCGGAGGTCCTCGCGCGGCTGCGGGACGAGCTCGCCGGCGGCGATGACGCCTACCTCGAGGCCGTTGTCTCCGAGACGCTGCGGGTCAGGCCGGTGATCGACGCTGCCGAGCGGACGCTGGCCGCCCCGCGATCGGTCTGCGGGTTCGAGTTGCCCGCCGGGATCAGGGTCTACCCGGGGATCCTGCTGGTCCACTACCGCCCCGACCTCTATCCGGAGCCCGACCGCTTCCGACCCGAGCGCTTCCTCGGCGACGGCGTCGAGTCCTATGCCTGGCTGCCGTTCGGCGGCGGCATCCGCCGCTGCATCGGCGCACCGCTCGCCCAGGCGGAGATGGCCGAGGTCCTGCGAAAGGCGACCGAGTCGGTCGAGCTCGAGGCAATCCGGCCCCGGACCGACCCGGTGGTGCTGCGCGGAATCACGCTCGCTCCCCGGCACGGAACCGAGGTCCGGGTCAGCCGGCGCCTCGCCTGAGCGCGGCCCCGACGTGCCGCCGCGGGCGACGGCTCGCTCTCAGCAGCTCGACGCCGCCGCACCCGAGGGCGCCGGGATGCCAACCTTCAACCATGAGCACGAACTCCCTCAGCGCGACGCAGTCCGTCCGCGACCGGCGCATCGAGCAGGTCGTGCCGCTGGCGACGCCGGCGCTGCTGCTCCACGAGCACCCGCTTCCGCCCGAGCGCGCGGCCGACGTGACCCGCAGCCGGGCCGAGATCACGCGGATCCTCGACCGCGAGGACCCGCGGCTGCTGGTCGTCGTCGGGCCCTGCAGCGTGCACGACGTGAGCGCCGCGCACGACTACGCGCGGCGGCTGGCGGCGCTGGCGAGTGACCTCCCGGAGCTGCTGGTCGTGATGCGTGTCTACTTCGAGAAGCCGCGCACGACGACCGGCTGGAAGGGGCTGATCAACGACCCCCACCTGGACGGCTCGGGCGACGTCAACAGCGGTCTGCGGATGGCGCGAGAGCTGTTGCTGCAGGTGCTCGATCTGGGCCTGCCGGTCGGCTGCGAGTTCCTCGATCCGATCACGCCGCAGTACATCGCCGACACCGTCGCCTGGGGTGCGATCGGCGCCCGGACGACGGAGAGCCAGACCCATCGCCAGCTGGCGTCGGGCCTGTCGATGCCGGTCGGCTTCAAGAACCGGACCGACGGCGACATCGGCGTCGCGGTCGACGCCGTTCGCGCGGCCGCGGCGCAGCACTCGTTCGCCGGCGTCGACCTCTCGGGCACCTCGGCGATCCTGCACACCGCCGGCAACGCCGACTGCCACATCATCCTCCGCGGCGGCAGCGGGGCCAGCAACTACGACGCGGCCTCGATCGAGGGAACGCTCGAGCGACTGCGGGCGGTCGGGCTGCCGGAGCGGGTGATCGTCGACGCCTCCCACGACAACAGCGGCAAGGACCACGAGCGCCAGCCCGCGGTGGCCGCCGAGGTCGGCGCCCAGATCGCCGCCGGCAACGGCGCGATCGTCGGCGCGATGCTCGAGTCGTTCCTCGTCGGCGGTCGCCAGGACCTCGGCGGCGAACTCACCTACGGGCAGTCGGTGACCGACGAGTGCATGGGCTGGGAGGCGACCGTCGAGGTGCTCCGCGGCCTCGATCGGGCGGCCGGCGAGCGGCGCTCGAGGGCCTGAGCGGGAGCTACTTCTTCTTGTCGCCCGACGGAGCTTCGACGCCGGGCGCGTAGGCGCCGTCGGGGTAGCCGTCGCCGTCGGCGTCGGTGCCGGGCGCGGCGGCGGCCGGGTCGGTGGTGGTCGGGTCGGTGGTCGTGCTGTCGGTCCGGTTGCCCTTCTTGTCGAACTCCGAGGAGCCGGTCGTGTAATCGCTGTAGAAGGGCGCCAGATCGACGGGGTTCTGCGGCTGCGGGAAGTCGTCACACGGCTCGCTCGCGGCGACCACCATGTAGTCGCGCCAGATCGGGGCCGAGAGCGAGGCGCCGTAGCCCGGCAGCGGCGAGCGCGCGTCCGGGTTTCCGGTCCAGACGGCGGTCGAGACCTCGGGCGTGTAGCCGACGAACCAGGCGTCGGACTGCAGCTCGGTGGTGCCGGTCTTGCCCGCCGCGGGGCAGGAGATGTCGTTGCCGACCGCGGTGCCGTAATCGAGCGTCCCCTTCATCACGTCGGCGACCTCGTAGGCGACGCCGTCGCTGATCACCCGCTCGCCGGTCAGATCCTCGGGCTTGTCGACCTCGCCGTCGGGGAAGACGACCCGGCGGACCGCGGAGGGGTCGTGGTGGACGCCGCCGTTGGCGATCGTCGCGTAGGCGTTCGACATCTCGAGCACCGTGCAGCACTTCGTCGTACCTCCGAGCGCCTCGGCGTAGTAGCCGTCGAGCTCGGAGGTGATGCCGAGCTTGCGCGCCATCTCGGTGAAGTCCTCGGGGCCGACGTCGATCCCGAGCTGGGCATAGACGGTGTTGATCGAGTTCGCGGTCGCCTGCCTGATGCTCATCGATGCGCCGCCGCCGCCGCTGACCGTCCACGACGTGTACTGATCGGGGTTCAGGGTGATCGTCGACGGCGCCGGGTAGGAGGTCGCGTCCGGGTCGATGCCCTCGTCGACGGCGGTGGTCAGTACGAACGGCTTGAACGAGGACCCCGGCTGGCGCTCGCCCTGCGCGGCGAGGTTGAACTGGCTCGAGTCGTAGCTGGTCGAGGACGCCATCGCGAGGATCTCGCCGGTGTCGGTCCTGGTCGAGACGAGCGCCGAGGCAGCGCCGGTGATCGGATGGGCGGCGATCGCCTGCTGGGCGGCCGCCTGCAGGTCCGGCTCGAGCGTCGTATAGACCTTGAGACCTCCCTTGCGGACGGCCCTCAACCCGTAGCGGTCGATCAGCTCCTGCTGCACGAAGTCGAAGAAGAACTGCTCCTCGCGCTGCTCGTAGCGCAGCCCACGCTGGAGCCCGAGCCCGGCGGCCTTCAGCTTCGCGGCCTTCTCCTCGGTCAAGTAGCCCTGCCTGGCCATCGCGTCGATCACCAGGTTGCGGCGCTCGATCGCCCCATCGGGGTTGAGGAACGGGTTGTAGTCGGTCGGCGCCTGGGGCAGGCCGGCGAGCAGCGCCGCCTCGCGCACGCCGATGTCCTCGACGTGCTTGTCGAAGAAGACCTGGGAGGCGGCCTCGACGCCGATCGCCGAGCGACCGTCGTTGGTGCCGTAGGCGGCCGTATTCAGGTAGCTCTCGAGGATCTCGTCCTTGCTGTACTCGTTCTCGTACTCGAGCGCCATCTCGGCCTCGACGATCTTGCGCTCGATCGTGTCCTCGGGATCGTCGATGTAGAGGTTGCGGACGAGCTGCTGGGTGATCGTCGAGGCGCCCTGGCGGACCTCGCCCGCCTCGAGGTTCTCGAGTCCGGCGCGGGCGATCGCCACGTAGTCGACGCCGCCGTGCTCGTAGAAGTTCTCGTCCTCGATCGCGATCGTCGCCTGCCGGAGGCTGTCTGGGACCTTGCTCAGCTTGACCGGCTCGCGAAGGACATCGCTCTGGACGAAGCCGAGGCTCTTGCCGGAGGCGTCGAAGACCTCCGAGTTGGCGCCGTCGTCAGCGGGCCTCAGGGTGTCGATCGGCGGCGCGTCCGCGGCGACGTCGAGGACCCACAGGGCAGCCCCGGCAAGGCCGATGCCGACGAAGGCGAGAAGCACCGCGGATGCGAGGAAAAGCTTGTGGCTGGCGGAGCCATGGGAGCTCCGCCGCCGTCGTCGGGCCCGGGCAGACATCGCAGAGAAGCGTAACGGTCAACTCCTTTCGGCAGGCGACGCCGTCCTCCTCGACTGCACTGTTTCGCCCATTGCAGAGCGGAATTGGGCGGACACGCAAGCTCCCGTGCAGGCGGGCGCGGCGCTGCTAGGCGAGCGCCCGCCGGCTGACCGCCCGCAGCGCGTAGAGGCTGAACTCGGCGATCTCGGCCAGGTCGTCGAGCGCGATCGCCTCATCGGCCCCGTGCATGGCCCGCGCGTAGCGGACCGGATCGGTCGCGAACACGGGAGCGAACCCATAGGCGGCCGTATCGAAGGCGCGCCGCACCCAGTGCGAGTCGTTGAAGCCGGTCGAGATCACCGGCAGCAGCTCCGCGCCCGGCAGGCGCTCGCCCACATAGCCCTCGATCGCCTCGTACAGCGCGGTGCCCGTCGGTGACTCGGTGCCCCCTTCGAGCGGCTCCAGCAGCTCGAGCTCGTAGCTGATCGCGTCGCCCAGCGCCGCCTCGACGTGGGCCTCGATCTCCTCGATGCCCTGGCCGGGGACGGCCCGACAGTCGCAGATCAGATCGACGAACGGGGGGATCACATTGGCGGGCTCGTAGGTGTGCAGCCCGGTCGGGGTCAACGTCATCCTGACGATCGCCGGCAGCAGGTCCCCGAGCAGCGGATGCAGGCCCGCCGCCCACGTCCGGAAGCCGGGTTCCTCGGGCGAGGGGGCGCCGAGCGCCTCGAGCGCGCGCGAGACGGCGGGCACCACCTCGACGGGCGCGACGGCGTCCAGCAGCCTGCCGGCCGCCGCGGCGGCGTCGGCCACCGGGTTGTCCGCCTGGCCCGGCAGCGACGCGTGCCCGGCCCGGCCGAAGACCCGCAGCCGCAGCGAGGTGACGCGCTTCTCGCCGACCGCGACGGTGACCAGCCGGCGCCCGTCGGAGAGCTCCAGCAGCTCTCCCCCACCCTCGTTCAGCGCGTAGTCGCAACGGACCAGCTCGGGGCGCTCGCGGACCAGCCAGGACATGCCGACGTCGGCCGTGTTGCGCTCCTCATCGGACTCGGCCAGCAGGACGATGTCCCCCGCAGGACGCTCGCCACTGCGCGCGAAAGCGGCGACGGCGACGGCGCGCGCGGCGAGCTCGTTCTTCATGTCGACGGCACCGCGTCCGACCAGCTCCCCGTCGCGCAGCCGCGCCTCGAAAGGCGGCACCGTCCAGTCGGCGGTGGGCGCGGGGACGACATCGGTATGGCCCATCAACATGATCGAGGGACCCTCGCCGGTGCCCGGGATCCGCGCCACCAGGTTGAGCCGCTCGGGGTCGGGCCCGACGAGCTCAGGCTCGAGGCCGGCGCCGCGCAGATAGCCGGCGAGCAGCTCGGCGGCCTCGGTCTCGCGACCCGGCGGGTTCGAGGTGTCGATCCGGATCAGGTCGCGCGCGAGGGCGATCACCTCATCCCGCAGCGCCGACTCACTCAAGCGACTGCCCCGCCGACCGCCGCTCCCGCGCCAGGCGCGCGACCAGATCGACCGGGAACGCGTCCTGGGTGCTGCCGTCGAGTCGCTGCGCCGGCCGCGCCGCCAGCAGGCAGTTGTAGACAGCCTCGTGGGCCGACTCGAACGCCGCGGAGAAGTAGGGATTGAGCTCCTCGTATGGCGGCGGCGGGCCGCCCTCGGCGACGCTGAAGGCGATCCCGATCTCCCCCGAGCCCTCGCCGCCGTAGGAGCCGGTGCGGGCGAGGCCGAGCAGCGGCCGCAGTGCGAGACGACGCAGCTGCTGGGCATCGAGCGGCGCATCGGTGGCGCAGACCGCGATGCACGACCCGTGGGTGGCGCTCGGGCGCGAGGCGGGCGGCAGCGAGTGGCCGAGCAGGTCGAGGTAGGCGCGGTCGCCGAAGTTGCAGAGCAGCAGGACCCCGACGTGGTGCTCGCCGACCCGGCGGGAGGCGGTGCCGATGCCGCCCGGGAAGTCGAACAGGCTCATCCCGGTGCCCGCCCCGACCGTGCCCTCCGCAACCGACTCGCCGGCGGCGGCCAGCGCCCGCTCGACATCGGCGGCGGCCACGGTGCGCGAGTCGGCCAGATCGCCGTCGTCGCACTCGCCGACGACCGGCAGCACGATCCGCTCCGGGCCCCGTCCGGAGGCCGAGATCGCCGCCTGGAGAACCGTGCCGACGGCGTGCGAGCCGCAGAGGTAGACCGGCGTCTCGATCAGGCCGCGCTCGTCGATCTCGAGCTTCGCGGTCAGCTCGCCGACGCCGTTGACGGTCGCCACCCCCGCGGCCGCCGGCAGCTTGCGCGGGATGACGACGGTGACGCCGGTCCGCTCACCGCTCTCGGCCTGGGAGTGGCCGACGCCGATTCCGGGCACGTCGGTGATCGCGTTGCGCCGGCCCGGCTCGATGCTCCCGACCGGGCCCGCCAGCTCCCTCCACCGCGGCTCAGCCATGCGCTGAGGGCTCGGCGGGCCGCGAGTGAGCGGGGTCGTGCAGCAGGCAGGCGGAGAGGTGGCCGGTCGAACCCACCTCGACGAGACCCGGGTCTACCTGATCGCAGGGCGCGAAGCGACGCGGGCAGCGTGGGTGGAAGCGGCAGCCGCTTGGAACGTCCGTCGCGTCGGGCAGCTCTCCCTCGAGCAGCTCGCGATCTCCCCCACCGCCGGCGGTCGGCACGGGGATCGCAGCGACGAGCGCCTGCGTGTAGGGATGGCGCGGACGCTCGATCACCTCGACCGCGGGGCCCTGCTCGACGACGCGGCCGAGGTACATGACCGCGATCCGATCGCAGAGCGACCAGGCGAGGCTGAGGTCGTGGGTGATGAAGATCAGGGCCAGGCCGCGACTGCGCTGGAGCGCGACCAGCACGTTGAGGATCTGGGCGCGGACCGACGTGTCGAGCATCGAGACGGGCTCGTCGCAGATCAGGCCCTCGGGCTCGAGCACGAGTGCGGCGGCGATCGCGACCCGCTGGCGCTGCCCGCCGGAGAGCTGGTGCGGGTAGCGCTCGGCGAAGCGGGCGGGGTCGATCCCGACCTCGCCTAGGGCCCTGTCGACCCGCTCCTCGTGCTCGCCGGCGGCCACCCCCTGAACGACCAGCGGCTCGGTGACGATCGTCCGCACGCGCTGGCGCGGGTTCAGCGTCTGGTAGGGGTCCTGAAAGATCATCTGAACCTTGCGGCGCAGCTCCGGCAACCGCGCCTTCCCCTCGACCGGCTCACCGTCGAGCGCAAGGGTGCCGGCCGCCGTAGCCTGCAGGCCGAGCATCGCCCGCGCAAGGGTCGACTTGCCGCAGCCGGACTCACCGACCACCCCGAGGATCTCGCCCCGCTGCCAGCTCAGCGAGACGCCGTCGACGGCACGCGCGAGCTTGCGGCGAGCCCGGAACTGGACCTCGAGGTCGGCGACCTCCAGCAGCGGCGCGCTCATCCCGGCCCGCCTTCCTCGACCGCGACATCGGTCGCCACCACCGGCGTGGGGACCGCGGGCCACTCGCTCCAGGGCGCGAAGTGGCAGGCCGAGAGGTGGCGTGGCGACAGCTCCCGCAGCTCGGGCTCCTCGCTCGAGCACCGCTCCTTCGCGTAGGGACAGCGCGGGTGAAAGGCGCAGCCGCCCGGGGGGTCGCCGGGGTCGGGGGGTTGACCGAGGATCGGTGGGGCGACGCCGCGCTCGCCGCCGATCACCGGCAGCGAGTCGAGCAGGCGCCGCGTGTAGGGGTGCTGGGGATCCTCGAAGACGGTGGCGACCGGGCCGCTCTCGACGATCCGGCCCGCGTACATGATCGCGATCCGATCGCAGGTCTCGGCCAACACGCCGAGGTCGTGGGAGATCAGGATCAGGGCGAGCCCCAGCTCCTCCCGAAGGCGCTCGAGCAGCCTCAGGACCTGCGCCTGCATGACGACGTCGAGCGCGGTGGTCGGCTCGTCGGCGATCACCAGCGAGGGGTTGCAGGCCAGCGCGAGGGCGATCATCACCCGCTGGCGCTGGCCGCCGGAGAGCTCGTGCGGGTAGCGATGGCCGAGCGCCGAGGTGAGCCCGACGGTGGCGAGCAACTCGTCGATCCGGGCCCGCACCGCCTCCGAGCTGCCCCCCTTGGCATGCAGTCGGATCGCTTCGGCGATCTGGTCGTCGACCCTCTGCACCGGGTCGAGTGAGTTCATCGCCCCCTGGAAGATCAGCGAGATGTGGCGCCAGCGGATCATCCGCATTCCCGCCTCGGTTCGCTTGTGGACGTTGATCGGCTCGTCGGAGTTCGGCGGGTGGAGCAGGATCTCCCCGGACTGCTTGAGGCTCGCGGGGAGCAGCTTCATCAGCGCCAGCGCGGTCGTCGTCTTGCCGCAGCCCGACTCGCCGGCCAGGCCGAGCGCCTCGCCCCGCTCGATCGTCAGGTCGACGCCGTCGACGATCGGCTGAACACCGTAGGTGACGCGCAGGTCGCTGACCTCGATCAGGGCGCTCAAGGGCCCGCCTCCCGAAGTCGTGGGTTGACGTGCTCCTCGAACAGGTAGCCGAGCAGCGAGACGGCGAGCACGAGCAGCGTGATGCAGAGCCCCGGTGGGATCACGTACCACCAGGCGCCGGCGCTCGGCGCCCCGGAGCTGAATGCGTTCTCGAGCATCGTCCCCCACGAGATCCGGGTCGGGTCGCCGAGCCCGAGGAAGGCGAGCGCAGCCTCCGAGAGGATCGCGACCGCGACGATCAGCACCGTGTTGGCGAAGATCAGCGGCATCGTGTTGGGCAGGATGTGGGTGCGGATGATGTAGCTGTCCTTGGCTCCGAGCGCCCGGGCCCGCTCGACGAAGGCGCGCTCGCGCAGGGTGAAGACCTGGGCCCTGACGATCCGGCCGGTGCCGGCCCACGAGGTCAGCCCGATGACGAGGATCAGCACCGTCAGCGAAGGATCGAGCAGCCGTGCGAGGACGATCATCAGCGGCAGCGTCGGGATCACCAGGAACCAGTTCTCGAGGCCGTCGAGCAGGCGATCGGTCCAGCCGCCGTAGTAGCCGCCGGCGAGGCCGACGGCCGAGCCGAGCACGGCCGAGATGAACGCCGCCGCGAAGCCGACGACGATCGAGACCCGGGCCCCGACGAGCAGCTGCGAGAACACATCGGCCCCCTGCTCGGTCGTCCCGAGCGGGTGGGCGAAGCTGGGCGGCGCGAGGACGTCGAGCGTCGAGGCGTTCGGGTCGTCGGGAGCGAGCACGCTGCCGAACACCGCGAGGAACAGGAACAGGCCCAGGACCCCGATCCCGAAGCGGCCGCGCCAGGTGTAGAGCAGCTTGTAGCGGATGCTGTGCTCGTCGAGACCCTCGCCGGCGAGCGCGGCGGTCGCGACCTCGGCGCTGGCGCTGGTCACGCTCATCGGGCCTGCACCCGCGGATCGAGGAAGAAGTAGAGGATGTCGGCCGCCAGGTTGGCGAGGATCACCCCGGCGCTGAAGACGAGAAAGGTCCCGGCGAGCACCGGGAAGTCCTTGTCGTTGATCGCGTTGAAGCTGAGCTCACCGAGTCCGGGCCAGGAGAAGACGGTCTCGATCGTGATCGCGCCGCCGACCACGGCCCCGAACTGGATCGCCGAGAGCGTGACCAGCGGCAGCAGCGCGTTCGGCACAGCGTGGCGGCGGATCACCCGCTCGTGCGAGAGCCCGATCGCGCGCTTGACCGTGATGAAGTCCTCGGTGAGAACGTCGACCATCGAGGAGCGCATGATCAGGAAGTACTGGCCGAGCAGCATCAGCGTCATCGCCGTGACCGGCAGGATCATGTGCTCGGCGACGCTCAGCGCCTCCGAGATCCAGCTGCTGAACTCGACCCCCGGCGTCACCTGCTGGCCCGCCGGCAGGATCGGGATCGCCACCGCGAAGACCAGGATCAGGATGATCCCGATCCAGTACTCGGGCGCCGCGTAGGTGAGCAGGCTGAAGCCGAGCAGGCTGTCATCGGTCTTCTTGCCCCGCCGCGTCGCGGCGACCACCCCCATCCAGGAACCGATCAGCGTCGCCAGCAGCGTGCCGGTGCCGACCAATAGCAGGGTCCAGGGCAGCGCAGCCTTGATCTCGTCCCAGACCGGCTCCCGGGAACGCTGGCTGACCCCGAAGTCGAGTCGCACGGTGTCGCCGGCGTAGTCGAGGAACTGGCCGCTGAGCGGCTTGTCGATCCCGTAGTCGGACCGCAGCTTCTCGATCTCCTCCGGCGAGGCGTTGGGCAGGCGGGCGAGCTGGGTGGTCGGGTCGCCCATCACCCGGAAGAGGAAGAAGTTGAAGATGATCACGAAGACGAGCGTCAGCAGCGCCGCGGCCGTCTTGCCCGCGAGCCACCTGGCGCTCATCTCCGTGTCCTCCCGATCCCCGCGATGCCTGCCTGTCCGCTACTCCTCCATCTCCAGCGGCTCGTCCGACTTCTTCTTGCGCGAGCGCCAGAAGAGGAGGCCGCCGCCGATCACGACGACCGCCGCGATCCCGATCAGCACCCCGGCCGAGCCGCCGCCGTCGTCGCTGCCGCTGCTCGAGCTGCCGCTCGCCGGCTCGATCGCCAGCAGCGGCGCGTAGGAGACCTGCTCGCAGATCAGGTCGCCGTTGCCGCTCGGGCAGGACGGCTCGACGCCGCTGACCCGGTCGGTCCGATAGGCCTGCAGGTTCGGGTCCTCGGTGAGCACCAGATAGGCGACGTCCTCCTGGGTCAGCGCGACCATCTGCTGGATCAGGTCCTTGCGCTCAGCGGTGTCGAAGACCCCCGCCTGCTGCTCGTAGAGGGCGTCGTACTCGGGGTTCGAGTAGAAGCCGTCCGAGAGACCTCCGATCTCGTCGGTGGTCAGCAGGCTGAGCAGGAAGCTCGGATCGTAGGGATCTCCACCCCAGCCCCAGATGAACGTGTCGAACTCGGGCGCCGGCTTGCCGTCGACCTTGCGGATCGTCAGCTCGGTCAGCTTGTCGACGCTGACCACGTCGACGTTGAACTCGATCCCGACCTCGCCCGCCATCTCGGCGACGAGCTTTGCCGCCTGGATGTTGGTCGGCGACTCCGAGCGCACGGCGAGGTCGAACGAGAGCTCCTCGCCGTCCTTGGTCCGCGGGCCGTCACCGTTCTCCTGCCAACCGGCGTCGTCGAGAATCTGCTTCGCCGTCTCGGGCTCGAACGGGTAGTTCTGCTCGGGTACCTCGTAGAAGGCCTCGTAGAACGAGGGCAGGATGCCCGACCCCGGGAACGCCGTGCCCCGGGCGCTGATCGCGTTCACCCGCTCGCGGTCGACCGCGTATGCGAGCGCCTGCCTGACGGCCACGTCCTGGACCGCCGGGTTGAACTCCGCGTCGGGGCAGAGGTCCTCGGGGCAGAGGTTGAACGCCAGCTCCGTGTAGGAGGGCGACGGGCTCGAGAGCGCCTCGATGTTGGGGTCGCTCTGGATCCGCTCGAAGGTCGAGGGATCAACCTCGACCACCATGTCGATCTCGCCGAGCCGCAGCGCCCGCTCGACGGCGTCCTGGTTGCCGTACTTGATGTACTGGACCTCGTCGAAGCCGGGCTCCGGCCCCTGCCACTCGGGGTTGCGCTCCATGCGGATGATCCGGCCACGGCTGAACTCGGTCGTGACGTAGGGGCCACTACCGACCAGCGGTAGCTCGGGCTGGTAGGAGCCGGTCAGCTCGTCGACCGGGACCTCGCCCCAGATGTGCTCGGGCAGGATGTAGATGAAGAGGCCGCCGACGATCCGTGCATCGGGCTGCTTCGTCGTCACGACCACCGTCTGGTCGTCGGGCGTCTCGACCTTGGTCACGTTGCTGGTGTAGCCCGCGAACAGATCGCCCTCACCGCCGAGGACCTCGAGCGAGTACTTGACATCCTCGGAGGTGATCGGCTCACCGTCGGACCACTTGCGGTCGGGGTCGAGCTTGAAGGTGACCGTCTTGCGATCGTCGGATACCTCCCAGCTCTCGGCGATGCCGGGGGCCGGCGAGAGGTCCTCGGGACTGAAGTTGACGAGCAGATCCCAGTTCAGAGACCAGACGTTGTAGTTCTCCTCGTCGAGGGCGACGAACGGGTTCAGGGTCTGCGGGTCCTGCGCCCAGCCGATTCGCAGCACCGAGCTCTCGTCCGCCGTCGTCGACTCGGCCGTGGTCGAATCCTGGCCCTGGGCGACCGCGGTCAGCATCGCCGCCAGCGCCAGCGCCGCCAGCGCGACCATCCCGATCATTGCCTTCATGCCCCTCGTCCTCATTCCGGTTCTCCTCCCGTTGGTGTTGGTTCCACCGCTGCCTCGATCACCTCGAGGGTCTTCGCGTCACCGTCGAGACGGACGGTGGCGCCCAGCGGAAGCGTGGCCATGTGCTTGCCGTGGCCGGTCGGCACGTTGGCGATCGCGGGGATCCCCAGCGGAGCGATCAGCTCGTCGAGCATCTCCTCGACCGAGAGCGTCGACTCCGGCCCCTCCGGCACGGTCTGGTACTTGAGATTGACGTCGGTGCCGAACACGAACCCGGCGGCCCCGTCGAGCTTGCCCGCGCGGACCAGGTGGTTGAGCGCGGTGTCGACCAGATACGGCTCGGTGTTGAGCTCCTCGGCCATCACGACGCAGCCCTCGGTCTGGACCTCGTAGGGGGTGCCGATGCTCGCGCAGAGCAGGGTCAGGCAGCCGCCGACGATCGGCGCCTCGACGGCGCCGCCGGCGACGGTCAGCACGTAGGGATCGTCGGGGTCCTCGAAGACGCGGCCGAGCGGCTCCGGGCGCAGGGCGCGATGGAACCACTCCTCGGTCTCGGGCGTCAGCTCATCCTTGCGGCGGGTGAAGCGGACGAAGTTGGGGCCGTAGAAGGTGACCCATCCGTGATGGGCAGCGAGCGCCAGGTGCAGCGCGGTGATGTCGCTGAAGCCGCAGACGATGCGCGGGTCGCCGACCGAGTCCCAGTCGATCCGCTCGTAGAGGCGGGCGGTGCCGTAGCCGCCGCAGAGGGTGTGAACCATGTCGATCCCCGGCTCGCTCAGCGCCCACTGCAGGTCGGCCGCTCGCTGCTCGTCGGTGCCGGCCAGGTAGCCGTGAACGCGCCGGTGGTTGGGGCCGAAGACGACGTCGTGCCCGCGCTCGGTGAAGTACGCGGTCGCCTGTTCGATCTCCGAGCGCGTCTGCGGCGGGCTGGCCGGGGCGACGACGGCGATCGTCGCCCGCTCTCCAAGCGCCGGTGGCTTCACCCGCTCCATCGCCTACCGGCTCCCCTCCGGCTGCCTGGGGATCGGCCCAAGCGCCGCCTCGATCGCCGCCGGCGACGCTCGCAGGGCGCCGAGCACCAGCTCCACGTGCACCGCGGCGACCTCCTCGATCGGCAGCGGGCCGGCCGGATCGAACCAGAGCGCGACGCCGGTGCACTGCAGCAGGATCGCGTAGGTGGCGACGCCGACCTCGGAGCTGCGCAGCGAACCGTCGCGGATGCCGTCGCGGATCATCGTGTTGAACGTCGCCTGGTAGGCGTCGCGGCGCGCGACCAGCGCCGCGCGCGCCTCATCCCCCAGTGCCCGGATCTCGCTGTCGGTGACGAACGCGGCGCGGCTGTGCAGGCCGTGAAAGACGACGTGCTCACGGACGGCGGCGGCAAGCCTCAGCGCCGGCTCCTCGTGGGCCGCGACGGCCGCTTCCACCTTCTCGGTCAGTCGCTCCATGAAGTCGTTCTGGAGCGCGACCAGGATCGCCTCCTTGCCGTCATACCAGTGGTAGATCGCCGCCGGCCGGACCTCGGCAGCCGCGGCGATCGCCCGCATCGAGGTCGCGTGGTACCCGCGCCGGGCGAAGAGCTCGAGCGCGGCGGCATCAATCGCCTCGCGGGTCTCGAGACCGCGCCGGGCTGAGGAGCGCCCGTCGCCGGTCGCAACTGCGGCGGCGGCCTGCTCAGGCAAGGTGCAGCAGCTCCCGGGCCTGCTCGGACGTGGCGACCTCGCGGCCGAGCGAGCGGCTGAGCTGAACCGCCGCCTCGACCAGCGCCGCGTTTGAGGGCGCGTGCACACCGCGGGCGATGTAGGCAACGTCCTCGAGCCCGGTGCGAATCCCCGGCGCCCCATGGAGCAGCGCCAGCGCCATCATCCGCCGGTGATGGCGGCCGATGCAGGTCACGGTCCAGAACGTCTCGGGCGGCAGCGGGCGGAGCATCGCGACGAGCGCCTCGGGTGAGGCGTCGATCCCACCGGGGACCCCGAAGACGAGGTTGATCCGCATCGGCTCGGGAAGCAGGCCCTGCTCGAGCCAGCGGACGGCGCTGATCACATGGCCGACGTCGAACGCCTCGACCTCGAGCGCGATCCCGGCGGCCTTCGCCTTCTCGACGATCCCCCGGCCCGCCGGCGGCGGCGTGATGAAGGTCTCGTCGCCGAAATTCATCGAGCCCGATTCGACGCCCGAGATGTCGGGACCGGCCTCGAGCCCGGTGGTCCGTTCGTCGATCGTCATGTCGTTGGCGCCGCCGGTCGAGACCATCGTCAGGATGTCCGACCCCGCCCGGATCCGATCGATCACGTCGACGAACAGCTCCGGCCGGCCGCTCGGTGTGCCGTCGTCCTCACGCACGTGCAGGTGGGCGATCGTCGCCCCGGCGGCGGCCGCCCCGATCGCCGAGTCGGCGATCTCCGCCGTCGTGTAGGGGATGTTCGGGTTGTTGTCGCGAAAGACGTCGGCGCCGGTCACCGCAACGGTCAGAACGACGGGGTCGGCGTCCCAGGCGCGGGCGCTCATCGGGCGTCCTCCGTCCCGGCGGCGAGCGCCGATCGCTCGTCGTCGGTGATTGGCCTCGAGCTGCGCCGCTCCGGGTCCCAGAGCACGAGCGCGAACTCGGCCTCGACCAACACCTCCTCGTCGCCACCGAGGATCCGCTCGCTGGTGGTGATGCTCGATCGACCGAGCCGACCGACTCCGCACTCGACCATGACCTCGTCCTGGCCTGGATCGATCTCCGCCAGGTAGTTGACCGAGCAGCCGGCGACGACGTAGTTGTCACGCCCGATCCCGCGCTGGGCGAGGAAGGCGTCGCGGCCCTCCTCCAGGTAGGTGAGCACCACGTTGTGGTTGACGTGACCGAGCGCGTCGAGATCCTGCCACCGCATCTGCACCCGATGAGCGACCGCGGTTGCCATCGCTCAGAGCACCTCGGCGCGGTCGATGGACATCGCCTCGCGCAGCGCCGGCGAGCGGTGGGCGAGGTCGAGCGCGTAGCTGCCGAGGTCGGGGGCGTAGCCACTGCCGATCAGGAGCTTGGCGCTGGAGCCGATCCCGTCCGCCGACAGTGCCGCCGCCTGAAAGCTCGTCGCCATCGAGAAGAACAGCACCGTGCCGCGATCGGCGGTGAGCAGGATCGCGGTCGACTCGCAGCCACCGGCGCTGACCACGAACACGGTCAGATCGGCCGGCGGGACGCCCGCCTCGCGGCATGCCTCGAGCGCCGCCAGCGGGTCGCGGAGATCGGCGCAGACCGCGATGTCGCAGAGTCCGATGCGGGCCAGCCGCTCGGCTGCCTCGCGATCGATGTCGACCGCGACGAGCGTGCCGCCGTCCATCACGTCGCGGGCCGCAGCGAGGGCGAGCTTGCCGGCGTGGCCGGCGCCGAGCACGCAGACGGTGCCGTCGAGCGGGGCGAGCGCGCAGGTGTGGGAACCGGCCCCGTAGACGTCGAACAGCTCGAGCGCCGATCGCGGCGGCAGATCGTCGGGCAGCTTCCCCCAGGGGGCGCTCTGGCAGACGTAGGCCCGGCCCTCGACCTCGAGCTGCGGGGAGTCGGGGTCGAGCGCCACGATCCGATCCAGCCGCAGCGGCGTCAGTGTCAGCGAGGCGAGGGTGACGACGCCGCTGCCGACGTCGGGCGGGTCGGCGAAGCGCCCGCCGACCTCGGTCACGGTGCCGAGTGCGACACCACCGGAGTCGGTCACCGGGTTGTGCATCTTGCCCCGGGTGGAGACGATCTCGAGGATCGACTCGGCCATCCGCGCCGGATCGGCGCCGGCACGCTCACGGATGCTGCGGAAGGAGGTCGAGTCGAGGCAGAGGCGCTCGACCGCGAGCTCGAACTCGAACGGGCGGGCCGGTCCCGCGGCATCGAGCCGCTCAGCAGGCTGCGGGAGGGCGCCCGCCGGACTGATCACCCGATCCGCCCCGAGCCGCTGCGCGGTATCCCCCATGGAACTCCGATTCATGAACGGCCGTTAGGCTATGTTGGAGCACGTTAGATGTCAAGGGACTGATAACCGGATTTAGACTTCTTGGTAGAGCGGAGGTCGTCAAGATGGACGAAGTGGCGTAGCTGGAGATCTGACGGTGCTTTCCCGTGTCCCATACGTCTGGAGCGACGCGAACGGCGCCCACGAGGCGGCCGGCGAGATCTGGGTCGGGGTGCGGACGGAGGGAACGGAGGTGCCGTCGCGGGCCGAGCGGATCCGCGAGGCGCTGCGCGCAGCCGGCGCCCGCGAGCAGTCTGCCCGGCGCCATCGTGACGAGCGGTTGCTCGCTGTTCACGACGGCGCGCTGCTCGGCTACCTGCGGACGGCGTGGCAGGGCTGGAAGGACGCCGGCCTGACCGAGGACCCCGGCCAGGATCGGGTCGTCCCCTACCTGTTCCCCCACCCCGGCCTGCTCGACGGGCTGCCGGCCCGGCTACCGACGGCCGCTGTTGCCCGAGCCGGGCGCTTCTGCTACGACACGATGACGCTGATCGGGCCCGGCACCTGGGCCGGCGCGCGCGCCGCGGCGGATGCCGCCCTGACCGCGGCCGACCTCGTGCTCGGCGGCGAGCGGCTGGCCTATGCCTGCTGCCGCCCACCGGGCCACCACGCAGCTCGCTCGGCCTTCGGCGGCTCCTGTTACCTGAACAACGCCGCGATCGCGGCGGCGGCGCTCGCTGATCGGAGCACGAGCGAGGGGCCCGTGGCGGTGCTCGACATCGATGCCCACCACGGCAACGGCACGCAGTCGATCTTCTACTCCGACGCGGACGTGCTCACCGGCTCGCTCCACGTCGACCCCGGTGCCGGCTGGTTCCCCCACTACCTCGGGTTCGCCGAGGAGGTCGGCAGCGGTGCCGGGGCCGGCGCCAACCTGAACCTGCCGCTCGCCCCGGGCGCCGGCGACGAGGTTTGGCTGCAGGCCGTCGAGGATCTCTGCCGGTGGGTCGAGGGCTCCGGCGCCGTTGCTCTCGTCGTCGCGCTCGGCGTCGATGCGGCCGACGCCGACCCCGAGAGCCCGCTCGAGGTCAGCATCGACGCCTACCGGGAGGCGGGCGAGCGGCTCGGCTCGATCGGCCTGCCGACCGTGGCCGTGCAGGAGGGGGGCTACGAGCTCGAGAGCCTCGGGGAGCTCGTCACGGCGACCCTCGCCGGTCTGGCAACGGGTTTGCACATAGGCGCGTGAACGCTTCGGGTGGCTGGAGCCCACCTAACGGTTCACTCGCAGCGGTCGGAGCGGGCCGGCGGGTGGCTCTGCTAGCCGCAGCTGGGCCAGTGGTGGCGGCCCTCGCGGCGCTTGAGCGCGACGGCGACCACGGCCTGGGTCTTGTACGTGTAGCGGACCGGGTCGCCGCCGGGCGACTTCGGGGCCGCGCGCCAGGTCGCCTTCATGAACTGGAAGGCACCTCGGTAGCGGCCGTTGCCGCCGATCGCCTTCGGGTTGCGGCCCGACTCGCAGTCGCTGGTCCGGCTTGCCCAGCGCTTGTTGCGGGTCGACACGCGGCTCCAAAGCTGCTTGTACCTGGTCTTGCTGGCCGTCGACTGCTTGGCCTTCCCGACCCGCTCCTCGCCGCCGGTGCTGACACCGCCGGAGCCTGCGATCGCCGGCTGGACCGCGAGCAGGGCGAGAAGCACGGCGCCCGTGGCAACGGCTACCGCCAGCACGATCAGGACCTTGAAGTTGGGTTTCGCAGCGCGGTGCGAGAAGTGCACGTTCGAATCTCTTTCGGTTGCTTACGGGGTTAGCTGACGGGCTCGCGCCGAAAGAGTGGCGCTACGCGGCGCACCGGCCGCGATTCGCCCCAACGAGTGGGTCCCCCGCTACCCGCGATATGTGCGCGGGTGCTTCAGCGAGTCGCCGCAGGCTAGCAGACTGTGAGCAAGCTGTGAGCAGGAGCCCTTGCGCCCGCCCCGCCGTCGCTACGGCAGGGCGTTGCGCCGGGCGATCTGCCCGTACAGGCGAGCGCTGGGCCGCGGGGTCCGTGCGAGGGTCCGGGGGTCGAACGAGTAGAGGCCGAACTTCGGCTCGTAGCCGTAGACCCACTCGAGGTTGTCCGTCAGCGACCAATGGAAGAGGCCGCGGGCGTCGACCCCGTCGCGCCGGATCGCCCGGCGGAGCTGGCGCAGATGGCTCCTCAGGTAGCGGGGCCGCTGATCGTCGTCTTCGTCGGCGATCCCGGTCTCGGTCACGTAGACCGGGAGGCCGTAGCTACCGGCCGTGCCAAGCACCTCGCGGAACCCCTGCGGATAGATCTCGGCGCCGTGCTCGCTGCAGGTGGTCGGGCACGGCGGCCCGGTCGGGTTCGTCGGCGCCCGGTAGGAGGTCGCAGGCAGGAAGTCGAGCACCGGGATCCGCGGCGTCAGCGGCGTCGAGAGGCCGGTGACCCGCCCGCGGAAGTAGTAGTTGAGGCCGACGAAGTCGGCCTTGCGGCCGTGAACGCCGGACTCCTCGGGACCGATCGCCCCGTCGGCGTCGCGATCGATGTTGCCCGAGACCATCGCCTCGAGCAGCAGGCGGTTGAACAGGTAGTCGGCGTGCTCGGTCCCGGAGCGGTCGAGGGCCGAGCCGGGGTCGGCCGGGGTGAAGGCGATCATGTTCATCACCGGGCCGACGCGCGAGGCTCTACCGTCGCCGTCGGCGTCGCGGCGGTCGCGGCGCTTGAGCTGGTTGTAGGCGACGGTGTTGGCACGTTCGAGGTTGCGGAGCACCTGCGCCGCGCCGGTGAAGCTGAAGGCACCGGGGGGCCAGTAGGCCTCGGTCAGACCGGGGACGTTGACGTAGCCGTTCGCGACCAGCACCATCGGCTCGTTGACCGGGCTCCAGAAGTCCGCCCGCCGACCGAGCTTGTAGGCGAGATAGGCCGCGTACTTACGGAACTCGCGAACCGTCGTCCGCTCGAGCCAGCCGCCGGCGGCGAGCTTCGGCAGCGGCCCGTTCGGGTCGCGGTCCCGCAGCGCCGACTGGGTCGCGAGCGGATCGTGGAGCCAGGTCGGCAGCGTCCAGTGGTGGAGCGTCACGAACGGGGTCAGGCCCCTCCGCGCGGCCGCCCGGAGGACGTCCCGGTAGTGGCGCACCGCCCGGCCGTCGGCGCGGCGATCGAGCCGCTCGAGGTCCCTTCGGCCGATTCGCCGGCCGACGTCGATTCCCTCGGTCGAGCGCGGGAAGATCCGCGGCCACTCGATCGAGAAGCGAAAGGCGTTGTTGTGCAGGTCGCCCGCCGCAAGATCGAGGTCGGTGCGGAACCTGCTCCAGTGGCCGGGCCCGTCCTCGGGCAGATCGCCGCTGACGATTCCGGCGTCGATGTTGTCCCGATCGTGGGTCCAGGCGAACCAGTCGCTGTTCGGGTCGAGGTTGCGGCCGTCCCCGGCCTCCGCCTGAAAGCCCGCGAGCGCGGTGCCCCAGAGGAACCCGGGTGGAAAGGCGGCGGTCCGCTGGGACGCGGCCACCGAAGCGGGAGCCAGGATCGCCACAGCGGCCCAGACGAGCACCGACGCGGCGCCAACAAGCACGCCCCAGCCCCTCCGACGGCTGCGACTGCACGTCCATCCGCTGCGATCCTGAGCCACGATTCGACGCTACCAGACCGGGAGTCGGGCGCAGGACGGTCGCTGAGGTAGGCTGCGGCCGATGAGCGGACCACAGGGGGCGCTACCCGACGGGCGACCGCCCAACATGCTGCTGCTGATCACAGACCAGCAGCGCGCGCCGCAGCACTGGCCCGATCAGCCCGGCTGGCTGCGCGAGCTGACACCCGCCGACTACGAGCTCGCCCGCACCGGCCTCAGCTTCAAGCGAGCGTTCTGCGCGACCTGCATGTGCTCGCCGAGCCGGGCGACGCTGCTGACCGGTGACTTCCCCTCCCGACACGGGGTGACGCTGACGCTCACCGCGGCCGACCTGCGTCCGGACAGGCGCAACTTCCCGGCGGTCTTCGCCTCGGTCGGCGAGATGCTCCGCAACGGCCACGTGTCGCGCACACGCTTGCTCCGCCAGGTCGCCCGCAGCAGCGTCCCGGACCCGCGGGCGGGCGGCGAGCCCGAGCTCCACCCATACACGCCGACGCTGGGCAAGCGGCTGCGGGCGGCCGGCTACCACGTCGAGTACCGGGGCAAGTGGCATCTCACGCAGCCGGCCGACGGCGTCGAATGGAGCGAGCGGGACAGCGAGGTCCTCGACCGCAGCTACGGCTTCGGGGGCTGGGTCCCCCCCGACGCAGGTGAGAACGCGAAGGCCGAGCACTTCGGCGGCGGCAACGCCGGGCGGTCGGGCATGGGCTGGGACGAGGACTACACCCGCCAGGTCGAGGAGCTGCTCGCGACCGGGAACCTACCCGAGCCCTTCTGCCTGATCGTCTCGCTGGTCAATCCCCACGACGTGCTCGGCTATCCGCGCTCCTACCTGGAGGGCGGCTACCAAGCCGAGCAGTTCCGGGATTTCGGCGTCGAGCTGCCACCGACCGTCGCCGAGAGCCTCGCGACAAAGCCGGGGGCTCAGGGGCTCTCGAGGCTCGGCATGACGGCCTACCTGGGGCCGCTCGACTCCGAGCGCGAGCAGCTCGACTACGTCAACTTCTACGCCTTCCTCCATCGCGAGGTCGACGAGAAGATCGGGCGGGTGCTCGCGGCGCTCGGTGACGCCGGCGATCCCGGTTCGCTGCGATCGCGGACGGTGATCGTCCGCTGCGCCGACCACGGCGAGATGGGCCTCTCTCACGGGGGGCTTCGCCAGAAGGCCTTCAACGCCTACGAGGAGACGATCCGGGTGCCGCTGATCGTCAGCAACCCCGTGTTGTTCCCCGAGGCGCGCGAGACGGACGCCCTGGCGTCGCTCGCCGACGTGACGCCGACGATGCTCGATCTCGCGGGCGTCCCGGAGCCGGCCTTGCAGGGCAGGGAGCTGACGCCGATCCTCGCCCGTCACTGCGCCCCGGCGGGCGAGGCGGCGCAGCGCAGCGATCTCGACCTGGGAGCGCTGACCGCCCACCCGGCCCCCGCGGACTCGGTCCAGGACGCCGTCCACTTCACCTACGACGACCACCAGGCCGCGACCGCGACCACCAACGGTCCCGGGCAGCCGAACCGCCTGCGCGCCGTGCGCGCCGCCGACACCAAGTACGTCGCCTACCTCGACCCTGCCGGCAGGGCGGCGCCCGAGTACGAGCTCTACGACCTCGGGCGCGATCCGAACGAGGCCGAGAACCTGGTCGACTTCAGGACGGGGGAGGTCCGACGGCAGGCGGACGAGCCCCTGCTTCGCGACCTCCAGGAGCGACTCCGGGCGCTCTCCGACGAGCTCGGGACCGAGCTGCCGCTCGCTCCGCTGCCGCCTCGGTAGCCGCTCGCGCGCCACGACGCGTCGACTGGATTGCGCCCGTGAACGAGCAGCTACCGGAGCGGGGACGGGTCTTCGAGCGCACCCATCGGGTCCGTCCCGAGGAGGTCGGAGCGGACGAGCTCGCCCACCTGCACGCGGTGGCGAACTGGCTTCAGGACGTGGCCTATCTCGACATTCTCGACGCCGGGGTGCTCGAGGCGCGAGCCTGGATCGTGCGCCGCACGAAGATCGAGATCGGCGCCCTGCCCCGCTTCTCGGAGGCGCTCAGGCTGCGCACGTATTGCGCGGGCATCGCCGCCAGCGTCGCCGACCGGCGGACGGTGATCGAGGGCGATCGGGGAGCGCGGATCGAGGCGGAGGCCGTCTGGGTGCAGGTCGACCCGGTGACCCGCAGGCCGGCCCGCTTCAGCGAGCGCTTCCTCGAGGTCTACAGCGAGAGCGCCGCCGGCAGGCGGGCCCGTTCGCGGCTTCGCCACCCGGGGCCGGACGAGGGGGCAGAGCGGATCGGTTGGACGTTTCGCAGCGCCGACGTCGACGTCGCCGGTCACGTCAACAACGCCGCCTACTGGCAGATCGCCGAGCAGCACCTGCCGAGCGCGGGAGATGGTGGGCAGCTCGAGATCGAGTTCCGCGCCGGCGCGGCCGCGGGCGAGGCGACTCTGCTTCGAAACGCCGATCGCACCCTGCTCTGGGTGCTTGACGCGGACCGAGCGCTGAGCGCCTCGATCGCCCGCGGCTGAACGCCGGCGCGGTCGCTGAGCGCGAACCGTCATCATCGCCCGATGCATCGCAAGTGGTGGACGCTGCTCGTGGTCAGCGTCGCGACGTTCATGCTGCTCCTCGACATCACCGTGGTCAACACGGCGCTGCCCGCGATCGAGCAGGACCTCGGCGCCTCGTTCACCGAGTTGCAGTGGGTGATCGACGCCTACGCGCTGACCCTGGCCGCCTTCGTGCTGACCGCCGGATCGCTGGCCGACCGGCTCGGGCGCAGGCGCGTCTTCACGGCGGGGCTGGTGGTGTTCGTCGTCTCATCGCTGGCCGCGGGCCTGGCGGGCGACCCGACGACGCTGAACGTCTCCCGCGCAGTGCAGGGGATCGGCGGCGCCGTGATGTTCGCGGTCTCGCTGGCGCTGATCACCCAGGAGTTCGCGGCCGGACGCGAGCGCGGGGCGGCGATGGGCGCCTATGGGGCGACGATCGGGGTCGCGGTCGCGGTCGGCCCACTCGTCGGCGGCGCGATCACCGAGTGGGTCGGCTGGGAGTGGGTCTTCTTCCTCAACGTGCCGATCGGCCTGCTCGTGCTGATGATCACGGCACTTCAGGTCCGCGAGTCCCGCGACCCGAACGCAACGCGGATCGACTGGGCCGGGCAGGCGGCGTTCAGCGGCGCGCTGCTGTTCCTCGTGCTGGCGCTGCTGCGCGGCAACAGCGAGGGCTGGGGGTCGACGGGGATCATCGCGATGTTCGCCGCCGCCGCCGCCCTGATGGCTGCCTTCATCGCGATCGAGCGTCGCGTGCGCGAGCCGATGCTGCCACTCGGCCTGTTCCGGATCCGCTCCTTCACCGGCGTCCAGATCGCCGCCTTCGGCGTCTCCGGCTCGCTGTTCGCCCTGTTCCTGTATCTGACCCTGTACCTGCAGAACTTCCTCGGCCTCTCGCCGCTCGAAGCGGGGCTGCGCTATCTGCCGCTGACCCTGATCAGCTTCTTCACGGCGGCCGCCGCCGGCGCGATGCTGAGCCGGATCCAGGCGCGGTACCTGCTCGGCGCCGGCCTGCTCGGCGTCAGCGTCGGGCTGCTGCTGATGGGCGGCATCGCGGTCGACTCCGAGTGGACCACGCTGCTCGGTGGATTCGTCGTTGCCGGCGCCGGAGTCGGCCTGCTCAACCCGGTTGTCGCCGACGTCGCCGTGAGCGTCGTGCCGAAGGAACAGAGCGGCATGGCGGCCGGTATCAACGACACCTTCCGCCAGGTCGGGATCGCGGTCGGGATCGCCCTCTGGGGCGCTCTCTTCATCGGCCGCGGCGAGGGGGAGATCACCGAGCTTGGGGCCACCGCTGCGACAACCGACGGCCCGCCCCCAAAGGAGCTGATCGAAGCCGCCTCCTCAGGCAACCTCGACCGCGTTCTCGAGGGCGTGCCGCCGAGCGCCGGCGACAGCCTCCGCCAGGCCACCGATGCGGCGTTCGTCTCGGCCCTGAACGAGATCCTGCTGCTCGGCGCGCTGCTCGCATTCGCCGGCGCCGCGCTCAGCACCTGGCTCGTTCGCGAGGACGAGATCGAGCGCGAGCAGCCGGGCGGGCAACCGACGCCGGCCGAGGTCGGCGCCGCCACCGAGCCGGCCCAGGCCTGAGATCGCGCCCGCGACGACCCCCCGGCGCCGGCTCGGGCCCCACTCCCCCGGCTCGTGCAACTAGCCTGAGGCCGAGATGGACCTATTGATCACAGTCGCCGGCGTCGCGCTGATCGCCGTCGCCCTCCGCGACATCTTCCAAACGCTGTTTCATCCGACCGCTCACGGGGCGGTTGGGCACCAGATCGTGCGCGGCGTCTGGCACGTGGCGCACCGGTTCGCGCGCAGCTCCGAGGACGGGCCGCTCTACGCGGGGCCGCTCGGCTACATCGCGGTGCTCGTCTCGTGGACGGCGATGCTCGTCCTCGGCTGGGCGCTGATCTTCCTCCCGCAGATGCCCGAGGGATTCACCTTCGCCCAGGGGCTCGAGCCGTCCGAGCACGACTCGCTCGTCGACGCGATCTATCTCTCGCTCGTCAACCTGACCAGCCTCGGCTACGGCGACATCTCGCCCGCCACCTGGAGCCTGCGAATCCTCGGACCGATCGAGACGGTCTTCGGCCTGGCGCTGGTCACCGCCAGCATCTCGTGGCTGCTCTCGATCTACGGGGCGCTGAACCGCCGCGAGACGCTCGCGCATGAGGTCCACCTGCTGCGCGGGGCCGAGGACCGGTTCGAGGGAAGCCTCGCCGGCGTCTACCCGGAGATGCTCGAGGGGATGCTGGCCTCGATCACCGAGCAGGTGATCGCCGCCCGCCGCGATCTGATCCACCTGCCGATCACCAACTACTTCCAGTCGGCCAACGAGCGCTCCTATCGCGAGGAGCTGCGCGGCTTCCTACGCCGGGTCGCAGCGGAGGCCAGGGAGGAGCGCTCGCCGCCGTCGCTGCGCTTCCGAGCCGAGTCGCTCTCGTGGGCCCTCGACGACCTCGAGGAGACCCTGCGCGAGGAGCGGAGCCCGGCGCTCGTCGGACCGCGTCGCCGGGACGACTGAACCAATCGGGTCCCCTAGGTCATTCCTAGGTGGCCGGCGCCGGCACCGCTGACCCCTCGGCGGGGGGTGGGTCGCTCCCGGATTCCAGCTCCGAGAAGAGCCGGGTCGGCAACCGCCGGGTCGCGAGGAACGAGGCGACAATGATGAAGCCGGCGAACAGCAGGGCGAGCTTCAGCGCCTGCAGCTGCGAGTCCTCGTAGTCGCCGACCAGCGTGTCGATCGCCTCGGGGTCGAGCCCCGCCTCGGTCGCCGCCGCCTCGACCTCCGAGGACGCGACGAAGCTGACGTTCCCGGTGAGGGCGGTGCCGACCGCCGCCTTGACGTCCGCGGGGAGCGCCGGATCGGACTCGACGTTGCTGGAGAAGGCCCCGATCAGACCGGAGATCACGACCGCTCCGAGCACCGCCGTGCCGAGCGAGGAGCCGAGCTGCTGCGCCGTGAACTGCAGGCCGCCGGCCTCGCTGCGATCGGCGTCTCCGACCGCTGACTGGACGACGTTGCCGAGCTGGGAGACGACCAGCCCCATGCCGATCCCGAGCACCCCCATCGCCGCGAGGAACGGGCCCGACTCGAGCTCCTTGTCGATCGTGCCGAGCAGCATCACGGTAGCCAGGAGCAGGATCACCAGCCCGAAGCGGACCATCGGGCGGGCGGCGAACCGGGATGCGAGCGCGGAACCGGCAAGCGCCGCGACGAACAGGCCGACCGAGGCCGGCAGCATGTGCAGGCCGGTGTCGAGGGCGTCGAGGCCCTGGCTGATCTGCAGGTAGAGCGGAATCGTGAAGAAGATCCCCATCAGGATCAGGTTCTGCGCCAGCAGCATCGAGAGCCCGCCGCGCAGCATCGGGACCTGGAGCAGGCGGAAATGGACGAGCGGATCCTCTCCGCGCGCTTCGCGGCGGTGCTCCCAGGCGCGGAACGCGTAGAGGACGAGCAGGCCGGCGCCGATCACGAACGGTGTCAGCGAGAAGCCGAACGGCTCGATCGGGGAGTTGCGCGGCTCCAGCCAACCCCACGAACTCGCCTGCAGGAACCCGAAGACGATCACGGCGAGCCCGGTCGCCGAGAGCGCCGAGCCGACCCAGTCGAGGCCGCGGCCGCGCTCTCCCGGCGAAGCCTGGATCAGCCGCAGCGCGGCGACGATCACCAGCAGCGCGATCAGGACCTCGCCGACGAACACGACCCGCCAGGTGAGCGTCGTCGTCACCCAGCCGCCGAGAATCGGCCCGACTGCGATGCCGGCCCCGGCGACGCCGCCGAGCACACCGTAGGCAACGGCTCGATCGGGGCCGCTGTAGCGGGCGGCGGCGAGCGCGACCAGGGCCGGGAGCACCAGCGCCGCGCCGATCCCCTCGAGGATCGACCAGCCGACCATCAGCGCCGGAACGCTCCAGGAGACCGCGGTCAGCGCCGACCCCGCCGCGTAGATCGTCAGGCCGATCACGAACGCACGCCGGCGACCCCAGATGTCTCCGAGCTTGCCTCCGGTCATCATCAACCCCGCCATGACCAATGCGTAGAGGGCGATCACGACCTGGATCGTGGTCACGGTCGTGTCGAAGTCCTCGACCAGCTGCGAGATCGAGACGTTCATCACCGCCTGATCGAGGACCATCAAGAACTGGGCGGCCGCGAGGACGGCCAGCACCCCCCACCTGCCCATGCTAGGTCGCTCCGACGCGGCTCGAGCCGGGAGTCCAGTCTGCTGCGAAAGCGGGTTCCATCGGGCGCCCGCACCCTACCCCACAGACCGCGAAGAGAACCGGGCGGAGGCCGCGATCCCACGTAGGATGCGCGTGCCGATGCCCGGATCGAAGGCCCGCCGCGGAGTTCAACAGTGACGGATTCGCCCGCGCAGTTGGGTAGCCGCGGACCGCGAGACGTCGCAATCGGGCAGCTCGCCCTGAACCAGCCCGGTGGCGGTCGGACGCGCGACTGGTACAGACGGGGACTCGGGCTGTTGCCGAGCGGCGCCTCGCTGTTCGCCGGCCCCCCGGCGGCGAAGGTGAACGGCCTCCCCCTCCCCCTGTTCACGGCGCGCTGGCTGGTGGACGGCCGCGACTGGGTCCAGATCGAGCTGTTCCACTTCCTCAGGCCGCGATCGAAGCCGCAGCCTGCAGACGGCACCGCGGCGGACCACGGCTACCGCCGCGCCGGCTTCCACGTTCGCGACCTCGACGCGACCCTGGCCCGGCTCGCGGATCGTGGCTCCGCGCCCCAGGGCCCGGTGCTCGGGCAGAGCCCCGAGCGGCGCGCCTGCGTTCGCGACCCCGGGGGCAGCTGGATCGAGCTGATGGAGGCGGACCGACTGGCCGGGGACGCGCCCGGCAAGCAGCGACCGGGGGTCGCGGCGACGCTGCGCTCGGTGACGATCTCGGTCGCCGATCTCGACCGCGCGGCCCGCTCCTGGGTCGAGGGGATCGGGCTCGCCGAGGCCGCGACCGAGCTCCACTCGGCGGAGGACGAGGCGCTCTGGGGACTCGCGGGAGCGCAGCGCCGAACGCTGACCCTGGACGGCGGCGGCATCCTGATCGAGCTGGTCGAGTACGAGCGGCCCCGGGGACGACCGCTGCCGGCCGGTCACCGGATCTGCGACCAGGGGATCATGAACGTCGCCTTCGTGGCGCGCGACCGCGCCACCTTCGATCGCACCTTCGAGCGCTGGGTCGAGCGCGGGCTGCGGCCGACGAGTCCGACGCCGCTCGAGGTCGGGATCTTTCGCGTCATGTACTTCGACCTGCCTTCCGGCGAGAACGTCGAGCTGCTCTACCCGCGGCGCTGGGCATGGAGGCTGACCGGTTTCCGGCCAGCGAGCGGGGGGCGGAGGAGCCCTCGATGATCAGGCGAGCCGGCGGCGCCGTTCGGCCTCGACCTGCTCGCGGGTGCGGGCCTCATCCGCCGCGCGTTCCCGCTGCTCGGCGACCGCGCCGGCGCGGGCCCGGTCCCCCTCTGGGCCGGGCGGGCGGTGGTCGAGGTCCTCGAGCCGGTGGGCAGGCCCGTAGAGGATCAGCGTGTCGCCTTCGTGCGTCTTCATCTCGAACGACGGCGCACCGATGAAGATCCCGTTTGGGCAGACCAGTCCGAGCACGGCCACGCCCTCCGAGCGCAGATCTAGCTCACCAAGCGGCCGTCCGGCGATCCAGTCGTGGTCATCGACGGCCAGCTCGGCGATCCCGTAGACGCCGCCGATGTGCAGCAGCTCGGCCAGGTCGCGATCGGTGAGATCGGTCCAACGGGCGAGCCCGCCGCCGATCAGGCGCGAGAGCAGCCGGTCCACATAGCGGCTGCGGGAGATCAGCAGCAGGATCGTCAGCGCGACGATCAAGAGGCCGAGTCGCTCCAGGGTCTGCTCTCGCCCGGCGTTCGCGAAGGAGAGGATCAGCGTGGCGACCGCAGTGACCAGGCCGGCGCTGCCGACCAACATCAGCATCATCGCTATCCGACGGCGGATCGGATGGTTGACCACCGCCTCAGCCTCGCTCGTGGTGAAGCCCACCCCGGTCAGCGCGCTACGAGCCTGGAAACGCGCGACCTCGCGCGACATGCCGGTCAGCACCAGAGCCGCGGTGGCGACCCTCGCCACCAGCAACGAGACCAGGATGATGACGACGATCGTCCCCAGCGCGAGCATCGCTCAGCCCAGGCGGATCGAACGGTTGCCGGAATTACGATCCGTGTCCGGGTTGATCCCGCTCACCTCCGGGCAAGCATAGGTCGGGAGTGGACCCTCGGTCAGCCGGAGCCGGGCAGCGCGCCCGAGGCGCCGGCGACTATCGCCGCGGCGCCGGACTTCTTCGGGGCCTTCTTGCCCTTGACGCGGATCGAGCCGCGCATGAACGGATGGATGCGGCAGAAGTAGGTGTAGGTCTTGCCCGGCTTGGTCAGCGGCGGCGTCGTGTACTTGTTCGAGCCGGTGGTGACCTCGGTGCTGCCGCCGGTGCCGTACCCGAGCTGGCCCGAGTCGAACTTGATCGGGCCGTCGGCGAGCGGGTAGCCGATTCCAGAGCCGCGGTTACAGGGCGCCTTGCAGGAGGTGATGCTGTGCCAGGCCTGCTCCTGCTGGGACATCGAGGCGAGGGCGTCCGAGTTCGTGAAGGTGACGGTGCCGCCGGGCTTGACGACGGGCGGGCGCATCAGGAACCGCGGGAAGCCGCGCCCCGCCGAGTAGCCGCCGTCGGAGTAGAGAAAGCTGTTGATGTCGATCCCCGAGCCCGGCACGTTGCCGCCGCTCGGCAGCTTCGCCGGGTTCGGAAGCTTCAGGTTCTTGCGCGCCTTCTTGTCGATGTTCTCCGGCAGCCGGCCGTGGGTGAGGATCCCGCCCTTCTTGTACATCTGCTTGACGGCGTCACCGTCGTCGAAGGGGTCCTTCGCCTTCGGGTCGTTCGCCGCGCTCCAGGCGAGCGGCAGAATCCCCATCGACTCGTACCACGAGGCCTTCTTGACCTTGTAGGTGGTGTTGATCGAGACCGTGTCCCCTGGCTTCAACCTGATCCTCCAGTCGGATCGGGTGGCCTCGAGGGCGACATCCCAGCTGACCGCGCCGGCGGGCTCGTAGTACTTGGCCCTGGAGCGGAACAGCCGTCGCACCTCGGAGGGATCGTCACCGTCGACCGATCCGGCGTCGGGCCCGTCGCGGGCCACCTGGAGGTCGACTCTCAGGCCGCCCGGATGCAGGTGTCCGGCGCCGAACACCAGGGTCACCGGCTTGGGCACGGTCCACATGCGGGCTTTGCTGATCTTCGCGCGCTCCTCGTAGCCGGGCAGCGAGGGGTCGGTCGGCACCTCGTCGGGGAAGGTGTACTTGCCGTCGCCGTCGAGGTCGAAGCCGCGCTCGGCGTCGAAGACCGGGTAGATCTGAGGAGAGCCGGCGACGTCCATCCAGCGGATGTTGACCGGCTTGATGTCGTTTCGGCCGGGCGTCACCGGGACCCAGTCGATCTCCCAGGTCATGTAGACCTCACGGTTCTCCGACGCGTTCAGGCTGTGGATCATCTGGTTGATCGTCCACCTCGCGTCGCCGCCGGTCTTGAAGCCGTAGCCCTTGGGCATCTTCGAGATCGTCTTCTCCTCGCCGGAGGCGAACGTCGGCCCCCCGCCCGGTGCGATCCAGACGACGTGATGCAGGTGCAGGTCCCAGACGCTGGGGGTGACGAGCTTGCCCGAGGGCTTGATCTCGACCATGCTCGGCTTGAACCTGGTGACGTAGCCCTCTGCGGTCGAGCCGGGAGCGAAGACGTCGGTGCTGCCGGGGCCCTTGACCACTTCGGCGTTCGGGCAGGTCCTGGTGCCCTTGAACTCGTTCAGGTTCTGGCCGGGGTGAATCGGGATCGCGTCCGTCCGGCAGCTGTAGGTGGTCATCCCCGGGTAGCTGGACTTCTTCAGGAACTTGTAGGCGGCGCTCGCGGGCGCGGCAAGAAGCAGCAGCACGCCGAGCGCGAGCAACGCCCCCCCAGAAACCACACGACGGTGCACGCCGCGATTATTGCGAATTGACCGGCTCGGTGGAGTCCGCGGGGCGGCAACCGCCGCCTGTCGGCCGGCCCGAAGGCCCCGGGCCGCAGGTCCGAGGGGCGCAGGGTGGCGGCAGCTATGCGCCGTGGCCATCGGGTCAGGGCGGTCCTGCGCGCAGGGATCACCAACTCGGCCGGCAACTCCGTCCTCCGCCGACTCGAGGCGAGGCTGCGCCCACCACGCCCTGGGCGAGGCTGAGCCCCGATTTCCCGCGGGTCGGGGCGGTACCGTTCTGCTCGTGCAGTTCCGATTCGGGGGACCACTCGCGGTGATGGCGGTCGGCGCCATCCTCTACTGGGCGACCGACTTCGAGCTCTCCGGCATCGATATGAACACGGTCGGGCTGATCGTGCTGATCGCCGGAATGGTCGCCCTGGTCTTCTCGGTGCGGATCGCGGTCCAGGACGCGCAGAGCCACCGCGACGGCGGCTAGAGCGCCCCGGGCAGGCGCCCGATCGCCGAGCCGGTTCGGCGGCGGCTCAGCGCTTGCGGAACGGCTTGTTGACGAACGGCACGTACTCGCGGCAGGGCTGACCGCGAAGGGCGGGACATGCCGGGAGCTCGGTGGCGGCCTCGAGCCCGCGCAGAACCGGCAGCACGAGGCGCGACGGCAGCTTCCGCGAGTGCGCGATCGCAACCCAGGGCCGGCCGTCCGGCTCGGTCTCGGCGAAGGCCCAGACCGGCTGATCGCCGCCGGGCGCGGAGACCGTCACCCGCAGGCGCGAGTCGGCCCGATAGACGTGGCCCTCGTAGTAGAGCGGGATCCGCACCTTCACCCAGCGACCCTCGGGCAGCGTCTTCTCGTCGCGCCTGCGATAGGTCGGCAGTGGCTCGGTCAGCCTGCTCTTGTCGCGGTCGATCTTGCGCGCCCCGGTCCGCAGCCAGCCGCCCTGCACGAAGGTCTCGTCACCGTCGGGGCGGACCTCGGTGACGGTCGCCTGGAGGTCGACGTTGCTCGCCTTCGAGCGCACCCAGAGCTGAAGCTCGCCGGCACCGAGCACGGCGGTGTCGGCGCGAAGCGGCGGGGTCATGTAGGAGAGGGCGCGGCCGGGGACGCTCTGTGACCACTCGTAGGAGGGGGAGTCGGTCCAGAGCCCGTTCGTCCCCGCTCCGGTGTTGCCGGTGAAGCTGGTGGGCGGCCGGACCGAGGGGTCCCAGCGGAACTTCTCGGCGCCGCGCTCCCGGGGCCTGCGCCTGAGCTTGCCGTCGGCGTCGAGGTACCAGGACTTCGGCTCGGCCTGACGCGGCGGGAAGCGGTTGAAGGAACGCTCGAACCCGGGCACGGGCTTGAACGGCGCATCGCCGGCACCGTTGTCGAACAGGATCCGGACCGGCCGCTGGTTCTCGAACGCGGCGAGCGCCGAGTCGTAGTCGGGCTGTTGCTGGATCGGGTCGTCGGGCAGGGTCACGCCCGGGACCCCGATCACTGCCTGGTAGAGCGCCGGCGCCCCGGCCTTGACCGCCGGCGAGAGGCTCGGCCGCCGCCCGGCCACGTAGAGCTCGAGGAAGTCGAACCAGCGGTTGAAGCTCTCGGGGTCGAGCGAGTCGGTGTGGACGCCGTTGGTGAAGGTGAACCACTTGCGGTCGGTGCCGGTGAACTTCGGCACCAGCGCCGGGCAGTGGCCGCCGGTCTGCTCGTCGGTCCACTGACAGCCGAGGAACACAGGCACCTCGATCCGATCGACGAAGGTGATCGGCGAGAGCGGGTCGACGACCTTGGCGCGGAAGTAGTCGTTGCGCCTTGTCTTCGCGATCAGATCGACCGCCTCGGGATGCAGGTCCTGGTTGCTCTCGCAGACCTGATCGCCGTCCTGGATTCGCTTCCAGGCCCACTTCTGGCCGGTCGTCGGGCTCGCCGGCTGCGAGTCGTCAACCCGATCCTGGGCCCACTCGAGGGCGAACCCCGTGTTGAGGATGCCGCCGGGATAGAGCGTGGTCAACGTGTTGTCGATCACCGACAGCGGCGTGATCGCCGCGAGGCTCGGCGGCTGGGTCGCCCCTACGAACAGCTGGCTGATGCCGCCGTAGGAGACACCGATCATGCCGACCTTGTTGCCGAGCACCCAGGGCTGCCTGGCGACGGTCTCGACCACGTCGTAGCCGTCGAGGGACTGCAGGGTCTCGAAGTAGTCGAAGGCCCCGCCCGAGCAGCCGGTGCCGCGCATGTTGACGTCGACCACCGCGTAGCCGAGCAGGTTGGCGACCGGGGCGATCCCGCTCTCGGGCCCGGCCGGGTCGGCGTAGCCGTAGCCGGAGTACTCGATCAGCGTCGGGTAGGGGCCGTTCCCCGGGGGCCCGGGCAGGCGCACGGAGAGGGCCAGCTTGGTGCCGTCTCGGGTCGTCACGTAGCCGTAGCCGCCCTCGGGCAGCTTCTGGTCGTAGATCGCCTTGCTCGGCGGCTTCGAGCGGTCGGTGAGGACCCGGAACGGGCTGGTCTCGGAGCCGCCCGTCCGTCCGACGGTGTAGCGGCCGCCCGGCTCGACCTTGCGGAAGACGATCCCGCCGAGCTCACCCGCGCGCCGCGACTTGACGAGCTCGCCACGGCGCCGGAGCTCGAGCGTCTCGCCCGGCGTCGCACCGGTTACCTGCACCTGCTCGACGCTGCCGCGCGCGGTCAGGGTCGGCGAAGGCACGCCGGCGGATGCGGTCGACGCAAACGTCAGAAGGGTGGCGACAGCCCCCGCCAGATAGATCAGCCACCTCCCGCGAACTCTCAACCCGTCCTCGCCTTCTTAGGACTCCCCGGCACGGCGACGGCCGTCGTGGTCGCCACCGTCGAGGCGCAAGCATATCCCGGTCGATCCGGACCGCGCTCGCCGGAGGCGCCGGATCTCTCAGCCGGTCTCGCCGGCGCCGGCCAGCAGCACCTCGCGCATTCGCTCGTTGCTGAGCTCGGCGGGCTCGGTCTCATCGATGAACTGGGTCAGCGTGCGGGCGAAGCGCTCGGGCTCGGTCACGTGTGGGAAGTGGCCGGCGGCCTCGAACAGCTCGAGCCTGCTGCCCGGCATCTCCTCGTGCGCGCGCCGGCCGTGCCTGGCGGGGATGATCGGATCTCGGCCGCCCCAGAGCAGCATCGAGGGCAGCGTCTCGGTCAGATAGAGGCGATCGCGGGCCGAGACCCGCTGACCCCGATGGTCGATCACCGCCCGCATCGTGTGGATGAAGGCGTGCCGGGCCTCGGGGTCGGAGAGCGACGCGTAGCCGCGGGCGACCTCGGCCTTGTCAGCGCCGATCCCGAGGCCGAGCCCGTCGAGCAGCCGCCCGACGGTCCGCCCGACCTCGATCACCGAGTTGTGGGCGATCATCGGGATCACGATCTCGGAGCCGGGCAGCGAGGCGGCGCGCAGGGCGATCGAGACCTCCTCTCCGAGGCCGCCGCTGCAGACCAGCACCAGCCGCTCGCAGTGCTCGGGGAACTGATACGCCATCTGCATCGCGATCCCACCGCCGAGCGAGTGGCCGACGACGGTGGCGCGGAAATGCCCGAGCGCGCCCAGCAGGTCGCGGATGCCGGACGCGAAGGCGCCGAGCGAGTAGTCGCCGCGGGGCTTGGCGGAGAGGCCGTGCCCGAGTAGGTCCGGCGTGATCACCGTGAAGCGATCGGCGAGCAGCGGCAGGACCGCGTCCCAGGTCTGCATGTTGCTGGTCACCCCGTGGACCAGGACGAGGACCGGGCCCTCGCCGACCCGGCGGTAGGTGACCCGGTGGCCGTGAAGCCGGATCTCGGAGACCGGCACCTCCCCGAGCGGAGCCGGGCGGGCGGGACCGTCGCCGTCGACGGCGCCGGGCTCGCTGCTGACGATTGCATCCATCGATGCAAGCATAGGGACCGCGGCGGAGGCCCGTCAGGCGCCCGCCGGGCCCTCCGCCTCCGAGCGCTGGATTCCGGCGCGATCGGAGTCGGGCGGCCGCGCCCGGTAGAGCTCGGTCCGGCCCTCGATGCCCTTGAGCCGACGGGCGCCGGCGAACGACCACCTGAACCCGTCCCCCGCCGCGTCCTTGGCGGCACGGTCGCAGAGCACGCTCCCCGGCCGGGCGATCGCGCTCAGGCGGCTGGCGACGTTGACGGCGCGACCGTAGAGGTCGCCGGCCCGGGGCACCGCGATTCCCCTGGCGACGCCGACCCGGAGCTCGGGCAGATCGGCGGTCCCGGCGACCGCCTCCTGGAGCTCGAGCGCCGCAGTGACGAGCGGCTCGGTCTCCCGTGAGGCGAGCATCGCGGCATCGCCGATCAGCTTGACCAGGCGCACCGGGGGCTCGGCGATCTCGGCCGCGAGCTCACCGAGGCGCTCGCCGACCGCCCCGTACTCATGTGGCTCGAGGCGCTCGCCGAGGCTCGTGAAGCCGACCAGGTCGGCGAATCCGACCGCGTACTGCCTCGCCCCGCGCACCTCGCCGGCCGCGATCTCGGCCGATCCGATCACCTCGCTGCGCAGCAGCTCGAGCTGGTGCAGCTGGAAGGCGCGGTCGAGGATCTCGTTCGCCATCGGTGTCAGCACGCGGGCCGCCTGCGCGAAGCGGAGCGCGACGTCGCGCTCGCTGCCGCCGGCGCTGACGACAGCCTCGGCGACGAGCTGCGAGACCGAGCGGGCCACCTGCGACATCGCCAGGCCGATCACCCGGGCCGACTCCAGGATCCCGGCCTCGGGCAGTCCGACGTCGAGGAATCCGCGCACGAGCCGGGCGACCTCGAGGTCGTGCTCGGTGAGCACCCGCTCCCGCGGCCCCGGGACCCTCACCCCGAGCGCCCGCTGGTAGCGCTCGAGCAGGGTCGGGTCCAGCCCCGAGCTCCGGCAGACCTCCTCCGGGGTGAACCGGGGTCCGGGCGGCGAGTAGACGCGCTCGACCGGCAACATCGCCAGCCTGTCCTCCGCGACGGCGGCCCTGAGCTCATCGATCGAGACACCCTCGGCGACGAGCTCCGTCAGTAGGTGCATGCGGGCCACACGCGCCTCCCCGTCGAGCCCCTCGAGCAGCCCCTCCGCTTCGAAGTCCACGGGCAGCCTCGCCTAGCGGCGCGAGTTGACGTAGCGGCGTGACTTGTTGCCGACCAGCTTCGTCAGGTTGCCGAGTGCGATGTTGGCGTCGGCGAGGTGCAGGCCCCATTCCGGGGTCGGGATCGGGTTCAGCTCCGGCGCCCCGGGCCGCTGCTCGATCTGCAGCACATCGGCATCGTCGGCGGAGGAGCACCGGGCGGTGTAGGCGTCGCGGGATTCGTACCAGGGCGTCTCTGCAACGGGAGTCGGCAGGCCCAGCAGGCCCGTCCCGAGACCGATCGTCGTCCCCGGTGCGAACGGCTCGCTCGGGTAGACGCTGCGCAGCCTCCCTGAGCCGCCGCCGAGAGCGGCCGGGTTCGTGCAGAGCACCTCCTCCCCCGGCTTTGCGCTGCGGCCGAAGATCGCACCCGGCGGGACGGTGTCGTTGAAGGCCGAGAAGGCAACGACGCAACGTAGTTGCCGCGCCGAACGGCAGGCGCGGACCCGCTCGAAGCTCCCACCGCGATCGCGCCCCTCCTTGACGGTGACCCCACCGCCGAGCAGCAGCGCAGCGACGAGCCGGCGTCGCTGCGAGCGCCTCGGATCGATCTCCTCCGCGACCAGCCGCGAGAGCATGAAGGTCCCCTGTGAGTGGCCGATCAGCACCGTCCCGCGGCCCGGCGCTCGCTTCCTCCTGTAGGCCCGCCAGGCGCGGCGGACATCGCCGTAGGCGAGGTCGAACGCCTGCTCGTTGCCGAAGCCGCCGGCGGCGAGGCCCGCCAGCGTCACCTGGCGATAGACCGGCGCGTAGATGCGGCAGTGCTGGGAATAGCGGGCCGCCTGGTAGAGCGCGATCGAGCGCAGCTCGGGATCGCGGTCGAAGTTCGCATTGACGGTCGGCTGGTCGCTGACGGTCGGGTAGATGTAGAAGCAGTCCACCTGCGGACCGGCGAGCGCCTTGGCGCGGTCGTCCCGACCGGCTCGCCGGTCGCTGAAAGCAGGGTCGTCCTCAGCCCCGTCCGGCAGGCGTCGTCCGCGAGACCCGGCTTGCAGAGCCACGTGGTGCCCGGCCTGCCCGCGGCGGCGGTCGCCGGCAACAGCGCGAGCGCCAGCAGGGCGGCGACCGCGATCGGGAGGCACCGGCGCAGGGGCATCGGCGGGGACGCTACCAGGGCTTTCCGGGCGCCGGGCCCGGTTCTGACTGAGTCCGCCTCGGCCCCACCCGGGCCACCGCTAGCGGCCGGCGAGCAGCCCGCGGATCGCCGCGTGCGTCCGCTCCGGCGCCTCGAGCTGGGGCACGTGGCCGCAGTCGAGCTCGAGATGGCGTCCAGTGGGCAGCGCCCGCTCGACATGCTTGCGAAAGCCGATCGGGACGAGCTGATCCCGGCGGCCCCAGACGAACAGCGTCTCCGGCTCCAGTCCCGCCATCCGGGTCCAGAGCCCCTCGTCTCCGTGCGGCTCGTCGAGGTAGATGTTGCGCGCTGACTCGTAGAACGCGACCCTGCCGCGGGGGGTGAGGTAGGAGCGCAGGAACTCGTCGACGCCGGCCGCCGACCAACCGTCGCGGCCACCGGGCACCAGGCTGCGAACGATCGGCTCGGTGATCACGCGCGGGGCCGGCTGGATCAGTCCCAGCTTCGGAAGCGGGCCCCGCAGGAGCCAGCGCCAGCGACGATCCCGAAGCCAGGCGAGCGCCGGTGCGAGCAGGGCCATCCGCCGGACCCGCTCGGGATAGAGCAGGCCGGCCTCGAGCGCCACCCGCCCGCCCATGCTGTTGCCGATCAGATCCGCGGACTCGATCCCGAGGCCGTCGAGCAGCGCGCTGACCGCGGCCGCGAAGTAGGGGGCGTCGTAGGACGCGTTGAGCGGCTTGTCGGACTCGCCGAAGCCCGGCAGGTCGATCGCGATCACCCGCCGCTCGGGGGCAAGCGCGGCGACGGTCGGTAGAAACGAGGCCTTGGTCGCGCCGAGGCCGTGGATGCAGACCACCGGATCGCCCAAGCCGGCCGAGAGGGTCGAGAGCCTGCCGACCGGAGTCTCAACCGAGGTAAAGCGAAGGCCGCCCGGCTCGGCGCTTCCACTCGTCGCCGCGAGGAAGCCGACCCCGAGGTGGAGGCTGCGGCGGATCCGCAATCGGCCCGCCCGGAACGCCGCCATGCCGCCCCGCAGGTCATCGGCGATGCTCTGCCACGTGGCGGAGTCGGCGCTCAGCTGGGCATCGGGAGACGGGTCCCCGGCCGGCCGGAGATCGATCCCGCCCGGGGAGAGCACGGCATCCCAGTCCCGCTCATCCGCAACCAGGAGGCGGACGCGAGCGGAGCCGCCGGGCACGTCGATCAGCTCGGGGTCGTAGCGTTCGATCAGGGTGACCAAGGCTGCCGGAGGCGCGTCGTGAACGCGACGGTGCAGCGGCCGTTCATCCGTCTGGGGGTCTGCCCCGGCCATCGCAAGAGCCTAGCCGTGCGCCCGCGCGCCGCTCTCCGTCGTGGTTCGGCATAGTGTCGGGATCGTGAGCCCGGACCCCGCTGGACCCGCCGACCCTGACCCGCAGGCCGCCGGACGAGAAGCGTGCCCCGTCACCGTCGTCACCGACAGCACCACGTACGTGCCTCGCGAGATGATCGAGCAACTCGGCGTCCGCGAGGTCAGCCTCTACGTTGGCTGGGAGGGCGAGATGAAGCGCGAGGACGAGTACACGGATCTGGGCGCCTTCTACGCGCGACTGCGGGACTCGGAGCGACTGCCGACGACCTCGCAGCCCTCGGTCGGTGACTTCGTCGAGTGCTACGAGCCGATCCTCGGCGCCGGGCACGACATCGTCTCGATCCATATCGCGGGCGGGATCTCGGGCACCTGCGACAGCGCCAGGGAGGCCGCTCGCTCGCTGGCCGACGGCCCCCAGCCGGGCAGCATCGAGGTGATCGACGCGCAATCGGGAGCCGGCGGGCTCGGATCGGTGGTCGTCGCGGCCGCGGCCGTGGCCCAACGGGGAGCCCCGATCCACGAGGTGGTCGAGGCGGCCCGGCGGGCCCGCGAGACGCTCGACATCTGGTTCTGCCTCGACACGCTCGAGTATCTGCGGCGCGGCGGGCGGATCGGCGGCGCCCAGGCATTGCTCGGCTCGGCGCTGAAGATCAAGCCGATCCTCACCTTCGGGACCGAGATCGCGCCGGTCGGCCGGGTCCGCACCCACTCGAAGGCACTGCAGCGGATGGAGTCCTACCTGGTCGAGCTGCAGGAGCGGGGGTCGACCGATTGGATCGTCCAGCACGCGCAGTCGCCGGAGGACGCCGAGTGGCTGGTCGAGCGCGGCGGCGAGATCTTCGGCACGGCGCCCCTGTTCTGCACGCAGGTCGGGCCGGTGCTCGGCGCGCACCTCGGCTCCGGGATGCTGGTCGGGGGCATGACCCGCGACCCTGGGGAGTAGCCCTCCGCACCCGTCCCCCTAGCCCTCGAGGCGAGAGCGTCAGCCGGGATGAGCTCAACTACGCCGTAGGGTGCGGGCATGGGTCAGACGGGCGTGGAAGCGAGTGATCGAGCGACCGACGCCCCCGGCCCGGGCGAGGGGAGCGCCCGCGGCGGCGGCACGCCCCGGGTCCCGGCGCTCGACGGCTTTCGCGCCTACGCCCTGCTCGCGATCGTCCTGGTCCACCTGATCGGCGCCGCGGGCATCCTGCCGGAGCTGTCCGGCACGACTGGCGGGGTGGTGCTGTGGAGCGTCTTCGGCAACAGCATCGATGCCTTCTTCATGATCAGCGGCTTCGTCCTGTTCCTGCCGACGATCGCCCGGCGCGGGGAGTTCGGCAGCGCGGCACGGTTCTGGATCCTCCGCGGCGCCCGGCTTCTGCCCGCCTACTGGCTGGTGATGGCGGCCGCGCTGCTGGCCCTCGTGCTGTTCCCGCCCGAGATCGTGTACCCGGTCCCGCCGTTCGAGAGCGTCCTCGCCCACCTGACCGTCATGCAGTCGCCGGTTCGGATCTTCGACCCCGGGATATCGCCCGGCTTCGGGCTGGTCGGACCGGTCTGGATGGTCTCCGTCGTCGTCTGCTTCTACCTGTTGCTGCCGTTCGTGGCCGGGCCCTACTACCGCCACCCGCTGATCGGGCTCGCGGTGGCCGCTGCGATCACCGCCGGCTGGAAGGGCGCGGTCAGCCGGGTTCCCGAGGTGTTCGAAGCCGTCTCCAACGGCTCGGTCTCGGATCTCACGGTCCGTCTGATCGCGGTCGACCAGTTCCCCGGATGGGCCTTCTCGTTCGGGCTCGGGCTAACCGGCGCCTGGGCCTACGTCTGGCTCAGGGAGCGGTACGAGCCCGGGCAGCTGGCCCACGCGGCCCTGCGGCTCGCCCCGGTGATCCTGCTGCTCTACGCCTACGGCGCGTATCTCTACGGCAGCACCACGCTCGACTTCCCGGGGCGGATCGGTCCCGCCGCCCGCAGCGAGGTCCTCGACACGATGTTCGGATCGCTGTTCCGGGCCGCCGTGATCGGGATCGTCATCCTCGGGCCCCTTTGGATGCAGCGACCGTTCGTCAACCGGGTGACGAACCGCCTCGCCGAGCTCAGCTACGGCATCTACCTGATCCACATCCCGCTGGTGATCTACGCGGCCTCGCTGCTCGATCTGCCACGAGACGGCTCGCTCGGGGCGCTGGCGATCTGGATGGCCGTGATCGTCCCCCCCTCGCTCGTCTTCGCCGCCCTCTCCCGGCGGTATGTCGAGCAGCCGGTTCTCCGCTCGGTGAAGAGACGGCTCCGCTCCTCACCTCCGACCCGCGAAGCGCTACCGTCGCCGGGATGAGGGACGAGTTGCGCCAGCGCGTGCTCGACGGGCTCGAGCTCGAGATCGAGCTGTTCGGCGGCTCCTCGAAGGAGGGCAGCGTCCTCAGGCCCCCCGGCGTGATCGCGGCGGTCTCCCCCAGCACCCCCGAACGTTCGCTGTTCAACTCGGTGTTCGCCGTCGACCCCCCGGCCCTCGCGGGCTCGATCGACTCGCTGGCCGCCACCTACGAGCGGGCCGGGGTCCGGGCCTGGACCGTCTGGGTCCCCGACGAGGACCGGGAGAGCGCCGCCCTGCTCGCCGATCGCGGCCACGCGCTCGATGGGGCACCGCGCTCGATGGGGCTGGAGCTCAGCGACCTACGCCCGGCCGAGCGGCCGCTGCCGCCGGGGGTGGAGCTCGTCGAGGGCGAGCTGGGGGCCGTCGCGCGGATCAACGACCTCGCCTACGAGATCGAGACCGACGGCTGGGGAGCCGCGATCGAGCGAGCCCCGGAGCTGCCGATCCACAGCTACATGGCGGTGGTCGACGGCGCGCCCGTCTCCTGCGCGATGGTCCTCAGCGGTGGGGACGACGCCTGCGTGACCGCGGTCGCCACCCTCCCCGAGCACCGGGGCCGGGGGCTGGCCTCGGCGATCGTCGAGCGACTGCTCGCCGACGCCCGCGACCGCGGAATGCGGACCGGGACCCTGCAGGCGAGCAAGGCCGGGGCCCCGGTCTACGAGCGGCTCGGGTTCGCCGACGTCGGCTTCATCGAGATGTGGGAGCTGCGCGCCCCGGGCGAGCCCGGCGCGGCGGCTTGATCCGCCCGCTGGCCGTCAGGAGGCGGCGCCCCCGGCTCCCTCGGCCGCGGGGGAGCGCTCGATCACCTCGAGCTGCTCGACCCGAAGCCGGCCGACCTCGAGCTCCTCGATTCGCAGCCGCTTGACGGCCCCGCGCCCGATCGCGAGCTTGCCGACCGCGAGCCTGCCGACCGCAAGCGCCCCGATCGCCGCCGCGCCCGTCGCAAGCGCCCCGATCGCCGTGGCCCTGACGGCCAGCCCGCCGAGCGCGATCGGCTCCTGGCCTCCCCTCGCCCGCCGCCGGGCGCAGGCCCGGCAGCCGCAGCTGTGGCCGTGCCCTCGCTTCCGCGCCGCCATCGTCGAGCGGCGGCCGGCCTTCCCGCGCGCCCCGCAGCTTCGGCAGCGGCGTCCGGAGCCCTGGGCCGTGGCTCCCCGCTTCGGGCGTCTCACGTCCGCTCCTTGAGTCGCGCGATCTCCGCCTGGACCTGCTGCTCGGTGATCGGAGAGGTCCCGTACGTGTCCCAGGCGTTGATCAGCAGGCCGACGCCCCAGCCGCCGGTCACGAACACGGGCCAGGGAAAGCCGAAGCCGTCGGCGATCCCGCCGACGGCCCAGATGCCCCACAGCAGGAGGTTGACGAGCAGGTAGACGACCAGGTGGGAGCGGAAGTCGCGTCGCTTCTTGATCTGCTTGATCGCGGTCTCGCGAAGATCCTCGGCGGCCTCCATCGGGCCCTCACTTCCGTCTTGGGGAGGCAACCTTCGCCGACGAGGGCAAACGCAGCATCCGACCGATCTACGAACGCGAGTCCGCAGAAGCCCGCAGCCGGCTGATTGAGCCGGCGACTGACCTGCCGCCAAGCCCCACAGCCGTCGACGCCGAAACCCCTGGGCAGCCGGCGCGGCGCCCGGCGCTCAGCCTGCGCACTCCCAGGCCCCGGCGCCCGAGTCGGCCCAGATCAGGGCGGCGATCCTCGTCTGCTCCTCGGGCGAGGCATTGTGGGGCAGGCCCTTGCCGCCGTAGAGCTTCCATGTCGATGGCAGGATCTGGTAGGCGCCGCCGGCGCCGGAGCTCGGGTTCAGCGCATCGAAGTTGCCCCCGGACTCGCAGAGCACGATCTGCTCAGGGATCGCCCAGCCCTTGACCGACTCGGCAACCTGCTGCTGGGCCTCGGCGGCGGAGACCAGCTGGGTCTCTTGTACCTGTCGCTCCCAGCGTTCGATCTGCGAGCGCAGCTCGCCGAGCGCAGCCTCGCGCGCGCTGCGGGCGCCGGCGAGCGCCGCCGCCCGCGCCTCGGCCTGAGCCCGGACCGCGGCGATCTGATCGCGGGCGGCGCTGACGCGCGCGTTGTAGCTCTCCTGCTCCGCCCGGGCGGCGGCGACGGCCTCGAGCTGTTCGCTGAGCTGCACGCGCAGATCGCGCGCCCGCTCGATCAGCGCCGCATCGGCCGCCCGGATCCGCTCCAGGTACTCGGCTCTGGCGGCGAGGTCGTCGTAGCCGTCGGAGCTGAGCAGCAGCTCGATCGCATCCGGTCCGCCGTCCTTGTAGATCGCAACCATGCGCTTGGCCAGCACGGCAACCGCGCGCCGCAGCTCCGAGCGCGTCCGCCGCAGCTGCTCGTGGGCCCGCTCGACCGCAGCGGCGAGCTCGGCCGCCCGCTCCCGTCCGACCTCGAGCGTCGCCGAGAGCTGCGCCTCACGCGTCGCAGCGGCGCCGGCCTGCTGGCGCTTCAGCGCCAACGAGCCGGCCTGCGCCTCGATCTCCGCCGCGAGGGCCTCGGCCCGGTGGCGGGCGTCGTCGGTCTTCGCGGTCAGCTCGGCGACGCTCTGCGCGGCGGCGGGGTGCGGGTGCGCGAGCGTCGGCAGGATCAGGGCCGCGCCGCAGAGCGCCGCGCACGTCGCAATCCGCCGGAGCCGCAGGCCTAAGGGCCCGGGCGGCGGCTGGTTGTCAGCCGGAAGTCGCATTCGCAGGCCACCGTACGCTAACGAACCATTAGCGAACTGTTAGCGAACCGGGCGCGGAACCCTCGCCTGCAACGTCGCTTGCAGGTCATCGCGATCGGACTGGATCCTTGGCCCCGGCGATGATCGGCGCCAGCAGTTCGTCGATCGGCGTGCCGCCTACCTGGCGGAGCTCGTAGGTGGCGTGGCGGATCGGATGCCTACAGCTGATGATTCGGCCGAGGTCGATCGGGGTGCCGGTGAGGACGAGATCGCAGTCGGTGGCGTTGATCGTCGCCTCGAGCTCGCCGAGCTGCTCGTCGGAGTAGCCCATCGCCGGGAGCACCGGGCCGATGTGGTCGAAGCGCTCGAACGTCTCGCGGATCGATCCGACCGCGTGCGGCCGGGGATCTACCAGCCTCGCGCCGGCCTGCCGGGCCGCCACGGTGCCGGCGCCGAAGGCCATCTCACCGTGGGTGATCGACGGGCCGTCCTCGACGACGAGCACGGTCCGGCCCTCGATCGACTCCCCGTCGTCGAGCGCGACCGGCGATTCGGCGATCAGAACCGGGGCGTCGGGGTTGACCGCGGCGGCGTCGGCGAGCACCCGATCGAGTGCCGCTGGGGTAGCGCTGTCGACCTTGTTGACGAGAACGACGTCGGCGATCCGCAGATTCGCCTCGCCCGGGTGATAGCTGAGCTCGTCCCCGGGCCGCAACGGGTCGACGATGACGATCAGCAGGTCCGGCCGGATGAACGGGAGGTCGTTGTTGCCACCGTCCCAGATGATCACGTCGATCTCGCCCGCGGCCATCTCGACGAGCTCGGCATAGTCGACCCCGGCGTAGACGACCATCCCCGCCGCCGACCGGCCGCTCGTACTCCTCGCGCTCCTCGATCGTCGGATCGGAGGCGTCGATATCGGCGATCGTCTCGAAGCGCTGCACGCGCATCGCCTCGAGGTCGCCGTAGGGCATCGGGTGGCGGATCAGCCCGACCCGCAGGCCGGAGTCGATCAATGTGCGGCCGATCGCCAGGCTCGTCTGGCTCTTGCCGCTGCCGGTGCGCACCGAGCACACCGCGACCACCGGTACCGGGCTCTCGATCATCGTCGAGCGGGCGCCGAGCAGGCTGAAGTCCGCGCCCGCGGCGAGCGCCGAGGAGGCCAGATGCATGACATGCTGGTAGGAGACGTCCGAGTAGGCGAAGACGACCTGATCGACGTCTCTCTCCGTGATCAGAGCGGTGAGTTGGTCCTCGGGCAGGATCGGAATCCCGTCGGGATATCGCGGCCCCGCGAGCGAGGCCGGGTAGGTCCGGTCGGCGATCCCGGGGATCTGCGTCGCCGTGAAGGCGACGACCTCGACCTCGGGATCGTCGCGATAGACGACGTTGAAGTCGTGGAAGTCGCGGCCCCCGGCTCCCATGATCAGCACTCGGCGCATCGCGGCGACAGCCTAGGGGCCGAAGCCCCGTGACGCTGCTAGAACCTGCTCATGCTCGTCGTCGCGGCGCTCGGAGGGAACGCCCTGGTCCGCCGCGGCGAGCCCGCCGACGTGGCCACCCAGCGGCGCAACGTCGGGACCGCGGTCGCGGAGATCGCCGCGATCGCCGCCGAGCACGAGGTCGTCATCACCCACGGGAACGGGCCCCAGGTCGGCCTGCTGGCGCTCCAGGGCGAGGCCTACCACGAGGTCGAGCAGTATCCGCTCGACGTGCTCGGCGCCGAGGCCGAGGGCATGATCGGCTATCTGCTCGAGCAGGAGCTGGTCAACGCGCTCGGCGACGCCCGCGTCGCGACGCTGCTGACCCAGGTCGTCGTCGATGCCGACGACCCGGCGTTCGCGCACCCGACCAAGCCGATCGGCCCGACCTTCGACCCGGCGGTCGCGGCGCGCCTGGCCGCCGAGCGGGGCTGGACTCTGGCACCGGATCGGGACGGAAGCCGCCGGGTCGTCGCCTCGCCGGAGCCGCGATCGATCGTCGAGCTTCCGACGATCCGCCTGCTGGTCGAGGCCGGCGTGATCGTCGTCTGCGTCGGCGGCGGCGGGATCCCGGTGCTGCTCGACGATCACGGGCGGCTGCGAGGCGCCGAGGCCGTGATCGACAAGGACCTCGCCGCCGCACTCCTCGCCCACAGCCTCGGAGCCGACGCCCTGCTCCTGCTGACCGACGTCCCGGCCGTCGAGGTCGGTTGGGGCACGCCGGGGGCGAGACCCCTCGGCGAGACCACCAGCACCGAGCTACGCGCGATCGACTTCGAGCCGGGCTCGATCGGGCCCAAGGTCGAGGCCGCCTGCCGCTTCGCCGAGGCGACCGGCGGCGTGGCCGGCATCGGGGCGCTCGCGGACGCGGCCGCGATCCTCCGCGGCGAGCGCGGGACGCGCGTCAGCCCCGACTAGGGGCCGTGGCCCGCCTGATCCGGCCTGCGGCCAGCGACATCCCCCAAGCTCAGCTGCCGGGCGGGCGGTAGTCGACCGCGGTCTGGGCCGCCTCGTCGATCTCCTCCGGGGTTAGCAGCGCGCGCGTCTTCATGCTGCTGATCGACCCGGCCGCACCGACCGCAATGCTGATCGCCGCGGCGGTCTTGTTGTCGGGGAGGTCGACGATCAGGACGACGTCCGACTCACCCTGGGCAAAGTAGAGCGCTTCCAGCTCGCCACCCAGGGCGCTGACCATCGATTCGATCGCCTCCCGCCGGGCGCTGCCCCCCGCGGCAGCGACGCCTTTGAGCCCCTCCTGCGTGTAGTTGGCCTCGAACAGGTACTTCGGCATGGCTCTACCTCCGGTCGGTTGCCGCAACCCTATCGGCCGGAGCCGGCTCCGACCACTCGACGAGGGCGCCGGACCGCGCCTCAGTAGCCGGTCCCGGTCTTGACCTGCTCGCGCTCGGCCGCGTGGGCACCGCCCTTCTTCTCGAGCGTCTCGCAGGCGGCAGCGATGTCGTCGGCGAGGGTGTCGACCAACGCGTGGCTGAGGTTGAGCTTGACCAGGGCCCGGAGCATGTTCACGTGGTCGGCGTTCGGCGGCATCGTGTAGGCGGGAAGCATCCAGCCGCGCTCGGCAGCCACCTGCCAGGCGACGTCGAACTCGTCGAAGTTGTGCTCGCCCTCGAGGTTGAAGGCGACCAGCGGCAGCTGCTCGTCGCCGTCTCCGATCAGCTTGAACTGACCGATCGCGCGAAGCCGGTCGGCGAGCAGCTTCGCGTTTTCGTGCATCGTGGTCATCAGGAACCGATAGCCCTCGCGCCCGAAGCGGATCAGGGTGTAGTACTGAGCCAGCACCATCGCCGAGCCGGTCGAGAAGTTGAGCGTGAAGGTCGCGTCGGTCTTGCCAAGGTAGTTCTCGTTGAAGACGAGATCCTCGGCCAGGTCCGCCCGCTCGCGGAAGATCAGCCAGCCGATCCCCGGGTAGACGAGCCCGAACTTGTGACCGGAGACGTTGATCGAGCGCACCTGCTCGAGCCGGAAGTCCCACTCCCGGTCCGGGTACAGGAACGGCCAGACGAAGCCACCGGAGGCGGCGTCGATGTGCAGCGGCACGTCGACGCCCTTCTCCCCCTTGAGCCCCACCAGCAGCTTGTTGATGCCCTCGATGTCGTCGGCGTGACCGGTGAAGGTGGTGCCGAGCACCGCGGCGACGCCGATCGTGTTCTCGTCGACGTGAGGCTCGACGTCCTCGGGACCGATCGTGTACTTGTCGGGCTGTAGAGGCACGATTCGCGGCTCGACATCGAAGTAGCGGCAGAACTTCTCCCAGACCACGTGGACGTCGCCGCCGAAGACCAGGTTGGGCTTGTCGGTCGCCATCCCGGCCGCCTCCCGCCGCTCCCGCCACTTCCACTTCAGCGACAGGGCGCCGAGCATGATCGCCTCCGAGGACCCCTGGGTGCGGGCCCCGGTCGTCTCGCCGGGAGCGTTGAAGAGGCTTGCGAGCATGCGGATGCAGCGCTGCTCGATCTCGGCGGTACGCGGATACTCGGCGTGGTCGATGAAATTTCGGTGCAGGTTCTCGGCGATGATCCGTTGCGCTTCGGGCTCCATCCAGGTGGTGACGAACGTCGCTAGGTTGCGCTCGGGAATGCCGTCGAGCACGAGCTCCTCGTCGATCAAGCGCATCGCTTCGACCGGCGTCATCATCTGCTCGGGTACCTCGTTGTCAGGCGCGCCCTCGCGCAGGACCCTCCCGAGCGTCTTCGCCCTGATCTCGCCGTTGTCCGCGTTCTCCATCGCTGTCTCCTTCGATTGCGCCTGGTAACACGGTCAGCCGACATCTCGCCTCGGCCCGGACTCACCGAGTCGGGCTTCTGCGCGGGCCCGTGCGCTGACAACGGAGCCTATCCGACCGCGATCCATCAACGCCGGGATCCGTCCGATCGGCGATCCCCGGGATCTGCGTCGCCGTCAAGGCGACGACCTCGACTCGGGATCGTCGCGATAGACGACGTTGAAGTCGTGGAAGTCGCGGCTCCGGCTCCGATGATCAGCACTCGGCGCATCGCGGCGACAGCCTGGGGCCGGAGCCTCGTGACGCTGCTAGAACCTGCTCATGCTCGTCGTCGCGGCGCTCGGAGGAACGCCCTGGTCCGCCGCGGCGAGCCCGCCGACGTGGCCACCCAGCGGCGCAACGTCGGGACCGCGGTCGCGGAGATCGCCGCGATCGTCGTCGAGCACGAGGTCGTCATCACCACGGGAACGGGCCCCACGTCGGCCTGCTGGCGCTCCAGGGCGAGGCCTACCACGAGGTCGAGCAGTATCCGCTCGACGTGCTCGGCGCCGAGGCCGACGGCATGATCGGCTATCTGCTCGAGCAGGAGCTGGTCAACGCGCTCGGCGACGCCCGCGTCGCGACGCTGCTGACCCAGGTCGTCGTCGATGCCGACGACTCGGCGTTCGCGCTCCCGACCAAGCCGATCGGCCCGACCTTCGACCCCGCGGTCGCGGCGCGCCTGGCCGCCGAGCGGGGCTGGACTCTGGCACCGGATCGGGACGGAAGCCGCCGGGTCGTCGCCTCGCCGGAGCCGCGATCGATCGTCGAGCTTCCGCGATCCGCCTGCTGGTCGAGGCCGGCGTGATCGTCGTCTTCGTCGGCGGCGGCGGGATCCCGGGCTGCTCGACGATCACGGGCGGCTGCGAGGCGCGGAGGCCGTGATCGACAAGGACCTCGCCGCCGCGCTTCTCGCCCACAGCCTCGGAGCCGACGCCCTGCTCCTGCTGACCGACGTCCCGGCGGTCGAGGTCGGCTGGGGCACGCCGGGCGCGAGGCCCCTCGGCGAGACCACCAGCACCGAGCTACGCGCGATCGACTTCGAGCCGGGCTCGATCGGGCCCAAGGTCGAGGCCGCCTGCCGGTTCGCCGAGGCGACCGGCGCTGTGGCCGGCATCGGGGCGCTCGCCGACGCGGTCGCGATCCTCCGCGGCGAGCGCGGGACGCGCGTCAGCCGCGGCTAGGGGCGTTGGCCCGTCTGGTCCGGCCCGCGGAAAAGCGCGACCTCGCCCGAGCTCAGCTGCCGGGCGGGCGGTAGTCGACCGCGGTCTGGGCCGCCTCGTCGATCTCCTCCGGGGTCAGCAGCGCGCGCGTCTTCATGCTGCTGATCGACCCGGCTGCACCGACCGCGATGCTGATCGCCGCGGCGGTCTTGTTGTCGGGGAGGTCGATGATCAGGACGACGTCCGACTCACCCTGGGCGAAGTAGAGCGCTTCCACCTCGCCGCCCAGGGCGCTGACCATCGACTCGATCGCCTCCCGGCGGGCGCTGCCCCCCGCGGCAGCGACGCCCTTGAGCCCCTCCTGCGTGTAGTTGGCCTCGAACAGGTACTTCGGCATGGCTCTACCTCCGGTCGGTTGCCGCAACCCTATCGGCCGGCGCCGGCTCCGACCACTCGGCGAGGGCGCCGGACCGCGCCTCAGTAGCCGGTCCCGGTCTTGACCTGCTCGCGCTCGGCCGCGTGGGCGCCGCCCTTCTTCTCGAGCGTCTCGCAGGCGGTGGCGATGTCGTCGGCAAGCGTCGTCACCATCGAGTGGCTGAGGTCGAGCTTGACCAGCGCCCGGAGCATCTTCACGTGGTCGGCGTTCGGCGGCATCGGTAGGCGGGAAGCATCCAGCCGCGTTCGGCCGACAGCTGCCAGGCGATGTCGAACTCGTCGAAGGCCACTCGCCCTCGAGGTTGAACGCCACCAGCGGCAGCTGCTCCTCGCGTCGCCGACCAGATCGAAGCCGCCGAGCTCGCGAAGCCGGTCGGCGAGCAGCTTCGCGTTCTCGTGCATCCCATCGATCAGCAGGGTGTAGCCCTTGCGGCCGAAGCGGACCAGGTTGCAGTACTGGGCGAGGACCATCGCCGAGCCGGTCCGTCTCTCGCGGCCTCGATCGAGCCCGGACGGCATCTCGACCCGCGGGTCGAGGCCTACCCGGCGCCCTCCCGGTAGCTGCGCGGTCGAGGCCTACCCGGCGCCCTCCCGGTAGCTGACCAGTTCCTCGACACCGGGCGGGCCGCCGGATACGGCGAGCGCCAGCACCGGCCCGACGTCGCGGGCGAGGAACTTGAACTCCTGGACCTTCGGCTCGAGCGGCACGAGGTCGCGGGTCATCAGGACGTCATCGAAGTAGCCGGCCGGGACCTCGACCTGCTCGGTGCCGACGCTGACGATCGCCGCCTCGTCCTCGGCCTCGCCCTCGTAGTACTCCTGCCGGTACTCCATTCCCGGCTGCGGGTCGGCAGGGACGATCACGCCGGGGAACGCCCCATCGACGCCCGCCTCGAACGAGCCCGCCCTGGTCGCGACCTTGCCGTTCTCGTACTCGGCCGTGTCCTCGCCGAGGTACCAGATGTTGCCGTCGGAGTCCTGCGCGTACCAGTCGTCGGTGATCTCGACCGGCTCACCGCCCTCGGTGACGACGTCGCGGACGACCCGGGCCTCGATGCCGTTGGCGATCATCTTCGTCTCGTCCTTGACGGTGACGACGACCCGCTGCTCGGAGCCCTCGGTGTCGGTCTCGCGGTAGATCCACCTGCTGCCCGGCCTCATCGGCCACCACGGGTTGTCGATCTCGGTCGTGAAGTCGGCCGGGTCGAGGTCGACCGGCTCGCTCCCCAGAGGCAGCGCGGCCGACCCGGAGTCGGAAGCCTCATCGCTGCCGCCACATGCGCCCAGCGCCACCGCCGTCGCCAACACCGTCGCGGCCGACAGCAGCGTGCCCGTCCTGCTCAACATCGTGATTCTCCCTTCGTCTCTTACGGAACCCAGCCCGCTCAGCCGTCGGGCCGAGGCGGATGCCCGCATGTCTACGGACCCGGGATGAGGGCAGGATGAGAGCCCGACGGCCGGGCCACCGCCACTGCGGCTCGGGCCGATCCCGCAACCGGCGCAGCGGGCCCGGGCCTAGGAGCCCGCGTACGGGTCCTTCGCCGAGCGGTCCTCGGAGAGCGAGGCCTGCGAGCGCGCGACGAGCGCCTCGATCGCGTCCGCGAGGTGGACCTGATCGATGTTGTAGTCGCCGCGCTCGGTGCGGATTCTGTGCGCCTCCAGCAGGACGTCGGCGTGGCTGCATCCGGCCGGCGGCTCGAACCGGTAGGAGGCAAGCTCGATCAGCAGCCCGAGCGGGTCCTTGAAGTAGATCGAGTCCATGAAGCCGCGGTCCTTTACACCGCTGTGCTCGATCCCGCGCTCGTCGAGCCGCTCGACCGCCTGATTGAAGGTCGCCTGCGAGAGCGCGATCGCGATGTGGTGGACGCATCCGGGGTCGGTCGGGGTCCGGGCGGGGTCCGGCTCACGCTCCTCGTTGGTGAAAACCGTGATCAGCCGCCCGTCGCCGGGATCGAAGTAGAGATGGCTCTCGGCCTCGTTATCGAGGTTCGGCTGCTCGAAGACGAAGGGCATCCCCAAGACGCCCTCCCAGAAATCGATCGATGTCTGCCGATCGGCCCCGGTGAGCGTGATGTGATGGACGCCTTGGCTCTGAAGCTTCTGCATGAATCCTCGGGCGAAACCCTAGCCGCTCGCTACGATCGGCCCGTGGCCAAGGATGAGCTGCAGTTCGAGATCGGCACGCCCGTGAGCTGCGAGGACGGGCCGTGCGGGGTTCTCAGCCGCGTGGTCATCGATCCGATCAAGCGAACGGTCACCCATCTGGTGGTCGAGCCTCGCCACCGGCACTCGCTGGCGCGCCTGGTGCCCGTCGGGCTGGTCGACGCTCGCGACGGCGAGCTCGCCCTTCGCTGTACGGTCGCCGACTGGCGCGCGCTGCAGTTCGTCGAGGAGAACGAGTTCCTGATCCCGCCGGAGGACTGGATGGAGTACTCCGGCGACAGCATCCTCGGCCTGCCTTACTACTCGGAGTCGCCGCCCGTGGCCTCGCACGAGCGGCTGCCGCCCGGCGAGGTCGAGGTCCGGCGTGGCGAGCGCGTGCGCGCCTCCGACGGAGTGATCGGGCGGGTGCAGGGAGTGGTGATCCACCCATCCGATCACCACCTCACCCACATCCTTCTGCAGGAGGGACATCTCTGGGGCAAGAAGGACATCGCGATCCCGATCGCGGCCCTCGACCGCGTCGACTCCGACGGCGTGCAGGTCTCGTTGAGCAAGGGGGAGATCGCGGAGCTCCCACCGATCGAGGTCACCTACCCCCGACCCTGAGCGGACGCTCGGCCCGCCATACTCCGTCGCCGATGACCGATCGGATCAAGCTCTGGAAGGGCGGCAGGAAGCAGGTCAAGCCGGCCCTGCGCGGGGTCGTGCATCAGTGGGCCTTCCCGGCCGCGGTGGTGGCGGGCGTTGCGCTCGTCCTGCTGGCTCCCGCTGGGGAGCCGCGCCTTGCGGCAGCGGTGTACGCCTGCTCGCTCGCCGCGGTGCTTGGGACCAGCGCCCTCTACCACCGGGTCGACTGGTCGCGGGCCGGCGTCCGGAGCTGGATGCGCCGGCTCGATCATTCGATGATCTTCCTGCTGATCGCCGGCACCGTCACCCCCTTCGCACTGCTGGTCATGGACGGGGGCCTGGCGACCGCGCTCTTGATCGGGGTCTGGTCGGCCGCCGCTGCCGGAATCATCCTCGAGCTCGTTTGGACCGGGGCGCCGAGGTGGCTCTCGGCCGCCGTCTACCTGACCGTCGGCTGGATCGGCGCCGCCGGCTTTCCCGAGATCTTGATCAAGGCCGGGATCGGCGCCGGGGCCCTGATCGCCCTCGGCGGGGTCCTCTACACGGTCGGCGCCGTCGTCTACGCACGCCAGCGCCCCGACCCGAGTCCATCGGTGTTCGGCTACCACGAGGTCTTCCACGTGCTCGTCGTCGTCGCCGCGGCCGCCCACTTCGCTGCGATCGCGATCTACGCGGTCCCCTCCGGCTGAGGCTCCCGCCCTTTCGTCCGGCCCGCTCCGCCGGCCGCCGATCGAAGCGTTGCGCAACCCCCGGGGCGCGGTACGCTGGGCTCGTATCCGGCCGAGGGAGAGGATCGTCAACCGAGTTCGTTTCAGCCGTTATCTGTGGATCTGCGGGCTGCTGTGCGCAGCTCTTCCAGCGTCGGCCTCGGGCGCGGTGACGATCGGCAGCGATCTCGCCGCGACCGCGGACGCGAACGGCGGCTGCCCGACCGAGCCCTGTACGAGCGCTCATCAACTCCTGCCGCCGACCAACACCGCTGAGGGCGGTCTCCTGGCGCCGAGCGACGGGGTCGTAGTCAGATGGCGGATCAAGGTCGGGGATGCGGCCGGTCCCGTGGGCCCGGTGGCGCTCAGGATTACCCGCCCAGGCGACTCCGACACCCGCAGCGGAGCCGGGACCGGGATCGCCCGCGCCCCCGCCGCGAACCAGGTATCGGTGTTCGACGAGAGGCTGCCGATCCAGGCGGGCGACGCCATCGGGATCGACCACATGAATGCGACGGCGTTCGCGGGCACGGCCGGAGCGGCGAGTGCCGTGTGGTGGGACCCGCCGCTGCCCGACGGCGAGACGCCCAGGACGGCCTCACCCGCGGATCTCGAGCTGCTGGTCAACGCCCGCATCGAGCCCGACGCCGATCTCGACGGATTCGGCGACGAGAGCCAGGACCAGTGCCCAACCGACGGCTCGACCCAGGGCCCCTGCGACCCCGACCCTCCTCCTCCCGACCCTCCCCCGGAGCCGGGCGAGCGGTCACTCAGGCTGTTCGTCGGTCAGCACCCGCAGATCAACAAGCCCCTGAAGGTGCGGACGGTGGGCTTCGCGGACTCGTCACTGAAGCTCCGGGTCTACGTGGACCCGCGCGGCGGCGCGTGCGCAGCCGGGCCGTCCGCCCAGCCGCAGCGTGCCGAACGGGTCATCTCTCGGACCGTCAGCGGTGAGTTCCGGGTCGAAAAGCGCCACAAGATGAAGAGCCGCGGACGACACACCTTCTGCGGCTACCTCGGCGCAGCGGCCGGCGGCTCGGGGCCGACGAGCGACTCCAAGAGCCGGCTGGTCCGGCGGCCGCGCCTGAAGGTGCAGACGGCGCAGCGCACCGTCAGCCGGGCGCTTCGGCGTCACGAGTTCGCCGGTCGGGTGGTCAGGAACCTCGAGCAACGCTGCCGGAGGCGCAACCGCGCGACGTTCTCATGCCGGTTCTCCTCGAGCTTTCCGGGCTACCGGTTGACCGGGCGTGGCTCGGTTCGCCTCGGCAAGCGCCTGTCCTACCGCTTCCAGATCACGGTGCGTGGGCAGAGGATCGCGTTGACCGACAAGAACGAGGGCCGCTTTCCCGGGTAACCGTCAGCACGGGAATCCCTGCGCGTCGAAGCAGGGCTCGGGTGCGGGGGGCGGCGCTGGGGTCGGGGCCGGCGTCGGCGTCGGGGTCGGGGCCGGGGTCGGGGCAGCAGCCGGGGCCGGCGTCGGCTCAGGGGCCGCCGGGGCAGCCGCCGCGCTTTGGCGTGCCGCCCGCCTCGCAGCCGCCTCCGCGGCGGCCAGCCTCGCCTGCTTGTCGGCGACCGCAGCCGCCCCCGCGCTCTTGCCGGCTCTCGCCCCGGCCTGCGCCCCGGCCCTGCGGCCGGCCCGCTCACCGGCGGCTTTGCCCCGCGTCGCGGCCGCCGGGCCGGCGGCTTGACGCGCGGCCGCGAAGGCCTGGTCGAACGCCTGGCGTTCGATGCCTGCCACCTGGGTCTCGTCGACGCGGCTGTCTCCGATCACGTATCCGACGGCCGCCGCCTCCGCCAGGACGACCAGCAAGAGCACGACCCGCGCCGCGTTCGAGGGGCCGCGATGCAGGACCTCGGGGATGCCCCGCGTCCAATCGGCGATCAAGCCGGGCGGCGGAAGCCGGTCACGAACCCGCCTCACCGGGGTGCCGGCGACGGCGTATGCCCTTCCCCGCCGGGCCACTAGCGCTTCGCCCCCTGGCCCGCGGCGGCCTTTGCCGGATTCGGCACCGAGACCCGGGCGGGCGCATCGAGCCCGGCCCTTCTGAACTGCTCCAGAAAGGCGGCCTCGTAGGCCGCGGGGTAAGCGTCGGCGAAGCCCGCGCTGCGGCCCAGCGCCATTCCTCGGGCGTAGGCCTTGCGCGTGGCGCTGTTCGAACCGTCCTTCTGCCCGGCCGCGGCACCGGCCTCACGGGCGGCGCTCACGTCCTCGCCGGACGAGCTACCGACCAGGTACCCAGACGCCCCGGCACTGACCAGCAATACGATGAAGACGGTCAGATAGACCGCCGGCCGGCGCGCCCAGCTGGGCGCCGAGGCCCATAGTCCCAGCATGATCTTCTCCTTCGGCCCCCAAAGCTACCCCTTTCTCCCCGCCCGGCGCAAAGCACGTGCAAACGGGACGCGGGGCCTCACCCCGGAAGCCGCCGCGGCCGCTTAACGACAGAGGGCCGGACCCCTCGGCCCGGCCCTCCGCGAAGCTGACTTCCGCTCAGCCGGCGGCGGTGACGTTCGCCGCCTGCGGGCCCTTCTGGCCCTCCTCGAGGTCGAAGGTGACGCGGTCACCCTCCGCCACGCGCGTGCCCGGGGCGAGCGAGTTGACGTGGACGAACGCGTCCTTGCCGCCGCCCTCGACCTCGATGAAGCCGTAGCCCTTGTCTTCGTTGAACCACTTCACGGTTCCTTCAGCCATTTCAGTTCCCTCCAATGGGGTTAGTGCCGTAATGCGAGGAGCAATGCGACAGAGGCACTTACCCATCCAATACAAGCCTGATACATCGATCCACAGCGGATCGAACGACGGTAACCATAGGGCACAGCGGTCAGCCGGGGCCCGACGACGCCGTCTGCCCGCGCCCGGCAGACTGATGGCATGGGCGCCGAGCAGCAGCACTGGGAGCGCGTCTACGCCGAGAAAGCGCCGGACGCCGTGAGCTGGTTTCAGCCGACGCCCGAGGTCTCCCTGGCGATGATCGACGAGCTCGGACTGCCGCTCGACGCCCCGATCATCGACGTCGGCGGGGGAGCCTCACAGCTCGCCGCGGAGCTCCTCGGCCGTGGATTCACCGACATCACCGTCGCCGACATCTCATCCGCAGCCCTGATGCGGGCGCGGGAATCCCTACCGGAGGCGGACCGGATCAGCTGGGTCGTCGCGGATCTTCGCGACCACGATTTCGGGCGCCGCTTCGCACTCTGGCACGACCGCGCCGCCTTCCACTTCATGGTCGAGCCCGCTGACCGGCGGGCCTACATCGCGACGCTCGAGCGGAGCATCGCGTCGCATGGACAGCTGATCATCGCCACCTTCGGCCCCGAGGGACCGACCCGCTGCAGCGGCCTCCCGGTCAGCCGCTACGACGCCGACGCGCTCGCCGTCGCGTTCGAGGGGTGCGCCGAGCTGATCTCCTCCCGGCTCGAGACGCACCGGACGCCGTCGGGGGCGCTCCAGCAGTTCCTCTTCGCGCACCTGGTCGCCCGGTAGTGGCGGCAGGGCCAGGTCCGTCGTCGGTCTGATCTATTCCGCCGGCACTACGAGGGGAGCGGCGATTGAACCGGACCCACGGCGGCCGCCGTTGGCAGTCCGGCCCGGCGCAGACGGGGGTAGTGTGGGCTCGGTGGAGGCTCCGGAGACCCGCTACGCGCAGAGCGGCGAGCTGCAGATCGCCTACCAGGTCCTGGGCGAGGGGCCGCTCGACCTGGTGGTGATCCAGCCGTATCTGTCGAACATCGAGCTGTTCTGGGAGCTGCCGTCCTACGCCCGCTTCTTCGAGCGGCTCTCCTCGTTTGCACGACTGATCCTCTTCGACCGGCGCGGCAGCGGGATGTCGGACGGGATCGCCGGAGCGACGCCGCTCGAGGAGACGATCGACGACGTTCAGGCGGTGATCGACGCGGTCGGCTCCGAGCAGCCGGTGCTGCTCTCCTACCTCGAGGGCTGCGGGCTGGCGGCGCTGTTCGCCGCCTCCCATCCGGACCGGACGCGCGCGCTCGTGCTGATTTCACCGCAGCCCCGCCTGGTTTCGGGACCGGGATACGAGTGGGCGCCGAGCGTCGATGAGCGCGCCGTGCTCGTCCGGACGATCGCTGAGCACTGGGGCGACGACTCGCCCGAGAACCCGTTGGCGAGCGTTGTCGCCGGTGGCGACGAGCGGGTGCGGCGCGCGATGGCACGGGCGCAACGCCTGGCGATGAGCCCCGCCGCGGCGGCGGCGGCGCTGTCGGCGATCGGTGAGACGGATGTGCGTGACGTGCTCCCCAGCGTGCAGTGCCCAACGCTGGTCCTGCGGCTCGAGCACGATCAGTACCTGGATGAGCGCCACTCGCGCTACGTCGCCGAGCACGTGCCCGACGCCGACTACGTCGAGGTCCCCGGCGACGGCGCCTTCTGGATCGGCTCAGAGGACGCGGTCGCCGACGAGATTCAGCACTTCCTGACCGGGGTGCGGCGGCCGGTGGTCAGCGACCGGGTGCTCGCGACGGTGCTGTTCACCGACATCGTCGGCTCGACCGAGCGGGCGGCGGAGCTCGGCGACGGTCCCTGGCGCGCGCTGCTCGCACGCCACGACGCCCTGGTGCGCGAGGAGGTCGAACGCCACCGCGGGCGGTTCGTCAAGTCGCTGGGCGACGGAGCGCTCGCCGTCTTCGACGGCCCGAGCCGGGCGATCAGCTGCGCAACCGCGGTCCGCGACCGAGTCCGAGAGCTCGAGCTCGAGATCCGCGCCGGACTCCACACCGGCGAGTGCGAGCTGATGCCCGACGACGACGTCGGCGGGCTGGCGGTCCACATCGGCGCCCGCGTCAGCGGCCTGGCCGGACCGGGAGAGGTGCTCGCCAGCAGCACCGTCCGCGATCTCGTCGTCGGCTCCGGCCAGACCCTGACCGACCGCGGGGAGCACGAGCTCAAGGGCGTCCCAGGACCGTGGCGGATCTTCGCGGTCGCCGGCTAGCGGCGCTGAGCCCTGTCGTCGCCGACAACGCTGTGAGGTCGGTCGGTCGCATAGGCGCTTCGTCGGCGCGTACCTCTGCCTCGCTCGCACCACGCAAGGAGCCAGAGCGCCGACCTCGCTTCCTCGCCCACGGGCATCTCCTCGATTCGGTTCTGAATCTGATCGAGGGGCTCTCCGGCCCGCATCATCGACTCGACCTCGACGCGCTCTTGCATCGGCGTACTCCGCGCTTGACTGCCCTCACCCCAGCGTGGCACGGCTCGAAGAGACGTCAAGCGCGCCCTCCACAGGAACCCGCAGTTTGCGAGACCGGGGGCGCCGGCCGGACCCACCGCTCAGCGTCTCAGCTTGATCGCAAGACGCTTCGATCTTGAGTTGCCGACCTCGTCGGTCAGCCGCACACTCAGCTTCGCCTTCGCCTTCCTGCCTCGCCTCAGCGCCTTGGCGATCCGCTTGGCGTGCTTGGACTTCGCCGGTTTCAGGGTGAAGGTCGTCGAGCTGCCCGAGCGAACGCTCCTGGCCTTGCGCTTGAGCTTGTAGGAGCGACTGCCGAGTTCGATCTTGCCGCCGGCTCTGGCGCGGAGCCTCTCAGCAGCCCTTGCCTTCGCCTTGACGACGACCCGATTCCCGCGCGGGGTCTGCGTCGAGTCGGCGCTCGCCGAGCCGTCGATCCTGGTGTCGACGGTGAAGCTTCGCTCGGCCGGAGTCGGGTCGGCGTTGCCGACAGTGTCCGTCGCCCTGGCGGCGAACGTGTGCGGGCCGTCGGCGAGCGAGTCGTAGGAGGCCGGGGAGCTGCAGGCGGCCCAGGCGGCGGAGTCGAGGCGGCACTCGAAGCTCGAGCCCGTGTCATCGGAGGAGAAGCCGAAGCGGGGCGAGGCGTTCTTGGTCGGGCCCGCGGGGCCGGAGCCGATCGTCGTCTGCGGTGGGCCGGTATCGATCGTGAAGCTCCAGCCGGCCGGTGACTGGTCGGTGTTGCCCGCCTGATCGACCGACCTGACCTGGAACTGATGCGGGCCGTCCGCCAGCGCGGGGCTCGCATACGGAGTGGCGCACGGGGACCAGGCGCCGCCGTCGAACCTGCACTCGAACGACGTGCCGCCCCAGAACTCGAAGCTCGGGGTCGGGGGGTTGCCGGTCGGGTCCGTCGGGCCGGCGTCGATCGTCGTCTCCGGGGCGACCGTGTCGACCGTGAACGCCCGGCTCGCGGGGCTCGCGTCGACGTTGCCGGCCGGGTCGGTGGTCCGCACCTGGAAGCTGTGGGCACCTTGGGCGAGGCCCGAGTAGGACTTCGGCGAGGAGCACGCCTGGAAGGCCCCGGAGTCGAGCTTGCATTCGAAGCTGGCGCTGACGTCGTCCGAACTGAAGCTGAAGCTCGGCGAGGCGTTGTTGATCAGGCCGCTGGGGCCGGAGTCGATCGTCGTCTCGGGGGCCTGCGTGTCGACGATGAAGCCACGGATCGCCGGGTTCTCCTCGACGTTGCCCGCCGCATCGGTCGCCTGGACCTCGAAGCTGTGGGCGCCGTCGGCGAGGCCCGCGTAGGCCTTCGGCGAGGTGCAGGGCCGCGAAGCTGCCGCCATCGAGCCTGCACTCGAAGGTCGAGCCGCCCTCGTTGGAGCTGAAGTCGAAGCTCGGCGAGGCGTCGTTGGTCGGGCCGGAGGGCCCGGAGTCGATCGTCGTGTTCGGGGCCCGGGTGTCGACGGTGAAGGCCCGGCTCGCCGGGGCTCGCGTCGGTGTTGCCGGCCGCATCGGTCGCCCGCACCTCGAAGCTGTGGGCGCCGTCGGCGAGGCCGGAGTAGGACTTCGGCGACGTGCACGGCGCGAAGCTGCCGCTATCGAGCTTGCACTCGAAGCTCGAGCCGCCCTCGCTGGAGCTGAAGCCGAAGCTCGGCGAGGCGTTGTTGGTCAGGCCGGAGGGGCCGGAGTCGATCGTCGTGTCGGGGGCGGTCGAGTCCTCCACGTAGGTGAGCCCGGCGGAGCAGTCGGAGGTCTCGTCGGTCGCATTGGTAGCCGTCGCCGTGAAGGTCGTGACGGAGTCGTCTGCGACCGCGACCGAGATCCCCGGCGAGGCGAACTCGGCGGCCGTGCCACTCGCTTCCGGAGCGCCGCTGCAGTCGGCGGTCGTGTAGAGCCTCACGGTCGAGTCGGTCTCGGCGGCTCCCTTGACGAGCGGGCTGTTGTCGTTGGCCGGCGAGTCGGGATCGGTGTCGCCGACGCTCGGGGCCGGAGGGGGGACGGCGAGGGCGCCCGGGGCGGCCCACATGCAGAGCAGGGCGACGAGAAAGAGCGCAGCGCCGATCGCCGACCCCCGGTCCCTGGCCGTATCTCCTGTGGTCGTCGTCCTCACCCGGCCTCACCCCGATCGCGGGAGGCGCCCGCCCCGGCCCGGCCTTCCCGGGCCGGATCGACCGCCTACACGTTGCGGAGAGCCTACCGCGGGGCCCCCAGTGCGGTCACGACGGTCCGGGCTGACAGGTCAGGGCTCAAGCGGCCGTTGGGCCGACTTCGCCGACTTCAGATAGCGGCGGTAGAGCGGCACCGCGGCGGCCCCGAACGGGAGCGGCAGCCAGAACGAGACGAGCCGGTAGGCGAGGGTCGCGATCAGCGCGTCGCCGCCGCCGACGCCGGCCAGCGCCAGCGTCGCGGTCAGCCCTGCCTCGACGAAGCCGAGCCCGCCCGGGGTCACCGGGATCATCCCGAGCAGGTTGGCGCTGACATATGCGAGCAGGACCAGCGTCGGGTCGGCGTCGACCCCGAGCGCGGCGAGGACTGCGAGCAGGGCGCCGAAGTCGAGCAGCCACCTGCCGATCGAGGCGAGCAGCGCCTCCCACCAACGGGCGCCGATCACCGAGCGGACCAGGTCACGCTCTGCGATCAGGCGCTCCGGAAGGTCCTCGAGCGCCCCCCGTCCGCGAAGAGCCCTGTTGCGCACCGCCTGGATCAAGCGCCCGAGCGCCAACAGCGGCCGGTCGGTCGCCATCAGCAGGGCGCCGACCGCGAACAGGATCAGCAGCGCCGCGAGCGCGATCCAGGCCCCGCGGACGAGACCATCATCGACCTCGGTGGCATTGAGCAGGGTCGGAACAGCGAGGACCGGAAGCGCGACCAGGGTCGCGAAGGTGAGCAGGTGCACGGCGGTCAGGCCGGTGGCGATCGAGCCACCCGGAAGCCCGGCCTGGCGGAGCATCCCGTACTGGTAGGCGCCCGCGGCGGCGCCGCCGCCGGGCACGATCCGCCCGAAGGCGTTGCCGGCGAGCTGCGAGTAGATCACGGGTCCCCAGCGGTTCGCGTCGAGCGCGAGCTTCTGGAGGAGCCACAGGGAGGCAAAGCTGCCGGCCTCGAGCGCGATCATCAGCGCCAACCAGCCGATCCCGACCTGGCGCAGATGCGGCCAGGAGGAGAACAGCTCGACCAGGCCCGGCGCGAGCAGGTAGAGGAAGAGACCGGTCAGCCCCAGCACCACCGAGCGACGGATCAGCGCGCGGCGGTTGAACGGTCCGATCCGGGGCTCGGCACCCTCCTCTGCCGCGATGCCCACATCGGCCGCGATCGAGTCCTGCCCGCTCATCGCTACCGGACGCTAGACGAGGGACCGGCCCCAAGCGACTAGCTTGCAACGGCGGGCGATCCCGCATAGCCTCGGGCCCGCACGATGCGAGACGTGGTGATCATCGGCGGCGGGCACAACGGGCTGGTCTGCGCTGCCTATCTGGCGCGGGCGGGCCTCGACGTGCTCGTCCTCGAGCGGCGCGGGCTGATCGGCGGCGCGGCGGCGACCGAGGAGCCCTGGCCGGGCCACCGGGTCTCGAGCGCCTCCTACGTGGTCAGCCTGGTCCCACCGCGGATCGAGCGCGAGCTCGAGCTCAGCCGCCACGGCTACCGCGTGTCGATCATCTCCCCCGACTACTACGTGCCGTTCCCCGACGAGACCGCGCTGACCCTCTGGGGGGACGTCGAGCGCGACGCGCGCGAGATCGCGCGCTTCTCGACCGCCGACGCGGAGGCCTACGCCGAGTTCGACGTCTACTTCGAGCGCATCGCCGGGCTGCTGCGGGAGCTGCTGTTCATCGTCCCGCCGAACCTGGCGCTCGGAGATCTGCCCCGCTGGCTCGCACTCGGGGCCCGGATGCGGCACTGGTCCGGCCGCGACATCGCCGAGATCACGCGGCTGTTCACGCTCTCGGCCGCGGACTTCCTCGAGGAGTGGTTCAGCGACGAGCGGATCAAGGGGGCGCTGGCGACCCAGGCGATGGTCGGCGCCTGGGGCGGCCCGATGAGCCCCGGCTCCGCCTACGTGCTGATGCACCACTGGATCGGCGAGGTCGACGGCCATCCCGGCGCCTGGGGGTGGGTCCACGGTGGGATGGGAGGCATCAGCGACGCGCTCGCCGCCTCGGCCAGGGCGGCGGGGGCCGAGATCCGCATCGACAGCCCAGTCGACCACGTCGTGATCCGCGGCGGTCGCGCGGTCGGGGTCGAGCTGGAGAACGGCGAGACGCTCGGGGCGCGACAGGTGATCTCGAACGCCCACCCGATCACCACCTACCGCGACCTCGTCGGCGAGCAGCACCTGCCCGAGGAGGTGGTCCGCGACATCGGCCGCTTCCGGACCCGCTCCGGCTCGGTCAAGGTCAATGCCGCGCTCTCGAAGCTGCCGACCCCGACGGCGTGGCGTGGTGAGGTGCCCGGGGATCCGCACCGGGGCCTGGTCGCGATCGCACCCTCGATCGAGTACCTGGAGCGCGCCTGGGACGACGCCAAGTACGGCCGTCCGTCGCGCAATCCCTACGTCGAGGCCGTGTTCCCGACCGTGCACGAGCCGGGGCTCGCGCCGGAGGGAACGCAGCTGATGCTCGCCTTCGTCCAGTACGGCCCCTACGAGCTCGCCGACGGCAACTGGGACGACGAGCGCGATGCCTTCGGCCGCCGCGTGATCGAGACGCTCGGCGAGTACATGCCGGACATCGAGGGCGCGGTCGAGCAGGTCGAGGTGCTTGCGCCACCGGACATCGAGCGACGCTTCGGGCTGCTGGGCGGGAACATAATGCAGGGCGAGATGACGCCCGACCAGAGCTTCTTCCTGCGCCCGATCCTCGGCTACGCCGACTACACGACCCCGATCGAGGGGCTCTTCCTCTGCGGGTCGGGGGCCCACCCCGGCGGCGGCGTGATGGGCGTGCCGGGCCACAACTGCGCCCAGGTCGTCGGCCGGGCGGCACGCCGCGGCTCCTCGGCGTTCGGGCGCCTACGCGACCGCCTGCCCTGAGGCGGGTGGCGCGACGGCAGCGACCAGGAGTCGTCCCAGGCTTGGAGGTCGTAGAAGTGCTCCCGCCCTGAGATCGGCGGTGCCTATCGATGAAGGCCAAGCGCCCTACTCGTGATCTCCGCCAGCGTCACCCCGATCAGAGCCCCGGCGATCACGTCGCCCGGATAGTGGACGCCGGTGTGCACCCGCGAGTAGGCGACGGTCACCGCGAGCGCACGCAGCGGGATCGCCGCGCCCGGTGAGACCTCGCCGACCCCGGTCGCGAACGCGAACGCCGCGGCACTGTGCCCGGAAGGGAACGAACGCGACCCCGGCATCGGCACCCGCCTGGCCCCCGCCACGCCGTCAGCGCTGGGGCGGGGCCGCCGGGCGAGGAGCTTGAGGCCCGCGTTGACTGCGGTCGCCGTGACCGCCAGCGAGGCGAGGCCGCTCGCGGCGGCCCTCCGTCCCGTCCCTCCGCCGCCGACCGCGAGCAGGGAGGCGGCCGCGAGCGAGAGCCGCGAGTAGTCCGCGGCGCGCGAGAGCCGGCTCAGCCCGGCGTCCAGCGCCGGGGTCGAGGTGCCCGCGATCGCCTCGTAGACCGCCAGGTCGAGCCGCTTCAGATCGCCTAGCCATGCCGGCGCCGGCCGCGCGCGCCCTTCGAGCGGAGCGGGATCATCGGGGTATAGGCTCACCGGATTGATCCTACGGCCAAGACGCGACTCGCCGCGACCCTGGCGCTGGCGCTCGGCGCGCTCACGGCTGTGGCCGCGGCGTACGCCGCGCTCACCAACTTCCCGCGCGGCCTGATTCTCGCGCTGCTGCTGGTGACGGCCGCGACCGCGGCCTGGTACGGCCTGATCCGCTTCGGCCCGGCGCGGATCGCAGGCTTGATCTGCTCGGCGCTGCTGCTGTTGACGGCGCTGCTGATCCTGATCATCGACGGCGGGGTGCTCGAGGCGACTCTGGTCGGCGCGGGCGCGGCCGCCACGCTGCTGGCGACGAGGGCCGCGTTCGCCACCAGGGTGCCGTTGCCGCCGGCCGCGGACCCGGCCGCCGCGATCCTGGTCTTCAATCCGAAGTCGGGCGGCGGCAAGGCGGAGCGATTCGATCTCGCCGAGGAGGCGCGGACTCGCGGGATCGAGGCGATCGAGCTGGGGCCCGACGACAACCTCGAGCGGCTGGTTCGCGACGCGGTCGCCCGTGGCGCCGACGCGGTTGCGATGGCCGGCGGTGACGGCTCCCAGGCAATCGCCGCCGCGATCGCCGCCGAGCACGATCTCCCCTACGCGTGCATTCCGGCGGGGACGCGCAACCACTTCGCACTCGACCTCGGCGTCGACCGTGACGACGTGGTCGGCGCCCTCGACGCCTTCTGCGGCGGCGGCGAGCGGCGCGTCGACCTGGCGGAGGTGAACGGGCGCGTCTTCGTCAACAACGTCTCTCTCGGCCTCTATGCGGAGGCCGTCCAGCGCGAGGGCTATCGCGAGGCGAAGCTGAGGACGATCATCGACACGATGCCGGAGGTGCTCGGGCCCGAGGGCGAGGGCCTCGACCTGCGCTGGACCGGGCCCGGAGGGCAGACCCACGGCTCCGGGGCGGCGATCCTGGTCTCGAACAACCGCTACCGGCTCGGCCACGCGGTCGGCTCGGGCACCCGACCGCGAATCGACGACGGGGTGCTCGGGATAACGGTCGCCGGCGCGCCCCGGGGGCGCGGCGAGCGGCGGCGGGGCCTACAGCGCCCCTGGCGCGAGTTCTCGGCCGCCAGCTTCGAGGTCGATTCGGAGCGGACGGTCGCCGCCGGAATCGACGGTGAGGCGGTGACGCTCGAGCCGCCGCTCGAGTTCCGGATCCTTCCCGACGCTCTGCGCGTGCGGATCGCCCGCCAGCACCCCGGCACATCTCCCTCGGCCCGGGTGCCCGAGAGCCTGCTCGGCACCCCCAGGGCCCTGCTGGCGATGGCCGCTGGGCACCAGGCCGCTGCCGGTTAGACGGCTGGGGCGTCGGCGGCCGGTCGCGGCGGGCCAGGACGGCAGAGAGAAGCCCGCTCTGAGAGCGGGCTTCTCTACCTACTGATGGAGCTGTGTCTGGACCCCGCCTAGACGCCGGCCGCCTCCTGATCCTCTCCGTAGACGACGATCCCCCAGACGACCCAGACGCTGACGAAGAACACGGCAAGCGACCACCACGGGTAGGCGCCGCCGATCGAGAGCAGTGCCCCGATCGCGCCGAGGGTACCGGCGACGATGCCGATCACCTGGCCGTAGACGTTCCCCGAGGCGAGCGAGAAGCCTCCGGTGAGCTGTAGGACCCCGACGATGATCAGCACCCAGCCCAGGGTGTTGAGGTTGTCGAGCACGAATCGCGTGTCCCCGACGAAGATGTTGGCGTCGCCGAGCGCTCCGATCCCGTACATGATGTTGATGATGCCGAGCATCATCAACATGATCGCCGCGAACAGTGTGCGACCTGCACCTCTCATGACTACTCCTTCTTAGATGGTTCCCTGATCGCGAACCGCGGGCCCGCGACCACGGGCGCTGTGGCTTGTACTTCGCCCCCGGCGGTCCTGCTCCTCTAGCTGCCACTGTCGACTGCCGGCCAGAGTCGATCTTGCCCGCTCAAGGCCCCACCGTAAGATCACTGCGTGAGTGACGTCGAGCGGTTCCGCTTCGCATTCGCGCGGGCGTACCGGGCGCCCGCCGCTGCGTTTGGCATCACGCCCGCGACCGCCTGGGTCGACGTCGGCGAGCGAGCCCTCGAGGTTCGCTTCGGTCCCTGGCGGCTCTCGAGTCCGCTGGCAAACATCACCGATGCCGTGGTAACCGGGCCATACGCGTTCTGGAAGACCGCCGGCCCCGCGCGCCTGGCGATCACCGACCGGGGCCTGACGTTCGCGACCAACGGGAGGCGCGGCGTGCTGATCTCGTTTCGCACCCAGGTCCGGGGACTGGAGCCGCTTGGAGTCGTCCGTCACCCTGAGCTGACCGTCACCGTCGCCGAGGTGGACAGGCTGGCGCAGCTGCTGGGAGGCTAGGCGCGCAGCCGGCCGACGACGCGCTCGGCGTCCTCCTGCTCCATGTATTTCGGGACGCCGTAGAGATCGAACGCCTCCTCGATCGCCGCGGTCGCGATCACTGGGATGTCCTCGGCCTCGATCTCGCTGAGCGTCTCGGGGATGCCGATGTCGCGGCTCAGCTCCCGTACGGCCGCGATCAGCCGATCGGCGAGCGCGGCATCGGAGCTCGGTCCAACGTCCTCCTCGAGACCGACGACCCGCGCGAGATCCGCGAACCTCGGGGCGCAGGCCTCCTTCGAGTACTCCATGACGTGCGGCAGGGTGACGGCGTTGGCGAGCCCGTGCGGTACGTGGTAGAGGCCGCCGAGCTTGTGCGCGATGCCGTGCACGTATCCGAGCCCGACCGCCGTGAACGACACCCCGCCCTCGAAGGCGGCCAGCGCCATCCCCTCGCGGGCCTCGAGATCATCGCCGTTCTCGTAGGCGTTGCGCAGGTGCTCGAACACCAGCCTGACCGTCGCCTTCGAGGCGCGCTCGCTCTCGGGGGTCGCCCGGGTGGAGACGTAGGACTCGATGCCGTGGGTCAGAGCGTCCATGCCGGTGGCCGCGGTGATCGCCGGCGGCAGGCCCCTGGTGATCTCGGGGTCGAGCGCCGCTGCCAGGGGGACCAGCTTGTGGTCGGCGATCGCGTACTTGCGCCGCTCGGCCTCGTTGGTGACGACGGCGGCGACGGTCACCTCCGCCCCGGTTCCGGAGGTGGTCGGCACGGCGAACAGGGGCAGCGGCGGCTTCCGGACCTTGAACGGCCCCTCCATCTTGGCGACGGGCTTGTCGTTGGTGACGCCGGCGGCGATCACCTTGGCCGCGTCGATCGCCGAGCCGCCGCCGAAGCCGAGCACGGCCTCGCTGCGCTCCCGGCGGGCGAGCGCGATCCCGCTCTCGACCTGCCGCTCGGTCGGGTTCGGCTCGATCTCGTCGAAGACGACGACGTCGATCCCGTTCGACTCGAGACGCTCGACGCAGCCACTGTGCAGACCGAGCTTGACGATTCCCGCGTCGGTCACCAGCAGCAGCCGCTCGAACCCGTAGGTGCCGATGTGGTCGGCCAGGCGGTCGATCGACCCCGGCCCGATCATCAGCCGTGGCTGATTGAACGGCAGCACCTTGACGGCGAGGTCGAAGCCGCGCATCTTCGTCTTGTGCGCAGCGACGCGCAGTGCGTAGGAGGAATCCACGACTCCGCAGACTAGTGGGCCGGCGACAGGCCGCGGCTACGCGCGCACCTCAGCCCTACTGCGTGCCCCGCCATACGTAGGTGAGCGCGATGCCCATCTCGTCCTGCCACGACTGTGAGTCGTCGTACCGGGCGGTCAGCCGGTAGTCACGGCCGGCGACGGGCTTACCGTGCGCTAACCGTCGAGCCCGCGGACCCACTCGGCAATGAGCTCGCCGATCTCCGCGCCGGAGTCCTCCTGGACGTAGTGCAGGCCGCGGACCCTGACCTCACGCTGGTTCGGCCAGGCCCGGCAGAACTCTCGCTGAGGGCCGGCGAGGATCGCCCCGGGCTCGGCGTCGACGTAGAGCTTCGGCACCTCGGTCTCCGAGAGCCAGGCGGCGTAGTCGGAGACGATCTCGACGACGTCGGCGGGCTCACCCTCGATCGGGATCTCGCGCGGCCAACGGAGCGTTGGGCGCCTCGACTCGCCCGGCTCGCTGAAGGGCCGCCGATACTCCTCCATCTCCCGCGGCTCGAGCTCGCGCAGGATCGAGCTGGGCAGGATTCGCTCGACGAAGAAGTTGCCGTCGAGAACCATCTCCTCGCCCGCCGGCGAGCGCATCTCCTGGAAGGCCCGGCGAGCACCCTCGGGCCATTCGTCCCAGTTGAGTGGGCGAACGATCGCCTCCATGTAGGCGATCCCGGCGACCCGCCCAGGGTTGCGCCGGGCCCAGTCGAACAGCAGCGCCGAGCCCCAATCGTGGCCGACGAGTACCAACCGCTCCTCGGGCAAGATCTTGTCGAGCAGCGCGTCGAGATAGTGGCGATGCTCGCGGAAGCCGAAGGACTCCGGGCCGGCATCGACCGGACGTGCCGAGTCACCCATCCCGATCAGATCGGGGGCGATACAGCGTCCGACCGGTCGCAGCTTCTCGATCACGTCGCGCCACAGGAACGACGAGGTCGGGTTGCCGTGCTGGAGGAGGAAGGTGGGCTGCCCCTCCCCCTCCTCGGCATAGGCCATCTCGACGCCCTCGACGACGACGCGCCGCTTGCGCTCGTTGAACCGCTCGGGATCGGGGGTGGTCACGCCGCCCATTCTTACTCACGCGCCGCGACGGCCCCGGCCATCGCCATGATCCGGGCGGCGAGACGGCCTAAGTGCCGAGGATCTTGGCCTTCTGAGCTGCGAACTCCTCGTCGGTGAGGATCCCCTGCTGCTTGAGCTCGCCCAGCTCCTTGAGCTGATCGATGGTCGAGGCCTGGGGCGCCGCGCCCGCGGCCTGCGGCGGAGGCGCCTGCTGTCCCTGCGGCTGCTGGGCCTCATAGCGGTAGTCCGCCGGCTGCTGGCCACCCTGCTGCTGCCACTTGGTGGCCTGACGGCGGGAGACGCGGTTGCTCACCGCCGTGGCCGTGCCGGCGACGGCGGCGGTGCGTGCTACCCCTCGTATCAATCCTGGCATCTGGTTGCCTCCTAGGCGTTGGCCTCGGCGGCGTCGAGCGCCGCGAGGACCGCTTGAACGGGAATCCGGCCGCTGGCGACCAGTTGGCCGCCGCTACGGCGCACCGCGCTCGCGAACGGCGCCGCCCAGCTGTTCTCGAAGACGAGCAGGGCCGCGGAGGTGCCGGGCTCGAGCGCCTTCGCCGCCTCCTCAACGTCGTCGTCGCCGAGCAGGCCTGATGAGGCTCCCTCGAGCTCCGCGAAGGCCTCGATCCCGAGATCGGAGAGCTCCAGGCCGGCGGTGTTTCCGTCCTCGTCCTTGGTGATGAAGGCGAGGTCGAGGATCCGAATCAGGCCCTGCTCGACCAGGTCGAGCAGGTGCGGGACGGCCTCGCCGTTTGGCTGCTTGCCGGGCCACTCGACGACGATGTAGTCGATCGGCCCGATCTCTTCGTGCTCTTCGGAGTTCATCGGCGCTGAGACTACCGGAAGCCGGGCGGGGTGTCGTGCGGGGAAGGCGCGACGGTAGCCGCGATCTGGAGCCTGCATACAGCCCAGGCCTGGGGGCGGGGGCTCCGGTCTGCTCAGCCCAGCGCGGCTCGGAGTGCCGCGCAGGCATCGTCGTCGACGGTGATCTCGGTCGGATGCGGATCGGAGTGCGCGAGGGGCCAGGTGGCGATTTCATCGCCGTCGGAGGTATGAGCGACAAGCGCCACCGGCGGACCGCCCTCGCGGGCCGTCTCGGTGACCTCGAGCTCCGCCCAGACGGCTGCGCCCGGCGGGCAGGCTCCCAGCCATCGCCGCATCCCCTGCTCGTAGCGACGCCGCCCCTCCTCGGGTAGATAGTCGCGGACGATCGACTGGAACGCGATCGCGCGCGGGCTCGACGCGTCAAGTCTCGGCAGGCGGGCGGGGATGTCCACAGCGGTGAGCCGCTCGATGGTCGGCGCCGCGCCCCGATCGGCGAGCGCGCGGAATGCGTCGATCGCGGCCTCGAGGCGCCGGCCCCGTTCCCGCTGACCCGGCCAGACCGAGGCCCGGAGCCAGCGTGCGCCGTCCTCATCGAGCACGTCGACCGGCCGCAAGTCGAACCCGGCACGGCGCTCGACCGGGGGCAGCGGCTCGAGGCGCAGCGCGGCGCCGTCGCTGCGCGTCCACTCCATCGGCAGCCGGTCGGCGACGAGATTGAGCCCGCCGCTGCAGCCGATCTCGAACAACCCCAGGGGACGATCGGGGTCGGCTGCAGCCGCGATCGCCGCAGGCAGGATCCAGGCGATCGCCCGGGTCGGGTCGTTGGTCTGAAGGCTGCGGCCGGCGAGTGAGCTCCAGAGGTGCCGCCGGTCGGGCGCGAGCGCCGCTGCGACCGCGGCGTCCGTTGCCGCCTCCGGATCCGGGTCGGCGACCTGGATGGCCTGCCAGAGCGGATGCTCGGGACCCTCGCGGAGGGCGTCGTCGCGCACCGAGGCCAGCAACAGCAGGGGTCGCTCGTACCAGGCGCCGAACCGCCGCCCGGCCCACGCCTCGCGCAGACGAGCGCGCAGCGGCTCATCGAGCGCTGCCGAGAGCGCCTCGAGCAGACGGCCGCAGGCGGGCGCTCGCGGGGAGACGAACTCAACCTGGGCGGCCAAGTCGTCCTCGAAGCCCTCGGTCGGATCCCGCCTCAAGCGGCCAACGGTAGCCAGTTGAGGCCTTCGACGGGCGACTGGCGCGGCCGAGAACGGCCCTGGCCCTTGCCGTCCGGCAGGACGCAGCTACCAGGAGCCGTCGTCTCCGGGCTCCAAGCTACCCCGCATCGCCGTGAGGGCGGCGGCGCGGGCGCGGAGCTTGGTGCCGAGATGCGCCTGCTCGTTGGCGGCCTTGGCGGCGGCGACGGCCTCCGAGACTGCAACCTCGAACTCCTCGCCCGGCTCGGCAACGCGATCGAGGAAGCCGGCCGCTCGCGCGTCCTCGGGCGAGAAGAGCTCGCCGGTCAGTGTCGCGCGGTCATGCCAGCCGCGGCTGAGGCGATGGCCTGCGAGGGCGATCCCAAAGCGCGGGATCGTGAGCCCGATCACGACCTCGTTGAGGCCGATGTTGAACTCGCCCGCGGTCCCGATCCGCAGATCGGAGGCCAGCAGGACGAAGCCGCCCATCGCGATGCCATGGCCCGTGCATGCCGAGATCACCGGCCTGGGGAACGAGAACAACCGCTCCCCGAGCCGTGCGCCCAGGCCCAGCATCTCGTCCGTGCGCTCGGCGATCGACTTGAGATCGAAGCCGGCCGAGAAGATGCCCTCCCGGCCCCTGATGACGACGATGCTCCCCTCCCGCTCGGCCTCGTCGAGGGCCGAATGCAGCGCCTCGAGCATCGGGACGGAGAAGGCGTTGACGCGTCCATCGTCCAGTGTGATCGTGCGGACGCCGGAGCTGAGATTCGTCGTCAATAGCCCGTCGTCGCTCATCGGAGTGAGCCTAACCGGGTTGGCGCGGCGCCGGTTCCCGAGAGGCTGATCCGCAGCGGGTCGCGGACTGACCGATGCCGCCTCGCAGGCGTATAACTCCAGGTGCAAACGACAGGAGAGGTGCCCAATGTACGCACGCGTAGTGAGGTTCACCGACGTCGACCCCGAGCACATCGAAGGCCGGCTCAAGCAGCGCGTCGAGGAGGGGCCTCCGGAGGGGGTACCCGCGACCGCGATCCAGTTCCTCCACGACGCCGAGCAGCGAACCGTCGTCGTCGTCCAGCTCTTCGATACCGCCGAGGACATGAGCGCCAGCGAGGCGGCCCTGTCCGGGATGGACCCGTCGGAGACGCCCGGGACGCGGGCATCGGTGGACCGCTGCGAGATCAAGATCGACATGCGCGTCTAGGAATCCGCAGACCCGCGCACCGCACCGCCTCAGGCGAGCCGGCCTGAGGCAGGGAGAAGAGGCCGCAGAAGTTGGCGCTCTGGCAGCGGAAGACGCTGCGAGGAGCTGCTCGCCGCGGTCGGCTACAGATCGGTTCAGGGACCGTTCGTCGAGACAGCGCTGCTCGAGCCCGGGTTCGGCGATACTGCGTCGATGCCACGTCTGCGCCAGGCAGTGATCGCCGTCGGCGACCTCGAGCGCTCCGTGGAGCTGCTGGGTTCGAGGCTCGGCCTCCGAGAGCCGTTCGCCGATCCCGCTGTCGGCCACTTCGGGCTGCGGAATGCCGTCTTCGCGATCGGCGACACGTTCCTGGAGCTCGTCTCACCGATCAAGGGCGGCACGGCCGCCGGGCGGCTGCTGGAGCGGCGAGGCGGCGACTGTGGCTACATGGCGATGCTGCAGGTCGAGGACGTTGCCGCAGCACGCGACCGCGCCCGCCGTCTCGGAATCCGCGAGGTGTTCGAGGTTGCGCTCGACGACATCTCAGAAGCGCACTTGCATCCAGCCGATATCGGCGGCGCGATCGTCTCCGTCAGCGAGCCGCTGCCGCCGTCCAGCTGGCGCTGGGGCGGGGCGGGCTGGCAACGTCGTAGCGCTTCCGGGACTGTGCGGAGCTTGACCGTCGGGGTCGCCGACGCGGCGGCCGTCGACAGTCGCTGGCAGCAGGTTGCGGGTGGGCCGATTGCCGTGGAGTTCGTCGCCGACGCCTCCGAGCCCGGCATCGTCGCCGTCGAGCTCGAACTGGACGGAGGCGAGGTCACCGTTGACCCCTCCGACCTCGGCGGGGTCGGCAGGTAGGGCGCGAAGCGGTGCCGGGCCGCGGTGTGGCCCGCCGCCGGGGGGTTGGGCGGACGCGTCGCCGGTGGATCCCCTCGCCCTCGTCTCGGAGTGAGATTGGGGGGCCCGCAACCGCTAGGACAGGAACGGCGCCTGAACGGGCGCGGTCTTAGGCCCCCGACCGTTCAAACGCCCGGGCGGGCTTTCCGTCAGGTCCTACCTGAATGAGTCCCGGCCCGGAATCGTCACTAGCGCGACTTCGAACGGCCCAGCTACTCGTCGGAACTGAGCGGGCGGAAGCCGGAGCAAACGATGCGCATCCAGTCGATCCTGCCGTCGCGGGCCGTGAGGTAGACCTGCTGTTCGACGAGCGAGCGCCCGCCCGGTCGGTTCACGCGGAAGCGGTAGCCGACGCGCTCGCAGTCGGAGAAGGCGTCGGTTTCGAGATGATCGATGGCCTCGATCTCGTCGGAGTCCTCGAACCAGTCCCGGAGCAGCAGCGCGAGGACCGCATCGGGGCCAACCGCCTCCCAGCTGCGGTTTGGCGTCAGACCGCGGAGGTCGATCTCCGTATGGAGGAGATCGCGGATGCTGGCGGAGTCCTTGGCGGCAAGACAACGTGCGAACCTGCCGCCGACGGTGTCGACCGCGGTCGCCTGGGAGCCGGAGGGAGGTGCCATCTCGGCGCGACGGTACCGGACTTGCCCAGGGCAAGCGAAGAGAGGACCCCGCCGGATGCGGCCGGCCGGCACCGTGGGGGCGACTCGCGACCACCCACAGGGACGGTTGGTAGCCTCGTCCGGGGCGACCCTCTGGCGCGCCGCGGCCTTTCCGCGGGCCCGGAGCGAAAGGTACCGGCATGTGGAATCGAACCCGGAGGACCGCGAGGCGGTCGGTGTTGATCGCCGTCGGCGGGATTGCAGCTGCCTCGCTGATCGCCGGCGGGGCATCGGCGAAGGTGCGCGCGATCAGCGGCATCCACGATGCCCGCTACTGCGAGATTCTCGAGCTCAAGGGCAGTCCGCCAGATGCGAAGGTCGTGGTCTGGAACACGCTCGGCCTCAACGACTGCCCGCCGGCGAAGTGGGACCCGCTCGACGCCTCGGAGCTCGCCGACAAGCTCGGCGCAACGCTCGTCATCCTCAACGGACCGCGGCATTTCCTGATGGACGCCGCAAGCGGACGGACCGGCAGGGTCGAGCGCTTCGGCGGCCTGCGGATGCGCCGCGTGGCGGCGATTCCGATCAGCAGCCCGGCGGAGCTCGTCCGAACTACGTACACCGAGCGGACGATCGCCCGGACCAACGACTGGCGCTGGAAGAAGCGCCGCTGGGTGTTCGAACTGCTCGCCCCGGACGGTGCGAACTACCTGATGCAGAGCTATTCACAGGAGCTCGACCCGGGGCTGAGGATCCGGAGGCTGAAGCGGCTCGGCAAGAGGCTCGACCTCCCGCAGGGCTGGGAGTACCGCGCACGGAGGCTGAAGCACCGGCTCAGCCTGAGGGCGAGGGGCGAGGCGACGATCATCCAAGACGGCCTGCAGAACACCTACCAGCGGCTGCCGCGTAGGAAGGGCGACAAGCGCAAGAGCCACCGCGTCGACCTCGAGGGCATCACTCGCACGACCGGGGCGCCGGGTCCGGGCATGCTCGAGGACGAGGGCACGGTCACGGGAAGGCCGTTCGGCCCGGGGACCGTCGACATCGTCGTCAGCTTCGATGCCCCGGGCTCGGTGACCGGCACCTTCGAGATCGACGCGGCGAAGGGCTCGGCTTTCGGGACCCTGGCGATGGACTACACGATCGCCGCCGGCGAGATCGAGTTCACCGGCACGGCCTCCTTCACCGGCGGCACCGGGAAGTACCGCGGCATCAGGGGCAAGGACCTCGCCGCGACCGACCGCAACACGCTCGACGGCCAGAACGGCCGCCTGACCCTGAAGGGCATCGCCAGGTACTGAGCGCTCCGGCCTTGGAGTCGAGCCCGGGGCTTCCAAACGGCGGCGACCGCCCCGTTTGCACTGGGTGACGAGATGAACGAGGCGGCCAGGATCGAGTCGGTGGCGTCGCACGGTGCCATCCTCGGCTCCAAGCAACTGATCGAGCGGCTCGATCCAGAAGCGGGCCACGACTTGGGCCTCGACAGCGACCGGCTCATCTACCGGCCGCTGAGCGAGCTCGGCCCCGAGCCCAAGGCGGCACGCGACGCGGGACCGATCGCCGTCGCTGAGCTCTAGCGCGAGCAGCGTCGCCCCATGGACGGCGGGCGACAGCCCGCCGTCCACACGCAGCGGCTAAGACCGAGGATCGACCGGCGCCCCCTGGGTCAGCTGCGCCTGCCCGATCGGCTGCACCGGCTCCTCGAAGGTCGAGGTGATCTCGGACTCGCAGAAGAACCCGACGACCCTCAGGGTCTCCTCGCCGACGTTGACGAGCCCGTGCGGGACCATCGCCGGAATCACGGCCAGATCGCCGGCGCCAACGTTTGCGCGCTCCTCGCCGACCTCGGCCTCGCCTCGGCCCGAGACGATGTAGAGGACTTCCTCGGCACTATCGGTGTGGGTCCCCAGGCGACCGCCCGGCTCGAGCTCGAAGTAGACGACTGCGGTATCCCGCGCCCCCGCCCACTTGTTGATCGGGAAAGTGACCCGCACGCGCTTGTGCTCCGGATCGCTGTCGAGCCAGACCTCGGTGAGGTCAAGCTCGGGGGTGGAGGTGGTCAACATGGCAGTTCTCCTCTCGTGGGACGCTGGATCTTTCGTGAAACATATTGTTTCGCGATGTTCGGCGAGCCTATCACGTTTGGCGATACGGGGTGTACCATCCGGGCCTATGGCCGGCAAGTACGAGCTGAAGCGGCGTGCCGAGCGCCAGGAGGAGACCCGACAGCGGATCGTCGAAGCTGCGGTTGAGCTCCATCAAGCACTCGGCCCAGCGGCGACAACCGTGAGTGACATCGCCCGACGGGCCGGGGTCGGCAGGGTGACCGTCTACCGCCACTTCGCCGACGAGGCGGCGATCCTGGGCGCCTGCAGCGGGCTCTACTTCCAGCGCCACCCGCCACCCGACCCGGAGCGCTGGCGGGCGATCGAGGACCCGACTGAGCGCCTGCGGATCGGGCTCGCCGAGGCCTACGCATACCACCGCGAGACCGAGAAGATGATGACCCCCGTGCTCGCCGACCTCCCCGAGCATGAGGTGGTGCAGCCGTACTTCGAGCTCTGGTCACGGGCAAGTGACGTTCTGCTCGAGCCCTGGCACGCACGAGGCAGGCGCCGGACTCTGCTCCGGGCCGGGATCGCCCTTGCGCTCAGCTTCCATACCTGGCGGCAGCTGATCCGCGAGCAGGAGCTATCCGACGAGCAGGCGATCGAACTCGCGATGCGGCTCGTGAGCGACAGCGCGCCGGCGACGACCGCAGCACGCTGACCGCTGGCACAGAGGTCGGGACGGAGACCAGCGGGATCCGCTCGGGTGCCGATACACGGTGTATCGCGAACTCTGATACCGTGGCAATCGTGAAACAGTTGGTTTCATGAATGACGCTACGGCGTCCTACCGAGGGAGACCCGATGAACAGCGATCAGCTCGACCGACCGGATCCGGCCGAAGGCCCGTACGAAGGCGACACGGGCAGCGGGAGACGGCCCGACGTCCGCCTGTTCACGATCCCCGGCTCCCACCCTGGGGTGGCGGCGCAGCTGATGCTCGATCACAAGGGCATTCCGTTCAGGCGCACGGATCTGCTCCCGGTGGCGACGTGGGTCGTGCTCAAGGGACTGCGATTCCCCCGCGTGACCGTGCCGGCGATGAAGGTCGACGGGCGCAGGGTCCAGGGTTCGCGCGAGATCGCCCGCGAGCTCGAGCGGATCGAGCCGCGGCGGCCGCTGTTCCCCGCCGACCTCGACCTCCGGGCGGAGGTCGAGGAGGCCGAGCGCTTCGGCGATGAGGAGCTACAGCGGCAGATTCGCCGACCGCTGCTCTGGATGTTCGGGAAGAACACGGCAGCGCTTGGCAGCTACCTGGAGGGCGCGAGGATCGGGCTCCCGCACGGGCTCGGCGTGAGGATGGCCGGGCCGTTCATCGCCCTCGACGCCCGCTCCCACGAGGCCACGGACGAGAACGTGCGCCGTGACATCGCGCTGCTGCCGGAGACGCTTCAGCGGATCGACAACTGGATCGCGGAGGGAGTACTCGGCGGCGAGCAGCTGAATGCCGCCGACTTCCAGATCGCCACCAGCCTGCGTCTGGCGATGAGCCTCGATGACCTGCGCCCCGCGATTGAGCACCGGCCGGCGGGCAAGCTCGCTCTCCGGGTCGTGCAGCACTATCCGGGCAGGGTCCCACCGGTCCTGCCGGCGGCCTGGCTCGAGCCGCTGGCGAGCGACACGGCGAGCGCTCCGACGGCGCTGCTCTGACAACTCACCGTCGCGTCACGGTGCCTGACAAAGGCCGCGAGGAGGCGAGGTCCCGGCAGGCGCCCACTGATCCCGCACGAGCGGCTCCCCGAGATACCTCCTCCGGTCATGCAGCCTCCAGGGATCTGATGACCGCAACGGGGGCTTCTCCTCCCCAGGCCGCGTTCAAGACCTGTTCGCCCGCAGCTGCTAGCGCTCAGACGACTGGGCGGGCGCCGTGATGTGCTCTGCTTAGGATCCCCGCGGCCGTCCCTCTTTGCTCGGTATCCGGCTACGTCAAGGGAGGAAGGGCGGCTTGATCCCGGACTATCTCCGATAGCCCGAACCGAGTCCGGAGCAGAGCGGACACATGGTCGGTCGCGGCCCCCGGGATAGGATCGGGCGATGGGGGATCAGGAGCCATACCCGCTGCCCGAGGACCCGGTGCTCGCCGACGCCGCGCGTGCGATCCGCGGCGCTGGTCACTGGGGATGGATCGTCGACGACCGCTGGCGGTTGATCTGGGCCAGTGAGGACCTGCGCCTGTCGTTCGGCGCTCTCGTCGAGCTCGCATCGTTCCCGATCGGCGCCCACGTCTTTGGGCCCGAATGGCTCCGGACGAGCGAGGGATGGCGAATGGGGTCGAACAGCACCGAAATCAATCGGCTCTTCTTCCGCGGCGCCGGCGGCCTGATGCTCGCCGACACCCCAGGCGGGCGCGACGAGCTGCGGGAACTCGTCGACCCCGCCCTGAGCGACATCGTCGACGAGCTCACTCCAGACGACGGCGCAGTGCTGTCCTTCACGACGGAGGGGTTTGGGATCGCCGGCGCGGGGGACGTCCCGGTCATCGCCTTCCGCATCCGCGACGCCAACGGCCGGCTCGCCGGCACTGCGCTGATCTCCAAGCCCGCTGCCGGCATGGCGATGCTCGCCGCGATGACCTTTACCGCCGACCTCGGGCACGTCGCGCGAATGGGACTGGTCGCCAAGGCCGGCCGGCGGCCGGCGGCGATCCTGCTCGCCGACCTGGAAGCTTCCTCGCCGCTCGCCCGGCGCCTATCGACCGCCAGCTACTTCGCGCTCGGGCGCCGCCTGGTCCGCGCCGCCGACCAGTGCGTCGTCGACGCCGGCGGCCTGGTCGGGCGTCACGTCGGCGACGGCGTCGGCGCGTTCTTCCTAGCTGAGACCGCCGGATCGGAATCGGCTGCGGCGCACAGTTGCATCGCCGCCGCCCGCGCCCTGCGCGAAGCGGTCGCCGGGGTCGCCGCGCGCAGCGAGCTGCAGCCCGAGGACGTCGTGATGCGCTTCGGCCTGCACTGGGGAGCGAACCTCTACGTCGGCAACATCAGCACCGCCGGCCGCTCGGAGGTCAACGCGCTCGGCGATCAGGTCAACGAGGCCGCACGCATCGAAGCCTGCGCCAGCGGCGGCCTCGCGCTCGCCTCGAAGGACCTGATCGAGCGCCTGGAGCCCGACGCCGCGGCCGCTCTCGATCTGGACCCCGATCGCGTCATCTACACCCCCCTCGGCGACCTGGCGACCGCAACCGAGAAGGCCCGCCGCGATGCCCCGGCAATCGCCGTGTGCGAGATCTGAGACGGACGGTTCGGGGGATCCAACCGCGACGGCGCCGCTGCGCCTCAGGGGCAAAGGCGGGGGGTTCCAACTCGTACAGCCGGTGACCCGGCTGCTCGTCAATGCGCGGTGGCGTGTTCGAACAGGGCGACCCGGGATCGGGCGTTGCCAGGTCACCGTTCCTACGCAGGCGCCTAGCTGTCGCCGGCCGTAGCGGAGCAGCCTGCGGGAGTAGTCCGCCCGCACTCGCTGACCCCGCCAACTCTGCCAGGCTGCCCGTCATCTCTGAGGCGCTCCATCCCTACGACCGACACGTCGGGCGCTACGGCGCACAGCTGGCGGCCCGAATGATCTCACTGGCAGCGCTCGAGCCCGGGGATCGCGTGCTTGATGTCGGCTGCGGTACCGGTCAGCTCACGGCGAAGCTGGCAGAGCGCGTTGGGGTCGAGAACGTCGCTGCGCTCGATCCGTCGGAGGCCTTTGTCGAGGCATGCAGGATACGCGTGGCATCAGCCGATGTCCGAGTCGGATCGGCCGAGGCGCTTCCCTTCGCCGACACCGAGTTCGACGCGGTTCTCGCCCAGCTCGTGATCCAACTCGTTGACGATCCCTCGACCGCGATCGGCGAGATGGCCAGGGTCGCTCGGCCGGGTGCCCCGATCGCCGCCTGCGTCTGGGACGACGAGGAGATGCCCCTCCTGAGGTCCTTCTGGGACGCCATCGGAGCAATCGCCCCAAGGACCGCGTCGGGCGTGGAGGCTCGCGCCCAGGTGGGGCTCGCCCACCCGACCGTTCTCCGGAGCTGGTGGGAGGCGGCAGGATTGGGGAATGTCGTCATGGGAGCCTTCGAGGTGGCCGCCGACTACTCGGCCTTCGATGATCTCTGGTCTCCGTTCGAGGCCGGCGTTGGGCAGTCGGGAGGCGCCTACACCTCCCTCGACCCAGAGCTGCGGGCCGAGGTGCGAGCCGATGTCCACCGCCGGCTGGGCTACCCGGACAGTCCCTTTCGCCTGGTCGCCAAGGTCCGCAGCGTTCGCGGGGTCGTTCCGATGACAGGTCTCAACTGACCGGAGGCCGACGCCGGGAAGGACTGCTCATCGAGCGCCCCGGCCCCGGTTTCGCTCCGCAGACACCCCACTGGGAGGTGGCGACCATCTCGGTTGAGGCCTGGAACTCCGACCTCGAGACCGCCACCGGGCTCAAGCGCGGGCGGGATCGAACCGACCGCGAGGGACCGCCACTCGGCCCGCGTCGCCGGCCGACCTCCCACCAGGGGTCGATGCGCTCGGCTGCCCTTCGATAGCCTGCCCCGGCGCCGCAAGACGCGGCCAGGCGATCGAGAGAGGAGTGGCGCCATCGTGTCGATTGTTCGCAGCTTCGGAAGCCTTGCCCTTGGCCTCCTGGCCCTGCTCGCCGCTGCGGCGGCGACCCCCCCGGCGGCGGGCGCAGCCGAGGGGACCACCTGGATCTGCAAGCCGGGCCAGGCCGATGACCTCTGCGCCGGCACGATCGCGGGCAACACCCTCCCCCCTCCCGGCGAGGCGGCCGAGCCCCTCGACTACAAGCGTCCGAAGGAGCCGCCCGTTGACTGCTTCTACCTCTACCCGACGCAGAGTGAGCAGTCCACTCCGAACTCGAATCTCGACAAGGATCCACCGATCAGGCGCGTGGTCGTTCAGCAGGCGCGCATGTTCTCGACGGTCTGCGACGTCTACGCCCCGATGTACCGGCAGGTGACGTTCAACGGCGACCAGTCGGCACATAACCCGACGGTCGAGACCGCGTACAAGAGCGCCAGGTCGGCGTTCAAGGACTACCTGAAGAACTACAACGACGGACGCGGCTTCATCATGCTCGGCCACTCGCAGGGCTCCGCCCACACCGCGCGGCTGATCGCCGAGCTCGTCGACACCGACCGCAAGCTCCGCAAGCGCTTCGTCGGTGCGATCGCGCCCGGTGCCAACATCGCGGTCCCGATTCGCAAGCCGGTCGGGGGCCTGTTCGAGAAGGTGCCGGCATGCACCGAGGTCGGTGAGTACGGGTGCGTGATCGCCTTCTCAACCTACAGCGAGGCACCGCCGTCCAACTCGGCGTACGGACGGGTCGACAGCGGCTACTGGATCTACCCCCGGGAGCGCTTCAGCGCCGACTCCCACGAGGTGATCTGTACCGATCCCGCCCGCCTCGACGGCGGCAATGGGGGCCTGCTGCCGCTCGTCAACTTCGACTACCTGACGTCGACCCCGGCGCAGGAGACCGAGTCGCCCTGGGCGAGCCAGCCCGACTACTACAGGGTCCAGTGCAAGCGCCAGGACGGGGCGCACTGGCTCGCCCTCTCGAAGCTGAACCTGGCGGGCGATGCCCGGCTGGACCTCGGAGCGCTCGTCGCGTCCGGCAGCAACTATCACGTGCCGGAGGTGAACCTGGCCGAGGGCAACCTGCTGCGGATCGCCGAGCTGCAGACGGGCGCCTACGCCAAGGCGAAGCTCAAGTCCCTGAAGGGCAAGCTGACCAAGCAGAAGAAGCGCCGCAAGGCGCTCCGCAAGAAGGCGAAGCGACTCGAGCAAGAGGCCCGCAAGGCCCCGTCCGCCCGGAAGAAGCGGGCCGCCCGGCGCAAGCTCAAGCGGACCCGCCGCCAGGCCAAGGCCGCCGGCAGGGAGATCAAGTCACTGCGCAAGCAGATCTCGGCCCTCGAACGGCAACTCGACTGAGGGATCCGGGAGCCGGTCGCGGGGCGCTGGAACGTGGTGAGAGTCGCTGGCCCGCTTCACCCGTGAGCCACCCCGCTCATCGCGGACGCGAACCGGCCCGACGACCTCAACCTGCGCGCGGTTGAGGACGCAGCACGGGAAGCAGTACCTCGCGCGCGAACCGTGCGACTGCGTAGGGGTCATCGGCGTCGACGAGACCATCGGGTGTGAGGACGAACGACAGCGCCAGCCTCGCCGTCGCCTCGGCTGCCCGGTCGAGGTCGATCGGCGCGATAGCCCCAGTGTCCTGCATGGTGGCCAGGCGCTCCGCGATGAGCGATCGGTAGAACGCCAGGAACGGACCGCCGTCGACCGTCAGGACCGGAAGCAGAAGCTCAGGCTCGGTCCGTAGCAGACGTCCGAAGAGCGGGTGATCACGTACGAAGCGCACGAGGAAGTTGAAGCTCCGCTCCAGGGCAACACCCGGGTCGGGTTCGCCCGCGAGAGCCTCGTCAAGCTCGACCATCGCCCGCTGGGCCTCGCGCTCGACGACGAGGCGAACCAGATCCTCCTTGGTTCCGACCTGACGGTAAACGGTCACCCGCGAGAGCCCGGCTCTCCGGCCGACGTCCTCGACGCTCGACTTCCTGATCCCTATCTCGGAGAACTGCTCGAGCGCAGCCCGCGCTATCCGCTCCGAGGTTGAAGCCACGGGTTGCACCCTAGACGTCATTGCGAGCCGTCAGCGAAGACTCGGCAGCGCCGGCAATGCGGCAGAGTTCTGACACAACGCAACATTAGTTGTTAGGTTGTATCATTCTCCTATGCCGATTGCGCCCGAGCTCTCACAGCTGCCCCGCCTGCGCCGGCCAGCCATGGTCAACGCGGCCGAGTACTGGCTGAACCTTCCCCGGCTCACCGAAAGACTGGGGGAACTCGGAGACCGGTTCGTCCTCACCATGCCCGGCACGGGTGCCTGGCTGTGTGTGACGAACCCCAAAGACGTTCAGGCCGTCTTCCGCGCACCAGCCGATACGGCCCATTTCGCGGAGGCGCTTCGGATGATCTCGCCACACGAACTCGTGCTCGGCGAGCAGCAACTCACGGCCCTGGACGGAGAAACGCACCTCGCCAAGCGGCGGATGCTGCTGCCTGCCTTCAACGCCCATGCCATGGAAAGGTACGAGCCGACGATCGAGGCGAAGGCGCACGAGATGGTCGCCCGGTGGCCCGTCGACGAACCTACCGACGCGATCGACCATACCCAGCGGGTCACGCTCGAGATCATCATGGCGGCGATCTTCGGGGTGACCGACCCCGACCGGCTGAATCGACTGCGCGACGCGGTCCTCGCCCTTTCCCACGAACTGGGAACGAAGCGCTTCACTCTGCAGATGGCGATCTCAAACGCCCGCAACGACAACTTCCGCCGCTCGTTCCCGCGGATTGAACGGCTCAAGGAAGCCGTGGACGCGATAGTCATGGAAGAGGTGGACCAGCGCCGGCAGAGCGGCGACCCCGGAGACAGCGACGTCCTCGCCAGCTTCCTCGCCGTGCGCGATGAAGACGGCCAACCGCTCGGTGACGGGGAGATCTGTGACCAGATGCGCCTCCTACTGATCGGCGGGCACGATACGACCGCCGCAACCATCGCATGGGTGATTGAGCGCGTGATCCACAACCCCGAAGTCCTGACGCGCCTCGAGGAGACCGTGCGCGACGGCGACGACAGTTACCTCGACGCCGTGATCCGCGAGACCCTGCGACTTCGTCCGCTCACGACCTTCACGGTGCGCCTTACGAAACAGCCGCTGGAGCTCGAGGGCCTGACCGTGCCGGCGGAGACCTTTGTCGTTCCGTACATCGCACTCGTCCATAGGCGCCCGGACATCTATCCAGACCCGCACGAGTTCCGGCCCGAGCGATTCCTCGGAGAGCGCCCCGGAACCTACTCCTGGATCCCATTCGGCGGTGGGATGCGCCGGTGCATCGGCGCGTCGATGGCGCAACTCGAAGCCCGCGTCATCATGCGCGCCCTCATCCAGGAGCTCGATCTTGAGCCGACGCCACAGCCGTCCGAGAGGATGCGGCGCAAGTCGATCCTGATCGTCCCGGATTCCGGGGCGCGCGTCACCGCCAGCCGTCGCAGGGTCTCTGCGGACCGTGCCTTGTCAGGCGCCCGAATACCCCCTATTCGATCACTGCCAGAAAGTGAGACTCGAGGTCGATCCGGCCTACGTGGTTGACGAGATCGTACCCCTCGAGTTGGCCCGATCGGGGGGGACGTTCCGTGCGCGTCTGGCTCTGTGCCGAGCTGGCTACGGGGAGCAGGCGGCAATGCTCAACCGTTTGCTGTTCGATCTTTGAGGGGATGGCGGTTGGCCACTGGGCGAATGCAAGTGCCGAGGACGCGGCCGAGCGATTCAAGCCAGCGATCCGTTCTGTCGCGCACCTCCAAGCGGAGCCGACGGGCGCTCCGGACGCGCTCGGGTTTCGGGCTCCTCCCGATGATCGGCCCCGTGCGTTGCCGGGTCACCGACGCAGAGTCGCCCCCGGCCACCTAGGCGACATTCTCAATCCGGAGCGGCCCCTCCACCCGAGCCACTCCCGCCGCCACAAGCCGAGCTAGCCCGACACACGCCTCGATAGTGTTGGCGCCCGTCAACGACTCGAGGAGCCGAGAATGCCCGCCAAAGACCAGCCGAACATCGTCGTGATCTGGGGGGATGACATTGGCATCTCGAATCTGAGCTGTTACTCCGCGGGCCTGATGGGCTACCGGACCCCGAACATCGATCGGATCGCCGAGGAGGGGGTCCGCTTCACCGACCACTACGGAGAGCAGAGCTGCACGGCCGGTCGAGCGGCGTTCATCACCGGTCAGAACCCCTACCGGACGGGACTCACCAAGGTCGGCATGCCCGGCGCCAAGATCGGCCTCAGCGACAAGGACCCGACCATCGCTCGCGCGCTCAAGAACCAGGGGTATGTGACCGGGCAGTTCGGCAAGAACCATCTCGGCGACCGCGATGAGTTCCTTCCCACCAACCACGGCTTCGACGAGTTCTTCGGCAACCTCTACCACCTCAACGCCGAGGAGGAGCCGGAGCTCACGGACTATCCGACCGAGGAGGAGTTCCCCGGATTCCGCGAGCGCTTCGGACCTCGCGGTGTAATCCACAGTTGGGCCGACGGGCGCGTCGAGGACACCGGTCCGCTGACGAAGAAGCGGATGGAGACGATCGATGACGAGGTGCTCGAGCACGCCCAGAGCTTCATCGAGAAGGCCGGGCAGGGCGATGCGCCGTTCTTCGTCTGGCTCAACACGACGCACATGCATTTCCGCACCCACACCAAGCCCGAGAGCCGCGGCCAGGCTGGTCGGTGGCAGTCCGAGTACCACGACACGATGATCGATCACGACAAGGTCGTCGGCTCACTGCTCGATCAGCTCGATCAGCTCGGCCTGGCCGAGAACACGATCGTCCTCTACAGCACCGACAACGGGCCGCACATGAACTCCTGGCCAGACGCCGGCATGACTCCTTTCCGCAACGAGAAGAACTCCAACTGGGAGGGCGCCTACCGAGTCCCGGCCATGGTCAGGTGGCCGGCCGCCATTCCCGGCGGACGAGTGCTGAACGGCATCGTCAGCCATAACGACTGGTTCGTGACGTTGCTCGCGGCGGCGGGTGATCCCGACATCGGCGATCGGCTGCGGGAGGGCAGCGAGCTCGACGGGCACGAGTACAGGGTCCATCTCGACGGTCACAACCAACTCGACTACCTGACCGGGGAGGCCGAGGACTCTCCGCGTCAGCACTTCTTCTACGTCTCCGACGACGGCGATCTGACAGCGCTGCGATTTCAGAACTGGAAGATCGTGTTCATGGAGCAGCGGGCGACGGGGACGCTTCAGGTCTGGGCCGAGCCGTACGTGCCGTTGCGCGTGCCAAAGGTCTTCAATCTCAGGACTGATCCCTACGAGCGGGCCGACATCACGTCGAACACCTACTACGACTGGCTGCTCGACCACGCCTGGGTCCTGGTGCCTGCCCAGGCGTACGTCGCGAGGATGCTGGAGACGTTCAGGGACTTCCCGCCGCGCCAGGAGCCCGCGAGCTTCACGATCGGGGACATCATGGACAAGCTCACCTCAGGGGTTACGAGCTGACCGACACCGTCTCCACGTCGGTCGCACCCGCCCCGGAAATGGCCTGGGTGCCGGGCGGCGAGTTCCTGATGGGGTCGGAAGAGTTCGAGCCGGAGGAGACACCGGTGCACCGCGTCCGCGTGGACGGCTTCTGGATCGACAGTTGCGCCGTCACGAATCTCGACTTCCAGCGCTTCGTCGCCGAGACCGACTACGTGACCGTTGCGGAGCGGCCGCTGGACCCCGCGGACTTCCCGGGGGCGCCGGCGGAGAACCTCGTTCCGGGCTCGCTGGTCTTCACGCCGACGCCGGGGCCGGTCGATCTCCGTCACATCAGTCAGTGGTGGACGTGGACCCCGGGCGCCTGCTGGCGGCACCCTGAGGGTCCGGCCGGCTCGATCTCCGATCGCCTCGACCACCCGGTGGTGCAGATCGCGTTCGAGGACGCGACCGCCTACGCGAAGTGGGCCGGCAAGGAGCTGCCGACCGAAGCCGAGTGGGAACGTGCCGCGCGCGGAGGCGTAGACGGGCTCGCATACGCGTGGGGCGATGAGGCGACCCCGCAAGGCAGGCGTCTGGCGAAGTTCTTCGAGGGCGACTTCCCCTGGCGCAACGCACCGCGTGACGGATACCCGCGGACCGTCCCCGTCAAGTCCTTCCCGCCCAACCCCTTCGGCCTTTACGAGATCACCGGCAACACCTGGGAGTGGACTGTTGACTGGTATGTGGAGCGCCACCCGGCCGATTCAGACGAGACCTGCTGCATCCCCAGGAACCCGCGGGTGATTGACCCGCAGGCAAGCCTGGACCCGGGCCAACCGCAGTTCCAGATCCCGCGCAAGGTGATCAAGGGCGGCTCCCACCTCTGCGCCGACAGCTACTGCCAGCGCTACCGGCCGGCGGCCCGCCGGCCACAGATGGTGGACACGGGCATGAGCCACATCGGCTTCCGCTGCGTCGTACGACCGACGACCGCAGAGCCAACCGGCCCTCACTCGAACTGACGCCCCGCCTGCACCCCGCTCACCATCCGACCGGGCTTGGGCCGATCGACCATACCTTCGCGCGGTCGGGGGCTGGCTCGGCGCCAGTCGTTAGGCGCTGAGCCGGCCGACGACGCGCTCGGCGTCCGCCTGCTCCAGGTACCTAGGGGCGTCGTAGAGCTCGAACGCCTCCTGCCTCCAGGAGGTCCTCGAAATGGGGCTCCCCTGGCTCGAGCAGGCGCTTGACAACCGCATGAACAAGGCGCTGAGAAGGAGAGAAGAAGCGACGATCGAGGTGGTAGCCGTCTCCTCGCAGCGGGAGCAAATGGCAGCCGCCTCGGTAGGGCTTCAGCCTGATCTTCTTCCTGCCCTTACCGTCCCGCCCGCAGGTCCTCTTTCGCCCGGACCACCAAGTCCCGGACGCGAGTGACGACGTCGAGCGCTGCGCGATCGTGAGCAAGGGCGGCAGTCGGACCGCGCTTGCCGTCAGCGGAGCATGGCCCCCCGGTTGCCGAAGCCACTCCGGAAGCTAGACGACGTCGCGTCGCTGCACCGACAGCAGGCCGATCGCGGCCGGGACGAGAGCCCATGCGGCAAGAACGAGGATGGCCGCGAGCGCACCGGCCTGGCTCTCCACTCCGGCGGCCTCCGGTTCGACCCCGGACAGGGCTACGGCCAGCGCCGACGGCACCCAGGAGCTGGCGTCGCTGATCAGCTGCACGATCAGCGGCGGGGCGATGATCAGCGCAACGACGGCACCGGTGACGGCCCCACCGGTGTTGCGCACGATCGCGCCGATCCCGGCTCCCAGCACGGCACCGGCGGCCCCGGCGAAGGATGCGGCTGCGAGCACGCGAGCCACGTCGCCGGCAGGGACCATGAATCCGAACTCAGTCGTCGGCAATGCCAAGGCCACCGCCGCTGCGGTCAATGCCGCACCGACCAGTCCGAGGACCGCTCCCCCGATCGCCACCGCGACAAGCTGGGCGAGCACGGCCCGCTCGCGGCGCGGCGAGCTCAAGAACGTCGGGATCACCGTGCCGTGACCGTACTCGCGGGCGACCGCGATCGCGCCGAACAGCCCGGCGATCACCGTGGCGTTCGCGGCGAAGGCGATCAGCGACTGCTGGTCCGCGGCGGTTGAGATGAAGGTCTTGGTGCCGTCGAAATCGGTTCCCCACACAACGGCGAAGGCGTTGATCGCACTGATGCCAGCGAGCACGGCGAGAAAAGCCCAGGGCATCTTCGTCGTGGTGAGCTTGCGGAGCTCCGCGCGAACGAGGCGTGTCCAGGTCATGGCTGAGCCTCCGGCTCGGTGTCGGCAGCCTGGGGCTGGTCGGTGCCGCCGGTCCATTGCAGGAACCGCTCCTCGAGCGATCCGGCGTGTGGCGACAGCTCCTGGAGGGGGATCCCGGCATCGAAGGCCCGCTGGCCGATCTCTGCGATCGGCATGCCGCGAACTACGAGCCCGTCGCCCTCGTGCTCCACAGCTGCGCCTTCGGCCCCGAGCAGCTCCTGCAAGCGGGGTGCCGAGGATGCCCGGACAAGCGTGGCCTCCTCCTGCAGCTCGCTCAGCGGCCCGGCAGTGACCAGACGGCCACGGTTCAACACGACGAGGTCATCGGCGAGCAGCTCGACTTCGGAGAGCAGATGGCTCGAGACGAGCACCGTGTGGCCCTCGGCGGCCCGAGCCCGCAGCAGGTCCCGCATCTCGTGGATGCCCTGTGGGTCCAGTCCATTGGCCGGCTCGTCGAGGATCAAGACCGGTGGGTCACCCAGAAGCGCTCCGGCAAACCCAAGTCGCTGTCGCATACCCAGCGAGTAGGCACCGACCCGACGGTTGGCCGCATCTCCGAGGCCGACGAGCTCGAGCACCTCGTCCACCCGGCCAAGGTCGATCCCATCGGCATCGGCCAGGATCCGCAGGTGGTTGCGCCCGCTGCGACCCGGATGGAACGCGTTGGACTCCAAGAGGGCGCCGACGATCGAGGCGGGGTCGGGCAGGTCCCGATAGCGATGCCCGCCGATCGTTGCCCGACCGCCGTCACTCGATGCGAGGTCGAGCATGATCTTCATCGTCGTCGACTTCCCCGACCCGTTTGGCCCGAGGAAGCCGGTCACCCGTCCGGGGCCGGCGATGAACGACAGGTCACTCACCACGGTGTGCTCGCCGTAGCGCTTCGTGAGGTGCTCGACCTCGATCGCGAAAGCCCCATCTCCATTTGCGGCAAGCCGATCGCGGGGATTGTCCGCTCCTCGGTCGACAGCCTCCCTGACCATGGATCGCAGTCTTTCAGGCGAGACGTCCTAGTGACCTTCCAGCGTCTCAAGGGCGCGGCGGGGTCCTTCGTCCCGGTCGAAGGCCCGGCAGCGCAACTCAGTGGTACTGGTGCACAAGCGCGTGACCCATGCCGCGCTTGAGCAGTTCACGGTCGGCGAGGAAGGCAAAGGGGACGGCAATCGCAAAGCCGCCAAGCATCGCCTTCCACATCAGCCCGGCGACGGCCGCTTTGCGTACCGACTGCCTGGCTCGTGGGGGCCAGGGGGCGAAGCAGAGTACTGCCCGATTCCCTAACCGATCGGCACGGGCTGCCAGCTTCCCCCACGGTTGGGAGACTCCTGGATCTCGCTCTCCTCGGTGGCTACGTAGAGCCGCTCGCCGATGCCCGTCACCGCAACCGGCAGCTCCCCGAGCCTGCCGACCGGATAGAGCGTGTCCCCCTCATCGTCGGCGCCAAGGACCTTGCCGAAGGCGTCGAAGACGTGGATGCCACTCGAGGTCCACGCGACCAGTCCGGGCGGGCCTCGAAAGGACTCCCAGCTGACGCCCGCGTTGTCGGTGACGAACAGCCCCTCCTCCGTCGATGCGATCACCCGATCTGGGTCGCCGGGATCGATCGCCAGATCGACCACGGCACCGATCTGATCCGTCGCCTCCCAGCCCCGGCCGCGATCGTCGCTTCGGAGCAGCTCGCCGCTGAGGCCGTTGTAGCCGTAGACCCTCCGACCCTGAGCCGCGAGCGCGTGAAAGTCAGCCTCCCCCTCGAGCGATATCGTCTCCCAGCTCTCACCGCCGTCATCGGAGGCGATCAACCCGAGGTGCGGGGATCCGCCCGCCTCCGGTGAGGGCGGATGGCCGGAGGCCACGTAGCTGGATCGATCGGCGACGTCGAAGCCCATCAGATCGGCACGAAGGCGTCCAACTCGCACCAGCTGACCGTCCAACGAGAACAGACCGTCGTGCGTTGCGATCAGCAGCGCATCGGTGTCCGGATCTACCGCAAGCGAGTGGACGTGCGAGGCCGCAAGTTGGTCGCCGATCGACTCTGCTGGAGTGTCGGCACCGGCGGGATCATCCTCGCCGCAGCCGATCAGTACGGTTGCCAGCGCGAGGAGGAGTGCCGCTAGACCGGCGTTGTGAAGTTGAGCTCGGCGGCGCGTTGCTGCCATCGGTGGGCTGGAGTCGTAGCAGGCCTAGTCCACTGCCGCCACTGGCCGGCGAGTAGATAGGTCTCCGAAGCTCTCCACGGGCTCCCCGTGGGTTGCTCGATATCCGCCAGCGGTGAGATAGCGGCCCGGATCGGACCGCATCGGTGCAGATCCAGCGCCAGGTCTTCGAGCCCTTCGACCTTCAGATCGCCGACGACAAGGCGGAAGGCCGCGTCGAGATCACGGCCACGATCTCGGAGGCCGTCGCCGAAGCTCTCGAGAACGCAGAAGCCCTCCTGGCGGAGGGCTCGAGCCTGGTAGTGACGAACACAGCGGGGGCCCGATTCGTTTCTCGCCACCACCCGCGGATAGTCGAGCGATCACCCCTCTGCGGCTGAGTGGACTTCCGCGTTCACACGAAAGGAGCAGCGCCCGTCGTCGACATCGTTCCCGGCCCAGCCGGCATACCATGCGCCGATGCCCGAGCCGCACCACGAGACCGTTGAGCTCGACCAGATCCTCGAGGCGGCACGCGCCGCGGGCGATCAGTGGCGGGAGTTCCTGCGCGCGGGGATGTTCAGCGCAGGCGTCTACCGCCTCTCCGCAGGGGAAACCGATCATCAGACGCCGCACGCCGAGGACGAGATCTACTACGTGCTCGCGGGGCGTGCTGAGCTCGAAGTCGAGGGGAAGCGACAGGCAGTAGAGCCCGGGTCGATCGCCTTCGTAACCAAGCTTGCCGAGCACCGTTTCGTCGACATCGCCGAGGACCTCGAGCTCCTGGTGATCTTTGCGCCGCCCGAGACGGGCCTTTAGGGAATGGGCAACGCCCCCTGCTCCGCGCGAGGAGGAGGCACCGGCCAGACGACTCAGGTCCGGATCAGCAATTGCACCCGACTTGCCACCTGCTCGAGGGTTCCGGGCCGCACCCTGCCCCAGCGCTCAACCAGCCGCGAACGATCCACTGATCGGACCATGTCCGCCAACGCCCAACTGCGCTCCCTGAGCCCGCCTTCCTCGGCGGGGATCTCCGGTCGAATCGGGTTCTGCTGTGGCCTTGTCGTGAGCGGGACCACGATCGCGAGTCCGCTGGGCCCCATCCCGAGCTGATCGACGCTGACGACGAGCGCGGGCCGTCGGCCGGCCTGCTCCTTGCCTCGGGTCGGCTCCAGATCGCAGAACCAAACCTCGCCCTGCGCAGCCTCGCTCACAGCTGCGTGAGGCCGTCGAGCAGGGTCCGCTCCCAGGCGTCGCGCTCATCGCGCTCGGCCTCCCAGGCTGCTGGGTCCTCGCGCTGGCGAGCATAGGCGTCGTTCATCTGCTCCAGGAGCGCGTCCTGCTCGCGGCGGCTGACAAGCTCGTCGAGCAACTCGGCCGTGCTGATGCCGCGTTCGCGAGAAAGTCGCGTCAGCACATCCCGCGTGCTTTCGTTGACCCGTACCGTCGTCGTTGCCATAGACGAGAGTGTAGACGCTCTCGTCTACGTTGGCAAGGCCGGCGGGGCCGCGGAGACCGGTTGGTCGCTTTCGCCTTGCGAGCAGCGGGCGCCCCGGTGCGCCGATTCGTCGCTGGTCCGGGGACACCGGATGGCACGGCCGCCAGAGACAAGTGCTGAGTGGAGATGGGCGCTCGACGCCCGGACACGGGCGTGCAACAATCGCGGCCAATGGGCCGGCTCGAGGACCTGGAGCGCTTCCAGGCGCCCGACCGCCGGGCGTGGAGGGAATGGCTCGGGCGGAACCACGACTCCTCGCCGGGGGTGTGGCTCGTCTACTACAAGAAGGGCAGCGGCAAGCCAAGCGTCACGTACGAGGAGGCGGTCGAGGAGGCGCTTTGCTTCGGCTGGATCGACAGCACGGTGCGAAGTCTCGACGAGGAGCGCTACATGCAGCTGGCTACCCCGCGCAAGCGGGGCAGCCACTGGTCGCGCTCGAACAAGCAAAGGGTCGCGCGGCTGATCGAGCGCGGCCTGGTGACCGCCGCAGGGATGCGAGCGGTCGAGTCGGCCCGGGAGGACGGCTCCTGGACCTTCCTCGATCCGATCGAGGATCTGGTGATCCCCGATGACCTTGCGGTGGCGCTGGAGGCCAACCCCGCGGCGAAGCGCAACTTCGAGGCGCTCCCGGACTCCGTGAAGAAGGGGATCCTGTTCTGGATCGCGACCGCGAAGCGGGATGCGACGCGAGAGCGGCGGGTCGCGGAGACGACGTCCAAGGTGGCGCAGGGCTCCCGCCCGCTGGGCTAGCTCTCGGTCAGTCCGTGTTCCGTGTGTCCGGCCCCGCTCTACTCGGTCCACTACATCTGTCGTAGTTCAACGAAGTGGAAGTCCGGTGATGGTGAACATAGCGGGGGCCCGATTCGTTCGTCGCTACCACCCGCGGATCGTGCAGCGGTCGCGCCTACGGAGCTGAGCTTCCGCCTTCACGCTGAAGGAGGCGCCCAGCCCGTTGCCAACCTCGCACCTACTCTGCATGGAAAGCGACAGCGGCCCCGGCGGAGCGAAGGATCTCCGGCACTAGCCGGGGAGCAGGCCGAGTTGGCCGAGGAACTCCATCTGGTCGAAGAACAGGTGCTCGGACTTCAGCGTGTCGCCGTCGGTGACGTAAATCGCCGCCCACCGGAGCTCAACGGCTCGTCCTGTCGGTGCGACATCGCCGTTGGGGGTGTGGAGCACACCATCATGGGTGCCCGTGATCGTCCCTTCGGCCGCTGCGGCCGGCCCGTCGGTGAGGAGCTGCTCGATCCGGAGGCGGAGGTCCGGGAACGCTTCCTGGAAGACGGCGAGGAAGCCGATGACGTTGTCGCGGCCGCTGGCCTGGGCACCTGGCGCTGTTATCTCTGCATCGGCGGCCCAAGGATCGGCGTCGCTGTCATGGCCGTTGACCGCGTCGATGTGCTTGAGGATCACGTCTCTGGCGCTGGACATCTGCTCTCCGATTGTCGTTGGGAGTTGATCCTCTCAGAATTCGGACTTTCGCCTCAGACGACGAGCAGAAGCCGTGTGGCCGCTACTCGCGGCGCCTCCTTAGCGCGAGTAGCGAGAGGACACCGTGGACGCCGAATCCCTTCCGCAGGCGGTCGGGACCCTCCCGCCAACCCGCATGAACAAGCGGTGGTAGCGAGAACCAATACCCGGCCCGATTCGTTTCTCGTTACCACGCACGGATTGTCGACCGAATCCCGCTTACTGGCCAGTGAGGGCCGGTGTAACTCTCCCGTACGACGGGCGTGTAAGCGGCGACTCGTACGCGCCTGCTTCACGGGACAGCGATCCAGGTGGCCGACTTGTTCTCGCGACCGCCGCGCCGGTCGAGCGGGGATCTTCCAGGGGACGGAGCCCTTCGCGACCTGTCGCTGAGCGAGGGCCGCGGCAACGGACCTCTCAGACCTGGTTCGTTGCAGGCGGTGCCGGCGTCAGCCCGTGGCGGCCCATCACCTCCGCCAGCGCGGAAAGGTCGGGCGGACCGCCCGCGGAGGCGGCCAGAACCTCGCCGACCTCATGGAAGTACGCGGGTCCGAAGACGCCGGGGCTGGCGATCGCGAGGAACGTCGCATCGACGCTGCCGCGGTTCTCGAAGCCATGGATCGCACCGCGCGGCACGCACACCGCATCGCCGACCCCGATCTCGACCGACTCGCCGCCGTCGATCGTCCAGCTCGTTGCACCCTCGAGCCCGTAGATCGTCTCCTCGAACGCGTCGTGGCTGTGCGGCGCCGACATCCTCGAGCCCACCGGGACGTAGCACTCGAAGACGCTGACACTGCCATTGGAGTCAGCGTTTTCGACGAGGAAGCGGACGCCGAGCTGACCGACGGTGATGGCCTCCGTGGTCGCCTGGTTCATAGCGGTCTCCTTCTTCTGCGGTACGATTCGATAAAGTCGCTTGACGACTATAGGCGTCCCCCAAACCTTTGTCAAGTCACTTGATTCACTCCCAGAACCAGCCAGAGCCGCTCGGCCCGCCGCTGATCGGCGCCCTGCTGCGTGTGCCGTGGAAGATCGTGCATGAGCGAATGCTCGCCGGTCTGCACGAGCGCGGCTACGACGATCTGGTCGCCGCGCATCTGAACGTCCTGCGGTACCCGGGGCCCGAGAACATGCGCCCGTCGGATCTCGCCGCCCACATCGGCATGAGCCGCCAGGCCCTCAACTACCTGCTTGGGCAGATGGAGCAGCTTGGGTACCTGATTCGCGACGAGGACGACGCCGACCAGCGCTCCAAGCGCATTCACCTGACGTCACGCGGACGCGCGGCGAGCATCGCCATGCGCGAGATCGTCCTCGACCTCGAGGCCGAGTGGGCGGAGAGGCTCGGGCCCGAGAGATTCGCGGAGCTGCGTGAGCTGCTGGCGGAGCTGAACGCAGCCACGTCCGATGGCAGGCCGGACGCAGCGGCCGACTAGCGGTGAGGTCATCTATTCGTGCTCTCCGGAGCCCCCATCCCTCGAGAGCGCGGGTGAGATGACCGTCCGACCTCCACTCGACAGGATGGAGGTGTCGATGTGTCCTGGGGCGTCCGATGCGTCCCTGCGGTCCGCGGGCTTGGAGCCCTTGGGACGGATAGGACTCATCGGTCGGTACCACGGCGGTACCGCGACGCCCCCCGCAGAAGCCTGTGGCGATGGCGGGCTGCGACCGGGGCGAGTCGCGATTCGTTCGCTCAGAACATTCCGTTGTCGTTCTTCGACTCGCTTGGGATCGTCTGGAGGACATCCCAATGCTCGACGACCTTGCCGTTGTCGTCGAACCGGAAAATGTCAATACCCGCGTAGTCGTCGCCCGGCCACTGCTGAAAGCAGTGGAGTACGACGTAATCGCCCTCGGCGATAGCCCGCTTGAACTCGACCCGCTTGCCGGGGTACTCGGCAGCCATCTGCTCGAAGTACTCGATGAAGGCCTCCGTTCCCGTCGCCGACTTCGGGGTTGTGTTGGATGTACTGATCCCCGGCGTAGCGCTCGATCGCCTCGCGAGGGCGACACTCGTTGAACATCAGGTCGTAGAAGGCCTGCGCGTTGGCTTTGTTCTCCTCTGACATCGGGCCAGAACCTACTCTCTCAAAGGTCGCCCGGGGGCCCGCTTTCTTTTCTCGCTACCACCCGCGGATCGTCGAGTCTGGGGCCGGGCCAATGCCGTAGGCGCTACCGGACGGCTTGCCCCTATCGAGTGGCCGGAGTATCTTCAAACACAACCGGCGGTCCACTTGAGGTTTCCGCTCGACAACCGAGGAGGCTCCCATGCGCATGCTGTTGAAGGTCCAGGTCCCGACCGAAGCAGGGAACGAGGCGATCAAGGACGGCAGCCTTCCGGAGGTGTTCGGCTCCGCGCTGGAGGCGCTCGATGCTGAGGCCGCCTACTTCGTGGCCGAGGACGGAATGCGCACCGGCCTGATCTTTTTCGAGATGGAGGACTCGACCGGTATACCGTCCGCGGCCGAGCCCTTCTTCAGCGGTCTCGACGCGAAGATCACGCTGCTTCCGACGATGAACGCCGAGGAGATGCGCTCCGGAGTCGCCAAGGCCATGGAGGCAGCCGGCTGAGGCAGGGCGGGTCGCCCCTGGGCGGTTGCGATGCGCCTGAATCTCAGTCTTGGGCCGCATGAGCAATCGAGAGAAAGACACCCATGCATCAGTCCCACCGTCGGAGTGGAACGACCTCTACAGCGGTCGATCCAGCGACTACGAGGCCCCCGACGCCGACCTGCTCGCGATCGCCGAAGAGCTGCAGCCGGGCCGGGCCCTCGACGTCGGCTGTGGGGCAGGCGGCTTGGTTCTCGCCCTTGCCGAGCGCGGTTGGGAAGTGACCGGCGTCGACATTGCCGAGCGGGCGATTGCGGCCGCGCGGCAGGTGCTGAGGGACCGCGGCGCCGAGGCGGAGTTGGTCGTCGCAGATGCGGCAAGCTGGCAGCCGCCGGGTCGTTATGACCTGATCACCAGCAGCTTCGCGATGCCGGAGGGTGCCGAACGTACGGCGACACTGCGGATGATGCGGGATGCGCTGGCGCCGGGCGGGCTGGTCGCGGTGAAGGAGTTCGACGCGACGATGACCCGCCATGGGCATTTTGCCGGCTTCGACCTCGTTACCGTCGAGGAGTTGAGGGGCGCCTTCGCGGGATTGGAGATCGAGCGGGCCGAGATCGTCCCCACCCCGGTACACGAGCACGCGGGAGACGGATTCACCGAGGACTGGACCGCAGCGCTGTTTCGCGCGCGGCTTCCGAAGGCACGCTGACCGCCGCACTGGTCGATCGGCCCCGCGTTCCCTTGGCGCTCATTCGCCATACGCCTTGCCGCGGACCCAGACCCCACCGACGCCCAAGGACCGCGAATTTGGTCCCACCAATCCGCATAAATAAGCGGTGATAGCGAGAACGAATACCCGGCCCGATTCGTCTCTCGCTACCACCAGCGGATCGTGGAGCGACCGCCGCTGAAGTGACTCGATGTCAAACGCGCTGACCGCCGTAGTCGCCCGCATCTGACAACGGCGGCCTGCCGGCCGCAATAGAGTCGGCCCATGAATCCGAATCGGGGTCTTGGGGGCTGGCTCCGTTGAGCATCCACGCGTGGGGGCATCCGGCCGAACGCCCGCCCGACCCAGACATCGAGCCGCCCGCCTCCTCCGGTGGACCCCGCCTGGGATTGACGCTCGCCGCTGCCTCGATCGGCATCTTCGCGGTGCAGCTTGATTTCTTCGCGCTCAATCTCGCGCTGCCGGACATGGCGAGCGAGCTCGACACCACGACAACCGATCTGCAGTGGGTAATCAGTGGATACATGCTCGCGCTTGCGGCATTTCTGATTCCCGGCGGACGGCTCGGCGACATCTTCGGCCGCAAGCGCATGATGATCGTCGGGCTGGCCATCTTCGGTCTCTCGTCGCTCGCCGGCGGACTCGCACCAAACGCCGGGTTCGTGATCGGATTCCGCATCGTGCAGGGCGTCGGGGCGGCAATTCTCTTTCCGCTGGCGATCGCGATCGTCACCGCCGCGTATCCGCCGGAGCGCACGATGCGCGCCATCGGCAATGCCTACGGGATCGGAGCCGTGGCGATGGCATTTGGACCGATGCTCGGCGGCGGCCTGACCGAGTTGATCGACTGGCGCGTGGTGCTGCTGGTGAACGTCCCGCTCGTCGCTGTGGCGATCGCGATCGTGAGCATCGGCGTCACCGAGTCCCGGGATACGACGGTGCCGCGCTCCGTGGACCTCCCGGGTCTCGCGGCAATCGTCGCCGCAATCTCCGCCGTGACCCTAGCCGTCGATCGGATCAACGAGGCTGACGCTGGCTTGACCGTGGGCCTCGGCCTGGCCGGCCTCTTGTTCCTGACTGCCTTCATCCTCCGCGAGCGGAGCGCGCGGTGGCCGCTCGTCCGCCTCGACCTGTTCCGGAACCTCCCATACGTGCTCGTCACCCTGATGGCCACTGTCGCGAACGTCGCCTTCGTGGTCGCCACGTTCTGCACGACGATCTACCTGCAGCAGGTAGAGGACTACAGCCCGTTGACGGCAGGAGTGATCTTCCTCAGCGCCTCGATCGCCGCCGGCGCCGCCGGGCCGGTCTCGGGCCGGCTCGGCGAGCGCTTCGACATCCCAAGGACGATCGCGTCAGCGACGGTGCTGGGATCCGTTGGTCTCTTCGTCGTCTCGCTGGGAGGTTCGCTCGCTCCCTACATGGCCGGACTCGCGCTCTTCGGGCTCGGCTACGGGATCGGCTGGGCGATGGCGAGCGTCGGCACGCAGACGGTGGTACCGCCTGAGCGCGCCGGCCAAGCCTCAGGTGTCACCCTCGCCATCGTGATCGGCACCGCCGGACTCGGCGTGGCCGCCACCGGCGGGCTGATTGAGACGGGGGCGGGCGACTCGGGCCTGGGTGATGCAATCGAGGGGCTGCTCCTGGCAGTTGCGATCGGCAGTGCTGCGCTCGCCGCGCTGCTCGCGGTGGCGGCTGCGCGGGTGATCCCAGGTCCCGCCCGAGGCTGAAGGCCCTAGACCGGCCCGGTAAAGCCCAGCACCGCGTTCGCCGACGAAGCTGAACGGGCGGAGACGTCGCCGGCAAGACCGATGAGGATCTGGCGCCGGCGAAGACGGCCGCGATGATGCGCCACCACGACGTTGAGAAGCTCGAGACCGGCGAGCCGAGGTACCTTCACGAGGCGATCGAGGGTGCCGGGAACCTCAGCGTCTGCAAGTGGGCGGGCGAGCTCGCCGGAAAGCCCGCAGCATTCGGCGTCTCGTTCCAGACCGAGGACTGACCGCCTCGAAGCCCGCTTCGTCCGCGGGCTCCGCGAGGCGGTCGCCCAAGCCAGCCTTCCAGAACGCGAAAACCCTCCTGGCGGAGGGCTCGAGCGTGGTAACGACAAACATAGCGGGGGCGGGATTTGAACCCGCGACCTCCGGGTTATGAGCCCGGCGAGCTACCTGACTGCTCCACCCCGCGGCGGAAAGGACAAGATAGCAGCGGCTCGCGCCCGGGCGGCCGGGAGCTCGGGTCGGTGCAGGTTCGCTCGCGGCGCAGCCGCGGGCGGCTCGGGCCTACTCGCCCTCGTACTTGAACGAGATCCCGAGGCGGACGCGGAAGCCGGTGATCTGGCCGTCCTCGATCGTCACGTCCTCGCGGACCACCTCCGCGACCCTCAGGTCCCGAATCGACTTGCCGGCGGTCTCGACCGCGGTCTTCGCCGCGTCCTCCCATGACTCGCTGCTGACCCCGATCACCTCGGTGACCCGGTAAACGCTGTTCGCCATCTCTCCTCCTGTCGTCGCGTGGGCTGTGGGGGCACCCTTTCACGATCGCGGCCGGCCCGCAACCCAGCGCGCGGCGCCGGCCCTCAGGCGGGCGCCAGCAGGGCGGGCAGATCGGCGATCGAGTCGACGGTCGCGGTCGGCTCGATCCCGCTCTCGGCGACGAACTCGGCCCGGTACTTGCCGGTGCGAACGAGGACCGCCCGCAACCCGGCCTCGAGCGCGCCGCCGATGTCGCTCTCGACGTCGTCGCCGACCATCGCCGCCTCGGCCGCGCTCACGCCGAGCGAGTCGAGGACGATCTCGAAGAACGCGGCCGCCGGCTTGCCGACCACGACCGCCTCGCGACCGCTCGCGTACTCGACCGCGGCGACGAACGGGCCGGCGTCGAGCGAGAGGCCGTCCTCGGTCAGCCAGAAGCGGTTCTTCTGGAGGGCGATCAGCTCGGCTCCCCCGAAGACCATGCGAAACGCGTGATTGAGGATCTCGAAGCCGAAGGCCGAGCCGAGATCGCCCATGATCACGGCGTCGGGGTCGGCATCGACCTCCTCGAGGCCCGCGAAGTCCTCCTTGACCGCGGCGTCCATGATCAGCGCCACCCGCCGGTGACCGCGCTCCTCGCAGCGGCGCCGGGCGAGGGCGGCCGGGGTGACCAGCTCCTCCGGCTCGAGCTCGAAGCCGAGCCCGGCGAGCTTCTCCAGCGTGGCGCCCCGTGAGCGGGCGGTCGTGTTGGTGACGAAGCGAAGCCCGAGGCCGAGGGCACGCAGCTCGGCGACGGCCTCGCGGGCCCCGGGCAGCGGCCGCTCCTCGACGTAGAGGACGCCGTCGAGGTCGACCAGCAGGGCACGCAGGCCGTCGAGTCGCTTCATGCCGCAATGCTCCCACGGCAGCCCGACCCGGGGGCCAGTCGCCGCCGACGGCATCCGCATCTAGGATCCCCGGGTCTTGCGGGTGGCGGTGATCGACATCGGAACGAACTCGACCCGGCTACTGGTGGCCGACGTCGCCGCCGACGGCTCGGGCCTGCGCGAGCTCGTCCGCGACTCGCGGGTGACCCGGCTCGGGCGCGGCGTCGATACCTCGGGCCAGCTCTCCGGGGAGGCGATCGAGGACGTCTGCGCGGCGATCTCCGACTACCTCGGGCTCGCCGCCGAGCACGACCCCGGGAGGACGATCGCGCTGGCCACCTCGGCGGTACGCGACGCGAGCAACGGCGATGCCTTCCTCGCCGAGCTGCGCGAGCGCTTCGCGCTCAGCGCCAGCGTGATCGACGGCCTCGAGGAGGCCCGGCTGACCTTCGCAGGCGCAACCTGCGGCCGCCCCGGCGGCGAGCGCACCCTGGTCTGCGACATCGGCGGCGGCTCGACCGAGCTGATCGTCGGCGACGAGGCCGGGCCCGAGTTCCACGAGTCGCTGCAACTCGGGGTCGTCCGCCACAGCGAGCGCTTCCTGGCCGGCGACCCGCCGGGATCCGGGGAGCTCGAGGCGCTGGCCGACTCGGCCCGCTCCGAGCTCGCTGCCTGCCGCGCCCGGCTCGAAGGGCCCTCGCCGACGCACGGGATCGCGGTGGCGGGGACGGCAACCTCGCTGGCGGCGATCGAGCTCGACCTCGTGCCCTACGACGCGAGCTCGGTCGAGGGCCACGTGCTCGGGATCGAGCCGCTGCAGCGGCAGCTGGCGCGGCTCGCGTCGATGCCGCTCGCCGAGCGACGAAGGGTCCGTGGCCTGCAGCCCGACCGCGCACCGACGATCGTCAGCGGCGTCGTGATCCTGATCTCGATGATGCGCGTCTTCGGCTTCGACCGGGTCGAGGTCTCCGAGCAGGACATCCTCTGGGGGGCGGCGCTGGCGGCGGGCGCGGCGGCCGACCCTCCGCCCGGGTGAGCGAGGGCCGCTCGCGCCGACGCTACGATCCGCGCGTGTCGAGGTACCTGATGATCGCCGGCTTCGGGGCGGCCGGGGCGGCGTCCCGCTACGCGCTGGACAGCTGGCTCTCGGGCGCGACCGGCGGCCAGTTCCCGTGGGGAACGCTGACCGTCAACGTCGTCGGCGCCTTCCTGCTCGGCGTGCTGGTGGCGGTCACGACCGAGCGCCTGGTGCTCGACCAGAACTGGAGGATCGGGCTCGGGATCGGCTTCCTCGGCTCGTTCACCACCTTCTCGACCTTCGCCTACGAGAGCGTCAGGCTGGCCGAGGACTCGGCCTGGCTGCTGACCGCGGCGAACGTCTTCGGCATGGTCGCGCTCGGTCTGACGGCGGCGCTCGCCGGCCTCGCGCTCGGCAGGACGATATGAAGATCGAGGGCGAGGGCAAGCTGCTGCGGGTCTTCATCGGCGAGTCCGACAAGCACGGCTCGAAGCCGCTCTATCAGGCGATCGTCGAGATGCTTCGCGAGCGCGGGCTCGCGGGGGCGACGGTGCTGCGCGGAGTCGAGGGCTTCGGCGCCCACTCGCGGATCCACACCCATCGCATCCTGCAGCTCTCCGAGGACCTGCCGATGGTGATCGAGTGCGTCGACTCGGCCGAGCGGATCGATTCGGTCCTGCCCGCCCTCGACGAGCTGGTCGACGACGGCCTCGTCACTTTGGAGCGGGTCGAGGTGATCACCTACCGGCCCGGATCGGCGCCGGCCGAGGCGGACGACTAGGGCGCGAGCCGCTCGAGCCGCCAGCCGTCCGCCTCGCGGCTGTAGCGGAAGCGATCGTGCAGGCGGCCGACCTGGCCCTGCCAGAACTCGATCTCGTCGGGGACGACCAGGTAACCACCCCAGTGCTCCGGCCGCGCGACCGGGTCGGCGCCGAAGCGCTCGCGGGCCCGCTCGAGCCGCTCGTCGAGCACCGCCCGGTCGGCGATCGGCTCGCTCTGCGGGCTCGCCCAGGCGCCGAGCTGCGACTCCGGCGGACGGGTCGCGAAGTAGGCGTCCGACTCCCCGGCGTCGAGCGGCTCGACCGCGCCGCGGACCCGGACCTGGCGGTCGAGCTCGCGCCAGTAGAGGATCAGCGCCGCGCGCGGGCGCTGCTCGAGCTGCCGGCCCTTGGTCGAGTCGCTGTTGGTGAAGAAGCGAAAGCCGCGCTGATCGACGCCCTTGAGCAGGACCATGCGGGCATCGGGGTCGCCGGCGGCGTCCGCGGTGGCCAGGGTCATCGACTCGTGCAACGGGACCTCGCGCTCGGCGACCGCGAACCAGGCCCGGAACTGGGCGATCGGGTCGGGGGCGAGATCCTCGCGTCGAAGCGAGGGCATGTCCGGTCGGCGCGGCACCGGGCGATCCTCGCAGACCGCCCGGCCCACCCGAATCCCGGGGCGGAGATAGGCTGCCCGCATGGGAACGCTGGAGGCAAGCCACACGGTTGAGATCGAGGCGCCGCTGGAGCGGGTCTACGAGGTCGCGGCCGACGTCGCGAACTGCGACAAGTGGACGCCGTCGGTGCTCGAGGTCGAGGTGATCGAGAAGCATCCCGACGGCAGCGCGAAGCTGGTCGAGATGGAGAACGACGCCCTGGTCAAGAAGACGAGGACGATCCTCAGCTACGAGTACGACGGGCCCGGACAGATCTCCTGGGTCCAGGAGAAGGGCGATCCGAAGTGGCTGACCGGCACCTGGCAGCTGACCGCGATCGACGACGCTCGGACCCGTGCCGTCTACACGCTGAGGACCGATCCCGGCCGAGTCCTCGGCCTGCTGCTTCGCGGCCCCGTCGAGGGCAAGGTCAAGGAGTTCCTCAGCAAGGGCGCCGCCGAGGGGCTGAAGGAGTACGCCGAGGCGAACGGCTGAGCGCGCCCGCGGGGCGGCCACCGACGAGAGCGGATGATGAGTGCCACGCTGCCCGCCACCGAGCCGCTGATCGTCGGCGCCGCGCAGCTCTCCGATCACGGCGATCCGACCCCCGAGGCGATGCTCGCGGCCGTCGCCCGCGGCGCGCTCGCCGACAGCGGCGAGCCCAAGGCGATGCTCGCCGCGCTCGACTCGATCGGGGCGGTCGAGTCGGTCTCGTGGCCGATCGGTGATCCGGCGCGAGAGATCGCGACGGCGATCGGCGCCGAGCCGCTGGAGACGGTGCTCGCGGTCACCGGCGGGACCGCGCCGATCGAGCTGCTCGCCGACAGCTGTAGGCGGATCAGCGCCGGCGAGCGCCGTGCCGTGCTGATCGCCGGCGTCGAGTGCGTCGACGTGCTGATGCGGGCGATCAAGGAGGACCGTGATCCGGGCTTCCCCCAGCAGGCTCCCGGTACCGGCCCGAGCCGCGCCGTCGGCGAGGCCAAGGAGACCACCCACCCGGTCGAGCGAGACGCAGGGCTGATCGCACCGGTCGCCTACTACCCGCTGTTCGAGTCGGCGCTGCGAGCGAGCGCCGGCCGCAGCCCCGCCGAGCATCAGCGATACCTGGGCGAGCTCTGGGCGGGCTTCGCGGCGGTCGCCGCCGAGAACCCCGCGGCCTGGAGCCGCGAGGCGCCGTCGGCGGCGGAGATCGCGACCGCATCCGCCGCCAACCGGCAGGTCTCGATCCCCTACACGAAGCTGATGAACGCCAACATCCAGACCAACCAGGCCGCGGCACTGCTGCTCTGCTCCCGCGAGCTCGCCGACGAGGCCGGGATCGAGCCCGGCCGGCGGGTGGCGGTCCGGAGCACCGCCACCGCCTCCGACCACCCATTCGCGAGCAGCCGGGCGCGGCTCGACCGCTCGCCGGCACTCGCCGCCTGCGCCCGCGACGCGCTCGCCCATGCGGGCCTTGAGATCGGCGAGATCCCGCACCTCGACATCTACTCGTGCTTCCCCTCGGCGGTCGAGGTGGCCGCGGCGGAGCTCGGCCTCGATCCGCTCGGCTCCGAGCCCCCGCTGACCGTCACCGGCGGCCTCAGCTTCGCCGGCGGACCGGGCAGCAACTACGTCACCCATTCACTGGCCGCGCTGAGCGGCAGGCTGCGGGCCGAGGGCGGCCACGGGCTCGCGACCGGGGTCGGCTGGTATCTGACCAAGCACGGGGTCGTGCTGCTCACCGCCGACCGCGAGGAGGCCGGGCCCGGCTACGCGCACTTCAGCCCGCAGCGCGAGATCGACGCCGGCCCCGAGCGACGGATCGTGCCGCCGCCGGAGTCGGGCTCGGCCGAGATCGCGGCCTACACGGCGATCTACTCGCGCGAGGGCGAGCCGGAGATCGGGATCGCGACGTTCGAGCCGGGGCCGAACGAGCGCACCGTCGCGCGGGCGGACGATGCGGGGACGCTCGCCCAGCTCGCCGCCTCCGATGCGCTCGGGCGCCGCGCCCGCTTCAGCGGCGGCGGCCGCTTCGAGCTGAGCTGAGGCCCGGCACACCGACCCGGGCCCGGCGGCTCGCGCTCAGCGCTCCTCGCGCCCGCGCAGCTCAGCCTCGACGATCGACTCCCGGACCACGCGCTTGCGGGCGAGCGCCTCGTCGAGCCCAGGGTTGACGAGCCCGCGGAGCCGCGAGTAGGCGCCCCAGCGCCGCGGCCGCACGGTCCGCGCCGCTCGTCGCTCGACCGCGCCGGCGAGCACCTCGCCCGCCTCGGCGGGGGTGATCCGCTTGCGGAACGGCCGCGGCGCGAGACGCTCGAGCCGCCTGGCGATCGGGTCCTCCTGGGCACCCTGGACCATCGCCGTGTTGACGAAGCCGAAGTAGCCGACGCCGGCCGAGGCGCCGTGCGGGGCGAGCTCGACCCGCAGCGCCCTGCCGAGCTGCTCGACCGCCGCCTTGCTCATCGCGTAGCTCGACTGCAGGGCGCCGTTGAGGAACGCGTAGACGGAGGCGATCACGAGCACGTGCCCGCGCTGCTCGATCACGTGCGGCAGGGCCTGGCGCACCGTGTGGACGACGCCGTTGAGGTTGACCGCGAGGACGCCGTCGAAGGCCTTCGGGTCGACGACCGACACCGGGCGCACCGGCTGGGCGATACCGGCGTTGGCGACGACGATGTCGAGCCGGCCGAACTCGGTCAGCGTCGCCTCGACCGCCAGCCGGACGGCCGCCTCGTCGGTGACGTCGGCCGCGAGCGGGAAGGCGCGCTCGCCGATCGAGCGCGCCGCCTCGCCGACCTCGCCGCTGTCGAGGTCGACCAGCGCGACCGAGGCGCCACGGGCGTGCAGCGCCCGGGCCGTCTCGAGCCCGATCCCCCGAGCCGCGCCGGTGACCAGCGCCGCTCTGCCGCTGACGTCGAGCTCTGCCATGGCGCGGACCCTAGCCCCTAGCCGCCGCTGCGCAGCGCCGCCTCGACCCCGGCGGCCCGCTCGCGCTCGCCGGTCGGCAGGCTGATCCAGACAGCGCCGTCCCGCTCCCAGCGTCGCCGGGGCTCGAGCACCCGGACCCCGATGAAGCGATCGCGATCGTCGAACAGCCAGACGTCCTCCTCCGGGGTCGGCTCGCGCCGGGCCGGCTCGACGCCCGGCAGGCTCGCGTAGAGCACGTCGGAGGAGGAGTCGTAGACGACCCGCGTGAAGTTGTGCCGACCGAGGCGCAGACCCATCTGGCCGTCTAGGCGAGCACCGCTTTACGCGGATAGACGACCTCGGGGTCGGTCAGCACGTTGACGAGCGCCGGCCCCCCGCAGGCGAAGGCGCGCTCGAGCGCCGGTCGCAGCTCCGCCGGAGTCCGGACCATCTCCCCGTGGCAGCCGAGCGCCTCGGCGACCTGCTCGTAGTGGGCCTCGGGCCGCAGCTCGGCCGCCAGCGAGTAGCCGTAGAGGAACTCCATCGGGTGCTTCTCCAGCGCCCAGATGCCGTTGTTCCCGATCACCCCGACCACCGGCAGCCCGTGGCGGGCAAGCGTGTCGAACTCCATCGCGCTGAATCCGAAGGCGCCGTCGCCGAGCAGCACGCAGATCTGGCGGCCCGGCTTCGCGCAGGCGGCGCCGATTGCCTGCCCGGGGCCGCCGCCGAGGCAGCCGAACGGGCCGGGGTCCATCCAGCACCCGGGCTCGTAGGTCTCGATCACGCGGCCGGCGTAGGAGACGAAGTCGCCACCGTCCCCGATCACGATCGCGTTGCGGTCGAGCACCCCGGCGAGCTCGGCGTAGAGTCGCATCGGGTGCAGCGGCGCACGATCGTCCTCGAAATCGGCGCTCTCGGCGGCCCGCTTCTCGTTCTCGGCGCCGCGCAGCTCGGCGACCCAGCCGTCCGTGCGGCCGGCCCCGCCACCGGCGCCGGCCGCCGCCTCGGTGAGCGCGGCCAGGGTCGCCCCCACGTCGCCGACGAGGTCGACGTCGGCGGCCCGATTGCGCTCGAGCCGGTTCGGCTCGGCGTCGACGCGGATCAGCTTCGCATCGGCGTTGATCGAGGCGCCGAAGCCGAGCCGGAAGTCGAGCGGGACGCCGATCACGATCGCGACGTCGCAGCCGCCGAGGCCGGCGCCGCGGGTGCGGCTGAAGGCGAGCGGGTGGTCGGCCGGGACGCAGCCGCGGCCCATGCCGTTCAGATAGACCGGGATCCCGAGCCGCTCGGCGAGCGCCAGGAGCTGCTGCTCGGCGCCGGCCCAGTAGGCGCCGGTGCCGGCCATGATCGCCGGCCGCTCGGCGGTTGCGAGCAGCGCGGCGGCCTCCTCGACCCCGGCCGCGGGCTCCGGCGCGGCGGGTGTCGGGAGCGGTGGCGGATCGGCCTCGGCCTCGGTGAAGACGACGTCGAGCGGGTAGTCGAGGAAGGTCGGCCCGGTCGGGGCAGCGACCGCGAGGTCGACGGCCCGAGCGGTGGCCGCCGGGATCTCGCCGGGGTCCTTGACCGTCTCAGCCGACTTCGCCAGCGGCGAGACGATCGGCAGATGGTCGATCTCCTGCAGGCGGCCGGTTCCCCAGGTCATCTCGGGGGCGCGGCCGCCGAGCACGACCAGGGGCGAGCCGTTGAAGCCGGCACCCGCCAGCGCGCTGATCCCGTTGGTGACGCCGGGCCCGGCCGTCAGCGCGCAGACGCCGGGCGTGCGGGTCGCCTTCGCCCAGCCCTCGGCGGCGAACGCCGCCGACTGCTCGTGGCGGACATCGACCACCTCGATGCCCTCCTCCTTGCAGCCGTCGTAGAGGCTGAACAGGTGACCGCCGGAGAGCGTGAACAGGTGTGAGACCCCGCGGGAGGCGAGCGCCCGGGCGGCCAGCCTGCCGCCGTGCGATGCGCCCGCGTTGCCGACGCCGGCCGGCTTCTGCTGCTCCTCGGTCGCCATTGCGGCGAGCCTACCGCGCCGGAGACCGGGGCGGCGAGCCCGCCCCGCTCAGGCGCCGACCGGAGCGCCGGCGGCCCTGGTCACGGCCGGGGCGAACAGCTCGACCGGGCGCTCGAGGCCCTTGAGCTCGTGGCGGCCGCGCGCGGCGGCGGCGAAGCCCGGGCCGAGCCGATCGCGGGTCGCCGCCGTCATCAGGACCGGATCACCCGTCTCGCGGGTCGCCGCCTCGACCCGCGCGGCGACGTTGACGGCCTCGCCGATCACCGAGAAGTTGAGCCTGCCGCCGCCGCCGACCGACCCGGCGACGACCCGGCCGCTGTTCAGCCCGACGCCGATCTCCAACGGCCCCCCCTCGCCGGCGCCGTTGACCCGCCGGTCGAGCTCGAGCGCCGCGCGCACAGCCCGCTCGGCATGGTCGGTGAAGCCCTCCGGAGCCCCGAACACCGCCATCAGGCCGTCGCCCTCGAACTTGTCGACGTGGCCACCGTGAGCGGCGATCACCGGCACGACCACGGCGAACAGCTCGTTCAGGCTCGCAACGAGCTCCCTCGCCTCGGCGTCGACGGCGAACGCGGTGAAGTCCCTGACGTCGCAGAAGAGGATCGTCACCTCGGCCTCGAAGCCGGACTCGTCGAAGTCCTTGCTGAGGATGTAGTCGGCGACCTCCTTGTCGAGGTAGGTCCCGAACGCCTCGCGGATCCGCTCGCGCTCCCGCAGCCCGCCGACCATCTGGTTGAAGGAGGAGGCGAGCTCGCCGATCTCGTCCGCGGTGGTGACCGCGACCGCGACGTCGAAGTCGCCGCGGCGGACGGCGTCGGTCGCACGGCGCAGATCGGCGAGCGGGATCAGGATCGAGCGCGAGAGCAGCACCGTCAGCTCGAGCGAGATCGTCGTCGCAACCCCGATCGCGACGAGCACGGCGACGGCCAGCGAGGGGTCGCCCGAGGAGCTGCTGCCGGTGATCGCCGCGACGACGAGGCCGGTGATCACGTTGATCATCGGCAGCGTCGCGAGCAGCCGGAATCGCAGCGAGACCGGCCGCACCGGGGTCCGGAACCGCGGCGCGACGGCGTGATTGATGTCGACCAGGACCGGCCGCATCCCCGCCTCGATCGTCAGGTAGTGGAGGATCGTGCCGTAGCCGACGGCGACCAACGACGCACCGAGCAGCGGGAAGATCGCGGTCCAGGGGAGGTCGAGGACGAGGATCGCCGTCACGCAGCCGGGGACGATCACCGCGACGATCGGCAACAGCATCTCGACCCGGACCACGTTGACGGGCAGACTGACGGCGGTCGCCCAGGCCGCGGCGGTCGAGTCGGGGTCGCGCTCGCCGCTGAGCCACGCCCTCAGCGGCGCCAGCATCGGCCTGATCCGGAGGAAGCCGTAGAGCAGCGAGACCGCGGTCAGCCCGAGGGTGACGGCGAGGATCAGGGCGAACTCGCCGGCGCTGCCGTCGTAGTAGAAGCTGAGCAGCAGCACCGTGCCGGCGGTGACCAGAAACCCGGCCTGCAGCTCCAGCGCGACGAAGGCCGTCGGGTAGTGGCGGCCGAGGCGACGATAGGCCCGATCGGGTAGCGAGGCGCCCATCCGCTCATTGTCGCGCAGATCCCGGCCGTGCAGGACGCCTACCGCCCCCGCTGACTTCGCCCATCCGGCGCTAAAGGCATCGGGGCAAAGCTCCGATTCATCCTCTGCATGCAGTTGCTCCAGACACGGAGAGCCTCACTCGACCGGTGGGGCGGCAGGGACGAAGGATTCGGCGAGGTCTCCGACGAACAGGTAGCCGTGGATTCACGCAGCGAGATCGACCCCGCGCTCGCCGGGACCGGCCAGGGCCAACCTCTGGCGCTGAACGGGCACGGGGCCGCCGCCGGCCCGATCGTCGGCGGCAGGCTCGACGTCGCCCTCGACTGGGCCGACGACCTGCTCGGCGCCGCAGGAAATCGGGTGCTGATCGCAACCGACGCGGCCGGCGAGTACTTCGGCGACGTGATCGAAGCGGTCCGCGGACGCACGGGGGCGCGGCCGCGAACGCTGCCGCGCCCGAACATCTCGCGCGAGCGGATCTGGGCCTGGGCGTCGATCCCGCTGGCGATGCTCGGCGTGATCGCCGGACTGGCGTTGCTGCGCGGCGAGTCGACGCTCCCGGCGCAATCACCCTCCCCGGTCGCAGAGAGCGATCCGGCCGACGCCACCTTCATCGAGCAGCCCGGCTACTCGCTCGTGCTCCCGGAGGGCTGGGAGCAGACGCAGGCGCCGGACGGGGCCGCGTTCGCCGCCGAGTCGAAGGACGGCATGGCCGACGCCACCCTCTGGATCGAGCGCGATCCGAAGCTCAGCTTCAAGCAGTTCGAGCAGCGCTCGCTGGCGCAGCTCGCCGGGATCGCCGAGCAGCCCAAGGTCGTGGACCGGGTCAACGCGCCGACGATCGAGGGGCAGATCGTCGAGCTCGAGGCGGCCTCGCCGGTCGGTGACGGCGTCACCGCGCCCTACAGGGTGACGCTGCGCGCCGCAGGCCCCTACCGGCACTACTTCGCAACGCTGCAGCAGGCGGGCGCCGATCCGCAGACGATCGCGGACATCGAGCTGATGCACAACTCGCTGCGGCCGGAGGTCGAGCTCGGCACTCCCGGCGGGGGCTCGTGATGACGCTGCGCCCCTGGCACCTGCTGCTCGTCGCGGCTGCCCTGCTCGTGCCGCTCCAGGCGGCGGCGGGCGGCGGCGGCTCAGGCCTGAGCGTCTCCGCGACGCTCGACTACTGCGGCGTCAACCCCGGCGGGGTGAGCTGCAAGATCGACGCGTCCTGGTCCGGCGTCGCCGATGCGGAGCGCTACACCGCGACGGTCACGCTCGCCGACGGCTCGGTAACGGACATGGGCACCGTGGGGACGGGATCGGGTGGCGGCGCCACCTCGGTCTGGGTCCCGTACGCCGGCAACGGCGTCTACACCCTGACGATCACTGCGTGGGGCACCGACGCCGAGGGCAAGCCGAAGAAGGTCGACGAGCAGGACGCCGGCGCGAAGCTCGACCCCAAGGAAGAGGACACGGCCGAGGCGCAGCCCGACGAGGGTGACGAGAAGGCTCCCGACGGCGATGGGCAGCAGCCGCCCGCAGGAGCCGAGCCCGATCAGCCGGCGCCACCGGCCCCCGAGCCCGAGCCATCGGCCCCTGAGCCCGAGCCGGCGCCCGAGCCCGCCCCCGCCCCCACTCCAGGGGCCGACCCGGCGCCCGAGCAGCCCGGCGCCGGCGAAGGTCCACCGCCCGGCCCCGCCGCCGTCACCGGCGCCGCCGAGTCCGCGCGGCGGGCGCTCCCGAAGCGGGCTGAGCGGGCCGACCACGCCACGCCGCTAGATTGCGCCGTCGTGGCGACGGCGATCGAGACAAGCGGTCTGAGCAAGTCCTTCGGCGAGATCGAGGCGCTTCGCGGCATCGACCTCGAGGTCGAGGCCGGCACCGTGCTCGGCCTGCTCGGCCCGAACGGCGCCGGCAAGACCACCGCGGTCCGGATCCTGGCGACCCTGCTGCAACCCGACGGCGGCAGCGCCCGCGTGGCGGGCTACGACGTCGTCACCGAGGCGCCGAGCCTGCGGACGATGATCGGTCTCGCGGGCCAGTACGCGGCGATCGACGAGAACCTGACCGGCTTCGAGAACCTCGACATGGTCGGACGGCTCTACCACATCGACCGCGGGCGGGCCGCGGAGCGGGCCCGGCTCCTGCTCGAGCAGTTCGGCCTCACCGATGCCGCCGACCGGCTCGCCCATACCTACTCGGGCGGGATGGCGCGGCGGCTCGACCTCGCGGCGGCGCTGGTCGCCTCTCCGCCTGTGATCTTCCTCGACGAGCCGACCAGCGGCCTCGACCCGCGCAGCCGCCGCGACCTCTGGCAGGCGATCGAGGAGCGGGTCTCGGAGGGCACCACCGTGCTGCTGACCACCCAGTACCTGGACGAGGCCGACCGGCTCGCCGACTCGATCGCGGTGATCGACCACGGCCGGCTGATCGCGGAGGGCACCTCCGACCAGCTCAAGGCGCGGGTCGGCGGCGACCGCCTCGAGGTCGTGCTCGACGAGCAGGGATCAGCCGCATCGGCCCGGGGAGCGCTCGCACCGATGATGAGCGAGCAGCCGACCGTCGACGGCCGGCACCTGCTCGTCCCGATCCACGACCGCCGCGGGGCGATCCCCGAGGCGGTGCGCCTGCTCGATGCGGAGGGGATCGCGGTCGAGGACGTGGCGATCCGCCGGCCGACCCTCGACGACGTCTTCATCGCCCTCACCGGCCATGCGGCCGAGGAGGACGGGGAGCGCCTGCCGCGGGACGGCGGATGATGCGCCAGCGTGTCGCCGACGTGCTGTTGCTGGGCAAGCGCAACCTGCTGCGCTTCCGCCGCTCGCCGGAGCTGGTGATCGGCTTTCTCGTGCAACCGGTGATGTTCATCCTGCTGTTCGTCTACGTGCTCGGTGGAGCGATCCAGACCCCCGGCTACAGCTACGTCGACTTCCTGATGCCGGGCATCATCGTCCAGACGATCGCGTTCGGCGGCTTCGTCACCGCGATCGCGCTCGCGGAGGACCTGAAGAAGGGGCTGATCGACCGCTTCCGCTCGCTGCCGATCGCGCGCTCCGCCGTGCTCGCCGGACGGACGATCTCCGACATCGTCACCAACATGGCCGCCCTCGCGGTGATGCTGATCGTCGGAACGATCATCGGCTTCAGCTTCAGCGCGAACCTCGCCGAGATCCTCATCGGAGTGCTGCTCCTGTTGCTGATGGGCTACGCGTTCAGCTGGATCTTCGCCCTGATCGGGCTCAGCTCGGCGACCCCAGAGGCGGCCCAGCAGGTCGGCTTCATCATCATCTTCCCGCTCACCTTCGCCTCGTCGGCCTTCGTGCCGATCGAGTCGATGCCGAGCTGGCTGGAGGCGTTCGCGACCGTCAATCCGTTCACCGTGATCGTCGACGCGATCCGCGCGCTGTGGCTCGGCGCTCCGGCCGGAAACTCGGTCTGGGGTGCGCTGGCCTGGTCGGTCGGCCTGATCGCGTTCTTCGCCCCGCTCGCCACCTGGCGCTACAAGCGGACGGTCACCAGCTAGCCCCGGTTCGATCGCCGCCGACCGCCGGCGCGAGTGCCGGGGGAGGGATTCGAACCCCCACGCCCTTGCGGGCAGCCGATTTTAAGTCGGCCACGTCTCACCAGTTCCGTCACCCCGGCGCTGCGCCGAGCCTAGCGACTAAAGGGAACCTGAACGCAACCATCCAACCTGTACGGTGTTTGATGTGTAGGTACCTGAGAGTGGAAGCGTCGAGCCTCACACAAGCCACCCGCCGCGGGCTGTTCGCCCGCCGCTCGCCGGTGCTCAAGCTGGAGAAGGACGCGCGGCTGATAGCGCTGATCCGCTCCGGCCATGAGGGTGCCTTCGAGGTTCTCTTCGACCGCTATCAGTCCCGGCTGCTGGCGTTCTGCAGCTCGATGCTGAAGAGCCGCCAGGACGCCGAGGACGTCCTGCAGGAGGTCTTCGTCAACGCTCATGCGGCGATCCTCGCCGACGAGCGCAAGATCAATGCCCGCCCCTGGCTCTACCGGATCGCCCGCAACCGCTGCCTCAACCACCTGCGCCGGCCGGTGCCCGAGGGCCAGGACTCGATGGACATCCATCCGCATCTGAACGGCACCTCGACGGCCGAGCGCGTACAGGACCGCGAGGAGCTCCGTCAGGTGCTCGACGACGTCGGCACCCTGCCCGAGACCCAGAGGACGGCGCTGCTCCTGCGCGAGATCGACCAGCTCAGCTACGAGGACATCGCGCTCGCGATGGAGACCACCGTGCCCGCCGTCAAGTCGCTGCTGGTCCGGGCGCGAATCACGCTCGCCGAGTCGAGCGAGGCGCGGACATTGAGCTGCGAGGAGGTGCGGGTCAGCCTCGCCGAAGCGGCGGAGGGCCTCGGCAAGGCGACCGGCCCGGTTCGGATCCACGTCCGCAACTGCGACGGCTGCAGCAGCTTCCGCGATCAACTCCGCGCCGACCGCAAGGCGCTTGCCGCGATCGTCCCGATCGGCCCGATGGCCGCGCTGCTCAAGATCGGCTTCCTCGGCAAGCTGTTCGGCGGCGGCTCGGCCGGGGGCGCCGGAGGCGGCGCCGCGGCGGCCGGCGGGACCGTGAGCGCGATCGGCGGCGGCGCGGCTGCGGGCGGCGGCGCCACGGCCGGCGGCCTCAGCGCGATCGGCGGTGCGATCGGGACCAAGGCGGCAGCCGGCATGGCGACCGCGGCCCTGATCACCGCCGGCGCGGTCGAGGTCAGCCGAGTGGTGCCCGACCGCGAGCCGGCGGCGCCGGCGGTCGAGCGGGTCGCGGCCCCAGGCGGCGACGACAAGCAGAAGGACAGGAGCGAGGCGCCGGCAAGACGTGTGCTCGCCGCAACCGCCGGGACCGCTGCAGTTGCCGGCCCGGCCAAGCAGGCGACGGCTTCGGCGGAGCCGCTCGAGCCGATCGCCTCCGAGGAGGAGGCCGCGGCCACTGCGCCGGTCGAGGCGGAGCGCCCGGCCGCTGAGATGATCATCGAGGCTGCGCCCGGCGATGAGTTCGTCGAGGCGCCGGTCGCGGGTAGCGAGGGGCCCGGGCGAATCGATCCCGGCACGGTCGACCCGATCCCGCCCCCCGCGCCGTCGGCAACGCCGCCGGCGCCGGTCGCCGCGCCTCCGGCGACAGCGGCTCCAACGCCGCCTGCTACACCTCCGGCGCCGGCGCCCAATCCGGCGGCGACCCCGGCCGCGGACGAGCCGCCCGCAGCGGCGCCCGCGCCCGCCGTCGAGGCCGACGGCGACGCCTGAGCCCTCTCCGCCTCAGACCGAGAGCGTCTCGCCCGGCTCGAGCACGACGCAACTCGCGTCGGTCTGTGACTCGACGTCGGCCTTGAATGCGCCGAGGTCGGTCTCGATCGGCGGGAAGGTGCTGTGGTGCATCGGGACCACGGTCGACGGCCCGATCATCTCGACCGCGGCGACCGCGTCATGGCGATCCATCGTGTAGTGGCCGCCTACGCAAACGAGGGCCACGTCCACCGGCGTCCGCTCCGCGATCAGCCTCATGTCGCCGAACAGCGCCGTGTCGCCGGTGTGGTAGACGGTGGTCCCACCGATATTGACCACCCAGCCGCCGGGCATGCCGATCGCGGTTCCGGTGGTCGGGCTGAAGGGCGCATCGCCCGAGCCCGGCGCGGTGTTCGTGTGGAAGGCCTGGACGAGCTTCGCCCAGCCCCAGTCGAACTCGACCGTGCCGCCGAGATTCGGGTCGACGACCTCCGGGGCGCCCTGCTCGCCGAGCCAGTTCGCGAGCTCGACGATCGCCGCGCAGGTGGCGCCGGTGCGCTTCGCAATCGCGACCGCGTCGGCCAGGTGATCGACGTGGCCGTGGCTGACGAGGATCGAGGTCGGGTCGAGCTCGTCGGCGGTCACGGTCGCGACCGGGTTGTGAGGCTTGAGAAAGGGATCGAGCAGCACTCGCGAGGTGCCGTCGCTGAGCTCGAAGCAGGCGTGGCCCAGAAAGCGTATGTCGGTCATTGGTGGTTCTCCTTTTCGTCGTTGTCTCGCAGCTCCTCGGCGAGTGCCCAGCCGACCGCGACCCCGACCATCATCCCGATTCGGCTCTCCTCGGCGAGCAGGGTCCGCATCGCGGCAATCCGCTCCTCCCCCTCGGGTTTCGCGGTCGCGGCGGCGACGGCGGCCTGGTGCGACTCCTCGAACCAGCCGCCGGCCGCCAGCGCCTCCGCCAGCAACTTCTGCAACGCCGGCGCCGCCGAGGCGACCAGGGCCTCGGCCTCGCGAAGCCGCTCGGGGTCGCCGAGCGCCACAACCGCGGCCTCGAGCTCGGCCTCCGAGTAGCTCTGGACGGGCACGCCGTCAGCCTAGCCACCGGCGGCATCCGGCCGCGCCGCGGGGCTCAGGAGCCGGGATCGAGACGCCGGCCGGCGAGATGGCCGAGCAACAGCCCGAGCAGGCCGCCGGTGAGGCCGGCGATCGGATCGGCGGTGACCTCGACCAGCGGCATCAGCAGGATCACGACGGCGACGGTGGTGACACCGATCACGTCGAGCGGCTCGGCGAACTCGGTCCTCGCCTCGGCGCGCACGATCATCAGCCAGGCGGCGAGCAGGCCGAGCGCGATGCCGTTCCCCCCGGCGGCGAGCAGGAAGTCGTCGAGCCCCGCGGTCGCCGCGATGTCGGCCGCCAGCATGCCGCCGGTCCCGCAGGCGAGGATCAGCGTCAGCGTGGCGACCGAGCCGATCCGGCGCTCGACAGCGGTCCCGAAGATCCCGATCGCCAGGCCGGTGATCAGCAGCGCCCCGACATCCTCGTAGACGAACGGGGCCACGAGGTAGCGCCACCAATCCGTGCCAACCGGCCCGACGACGGCCCCCGCCTCGGCGAGGCTCAGGGGGACCGCCCGCTGGACGACCAGCAGAATCGCTGCGGCGAGCAGCGCCGCGATCGTCGCGGCCGGGCGCGTGCCGATCTCGAGCCCGCTCAGCGAAGGCAGCCGGCGGCCGCCCTCGAGGTCGCGCTCCAGGCGCCTGCGTTGCTTCTCGCGGCGGCGCCGCTCGCGGCGCGGCTCGCGAACCTTGATCTCGTCTCCCTCGCGCTCGAGGTCCGGAGCGCGCCGGCGAAGTCGGTGCCCGCAGTAGGGGCACTCGGTCACGTACGGGCTCACCTCGGAGCCACAGCTCTTGCAGACGACGCTCAACTCGGGAGCCGACACTGGCTACGAGGATAGCCGCGCGGCGCCGGGCGCCTCAGCCATCGATGACCACGGTCTCACGAACCAGCGCCCCGAGGTCGCCGTCGAGCCGACTCGCGACCTCGAGCTGGCGATGCGCGCCGGTGCCCTCGGCGACGATCTTGTCGATCCGCTCGAGCTCCTCGGAGCAGTTGAGCGCGTCGGCGCTGGGGCGCAACTCCTCCAGCAACCGCCCGGCCAGCTCGGCGGCGGGGACGTGGGTGCCCGCCTTCAGGTCCATCAGCTCACCCTCCATCCCACGCAGGGCCGCGCGGACCTTGTTGTCGTCGACCAGCTCCCACGGAACCTCGAACAGCGGCTCGCCGGCCGCGTAGCTGCGTGCGAGCCGGTGGGCCAGCGACTGCGTCAGCGCCGCAAAGGCCAGGGTGTCCTCGAGCGCGTTCGCCTGATCGAAGATCCGCGTCTCGACCGTGCCGATGTTCGGATGGGGACGAACGTCCCACCACATGTAGGTGTAGTCCTCGATCGCTCCGGAGCGCATCATCTGCTCGACGCGACCGCTGAAGATCTCCCAGGTTCCGTAGTGAGGCGGCACCCCGACCCTGGGAAAGGCGCGGAAGACCGGCGTCCGGGACGAGTGCATGCCGGTCGCGACGCCTTCCCAGAAGGGCGAGTTCGCGGAGAGCGCGAGCATCAGGGGCAGATAGCGCCTGATCCCGTCGGCGACGTAGATCGCCTTGTCGGGCGAGTCGATGCCGACGTGGACGTGGGTACCGAAGATCAGCTCACGCGAAGCGATGAAGCCGAGCTCGTCGGCGAGCTCGAGATAGCGCGGCCGCTGGGTTATCAGCTGATCGTCGCAACGGGCGAACGGATGGGTGCCCGCCGCCCCCAGCAGCATCCCGTGATCGGCGGCGATCGAGGCGACCATCCCGCGCAGCTCGCGAAGCTGCGCGGTGGCCTCCTCGAGGTCGACGCAGGGCCGGGTCGCGATCTCGAGCACCGACTGGAAGAGCTCGGGCGCCACGTAGCCGTCCCACTCCGGCGGCACCGCCCCGAGCACCTCCTCGATGCCCGGCGCGAGGTCGAGCGTGCCCGGATCGAGAAGCATCAGCTCCTCCTCGATGCCGAGGGTGAAGGGGGTCCCCGTGAACTTGTGGTCGAGCACCTGTCCCCTCCCTCTGGAGACCCGGACGGCAACCGTACGCGCTGATCCTAGCCCGCGAAGCCGCTATACACTGGGCCGCCCGCGCCCACCCCGGGGCGCTGAGGAAGCCGAAACACAACAGGAGGCCCACAACGATGGAGGTCAAGAGCATCACCGAGCAGAAGTCGCTCCTACAGACCCTGGCACCGGGTAAACGGGCCCGCCTGCACCGCCTCCTGTTCGAGTTCGGACCCGGCAACGGCACGCTGCTGTTTCTCCCGATCGATCAGGGGATCGAGCACGGCCCGCGCGACTTCTTCCCGAACCCGGCCTCCAAGGATCCCGAGTACCAGTTCAAGCTCGCGGCTGAGGCGGGCTACTCGGCGATCGCCTGTCAGATCGGCATGGCCGAGAAGTACTACCCCGACTACGCGGGCACCGTGCCGCTGGTCCTCAAGGTCAACGGCAAGACCGATGTACCGCCCTCCGACCGGGCGCTGTCGACCTGCAACTCCTCGGTCGAGGACGCGGTGCGGCTCGGCGCCGATGCCGTCGGCTACACGATGTATCTGGGGTCGCCGCGCCAGGACGATGATCTCGCCCAGCTGCGCGGCGTGCGCCAGGACTGCGACCGCTTCGGGATGCCGCTGATCGTCTGGGCCTATCCACGCGGCGAGGCGATCGACAAGAAGGGCGGCGCCGGCTCCTTCTACGCGATCGACTACGCGGCGCGGATGGCGATGGAGATGGGGGCCGACGTCGTCAAGCTGAACATGCCGAAGATCAACCCCGAGACCGACAAGGACGCGCCGGCTCCCTACAACGAGGGCGGCTTCAGCCAGGAGGATGCGATCGCACACTGCGTCGAGTCCGCCGGCCGCTCGCTGGTCGTTCTCTCCGGTGGCTCGAAGGTGGACGACGAGCAGCTCCTGCAGCAGACGCGGTTCGTGATGCAGGCCGGGGGCTCGGGCGTGATCTACGGGCGCAACGTCTGGCAGCGGGAGTGGAGCGAGGCGCTGGAGGTCATCGCCCAGATCAAGGAGATCATGCTCTCGAGCGTCTCCCGCGTCCCCTAGGCGCAGGAGCGAAGGGGGCCACCGGCAGTGGACGCCCGGAGGGGAGCCGGGCTGCTGATCCTGCTGCTCGTTGCGGTCGTCGTGCTGCTCACCGACGAGGCGGAGCGCCGGAGCGCACCCGACCCCGAAAGCAGCGACGACAGTGGGCGCGCGGCGGTGGCGGGCGACGTCAGCCGGGTGATCGACGGCGACACGATCGAGGTCGAGCTCGACGCCGGCATCGGCGGCGGGCCCGCGCTCGAGGACGTCCGCTATATCGGGATCGACACGCCGGAGAGCGTCAAGCCGGGGACGCCCGTGCAGTGCTACGGGAACGAGGCCTCGAAGTTCAACACCGAGCTCGTCGAGGGCAGGCGGGTGCTGTTGCGGTTCGACCGTGAGCTGCGCGATCGCTACGGGCGTCTGCTCGCCTACGTCTACGTCGGCGACACGTTCGTCAACGCGGAGCTCCTGCGGCTCGGATACGCGCGGACCCTCGAGATCGAGCCAAACACGGCGAACGCCGGCCGCTTCGCCTCGATCGAGGAGCGGGCCGGCGAGGCCGGCCTCGGCCTCTGGTCGGCGTGCTGAGCGACTTGCGCGGCTCTTACGCGGCTCGGGCCTTTCATAGGCGAAAGGTGACGTCTTGATTAGCGATCGGTAAACTGCGTCGCCGTGGCTTCCGCAGCCCCAGACACCCTGGACCGCCGCCATCTCAGCCAGGAGCAGTTCGACGACGCCCTCGCGCAGGAGATGGAGCTCGAGCAGCACCGCCGTCGGCAGCTCCGCAAGCGGGCCGCCAATCGCTCGCGCGCCCGCCGGATCGCGAAGGTCGAACGGGGTGGCAAGGTGCGCTTCAGCGTGCTCGCGGTCGCCCTGACGCTGACGACGGTCGTCGTCGTCATCGTCATGTTCGAGACCCTGGCCTGGCTGGTCGGCGGCTGACGCCGGCCCGGCTGCCGCGTGGCCGCTTCAGCTGCGCTCGGGCCCGCCCTCTTCAGCCGGTCGCTCGGCACCGTCGCGGGCCGCATGGACCTCCTTGCGGAACACCTCGACCTCGCGAGGCGCGGCGATCCCGATCCGCACCTTGTCACCGGCGACCGATAGAACCGAGATCTCGATCTCGTCACCGATCATGATGCTCTCGTTGGGCTTCCTCGTGAGTACCAGCACCTTGGCGCGAACCTCCCTGGGCGAAACGGCGTCCCTGTCGACTGGCGGTGAGGTTCGAGGCCCTCGGGCCCGCTCGATCAGCGGATCAGGTTACAACGGAGTGGCGAGCGGACACGGCGAGCGCCGGTCGCTTGGTAACGTGCCGCCGGCATATGGCTCCTAGATCACTACGAGCACAACTGAATCAGATCCGCGCCTGGGTCCGCGAGGGCCGCACCGACGCCTGGATCGCCCACCAGCTCGAGGTGCCGACCTCCGAGCTCCAGGACTTCCGCCGCCGACACGGCCTCTCAGCCGACTCCGAACCCGAGGAGGGCGACGATCTCCGCGACGAGATCGAGGCCGAGGTCGAGGCCGCCACCCTCGCCGCCGAGGACGAGGAAGAGGAGGAGGACGAGGAGGACGAGGAGGCGGAAGACCGAGAGGACGAGGGCGAGCGCGAGGACGAGGAGCGAGAGGGCGCCGCACCTGCCGAGGGTGAGGGTCGCCGCAGGCGCAGGCGACGCGGCGGCCGTGGACGGCGGCGCGGACGAAAGCTCGAGGCGACCTTCGATCACGGCGAGACGGACGGATACGGCCTCTGGCTCGATGCCGCCGTCAAGGAGAACCCGGTCTACGACGAGCACTGGGCCGGACATCGCAGGGTCGAGGTCTCGATCGAGCCCGACCAGATCGTCATCCGCCGCGCCGACTGAGCGCGACCTCCGAGTGCCGTTGGCGCCGCCCCCGGCGCCGTCAGCCGCTCAGCCCGGCTTCTTCCAGACCGGCCGCGGGGTTGCCCGCAGAGCGGTGATCGTCAGCTCGAGCGTGTGCAGGTCGTAGGCGTTGGCGACGCCGTCGTTGATCAGGCGCTTGCCCATCTGGTCCCGGCCGGCGATCGGTCCCGGCGCGAACAGGAACTCCCCGATCGCCTGGTCACGGTCGCGCTCATCGGTCGAGTCGTAGTTCCTGGGCAGGTCCGGAATGCCGCCCTTGACCGCAACCCGACGCAGCACCGCGACCAGCGTCCGCGCCTCGTCGCCGCCATCGACCTCGATCAGGCCGGCGGTGGCCTCGGGCGCCGGCTTGCGCCCGAGGACCGCCCGTCGCAGCGCGCGGCGCTCGGGGCGTGCGATCGCCGCGAGACCCTTGGCCGGGGTGAAGGCGCCCGCCTTGCCGCGCCCGACCAGGCCCAGCGCCATCTCCCTCAGCGCCCCACGGTGATAATGGGGAACCGCCCCGGTGACGGTGATCAGCGCGAGCCAGAGCCAGACCGCGAGCAGGCCGACCAGCGCCTCGACCACGATTCCCGATCCGACGTCGAACCGGGCGTGGACCAGCGCGATCACCCCGGCGAGCCCAATCCCGGTCAACATCGAGCGCCACGGCAACCTGATCGGCGTGCGCCCGGTCTGCGAGCGATAGAAGATGAACAGGCCCGGGATCGCGAAGCCGATCATCATTGCAATCGGGGCTGCCTCGACCCCGATCGGATCCACCATCAGGATCGTCAGCCCGACGAACAGGCAGGCGGCAACCACGGCACCGATGATGAACGGGTAGCGCTTGTTCCCGTACTTGACCGACTTGTTCAGCATCCGGTAGACGGTCGGCGAGACGAGGCCGGCCGCCAGCAGCGGGATCAGCGGGGCTGCCGCCGAGTACGAGTCGGGGGCGACCCGGACCAGCGCCTTCGCGAACACCGTCACCGCCAGCAGCACGCCGGTCAGCATCAGGACGAAGTAGCCGAACTGGATGCCGCGGGCCGTTCCGACCCCGTACTCGTCCTCGGCGGCGCGGAAGGTCGCGGTCTTCTGCAGCGGCCGCAGCGCCTTCCGGTAGCCGGCCGGCAGGAACGCGACCAGGAACCCCGCCCGCGAGGCGAGATGGTAGGTGCCGAGATCGGCGTCGGAGACGAACCGGGAGAGGATGAAGATGTCGGCGTAGCCGACCACCCACATCGACACCACCAACGGGATCCGGATCGCGCCCCTGCTGTAGATCGCGACGGCCTCGGCGGGAAAGAAACACGGGTTCCACGAGCCCCTCAGCAGCAGCAGCGCGAAGACGGTCGCCAGGGCGCTGCCAAGCGCGGTTCCGGCGATCGCGCCCTCGAGCCCGGTCCCCGCGATCAGCAGCGGGACGACGGCGATCAGGGTCAGCAGCGGGCGCGCGGCCTCGACCGCGATGTAGGGGTACGGACGCCGCTCGAGCCAGATCGTGATCGAGGCGACGCGGTAGACGGCGCCGGCGCCGCCGGCTACGGCCGCCCAGACGACCAGCTTCGAATCCGCCTGATCGCCTAGCAGCCAGCCGGCGATCGGCTCAGCGAAGGCAACCGTGATCAGGGTCCCGAGGATCGAGACGAGGCCGATCAGGACGAGGCCGGTGCCGAGCGTGCGCCGCGGATCAGCGGCCAGCTCCTCGTCGTCCTCGTCGTCGTCATCATCGTCGTCGCCGCCGAACGTCCGCTTCATCGTCCCCTGCTTCGAGGCGAGCGTGAACAGCAGCGTCATCAGTCCGGTGAGGAACAGCAACAGCCCGAGCTGACCGAAGGCGCTGGGGTCGATGAAGTTGGCGACGAGGATCGTCGAGGCGAAGGTCAGCGCGTTGGAGACCACCACCCCGACCGAGTGGATGCCCGAGTAGCGCAGCACCTGGGCGCCGAGGGCGGCCCCCATGCCGCCCGCCTGGTCGCCCTTCCCTCGCTTCGGGCTCAAACGGACCAGCTGGCGAGGTCGCGGCCGGTGAACTCCCGGAGCCGCTCGGCGTCCTCGTGCAGAACGTCGAGGACCTGACTGCCGAGCGCCTCGCGAAGCTCCTCGGTCGAGGGCTTGCTAATCGGCTTCGACAGCGGCAGTGCCACGTCGAGCGCGAGCCAGGCCCGCCGCGGGATGCGGCGACCGGACCGCGATCTGCTCATTCTCTGTACCCGCATTCCCATCTTCGTCGCTCGCTTCTTGCGAGAGGTCGAGTGCCGGACCTGTTCGAACTTGGGGTGCTCGAAGCCCGCGTCGACCCCGGCGAACTCGAACACCCGGCGCAGGGTGGCCGCTCGCTGGTCCCGCAGGTCGGAGTTCTCGATCACGAGCACCCGGTCGCGGTCGTAGTGCTCGAGAAAGCGCTGCAGCTGGGTGAAGTACTTGCTCCGCGCCACGTAGGAGGTGTTCGGGTGCAGCAGGGTCTCGCGCAACCCGCCCTTCTCGCGGCGCTTGGCGAAGTTGTGCACGTAGTGGGCAGCGATCCGATCGAGCGGATCGCGGACGATGTAGATCAGCCGCGCGTCGGGGACCACCTCGGACATCCGCTCCGGGACGCCCATGTGCTGGGGGAACGCGGTGTAGTTCGGCGACGCCTCGCCGCGGCACTTGGCGCCGGGATCGAAGTGGCGCGCGTACCACTCGAGCCCCCTCCCCCAGTTGCGCTCGGCGATGAAGAAGTTGAGCTCCTTCGGGCTCGACATCGAGACCTCGGGGTGCAGGCCGAGGTAGTAATGGAGCCCGCTCGTGCCGCACTTCTGCGCCCCGAGGATGATCAGGTTGGGCAGGCTGAGCCGGCGCGAGGTGAGCTCTTCCCTCGTGGGGGAAGTGGTCTTGCCGCTGCCGTCGCTCCGCTCGGCGCCAGTCGGCTGGGTCCGGGCCGAGGCCTCCATAGATGCCGCCGAGGTTAGCGGAGGATCGGGACCGCTCATCGCTCAACCTCGCCCTGCGCCCCGCCCTCGGCGGCCTCCTCCCGGAGGATCTCGTTGCCGGTGCCGATCCGCTTCATCGGCCAGCGGCCGTGCCAGGGGCCGAGCGCCTGGTCGAAGCGGCGCTCGAGCAGCTCCCGGTACTCGGGGTCGTCGAACTCGAGCCCGAGCTCCGCGGCGGCCGGGATCCTCCTGAACGGCACCCCGAGCTCGCGCAGGGTCGCGAAGTCGAAGGAGTCGGTGACCACCAGCACCCGATCACGCGGCACGCCGAAGGAGTCGATCGCCCGCTCGAGCTCCTCGCGGGCATCGCTCTCGGGCTGGCCGAGCGCGAAGACGACCGCCCTCGGCCGCCCGCGCTCGGGCGTGTAGATCCAGTCGCGCAGCGTCTGGGCCGCGGCGATCGGCAGGCTCGGGCCGATCGGGTGGCTGGAGAGCCGCAGCCAGCGGTGCACAGCGCCCTTGCGGCGGACGGCCGGCTTCGGCGCCTCGCCGGTGGCGAGCCGGGCGAGCGCGCGCGCGGCGGCGAGCGCGCCGTTCGACCCTTCGACCGCCTCGCAGGCGGCCCGGATCTCCGCCCGCACCTCGGGGTCGATCAGCGCCTCGAGCTCCGCCTCGAGCCGCTCGTCGCTCGGCCCATCGATCCCCCTCGCGACCCCGGCCTCCGCCGCCCAGGCGGCCCGGGCGGCCTGATCGTCGGTATTGCGGGCCATCGGCACGAACAGGGTCGGCACCGCGAAGGCGATCAGCTCGTGAAACGAGTTGTATCCAGCCGCAGCCGCCGCGAGGTCGAAGGCGCGAAAGTAGCGGCTCATCGGGAAGGTCGAGTCGAGCAGGGTGACCCCCTCCGGCACCTCGAGGCCGGGACCGATGCTGGATCGGAGCGCGGCGACCTGCAGATCGGGCTCGGCCGCCAGGGCCCGCAGCACGCGCGCGACGGCGCCGGCCGTGGCCGCTCCCTGGCCGAGGTTGACGAGAGCCGTGGTCCGCTTCGGATCGAGCCCGAGCTCCTCGGCAGCCGCCTCCCGGCCGAGCAGCTCGTCCTCGTCGCAGAAGACGATCGGATCGACCGCGATCACCTCCTCGCGGCGGTCGGCGGTCGGACCCTTGTCCCGCTCGGCCGCGAGCTCGCCCGGCTCGAGCACGGCGTCGAAGGCGCCGGTGCGCCGCAGCGGGGCCTTCGCGGAGCCCGCGCGCCAGAGCGGCCGCCTGCACCAGACCGATGCCGGGGCGCCCCGTGCGCTGAGCACGTGCGTCAGGGCGCGGTAGGGATGCACGCCGTCAAAGACGACGAGGTCCGGACGCTCCTCCTCGAGCAACTCCTCCAGCCGCCTCCGTAGCCGCAGATTCCACTGCCAGTCGGAGCCGGATGCCGGGCGCCGGTACGAGGGGAAGTACTCGACCCGAAAGCCCGAGGCGGCGACCACCGGAGCGGCCTGCGAGAGGGTGAAGAAGACCGGCTCGATGCCGTCGGGCAGCCGCCTGGCGATCGCCATCGACCGGTTCAGGTGCCCGAGCCCGGTGCCGTTCGAGGTCGCGAACAGGATCTTCCGCCGCGGCTTGCTCACGCTGCCTCCCGCTCGAGCGCGGCGCGCAGCGGCGGGGCCGCGTGGTTGCCCTCGGCCTCCAGCGCCGAGACCGCCCGCCGGTAGCGACGTCGGACCCGCGCCCGCGCGAGCGGCCCGAGCTCGGCCCGCCAGCGGCCGACGTGGGCGGCCTCCGCCGTCACCTCCCGGGCGAAGTACTCACCGATTGCGGGCTCGTCCTCGAGCCCGAGGAACCGGAGCAGATCCTCGTAGGCGGCGTCCCGCTCCGGGCCGACGAGGTCCTCGAGCATGACGACGCGGAAGCGATCAGCCGCGATGCCGTAGCTGGCGCCGTCCTCCTCGCCGCGCACGCCGCCCTCGATCGCCCGCAGCCGGTCGGCCCACCAATCGATCGCCGCCGGAACCCCATCCGGTCCCCAGGTCTTGCCGGTCACCGAGGTGGCCGAATCGCGGCCGTCGCGAAGCGCGTGCAGAACGATCGATTCGGGGAACAGCCGCAGGAGCGTCTGGGCCTCCTTGACGTTGTGCGAGGACATCTCGACCAGCCCCGGCTTGCCGGCCCGCTCCGCCACCGGTCCCAGCAGATCCAGGAAGAGCCGGCGGCAGGCCCCGATCGGGTCATCTGGGTAGTCCGCCTCGAGGCGCTCGCAGGCGCGATCGAAGTCCCGGCGGCGGGCGAGGTTGTAGAGGCCGCGGGGACGCCCGTCGACGCGAACCCGGTGCCACCAGAAGCCGCGCAGCTTCGCGAGGTGGGCGGCAAGCGTCACCCGGCCCTCGAGCAGGTCGCCGATGCCGCGCTTGTTGCAGTGGAACCGCGCCTCGATCGGAACGTCGGCGAGCCGCGAATGGTGTCCCAGCAGGCGGGCGAGCGCGTGAGTCCCAGAGCGCCCGGTCCCGCCGATGAAGACGAGCTCAGCCGCGCCGTTCACGCCGGCTGTCGCTCGTAGGCGGCCCGCAGCTGCGGGGCACAGTGAAAGCCCTCCCGCTCGAGGCGATCGAGGGTCTTCTCGTACTCGCGGGTGAGCGCCTGCTGCCGTTCGCTGCTGAGGCCCTCCCGCCAGCGCTCCTTGTGTGCGGCATCGGCATCCATCTCCACGTCGAAGAAGCGTCGCATCCCCGGGTCGTCGTCGAGGCCGGCAAACTCGCGGATCTCAGCGAAGACCCCCTCGCGATCGCCGGCGACGAGGTCGTCGAGGCTTACGCAGAGCAGCTTCGAGCGATCCTCGAGCCCGCCGACGCCGCGCTCGATGTTGCGCAGCCGTCCCTCCCACCAGCGCAGGCCCTCGAACCCGTCGCGGGGGTGGGAGCGCTTCTGCCGCTTCGAGACCTTCGAGGAGCCGGCGTCGCGCCCGTCACGGACGGTATGGATCAACTTCGCCTCGGGGAAGAGGCGCTGCAACGTCGGGCCCTGCGCGATCGTGAAGCAACTCATCTCGATCAAGCCCGGCTTGCCCTGCTCGGCGGTCAGCGGCCAGAGCAGGTCGAGGAAGAGATTGCGGCAGGCGACCTCGGGATCACCGGGATACCCGCGCTCGAACTCCTCGACCGCGGCATCGAAGCGGTCGCGCGGAACGACCTTGTGCAGCCCGCGGACCTTGCGCCCGAAGGCGATCCGCCGGGCCACCACCGGCGCCACCTCGCCGGCGCGGATCCGCCGCCACCAGAACTTCTGCAGCTTCTTGAGAAATACCTCGGCGCTGACGCGGCCGCTGAGCAGGTCCGGGAAGCCCTGCGGGTTGCAGTGGAAGCGAGCCTCGATCGGGACCCGCGCGTAGCGCGGATGGCTGCCGAGCAGCTGGCTGAGGACGTGGGTGCCGCTGCGTCCGGTGCCGCCGACGAAGACCAGATCGGGGTCGTCCGGACGCGGCGCCAACTCACTCATCGGCCCCTCCGCTCGTAGGTCCGCTGCAGCTGCGGCACGCAGTGGACGCCGTCCGCCTCCATCCGCTCGAGGATCTCAGCGTAGGCCGCATCGACCTCCGCCTGGCGGCGCTCGGGGACGCTCGAGCGCCAGCGCTCGAGATGCGCGTTGCGGTCGCGGACCCGGCTCTGGAAGTAGTCGAGCATCGCCTCCTCGTTGCGCAGCCCGGCGAAGCGCCGCATCAGCCGGTAGCTGCGGCGGCGATCGCCGCCGACGAGCTCGTCGAGGCTGAGCGGGAAGACGCGGCCGGGACCGGCCCCCGCCACCCCCGCGTCGATGCGTCGGATACGGCGCTCCCACCACTCCAGGCCCTGCTTGATCGAGCGCGGGTAGGTGAGCCAGCGCGCCTGGCCGACGCGCGAAGCGGCGGCGTCGCGGCCGTCGCGGACCACGTGGATGAACTTCGCCTCGGGGAACAGCCGCCCCAGGGTCGGGGCTTCGGCGACGACATCGCAGCTCTGCTCGATCAGCCCGGCCTTCGCCGACTCGGTCGCCAGCGGCCAGAGCAGGTCGAAGAACAGCTGCCTGCAGGCGGCCTCGGGCTCGTCCTCGAAGCGCCGCAGAAACGCCTCCGAGGCGGCGTCGAGGCGGCGTCGCGGCACGTAGCGGTGGATCCCCCGGAAGCTGCGCCGAGCCGGCTCGAAGTTGCGGTACCAGTGGTGCCTGAGCCGCCAGATGAAGAGCTCGGGGCCGGTCCGGCCCGACAGCACGTCGGGGAATCCGCCCGCGTCGGTGTGAAAGCGCGCCTCGTTCGGGACCTTGCGGAAGTGGCTGTGGTTGTTGAGGATCTTGGCGACGACGTGGGTCCCCGAGCGACCGGTGCCACCGACGAACAGCAGCGGCGGCGGCCTGAAGACCTCAGCGTCATCAGCGCGCTCCAGCGCCGCCTCGATGTCTAGTGCAGTGGTAGTGCTCATCTCGTAGTGCCCAGGACGTAATCCTGCCACCGCGAACCGCAGCACGGTGCCTTCCGCGGGTGGCGTCATCGCCGGGGACCCCGCGGGCGCCGCGCGCCCGTGGGGTGGCGACGACGACAGGCCCCGCGGCGTGGCGCAGGGTCCCTGGTCGTAGCGTGCTTAGGTTACTCGAGTCCCTTGATCACGTAGGCCCGCTCGCCCTCACCGACCATGCCCAGCCTGCGGGCCTCGCGGATCGCGGCGGCGGGCGTCTTCAGCTCGGCGGCGCGGCGTTCGAGCCGGTTGTTCTCCGACTTCAGCTCGGCCAGCCGCTGCTCGGCGGCGCCGGCATCGCGCCAGGTGTGAAACAGGTCGATGACCGGATTCACGTAGGAGGCTAAGACCGCGAAGAGCACGAGCACGAGCACAATCCGCCCGACGCGGTCCCATTGAATCCGGCTCGCCGGGCCGCGGGGGCCGCCCTTGCGGGGCGCGATCCGGGCCTTGTAGCGGCGGCCGCGTGCAGTCGTGGCGCTCACACCGGCCCATTCGACGCCCGGCGCCGAGAACCTGCACGCCCAGAGCCGCAGGGCCCGCTTTGGGGCGCCGGGCGCCGCTGCTCAGGAGCGGCCCGCGTAGGCGCTGAGGCCCGGATAGACGGCGCGGTCGCCGAGCTCCTCCTCGATTCGCAGCAGCCGGTTGTACTTGGCGACGCGATCGGTGCGCGAGGGGGCGCCGGTCTTGATCTGCCCGCAGCCGGTGCCGACGGCGAGGTCGGCGATCGTCGTGTCCTCGGTCTCCCCGGAGCGATGCGAGATGACGACGCTGTAGCCGGCCGCGGCGGCCATCCGCACCGCCTCGAGCGTCTCGGTCAGCGTCCCGATCTGGTTGACCTTGACGAGGATCGAGTTCGCGACCGCGGTCTCGATCCCGCGTCCGAGGCGATCGGGATTGGTGACGAACAGATCGTCACCGACGAGCTGGCAGCGATCTCCGAGCGACTCGGTCAGCGAGCGCCAGCCCTCCCAGTCCTCCTCGTCCATCCCATCCTCGATCGAGATGATCGGGTAGCGGTCGACCTTGTCGGTCCAGTATTCGGCCATCTCCGCCGCGCTCAGGCTGCGCCCCTCGTGCTCGAGCACGTAGCTGCCGTCCTCGTAGATCTCGCTGGTGGCGGGATCGAGGCAGATGAAGACGTCCTCCCCGGCCCGGTAGCCGGCCGCCTCGATCCCGGCGACCAGCGCCTCGAGCGCCGCCTCGTTGGAGGGCAGATCGGGGGCGAATCCACCCTCGTCGCCGACGGCGGTGTTGAGCCCCGCTGACTTCAGGTGCGCCCTCAGCGCGTGGAAGATCTCGGTCCCGACGCGGAGGCCCTCGCTGAAGCTGCCGGCCCCGGCCGGCGCGATCATGAACTCCTGGAAGTCGACCGAGTTGTCGGCGTGAGAGCCGCCGTTGAGCACGTTCATCATCGGCACCGGCAGAACCGAGGGGTCGTCGTCGCCGCCCTCCTGGAGCCCGGCGATGTAGCGGTAGAGCGGCTGCCGCGCATCTGCCGCCGCGGCCTTCGCGACCGCGAGCGAGGCCCCGAGGATCGCGTTCGCTCCGAGGCGCGACTTGTTAGGCGTGCCGTCGAGATCGATCAGGAGGCGATCGATCGCGGCCTGGTCGGCCGCCACCGTCCCCGAGAGCGCCTCGGCGATCTCGCCGTTGACGTTGGCGACGGCCGTGGCGACGCCCTTTCCGCCGTAGGCCTCGCCGCCGTCGCGCAGCTCGGTCGCCTCAAACTCACCGGTCGAGGCGCCGGAGGGGATCGCCGCGCGGCCGCTCGCGCCGCTCTCAAGCCCGACATCGACCTCGACCGTCGGGTTGCCCCTCGAATCGAGGATCTGCCGGGCGCGGACGTCGGTGATCGCGGTCATCGGATGCCGGAGTCTTTCACGACTCGGCGATCGAGGCGGCGAAGCGATTCGCCGCCGCCCGCAGCGCCAGCTCCGGATCGCAGCGCAGTCGTCGGGCGAGATCGACGACCGAGAACAGCAGGTCGCCGAGCAGCAGCTCGATCTCGTCGCGGGCCTCGGCGCCGGCGACGGGGGAGGCATCGATGCCCTCGATCTGCAGCTGCTCGAGCCGCTCGACGGCCGCCACCGCCGCTGCCGCCGCGGGCCCCGCGTCCTCGGCCCCGACGACGCCGAGCTCTGACCCCGAGGGCGCGCGCGTCGTCGCGCGGCGCTGCAGCTTGCGGGCGTAGAGCAGCCCCGGCAGGATCTCGGGGACATCGGTGAACAGGCCGCTGCGACCCTCCCGCTCCCGCTTGATCCGATCCCAGTTGGCGAGCACCTGGCCGGCGTTCTCCGCCTGCGCCTCCCCGAAGACGTGCGGATGGCGCCTGATCAGCTTCTCGGTCATCTGCTCGGCGACCGTGGCGAGGTCCCCCGAGCCGCGCTCCTCCAGAAGCAGGGCCAGGAAATGAACCTGGAACAGCACGTCCCCGAGCTCGTCGAGCAGCTTCTCGTCGTCGCCGGAGGCGGCGGCGTCGGCGAGCTCGTAGGCCTCCTCAACCGTGTGCGGGACGATCGATCGCTCGTCCTGCTCGCGGTCCCACGGGCACTCGCGACGCAGCCGGCGCGTGATCGCGTCGAGGTCGGCGACGGCGTCCGCCGCTCGTTCGGCCCCCGGCGCCCGATCGGCCATCGGCCCGGCTAGGGAGCCGGCGGGGGTACGGCCTGGGCGCCACCGGGCGCCACCGGGGCGCCGTCGGGCCCAACCGGGACCGCCCCGGGCGGCAGGCCGGTTGCGGCGTCGGGCGTCTCGGGGACCGGAACCTTGGGACCCTGGGGCAGCCCGGGCTGCGTCAAGCCGTCGGCGCTGAAGGTCGCGCTCCCGGGCTCGATCGGGCTGGTCGAGTTGACCGGCGCCGGCTCCGGCGCGGCCGGCTGACCGGGGATCGGCTCCGGCTCGGGGGGCACGAAGCCCGAGCAGAACTGCATCTCGACCTCCTCAACGCACTGGGTGCGCCGCGTCCACTTGTTGAGGAAGTCGTTTTGGACCTCGGTCTGGTCGGCCTGCTGGCGGGCGGCAACGAGCTGCTGCTCGATCGTCGGGCTGGCCTGCTCGAGCGACTGCGTGCTCGCCGGCGTCGAGTCGACGACCTCGATCAAGTAGAAGCCGCGATCGGTCTCGAACGGGCCGACCAGCTCACCCTCGGCGGCGCTGAAGACCTGCTCGTCGAGCTGCGGGTCCCCCTGGCCCTCGACGACGTCCTCGAGCAGCCCGCCGCGGTCCTTGGAGGCCTGATCCTGCGAGTACTTGCGGGCGGCGTTCGTCCAGGCCTTGGCGAAGCCGGCGTCATCGGCGCTAAGCCCGTCGAGCTGCGCTTGGGCGGCCTCGACCTTGGCCTCGTTCTCGTTCAGGATCACGCGGACGCTCCGCGTCGCCGGGGTCTCGAAGCTCTCGAGATTGGCGTCGTAGAAGCGCTCGATGTCGGCGTCGGTCACCTCGGGCTCGGTCGCGAAGTCCTCGGAGAGCTTTCGCTGCAGAGCCAGCAGGCGCCCCTGCTCGCGGACGTCGGCGCACTCGGCGGGCGGCGTGTCGGCCGCGATCTCCTCCTCGCTGCAGAACTGCGACTGGCGGACGACCCGGGCGAACTCGCGCTCGTTCTGGAAGCCGGCCTGGACCTGGTCGAGCTCGTCCTCGACATCCTGATCGGTCACCTCGAGCCCGCGGTCGGCCGCCTCGCCCTCCGCCCAGATCGCCAGGAGCAGGTCCTGCATCGCCTCGTCGTTGACCTGCTGGAACTCGGGCGACCCCGGCTCGGGCGGCTCGTCGAGCCCGAGGCGCGCCGAGGCCTGATCGATGCCGCGCTGATAGTCCTCGTCGCTGACGGTGCCGTTGTCGACGCCGTCGACGATCGCGACCGCGCCCGAGGGCACGCCCGGCCGCCCCAGGCCGATGGTCGCCGCGACCAAGATCACGGCGAGCGCCAGCGCCAGGGCCAACACCAGCGCCACGAGGCGCTTCTTTGGGGCCGCAAGTCCTGCCACGAGGCCGGGAGGATAGCGCTCCGGGGGATGGCCGCGGATAACCCCGCGCGCCCGCCTATCAGGCCGCGTCGCGGACCGGCTCCGGACGGGTGGCGGCGACGGTGCCGGTCAGCATCTCGAGCGCCGCGACGCTCGGCGCCTGCTCGCCGTCGGCCTCGGGCACGCGCAGGCTCAGGGTGCCCTCCCGGGAGGAGAAGATCGCCTGCTCGACCTGCGACCTGATCGCCGCGACCCGCTCGGAGTCGTAGTCGAGCCCGGCGGCAACGATCCGCCCGCCGCGCAGCTCGAGCGAGCCGGCCCCGTCCCGCCCGAACTCGATCCGCGCCCGCTGGATCGCCAGCAGCGCCTCGATCGGCTCGGGCGGAGGGCCGAACCGGTCGCGCAGCTCGTCGCGCAGCTCGCGCAGCTCGCCGGGCGCGCGGGCGCCGGCGATTCGCCTGTGAACGTCGATCTTCGCGGCCTCGTATGGGATGTACTCGGAGGGGACGAAGGCGGAGATGTCGGCGTCGACGCGCACCTCGGACTCGGGCCGCTCCTCCCCCTCGCCGCCGCGGAGGGCCTCGACCGCCTCGTCGAGCATCTCGACGTAGAGCTCGAATCCGACCGCGGCGACGTGGCCGGACTGCTCGGAGCCGAGCAGATCCCCGGCCCCGCGAAGCTCGAGGTCGCGCATCGCGATCCTGAAGCCGGAGCCGAGCTCGGTGTGATCGGAGAGCGTCGCCAGACGGGACGCCGCCTCCTCGGTCACGCCCTCCTCCGAGGGATAGAACATGTAGGCGTGGGCCCGCTCGCGGGAGCGGCCGACCCTGCCGCGGATCTGGTACGCCTGGGCGAGGCCGAGGTGATCGGCCCGCTCGACGATCAGCGTGTTGGCGGCGGGCACGTCGAGTCCCGACTCGATGATCGTCGTGGCCACCAGGACGTCGGCCTCGCCCCGCAGGAAGGCGAGCATCGTCTGCTCCAGCTCGCGCTCGTCGAGCTGCCCGTGAGCCTCGAGGAAGCGGGCCCCGGGCACCAGAGCCCGCAGATGCTCGGCGGTCTCCGGCAGCGTCTCGACGCGATTGTGGAGGAAGAACGCCTGACCACCGCGCTGCAGCTCGCGCTCGATCGCGGTCTTGACCAGATCCTCGTCGTAGGGCCCGACATAGGTCCGAACCGGACGCCGGCCCTCGGGCGGGGTCTCGATCACCGAGATGTCGCGGATCCCGGCAAGGCTCATCTGCATCGTCCTCGGGATCGGCGTCGCCGACATCGAGAGCACGTCGACCTTGAGCTTGAACTGGCGCAGAAGCTCCTTCTGCTTGACGCCGAAGCGCTGCTCCTCGTCGATCACCAGCAGACCGAGGTCGGCCGCGCGCACGTCCCTCGACAAGAGGCGATGGGTACCGATCAGGATGTCGAGGTCCCCGGCCGCGAACTTCGCCAGCGCCCGCTTCACCTCGGCCGGCCTGCGCAGGCGCGAGACCATCTCGATCTCGTACGGGAAGTCACGCAACCGCTCCCGGAAGGTGCCCAGGTGCTGGGTGGCGAGGATCGTGGTCGGGACGAGGACCATCACCTGCTTGGAGTCGGCGAGCGCCTTCTGGGCGGCGCGAATCGCCACCTCGGTCTTGCCGTAGCCGACGTCACCGCAGATCAGGCGATCCATCGGCCGCTCCGACTCCATGTCGGCCTTGACCGCCTCGATCGCCTCGAGCTGGTCCGCCGTCTCCCGGTATGCGAACGACTCCTCGAGGCGCAACTGCCACTCACCGTCGGGGCTGAACGGGTGGCCGCGGCGCGCCTGGCGCTCGGCGTAGAGGTTGAGCAGCTCGCCGGCCATCTCGCGGGCGGCCCGACGGGCCTTCGTCTTGATCTGGGTCCAGCGCTTGCCTCCGAGCTTCGACAGCTCCGGGTCCTCCCCGCCGGCCCCGACGTAGCGGGTGATCTTGGCGAGCTGGTCGGCCGGGACCAAGACCCTGTCCCCGCCCCGGTAGCTGAGATCGAGGTAGTCGCGGGTGATGCCGGCGACCGTGCGCGTGTCGAAGCCCGCGAAGCGCGCGACGCCATGGTCCTCGTGGACGACGTGCTCGCCGACCGCCAGGTCACCGATGCTCGCGAGCCGCCCGCGGGTCGGCGCCGGCGCCTCCGAGCGGCGCCGGTGGACCAGCCTGCGGTACGGGATCACGGCGAGCTTCAGCGCCGGGGCGATGAAGCCCTCCTGGATCGAGGCCTCGGCGAAGAGAAGGGCCTGGCCGCCCGGCCCACGGTCGCCGTCGAGCAGCCTCGGCGTCAGTCCGGTCGAGCCCGTATCGGGCCCGGTCGGCCTCGCCGCGCCGCTCGAAGGCGACGACCGTCAGATACCCCGAGCGGACCTGCTTCTCGAGCTCGGGCTCGGCCTCGGCGAGGCTGCGGGCGGCCGAGACCGGCGTTGAGGCGCGGAACGAATGCTCCTGGCCCGACTCACGGGCGCTGACGCTGAGCTCCGCGCGCTCGCTGAGCGGCGCCGAGACCTCGACGTAGAGCTGCGCGACATCGTCGTCGTGGATCGCGGCGCGGACGTCGCTGAGATGATCGCTGAGCGCCCCGTCGAGATCCTCGGCTGCGGCGATCACGAGCGCGGTGGACGGGGCGATCAGGTCGAGGAAGGCCGCGAAGCGGTCCGTTGGAAGCAGCTCCGCCAGCGGCTGGGCCGCCCGATCGTCCGCGGCCGCGTCCTCGAGGGCCGCCTCCGCCAGTAGCCGATGGTCGGGGTCGATCTCCGCGGCCGGGTCGAGCTCGATCCGCTCGGCCTCGCCGAGCGAGCGCTGGGTGAAGGTGGAGAAGTAGCGAATCGACTCGATCTCGTCGCCGAACAGCTCGACCCGCGCGGCGCGGTCCTCGGTCGATCCGAAGACGTCGAGGATGCCGCCGCGGACCGCGAACTGCCCCCGGTCGGTGACCTGCTCGACGTGCTCGTAGCCGGCGCCGGCGAGCAGCTCGGCGACGTCGTCGAGATCGATCTCCTCGCCCCGGTGCAGGGTGAAGCCCGCCGGTCGCAGAGACGCGTCCGGCACCGCCTCCGCGAGCGCCACGGCGCTGGCGACCACGATCGGCGGCCCAGCGTCCCGATCATCGGCCCTGTCCCGATCCCCGACCAGCGCGTCGAGCGCCGCGATTCGCAGGCCGACCAGGTGCGGGGGCGGGGTCAGGTGCGACTCGTAGCCGGTGCCGCGCGATGGGTAGTAGCGGACCCGTCGCGGCGCCAGGAACGCGCCCAGCTCGCGCGCGAGGTCGCGGGCGCCGCGGTCGTCGGCCGCAACGAACAGGATCGGGCGGCCCGCGAAGGCGCGGGGGTCCTCGGACAGCGCCGCGAGGAGCAGCGGCCGGACACCCGACGACATGTGCGCGTGCGGGGCCTCGCCGGCGCCGACCGCAGCGGCAAGCGCGCCAAGATCGGCATTGTCTTCGAGGGTGTCGAGCAGGGATCGAAGGGCCATCGGGGCGGCAACAGAGCCAACCGGGCGGCTGCCCGGCGGCCGTGGATCTTAGGGGTCGCCGATCGCCGCTGAGCGCGAATCGAGCGGCGGCCGGCCCGGGCTATGGCTCCCGGGCCCAGCCGATCCGGGCAACGGACAGCGGCGCCTCGACGCCCTTGGCATCGATCTCACGCCCTTCGACGATCTCGAAGCTGCCCGATGCCGCGTCGAGGGTCGAGCTCGTGACCAGCACCTCCCCGCCCTCGGCGGCGGCCATCACGCGGGCGGCCAGATGGACGCCGCGACCCCCGAGGTCACCGCCGCGGTCGGTGACCTCGTCGGCGTGGACCCCGATCCGGACCGAGGGCGCGTAGCCGTGCTCGGCCTGCTGCCTCTGCAGGCTCGTCTGGATCGCGCATGCGCACGAGATCGCTGCGTCGGGATCGTCGAAGGCGGCGAAGATCCCGTCGCCCTCGTGCTTTACCTCGGTCCCGCCGGCGTCGTCGACGCAGCGGCGCAGCGTCCGATCGTGCCAGGCCAGCAGCGCCTCCCAGGCCTCGTCGCCGAGCGCCTCGACCAGCCTGGTGCTGCCGACGATGTCGGTGAACAGCATCGCCTTCTCACGCCTCGTCGAGGCGCCGCTCAGCCCCGCGATCAGCGCTTCGAGCTGCTCGCACGCGTGGCGGGCCCCGATCTGGCGGAGCATCGTCAGCGCCGCCTCGGCCTCGGCCTCGGCCGCATCGCGCTCCCCGGCCGCGGCCTTCGCCCGCGCCAGCTCGGCCCGCGCCAGGGCGCCGTCGTAGGGCGCCCCGACCTCCTTCCAGAGCGATCTGGCCCGGCGAAGCTCGCTCGCTGCCGTCTCCCCCTCTCCCTCCGCGAGCGCCACCCGCCCGGCGGCGGTCGCATGCGCGGCGCGCAGCGCGGTCGTCTCGCAGGCGTCGGCGAGCGCGCCCAGCTCGGCCAGTGCCTCCTTCGCGTAGTCGAGCTCGCCAACCTCGACCGCGGCCCGGACGGCCACCGGAAGGATCTCGGTGCGGCCGGCGCCGAGCTTCACGCCACCTGTCTCGGAGAGCGCCTCTCGCACCAGCGAGAGCGCCACGCCGGCCCTGCCCTGATCGAGCCGCAGGAGGGCCAGGCCCGGCATCGCGTCGCCGCCACGCTCGATCGCCCGCTCGAAGACTTCCGCGGCAGCGCCGAGGTCTCCCTGCCGCCGCCGGATCTCACCCAGCTCCTGCAGCCCATCGCACTCGAATCTCGGCATCGCGGCCCGCAACTCCTCGATCGCGGGCTCGATCTCCGCCACCGCAGCCTGATAGTCGCCGCGCAGCGCGAGCGTCTCGGCCTCGTGCAACCGGCAGAGGCCGGGGAAGTAGCCAAGGTCGTTGCGGCGACACCAGCGGGCCGCTGCATCGCTCCATTCCGCCGCGGTGCCGAGATCGCCGCGGTGGCGGCAGGCGTTGATGTTGGCGCAGAGCACGAACCCGGACGTCCACAGCTCAAGGCCGCCGCTCATGGCGCGGGCCGAGGCCTGATCCATCAGCGCCGCCGCTTCCTTGAAGCCGCCCTCCAGCTGCCTGGCGCTCCCGCTGCTGGTCAGCGCCAGGGCCTGAAGGTCGCGGTCGCCCAGCCGCTCTGCCATCGCCGCCATTTCCGCCGCCTCAGCCTCCGCCGCCGCTGCGTCACCCGCCAGAAGCAGCGTCAGCACGCGGCAGAAGAGGACCATGCCGGCAGCCCGCGTGTCGCCCGAGTCGGCGAGCAGCTCCGTCGCCCGCTCGAGGGAGCCGCCGGCATGCGCGAGCTCATTCCGCTGGAAGTACTCGATCGTCAACTTCACGGCCACTCGACCCGCCTCGGGCCCATCCCCGATTCGCTCGAACCCGTCACAGGCGCGCTCCAGCGCCTCGACCATCTCCTCGTAGCGATGGGTCCAGCGGGCGGCCTCGGCGAGCGCCTCGACGCCCTCGGCGTCGAGCTCCCCGGCGGCGTCGGCCTCGCTCAACAACTCGTAGGCACGCTGCCAGTCGCGCGACTCGAGTGCGTCGCGCCAGCCGGCGGTACCGGCCTGGGGCGTCGGTTCGCTCACCTCTCCATGATCGCACTATGAGCCGAGCCGACCGCCGGAGCCGGCCCCTCCCCGGCGAGTGCACGGTTGAGGAGACCCGAGGGCCCCGAACCGTTCACTCGGAGTAGCCGAGGCCGGGGCCCTCGCTCTGCCACGTGACCTGCCCCTCGCCCTCGGCACGGGAGCGCTCGACGACCCCGTCCCACTCGTGCAGCATCCGCTTGATCCTCGCGACCGACTCCGGGGGGTGCTCCGCGACCTGGGCGGCGAGCGTCAGCGCCGCCTTCTCGGTCGCCGTCGCCGGCGCGACGCGGTGGACCAGGGCCCAGCGCAGCGCCTCGTCGGCCGCCACCTCCTTCGAGGTCAGCAGCAGGTACTTGGCGACCGAGAGCCCGCAGAGCGTGACCAGGCGTGCGGGTCCGACCGGCACGCCGAGCCCGGCACCGGGAAACCGGAGGCGGAGATTCGAGCCGCCGACCCGCAGGTCACAGGCGACGGCGATCTCGGCGCCGCCGCCGACGCACGCTCCATGGCAGGCGGCCACGGTCGGCTTCGGGAAGCCGGTCAGCTCGTCATAGAGCTCGGCGAACAGGGTCATCCTCCGGATCGCTCCGTCGCGATCGAGCTCCTCGTTGACGTCGGCCCCGGCTGAGAGCCCGAGGTGATCGGTCGAGGAGACGACCAGGACCCGGACCTCGGGATCCTCGCGGGCGGCCTCGAGGTGGCCGAGCAGCTCGACCAGCATCTGCGTGTTGATCGCGTTGCGGCGCTCGGGGCGATCGAGTTGCAGAAGGGCGACCCCGTCGGGATCGACGGCGTACGTGGTCAGCGTCTCACTCATCGGTCGCCCCGGAGCCGGGAGCCGGAGGCGACTCGGTGATCTGGCCGACCAGGAGCTCGGTCTCCTCGGCGGCCCGCTCGATCAGATCGCGGACCTGCTCGCGACTCTCGCTGAAGCGACCGAGGACGTAGCGGGAGACGATCTCCGGATCGGTCGAGTCGGGCCGCCCGACTCCGACCCTGACCCGCCAGAACCCGCGCGATCCGAGGCCGCGGTCGAGGCTCTTGAGGCCGTTGTGGCCGGCCACCCCGCCTCCGAGCTTCGCACGAACCTGACCGAACGGGAGATCGATCTCATCGTGAATCGCCACGACCCGGTCGACGGGCAGGGCGAGGGTCCCCCGCGCGGGCCCGGCCGCCGAGCCGGACTCGTTCATGAAGGTCTGTGGGAGCAGGATCGCGACTCGCGGGCCACCGGGCGCGATCCGCCCGTCGGTGATCAGCCCACCGAACTTCTTCTTCGCCCTCGGTAGCTGCCAGCGCGACGAGAGCGCATCGGCGACCTCGAAGCCGACGTTGTGGCGGCTGCCCGCGTAGCGCTCACCCGGGTTGCCGAGCCCGACGATCAGCGCATCCACCACCGGGGCCCGGGCGCCGGCGCCGACCTTGCGGCGGCCGAGCATCCGCATCGGCGGCTAGCCCTCGTCGCCGCCGTCGCCGGAGTCGGCGGCACCCTCGCCGGCCTCGCCCTCGGCTTCCGCCTCGCCCTCCTCGGCGACCGCGCCTTCCTCGCCGATCAACTCGGCCTCCTCCTCGACCTCCGGCTCGGGCTCCTCCTCGACCCTCGGCGGGTTCAGCGTCGTGAGCGTCAGCTCGTCGGGGTTCTCAGCCATCAGCTTGACTCCCTCGGGCGGCGTGACGACGGAGAGCTGAAGGGTGTCGCCGATCACCATCGCCGAGACATCGACGACGATCCGCTCGGGGATGTCCTCCGGCAGGGCCTCCACCGTGACCTCGCGCGTAACGTGCTCGAGGATGCCGCCCTCCTTGACGCCGGGGGCCTCCTCGGCGCCCTCGAGCTCGATCGCGACCTCGGCCTGGATCGCCTGCTTGAGGTCGACCTGGTGGCAGTCGATGTGGATCAGCTCGCCGCGAACAGGGTGGCGCTGCTCCTCCTTGACCACGACGGGCACCGCCTGCTCACCCTCGATCTGCAGGTCGAACAGCGTGTGGCCTTCGCCGAGGAACAGCGCGATGTCGCGCGCGTTGACGGCGAACGGGCGCGCCGCCTGGCCGGCGGTGTAGACGACGCCGGGAACCTTTCCCTCACGTCGGAGACGTCGCGAGGTGCGAGATCCGAACGCGCTGCGGTCGGCCACCTTGAGAGTTGGGCGGTCTGAAGCCATGCGGCACGGCAGGATAGCCATCTTGCGGCGGCGACCGCTGCACCCGGTTCCGTCGCGCCGCGCGCAAGAATCCCGGCATGCGAGTAATCGTCGTAGGGGCCGGAGAGGTCGGAGTCAACCTGGCCCGCGTGCTCGGGGCCGACGGGCACGAGGTGACGATCATCGAGAACTCGCCCGGTCGTTGCGGCGCGCTCGAGGGTGAGCTCGACGCGCTCGTGGTCGAGGGCAACGGCGCCAGCCCTCGGGTCCTGCGCGAGATCGGCCTCGGGCGGATCGACCTCCTTGCGGCCGTCACCCAGATCGACGAGGTGAACCTGATCGCGGCGATGGGCGCCAAGCAGCTGAACCCGGCGATGACCACCGTCGCCCGGGTTCGTGACCCGGACTTCGCCCTCGAGGAAGAGGATGAGGACGACGAGTCGAGCCGCGGCCCGTTCGGGATCGACTTCGTGATCGATCCCGATGACGCGACCGCGCACGACATCGCCGAGGCGGTGCTGCTCCCCGGCGCGGTCTCGGTCGAGTACTTCGGCGACGGCCGCCTCGGCCTGGCCGAGGTGATCGTCAGCGAGGAGTCACCGCTGGCCGGCCAGCCGCTGTCGGACCGCGACCGAACCGAACCGTCCTACATCGTCGGCTGGACGCGAGCCGGGATCCCGAAGCTCGCGAAGGGCGAGGACGTGCTGCTGGCCGGCGACCATCTGATCGTCGCCGCGGCGCGCGAGCATCTCGCGTCGACGGTGGCCCGCTTCGCGGGCAAGGCTCGCGAGGTGAAGCGCTGCATCGTCTTCGGCGGCGGCCGGATCGGGACGCGGCTGGCCCAGATCCTGGAGTCGACCCCGGTCCGTGTCACGGTGCTGGAGCGCGAGGCCGAGCAGGCGCGCCGGGTCGCCGAGCGGCTCGGCGCCACGCTCGTGCTGCACGAGGAGGGCGTCTCGCGCGACGCGCTGCTGCAGAGCGGCGTCGGCGAGGCCGATGCCTTCATCGCCTCGGCCGGCGACGACCGGGCGAACCTGCTGGCAGCTCTGAACGCGAAGCGTCTGGGCGCCGATCTCTGCCTCTCGGTCGTCTCGCGCGAGGAGTTCGTGCCGCTCGTCGACGCGCTCGACATCGATGCGGCCTTCTCGCCACGCTTGATCACCGCGGAGGCAATCCTCAGATTCGTCCACACGCGGGCGCTGCGGGCGATGCACTTCCTGCGCAGCGGATTCGAGGCGCTCGAGCTGGAGGTCGAGGACGGCGCCTCGATCGTCGGACAGGAGATCGGCCGGACCAGGGGCGTGCTGCGTGGCTGCCGGGTCGGCGCAGTGCTCCGCGACGGCGAGGTCCTGATCCCCCAGGTGGGCACCGAGCTGCGGGCCGGGGATCGGGTGCTGATGCTCGGCGTCGACGGGACGCTGGCGGGCGTCGAGCCGGCCTTCGCAGCACCGTCTTGAACCAGGTCCTCCCACCGCGGGTCGGCCCCGGTGCGGCGCTGATCGCGATGGTGGTCGGCGGCACCCTCGCCGCGGCGGGACTCGGGATGATCGCCGTCGCGCTGCTCGCTCTGACGGGGGACGGGGAGGAGATCGGCGTTTTCGCCGGCATCGGCGCGCTCGTGCTGATCGTCGGACTGCTCGGGATCGGACTCTCGTCGGGGCGCGAGCGCGATGCGGCCGCCGTTCGCCCATACCTGGGCTTCGCCGCGGTCACGCTGGCGTGGCTGTCCGCGGCGATCGTCGGCGCGGTCCCGCTGCTGCTGATCGGCACCTTCGGCAACCCGATCGACGCCTTCTTCGAGTCGATGAGCGGCTTCACGACGACGGGCGCGACCCTGCTCGAGGACTTCGACCAGCCAGACGCGGTCTTCTGGTGGCGCAGCCTGATGCAGTACCTCGGCGGGATCGGCATCGTCGTCCTCGTCGTCGCGATCGCGCCGGTTTCGGGGACCGGGATCCAGCGGGCCTTCTACGCCGAGGTCTCGGGCGTCACCGCCGATCGGCTGACGCCGAGGATCATCGACACGGCGAAGATCCTCGCCGGGATCTACGGGGTGCTGACGGCGTTCGCGTTCATCGCCTACGAGGTGACCGGGATGAGCCCGTTCGAGGCGCTCAACCACACGATGACCACGGTGGCAACAGGCGGCTTCTCGACCAACCCGGAGTCGATCGCCGGCTTCGACTCGGTCGGGGTCGAGCTCGTGGCCCTGTTCGTGATGATCCTCGCTGGGGTCAACTTCGCCTTCTACTGGCGCGCGATCAAGGGTCGCGACCTGATGCCCCAGCTCGCCGAGGTCCGCGCCTACCTGATGATTCTGTCCGGGGCGATCGTCGCCGTAACGATCAGCCTCCTGATCGCCGGCGACGTCGAGGGCCTGGCGACGACCGTGCGCGAGGCGGCCTTCAGCGTGACCACCGTGATGACCGGCACCGGCTACGTGACCGGCGACTTCGACGGCTGGAACGACTTTGCCCGAGTCCTGATCGTGATGATGATGTTCACGGGAGCCTGCGCCGGCTCGACCTGCGGCGGCATCAAGGTGATCCGCATCTCGCTGCTGTTCAAGGCGGCGCGGCAGGAGATCGAGCGCCAGCTACAGCCGAGCGCTGTCCAGGTCCTGCGGATGGGCGGTCGTCCCTTCTCCGAGCAGGTGCGACGGGCGGTGCTCGGGTTCTTCCTTCTCTACGTGCTCGTCTACGCGCTCGGATCGCTGGCGATGGCCGGCACCGGCGTCGATCCGATCACCGCGATCAGCGGTTCTGCGACCACGCTGAACATCGTCGGCCCCGGCCTCGGTGAGATCGGCGCGACCGACTCGTTCACCGGCATCCCCGAGGGAGGTCGGCTCGTCGGCTCGGCGCTGATGCTGATCGGCCGGCTCGAGATCTTCACCGTCGTGGCGCTGCTCGCTCCCCTGTTCAGGAGCCGGAAGGCGATGAGTTGAGCCGGCCAGACTGGGTTCCGGCCGCCGGCCGGAGCGCCTCCGACGCGGCCCTGCTGCCGATCGTCGCCGGCGTTGCTGCCGGCGCCTGTGGCGCCGGGATGCTCGCGGCCGCGGCGCTTGGCGGCGCCGCCGACGGTCGGCAGCTCGCATCGCTGCTGGTCCCCGGCGCGCTCGCGCTGGTGGCGGGGGGCACCGGGCTGCTGCTGCTGCCGAGGCCGCACAACGTCGAGATCCGCCCGACCGTCGGCCTCGGCTCGATCACCCTGGCCTGGACCCTGGCGGCTGCGATCGGCTCGGTTCCGCTGATGCTCAGCGGCGTGCTCTCCTCGCCTCTGGACGCCTACTTCGAGGCGATGAGCGGATTCAGCACGACGGGGGCGACGCTGATCGACGACGTCGACGCCACGCCCGACGGCCTGCTCGCCTGGCGCAGCATCATGCAGTGGCTCGGGGGCGTCGGGATCGTCGTCCTGATCGTCGCGATCGCGCCGACCCTCGCCCCCGGCCTGCAGCGCTACTTCTACTCAGAGGCCTCGAGCCTCGGTGACAGCCGGCTCACCCCGCGGATCGCAGACACCGCCAAGATCGTCGCCGGCATCTACCTCGTGCTCTCGACGGCGGCCGGGCTCGCCTACCTGATCGCCGGCATGAGCGCCTTCGACGCGGTAAACCACGCGATGACCACGCTGGCGACCGGCGGGTTCTCGACCCACACGGCCTCCTTCGCGGCCTTCGACTCCACCGCAATCGAGCTCGTCGCGATCGTCTTCATGGCCGCGGCCGCGGTCAACTTCGCCTTCTACTGGCGGCTGATCAAGGGGCGCTCGCTGATGCCCCAACTCGCGGAGGTCCGCGTCTACCTCGGCATCCTCGTGCTCGGAACCGTGGCGGTGACCGCTTCCCTGCTCGTCAACAGCGACGTCGAGGGCACCGGCGCGGCAATCCGGACGGCGTCCTTCACCGTCACCAGCCTGAGCAGCACGACCGGGTTCACGACCCTGGACTTCGACACCTGGGGCGGGTTCCCCGAGATCGTGCTCGTCCTGCTGATGGTGGTCGGCGGATGCGCGGGCTCGACCGCAGGTGGAATCAAGGTGATCCGCGTCACCTTGATCGGCAAGTCGGTCGGCCAGGAGCTGCGGCGGCAGACCGAGCCCCGGACGGTGACCGTGCTGAGGATGGGCGGCAAGGTGTTCAACGAGAACGTCCGCGGCGCCGTCCTCGCCTTCTTCACGATCTACGTGCTGATCTTCGCCCTCGGCGTGCTCGCTTTCACCGCGGCCGGGCTCGGCGAGGCGGGCGCGATCGGAGGGGTCGCGGCGACGCTCAACGGCGTCGGGCCGGGGCTCGGCGAGGTCGGCGGCCTCGAGAACTTCGGCGCCCTCGGCGACGGCGGCCGCGCGATGGCGATCTTCCTGATGCTCGCCGGCCGGCTCGAGATCTTCACCGTCGTCGCCCTGCTCGCCGCCCTCGGGCGGGCGCTGACTCGGCGCTAGGGCGCGACTCAGGCCGCGAGCAGGCGCGGGTCGTTGCTGTACGATCCCGTTCGCGCCGAGCGAGCGGAGCTCCGCGATCCGCTCAGAGTCGTCAACCGTCCAGGCGATCAACTCGACTCCCAAAGCCGCGGTCCGGCGGGCCAGGGCCGGCGTGATCAACGGGTGGAAGACCCAGACCGCGGCGGCACCCAGCTCCGGCGCCCGGCGCTGGACCAGCCCCGGCAGCCGGGCCCGCATCGCAGCCATCGCTGCGAGCACTGCCGGCCGCGCCCAGCGGCGCCGATCCCAGGGCCGGGTCACCTTCGGATAGGTCCAGCCGAGCCGCAGCCGGGGCTCGAGCGCCTTAATCGCCGCGAGGCTCTCGACGTACATCGTCGAGACCATCGCCCGGTCGACCAGCCCATGCGCCCGCAGCGAGTCGACCAGGTCGTACTCACGGCCCGGCAGCTTCAGGTCGCAGTTGATCTCCACCGTGTCGAGTGGGGCGCGGGTGAACGCCGCCAGCGCCTGGTCGAGGGTCAGCGGGGCGCGCGCGGCCGCATCGTGCCAGTCGTGGGCGATGACCAGAGGGGTCCGCTCGCGGGCGGGAAGCCGCGGCGAACCCGACTCGGTCCAGAGGACGTCGAACTCGATCATCTCGACCCCGACTTCGACCGCAGCGAAGAAGCTCTCGATCCGGTTCCCCGGCGCGATCAGGTCCGCCCCCTTGTGCCCGACCCGACGGATGCCGGATCCACCCGAAGCGATCAACCGACCGACCCGCCCCGCTCGGTTGGGGGGATCGCAGCCGACCCGTCGCCGAGGCGCTCGAGGCGGTCGACCACCATCAGTCGCAGGATCGCGCCGAGGCCGCTCAGCGCCCCCGCGGCCGCAACGCCGCCCGCCAGGGCCCCGATCGCGGCGATGCCCCGGCTCTCGCGCTGGAGATCCTCGAAGAACGGCAGCGAATTGTTCGAGGTGACGACGGCGATCGACCCGATCACCGCGAGCACGAGGACGATTCCCGCCGCCCAGATCAGGGCCCTGGCGAGAAGCTCGAACCATTCGAGCGTGGCGCGTTCCACGCCCCCCACTCTAGTCGCGGCGGCTGTCCGACCCGACTCGCCGGGGCGCAGGCCGGCTCAGGCATCGGCCGCGGCGCTGCGCCGGGGCAGCAGCCGTCCGCCGACGTAGAGCACGGAGACGATCAGGCCGAGCACCGCGACCGCGGCGACGACTCGAAGGCCGACCTGGATGCCGGCGACGAACGAATCGCGGACGATCTGCTCGATCTCCGCCTGCTTGGCGGGGGCGATCTTGGCGAGCGCCCGAGTGGCCGCATCTGTGCCGGCGAGCAGGCCGTGCAGCACCGCCTCCTGCTGCTCGGAGAGCTTCGTCCCTGCCGCGGCGGCTTCCTCGGAGAGCCTGTTCTCGGAGACGGTCGTGAAGATCGCGGTGATCGCCGCCAGACCGATCGCCCCGCCGGCGATCTGGAACATGTACACCAGGCCACCCGCGAGGCTCGACTGCGAGTCCGGCAACGCCGTTACCGCCGCGGTTGTGACCGCCGAGTAGAACAGGCCGACGCCGACGCCGACGATGAACAGCCCCGGAACGAGGGAGGCGTAGCCCGAATCGTCGCCGACCAATGAGAGCAGGACGGTGCCGACGACGAGCGCGAGCGAGCCCGCCGAGATCACCCTCTTGGGCCCGAAGCGCTCGTAGAACCCGGCCGCGAAGAACGAGGTGATCGCGAAGGTGGCCATCATCGGCAGCAGCGCGAGCCCCGCCTCGAACGCCGAGAAGTCGAGGATCTTGATCAGGAACTGGGGCACGTAGAGCACGATCACGAAGAAGACGGCCGACATCAGCAGGGTCGCGACACACGCGGCCGCGAACTCGCGGTTGCGGATCACGCTCGCCGGGACGAGCGCCGCCCTGCCCATTCGCGGCTCGATGAACCCGAAGCTGACCACGAGCGCCGCCGAGGCGGCCAGCATCGCGATCACCCGCGGATCGCCGAAGCCCCAGTCGGTGCCCTGATCGAGCGCCAGCAGGAGCAACAGCAGCCCGAGCGAGAGCGCCGCCACCCCCGCGTAGTCGATCCGCTCGCGCTCGTGCTCCTCGGGCTGGTGGATCTTGGCGGCCGTGACCGCGACCGCGATGATCGCGACCGGTACGTTGAGCAGGAAGATCGCCCGCCAGCTGATCAGCTCGGTGAGCGCGCCGCCGATCATCGGCCCGACCGCGTTGCCGATCCCGGCCACGCCGAGAATCAAGGCGCCGGCGAGCGGTGCCCGTGAGGCGGGCAGGGCCGCGTAGGTCATGCCGAGGATCGCGGGCCAGATCATCGCCCCGCCGAGCGCCATGCCGACGCGGCTTCCGATCAGGACGCCGACGTCCGGCGAGAGGGCGCCGATCAGCGAGAAGCCAGCGAACGTCGCCGAGCCGATGAAGAAGATCCTGCGGCGGCCGAACATGTCCGCGAGACGCCCTCCGGTGACGATCGCCAGGCCGAAGAACAGCGCGTAGGCATTGATCACCCACTGCGCGGTGCCGACGTCGACGTCGAAGTCCTCCTCGATCGCCGGGATCGCGACGTTGAGCGCCGTGAAGTCGTTGGCGATGACGAAGACGCCGAGCGCCATCGCCACCAGCGCCATCTTCGTCCCCGGCGCCAGCTGCTCCCTCTCCGCGGGGGCAGTCACCCGGCCCTCAGAAGAGTTGGTTCTCGCCGGCGAAGATCTCGGAGACGGAGTCATCGCTGAAGATCCGCCGGATCGAGTCAGCGAGCGTCGGCGCGGTGGGCAGCACCGTGATGTTCTCCGGCGCTCCGTCGCGGAGCGGGATCGTGTCGGTGACGACGATCCGCTCGATCTGGGAGTTCTCGAAGGCGAGCCGCTCGAAGGCGGGGCCGCTGAAGACGCCGTGGGTGGCGCAGGCGATCACCCGGGCCGCGCCCTCCTCGAGCACGGTCTTCGCGGCCGCGCAGAGGGTGCCGGCAGTGTCGATCATGTCGTCGACGAGCACCGCCGTCTTGCCCTTGACGTCACCGACGACATAGCCGATCTCGGCGACCTGCTGGGCCGGGCGCTCCTTCTCCATCACCGCCCAGTGGCACCCGACCTTGCGGGCGAAGTTGCGGGCGACCTTGACCCGGCCCGCGTCGGGGCTGACGATCACCAGCTCCTCGTCGAACTGCTGATCGATGAACCACTGGGTCAGCATCGGCATCGCCGTCATGTGATCGACCGGCACGTGGAAGAAGCCCTGGACCTGGCCGGCGTGGAGATCCATGGTCAGGACCCGGTCGACGCCGATCTCCTCGAGGATCTTGGCCACCACCCGGGCCGAGATCGGCTCCCGCGGCTGTGACTTCTTGTCCTGCCGCGCGTAGCCATACCAGGGCATCACCGCGATGATCCGGTGGGCTGATGCTCCCTGCGCGGCGTCGATCATGCAGAGCAGCTCCATCAGGGCGTCGTTCGGCGTCAGGCCCTCACGCTCGTTTGCCGCCGTCGACTGGACGATGAACACGTCGGCGCCGCGAATCGACTCGCGGTAGCGGCAGTAGACCTCCCCGTTCGAGAAGGTGCGCAGGTCAGCCTGGCCGAGATCGACGTCAAGCCGCTGCGCGATCCGCGCGGCCAGCTCGCCGGAGGCGCGGCCGCCGAACAGCATCAGGCGCTTGGTGTAGTCCTGACGAATCGAGCTGTCCACCCGGGGCCGTTCCTCCAGCGTGCTCAACTGTCCGTCGTCTCCTTCTCACCGCGGTGCTCGGCGGCCTTGCGAGCCGCGTAGCCGTCGACGTGTACCTGTTCGGCCCTGGTCAGCGCGAGCGAGCCCGCGGGCACATCCTCATCGATCACCGAGCCGGCGCCAGTGTATGCCTCATCGCCGACCTCAACCGGCGCGATCAGGGTCGTGTCGACGCCGGTCCGCACGTTGCGACCGATTGTGGTCCGGTGCTTGCTGAAGCCGTCGTAGTTGGCGGTGATCGTCGCCGCGCCCAGATTCGAGCCCTCGCCGACATCGGCGTCACCGATATAGCTCAGGTGCGGCACCTTCGACCGCGCCCCGACCGTCGAGTTCTTGATCTCGACGAAGGACCCTGCCTTCGCACCCTCCTCTAGCCGGGCCCCGGGTCGCAGGTAGGCGAAGGGGCCGACCGTGCAGCGGTCGGCGACCGAGCACTCGAGCAGGTAGGAGTGCGGCACGCTGACATCCTCGCCCAGCTCGGAGTCGATCAACGTCGTGTGCGGCCCGACGACTGAGCCGGTGCCGATCCGGCAGGCGCCGATCAGCGTGCACCCCGGCTCGATCCGCACGTCGGCGGCGATCTCGACCCCGGCCTCGATCCAGGTTGCCCGCGGGTCGACGATCGTGGCCCCGGCGAGCATGTGACGCTCGAGGATCTGCCGGCGGGCCTCGGCCTCGACAACCGCCAGGTCGGCGCGCGAGTTGATCCCGAGGATCACGTTCGGGTCCTCGGATACGAACGGGATGACGCTGCCGCCGTCGGCGCGAATCGGTGCCAGCACGTCGGGCAGGTAGTACTCGCCCTGGGCGTTGTCAGCCGCGATCCGGTCGAGCGCATCGGCGAGCGGCGCAGCGTCGAAGACGTAGATGCCCGCGTTGATCTCACGAATCTCGAGCTCGTCGAGGCTCGCGTCGCCCGCCGTCTTCGTCTCGGCGATCCGCTCCACCTCGCCGTTGGCGTCCCGGACGATTCGGCCGTAGGAGCCGGGGTCATCGAGCACCGCGGTGACCACCGTCGCTGCCGCCCCGGTCTGCTCGTGGCGGACGAGCAGCTCCGCGATCATCTCCGCCGAGATCAGGGGCACGTCGCCCGAGAGCACCAGGACCGTCTCCGATTCGGCGACCAGCTCCGCGGCGGCGCGGAGGGCGCCCCCGGTGCCGTCGGCGACCTCCTGAACGACGATCTCGACCCCCTCGGGCATCGCGCCGGAGATATCGCGCTGCGGTGAGATGACCACCGCGATCCGGCCCGCCCCGGCGTCGCGCGCGGCCTCGATCGGCCAGGCGACCATCTGCTTGCCGCAGACCGGATGCAGCACCTTGGGCACCGCGGAACGCATTCGCGTTCCCTGCCCCGCGGCCATGATCACGACGGTCGGCGCACTCACCGCGGCCATCGTAGTCCGCCCCGCCCGATCAACGCAGCCCCGGATGACGGACCTTGCGGCTTCGGCGCGCCGAACAGGCGCTGCCGACGGGGGCCTTGCTCGTAGACTCGGTCGCCGATCCGGGGTGGTGTAGTCGACAGCACGTCAGGTTTTGGTCCTGAAAGCAGAGGTTTGATTCCTCTCCCCGGAGCTCGGGACCTCGGCCCACCGCGATCGGGGGAATGCGGCCAGGCACGTTCCGGGGTCGAGCTCAGCTCTTCTCCGAGCCCTTGCCCACCCTGCCGCCCCTGCCGCCAGGCTCGAGCGCGGGACCGCGCGGTGCCGGAATGCCGAGCACGCGCATCGCCTTCAGCCCGAGCCCGATCTTCTCGCGCCCCTCGGTCGAGCCGAGGTCATGGCCGCTCAACTCCTTGACGCGCTCGAGCCGGTAGCGGACGGTGTGGCGGTGGGTGAACAGCGACTCGGCGGTCGGGGTGATGCTGCCGTTGTTGTCGAGAAAGGCCTCGATCGTGGTGACGAGCTCGGTCTCGTACTGATCGTCATAGGCCGCCAGCGGCGCCACCGTCTCCTCGTAGAAGCGCTCCAACTCGGCCGGATCCTCGCTCATCGCCGGCAGCAACAGCCGATACGAGCCCGTCCGCTCGAAGGCCAGCGGAGTGCTGGCCTCCGCCTCGCCGACGTTGACGGCGAGCAACGCCTCCTTGCCGGCCCGGTAGAGGTCGGCCGGATCCTCCGCGCGGCGGCTGTAGCCGACGGTCAGGTCGAAGCCGGGCAGGGCCGCGGCGAGCTCGCTCTGGATCACGGTCGCGGCCCGCGTGATCTGCTCGCCGTCGGCGGCCGGCAAGATCACGGTCACCTCGCCGCGCTCGCCCGAGTCCCCTTCGGAGGCCGCCGCCAGCGCGCCGGAGCTGCCACCGCGAACGGCTCGCAGGGTCAGCATCAGCAGGCGCTCCCTCCAGGCACCGGGTTGCGCGGCATGTGGGCGGGCGCGGACGAGGACGGCGCCGGCCCCCTGGGTGAGATCGGCGCCGAGCTCGGCGCCGCGGGCGGCGATGTCGGCGGCCTCGGTCAGGCGGCGCTCGAGCACGGTGTTGACGAAGTCGTGCGCCGCCTCGTCACTCGCCCACTCGGTCGATCGGGCGCGCTCGACCTCGAGGCCGAGCAGCGTTGCCACCATGCGGACGTTCGCGACGGGCGAGGAGTCGCCGCCCCGGGCCCGGTAGCGGAGCTCACCGACGATCGCGTCGGCGACCCGCAGCTCGGCGCTCTCGACATCGCCCGCCCCGCTGATCAGCTTCTCCTCCTCGGCGCTCGATCCAGCCGCCACCGCGAGCACGGCGCTCGAGCGGTCGATCAGCGCGACGCTGGCGCCGAGGGCCTCGGCGGCTGCCCTGGCTACCGCCGGCAGCCCCGCCCCAGACTCGATCGCGTCCGACAACGCCTCGAGGGTGCTCCCCGCGGAGCCCTTCCGTTTGGCCGCTTTCGACTGTGTGGCCACGGCGCCAATGGTAGGGCCGTGCCGGAGATCGGCAGTGCCCGGCCGCCGTCCCCGACGCATGACCGGCGCCCAGGGGTCGGTCCGGCCTCAGGAGAACAGCCGCGAGATGTCGTCCCAGTAGTAGACGACCGCGAAGCCGATCGCGATCCCGATGGCGACCAGGGCGACGAGGACGATCAGCGAGAGCAGCGCCGCGGTGGCCTTCTCCCAGGCCCGGCCGAACGAGCCGATCGCGGGCACGAGGATCAGGGTCGCGAACGCGATCAGGCTGACCACACCGGCGCCGCCGAAAAGCAGGAGCTCAGGACTCACGCGATCGATTCTGCCGGAAGTGAGAGACGAGGACGTAGACGGCCGTCGTAATCGCGAACGCGCAGACACCGAGCCCCCAGCCGCCCGAGACGTCGGAGAGGTAGTGGACCCCGAGATAGACGCGGCTGAGGCCGATCGCCGCGGTGATCAGCAGCCCGACGACGAGCAGCGTGGTGCCGCCGCTCCACCCGGGCCGGAGCCGCGCCGTGAACGCAATCGCGAGCCAGGAGTAGACGACCGAGTACGCGGCATGCCCACTCGGGTAGGAGAAGCCGCCGGCCTCGACCAGGCCGTCGGGGGGCCGGGGCCGACCGACGGCGTCCTTGAGCTCGGGCATCGCGATCAGCAGCAACGCGGCGCCCGAGATCAGGATCCAGAGCTCGGCGCGATGCCCCCTGATCGCGAACCCGAGCCCAGCGATCACCGAGACGACCACCAGGGCCATTGGGGTGCCGAAGGCCGTGACGAGCTTCTCGAGCGAGGTCAGCCAGTCGGTCTGCAGGTCGGCGGCCAGGTCGGCGGCGGTCATGTCGGCTCCGGTGGGCCCCGGGTTCTCACCGAGCACGACCGCGTAGGAGATGAACACGAAGCTGCCCACCGCCAACGCCGCGAGCGGCGCCGTCAGCTCGAGCCCGAGGCCACCGGGCGTCAGCCGCTGCCAGAGAAAGCGGGCCTGGGGCGCCACCCGGCGGCCGAACCGCAGCATCGGCCGCAGGTACCGGCGCCGATCCATCTCGGCGACCAGACGGCTCCGGTTCTGCGGCGAGCGCAGGAAGCGAACCGCGACGATCACGCCGATGATCAGCGCGACGATCAGCGTGAAGTAGAGGAAGCCGCGCTCGGCCACGCTCACGACCTCGTCCAGGTTCTGGGATGCGAAGTAGCCGAGCAGGGTGAAGAAGGTCGCCCACAGACCGGTGCCGAGGACGCTGTAGGGGAGCATCGTCCGGTAGCGCATCCCCGAGGCGCCGGCGATGAACGGCGCCAGCACCCGCACCAGGCCGATGAAGCGGCCGATCAGGATCGTCTTGCCGCCGTGAGCATCGAAATAGGCCTCAACCTGGGCGAAGCGCTCGGCGCTGATCCCGAACCGTGGGCCGTTGCGGACGATGAAGCCGCGCCCGAGCTTGACGCCGAGGAAGAAACTGACGGTGTCGCCGCAGAAGGCGCCGATCCAGGCGAGCGCGATCGTCAGCAGGACCGAGGTCTCACCCTGCCCGGCGACCGCGCCGGCAAGGACGACGACCGTCTCCCCGGGAGCAACCAGCCCGACGAAGGCGCCGGTCTCCACGAACGCGAAGACGGCGACCAGGAGATAGGTCCAGGCGCCGAGGCTCGCCGAGACGTCCGCCAGAAGCTCCTGCAGATCGAGCTCGGGGAAGAACCGCTTGTAGAGGAGATAGACGCCGATCACCGCGGCAAGCACCGCGCCGACCTTGAGCCAGCCCTTGAGGTCGCGCGGAAGGTGCATCAGGCGAGGCTCGCCGGGGAGGTCACGATCGCCGACGAATAGGCGTAGGGGAGCGCGCTGGCGGCGGCGTCCGCCTTCGCGATGTCGCGAAAGAGGCCGACCGCGGTCGGCCCGGAGCCGGTCACCAGAGCGTGCTCGGCGCCGGCCTGCCGGAGCGCCGACAGCGCCTCGCCAATCGCCGGGCGGAGCGAGATCGCGGCTGCCTGGAGATCGTTGACGAGCAGCTCGGCGTAGTCGAGCGGGGACGCGCCGGGTGCCACGCCGAGCAGCCGATCGCGGGCCAGCGCCAGCTCCCCCCGGTCGCGGCAGAGGCCGAGCCGGTCCGCCTCGGCGTAGACGTCGGCCGTCGCCAGCCCGGCCTCGTCGGGGATCAGGACCGCGGCCCACTCGCCGACAGGCGGCAGCGGCTCGAGCGTCTCTCCCGCGCCGGTGACGAGCGTGAAGCGGGGCCGCAGCTGTGACGGCACGTCGGCTCCGAGCCCGGCCGCGATCGAGTCGAGCCCCTCGACCGACCCGTCGGCGAGACGAAGCACCGCTGCCGCGTCGGCGCTGCCGCCGCCGAGGCCGGCGGCGATCGGGATCCGCTTCTCGACCTCGACCCGAACCGGCGGCCGGTCCCAGCCCGCCTCGCGCAGCGCCGCCAGCGCCGCGGTGATCAGGTTCGGCCCCTCGACGGCGGGGCAGTCGACCTCGTCCCCGGGACCTTCCGCATCTCCGACCGTGATCCGATCGGCGAGATTGAGCGGGTGAAAGAGCGAGCAGATCTCGTGCAGCCCGTCCTCCCTCGGCCGACCGAGGTAGAGGCAGAGATTGAGCTTCGCCGGCGCGATCAACGCAGCGCCTCGGCCAGCCTCAGGTGCTCGATCGGCGGCAGCATCTCGGCGCGGGCGTCCTCGGGTAGACCCAGGTCCCGCAGGGCCTCGCGGGCCCGATGCCGGATCTCCGCCGGGCGCGGTCGCGGCAGCGGCCGGCCCCCGTCGCGCGCCTCGCCCTCGCGTCGACGGGCCGCAAGCTCGAGCGACCGGGGGATCGCCTTGCGGCGGTGGGCGAAGGTGTCGCGGATCAACTCCCGGGTCCGGGCCTCCAGGCCCGGGCCGCGGCGGCTCAGCGCGAGCAGCGCCGAGTCGACCCGGGGCCTGGGGACGAAGACGGCCGGATCGACCCGTCGGAGCATGCGCACCTCGCAGCTCAGCTGCACGAGCACGCTCGGAGCGCCGTAGGTGCGGCTGCCCGGGCGGGCGCGCAGGCGCTCTGCGATCTCGCGCTGCACCATCACGGTCCAGCGCCGGATCGACGGCAACTCGGCGATCGTTCGCAGCAGCAGGGGCGTCGCCACCGAGTAGGGGAGGTTGGCCACCATCGCCGTCGGCGCCGGGTCGAGCAGCCCGAGGTCGACCCGCATCGCGTCGCCCCAGACGATCGTCAACGAGCCCGAGTCGGCCGCGATCGGCTCCAGGAACTCACCGAGGCTCCGGTCGATCTCGATCAGGTGGACGTGCGCGGCAGACTCGACCAGGCGCTCGGTCAGCACTCCCCGGCCGCCACCCACCTCGAGCACGACATCGTCGCGCTCGGGCGCCGCATCGGAGAGGATCGCATCGAGCAGGTTGGAGTCGGCGAGGAAGTTCTGACCCAGGCGAGTGATGGCCTCACCACCCGAACAGGCGGGCCGAGTTGGCATCGACCGCGGCCTCGAGCTCCTCCGGCTCCTCGCCGCGCGCCTCGGCGACGGCCGCCGCCGTGATCACGACGTTCGCCGGCTGGTTCGGACGGCCCCGGACCGACTGCGGGGCGAGATACGGGCTGTCGGTCTCGACCAGGATCAGCTCTGCGGGCACGACCGCGGCTGCCGCCCGCAGCCCGTCGACGCCCGGGTAGGTGACGTTCCCGGCGAACGACACGTACCAGCCGTGCTCGGCGGCGCGAGCCGCGTGCTCAGCGTCCGCCGAGAAGCAGTGGAGGATCACCTCCACGCCCTCGGCCTCGGCGGCGAGCAGCTCGAAGCAGTCGGACACCGCCCGACCGGCCGCGGGCTCGGCGCTGTCCCGCATGTGGATGACCAGCGGCTTGCCGACGCCGCGGGCGATCGCGATCTGAGCCTCGAACGCGTTCACCTGATCAGCGCGCGGGGCGCCCTCCCGGTAGTAGTCGAGGCCCGTCTCACCGACGGCCCTGACGATTGGATCGGCGGCCAGGGCGCGGATCTCGGCCGCCGTCCGATCATCGAAGCCCTCGGCCGCGTTCGGATGGCAGCCGACCGAGGCAAATACCCCATCGAGCTCCCGGGCCGCCTCGATCGCGGCGTGATTGGAGTCCGCGTCCATGCCGACGGTCAGGATCCGCCGGACTCCGGCCCGCTCGGCGGCCTCGACGAGCTCGTCGTTCGGCGGGTGGCATGACGTGAGGTGGGCGTGTGTGTCGACCATCGTCCGGAGATTACGAAGTGTCGGGGCGGCGGGCCCCTCCGCGCCGCGGATTCCGCCCGGGCGAGGCCCGAGGACGAGGCGCCCCTCAGGCCTCGAGCTTCGGGAACAGCGGCCCGATCCGCTCGACCGCCGCACCGCCGCCGCGCGAGCCGAACCCGGCGAGCCCGCGGTCCTCCTCGCCGAGGGCAGCGAGGAGCCGGTCGGTGGCCTCGGGCATATAGGGATGGAGCAGCAGCGTCACGACCCGAAGCCCCTCGGCGAGGTTGTAGAGGACGCGGTCGAGCTCGGCGGTCCGCTCCTCCTTGGCGAGCGCCCAGGGCTTGCCCTCCTCGACGTAGCGATTGAGGCGCCGCACGCGCATCCAGATCCGCTCGAGCGCCTGGCTGAGCTCGGCCCGGTCGAGCAGCCCGCAGACCTCCGACTCGACCTCCGCGAGGCCGTCGGGACCGTCGGCGAGGGCCGGATCGAGCTCACCGTCGGGGATCACCCCGGCGCCGAAGCGCTCGATCATCGCCAGGGTCCGCGAGGCGAGGTTGCCGTAGTCATTGGCCAGCTCGGTCTCGTACCGGGCCTCGAATCCAGCCGGGCTGATCGAGCCGTCCTGGCCGAAGCTGACCTCACGAAAGCAGTAGAAGCGCAGCGCGTCGGCGCCGAAGCGCTCGATCACCTCGAACGGGTCGAGGACGTTGCCGAGCGACTTCGACATCTTCTTCTCCCCCATCAGCAGGTAGCCGTGCACGTAGAGATGCTCGGGCGGCTCGATCCCGGCGGCGATCAGCATCGCCGGCCAGTAGACGGCGTGGAACTTGAGGATGTCCTTCGCCATCACGTGATAGCTGCAGGGCCAGTAACGCCCGGTCAGATCCTCGCCTTCGCGAGCGTAGGAGAGGGCCGTGTAGTAGTTGAGCAGGGCGTCGAACCAGACGTACATCACCTGCTCGGGGTCCCAGGGAAGCGGCACGCCCCAGGTCAGGTTCGCCCGCGAGAGCGAGACGTCGTTGAGCCCGCTGCGGATGAAGGCGAGCGCCTCGTTGCGGCGGAAGTCGGGCTGCACGAAGTCGGGGCGCTCGGCGTAGAGCCGCTCGAGCGGCTCCTGGAAGCTCGAGAGCCGGAAGAACCAGTTCTGCTCGGTCTCGAGCTCGAGCGCGATCTCGTGGATCGGGCAGGTGTTGCCCGGCCCCATCTCGGTCTCGGTCTTGAAATCGGCGCAGCGCGGACAGTAGTAGCCCTCATAGGTGCCCTCGTAGACGTGGCCGTTGTCGTGGATCCGCTGCATCACCTCCTGGACCTTGGCGACGTGCTCGAGATCGGAGGTGCGGATGAAGAAGTCGATCGAGGCGTTGATCATCGGCATCAGGTCACGGAACCGCTGCGAGTTCTTGTCGGCGAGCTGCCGCGGCTCGAGGCCCTGGACCTGGGCAGCGTGGGCGACGGGCTCACCGTGCTCATCGGTCCCGGTGAGGAAGAAGACGTCCTCCCCACGCTGGCGCATGTGCCGGGCGAGGATGTCCGCGCCGATCGTCGTGTACGCATGGCCGAGATGGGGCTCGGCGTTGACGTAGTAGATCGGGGTCGTGACGTAGAAGGCCATCGAGACACGCGCAGGATAGATACATGCCGCACTGCCGCCGCCGGGTGAACGCGGGAGCGAGGCGGATGCGACTGGCGTCGACCCTAGGCTGCGCCCGATGGAAGACGCGATTCAGATCGTCGGCGCCGTCCTGATCCTGACCGCGTTCGTCGCCGCACAGCGGGGCGCGATGTCACCGCAGGCGCCGAGCTACCTGTGGCTCAATCTGGCCGGCTCTGGAGTGCTCGCCGTGATCGCCGCCGCCCACGCGGACTGGGGATTCCTCCTGCTCGAGGGTGTCTGGGCAATCGTCAGCGGCTGGGGCCTGATCGGGCTGGCCCGGGGGCGGGTGGCGACCAAGGTGCCCTAGGAGCGAGTCGACGAGGTGCCTGACGCTCAACTCCGGACCGAATCGAGGATTGCGAGGATCTCGTCGCCGTATCGGTCGAGGCGCGCCGGCCCGATCCCCTCGCAGGCGAGCAGGCTCCGCGCATCGGCCGGCATCGCGGCGGCGATGCCGTCGAGCTGACGATTGGAGAGCACGACGTAGGCCGGCACCTGGTCCGCCGTCGAGCGCTCGCTCCGCCAGCGCCGCAGCGCCTCGGCCGCCGCGGGTGACTCCTGCTGAGGCTCGACCGCGACCGGTGGCCGGGCGGCCGAGCGGGAGTCGGCCGCGGGCTCGGCGGGGACCGCCGGCGTCCCGGCCTCACCGGTGAGCTCGTCGAGAAAGGCGGAGGGCCGGTCGGCGTCCGCGAAGACCACGCAGCGATCCCGGGCTCTGGTGATCGCGACGTGCAGGACCCGCCGCTCGGCCTCCCAGTCGCTGCTCAGCCTGTGCGGGAGCAGCCCGGCGTTGACCCCGAAGACCGCGACGCGGTCCCATTCCCTCCCCTTGACCCGATGGACCGTCGACAGGGTCACGCCCTCGTTGCCCGCCGACTCGGCCAGCGACGCCCGCAGCCAGGGCTCGAAGGTGCCGGGGTCCGGGTGCAGGTCTGACACCTGGATCAGGCCCTCGAGATCGTCGAGGTGGGAGGCCGCGTGGCTCGCCCCCTTCGACCCGTCGAGCATCTCCATGGCGCCGCCGAGGCCGATCCGGTCGCGGACCATGAGCAGCAGATCACGGGTCGAGGCCCCGGCGGCCGCAGCGCCGGCGATCAGCTCGACGTCGTCGGTCATCGCGGCGACCTTGCCCGCAACCCGGGTGTCATCGATCGCCCTCGCGGCAGCGCGCAGGTCCGCGACCGAGCGGCAGTTGACGAGCCACTTGCTGATCCAGCCGGGAAAGCCCCTGCTCGGCCGCCGGCGGACCGTCTCCAGGTCGGCCGGGATCAGCCCCTCCGGATCGACCGCGAGCCTGATCCAGGCAAGCGCTGCGGCGACCCCGGCCCGGTCGAGCAGCTCCGGTCCGACGGAGGACCGCAGCGGCACGCCCGCGTTCCACAGCGCGATCTGTGGGCCGAGCAGCAGGGAGTTGACCCGAACCAGGATCGCGATCTGCTCGGAGTCGACCCCGTCCTTCATCCGCCAGGTGGAGACCAGCTCGGCAACCCCGGTAGCGGCCTCGCCGGCGGCGTGGCGGCGGATCTCGAATGCGCCGGGGTCGGGATCGGCCCCGGCGACGGGTCTGATTCGCTTCCCGACCCGGACGCGGTTGTAGCCGAGCAGGCTCGTCGCGGCGGAGACGATCCGCTCGGCGCAGCGGTAGTTGACCTCGAGCGCCGCGGCGCCGGCCCCGGGGAAGTACCCCGCGTAGTCGACGAGGAAGCGTGGGTCGGCGCCCGCGTGGTCGTAGATCGTCTGGTCGTCGTCGCCGACCCCGAAGACATCGAGCGCCGGCATCGCCAGCAGGCGGATCAGCAGCACATGCGCCGGGGTCAGGTCCTGGAACTCGTCGACGAGCAGATGGCGGTGCTCGGCCTGCATCAGGCGCCTGAAGCCGCCGTCCCGCAGCAGCGCCTCCAGCGAGGCGTAGATCTGCTCATCGAAGTCGATCGCCCCGCGGGCGGCGAGCTGCTCCCGATAGGCCTCGAATCCATCGGCCAGCCCGGGGACGTCGTCGCGCCCGTCCTCGACCTCGGCGGGGCTCCGCAGCCCGAGCCTGACCAGGGTCAGCGCGTCCAGATATGGGCCGACCGGATCGGTGTTCGTGCGCCGGCGCCTGGGGATCGGGAAGACGTCGCCGACCAGCCTGCGGATCTCGATCTCATCGAGCAGCGGTGGACGGGCGCCGCGATGCTCGGCGACGATCCGGTAGCCGAGCGAGTTCAGCGTCCGGGTGCGCGGCTGGAGCCTGAAGAGGCGCGCCTCGAGCTCGCGCTGGGCCTCCTTGTTGTAGGCGACCGCCAGGACCAGCTCGCGGTCGTAGCCGCGCTCGCCGAGCAGGTGGCGGACGCGCTCGGTCAGCACCCGGGTCTTGCCGGACCCGGCCGGGGCGATGACCCGGACCGGGCCACCCTCGTGCAGCACCGCGGCCCGCTGGTCCTCGGCGAGATCGCCCGCCGCTCGATCCGCGTTCGCGGCGACGATCGGCTCGGCTCGACCGACGTCGATCGTCGACGAGTGCACCACCGGGAGATCGAGGGCGGGAGCGCTCCAGCGCGGGCCGCCGTCGACCCAGGCGCGCCCGCCGCTCAGCTCGACGTCGCCCACGCCGTCCTCGACCGGCCGGGCTCCGAGCCGCTCCGCCTTCAGTGACCACCACCAGACGAGCGCCCCATCCCGGGCGTCGTAGTTGTTCGCCCAGACGAGATGGTGCAGCGCATCGAGGCTCAGCTGGAGATCGGGCGCCAGCTCATACGGCGGCTCGAGTACCGATTGAGGCCACCGGAACGCCTCAGGATCGAGGCCGAGCTCGACGACGACGGGCTCGCGCGCGATCCACCTGAGGCGCAGCTGCTCGACCAGCGAGGCCGCAGGTGGGCCGGCGAGGTCGGGCTCGCGGATCTCGATCCGGGGGGCGTCCGACCAGGCTCCGGGGATCCGGTCGCCGGGCCCGACGATGACGCCGCGCCCGAGCGCCGCGGGAGGGACCTCCGGCCCGGTCACTGACGGGGCTCGCGGCCGGTCAGCTCGCGGTAGAGCTCATTCGGCCGGGTCCCGGTGAGCGCGGCGACGACGCCCGCGGCCGCCCGCGGCCTGGCGCCGGCCTGCACCAGGCGGCGCAGTGCGTCAACGGCGAAGGCGGTGTCCGGCGCCGCGGCCCGCTTGCGCGACGGGGCGATGACGACGACGATCTCGCCCTTGACGTCGCCCCGAAACCGCCGCGAGAGCTCGGCGAGCGTGCCGCGCACGACCTCCTCGTGGAGCTTCGTCAGCTCGCGACAGACCGCGGCGGGCCGATCGGGCGCGAGCGCCGCGAGCGCCCGCAGCGACGCCGGCAGCCGGCGTGGCGACTCGAAGGCGACGACGGTGTCCATCGACTGCAGAAGCCGCTCCAGCTCGCCCGCCCGCCGCGGCAGGAACCCCTCGAACCGCCACCGGGCCACCGGCAGCCCGGAGGCGACCAGGGCGGTGACTATCGCGCTCGGCCCGGGCAGCACCTCGATGTCGAGGTTGCGTTCGATGCAGATCCGGATCAACGGGTAGCCGGGGTCGGAGATCGCCGGGGTGCCGGCGTCGCTGATCAGCGCCACCCTGGCGCCGCGCTCGATCGCCTGCGCGAGCTGGAGGGCGCGGTCGTCCTCGTTGCCCTCGTGGTTCGACATCAGTCGCGGCGCGTCCAGGCCGAGCTTCTCGTAGAGGAGCCCGGTTCGCCGCGTGTCCTCGCAGGCGACGACATCGGCATCGGCGAGCGCGGTCCTGACCCGTTCGGAGATGTCGCCGAGGTTGCCGATCGGAGTCGGGCAGACGGTCAGCCGGCCCGCCATCAGCGCATCGCCTCCTCGGATCGGACCAGCTCGTCGAGCGCCATGGTGGCCGCTCCGACCATCCCGGCCTCCTCGCCGAGCGCCGCAGCTTCAACCGGGACCTCGTCCTGGGGCGCAAGGGCCAGGCTCCGGACTCCCGAGCGGGCGGGCTCCAGCAGCAGTTCGCCCGCGGCCATCACCCCACCACCGAGCACGATCAGATCCGGATCGAAGCAGTTGGCGAACCCGGCGAGCGCCACCCCGAGGTTGCGCCCGGCGCGGCTCACGACCTCGAGCGCCGGCCGATCGCCCGCGCGCGCCGCCTCGACGACCCGCGACCCGTCGATCTCCTCCCCCCCGGCCAGCGCCCGACCGAGCTCGGAGTCCGGGTGCCGCTGGGCCGCATCGAGCCCATCCCGGGCGAGCGCGGTGCCCGAGACCAGCGACTCGAGACAACCGCGATTGGGGCAGTTGCCGTGGCACTGCGGCCCGTCGAGGTCGATCACCGTGTGGCCGAGCTCGCCGCCGGCACCGCGCGCCCCGCGGTAGAGCCGGCCGTCGATGATCAGCCCGCCTCCGATGCCGGTGCCGATCGTCAGCAGCACGACATCGTCGGCGCCGACTGCGACGCCGTAGCGATGCTCCGCCAGGGCGGCGAGGTTCGCGTCGTTGTCAACCGTGACCGGGAGCCCGATGCGCTCGGCGACGAGCTCGCCGAGGGGAAGATCCGCAAGCGGTAGGTGAACCGCGCCAACGCAGACCCCGCCACGACGGTCGATCGTGCAGGGAACGCCGAGGCCGACGGCGACGGCCTGCGGATGGGCCGACAGGGCCGCCCGCAGCTCGCGCTCGAGCAGCCCGATCAGCTGCTCGCTGCTATGGCCGCGGGAGGTGACGAGATTGCGATAGAGCACGCTGGGGCCATCCCCGACCACCCCGACGAGCATCTTCGTGCCCCCGAGGTCGACGCCGATCGCCTCTCGGCCGCTCACGGGCGATCGGTCGTGGCGCGGGGAATCCGGGGGGCCATACGGCAGTATTACCTGCTCATGGCAGCCGGCGACGATGAGCGCCCGGAGCGCCCCGAGTACAACGTCTACCGCAGCGGATCAGGCCGTGGTCGGGGCGGCAAGGGCCGGGATTCGAAGACAGACAAGGCGCGCGGCTCGAAGCCGCGCCGATCACCCGAGGCCAGCGGGACGGCCGGCAAGGGGCCGCCCGAGTACAGCGTCTACAGGTCCAGGCGGAATCCGCTCTCGAAGCTCCGCGGCGCCGATCTCGGCGCCGCACGGGCCAAGTGGGAGGAGCGACGCAGGTCAGGTCGGCGCAAGGAGGTCGAGCGCGACCGGGCCGGGGTCGAGGAGAAGCCGCTATGGCGGCGGGTCCTGCGCTGGGCGCTGATCGGCGCCGCGGCCTGGTTTCTGCTCAGCGTCGTCCTGTTCGCGGTCAGCGCCCAGATCCAGAAGGGCAAGCTCAACGATCAGGCCGCGGAGATGCTGGGCGGCAACCCGCTGATGGTCGCCTTTCCGCAGACGATCCTCGTGATCGGCACCGACGCGCGACCCGAGGGCAGCGATGAGGGGGGCGCCGAGACGAAGCCGAGGTGCCTGAAGGGCGCCGCGGAGGGCGACCCGCCCGCGGCCGACTGCCAGCCGTTCCGGGCCGACACGCTGATGCTCGTGCGAGCCGGGGGCGGCGCCTCCGAGAAGCTCTCGATCCCGCGTGACACCTACGCCTCGATCCCCGGCCAGAGCGCGCAGAAGATCAATGCGGGATACGCGTTCGGCGGGGCGCCGCTACAGATCGAGACGGTCGAGGAGTTCCTCGGGATCGACGTCGACCACACGGTGATCCTCGACTTCGAGGGCTTCGCGGACTTCATCGACGCGATCGGCGGCGTCGAGGTCAACCTCCGCGAGCGGGTCAAGTCGAAGATCTCCGGCGGGGCCTCGAACGGCGGCATCACGCTGAAGCTGGATCGAGGCGAGAACACGCTCGACGGACAGCAGGCGCTGGCGCTGGCGCGAACCCGGAGCAACGCGCGCAACCCGACCGAGGACGACACCGACCGCGCCGCGCGTCAGCAGCTGATCCTGCGCGGGATCAAGGACCGCTTGACGAGCCCCTGGCGGGCGCCGATCAACTTCATCCGCGGCCCGTGGATCGCCTGGAACGCGCCGAAGGCGATGGTCTCCGACATGGGTGCCTCGGCGCTGCCGCAGCTCGCCGCCGCCACCGCGATCGGGGGTGATTCCGGGACGCGCGTGCTGAAGCCCTCGGGTGCGGGCCCGGGCGGCAGCCTGTTCGTGCCCCTCGAGAACTGCGAGAAGGCCGTGCGAAAGTTCCTCGGCGAGGCGGGCCCGCGCGAGCCGGCCTGCTCGCCGGCGGGCTAGTCGCGCCTAGTCGGGCTTCGACGAGCCGCTGCTCGCCTTCTCGGAGGACTTCGAGCCCGAGTCCGAGCCCTTGCTCGCGCCCTCGGAGCCCTGCTTCGACTCCTTCGCGGAGGAGCCGGAGCCCGACTCGCCGCCGGAGCCGTCGGCGACCGCCTTCTTGGCGCCCTTTCGGGCGTAGTCGGTCGTGTAGAACCCAGACCCCTTGAAGTGCACCGCGGGAGCGCTCAGCACGCGCGTCGCCGGCGCCTCGCAGATCTCGCAGCGTTCGAGCGCATCGTCGCTCATCGACTGAAAGGCCTCGAAGGTGTGGCCGTTCTCGCAGCGGTACTCGTAGGTGGGCATGGAGCGGGCGATTATGGCACCCCTCGGAGACCCCACCAAGCCGTGCCGGCCGACGCCCCGACGCGACCGGGGCGGAGACGGCGGCGGGTCCAGGCTCGTTAGGGTGACGTGCCTGATGAGCGAGGACGCGACCGAGAAGCGCAGCGAGGTGAGCCTCGAGGAGGTCGTCGCCCTCTGCAAGCGGCGCGGCTTCATCTTCCCCTCGTCGGAGATCTACGGCGGGGTCGGATCGACCTACGACTACGGGCACTACGGCGTTCTGCTGCGCAACAACGTCAAGGCGGAGTGGTGGCGAGCGATGCTCACCGATCGCGACGACATCGTCGCGATCGACTCGGCGATCATCCAGCACCCGCGGGTCTGGGAGGCCTCCGGACACGTTGCCGGATTCAGCGACCCGATGGTCGACTGCAAGGTCTGCAAGAGGCGCTTCCGCGCCGACAAGCTCGATCTCGGCCAGTGCGGGAAGAAGCCCTCGAAGCTGCCCGGCGAGGGACCGGACTGCGAGCTGACCGAGGCGCGCGAGTTCAACCTGATGTTCAAGACCCAGGTCGGCCCCGTGGCGGAGACCGGATCGGAGGCGTTCCTGCGGCCGGAGACGGCGCAGGGGATCTTCATCAACTTCAAGAACGTCCTCCAGTTCTCCCGGCAGAAGCCGCCCTTCGGGATCGCCCAGATCGGCAAGAGCTTCCGCAACGAGATCACGACCGGCAACTTCATCTTTCGCACCCGCGAGTTCGAGCAGATGGAGATGGAGTTCTTCTGTCCACCCGGCGAGGCCGACAAGTGGCACCGGCACTGGATGGACGAGCGGATGCGCTGGTACACCGAGCTCGGCATCCGGGCGGAGAACCTGCTGCTTCGACCGCACGGGGAGGATGAGCTCAGCCACTACTCCTCGGCCACCTCCGACATCGAGTATCTGTTCCCGATGGGCTACTCGGAGCTCGAGGGGATCGCCAATCGCGGCGACTTCGACCTCACCCAACACGCCGAGCTCTCCGGCGAGAAGCTGGAGTACTTCGACCAGGGGACCGGCGAGCGCTACGTCCCGTACGTGATCGAGCCGGCGGCGGGCGTCGACCGGGCGATGCTCGCCTTCATGGTCGATGCCTACTGGACCGAGGAGGTCGAGGGGCGTAGCCGAACGGTGCTGAGCCTGCACCCGCGGCTGGCGCCGGTCAAGGTCGCGGTCCTGCCGCTCGTCAACAAGGAGGGCATGGACGAGCGCGCCGGCGAGATCTTCGACTCGCTGAAGCGACGGATCGGCGCCGAGTACGACGACCGAGGGGCGATCGGCAAGCGCTACCGGCGCCAGGATGAGATCGGGACGCCGTGGTGCGTGACGATCGACGGCGAGACGGCGACCGACGACACGGTCACGCTTCGCGACCGCGACTCGCTCGAGCAGACCCGGGTCCCGGTCGAGGGCCTGGCCGAGCTGCTGCTCGGTCGGCTCGAGCAGCCCTGGCAGAGCCCGCGCGCCTAGCCGCACGCGTTCGTGACGGTGCGCGCCACATCGGCGCGATCCGCCCGGTCAAGCTCTGGGCATGGCTGCCGAGGTTGAAGTTGACACCGATATCCGTGGTGGATTTCAACTTCGGCGTCGGTGGCGTGGAATCGCGCGCCTGGCGGCGCGGCAGCACGGGATCGTCTCCCGATCGCAGCTGCTCGGGGTCGGCGCAGGGCCGCGACAGATCGACCGGCTCGTCAACGCTCGCCAGTTGCACCCGATCCACCGCGGTGTCTACGCCGTCGGACACCGGCTGCTGACGCCGGAGGGGCGCTGGGCGGCGGCGGTCCTCGCCGGTGGGGACGGCGCGGTCTTGAGCCACGAATCGGCGGCGATCAACTGGCAGCTCCTCAACCGATACCCGGTGCTGCCCTCGGTCACGGCGCCGGTCAAGGGCCGGCGCCGGAGGGGAATCGCCCATCATGCCGCCCGCCTGCCGGCCGATGAGCGGACGGACCGCGACGGCATCCCGACGACCACGGTCGCCCGCACGCTCTTCGACCTTGCCGGGATCATCAGCGCCGACCGCCTGGAACGGGCGCTCGCCGAGGCCGAGTACCGCCGCTACGCCGACTCGCCGTCCTCGGGCAGTTGATCGCTCGCCATCCGGGTCACCGCGGAGCGGCGGCGCTGCGAGCGATCCTGGCGACGGACAGGCCTCTCGGCGTCACGCGAAGCCGGCTCGAAGAGCGGTTTCTCCGGTTCCTCGACGACCGCGGCCTCGAGCGACCGGCCCTCAACGCCGCGATCGAGCTGCCGGGCGAGCGATCAGCGCCGACTGCCTCTGGCGATCGCTGGGCATCGTGGTCGAGCTCGACGGGCGAGCCGCACACAGGCGCAACCTGACCTTCGAGTCCGATCGGCTCCGCGATCGGAGGTTGAGCGCGATCGGGATGCGTCCCGTGCGGATCACGTGGAGGCAGCTCGAGGCCGATCCGGATGCGCTCGAGGCGGACCTCAGCGCGATCGGGGTGCGCGATAGGTTGGGCGCGTGAGCGAGCGCCCCCCGACCCGGGCCGATTACACCCAGTTCCTGACTATCCAGACCCGCTGGAACGACAACGACGTCTACGGGCACGTCAACAACGTCGAGTACTACGCGTTCTTCGACACCGTGATCAACCACTGGCTGATCACCGAGGGTGGGCTTGACATAAACGGCGAAGAGCCGATCGGGGTCTGCGCCGAGTCGCGCTGCAGCTACCGCGAGGCGCTGGCATTCCCCGAGCGGATCGACGCCGGGCTGCGCGTCGCCCGCCTCGGCAACTCCAGCGTCCGCTACGAGATCGGGATCTTCCGTGAGGGGGCCGAGGAGCCCGGCGCCGACGGCTGGTTCGTCCACGTCTTCGTCGATCCCGTGAGCCGCGAGCCGGCCCCGATCCCGAAGCCGATCCGCGCCGCACTCGAGCGACTCCTCGTGCCGGAGACCCGCGGGTGAGGACCCGTGCCGCGGTGCTGCGTGAGATGGGCGCCGAGGCCCCATACGCGGAGTCGCGGCCGCTCGAGATCGTCGAGCTCGAGCTCGATCCGCCGGGCCCGGGCGAGCTGCTCGTCGAGGTCCGCGCCGCCGGGCTCTGCCACTCCGACCTCTCGGTGATCGACGGCTCGCGGCCCCGGGTGATGCCGATGGCGCTCGGGCACGAGGCCGCCGGCGAGGTGATCGAGGTCGGCGAGGGCGTGGACGGCCTGCGGGCAGGAGATCACGTCGTCCTCGCCTTCGTCCCCTCCTGCGGGCACTGCGGCCCCTGCCGCAGCGGCCGCCCGGCGCTCTGCGAGCCCGGTGCGGCCGCCAACCACAAGGGCACCCTGCTCTCGGGGGCGATCCGTCTGCACGACGGGGACGGTCAGCCGATCCACCACCATCTCGGCGTCTCCGCCTTCAGCGAGCGGATCGTCGTCTCCGAGCGCTCGGCGGTCAGGGTGCCGGCCGATCTTCCCTGGGAGACCGCGGCGCTGTTCGGCTGCGCCGTGCTGACCGGCACCGGCGCCGCCACCCGTCGCGCCGGCATCGTGCCCGGCGAGCGGGTCGCCGTGTTCGGTCTCGGCGGGGTCGGCCTGGCGGCGGTGCTCGGCGCCGTGGTGGCGGGGGCTCGACAGGTGGTCGGGGTCGACCTCATCGACGAGAAGCTCGAGCTCGCCACCCGCCTCGGGGCCACGGAGGTGATCGCCGCCGGACCGGGCGCGGTCGAGGCGGTCCGCGCGGCGACCGACGGCGGCGCCGAGGTCGCGATCGAGACCGTCGGCAGCGCCGCGGTGCTCGCCGACGCGTATGCGGCAACGCGGCGCGGGGGCCGGACGGTCACGGTCGGCCTGCCCGATCCCGATCAGATGCTCGAGATCCCGGCCGTCAGCCTCGTCGCCGAGGAGCGTGCCCTGCTCGGCTCCTACCTCGGCTCCAGCGTCCCGGCCGAGGACATCCCGCGCTTCGTCGCGCTGCGCTCGGCAGGGAAGCTGCCCGTCGACGAGTTGCTGAGCGGGGAGCTTGCCCTCGACCAGATCAACGAGGGCTTCGATCGCCTCGCCTCGGGAGCCGTCGCACGGCAGACGATCGCCTTCTAGTCCGTTCGATGAGGGACCGGGGGTGATCCGATCGCGGTGTGAGATCACGCACACACCATTTGGCTGGGCAGCCAGTTCTCGCCTATCCTCCGTGGCGCCGCCGATCCGAGCCCGAGGAGGAAGAGAGCAATGTCAGTCGCCGAGCAGAACCTGACCGACCGGATCAGCTACGCCGACCTCTATCGACGCTGGGAGCAGAGCAACTGGTCCGCGACGGCGCTCGACTTCAGCGCCGACAGGGAGGGCTGGGCCGCGCTGAGCGAGGTCCAGCGGAAGTCGGCGATGTGGGTCTACTCGATGTTCTTCTACGGGGAGGACTCGGTGACCGACAACCTCTCCCCCTACATCGACGCGGCGCCGAAGGAGGAGCAGAAGTACTTCCTCGCCACCCAGCAGGTGGACGAGGCCCGTCACGCCGTCTTCTTCCATCGGTTCTTCAAGGAGGTGATCGAGGCCGGCGATACGGTCGCCTCGACCCTGGCGTTCACCGAGCAGCGCCTCAACTGGGGCTACCTGAAGATCTTCAACCGGCTCGACCAGATGGCCGAGGAGCTGCGTCGCGATCGCTCGCTGCCGAAGTTCGCGCAGGCAATCACGCTCTACCACCTGATCGTCGAGGCGACGCTGGCGCAGCCCGGCCAGCACTTCATCGAGGACTTCTTCATCAGGGACGGATCGATGCCGGGGTTCAGCGAGGGGATGAAGAACGTCTCCCGGGACGAGCAGCGCCACATCGGCTTCGGGGTCAAGGTGCTCTCCGAGCTCCTGCGTGAGTCCGACGAGTGCAAGGCCGCGGTCGATGAGCTGCTCGCCGAGGTGATGCAGTGGACCTCGTCGGTGTTCATTCCGCCGGGCTGGGATCTCGAGTACACGCGCTGCTTCGGCTTCGAGCTCGAGGACATCTCCGAGTGGGGGATCCAGGCGCTCGAGCAGAAGTGGCGGGCGATCGGCTATCCGATGGACGAGATGCCACCGGGGGTCGTGCCGATGGACTTCTCGCTTCCCCAGCGCGAGCGGGGGGCGCAGATGATCCGCCTGGTCCGCGCCGGCGTCGTCGGCGAGCCGAAGCCGGCGTCCGAGGTCGACTCGTCGCCCGAGATCCAGGAGCTCTACTTCGACCTGCTCTCGCGCTCTATCGACACCGGGGGGGCGAACGGGGCCCCGTTCAGGGTGCAGTGGAAGTTCAGCGACGCCGAGCCCTGGCACCTGATCGTCGACAACGGCTCGACCCGGGTCGAGCGCGGCGTGATCGGCGAGGCAGACGTCACGCTCGAGTCGGAGTGGCACGACTTCATCGACGTCGGCAAGGGTGCCGTCAGCCCGCCGAAGGCGCTGATCCAGCGCCGGCTCAGGGTCCACGGCGGGCCGCGAAACCTGCTCCGCTTCCGCAGGCTGTTTGCCTGAGGCATAGGCTGGCCGGACCGGCCGGCCAAGCGACAGGGGAGAGCAAGAGATGACCGACACCTACAGAACCCCGGACGAGCGCTTCGAGGGGCTCCCGGACTTCCCCTGGGAGCCGAGGTACATCGACTGGGACGGCATCCGCCTCGCCCGCGTCGACGAGGGGTCGGGAGATCCGGTCGTGCTCTTCCACGGCGAGCCGACCTGGTCGTTTCTGTACCGCAAGGTGATCCCGCCGCTGCTCGAGGCCGGGCACCGCTGCATCGCCCCCGACTACGCCGGCTTCGGGCGCTCCGACAAGCCGACCGACTTCGACTGGTACAGCTACGAGCGCCACACCCTGTCGATGATCCACCTGCTGGACGAGATCGGCGTCAGCGGGGCGACCTTCGTGACCCAGGACTGGGGCGGGCCGATCGGCATGCGGATCGCCGCCGAGCGGCCCGACCTCTGCGCTCGGCTGGTCGTCATGGACACCGGGATCTTCACCGGCGAGCAACCGATGTCGGATGCGTGGAAGGCGTTTCGCGACTTCGTCGAGCGAACCGAGGACCTGCCGATCTCGTTCCTCGTCGGCGGGGCGTGCAAGACGAAGCCGAGCGAGGGTGTGCTCGCCGGCTACGACGCACCGTTCCCCGAGCCGGCCGCCAAGCAGGGCGCCCGCGCCTTCCCGCTGTTCCTGCCGACCAGCCCGGACATGCCGGGCGCCGCGGAGGGCCGCCGGACGCTGGAGGCGATGGTCGAGTCAGACCGCCCCGCGCTCCTGCTCTGGGCCGACTCGGACCCGGTCCTGACCCTCGAGCTCGGCCACGCGCTGGCGAAGCGGATCGGCTGGCCGGAGCCGGAGGTGATCGAGGACGCCTCCCACTTCCTGCAGGAAGACCAGGGCGAGATCATCGGCCGCCGCATCGCCGAGTGGCTCGCCGGGAGCTGAGAACCGCACCTGGACAACGAAGAGGGGCGGCCGTTCACGACCGCCCCTCCCATTCGCTCCTCCCTCAGCTGAGGAGGCCGCGCAGCGCCACTAGTTCTTCTTCGGCTTGCACTTCGTCGTGTACGTGTCGGCCGTCGGCGGCGTGCCGTCGCTGAAGAACGTGGTGGCCTGCCACTTCAACTTCTTCGGCTTGCACCTCGCCTGGATGTACTTGCTCTTCTTGATCGTCACCTCGAAGAACTGGATCGCGCCGGCGGCGAGCGGCGGGATGACCACGTCGAGCGACTCCTTGTAGGGGCCGGAACCGGTGCCCGGCGGCCGACCCTTGACCTTCTTGAACGGCTTCAGCTTGCCGACCAGGATCGTCGCCGGGAGCCCGGCGGCATCGCCAACCGGCTTCGAGTAGAGCAGGAAGGTCTTGTTGTTGTCGTTGAAGGCCGTCACCTGGACATCGATGATGATCCCGGCTCCGCCGACCTTGACCCTCGCCGTGCTGCCCTTCGGATCGGAGACGGCGGACTTCTTCCGCAGGCCGCGATCGCGTCCTCGGTGGTCGCGGCGAGCTCGAGCCCGGCCGCATCGGTCTTGCAGTAGGGGAACTTCCGGTAGTTGAACTTGAACTGCTTCGGGAAGTCGAGAACCGTTCGCTCGCCCTTCGGCGGCTGATCCGTGCCCGGCAGGTCGAAGGTCGTGATCGTGTTCACGAACTGAATGTTCTGATACCTCTTCTTCGACAGCTTCTTCGGCTTGATCTTCGCCGATTCCGTCTGCACGCTCTCATCGGCAGTGGCAAGCGAAACGACGCCAACGCCGACCGCTCCGGCCAACGCCAGAGCCAGGAACTTCCTCATCAGGTGCCTCCCGTATCTCTCTCCTGGACCCCTCCCGGAACCCTCTCCGGCCGCAACACTAACGGAGGACCACGGCTCCCGCCAACGAAAAGGGGCGGCCTTGCGGCCGCCCCTTCCAGTGCCTCCTCCCTCAGCTGAGGGAGCTACTCGGCATCGCTACTTCTTCTTCTTCTTCTGCTTGCACTTCTTGAAGTAGTCGTCCTTGGTGCTCGTGCCTCCATCGAAGAAGGTCTCCGCCTGGAAGTACATCTTCTTCGACTTGCACCTGCCCTGGACGTACTTGCTCTTCGGGATCGTGACCTCGAAGAAGCTGATCGCTCCTGCCGCGAGCGGCGGGATCGTCACGTCGAGGGCCTTGCCGTACTTCTTGCCCGACTTCGACTTCTTCAGCTTGCCGACGAGGATGCTCGCGGGAATCCCGGAGCTGTCGCCGATCGGCTTGCTGTAGAGCAGCAGCTTGTTGCCGTTCTCGTTGAAGGCAACGACCTGGATGTCGAGCACCAGCGGGTCGTTCATCGGGCCGAGGTCAACGCGAACGTTCGCCGTGCTGCCGCTGTCCTCGGAGACGACCGACTTCTTGCCGCAGATCTTCTTCGCGTCCTCGACCGTGGCCGCCAGCTCGAGGCCGGCCGCGTCGGTCTTGCAGAACGGGAACTTCTTGTTGTTGAACTTGAGATTCTTCGAGAGGTCGAGAATCGTCCGGTTCGCCGACGGCGGCTGGTTGGTGCCGGGCACGTCGAAGGTCGTGATCGTGTTGACGAACTTGACGTTCTTGTACTTCTTCTTGTCGAGCTTGGTCGGCGTGACCTTGCCGACCTCGGTCTGGATGCTCTCGTCGGCGGTGGCGAACGACACCACTCCGACCGTCATTGCGCCCGCGATAGCGAGAGCGAGAAATTTCCGCATTGCTCCTCCTAGGAATGTCTTGACTCAGTTGCGATGAAGGAGCGGCTCCAGCCGCGCACTCCACCCCTCGGGTACCGGTGGGTACATTGTCACAAACCCCGAAGTGACCGAAAGGTTGCGGTGCCGTCGGCGACGATCACGGCCGCCACCGGGCCCGCAGCGGTCACGGGGCCTGGGCGCGGGTGTGCGGGTAGGTCGTCGACTCCGACGGCGGCCCGCCGATCGACTTCGAGCCCGCCTGCAGGTCGCAGCGAGGCGCCGGGATGTTGTCGCTGTCGGTGTTCGGCGCGCCACCCCAGGCGAAGTCCTGAATCGCCTCGAAGAAGGTCGGGTTGCCCTGCGTCGGGACAACGGGGGGCAGATCACCGGGGGCGCCCGGCGACAGGGTGATGTCTGAGAGCCCGGAGCTGCACTGGGCGGTCAGGAAGGAGTCGAGGCTGTTGGCCAGCTTGCTGTAGTTGCCGGCCTTGACGTAGGCGTTGGTTCGGTTGCCGGTGAGCCGCGACGGGAACGAGGCCAGCGACTCGGGGGTGAAGACCTGGGTCGTGCGGAGGTACTTCTTCCGCACCAGCGTGCCCGAGACGTTGGAGGCGTTCGCCGCCGCCGCGACGTTCGCGATGGCCGACGTGGTCTCGGCCCGGTAGCGGTTCAGCGTATCGGCGATCGGAATCAGCTCGGTCAGGTAAGAGTCGATCCGGGCAAGCGGCGGCGGCAGCTGGTCGTCGATCACTGTCCGCAGCGAGCTGAAGCCGGACTTCGCACGCTTGTTGACGGTGACCAGCCCGTCGAAGAAGCGCTCGAGGTCGGGGGCCAGGGCGGCGGTCTGCTCGAACGTGCCGCTCAGCTCCCGTGCCACCGGCCGCAACTGCGTGATCAGGGCATCGGTGTCGCCGGCGAACCTGTCGAGGCGCTCGAGCGTCAGCTTCGACTCGTCGAGGAACGTCGGCAGGGCCTGGAAGGCCGCGATCAGGTCGGCATCGCGGCGGGCGATCGTCGCGAAGACGCGTTCGGTGTTCGTGATCAGGCCGCTGAGCTGGCCCTGGCGCTCGCTGAGCGCATCGAAGGTCTCGCCACCGTCGCGGACGAGGCGCTCGACGGCGAGCCGCTGGCTGTCGAGGATCCGCATCAGATCGTCGGCGCTGTCGACGAACGGGGTCAGGTTGCCGAGCGCCGCGTTGAGGTCCGCTCCCCTGCCACGGAAGGCCAGCGCCGCGTCCTGCATCCAGGCTCGGAAGGCAGCGCGGGTCGGCTCATCGAAGGCCCGGAATATCTCGTCGAGCTGCACCGCCTGGGAGACCTGGGCCTCCGGCAGGTTCCCGCCCTCGGGCAGCGACCCGGTCGAGGGGTCGCCTGGGGTGAGCTCGACGTAGGTCTCGCCGAGCAGCGTCTTCTGGCGCAGGATCGCCCTGGTGTTGGCGGGAATCGGGGCGAACTTGGGGTCGATCTCGATCTCGGTGTCCGCCAGTCCGTCGTCGTTGAGCTCGATCACCTTGACCTTGCCGACCGAGACCCCGGAGATCCTCACATCGGACTCGACCGCGAGCTGGGTCGCCTCGTCGAACGGGACCGTGACCCGGTAGCTCTTCGACTTGAGCGGCACCGGGCCGCCGAAGGCGAGCCAGAGGAACAGCAGCAGGCCGAAGCAGGAGAGCGCGAAGCCGACCGCGATCAGCACTCTTCCGATTGTCGGCGGTCGCGTCTCCATCAGCAGATCTCCGTCGAGACGGGCAGTCGGGTCAGGATCCGCTGGGTGGCGAGACCGGGCCGGCTCTGCAGCGCGTTGTCGGCGAGCTGCGAGATGAAGCAGCTGTACATCGCGATCGAGCGAACGACCGGGCCACCGGAGTCCTCGTTCAGCAGAACGCTGTTGGCGTTGTGGTTGAGCCAGGAGAGGTAGAACAGGTAGCCCTCCTGGGCACCCGGCGGATCGTAGGCGAGGCCGTTGAGCACCGAGGTGAGCTCGGTGAACGTCCCCTTCAGGCCCTTGGCACTGGAGGCGAGCGGCTCCGAGGCCTTCTTCACGTCCTTGACCACGTCCTTGACCTCACCGGTGAACGGCCGGATCTGGTCGCGGATCGGGGGTGTGGTATCGGCGAGGAAGGGCTGCAGGGCCTGGAGCGCCGGGTCGAGCGCCTGGGCCGCGGGCAGCAGGCGCCGGAGCGCCGGTTCGAGCTCGTTCGAGAGCTGCTCGCCGGCATCGAGGGCGCGCCGGGTCTCGCTCAGCGCCCCGGGCAGCCCGCGGAGCGTCGCCCGGAGGTTCTGCTCCTGGTCGGCAAAGGCACCGAGGACCGAGTTCTGGGCGTCGACGAACTGGGCGACGCGAACATCGTTGGCCGCGAGGCGCTGCGAGATCTTGCCGAAGTTGGTGATCACCCTGCGCAGGTTGTCGCGTCGCTTGGCGATCGCCCCGTTGATCTTCGCGAGGTCTCGGGTCGTCGGCTCGATCCGCCGCAGCACGGCCGCGAGCTCCCTGTCGCCGCCGTCTGAGAGCCCCTCGGCGCCGCCGGCGAGTAGCAGCCGCAGGTAGGCCTGCGTGTCACCGTCGAGCGAGGCCAGGATCTGATCGACGTTGACGTTCGGCTTGGTCGACGCCAGTGGGATCGTCGTGCCCTCCGGCACGCTCTCGCCCTCGCTGCCCGGATCGAGCTCGACGGTCATGTCCTGGAGGCCGGTTCGCGGCCGCAGCAGGAACGAGGCGTCGGGATGGATCAGGTCCGAGTACTCGTTGTCGACCTGCATCGTCACCAGCGCGACCCCGTCCTCGAGCTCCACGCCGGTGATGTCGCCGACCTTGACGCCGGCCATGTTGACCGACTGCCCCTGACCGGGCGTCACCGCCTGGGCGGTCTGGAGCTGGGCCTTGAGCTCGAAGCGATCCTCACCGAGGATCGGGAACCACGAGGGCAGCGCCGAGGACTGCTGCGAGAGGATCACGAAGAGGGTCGTGAGGCCGATCACCGCGAGGATCAGCACCGCGATGAAGTCCTTCAGGTATCTGCCGATCGCCTGCCTCATCATCCCTCCGGTGAGGGCGGGCCCGGCACGGCGGCCGGGGACCCGTTCAGGTCGGGGACGGGGTTCTTCTCGCAGAGCACGTCGGTGCGGATCGGTGGGTCCTTCGCCGGACGCACGGGCTGGGTGCCCGTCGGCGGCTGGATCGTGTAGCCCCAGAGCGGCGTGTTGGTGCTGGTGGCCCCGGGAAGCGGCGTCGAGGCCAGGTCGGGGCCGCCGCCGAACTGGACGCGGAGTACCTGGCCGTTACCGTCGAAGTTGGCGCCGACTCCGTTCTGGCTCGCCGCCCCGTAGAAGAAGTCGTAGTAGTTGGGGGAGCCGGTCGAGAAGGCATCGTTGATGACGATGTCGCCGGTCGGATCGATCACGTCCGTCACGCAGCGGCTGGTGGCCTGCAGCTCGGGCAGCAGGCCCGCGAGGTCGTTGGTCGCCGCTGCGAGCGAGGGCTGGGCGATCTTCAGATCCTGCGCGATGCCGCCAAGCTCGCCCGGCTGCACGAGCCTGCCAGTCTGCTGCAGCCAGGGGGTGCCGGCGTCGATCGTTGCCGGCAGCTGCTCGACGCCGGGGATCAGATCCCGAGCAACGGCGCGCAGCGGCGGGAATACCTCGTTCAGCTTCGCCAGCGACGGCTCCGCCTGCTCCAGGGTCGGGGCAAGCTCGGCCACGGTCTCCTCGAGGGCGCCGGACTCGGCGGCGAGAGCGCCGGCGGTGATCGAGAAGTTCGTGATCAGCGAGCTCAGCTGCGACTCACGCGACGCGAGCTTCTGGAAGACCACACCGGTCGAGTCGATCAGCCGACCGAGATCTCCGGGCTGCTCACCGAGCAGCGCTTCGCTGACCTGGGCAGAGCCGCGGCCGGCTCGTTCGCCGTAGCGGAAGGACTGATTGATGGCCTCGGCGGCGGACTTGCCCTGTACCGAGGGATCCTGGCCCCTGTCCTCGGCCGGCGTCGGCTCGTCTGCCAGGGCCGAGCTGAAGCCGTCCAGAAGCGCGCTGAGGTTTCTACGGTCGGGCTGCTGCAGCGCGCCGAGGACCTGATCGAGCTGGACGGCGGTCGCGGTCCGGGTCACCGGGATCTCGCCCCCGTCGGCGAGCTCCTCGGCGCTCGGGCTCCCGGGCCTCAGATCGAGGAAGAAGTTGCCCTCGAGGAAGAGTCGCGGCCGGATCGTGATCTCGGCGTCCTCCTTGATCGGCTGACCGTCCTCGTCGACGGTGAAGGTGACCTTCGCGACGTCGCCGTCCCCCTCGACCGAGGTCACCTCGCCGACGTCCACGCCCGCGATCCGCACCGGGGAGCTCGCCCGCAGAGTCGCGGCGTTCTCGAAGGTCGCCGTGACCTCGTAGGCGGAGCCGAACGGCAGCGACTTGGCGAACGCGAAGTAGATGCCGATCACCACCAGGATCGCGGCGATGATCCCGATCGTGAGGAAGGTCGGGCCGGTCGGGGGCCGGTGGTAGATCCCCTCGTTGAAGTCCTTGTGGACCTTCTTGTTGGGGTCGCGCGGCATCAGCCCTGCCCCTTGATCTGGTCCTCGGTGACCGTGCCCTGGTTGCCCGGGGGATTGCCGATCACCTGCCTGCCGACGGCGTAGGGCTCGTTACCGGCCTCGCACTCGCGGGTGTCCTGCTGGGGGGCCGCGGTGTTCGGGTAGGGATTGACGTGGAGGTAGTTGACGACGTCGGGCCCGCCGCCGTTGGCGGTGGCCGCTGAGGGGCTGCCCTCGTTGTTGGGCCCGCTCGGCGACTCGAGCGGGATTCCGCGGCTCCAGGTGCCGAGATCGTTGCCCTCGTCGCTGAGATCGTTGAGGTTGCGGAACAGCAGGGTCGCGTAGTTGCAGACGCTCTGGGCGGGAGCGATGAAGCGCACCGGCGGGCTCAGCGCGTCGCCGAGCTCGGTCAGCCGGTCGATCCCCGTTCGTGAGGTCGGATCGTTGTTCAGGCCAAGCAGCGAGGCCGCGGTCGGCGCCAGCTGCGCGTTGAGCTCGGGCGACGTCTTCAGCGCGGGGATCCCGGCGCGGAGGGCCGCCTCGATCACCGGCGCCGACTCGGCGAGCACGGCGGCGCCCGGCTGCAGGTCGACGAACAGCTTCCGGTTGTTGACCAGGAACGGCCGGATCGTCGGCAGCGTCTCGCTCGTCGTGCGCAACGTCTCCGGGGTCTTCGAGATCGTCTCCTGCAGGTAGGGCCGGGCAATCTCGGCGAACGCAGCGAAGGTCTGGTCGAGGACGACGAACATGTTCGCCTGGGTCTCGGCGACCGGCGCGACCTCGGCCGCGGCCCGGCCCGTTGCCGTGAAGAAGCGGGCGAGCTGCGTCCGCGGCTCGGCCAAAGACCTGGTCACCCGCTCGAGCCGTGGCAGCAGCGGCTCGAGCCGCCCGATCGCCTCGTTCAGGTCGGGGCCGCGGCCGGCGAGGGCGTTGCCGAACTCGGCGATGTTGACCCGGATCGCCTCGCGGGTCGGCGTGTCGAAGGTGTTCAGGACCTCGTCGAACTCGACCGGGGTCGGCGTCGCCTGCGAGAGCGGGATCGTCGCGCCCTCCGGGTAGGACTGCTCGCTGTCGCCACGCACGATCTCCAGGTACTTGAGGCCGAGCGCCGAGCGCGCCCTGATGATCACGGTCGAGTCGGTCGGCAGCGGCTCGACCTCCTTGTCGAGCTTCAGCACCAGGTTGGCCTGGACCTCACCGTTCTCGTCACTGGTCGGCGTGATCTCCTCGACGATGCCGACCCGGACGCCGCCGATCCGCACCTCGTTGCCCGGCACGAGGCTGGCCGCGTTCGGCAGCTCCGCCGTGAGGCGGTAGGTCGGCACGAACGGCAGCCCGCTGTTGGCGTTGTAGGCGAGGAAGACGGCGAGGATCACGACCAGCACGGTGATCGCGCCGACCAGGGTCGGGTTGCGGAGCACGGACTGAAGCGGCGTGTTCCTCATTCGCCGTCCCCGGTCAGGAAGTCGAGCAGATCCGCTGCCGCACGCTGCGAGCCACCGCTGAGCTTGCCGCCGAGGGACTCCTCGCCCCGAGCGGCCTGCCTGGCCTGCCGCTTCGCCTTTCGCGCATCGAGCAGCTCGCTCAGCGGTGAGGCGACGATCTCGTCGGGCGAGGTCGGGTTCGCGGCTGCGACGTCGGCGGCCGAGGGGAGGGCGCCGGTCCACTTGGCGCCGCAGCCGGTGGCCGGGCTCGCGACGAGGTCAACGCAGTTGTTGATCTGGATCGAGCCACGAATGAAGTGGCCGAAGTCGTCGTAGCCGTTGATCGTGTTGCCGAAGTTGAGGACCAGCTTGTAGAGCAGGTCGGTGCCGCCGGTCTTACGCAGGGTCTTGAGCAGGTCGTTGAGGTTCTTGCCGACCGGCGTGTTCGCCTGGCCGAGCGCGCCGAGGTCCCTGACCACCGGGGCCGAGGCCGCGAGGTCGGGACCGGCGGCTTCCGCGGCCTCCCCGAGGGTGACCAGGGCGGGCGTCCCGGCGCGCGCGAACGGCGCCAGGGCCTCGGTCGCGCCCGCGAGGCTGGGGGCGGCGATGTTGAGGTCGGTGGCCACCGGGGTCGCCTCCTCGGAGAACCGCCGCAGCTCGACCATCGTCGACTCGAGCTCGCGGAGCGCCTGCGGGAACTCGATGAAGCCCTGCTCGATGTCATCGCGACGCTCAGCGGCAGCCTCCCCGGTGGTCGCGGCGTTGTTGATGAAGCCGGCGACGCTGTCGCGCTCGCGGGCGAGCGGCCCGAGCACGGCATCGGAGTCGACGGCGAGCCTGGCGAGGGTCTTGTTCTGATCGGCGAGGATCTTCAGCACCCGGTCGGTCTGCTGAAGCGCCGGGTTCGCCCGCTCGAGCACCTCGCCCAGCGTCTCGCCCCGCGCGGCGAGCCCGGCGCCGAGGTCGTTGAGGATCAGCCGGAAGCGATCGACCTCGGGCTCCCTGGTGATGTTGTTGACCAGATCGAGGTCGACGGCCTTGCCGTTGTTCTCGAGCGGCAGGAAGAGCTGGCCCTCACCGGGCTGGCCCTCGGGAACCGCCTCGAGCTCCGGCGGGACCTCGCTCAACGACGAGCGCGGCTCGGTCGGCTTGCACTCGACGAACTTCTCGCCGAGCAGTGACTGCGGCCGGATGATGCAGCTCGCGTCCTCGCGGAAGTCCTGGAACCCGGGGTCGGTGACGTTGAGGACGACGACGGCCTTGCCCGGCGCGTCGGATCCATCGGCCTTGGCGACCTCGCCCGGGCGGGCGACGTCAACCGAGGCGACGGTGCCGACGTTGGCTCCGGCGATCCGGACCTCCTCGTCCTCGACCAGGAAGCCGGCGTTGTCGAAGTAGGCGCGGACCTGGTACTCACCGCTGGGGCCGCCGTCACCGGGGGCCGAGGTCGCCAGCACGGCGCCCAGCGCCAGCATCGAGAGGACTATCAGCGCGATCCGTCTCATGGGCCGCTCGGCGGGAAGTCGGTCGGATCGCACTCGGCGAGCCCGAGATTGCCGTCGTCGAGGAACGGGTTCGAGAGGTCGGCAGCCTGCTGGGTGCCGCCGCCGGGGCAGCGTCGGGGGATCCCGAAGTCGAGCGCGTCGAACTGCGCCGCGCGGTCGTTATAGATCGGGTCGAGCTGGTTGAGGCCGGCGTTGTACTCCCAGACGTTCTGCGCGGACGGCGAGATCCGCGCGTAGTGGCCGTTGGCGTCGTAGTAGGCGGCCGACTGCCCGAGCTTGGTCAGGAAGCCGAAGACGTCGGGTCCGTAGGGCCGGAAGAAGGCGAGGTTGTCCTGCGAGGAGTCCATCGCGTCGATCGCGGCCGGCCAGGCGGTGTCGCCCTCCTTGCGGACCGTCGGCAGGTCCTTGAGGGTGTCGCGCAGGTCATTCGCGGGGCCGTTCAGCTTGACGACCTTCCCGAGGTCCTTGAAGACGGGCCTGGAGTCCTTGGCAACGCCCTGGAGCCTGCGCAGGAACGGGGCCAGATTCTCGGTCGCCGGATAGGACACGGCGACGAGCGGATCGAGGTCGTCGAGGGTCGTGCGCAGGTTGACGAAGGTCGTGTTCGCCTGACGCAGGGTCCCCGGCAGCGCGACCAGCGAGCGGTCGAGCGCGTCGTTCTGGTTCGCGACCGCCCCAAGCGCTGTGTTGGCATCGACGACCAGCGAGGCGAGGTCGTCGCGGCGGTCGGCGATCGCGCTGAACGTGTCGGCGCCCTCGACCAGGAAGCGCTCGAGCGCCGCCGAGTCCTTCGACAGCTCGGCGAAGACCCGCTGCGAGGTGCTCAACGCCGGGTTGATGAACTTGTAGGCCCGGTTCGCTTCCCGTCCCTTGCCGGTGTAGACGGTGGCATTGCCCTGAATGAACTTCTGCAGCGACCGCCGCTCCTTCGGCCGGAAGATGTTGAAAAGCTGGTCGAGGTCGACCGGCGAGGTCGTGTCGACCCCCGAGATCGGCACGTCCCCGTCGAGCTCCGGGGAGTTGTCCGGTCCCGGCGTCAGGGAGATGTAGCGGTTGGCGACGCCGGAGAGGGAGGTCAGGCGGATCAGCGCCGTGGTCCCCTCGGTTAGGGTCCGGTCCGTCGTCACCTTGACCTCCGCCTGGCTGTCATCGGTGAGCTCGATCGAGTCGATCGTTCCGACCGGCTGACCGGCGACCAGCACCTCGTTGCCCGGCACGAGCTGACCGCCGGTCTCGAACAGGAACTTGTACGTGTTGCCGCCCGAGCCCCCGAACAGCAGCAGGCCGACGAGCACGAAGGCGGCGATCACCGCCCCGGCGGCAGCAATTCGGGCGGGGGTCGACGCCCCGCGCTCTTCCCCGGCTTCCGGCGCGCTCACATCTTCACCCTACGCCCCAACTCCGCTGTAACCCGCGCGCGATCGCAACGCCTCTGACAACCTCTCGTTGTTCCCGCACGGAGCCTATAGATACGGGGGCGACGCTGCCAACCTGAGCGCCCGCGCCACTCGGCAGTTCAGCCGCCCGGTGCATCGCTACTTCGAGTCGAGCAGCGTCCGCGCGGCCGCACGCCCGGCAGCGATCACCGGCTCGTAGTTCCCCTGCGGGTCGGAGAGCGCCTGCAGCGCGATGCCGTCTGCGATCGCGATCAGATACGCAACGGTGGCCTCGGCGCCGAACGGCAGGCTGACCGCGCCGTCCCGCTGCTTCGCCGTCAGCGCCTCCGCCACCTGGTCGCGGGTCCGCTTGAACAGGTCGGCCACCTCACGCCGGATCTCGGGGTTGCGCCGGCCCGCCGAGAACACCTCGAACAGCAGCGCGAAGACGCCGGGCTCGTTCTCGAGCGTGTCGGTCAGGCTCGAGACGAGGACGTCGATCACGTCGTCGGCGGTCGTCGCGGCCGCGAGCGGGCCGTCGAGCCGCGCGACCCGGATCTCGGTGTCGCGGCGGACGACCTCGACCAGCAGCCGCTCCTTGGTGCCGAAGTAGTAGTGCAGGAGGCCGCGGCTGACCCCGGCCTCGCGCGCGACGTGCTCGAAGGTCGAGCCCGAGATCCCCCGCGCCGCGACGCTCGAGCGCATCGCGTCGATGATCCGCTGCGCCTTCTCCCCGCTCAGCTCTCTCTTGCCCGTCGCAGCCTCCACCGCGCGCGCAGTCTAGATCGCGCGGAAGACGCCGGCGCGGGCGCGCTTCGACCGGGTCGCTACGCGGTGTCGGCGGCGGGCGCCACCGGCGCAGTCGTCGAGGTGTACTCGAACTCCTCCTCGGCGCCGAACATGCGGTCGAGCAGCGCCTTGCGGAGGTCCTCGGAGAGAACGATCGCAAGCACGGCCGCAAGCAGGGCCACGAACAGCAGCTTGCCGAAGCTGAGCTTCCGCTTCTTCGGCGCCGGCTCGCGCAGCGCCTCGGATGCCGAGCGAAGCGACTCGGCGGCCTCGCGGAGGTTCTCCTGCAGGCGCTTGTCCTCGAGCACGGCCTTGGCCCCGCCCTTGCTGTCGACGGCCCGGTCGTAGGCATCCCGCGCACCCTCGTAGGCTTCGCGCAGGTTGGCGCGGAGATCCTCATCCTCGATCAGCTTCTGAACGTAGGGTCGAGCCACCTCAGCCGCCTCCTTCGCCTTGGTCTGTGCGTCCTTCTTGCGCTTGGCCATCGAACTCTCCTGTGGTCGCTGGGCGGTGCCTGAAGGGGCAGCATAGCCGCGCGGGGCGGTCGCCCCCCGGCTCAGGGAACCTGCCCCTCGAATGCGGCCTCGATCGCCTCGCCGATCTCCTCGACGTAGACGAACGAGAGCCCCTCGCGCTCATGCTCGGGGATCTCGAGGACCTCTCCCTCGTTGCGCGCGGGCGCGATCACGCGACTCAGGCCGGCCCGCTGGGCGGCAAGCGACTTCTCCTTCAGGCCGCCGACCGGCAGCACCTGGCCGGTCAGGGTGACCTCGCCGGTCATTGCCACGTCGTCCGCGACCGGGGTGTCGGTCAGCAGTGACACCAGGGCGATCGTCATCGCCACCCCCGCCGACGGACCGTCCTTCGGCACCGCCCCCGCCGGCACGTGCACGTGGATGTCGTGGGCGGCGAACCAGCCGTCCTCGAGCTCGGGCACCAGGCCGGAGACGTGGCCGCGCACGTATGAGAGCGCCGCCTGCGCCGACTCCCGCATCACGTCTCCGAGCTGGCCCGTGATCGTCAGCTTGCCGGAGCCGGGCATCCGCGTCGCCTCGATGAACAGGACCTCGCCCCCGACCGGGGTCCAGGCGAGGCCGGTGGCGACGCCTGGGCGCCGCGTGCGGCGCCTCACCTCCGAGAAGTAGAGCCGGCGGCCGAGCAGCTCACGCGCGCGCTTGGCCGAGATCGTGACCTTCTTCTTCTCACGGCCCTCGGCCCGCTGGCGGGCGATCTTGCGACAGACGGTCCCGATCTGACGCTCCAGATTGCGAACCCCCGCCTCGCGCGTGTACTCCTCGGCGATCGCCCTCAGCGCGGGATCGGAGAAGGCGATCTGCGAGGCGGTGAGGCCGTTCTCCTCGATCTGGCGCGGGACCAGGTAGCGCTTGGCGATGTGGAGCTTCTCGTCGAGCGTGTAGCCGGAGAGCGGGATCACCTCCATCCGGTCCCGCAGCGGCCCCGGAATCGTGTCGAGGACGTTCGCCGTGGCGATGAACATCACGTCCGAGAGATCGAAATCGAGGTCGATGTAGTGGTCGCGAAACGTGTCGTTCTGCGCGGGGTCGAGCACCTCGAGCATCGCGCTCGCCGGGTCGCCGCGGAAGTCGGCGCCCATCTTGTCGATCTCGTCGATCATGAACACCGGGTTCTTCGAGCCGGCGTCGCGAAGGGCGCGAATGATCGTCCCGGGCATCGCCCCGATGTAGGTCCGCCGGTGGCCGCGGATCTCGGCCTCGTCGCGGACCCCGCCTACCGAGATCCGCTCGAAGTCGCGGCCAAGCGCCGAGGCTATCGACCGGCCGAGGCTCGTCTTGCCGACGCCGGGAGGGCCGACGAAGCAGAGGATCGGGCCGCTGGAGTCCGGCTTCAGCTTGCGGACCGCCAGGTACTCGAGGATCCGGTCCTTGACCTTCTCGAGGTCGTAGTGGTCGGCGTCGAGGACCTCGCGGGCATGCTCGATGTCGAGGTTGTCGTCGGTGGTCGCGCTCCAGGGCAGCTCGATCAACCACTCGAGGTAGGTGCGGATCACGCCGTATTCGGCGGCGGCGGGAGGCAGCCGCTCGAGCCGCGAGAGCTCGCGCTCGGCCGCCTTCGCCGCGTAGTCGGGCAGCTTGGCCTGCTCGATCCGCTCGCGCAGCTCCTTCACCTCCGCCGCCTGCTCGTCGCCCTCGCCGAGCTCCTCCTGGATCGCCTTCAGCTGCTCCCGCAGGTAGTACTCGCGCTGGCCTTTGTCGATCCCCTCCTGGACCTGGCTTTGGATCTTCGTCCCGAGCTGGATCACCTCGAGCTCATGGGCGAGGATCTCGACCAGCCTCCGCAGGCGGGCGCCGACGTCGACCTGCTCGAGCAGCTCCTGCTTGTCGCTGGTCGGGATCCGCAGGGCGCCGGCGATCAGATGCGAGAGGGCCGAGGGGTCCTCGACGTTGGCGACCGCAAGCTGAAGCTCCTCCGGCAGGTACGGGATCTCCTCGATGATCTGGCTGAAGGTGGCCTGGACATTGCGAGTCAGCGCCTGAAGCTCCTTGCCCTCGTCGACCACGTCCGGCAGCTCCCGGACGCGGGCGACGAGGTACGGCTCGGTCTGCACGTAGTCGCCGATCCCGACTCGTTGCGTGCCCTGGACGAGGATCCTGATCGTTCCGTCGGGCACCTTCATCATCCGCGCGACGACCCCGGCGACGCCGACCGACTGCAGCTGCTCGGGGCCCGGCTCTTCGACGTCCGGGTCACGCGAGGCGACCAGGGTCAGCGCCCGGTCGCCGCTGAGGACGTCATCGATCAGCCGCATCGAGCGCTCCTGCCCGACCGCCAGCGGCGTCAGCGTGCCGGGATAGGCGACGATGTCGCGAAGCGGCAGCACCGGCAACGCCTCCGGGAGCGCGAGCCCGCTCGTCGATCGGATCGCCTCCTCGAGCTGATCGCCGCTGACGATCTCGATCGAGGGCCCCGCCTCGGTCTCCCCGAACTCGGCCATCAATCGGCCCGCTCGATCGGCACCTTCCGGGCAGACTTCTCCGCCACCTTCACCGGTAGCTCGATCCTCAGGATGCCGTCCTCGAAAGTCGCCGTGACTTCCTCGGCGACGACCTCGACGCCGAGCTCGATCACCCGGCGGAAGGCGCCGGTCGGGATCTCGACCTGCTGATAGGCGCGCCCCTCGGTCTCGCGCACCGGCCGCGAGCCGGACATGATCAGCTCGCGACCGGAGATCTCGAGGCTGACCGCGTCTGGATCGACGCCGGCGAGATCCGCCTTGACGATCGCCCGCGGCCCTCGTCCGGACTCCTCGGGCTTGCAGTAGTAGACGTCGACCCGCGGTGCGAAGGCGCCCGGCCGGCGTCCTCCCGTCGGCACCCGCGACCAGGCGTCGCCGAAGAACTCGTCCATCTCCCGACGGATCCGCTCGATGTTGACCAGTAGCTCCGGCTGCCTCGCCATCGGCTCCAGACTAATCGAGTCCGATATCGGGGGCAGGAGCTACAGCTCCCAGCTCGAGCCCGTGGCGGCCAGATCCACCGGGCCGGAGAACCGCGCCTCGGCCTCTGCCAGAACCCGCTCGGGATCGAGTTGATCGGAGAAATGGGTGAGCACGAGCCGGCCGACGCCCGCCCGCTCCGCCAGCTCGGCGGCCTCGGCGGCGCTCATGTGGCCGCGGCGCTCGAACGGACCGGGCTCGTCGTCGGCGTTGCGCAGGGTGGCCTCGGCGATCAGCAGCTCGGCGCCCTCCGCGGCGCGCTCGAGCCGCTCGCTCGGACGACAGTCGGCGCCGTAGACGAGGCGGCCACCGGATGGGGCGATCAGCTCGACCGCGTGGGTGAGCGTGTAGTGAGGCACCTCGTGCAGCCGAACAGGCAGCGGGCCCAGCTCGAGTCGGCCGTCGACGTCGTAGTCAGCGGGCTCGTAGGCGCTGTCGATCAGCTTGTCGCTGCCCCAGATCGCGACCAGCGTGCGCAGCGCCTCGCTGCCGCCGGGGGGCAACGCGAGCGGCAGCCGCTCGCGGGCGGACCCCGGGCCGGTGCGCTTGGGCCCACCGAGGGTCAGCGCGTAGCCGAGCGGGACCAGGTCGAGGAAGTGGTCGGCGTGGATGTGGCTGATCAGGATCTGGTCGAGCTCGCGATAGGAGATCCTCTCGCGGAGCTTGCCGAGCGCCCCGTTGCCGCAGTCGATCAGGAGCGTGTAGTCGCCCTCCTCGACGAGGTAGCCGCTACAGGCGCCGCCGGCGTCCTCCCAGGCGGGCGACTTGCCGAGAACGGTGAGGCGCACTGCCGGGACTCTACGGCCAGCGAGGCGTCGGCGCGGGCCCGCCCGGCGGCCGGGTCCGGCTAGGCCGCCGCGGGCAGTGCCGGGGCGGCCTCGGTCGCGCCCCGCGGCGGCTCGGATCGAATCAGCAGGGCCGGCTGGGTCGGGGGCACGAGCCCGTCGGGCGAGTGCGGACGGAAGGTCGAGCACGGCTCGTCGAGCTCGAGCGCGCAGAGCATCCGCCGCCCGAAGTAGCAGTCCCCGCAGCTCGGCTTCACCTTGCGGCGGCGACTCGCCCCCGTCGCTGCTGCGCTCGACTGGCTCTGGCTCACTCGGTCCCCCTCGGTTCGTCGGATTGCGGTGCGGGCCCGAGACTGGCACGGAAGCGATCAGCGCGTGGGCGGCCACCGCGCAAATAGCGGTCTGGGCCGGGCCCCGCGGTTTGTCGCAAAACCCGCACTAAGGCGCAAGCAACCCGCTCTTTGGGGAGCCGGGAATCGCGAAGGTCGCCGGCGATTGAAGGCGGCCCAAGCATCCCCCGCCGAGACGTAACGCCACCCCGCCCGGGGTTTACAATCTGTGCATGGCGCACGAGCGCACAGAGCGACTCGCGGCCTCGCCGCCGCTCTTTCAGAACCGCATCCTCGACTTCTTTTCGAGGGTGCACCCGAGCATCCCCGCGATCGTCTTCGTCCCGGTCGTGGCGATCTGCGTCTGGGCCGGCTTCGACGGTGGCTACGGAGTGCTCTCGATCGTCGGCCTGTTCGCCGCGGGCGTTCTGATCTGGACGCTGACCGAGTATTGGCTGCACCGACTCGTGTTCCACTGGCAGCCGAGCTTCAGGGGCGGCGATCAACTCCACTTCATCATCCACGGCGTTCACCACGACCACCCGAACGATCCCCTGCGGCTGGTGATGCCGCCCGCGGTCGCGATCCCGCTCGCCGCCCTGTTCTTCTGGCTGTTCACGCTGATCTTCGGCACCCCGGCCGCCTATCCGCTGTTCGCCGGCTTCATCCTCGGGTACCTGGTGTACGACTACACACACTTCTACCTGCATCACGCAACGCCAAAGACGAAGTTCGGAAAGCGGCTGCGCGAGGGGCACATGCGCCACCACTTCCAGGACCATCGCTTTGGCTTCGGCGTCTCCTCCCCGCTCTGGGACGCGGTGTTCCAGACAATGCCGCGGCGCCGCAAGGTCGAGTAGCGCACGAGGGCAGAGCTCGCGCAAAGTGTGGAATTCCACACTTTCGCTATTCTGAGGTCGGCCGGCTCGGACATCCGGGCCCACCGTAACCCCGACCGAAAGGGCATCCATGGCCACGGCAACTGCCGTTGACAAAGCTCGATCGCTGCTCGAGGCGCGGCGGAGCGAGCTCACCGCGGAGCTCGAGCAGATCGATCAGGCGCTGGCGGGACTCCGCGGCGGCTCCCGCAGGGGACCCGGCAGGCCGCGCGGATCGAGCAAGGGCTCCGCCGTCGGCGCCACCGGCAAACGACGCCGCCGCCGGCGCGGCGGGACCCGCGCCGACCACGCGCTCAAGTACCTCGCCGATCACCCCGGGGCCGGCGCGCCGGAGATCGCGGGGGCGCTTGGAATCAAGCCGAACTACGTCTACAGGGTGATGGCCGGCCTCGAGGCCGACGGCCGCGTCCGCAAGGAGGGCAAGGGCTACTACCCGGTCACGTGACCGGGTGACCGCCGGCCCGACCGACCCGGGAGCATCAACGCTTGCCCGGGCGTGAACGCTTTGGTGGGCCGGAAGCCGCCGAACCGTTCACTCGAAGGGGGTCCGGGCGTGAACCCGGCCCGGGCGTGAACGCTTTCGTGGGCCTGGGGCCCCCGAACGGTTCATTCGTCGGGGGCGTGGGTCGCCGGGCGCGGTGCGAGAATCGGCTCGATGAGGCCAAGATCCGCCCGCATGGTCCTCGCGATCGCTTTGCTCGGCGCCGCGACCGGACTGCTGACCGCAGCCGCAGCCGCAGTGGCGGCCGACTCCTCAGCCTCCGAGCGCACGGCGGCGGATCGACAGCTGTTGAGCTCGATGCGCGACCTGACCGAGCCGATCGGCGGGCCGCCGCTGGTGATCGCCGTGCTCCAGCGCGGCGCCGAGCGCAAGGTCTATCGCACCGGCGTCGCCGACCTCGCACGCGACCGCCGCGCGACCGCCCGCCAGCGGATGCGGATCGCGAGTACCTCGAAGGCGATCTCCGGTGGGGTCGCGCTCTCGCTCGTCGCCGAGGGCACCCTGGCCCTGGACGACACGATCGGCGACTGGCTGCCGGACCAGCCGATCTCCTGGCACGGGATAACCCTGCGTGAGCTGCTCAACCACACCAGCGGCCTGCCCGACTTCACCGGCAGCCAGGCCTTCCGGGAGGCCGTCGCCGCCTCGCCGGAGCTCGCGCCCGATCCGCGGGCACTGCTCGGCTACGTGGCCGGTGAGCCGCTCAACTTCACGCCCGGGACCGACTACGAGTACTCGAACTCGGACAACATCGCGGTCGGGCTGATCGTCGAGGCGGCGACGGGCGACGACTACCCCGCAGCGCTCCGGCGCCAGGTCTTCAAGCCGCTCGGCATGGGCCGCTCCGTGCTGTCCCCAATGCTGGCCGTGGAGGAGCCGGCGATTCACGGCTACAGCTACTTCGCCAGCGGCGCGATCGAGGACGCGACCAACGTGGTCGCCTTCGGCGGCTGGGCCTGGGCCTCGGGCGGGATCGTCTCGACCCCCGGAAACCTGAGCAAGTTCGTTCGTGGCTACACCGGCGGCCGGCTGTTCGAGGGCGCAACCCGCGAAGCGCAGTACACCTTCGTCCCCGGCGCCGGGTCCTCGCCGAAGGGCCCCGGGAAGAACTCGGCCGGGCTGGCGCTGTTCCGCTACGAGACCAACTGCGGCACGGTCTTCGGCCACACCGGCTCGATCCTCGGCTACACGCAGCTGATCGCCGCCAGCCGCAACGGGCGGCGCTCGCTCACCTTCACGATCTCCACGCAGGTCGACGACGCACTGCTCCCCGCCCTGCGCCGGGCCGAGCGCCGCGCCGTGTGTGCGGCGCTGGCCTAGGGTCGGCCCGGGCTCAGCCGATCAGCCCGAGATCGCGCACCGTGTCGCGCTCTTCCTTGAGCTCGTCCACCGAGGCGTCGATCCGGGCCCGCGAGAAGTCGCTGATCTCGAGCCCCTCGACGATCTCGTAGGAGCCGCCCGAGCAGCTGCACGGGAAGGAGGAGATGACCCCCTCCTCGACGCCGTAGCTGCCGTCCGAGGGGATCGCCATCGAGACCCAGTCGCCGTCGGGCGTGCCGTTGACCCAGTCGTGGATGTGGCTGATCGCGGCGTTCGCGGCCGAGGCCGCGCTGGAGGCCCCGCGGGCATCGATGATCGCCGCGCCCCGCTTCGCCACCGTCGGGATGAAGTCGTCCTCGATCCAGGCCTGGTCGTCGACCCGCTCGGCGGCGCTCTCGCCCGCCACCTCGGCGTTGAAGATGTCCGGGTACTGGGTCGCCGAGTGGTTGCCCCAGATCGTCATCCTCGTGATCTCGGAGACCGAGGCGCCGGTCTTCGCCGCGAGCTGGCTGATCGCCCGGTTGTGATCGAGCCGGGTCATCGCCGTGAAGCGCTCGTCCGGGACGTCGGGCGCGTGGCTCATCGCGATCAGGCAGTTGGTGTTCGCCGGGTTGCCGACGACCAGCACCCGGACGTCGGCATCGGCGCCGGCGTTGATCGCCTCGCCCTGCGGCTTGAAGATGCCGCCGTTGGCCTCGAGCAGGTCGCCACGCTCCATGCCGGGTCCGCGCGGCCTGGCGCCGACCAGCAGCGCGACGCCGCAGCCGTCGAACGCCTGCATTGGATCGTCGTAGATGTCGATCCCGGCGAGCAGCGGGAAGGCGCAGTCGTCGAGCTCCATCGCCGTGCCCTCGGCAGCCTTCACGGCCTGCGGGATCTCGAGCAGGTTGAGATGGACCGGCACCTCGGGTCCGAGCATCTGGCCGGATGCGACGCGGAACAGCAGGGCGTAGCCGATCTGCCCGGCGGCGCCGGTGACGGTTACTCGTACGGGGGTGCTCAAGGGATCGTCCTCCTCGGTGTTGGGGTCGGGGATTGAAGTGCGGCCGGGAGGCTAGATCACCCGGTCGCCGCGGCCATCGCCCGCTCGAGGTTCTCGTCGATCGAGGCGAGGAACTCCTGGGTCGTCTGCCACTCCTGCCCGCCGCCGACGAGCAGCGCCAGGTCCTTGGTCATCTTGCCGCTCTCGACGGTCTCGATGCAGACCCGCTCCAGCGTCTCGGCGAAGGTGGCGACCTCGGGGGAGCCGTCGAGCCGCGCCCTGGCGGCGAGGCCCCGCGTCCAGGCGAAGATCGAGGCGATCGGGTTGGTCGAGGTCGGATTGCCCTTCTGGTGCTCGCGGTAGTGGCGGGTGACGGTGCCGTGCGCCGCCTCGGCCTCGACCGTGTCGCCGTCGGGGGTCATCAGGACGCTGGTCATCAGCCCGAGCGAGCCGAAGCCCTGGGCGACCGTGTCCGACTGCACGTCGCCGTCGTAGTTCTTGCAGGCCCAGACGTAGCCCCCCTCCCACTTCAGCGCCGCGGCGACCATGTCGTCGATCAGCCGATGCTCGTAGGTGATGTCGGCGGCCTCGAAGGCGTCCTTGAACTCGGTCTCGTAGACCTCGGCGAAGATGTCCTTGAAGCGGCCGTCGTACTTCTTCAGGATCGTGTTCTTGGTCGACAGGTAGACCGGGTAGCCGCGGTCGAGCCCGTAGCGCATCGAGGCCCGGGCGAAGTCGCGGATCGAGGAGTCGAGGTTGTACATCGACAGCGCCACGCCGCCGCCGGGGAAGTCGTAGACCTCGAGCTCGACCGGCTCGGAGCCGTCCCTGGGCGTGTAGGTCATCGTCAGCGTTCCCTCGCCGGGCACCACGAGGTCGGTCGCCCGGTACTGGTCGCCGAAGGCGTGGCGGCCGATGATGATCGGCTCGGTCCAGCCCGGCACCAGGCGCGGGATGTTCGAGATCACGATCGGCTCGCGGAAGATGACGCCGCCGAGGATGTTGCGGATCGTCCCGTTCGGCGAGCGGTACATCTCGGTCAAGCCGAACTCCTCGACCCTGGCCTCGTCGGGCGTGATCGTCGCGCACTTGACGCCGACGCCATGCTCCTGGATCGCGTGGGCGGCGTCGACCGTGATCTGGTCGGAGGTCTCCTCCCGCTTCTGGATCGAGAGGTCGTAGTAGCGGAGGTCGACGTCCAGGTAGGGCAGGATCAGCTGCTCCTTGATGAAGTGCCAGATGATCCGGGTCATCTCGTCGCCGTCGAGCTCGACGATCGGGTTCCGGACCTTGATCTTCTCCATCTGAACGCTTCCTCCCGGGGCTTGGACGTGGGCGCCGCAGCCTATCGAGGGGCTGCGGCGTGGGATGATGTGCGGCATGGCTACGATCGACCGCGTGAGCGGGGCCGGGCACGAGGTCAGCAATCAGGCGCTGCCGCTGGAGGACTACAACCCGTTCAGCAGCGACCGCGTGCTGCGCGAGGCGGTGAGCCGCGAGGGCGGCGACTTCGCGGTCGAGCGAATCGAGCGGGTCGGCGCCTCGGCGGGCAGCGCCGAGGCGATCCGCTGGGGGTTCGAGGCGGAGGAGCATCGGCCGACGCTGACGACCCACGACCGCTTCGGGAACCGGATCGACGAGGTTCGCTTCCACCCCGCATACCACGATCTGATGCGCCTCCATGTCTCGAACGGGACGCACGCGTCGCCCTGGCGCGAGCCCGAGCCCGGATCGCACGTCTCCCGGGCGGCAGCGTTCATGTGTGTCAGCGCCGCCGACGCGGGCACCGGCTGCCCGGTCTCGATGACCTACTCGGCGATCCCGGCCCTGCGAACGCAGCCGGAGATCGCCGCCGAGTGGGAGCCCCGCTTCACCTCGCTCGAATACGACCCGCGGATGATTCCCGCCGCGGAGAAGACCGGCGCGATGTGCGGGATGGCGATGACCGAGAAGCAGGGCGGCTCCGACGTCCGCGCCAACACCACCGCCGCGGTCCCGCTGAACGGCGGCGGCCCCGGGGCCGAGTACGAGCTCACCGGCCACAAGTGGTTCTGCTCGGCGCCGATGTGCGACGCGTTCCTGGTCCTCGCCCAGACCGACGCGGGCCCCTCGTGCTTCTTCATGCCCCGCTTCACCCCCGACGGCGAGCGCAACCGCCTGCACCTGCAGCGCCTCAAGGACAAGCTCGGCAACCACTCGAACGCCTCGAGCGAGGTCGAGTTCGACCGCGCCTGGGCACAGCTGCTGGGCGAGGAGGGGCGCGGCGTCGCGACGATCATCGAGATGGTCAACCACACGCGGCTCGACTGCGTCCTCGGATCCACCGCCGGCATCCGCTTCGGCCTCGCACAGGCCATCTGGCACGCGATGCACCGCTCCGCCTTCGGCAAGCGGCTGATCGACCAACCGCTGATGCGCAACGTGCTCGCCGACCTCGCGGTCGAGTCGGAGGCGGCGACGATCTCCGCGATCTGGCTGGCCCGACAGTTCGACGAGGCCCACGCCGGCGAGCATGCCGCCGCCGCCCGCCGGCGGCTGGCGACGCCGGTGCTCAAGTACTGGATCTGCAAGCGGGCGCCGTCCCACGCCGTCGAGTGCCTCGAGTGCCTCGGCGGCAACGGCTACGTCGAGGAGTCCCCGATGCCGCGCCTGTTCCGCGAGAGCCCGCTGCAGTCGATCTGGGAGGGCTCCGGCAACGTCCAGGCTCTCGACGTGCTGCGGGCGATGGTCAAGAGCCCCGATGCCGTCGAGGCGTTCTTCGCCGAGGTCGGCGCGGCTTCGGGCGAGGACCGGCGCCTGGACGCGTTCGCCGACGCGACCCGCCGGGAGCTGACCGAGCTGGAGGGGATCGAGGCGCGGGCGCGGCGCGTGGTCGAACGGATGGCGCTCGCGCTGCAGGCCTCGCTGCTGCTCCGGTTCGGTGATCAGGCGGTCGCCGACGCCTTCTGCGCCACCCGGCTCGACGGCGACTGGGGCTACGCCTTCGGCACCCTGCCGGCGGCAGCGGACCTGGGCGCGATCATCGACCGACACGCACCGGCCCGATGAGCGATCGCGAACGCGTCCGCGTATCGACCTCGGACCACGTCGCGAACGTGGTCCTGGCCCGGCCGGACAGACACAACGGCCTCGACTACCGCATGTTCGACGCGCTCAACGACGCGATCGACGAGCTCAGCGACGATCCCTCGGTGCGGGCGGTCGTGCTCTCCGGCGAGGGGCGGAGCTTCTGCGCCGGGCTCGACTTCCAGAGCGTGCTCGCCGAGGGGCGCCCGATCGAGGACTCCTTTCTGCGCCGCGACGGGGAGATCGCCAACGACTTCCAGCGCGTCGCCTACGGCTGGCAGCAGCTCCCGGTACCGGTGATCGCTGCGGTCCAGGGCAACTGCCTCGGCGGCGGCTGTCAGATCGCCCTCGCGGCCGACATCCGCATCGCGGCGCCCGACCTGCGGCTCTCGGTCCTGGAGATCAAGTGGGGCCTGATCCCGGACATGGGCCTGACCCAGAGCCTGCCGCGGCTGGTCGGGATCGACGTCGCCAAGGAGCTCACCTTCAGCGGCCGGATCGTCGAAGCCGAGGAGGCGCTCGAGCTCGGCCTCGTCACCCGCCTCAGCGAGGAGCCGCTGACGGCGGCCGAGCAGCTCGCAGCCGAGATCGCGGAGCGCTCGCCGGACGCGATCCGACGCGACAAGCTGCTGTTCGAGCGGACCTGGAACGCGCCCGCGGCCGAGGCGCTCGCGCTCGAGGAGGAGCTCCAGCGCGAGCTGCTCGGCTCCCCGAACCAACTCGCCGCGGTCGAGGCCGCGATCGCCGGGCGCAGCGCCGAGTTCAGCGACCCGGCCTGACCCACCTGGGCGGTGGCGTGGCGGCCGGGGCGATCGGCCCGGCCGTGCAAGGCCGGGCACGGCTTCAGGCCCGCCCCTGCACCGCTCTAGAATCGAGGCCGAGATGCCACGCCGGGGCAACTACACGCTGTTTCACGTCCGCGGGATCCCGATCGGGGTGGACTGGACCTGGTTCGCGGTCCTGTTTCTGATCATCTGGCTGCTCTCGGGCTTCTACCGGAGCCTGCTGGGGGCGAGCGACGATTCGTTCCAGCCCTACGCGCTGGCCGTGATCAGCGCCCTGCTGTTCTTCGGCTCGATCCTCCTGCACGAGCTCGGCCACGCGTGGGTCGCGCTCCGCAACGGGATCGGGATCAGCCACATCACCCTCTGGATGTTCGGGGGGATCGCGGCGCTGGAGCGGGACTCGAAGAACGCCGGCGAGGAGTTCCGGGTCGCGATCGCCGGGCCCGCGGCGACCCTGGTGATCACGCTCGCGTGCCTGGCGGTGGGCAGCGCGATCGAGGGAGCCTCGTTCTGGGAGGCGGCCTCGTTCAACGAGTCCGCGGGGGTCAGCGGTGCCGGCGCCGTGCTCGCCTGGCTCGCCAACGTCAACGCCCTGATCCTGCTCTTCAACCTGCTCCCCGCTTTCCCACTCGACGGCGGGCGAGTCGCCCGCGCGATCGCCTGGCGCGTGACCGGCGACCGCGGTCGCGCGACCGCATTCGCCGCCCGCCTCGGCCAGGGGTTCTCCTTCCTGTTCATCGGCGGCGGCGTGCTGCTGATGCTGACGACGCCCTACTTCATCTCCGGCCTCTGGCTCGCGGTGATCGGCTGGATGCTCGGGCAGTCCGCCCGCGCGACGGTGGTCCGCAACGAGCTCGACCAGCGGATCGGCGACGTCTCGGTGGCCGACGTGATGGACGCCGAGCCGGTCGCGATCCCCGGCGACGCGAGCGTCGAGATCGCGCTCGACGAGTACTTCCTCCGCTACCAGTGGCCGTGGTTCCCGGTGGTCGATGCTGGCCGCCGGTTCGTCGGCTTGGTCAATCGCGGCGCCGCCGATGCCGTGCCCGAGCTGAGTCGCGCTTCGCAGCCGGTCTCGGAGCTGCTCGACGCGGCCTCCGACGCCGCCGAGCAGCGGGTCCGGGACGACGCTCCGCTCGAGAGCCTGCTCGGGAACGCCGAGCTGCGTCGGCTCGGGGCACTTGCCGCGGTCGATGCCGAGGGACGCCTATCGGGGGTGATCACGCTCGAGCAGGTCGGCCGCGCGCTCCGCGATGCGGTCGGCGGCGAGCACCCGGACGGCAGCCTCTCGGGCTGAGCCCAGGGAGCCTGAGGGCGCGGCGCCCGGCGGGGAATAGAATCGAGCCGCGTCGATGCCGAACAACGCCACACCCAGCGGCTCCAGTTCCCAGGCACCGAGCCTCGCGAAGGCCGAGGGCACCGGCCGGCAGCCACGGCTCCGCTGGCTGACCGAGGTCTGGCGCTCGACGGTCGGCAAGAAGCTGATCGTCGGCGTCACCGGCGTGATCCTCGCCGCCTACGTGATCCTGCACATGCTCGGCAACCTGAAGACCCTGCAGGGCAACGGCGGCGACTCGGCGGCGGCGATCGACACCTACGCGGAGTGGCTGCGGACCTTCGGCGAGCCGCTGATCCCGCGCGACGGAGTCCTCTGGGCGGTCCGGGTGGTGCTGCTCACCGCCCTGGTCGTCCACGTCGTCGGCGTCTCCCAGTTGATCGCGCGCAATCGGATGGCCCGGCCCGAGGGCCACCGCAGCGCGAAGCGCATCCAGCGCTCGATCGCCTCGCGGACGATGGCGTATAGCGGCTTCTTCCTGCTCGCCTTCATCGTCTTTCACGTCCTTCAGTTCACGACGCGGACGATCGAGCCGACGCCGCTCGCAGCGGGCACCGTCTACGCCAATCTCTACGGCGCCTTCCAGGAGTGGTGGCTGGTCGTGATCTACGTGGCGGCCGTGGTCGTGCTCGGCTTCCATCTGCTGCACGCGCTGTGGAGCGTGCTGCAGACCCACGGCTTCGACAAGCCGAACCGCAACCCGAGCTTTCGTCGCGGGGCGACGGCCACGGCGGTGCTGATCACCCTCGGCTTCGCCGCGATCCCGATCGCGATCATCACCGGGGCGCTGCCCGAGCCCGACTCCGCCTCCGAGCCGGTGCAGGAGGTCCTCGTCCCATGAGCCTCGCCCTCGACCCGAAGATCCCCCCGGGCCCGATCGACGAGAAGTGGCGGAACTGGCTCGACGGCCACCGACTCGTCGGGCCCCGCAACCGGGCCGACTACAACGTGATCGTGGTCGGCACCGGCCTCGCCGGTGCGAGCGCGTCCTCGACGCTCGCCGCGATGGGCTACCAGGTGCAGTGCTTCTGCTACCAGGACTCGGCCCGGCGGGCGCACTCGATCGCGGCCCAGGGTGGGATCAACGCGACCAAGGACTACGCGAACGAGGGCGACTCGATCCACCGCCTGTTCGTCGACACGATCAAGGGCGGCGACTTCCGCGCCCGCGAGGCCAACGTCTGGCGACTGGCCGAGCTCTCGACCCAGATCATCGACCAGGCGGTCGCGCAGGGCGTGCCGTTCAACCGCGAGTACGGCGGCCTGCTGGCGACCCGCAGCTTTGGCGGGGTGCTGGTCGAGCGCACCTTCTACTGCCGCGGCCAGACCGGCCAGCAGCTGCTGCTCGGCGCCTACCAATCGCTGCAGAGGCAGGTCTCCGAGGGGCAGGCGCGGGTCAACTCCCGGCACGAGATGCTCGACCTGGTGATCGTCGACGGCCGCGCCCGCGGCATCATCGCCCGCGACCTGGTCACCGGGGAGCTGACCGCGCACGCGGCCGACGCGGTCGTGCTCGCCACCGGCGGCTACTGCAACGTCTACTACCTGTCGACGAACGCGATGGGCTGCAACGTGACGGCGACCTGGCGCGCCTACAAGCGCGGCGCCGGGTTCGCGAACCCCTGCTTCACCCAGATCCATCCGACCTGCATCCCGCAGTCCGGCGACTACCAATCGAAGCTCACCCTGATGAGCGAGTCGCTGCGCAACGACGGCCGGATCTGGGTGCCGCGCGACCCCGATGAATCACGTGAGCCGTCCGCGATCCCCGAGGCCGACCGCTACTACTACCTCGAGGAGCGCTACCCGCGTTTCGGCAACCTCGTCCCGCGTGACGTCGCATCGCGGGCCGCGCAGATCGTCTGCGACGACGGGCTCGGAGTCGGTCCGACCGGCCGCGGCGTCTACCTCGACTTCCGCGACGCGATCCGCGACAGGGGCGAGGCGACGATCGCCGGGCGCTACGGGAACCTGTTCGAGATGTACGAGCGGATCACTGGGGAGTCCCCCTGGGAGACGCCGATGAGGATCTACCCGGCCCCGCACTACGCGATGGGCGGCCTCTGGGTCGACTACACGCTGCAGACGACGATCCCCGGGCTGTTCGCGATCGGGGAGGCGAACTTCAGCGACCACGGGGCCAACCGGCTCGGGGCGAGCGCGATGATGCAGGCCCTCGCCGACGGCTACTTCATCCTCCCGCACTGCGTCACCGACTACCTGGCCGGCGTCGATGACTCGGTCGATCCCGGGAGCCCCGAGTTCACCGAGATGCGCGAGCGCTGCGACTCCCGCCTCGAGGGTCTGCTCGACGTCGGCGGCAGCACCCCGGCGACCGTCTTCCATCGCCGCCTCGGCGAGGTGATGCTGGACCGCTGCGGGATCACGCGCGACGCCGAGGGCCTGAACAGCGCGATTGGGGAGATCCGCGAGATCCGCGAGGACTTCTGGAGCGACCTGCGGGTCGACGGCTCCGCGGCCGACCTCAACCAGAGCCTCGAGTACGCGGGGCGGGTTGCCGACTTCCTCGAGTTCGCCGAGCTGATGTGCGTCGACGCGGTCGAGCGCGACGAGTCCTGCGGATGTCATCTGCGGGAGGAGCACCAGAGCGAGGAGGGCGAGGCGGTCCGCGACGACGCCGGCTTCGCTCACGCCCAGATCTGGGAGTACCAGGGCCCCGACTCGGACCCGAGCCTGCATCACGAGCGCTTCGATTTCGAGGTGGTCGAACCGACGACCAGGAGCTACAAGTGAACTTCACCCTGAGGATCTGGCGGCAGGAGACCGATGCTGACGACGGCGGCTTCGAGCGGCACGAGGTCGAGGGCATCGATCCCGAGGCCTCGTTCCTCGAGATGCTCGACATCCTCAACGAGCGCATCATCAGCTCCGGCGGGCGGGCGATCGCCTTCGACTCGGACTGCCGCGAGGGGATCTGCGGAAGCTGCTCGCTGCTGATCGACGGATACCCGCAGGGTCCCGGCCAGGTGACCGCCTGCCAGGTCCGCATGCGCGACTTCAGCGACGGCCAGGAGATCACGGTCGAGCCGTTCCGCAACTCGGCCTTCCCCGTGCTGCGCGACCTGGTCGTCGACCGCAGCCCCTTCGACCGGATCATCCAGGCCGGCGGCTACATCTCGGTGACCTCGGGGCCGAAGCCCGAGCCGAACTCGCATCCGATCCACCCCGAGGTCCAGCAGCACGCGATGGACGCGGCGATCTGCATCGGCTGCGGCGCCTGTGTCGCCGCCTGCCCGAACGGCTCGGCGATGCTGTTCACCGGGGCGAAGGTCGCTCACCTGAACTCGCTCCCCCAGGGCGAGCCCGAGCACCTGCATCGCGTCCGCAGCATGATCCGCCAGCACGACGCCGAGGGCTTCGGCGGCTGCACCAACCACGGCGAGTGTCAGGCGGCCTGCCCGCAGGAGATCTCGATCAAGGTGATCGGTGAGATGAACGCCGACTACCGGCACGCGATGCTCGAGAAGCTCCGCGCCCGCGGCGGCGCGATCGAGCCGATGTAGGCTTCCGGCCGCGGGATCGGCCTCAGGGCCGCAGCCCGAGGCGCTTGCGCTTTGCGGCGCGGTTGTCGAGCAGGTCGCCGGCGCGGGCGACGAGCTTCACCTTGGCGCCCCCGGCGCGGCGCACGAGCCGGCGGCTGCGCTTGTCGAGCTTCAGCTTTACGGTGGCCGTGGCGCCCGCCTGTAGGTCGCGCAGCCGCACCGCCCGCAGCGAGATCGTGCGACGTTTCTCGGCCTTGACGACGAGCTTGCCGCTCACCCTGACCAGGGGGCAGAACTCGTTCCGGCACTCGACCTGCGCCTTGATCCGGCGGCCGCGTTGCTTGCGGCGGGCCTTCAGCTTCAGCTTCGGGCCGGCGGCGTCGGGCTCGCGGCTGAAGCGGGCGACGGCGCTGTCAGCCTGGGCCCCCAGGTAGACGGCGGATCCGTCGGCGCTCACCGCGAGCGGCCGGACACCGTCGAGGCCGCTGTCCTCGCCGGTCGCGGTCGCCCCGGCGCTGGGCTCGCAGGCGGCGATCATCTGACCGCTGATGCAGCCGGCGAACCTCAGCCCGCCGGTGCGCGGGTTGCGATCGAAGCTGGTCAGCGCGTCGTCGCTGGTCGCCGCGAGGTGGACGGAGCGCCCGTCAGCGGCGACCCGGGCGACCGTCGGGAACTCCATGCCGCTGTCGGTCGCGTTGCCAGAGGTCGCCGCCGGGACCTTCGTGCAGGCGACGTCGCTGTCGCCCGTCTGGCAGCCGCGGAAGCTGAGCTTGCCGCTGCCCGGATCGCGCGAGAAGTGGGCGAGGGCGCTGTCGCCGTCGCTGACCGCGTAGACGGAGTTGCCGTCGGGGCTGACGCTGACGTCAACCAGCGAGCGCAGGCCGGTGTCGGCGCCGGTCGGATTGGCGCCGGCGATCGGCTCGCAGGGCAGGATCGTCGTCTGGCCGGTGACGCAGTCCCGGAATCTCGGGGAGCCGTCGGCGCGGAGTGAGAACCGAGCGATCGCCTCGTCGGCGTCGGAGACGATGTAGAGCGATCGGCCGTCCGGGCTGATCGCGATCTCGCGCAGAGAGCCGAACCCCGTCTCGTCAGCCTCGGAGGCAGCGAACGGAAGCTGTCCGCAGGCGGTCGCATCGGAGTCCGCGCTGATGCAACCGCGGTAGGCGAGGGCCCCCCCGGGCCCGCGGGCGAACCAGGCGATGCCTCCGTCGCTGGCGCTGACCACGTAGAGGAAGCGGCCGTCGGGACTGAGCACGAGACCCTCGGGGTTGTCCATTCCGCTGTCGCTGCCGGCCGCCGTCGCCGTCGGTGTCTTCGAACAGCCGGCGATCGCCGTGTTGGCGCTGACGCAGCCGACGTAGGCGAGCTCACCCCCGGGGCCGATCGCGAAGCGCGAGATCGCGTCGGCCGGACCGGAGGACGCGTACAGATGGGCGCCGTCGGGGCTCGCCGCGAGATCCTCGGCCTGCTGCAGCCCGGTGCCGGTGCCCTCGATGACGGCGCCCGGGATCAGCGTGCAGGGGGCGTTGGAGTCGGCTCCGATGCAGTCGCGGTAGCTGAGCGCCCCACGGACCGCGCGATCGAAGCGGGCGACCGCCGCGTCCCCGCGGCTGGCTGCGTAGAGCGAGGAGCCGCCGACGCCGACCGCGACGGCGGCCGGATTGCTGAGGCCGCTGTCGGTCCCGTCGGCGGTCGCGCCCGCAACCGGCGTGCAGGCGGCGAGGTTGAGCTCGCCGCTGAGGCAGTCGCGGTACTCGACGTCACCGACAGCGGCGGAGGCCGGCGCCGCCGCAGCGAGCGTGGCAATCGCCGTCGCAAACGCTGTACGCAAAGGCACGATCTCAACCTAGACCCGGTCGGCGGAGCTGTCAAGCGGGGGACGTGGCGGACGGCGCCCGGGGCCCCGGCTGCATAGAATCCAAAGCCCGCGGTTCGACGCCGTGTCAGTCGCGGTCCCACCAATGCCTGAGCACGACGTACTCGTAATCGGAGCCGGACTCGCCGGCCAGCGCGCCGCCCTCGCGGCCGCCGAGGCCGGTGTCTCGGTCGGGCTGATCAGCAAGGTCCACCCGGTCCGCTCGCACTCGAACGCCGCCCAGGGCGGGATCAACGCCGCCCTCGACGAGGACGACAGCTGGGAGTCGCACGCCTTCGACACGATCAAGGGATCCGACTACCTCGGCGACCAGGACGCGATCGAGATCATGTGCAGAGAGGCGCCGGACGAGCTGCTCCACCTCGAGCACATCGGCGTCACCTTCCACCGCGCCGAGGACGGGACGCTCGGCACGCGGGCCTTCGGCGGCGCCTCGAAGGCGCGCACGTACTACGTCGCCGACATCACCGGCCAGGCGATCATGCACACGCTCTACGAACAGCTGATGAAGTACTCCGATCTGATCGACCGCTACGAGGAGTGGTTCACCAGCGAGCTCGCGCTCGACGACGACGGCAACTGCGTCGGCGCCGTGACCCGCAACATCAAGGACGGGTCGATGGACGTGTTCAAGGCGAAGAGCGTGATCCTCGCAACGGGCGGCAACGGCCAGGTCTGGCAGCCGACGACGAACGCGTTGATCTGCACCGGGGACGGGATCGCCCAGGCCTACCGCGTCGGGGCGAAGCTGATGGACATGGAGATGATCCAGTACCACCCAACGACCCTGGCGGGCAAGGGCTTTCTGATCACCGAGGGAGCCCGCGGAGAGGGCGCGCACCTGCTCAACGCCAAGGGCGAGCGGTTCATGGAGAAGTACGCGCCGAACAAGATGGAGCTGGCCTCCCGTGACGTCGTCTCCCGCGCCGAGCAGACCGAGATCGATGAGGGACGCGGCTTCCCGGACGGCACCGTCGCGCTCGACATCACGGTCGTGCCGCGCAAGCGGATTCACGAGGCGCTGCGCGAGATCGTCCTCGTCGGCCGCGACTTCGCCGGGGTCGACATCACCCGCGAGCCGATTCGCATCAAGCCGGGCAACCACTACACGATGGGCGGCGTCAAGACCGACATCTGGGGACGCACCAACGTGCCGGGTCTCTACGCAGCGGGCGAGGTCGCCTGCGTCTCCGTACACGGCGGCAACCGGCTCGGCGCCAACTCGCTGCTCGACACGCTGATCTTCGGCCGCCGCTCGGGCGAGGACGCCGCCGAGCGGGCCAAGGCTCGCAACCACTCGCGGGTCAGCGACTCGGTCCTGCGCGCCGAGCAGTCCCGCATCGACGAGATCATCGGCCGGGACCGGGACGGCCGCCGCGTATCCGAGATCAAGGCTGAGCTCGGCGAGACGATGGACCGCCACGTCGCGGTATTCCGCGACGAGGAGGGGATCCAGTCGGCGCTCGAGACGGTCAGGCGGCTCACCGAGGAGGCCGCGTCGGCCTTCATCGACGATCGCGGCACGATCTTCAACCAGGACGTCCTCGGGGCGCTCGAGCTGCAGAACATGCTCGAGAACGCCGAGTGCACCTGCCTCGCCGCGCTCGAGCGCAGAGAGAGCCGCGGCGCCCAGTACCGCACCGACTACCCGGAGCGCAACGACGCCGAGTGGCTCAAGCACATCGACGTGTCCCGGAACGGCGCCGGCCCGGAGCTGAGCGAGTCGCCGGTCACGATCACCCAGTGGCAACCCGAGGAGAGGACCTACTAGGAGATGGCCGAGTACACGCTCAAGGTCCGCCGATTCCAGCCCGAGCCCGAGGACGGCGTCGCCGCGGGCCCCTACTGGGAGGAGTTCGACGTCGAGCTGGAGGACACCCTCTCGGTCCTCGACGGGATCCTGCAGGCTAAGAACGACCAGGACGGCACCCTCGCGGTGCGCTGCTCGTGCCGCGCCGCGATCTGCGGCTCCTGCGGGGTCAAGGTCAACGGCCAGTCCACCCTTGCATGCAAGACGCAGCTCGGCGAAGCCGCGGCCGAGGCCGAGCGCACGGCTACGGGGAATGGGGCCAACGGGGCCGGCAAGACGGTGATCACGGTCGAGCCGATGGCGAACATGCCGGTGATCAAGGACCTCGTGACCGACATGGAATCGACCCACTGGGAGAAGTACCGGAGGGTCTCCCCCTGGCTGATGCCGACCGGGCCCGAGCCGGAGCGCGAGCACATCGTGCCGCCCGAGGCGATGGTCGATGTCACCCAGTCGGTCGCCTGCATCCAGTGCGGTGCCTGCGTCTCCGCATGTCTGTCGATGGAGGCCGATCCGGACTTCATCGGTCCGGCGGCGCTGGCCAAGGCCTACCGGTTCATCGGCGACCCCCGAGACGGCCAGCACGAGGAGCGCCTCTACGACCTCGCCAACGATCCGCACGGGATCTACGACTGCACCCACTGCTTCAGCTGCATCGACGCCTGCCCGAAGGGCGTCGCGCCGATGAACCAGATCATGCGCCTGCGCCGGATCGCCGGACACGACTTCGAGATCGAGGACGTCAACCACGGCCGCAATCACGAGCTCGCCTTCACCAAGAACATCGAGAAGAAGGGCACCCTCGACGAGTCACTGCTGCTGCAGGAGTCCTACGCGCCGGGAGTCAAGGGCAAGCTGCTGCCGAGCAGGTCCGCGATCAAGGGCCTGTTCCAGTCGATCCCGACGGCGATCCGCGGCATTCGCACCGGCAAGATGCGCTCGATCCCGAAGCTGATTCCCGGCGTCCATCACAAGCTGCCCGGCGATGCGCAGGAGCACGTCGAGCGGATCTATGCCCGGACCGAGGAGAGCCGCGAGGAGCTCAATCTCTACATCATCGGCGAGGGCGGAGAAGAGGACGGCGCGCCGGGCGCCGAGGATGTCCCGGCGGCAGCGATCGCCCCCGAGCCCGACGAGCCGAAGGAGCTGTCATGAGCGAGAAGATCAAGGTTGCGTACTGGCCCGGCTGCGTCTCGCGCGGCTTCACCCCGGAGCTGCACGGCTCGATGGAGCTGACCGCCGAGGCCCTCGGGATCGAGATGGTCACGCTCGACCGCGCCAACTGCTCCGGTGCGGGGGTGATCGCCGAGCACAACCAGGAGCTCGCCGACTCGCTCAACGCGCGGACCTTCGCGCTCGCCCAGCAGACCGACCTGCCGATGATGAACATCTGCTCGACCTGCCAGGGCGCCCAGAGCGAGTGCCAGGAGCGGCTCGATGCGGACTCCGCCTACCGCGATCACATCAACGAGACCCTGAAGCCCGAGGGCATCGAGTACGTCAAGGCGAAGGACGGCTGGACGAACAAGAACTTCCTCTGGCTGCTGGTCGAGGACTACGGGCTCGAGCGGCTCGCCGCGCAGGTCAAGAGGCCGCTCAGCGGCCTCCGCGTCGGCCCCTTCTACGGCTGCTACGTGTTGCGCCCGAAGAGCCGCCTCGGCTACGACCAGCATCCCGACCGCGACCTCTACCTCGAGCAGGTGATCCGCACCCTCGGTGGCGAGGTCGTCGACTACGACGGCGCCCGTCGCTGCTGCGGCTTCCCGGTGATCACGATGAACCGCGAGACCTCGCTGCGCCAGGCGGGAACTCACGTCGGCGACGCGATCGACGCCGGCGCCGACTGTCTGGTCACCCCCTGTCCGCTCTGCCACCTGAATCTCGACATGCAGCAGCCGGAGGCCGCGAAGGTCGTCGGCCGCGACCTCGATCTCGCGGTTCTGCACCTGCCGCAGCTGGTCGGCCTGGCGCTCGGCTTCGAGCCGAAGCAGCTCGGCATGCCGAAGCACATCGCCTCGACCGTGACCGTCGAGGACCGGGTCGCGGCGCTCGCCTGAGGCCCGGCCTCGCCCGCGATCCCGCCCGGCCTGACGCTCGTATGACCAAGCCCCCGCGGAACCCGCGATGTTGAGCCTGCCGCTGGCAGCGGAGAGCCCGGTCGCGGGCGTCGTCGCCGATCTGGCGATCATCCTGCTCGCCGCGAAGCTCGGCGACGAGCTGTTCAAGCGGATCGGCCAGCCGGCGCTGATCGGGGAGATCCTCGCCGGGCTTCTGATCGGCCCGTCGGTGCTCGGGATCGTCGAGCCGGGCGAGACGGTCGAGGTGTTCGCCGAGCTCGGGGTCGTCTTCCTGCTCTTCTGGGTCGGGCTCGAGACCAAGCTCTCGGACATGCGGGAGGTCGGGGCGAACGCCGGGCTGGCGGGCGTCGGCGGGGTGATCCTGCCGTTCGCGGCAGGGACCGCGGCGGGGCTGATCTTTGGCGAGAGCACGGCCACCAGCGTGTTCATCGGCTCGGCGCTGGCGGCGACCAGCGTCGGCATCACCTCGGCCGTCTTCGCCGAGCTCGGGATCCTCGCGACGCGGGCCGCGCGCACGGTGCTCGGCGCCGCCGTGATCGACGACATCCTCGCCCTGCTGCTGGTCGCGGTGGCCGTCGGAATCGCCGCCGAGGGCGGCATCGACGTCGCCTCGATCGCCGTCTCGGCGGCGCTCGCGTTCGGCTTCATCGCCGTCTTCGCGCTCGGTGGGACCGCGGTGATGCGGCGGATGCCGCAGCTGCTGCACGCACCGCGCTTCGCCGAGTCGCCGCTGCTGCCGGCGGTGATCCTCTGCCTCGGGATCGCGGCGATCGCCGCGAAGATCGGCCTCGCCGCCGTGATCGGAGCGTTCCTCGCGGGAATGATCGTCGCCGAGACCAAGGAGCAGCACCCGATCGAGGACGAGATCGCCCCTCTCTACGCCTTCTTCCCGCCGTTCTTCTTCGCCTCGATCGGCCTCCAGCTCGATCTCAACGTCCTGATCGAGGCCGGCACCCTGCTGCTGGTCGTCGGGCTCTCCGCGCTCGCTGCGGTCACGAAGCTGATCGGGACTTGGCCGGGCGCCCGCAACCTCGGACATCGGGAGGGCCGAATCGTCGCGGTCGGCATGGTCCCGCGCGGCGAGGTCGGGATCATCGTCGCCGGGATCGGGGCCGCGAGCGGCGTCGTCGACACCGAGCTGTTCGCCGCGATCGTCGGAATGTCGATCGTCACCACGCTGACCGTGCCGCCGTTCCTGCGGCGGCTGGCGGCGCCGGACTAGACTCATGACCGCGTTGGCCGGGCCCCGCCCGGCCGCGCGCGTAGATGGCCGTAGCTGTAATCACATTCATCGTCGCGCTCGCCGTGATCGCGAGCGAGCGCGTCAACCGGACCAAGGTCGCGCTGCTCGGGGCGGTGATCGTCGTCCTCTTCGTCGGCTCCGAGTACGACCAGGAGCTGGCGGTCGAGGCGATCGACTTCAACACGATCGGCCTGCTCGCGGGGATGATGATCCTCGTCTACCTGACCCAGGAGACCGGGGTCTACGACTGGATCGCGATCAAGGCGGGGCAGCTCTCGAAGGGCCGGCCGTTCTGGGTGGTGATCTCGCTGGCGGGCACGACCGCCCTGCTCTCGGCCTTCCTCGACAACCTGACCACGATCCTGCTGATGGTCCCGATCACCTTCCTGCTGGCCGACGCGCTCGACGTCGACCCGATCCCGCTGATCGTGATCGAGATCATCGCGTCCAACATCGGCGGCACCGCGACGTTGATCGGCGACCCACCGAACATCATCATCGCCGGCGCCACCGATCTCAGCTTCAACGACTTCCTCACCAACCTGGCACCGGTCGTGTTCGTCACCTTCTTCGTCGTGATCGGGATGCTCTACGCCGTCTACAGGCGGCGGCTGCAGATCCCCGAGCGAAACCGCGAGTTCGTCATGGAGATGGACGCCGACTCCTCGATCCGTGACGCCGGCGAGCTGAAGCGGACGGGCCCGGTCCTGATCGGGACGATCATCCTCTTCTTCGCCCACCAGGCCCTGCACATCGAGCCCGCAACGGTCGCCCTGGCCGGCGCCTCGGTCGCGCTGCTGGTGACCCGACAGAACCTCGAGGAGACGCTCTCGGGGATCGAGTGGTCGACGCTGTTCTTCTTCCTGGCCCTGTTCGTGATGGTCGGAGCGCTCGAGGACACCGGGGCGATCGCGGAGGTCGCGAATGCGATCAAGGACGTCACCCAGGGGGACCGCAGCGCCGAGCTGCTCGGCATTCTCTGGATCTCGGGGATCGGCTCCGGCGTCGTCGACAACATCCCGTTCACGACGGCGATGATCCCGGTGGTCGACTCGATCAACGATGGGGACGACGACGCCTACTGGTGGGCGCTGGCGCTCGGGGCGGACTTCGGCGGCAACATGACGATCATCGCCGCCGCCGCGAACGTCGCCGCCTCGGGCCTTGCCCAGCGCGCCGGAAAGCCGATCACCTTCATCGACTTCTTCCGAGTGGGCTTCCCGGTGACGATGGTCACGCTGCTGATCGCCACCGCCTATGTGACACTGCGGTACATCGCATGAGAGGCAGGGAGGTGAGTCGGTGCCCGACTCGTTGGTGAGGCAGACAATGCAGGAGGTGGAGCCGCTGCCCGCGGACGAGCCGGTCGGCTCGGCGACCCGCAGGGTGATCGAGTCGGGGCTCCCGGCGCTCCCCGCGGTCGAGGAGGACGGCAGCTTCGCCGGGATCTTCGGCGAGCGCGAGTTCTTCAGCGCGCTGTTCCCGGGCTACGTCGGGACCCTGCACTCGGCGGCGGTGATCTCGCGCACGATCGACGAGGTGATCGATAGACGGCTGGACTGCTCGGAGGAGCCGATCCGTGACTACCTGACGACCGACCAGGTCGTCGTCGCCGACGAGTACTCGGACACCCAGCTGGCGGAGCTCTTCCTCCATCACCGGGTGCTGGTGATCCCGGTGGCGACCGAGGGGCGGATCCACGCCGTCGTCACCCGCAACGAGTTCTTCCGGGCCCTGGCCGCCCGCGTGATCGACTCGATCGAGGACTACGGGGACTGAGCGATCTCGGCGGCGACCCGCTCGCCGGAGCGGACCGCGCCGTCCATGTAGCCGTTCCAGACCGGGCTCGTCTCGGCGCCGGCCCAGTGCACCAGCCCCTCGGGCTCGCGCAGCAGCGATCCGTAGTGGGTCCAGGTGCCGGGGCCGAGGTGGGCGCCGTAGCCGCCGCGAATCCACTCCTGCTCGGCCCAGTCCTGCTCGACGTACTCGAGCGGATCGCCCGCCTGGGGACCGAAGTAGCCCGCGAACCCGCTGAGCACGAGATCCTCTCTCGCGCCCGGGTCGAGCGCGGCGGCGCGGCGGCCGTGACCACCCTCGAGGAAGCCCATCAGGACGCCGCAGGAGCCGTCGCGGGGCGAGTTGTCGAAGGTGATCGCGAGCGCGTGGGTGGCGCTGCCGGCCTGGCCACTGAGGCCCGCGTCGCGCCAGAACGGGCGCTCGTAGCGGGCGCTGCACTTGATCACGTAGCCGGGCGGCATCCTCGCGTACAGATGGGCGCGCCGGCCGCTGAGCGGCGGGTCGAAGGAGATCCGGCCGATCACCGCCGGCGCGATCGCGACCACCGCCCGCCGAGCGCTGATCCTGCCCCACTCGCCGGCGAGCGTGACGCGATCTTCGTCCTGGGCGATCGAGCGCACGGGGCATTCGAGGCGGACCGCGTCGCCGAGGCGGTCCGCAAGCCGAATTGAGATCTCCTGTGAGCCGCCGACGAAGCGCGACTCCTGGGCCCCGCCGCCGGTGCGCGTGAGCAGATCGAGGCTGCCGCCCGAGCGCAGGTAGAAGAGGAAGTGCAGCATCGAGATGTCCTCCGGCTCGGCCGAGAACACGGCCTCGACCACGACTCGCAGGAAGGCGCGTCCGAGTGAGGTCCGAACGTTGCGACGCAGCCAGGAGGCGACGGTCTCGGAGTCGAGCCGGTCCGCGCGGCGGGCCGACCATGGGGCCTCGAGCGGGATCGAGCCGGCGAGCCGATCAATCCGCCACTGGGCGAGGCCGAGGTCGGCGAGCACGTGCGCCGGCAGCCCGAAGCTCTCCCCCCGGTAGCGGACCAGCCTGCCGTCGCGCTGCAGCAGGTTGTCGCCCTCGTCCCAGGTCGGGTAGTGCTCGACGCCGAGCTCGGCCGCCAGCGCGTAGAGCCGGTCCTGGGTGGGGCCGACCCACTGGCCGCCGAGCTCGACGATCGTGCCGTCCGCGAAGCTGTGGTTCAGGGTCCGGCCGCCGACCCGGTCGCTGGCCTCGAGCACGGCGACGCTGCGGCCCGCAGCCGACAGCGCCCGGGCGGCGCTGAGGCCGGCGAGGCCCGCACCGACCACGGCGACGTCGAAGTCGCTCATCGGGCCCGGTACCAGTCGACGTAGCGCCCGCACACCTGACGCCGCTGAATCCTGCTGATCACGTCCCGCGGCGTCGCCGAGAGCGAGCCGAGATGGGCCTCATTCGGCGCCCGCAGGAGCCGGGCGAGCGCGTTCGGGCGGGCGGGCTCGACGACGACCTCGACCTCAGCCGCCGAATCGAGCTCGACCTCACCGACCGGATAGAACGGGGTCGCTGACTCGGGGGTCACGCGGAAGTCGAGATTCGGATCGAGCTCCGTATCGAGGCCGAAGCCGGGCGCGCTCACGCGCAGCGGCCGGCGGCTGTCGTACTGCAGCGAGATCAGCCAGCGCCCCTTGCCGAGCTCGAGGGTCTGGCTCGCCGCCCGCCCGTCGCTCGGGCTGTCGGTCGGCTGCCAGTCGACGACGCCGGTCCCGGGCGTCGAGCGCTCCTCCGGGGCGAGGATCACCGGCTCCTTCGCCCAGACCTGCGCGGTGCCCTTGCCGCCCGCCACCGACCGGTTGGTCCCGACGTCGCAGTCGAGCACGGCGCCGGGAGCGATCCCCTCGTCGAGGGTCTTGCGCCTCCCGACCAGCCCGGTCCGCTCCCAGAGGACGTAGTTCTCGGTCTCGACCACGGGCTCGAACCGGGGCGGCGGGCTCGAGGCGGGCCCGCCGGTGGTCGCGAGGATGTAGCGGAACTGATCGAGGGTCTTCGGGAAGACCGCGTCGATGTCGAACTTCTCCCCTCCCCCCTCGCCCCGCTGGAAGCGGGGACGGGCCTCCGCCACCGAGTAGAAGTTCGTGACGATGCCGGTGACCTCGTCGGAGCCGGCGAGCTCGTAGGCGATGAAGTCGTCCCGCCCGAGGAACAGGACCTCCTCCCCCTCGACGACCGCGCGCACCTCGGCGAGCTCGCTCGCATGATCGTCGGGGCCGACGGAGGCCTGGCGCAGCGCGAGGAAGCTGGATGCGCCGGCGGCGGCGAAGAAGACGACGGCGAGCGCCGTCGCCGCCGGCCCGCGCGCGGAGAGCACCCCGCGGACGGCGATCAGCATCACCACCGGGGCGGCGATCGCGAGCGCCTTGGCCGCGATGTAGGGCGTGCTGAAGATCGCCGTGACCGCCCAGACGAGCGTGATCGCGAGCAGCGCTGCCGGCAGGGCGTAGAGCCTGCGCCGGCGGGCGTCGCGGAGTCCGAGCACGAGCGCCGCCAGGGCGACGGCCGACCCCAGGTAGAAGGCGAGCGCCGGTGGGCCGGCATCGGTGGCCGCGGTCCGGTAGTCGCCGGTCGGCCAGATCCCGAGCGCCTCGAGCGGGGAGATCGAGCCCTTGAGGTTGCCGAGGTCGGAGCCGAAGCGGTCGGGATTGAGCGCCTCGAGCCGGGCGAAGTCCGCGATCCGGCTCCATTCCTGGACCGTGGCGAGCAGCACCACGAGCAGGCCGCCGACCAGGTAGGGGGCGAATCGCCAGCGCCAGTCCGGTGGGAGCTTCGGGGCCGGCCGCACGACCCAGACCCTGGTCGCGAGGACGAGCGCGCCGACCGCGCCGATCCAGAGCAGGCCGGGAAGGCTGTAGTTGAAGACGCTGGCGGCGGCGAGCACGGCGAGCGGCAGCACCCGGACGATCGGCCGGGTGCGACCCGAGGCGGGCAGATCGGGCTCGTCCGCGGTTCTGATCCCGACCAGCTGGGCGAGCAGCACAGCGAAGCCGATCAGGATCAGCGCCTGGAGCGGCTCCTTGAACGCCCCCTGCGCGAGGTAGGAGGCGGCGAGGTAGGCGACCGCGACCATCGTCGCGCCGAGCACCCGGCGGGTTCGAGAGAGGTCGCCGCCGAGCAGGCCCAGCGCCAGCAGGCCGGCGAGCGGAGCGAGCGCCATCGTGAACCCGGCGAAGACCTCGACCAGATCGGCACCGAGGCCCTCGCTGAGCGCGACCACGACCGCGTGTGGGCCGGTTGGATAGCCACCCTTGACGAAGCTCGGGACGAAGCCCGACGGCTCCCGCACGTAGTCGGCGATCAGGAGGTGCGAGGCCATGTCGTCGTTGATCAGCCCGGCACCGAGGATCCCGACCTGCCCGGCGATCAGGAAGGGGAGCGAGGCGGCGAGCGAGGTGAGCAGGAGCACGGGCAGCGCGAGTGCGAGGTCGTCAGCGAGCCCGCGAATGCGGCGCCGCAGATACCAGGCCGAGACGGCCCCGGCGCCGAGCAGAGTTGCAAGCGCGGTCCAGCCGTGGCCGGGGAGCCGCGCGGCGACACCCGCCAGCACGAGCATCGCCCCGAGGCCGACCGCGGGAGCGATCCACTGAAAGCCGATCGGGGCATCGGGGCGGACGCCGCGCGAGATCGAGACCAGAGCCTGCCCGATCAACGCCGCGGCGACGACGATCACGAGCAGCGATGCGTAGGCTGCGATCAACGCCCGCGTCCCGGCATCAGCACGGTGCCCGGCTCAGGCCGCGGCCAGCGAGGGCTCGGGAACGCGGACCAGGCCGCGCTCGACCAGCAGCTCGGCAACCTGGACCGCGTTCGTCGCAGCCCCCTTGCGCAGGTTGTCGCCGACGATCCAGAGGTTGAGGCAGCGATCGTGTGAGGGGTCGCGGCGGATCCGGCCGACGAGCACCTCATCACGGCCCGCGGCCTCACTCGCGATCGGATAGACGCCGGCCGCTGGGTCGTCGCGCACGATCAGCCCCGGCGCCGCGCTCAGCAACTCCCGGCAGCGCTCTGGGGAGAGCGGTTCGCGGGTCTGCACGTTGACCGACTCGGAGTGCGCGCCGAAGACCGGGACCCGGGCGCAGGTCGCCGAGATCCCGAGATCCGCCTGATCGGCGCCGAGGATCTTCCGCGTCTCGGCCATCAGCTTGCGCTCCTCGGTCGTGTAGTCGTCGCCCTCCTTGAAGACCTCGACCTGAGGCAGCACGTTGAAGGCGATCCGGTGGGGATACACGTGCGCCGCCGCCGGCTCGCCGTCGAGCTCGGCCCGGGTCTGTGCGCGCAGCTCATCGATCGCCTTCTGACCGGTCCCCGAGACCGACTGGTAGGTGGAGATCACGAGGCGCTCGAGCCCGACCGCGTCGGCGATCGGCTTCAGCGCGACCACCATCTGCATCGTCGAGCAGTTCGGGTTGGCGATCAGGCCACGATGGGCGTCGGCGTCGGTGGGGTTGACCTCGCTGACGACGAGCGGCACGTCCTCGTGCATCCTCCAGAAGCTCGTGTTGTCGACGACGACGGCGCCGGCCGCGACCAGACGCGGGGCCCACTCGGCGCTGACCGCACCGCCCGCTGAGGAGATCACCAGGTCGAGCCCGGCGATCGTCTCGTCGCTGAGCGCCACGCACTCGATCTCCCCGCCCGCGAACGAGATCGACCGCCCCGCGGATCGCTCTGAGGCGAACGGCACCAGCTCCGCGACCGGGAACGAGCGCTCGGCCAGCACCTGCAGGATCGTCGAGCCGACGGCGCCGGTCGCGCCCAGCACCCCGACCCTGAGCTCGCGGGCATTCATGCCACGAGGGTAAGGGAAAGAACCGGCTACCGCTCAGGCCACGGTCGGCCGGTGATGGATGCCCGTCGGCTCCTCGCGCCGGACCGCGTCCTCCCCGAGCCCGAACGCCTCGTGCAGCCTGCGGACCGCGTCCGGAACCTGATCGGAGGCGATCACGCAGCTGATCTTGATCGGCGAGGTCGAGATCATGTGGATGTTGATGCCCGCCTCGCCGAGCACCGCGAACACCTTCGCCGCGACGCCCGGGTGGCTGCGCATCCCGGCGCCGACCACCGACACCTTGCCGATCGACTCGTCGGTGAGGATCTCGCCGCCCTTGATGTCCATCGCCTCGATCGCCTCGATCGCCGGCTTCAGGTCGTCGCCGGTGACGGTGAACGAGAGGTCGGCGCCGTGCTCGGTCGAGACCGGCTCGTTCTGGATGATCACGTCGACGTTGACGTTGGCCTCGGCGAGGCCGGTGAAGATCCGGCCGGCGACGCCGGGCTCGTTCTGGACACCGGCGAGCGTCACGCGCGCCTCGTCGTCCGAGTGGGTCACTGCTGTCACGAGCGGTCGTTCCATGGTTTCTTCCTCCGAGACGACGAGGGTACCGGGGCCGTCCTCGAACGAGGACCGGCAGTGCATCGGGATCCCGTAGTTGCGGGCGTACTCGACGCTGCGGAGCTGCAGGACCTTGGCCCCCGAGGCCGACATCTCCAGCATCTCCTCGAACGAGACGACGCTCAGCTTGCGCGCATCGGGCACGATCCGCGGGTCGGCGCTGAAGACGCCGGCGACGTCGGTGTAGATCTCGCAGACCTCGGCCTCGAGCGCCGCCGCCAGCGCCACCGCGGTGGTGTCGGAGCCGCCGCGCCCGAGCGTCGTCACGTCCTTGGAGTCGGTCGAGACGCCCTGAAAGCCCGCGACCAGGACGACGTTGTCGTCGTCGAGGGCCGCCTGGATCCGATCCGCCCGCACGTCGAGGATCCGCGCCTTGGTGTGCAGCGAGTCGGTGACGATCCCCGCCTGCGAGCCGGTCAGCGAGATCGCCGAGTGGCCGAGGTCCCAGATCGCCATCGCACAGAGCGCGCAGGAGATCCGCTCACCGGTCGACAGCAGCATGTCCATCTCGCGCGGCAGCGGCGCGTCCGAGATCTCATAGGCGGCGGCGTGCAGCTGGTCCGTCGTCTGACCGCGGGCCGAGAGCACGGCGACCACGCCCTTGCCCTGCTCGCGCGCGGCGACGATCCGACCGGCGGCGCGCTTGATGTCCTCGGCGGTGGCAACCGAGGTGCCGCCGAACTTCATCACGACGAGCGATTTTCCGGCGGTGGCGGGCATCCGGGCCGGGAGGATAGAGCGCCGCGCTTGGGCGATCCCTCGCGGCGGACCCGGCGTCCGATCAGATCGCACCGCGGCCCGCTAGGGTCGGGCTATGTACGTCTCAATCGGTGGGCCGATCTTCATCATCGCGGTCGGAGCGATTCTCCGCTTCGCGACCAACTTCGACATCTCGGGCGTCGACATGGACACGGTCGGGCTGATCCTGATGCTCGCCGGACTCGCTGCCCTGCTGCTCTCGCTCGGCGTGGCGCTGTTCAGCAACCCGAACCGAAACCGGGATACGAGCTCGAACCCGCAACGCCGCAGCCGCTGAGCCGACCCCGCACCCCGAGGATCAGCCCAGCGTCCGCCGGCCGGCGAGCGCCCGGCCGAGGGTCACCTCGTCGGCGTGCTCGAGGTCGGCGCCGACCGGCAACCCGCTGGCGAGACGAGTGACCTTGACCTGACCGCGGAGCAGCTCGGCTAGGTGGTGAGCCGTCGCCTCGCCGGTCGTGGTCGGGTTCGTGGCGATCAGCACCTCCTCGACGTCGGAGCCGGTGACCCGCTCGACGAGCTCATCGATCCTCAGGTCGTCGGGGTCGATCCCGTCGATCGGCGAGAGGGCGCCGCCGAGCACGTGGTAGCGCCCGCGGAACTCACCGGTGCGCTCGACGGGGATCACGTCCTGCGGCTCCTCGACGACGCAGATCACGCTGTCGCTGCGCCGCTCGTCCTCGCAGATCATGCAGAGCCGGCCGCTCTCGGCGAGGTTGAAGCAGCGGCTGCAGAGCTCGATCGATCCCTTGACCTCACGGATCGCGTCGGCGAGGGCCAGCGCCTCCTCGTCGCTTTGGCGGAGCAGGTGGAAGGCGAGGCGCTGAGCGGTGCGGCGGCCGATCCCCGGGAGCTTGCCGAGCTCGGAGATCAGCCTCTCGACCGGGGCAGGGTACAAGCGCCCTACATTCCCGGCAGGCCGAGCCCGCCGAGCCCGCCGGTGACGCCGCCGAGCTTGTTGTTCGCCCGCTCCTGAGCGGCGCGCAACGCCTCGTTGACCGCCGCAAGCACCATGTCTTGAAGCATCTCGACGTCCTCGGGGTCGACGGCGTCGGGGTCGATCTCGACCGAGCGCAGCTCGAGGTCGCCGCTGATCGTCACCTTGATCATGCCGCCACCGGCCGAGGCCTCGACGATCTCGTCCTTGAGCTCCTCCTGCGCCTTCAGCATGTCCGCCTGCATCTGCTGGACCTGCTGCATCATCGCGCCCATGTCGGGCCCGCCGCCGGGCATACCACCCGGCATTCCCTTGCGTCGCGTCATCAGCTCTCGCCCTCCTCGGCGTCCTCTGGTTTGTCGTCATCTGGGGGGTGCTCGATCAGCTCCTCGGCGTCGAACTCGGCCTTGATGCGATCGACCAGCTCACGCTCGTCGATCCGCTCGGCGACCGGATCTGCTCCGGCCGGCTCGGAGTCCGGCTCCTCGTCGAGCATCACGTAGCTCGGGCTGAGCCGCTCGCCGACGACGGTGCGAAGCGCCTCGGAGAAACGCTCGCGGTTCTCCTTCGCCTCGGCTTTGCGCTTGTTGAACGCCGCGCTCGGGGGAAAGCCGATCTCGACCGTCGAGCGCTCCGAATCGACGGCGACCGGGCGTGCCGCCTGAAATGCGGCGGACAGGAACTCCGAGCCCGAGTGCCTGACCTGGTCGACGATCGCCGGCCAGAGGCCCGCGAGCCGTTCGAGGTCGATCGCCTCCCCGGCGGCTTGGGCCGTCGCCTCGACTCTGCTTTCGACCTCGGTGCGGACCTCCTCGACCCGCGTCCGGACCTGCTCGGCGGTCGCAACCGCGCCCTGCGCGATCACCTCGACCGGGTTCGTCGCCGACGGCCCCTCGTCAACCGCATCCGAGCCGGCTCGCGACATCTCTGCAGCCGGCGCGCGGTCGCCCTCGCGGTCGCCCTGGTCTGCGGGGTCCGGGCGCGCCGGCGCCGGGTCCGCGGCCGCCGCTTCCCCTCGCAGGGTGCGCTCGACCCGCTCCAGGCGCTGGGCGAGCGCGGCGCTCGAGGGATCGAGCTCCGGGCGGGCGGAACGGAGCAGGGCCAACTCGACCGTCATCCGGGGATCGTCGCCCTCGCGAACCGCGGCGATCGCCGCCGAGAGCTCGTCGATCGTCCGCAGCAGCGTGATCTCGTCGAGCCTTCGGGCCTGGGCCGAGAGCCGCTCCGCCTCCTCCTCGGCGACGAAGAAGTGGTCGGGTACCTCGCCGATCGTGCCGATCACCAGCAGCTGCCGCAGATGGGCGACGAGATCGGTCGCGAACCGCGACGGGTCGCGGCCCGAGCCGGCTAGATCGGCGACCAGACCGAGCACCGCCTTGCCGTCGCCGGCCGCGACCGCATCGGCGGCGCTGAACAGCAGGTCGGAGTCGGCCAGCCCGAGGACCTCGAGCACGTCCTCGGTCGCGATCTCGGTGCCGCTGTAGGCGACCAGCTGGTCGAGCGTGCCGAGCGCATCGCGGAAGCTCCCGTTGGCGGCGCGGGCGACGGCGCCGACCGCCGCCGAGTCGATCGAGATCTTCTCGGCCGCGGCCACGCGGCTCACTACCTCGGCGATGTTCTCCGGGGTAGGGCGGCTGAAGTCAAAGCGCTGGCAGCGATCGACGATCGTCGCCATCACCTTCTGCGGCTCGGTCGTCGCGAGCACGAAGACGGTGTTCGGCGGCGGCTCCTCGAGCGTCTTCAGGAAGGCATTCCAGGCCTCCCGGGTGAGCATGTGCGCCTCGTCGAGGATGTAGACCTTCCAGCCGCCCGCCGCGGGGGCGTAGGAGACCCGCTCGCGGAGATCGCGGATGTCGTCGACGGAGCGGTTCGAGGCGGCGTCCATCTCGATCACGTCGAGCGAGGTCCCCGCGGCGATCGAGCGGCAGGACTCGCACTCGCCACACGGCTCGAGGGTGGGACCCTCGACGCAGTTCAGCGAGCGGGCGAGGATCTTCGCCATCGAGGTCTTGCCGGTCCCGCGCGAGCCGACGAACAGATAAGCGTGGTGGATCCGGTCGCGCTCGAGCGCGTTGCGCAGGGTGCGGACCACGTGCTCCTGCCCGACCACCTGATCGAACGACTGGGGACGATGACGGCGATAGAGGGACTGCTCGCTCACCGGCCTGAGTCTAGACCCGCCGCGGACGCCCCCGGGCTTCCCCGATCTCAGACCTCGATCACGGCTCCCGATGCGAGCGCGGCGAGCGAGCGACCTGGACGCGCTGCGGCCAAGCGGGGCGAGAAAGAGGGCTGCAGCCCGTACTCCAGTACGGGCAAGGCCCGATGACAAGCACCGCGCAGCGCCGCAGCGATGGACTCCAGCGACCTGGACGCGCTGCGGCCAAGCGGGGCGAGAAAGAGGGCTGCAGCCCGTACTCCGGTACGGGCAAGGCCCGATGACAAGCACCGCGCAGCGCCGCAGCGCGTCCAGGCAGGACCGTGCAGCCCTCCTTCGAAAGAGAGCCCCCGGGCGTGCCCGCCGTGGCTTGCTCGGGCCAGGTTGATCCGCGGCACTCGGCGGCGATCGCTTAAGGCTGCTTCCTTCCGGACCTGACCTGATTCGCGGGCCGACGTTGCGCAGGACCTGGCCGTCAACGCTGCCCGCGGCGTACTGGCCCCGAAGGCCGGATCCTCGGGCGGGCGTTCAGCCCCGCTAGAGCGGATTGCGGGTAAAGGGCACCGCTAATTCCCCGCTCAGCACGGTCCGCCCTGAATCCTACCGGCAGCGGCCGCCCGCTGGCCGCAAGACCGAGCCCAGGTCGCCTTTTCCTCAAGCATCGGGCCGGGGCCGCCGACTGAGGGCAGGTAGGGATGATCACTCACACGACCCGAAAAGCGATCCTCGGTCTGCTCTGCGCGGTGCTCGCGACGGCCGCCTTCGCCGCGCTCGCGGCCGGGAGGATGAAGAGCGAGCGGATCGAGCCGGACTCTGCAAGACGGTCGGCGGCGGCCGCTTCGTCGACGTTCCCGGGTTCCCCGGCGAGCGGATCGACCGCCGCCTGTTGCGGGACGTGAAGATGCTCGTCCGCAAGTACAGGATCTTCGTTACCGACGGCTACTCCGAGGACCCGGTGCACTCGAAGAACGGCGAGCACCCGCTCGGCCTGGCGCTCGACATCGTTCCCGACCGCGCCGCCGGCGGCAGCTGGCGCGATGTCGGCCGCTTGGCGCGCTGGGCGGAGCCGAAGCAGAACGAGCCGCGGGCGCCGTTCCGCTGGGTCGGCTACAACGGCGACCGGGGCCACGGTCGCGGCCACCACCTGCACCTCTCCTGGGCCCACTCCGAGACGAAGCCGTTCAGGGCCGCCCGCACCGTCTACTCGCTGCGCTGCCCGAGCACCGGCGCCGGCGGCCCGGCCAAGCCCGACCCCGATCCCACCCCGCCGACCGACGGCGGACCGGATCGGAAGAAGTCGGGCAAGGGCGGCGTCGCCCCCGCCGATAGCAAGGGGACGTCCGGCAGCGGCGGCATCTCCTTCCGGGCCGCCAAGCGGCGGATCAGCCGCCAGCAGTCATCCCGCGCCAGCGTCGAGCGCGGCGGCATCGGCCTCCGCTGAGAGCCGCCGCCCGCGGCCTGCCTCGTATCATCCGCACCCCGGATCCCGGGCGCGTAGCTCAGTGGGAGAGCGCTCGCCTCACACGCGAGAGGTCGCTGGTTCGAAACCAGCCGCGCCCATCGGCTGGGACCCCCTCCCCCAAGTGATCCGGGGCCCCCGGGCCGGCCGTCAGGACCGCAGCTTCAGCTTCAGCTTCTTGGTGACCCTTCCGCGCTCGCCGTAGCCGTCGGTGACCTCAACCTTGGCCCTGACCTTGCGGGCCTGCGAGGACTTGCGGAGCAACCTCAGCTTCGCGCCCTTGACCTCGACCTTCGCATTCTTGGTCTTGCCGGCCCTGATCTTGATCCGCTTCACCTTCGCGAGGGTCAGCTTCCGCTTGCTCTCCCTTGAACCTGACCTTCTTCGCCGTCTTCAGCTTCAGCTTCGCCTTGCAGGGCGAGGGCTGCTCGGTCGCAGCGGGGCACCGGAGCGCGATCTTGCCACTGCCCCGCCGGTTCAGCTTCACCCGCTTGCCCTTGATCTTCAGCGTCGCCCCGTCGGGGGTGTAGCTGCGCTCGAAGGCGCCGGCGTCGTTGCGAACCGAGCCGTCGCCGTTGCCGTCCGCCGGTCGCGGACTGCCGGCAAGGTCGGTCGCCTCCCCGGGGATCAAATCGGCGCCGCCGATGTCGACCGCCGGAGAGCCGAACGGCAGGCTGAGGTCGGCCAGCAGCATCGGATCGCCGCCGCGGTTTCCGCTCTTCTGATCGCCGCCGAGGGTGGCGGGGCCCGGGCCGGTGTTGACGATCGTCCCAGGGCCCTGCGGGAGGTTCGAGAAGTCGATCGTCGCGGTCGGGTTGCTGCCGAAGTTCTGGTAGGCGAGAGCGCGGCCGAAGCCCGAGGCGAGCAGGTGACGGGCGCGTATGTAGGTCGGCGGCGTCCCACCCTGGCCGGCGACCGAGAGCGCCGCGGCGGTGCGGTCGCCGTTGCCGACGAGGGTGACCCGGTCGAGAGTCAGGCCGGCCGGGTCGGGGGCGCGGCCGTCGAAGACGACGACGCCGGTGACGAAGTTCCCGCCGGCTCCGGGTGGTGCCGAGGAGACGTCGATCACCGAGTCGCTGAGCTCGAGGAAGCCGTCTGCGACGGAGATCGGGTCGGTGGAGGTGACCCGGAAGCGCCTTGCCGTGACAGTCACGGGGTCGGGACTCGCGTCAGGCGCGCTATAGAAGGGCCGTGGCGATTTGATCGTCAGGTCGGCGAGCTCGATGCCCCCGATCACCTGGACCCCACTGGCGTCGACGTCGGGGGCGAGGTCTACCTCGAGGCCATGGACCTCGCCGCCGCGGATCAGCATCGCCTCCGCGGAGCCGTCGTTGTCCCCGGGTCCGAAGGTCGAGCCCTGGGCGTCGACCTTGACGTTCTCGACCAGGCCGTCGTATACGTCGGCGCCCTGGGCCGAGGAGTTGCCGGCGGTGACCGCCGAGGGGATCCGCAGCGTCAGGTCGGCGAGCCGCGACATGTAGCCGGAGACGACCGAGCGGCCCGTGCCCGGGTCAGCCGCAGGGAAGTCGTCGCCGGTGAGGATCGTCTCGGCGGTTCCGGCGCCGCGGATGTCCGTGTCGGGCTGATTGACGAACAGCCCCTCGCCGAGGTTGTGGATGCCGGGGCCGATCGCGACGGTGTCGGGGCCGGGCGCCGCGTCGGCGGCCGTCACCGCGTTCTCGATCGTCGTCTGCGGGGTGCCCTCCGCGCACGGAGCGGGCGCGCAGAAGACGGCGGCATCGGCCCCGGCGGGCAGGGCCGCGAGGGCGATGATCACCGCCAAGGCCAAAGGGAAGCCAACCCATCCGCCCTGTTTCTGGCCCCTTGATCCCGTCTGTCCCATCAACCCTGCCTTCTCGATGGCCCGCCGAGTGCGCGAGCGTACACGAACCCGAAGTCGATCACGAAACAACGCAAGCCGGAGTTCGAGAGCGGGGGTCGCGTTTCCCCGACCCCCCTACCGACGTACCCACGCAACCCCGCCGTGGCCTGCGGGGAACCACCCACTTGCAAGCAGCGCGGGACTACGGATTTCGGCGGCGACGGGATCGCCTAGCGTGCCTCGCGCAGGGCGAACCGGGGCAGCGTCAGCTTCCCGCCCGAGGGGGGATCTCCATGGACAGGCCACTCACTTCGATCCCCATGGCGGGGCCACGGCGCCTCGGTCTGGTCGGTACCCTGCTGGTCGCGGCGCTGGGGATCGCCCTGCTCCCGGCCGCCGCCGCTGCGAAGACCCCGCCGCCGCCGGAGCCGCAACTGGACACGGCGACGGCGACAGGCAAGGTCGACGGGCTCCTCAGCAACCTCAATGTCGACGTGCAGAGCGGTCCCTCGGGAGCGAACCGAAGTACGTTCGCGAGCTTATCCGTCCGGCCATGAGCCGCAAGCCGCGCCGCTCTCCGTCGCGAGGCGATGCGCCCGCGCCATTCGGCTTACGCTTGCGGCATGAGCGCCGGCGAGCGAGCGAGCGACCCTGCGGCGAAGTCGCGCGCCTGGCGCGACGCCACCCAGGCCGCGGTCTGCGATGTCCTGCGCCCGTGGGCCCACGGGACGATCGCCAGGGCCACGCGATACCCCGACTACTGGGACCTGAACGTCGTCCGCGTCGAGGACGACCCGGCGATGAGCGTCGACGGGCTGACGGCGCTTGCGGACGAAGCCCTAGCCGGCCTCGGGCATCGTCGCCTCGACTTCGACCTCCCCTCGGCCGCTGAGCCGCTGCGAGCCGAGTTCGAGGCCAGCGGGTGGAGGGCCACCCGGCTGGTCTGGATGAGGCACGAGGGCACCCCGCCGGCAGCGCCGCAGATCCCGGTCGAGACCGTCTCCTTTGATGCCGTTCAGGAGCTCCGGGCCGCCTGGCATCAGGAGGACTTCCCGGGGCACGACCCGGGCCGCTATCCGGATCAGGCGCGAGCGGTGGCGCAGCTTCGTGACGCTCAGGTCCTGACGGCCAGCGCCGGCGGCGTTCCGGTCGGCTTCGCGCAGCTTGAGCGCCACGGCTCGGCAGCGGAGATCACAGAGGTCTACGTTGGCCCCCCGCACCGTGGCGCCGGGCGCGGCACGGCGCTGACGCGCGCTGCAGTCGCCGCCGCGATCGAAGCCGGGGTCGAGGACCTGTGGATCTGCGCCGAGGACGAGGGTCGGCCGAAGCAGCTCTACTCGCGGCTCGGGTTTCGTCCGGCCTGGACTACGGTGGAGTTCCTGCGGCTGGACTGAAGCAGCGTCCGCCGCCGTCCGCCAAAGGCTCGCGTGGGGAAGTCGCTCGCTCAGGCGGCGTCGACGCTCGCCGACGCCTCCCGGGCCACGAAAACGCCGAGGGCGATGAACAGCAGTGCGCCGACCGGCCCGAGCAGGGTCGCCTGGGTCGAGAGGTTGCCGCGCCGGCGCTCATCGAAGCCGGCGATCGCATCGACGGAGTCGACCGCGGCGCCCACCGCGGCCACGGGCGCCACCGCCGACGGAGGCGCGGCGAGCAGCGCCCCGGCGAGCGCGAGCTCGCGGGCGCCGAACAGCCGGCCGATGAACCGATCTGACCGCGCCGGATCGATCCCGAACAGCCGAGCCGTCTGGTCCGGCGCGATCCAGCTGCCGATGCCGATCAGAGCGCGTGTGACGCCGAGGAACGTGCGGGCGAGACTCACGCCAGAAACATAGCCGACGAGGGTTGCAGCCATGACTATGGGCTCCGGCGACCGAAGCCGGCGCCGCGGCGTCGCGCTCCTGCCCCAGGCGTCGGGCGTCTCGCTCGAGATCCGCCGGGCGATAGATTGCCGCTGTGGCGCGCGCGACCGGGATCGGCGGCATCTTCTTTCGGGCCAGTGACCCGAAGGCACTCGGCGAGTGGTACCGGGAGGTGCTCGGGATCGAGATCACCGAGCAGGGCTTCGCCGCGTTCAGCTGGGAGGCCGACCCGAAGCCGGACGGCGGCGTGACGATCTGGTCGCCGTTCGACTCCGACACCGACTATCTGGCGGAGGGCAAGCAGTGGATGGTCAACTTCCGCGTTGACGATCTCGCCGGAGTGCGTGAGCGCCTCGAGGCCGCCGGGGCCGAGGTGGACCCGAAGGTCGACGAGGGTGAGCTCGGGAGCTTCGGCTGGGCTGTCGACCCGGAGGGCAACCGGATCGAGCTCTGGCAGCCCCCCGGGACGGAGCCCTCCTGAGCCGAGCTCGGGCAGACGGATCCACTCCGCCGTGGGCCTCAGGAGAGATCGAGTCGGCGAAGGGCCACGGTTGGGGCGACCCGCTCGATGTCCTCGCGGCTGCCGCTGCCGAGGCCCCGGCGCACCGCGTTGAGCGCCCCCGCGGCGACGCCCATCTGCAGCGCCCGCTCGATCGGCCAACCTCGGGCCAGCGACGCCGCGACGGCCCCGCACATCGAGTCGCCCGCGCCGGTTGGCTCACGAGCCTCGAAGCCCGGGCCGACCAGCTCGTGAACCCCGTCGTCGAGGAGCGCCAGCGCGGACGTGGATCCACGCGAGAGCAGCACCCGGCGGGCGCCCCCTCGGTCGCGGAGCCGCTCCATCGCCTCGATGATCTCAGCCGTGTCAGCGAGTCGCGTGCCCTCGTGCTCGCGAAGCTCGCGCTCGCTGAGGTGCAGCAGATCGACGCCGCCCGCGAGCGCCGAGGCCAGCGCGGGGCCGGACAGGTCCGCCAGCACGGTGCAGTCGTTGCCACGCAGATCTGCTGCCAGGCGCTCGTAGAAGGCGGGGTTGAGCACGTAGTCCTCACGGGGCCCGGTGAGGACGGCGAGGCCGGCCTCGAGCGCGGCCGTGACCGTCGTCGAGTAGAGCCCGTCGACCTCATGGCGGGTCAGCCGCGGGCTCGGCGTGTTCACGACCTCGACCGCCTCCCGCTGGCGACGGTCGTGCACGTAGGCGCCGTTGGATCCAGATGTCTCAGTCGCTCGGAGATCGAGTTGCTCGCGCCCGATCAGCGTGCGGAGGACCGTGCCCACCTCGCCGCCCAGCGGCGCGCAGAAGGCCACCTCGACCCCCAGCAGGCGGGCCATCCGCGCCACCCAGAGGCCCTGTCCACCGGCGTGCAGGTGCAGCTCGTTCTCCTCGCCCTGGCGCTCGATCGTCACCGTGAGGATCGGGGAGGGAGCGAGCACGGCGAGGCGGGGAGCTCCAGCTTCTGCGGCAGCGGGCGGCAACCGCTCAACTCCCGGCGCGGTCGCGCGCGGCGGCGATGACGGAGACGAGCGTGTCCCGAAGGGCCGGCACCGATGCGATCGTGGATGCGGATCCGGGCTCATGCCGAGAACCGGCTTCGTCGAAGACCTCCCCGCCGGCCTCGCGGACGAGCAGCACTCCCGCGCTGACATCCCAGGCGCGGTTGGAGAGAGCGACGGTCCCGGACATCCGGCCGGCAGCCAGCCAGGCGAGGTCGAGCGCTACCGACCCGTGGATCCGGAGCCTCATCGAGCGCGCCACGAGCTCCTCGATGACCGCGAAGCGGAGCCTGTTCGTCGCGCGGTGCTTGTGGCCGAAGGCGAAGTCGGACAGTGCGACCAGCGGGTCACCGAACTCCGCCGGAGCGACGCTGATCCTGCTGCCGTCGCAGTACGCTCCGCCCCCCTCGACCGCCACGAATCGCTCGCCGAGCAGCGGCGCGGCGACGATCCCGAGCACCGGCTGCCCATCGCGGACGAGCGCCAGCGAGATCGAGCACAGCGGGCTGCCGTCGGCGTAGTTCGCGGTGCCGTCGATCGGGTCGAGCACCCAGACCGCCTCTGATTCCAGCGCGCCACCGCCCTCCTCCTCACCGAGGACCGGGATGCCCGGCGTCTCCTTGCCGAGATGGGCGCGCACGAGCCGCTCGATCTCGACGTCGATGACCGTGGCGAAGCCGTAGTCGCCCTTGTCGACGAGTGCTCTGATGTGGGAGCGGCCGCGGATCATCGCCGCGGCGGCGATGTCGACCGCCCGCTCGGCCGTGAACATCGCCGCCGAGAGGTCGCCGAGCCCGTCCCGCCTGTTGCCCCGGCTAGCCAAGTTGCCCAGTCGTTGTCGCACCAGGAACCGGGGGCGAAACGACGATGCTGAGCGTGATCACGGTCAGGGAAGTATTCCGCCTTGATCGAGGAAACGGGATCCGCAATCGGCCGGCCGCGACGCAGTACCCGCCGATCGAAGGTAGAAACCACCCGTGGGCCAGCCTGCTGATCGAAACGGCGCGGAGCTCGTTGTCGAGCACGTCAGCCGCGCATACGAGGGCGGCACGAAGGTGCTCGACGACGTCTCGTTCCGGCTCGCCCCCGGTGAGCTGGGGCTGCTCACCGGGAGGTCGGGTGCAGGCAAGTCGACCCTGCTGAATCTGATCGCAGCCCTCGATGAGCCCGACGGAGGTCGAATCGAGGTCGACGGCCTACCGCTATCCGATCTGCCGGATCGGGCGCGCTATCGGCGCGAGGTCGTCGGCTTCATCTTCCAGCTCCATCATCTGATCGGAGCGATGACCGCCGCCGAGAACGTCCAGATTCCCCTGCTGCCGGCCGGGGTTTCCCCAGGGGAGCGGGCCGATCGAGCCCGCGAGGCCCTGACCGAGGTTGGCATGGCCGAGCGCGGAGGCCACCTTCCGGCACAGCTCTCCGGCGGCGAGCGCCAGCGGGTCGCTGTCGCCCGGGCGCTGATCAACCATCCCCGCCTGCTGCTCGCGGACGAGCCGACGGCCAGCCTCGACGAGCAGTCCGCGGTGGAGCTGCTCGACCTGCTCGGCGAGCTGAGCACGGTCCACGGCCGCACGGTTCTGCTCGTCAGCCACGACCCGGCCGCGCCGAGCCGCGCAACTCGCCTGTTGGAACTGCGCGACGGTCACCTCGAGGTGGACGAGCCGACCGCGGCCGGGCTCAGCCAAGCGCCGCCGCGGGCTGCAGGCGAGTGACGCGCCAGGCCGGATAGAGGCTGCCGAGCACCCCGGTGCTCAGGGCCACGCCGAGCGCCAGGGCGAGCGCGCCGATGCTCACGGACGGATCGACCAGCGCAGAGACCCCGAGGAGCCGGGGCGCGAGCTCGGCGGCCAGGAGGCCGAGCGGCAGGCCCAGCGAGGCTCCGAGCAGCCCGAGGAGCAGGGCCTGGCCGATCACCAACCTGGCGATCTGCCATCCGGGCCAACCGACGGCGACCAGCAGTGCGAACTCGCTCTGACGCTCGAGCACCGTCATCAGGGTCGTGTTCATGACCATGATCGCGCCGAGCAGCAGGGCGAGCGCCGTCAGGACAACTGTCGCCTTGTCGACCAGCAGCGCGTTCGTATCGAGCCGCTCGACCTGTCCGGGATCGCTGACCGCCACCGTCCCGGGGAAGGCCTGCTCCAGGCGTTCGGCTACGTCATCCGATGCAGCGCCCGGCGCGACCGAGACCGCGATCGTCGTCGCATCCGTGCCCGAGCCAACGATGTCCTGGGCGGCATCGAGGGGCAGCGCCGCCCCCTGGTCCTCGAACGGCAGGCCGCTGCTGTACACGCCGACGATCCGGAACTCTCCGCTCCCCACCCGCAGCGTATCTCCCGCCGTCAGGCCGAGATCATCAGCGGCACCGTCGCCCAGCACGACCTCGTCCGCGGCGCGCGGCGGGCCGCCACTGGTGAAGACGAGCCGGCTCATCACGAAGCTCTCGGGGTCAACGCCGAACATCAGGAACGTGCTCTCGTCCGGGAGCTGCTCGGTGAGCACGAGGATCGGCGCGGCGTCCTCCACGCCCGGCTCATCGCGGGCGGAGTCGGCGAGCGACTGGGGAAGACGAGAGGCTGCGAGGTCGCCGCGACCGGACTGAAACAGCCCGAACTCCGCCCCACCGAGCTCGGCCAGCCCCGCCGCGCTGCGCTCGATCGCCGCCCCGAGCGCGAACAGGGCGACGACGGCCGCAACGCCTACGGCAATGCCCGTCGCGGCGAGCACCGTCCGCAGCCGCCGGCGAGCGAGATCTATCCGGATCAGTCGAAACACGGAATCGGCTTCCTCGTCCACTCCTTCGCGCTCTTCGCAGGGCACCGTAGGGCAATGGCGGCAGGGGAGCGCGATCGGCGGGACGTCTCTCGCCGCCGGGTGGTCCATCGGGTACCGGCCACCTCGGCCGTGAACCGAGGCGCGCGGCCCGCACGCCGCCGGAGGAGCGCTGCTAGCTTGAGCCGGGTGAGGAGCACGCCACTGCCCGGACTCGGGCCGATGCCGCTGATGCGCGGCCTGTTGGTCAATCGGCGCAAGCCGGACCTCGAAGCGCTCGCGCGCGAGACCGACCCCGAGCGGTTCGTCTGGCGGGTGCTGCCGCACGCCGCCCGCAGCTTCGCGGCGAGCATCGTCGTGCTGCCGACGGAGGAGGCGCGGGCGGCGGCCGTCGCCTACCTCTACTGCCGGATGCTCGACACCTACGAGGACCTGATCGCAGACCCGGTCGAGTCGATCGCCGAGTTGCAGCGCTTCGCAGCCCGCTTCGACTCCACCCCGCTCCCACCCCCCACGCCGATCGCCGCCGACCGCGCCAGGGACGAGCGCGACCGCGTCTATCTCCTGCTGATCGCCCGCTGCGGGCACGTCGACGCGGTCTTCAGGACGCTCACCCCCGCGGTCCAGGAGCAGATCCGTGAGCTGATCGGGGCGATGGCAGCGGGCATGAAGTGGTCCAGGGATCTGTTCGCCCGCCAGGGCGGCGTGCTGCTCGACGAGGGACAGCTCGCCCTCTACTGCCGGCACGTGATCGGCCATCCCGCCGTCTTCACCCTGAGGCTGCTCAGCAGTCGCGAGCTGACCGAGCCGGCCCGTGAGGACGCGTTTCTGGTCAGCGAGATGATCCAGCTCGCCAACGTCAGCCGCGACATCGAACGGGATCTCGAGCGTGGGATCGCCTACCACCCGGCCCTCGAGCCCTACCTCGGCAGCGTCGCCGACGAGCCGGAGTCGCGGCTCGCGGTGCGGCGGGCGCGGGAGGACTACCTGGCGATGGCCCTCTCGCGGGCGCCGGCGTACCGCCGGCTCTTCGGCCGGCTCGAGCTCGGAGAGACGGCCCCGGTCCGGACTGCGGCGGTGATGATGCTGCTGTTCACCGACCTTCACTACAGGTCGTGCGCCGCGCGCACCGGCAATCCGAGCTGGCCCGGCCCGCGGGGACGGTTTCAGGTCGTGATCGGGGCCCTCCCGGCTCTCGTCTCCGCGCGCTGGGCGGGCCACACCCTGCGTCGCGTGGAGAACGACTTCGCAACCGCGGCGGGCAGGCTGGCAGGAGCCGGCGGCGCTTCGGTCGGCATGCCTTCGCAGAACGGCCGGCGGGCCGATGCGGCGGCGGCGCCGGCGACCCGATAGCCGGGGTCCGCGGCCGCCTTCACCGCTGTAGCCGACCGCGTCGGTAATGATCCCGGCGATGAGCATCGTTCCCAGCCTGGCCAGCCTCGCCTCCACCTACGAGACGGTGATCGTCGACGAGGGCGAGCAGCCGATGCTGTTCATGCTGATCGCCTTCGGCGTCACCTTCGGCCTGACCCGATTCATCACCCACTCGATTCGCTCTGGCCGCTACAGCTGGCTCGGCAACGTCGAGGCTGGGGACACGCACATCCACCACCTCGTCTGGGGCATCGTCCTGCTGCTGATCACCGGCGTGCTGGCGATCGCGGTTCAGCCGCCGCTCGAGGTGACCGCGATCACGTTCGGCATCGGAGCCGCTCTCACCCTCGACGAGTTCGCGCTCTGGCTGCACCTCGACGACGTCTACTGGTCGGAGCAGGGCCGGCAGTCGATCGACGCGGTGATCGTCTTCACGATCATCAGCGGGTTCATGCTGATCGGCGTCTATCCGGTCTCGGTCGGCGCCGAGGGTGGCGTCGGGGACGTGATCGGGGTGATCTTGATGCAGATCGTCGGGCTGGGCTTCGTCGTGATCTGCATGCTCAAGGGCAAGCTTCTATGGGGGGTCTTCGGCGTCTACTTCTGGCCGGTCGGCCTGACCGGCGCGGTCCGCCTCGCCAAGCCCGACTCCTGGTGGGCCCGCAACCGCTACGACCCAGCCAAGCTCGCCCGCTCGCACGAGCGCTACGACGCCGACGCCGAGGTCCACAAGCCGCAGCTCGCTTGAACCGCGACGGGAGATACGCGCCGAGCCCGAGCGGCGACCTGCACCTCGGCAACCTGCGGACGGCGCTGCTCGCCTGGCTGTTCGCGCGCTCGCAGGGCGCCCGGTTCCTGGTCCGGATCGAGGACCTCGATCCGGACCGCTCGAAGCCTGAGTTCGCCGATCGACAGCTCGCGGACCTGCGGGCGCTGGGCCTCGACTGGGACGAGGAGGGCCGCTTGCTGCGCCAGGCGGAGCGCACCGACGTCTACGCCGAGGCGATCCGGGCGCTCGAACGGGCAGAGCTGGTCTATGAGTGCTACTGCACGCGCGCCGAGATTCGCGAGGCCGCCTCGGCGCCCCACGGCGAGCTACCCGAAGGTCACTATCCCGGGACCTGCCGCGCGCTCACCGACGCCGAACGCGAGCGGCGGCGGTCGGAGCGCCCAGCGGCCCTTCGGGTCGCAGCCGACGGGACCCGGATCAAGTTCAGCGACCGCCTCCGCGGCGACTGCGCCGGCGTCGTCGACGACTTCGTGGTCCGCCGCAACGACGGCGTCCACGGCTACAACCTCGCCGTCGTCGTCGACGACAGCGCCCAGGGGATCGGCGAGGTCGTCAGGGGCCGCGACCTGCTCGACTCGACCCCGCGGCAGATCTGGCTCGCCGGGGCGCTGGGGCTGCCGACGATCTCCTCCTGGGCGCACGTGCCGCTGGTGCTCGGTCCCGACGGAAAGCGCCTCGCCAAGCGCAGCGGCTCAGCCACCCTGGCGGGGCGTCGCGCTCTCGGTGCGAGCGACGCCGATGCGCGGGCCGCGCTCGCCGCCTCGCTCGGCCTCTGTCACCCCGACGAGCGGCCGAGCCCGGCTCAGCTTCTCGCCCGCTTCGACCCGATGCAGCTGCCCCGGGTCGATGCGACGCTGCCCGGCTAGGCGGCCCGGGGTCGACGCAGGAGCTTGTGTAGCTCCATCGCGACGGTGATGCTCAGCGAGACGGCGACGATCGCTGCCCAGGTGGCCAGATCGAGCGGCTCCACCCGGAGCAGCTCCTGGGTCGGGCCGAAGTGGAGGGCGCCGATATGGAGGCCGAGGGCGGCTGCGGTGCCAAGGAGCAACAGCGGGTTCGCGAACGGGCTAAGCGAGAAGGCCGAGCGATGCTCGGAGCGCGCATTGCCGACGTGCACGACCTGGAAGACGACCATCGCGGTGAGCGCGATCGTCCGCGCTCGCTCGAGGTCGTCGCCGGAGTGCGGGTAGGCGAGAAACAGTGCCAGCGTGCCGGTCGCCATCACGGCGCCCGCGATCGCGATCCGCTCCCAGAGCAGGCCGGAGATCACGCCCTCCCGGGGTGACCGCGGAGGCCTCCGGGCCACCCCCGGCTCCCCCGGCTCAAAGGCCAGCGCAACGTCCTGCACGCCGTTGGTCACGACGTTGAGCCACAGCAACTGGGCGGGCAGGAAGGGCAACGGGATCGCTGTCATCAGGCTGACCAGAACCGCGAGCACCTCGGCGAATCCACTCGAGACGAGATAGAAGGTCGTCTTGCGGACGTTGTCGAACGCGATCCGGCCCTCGCGAACCGCCGCGAAGATCGTCCCCAGGTCGTCATCGAGGACGACGATGTCGGCCGACTCCTTGGCCACGTCGGTGCCGGAGCCCATCGCCGCGCCGATGTCGGCGGCCTTGAGCGCCGGCGCATCGTTGACGCCGTCGCCGGTGACGGCGACGATCTCTCCCCGGCGGCGCAACGCCTCGACCAGCCGCAGCTTCTGCTCGGGCGCCACCCGCGCGAAGACCGAGACCTCCTCGACGACTCGATCGAGCGCCGCGTCCTCGAGCCGCTCCAAGTCGCCACCGGTAACAGCCCGCGCCCCGTCGGCGGCAATCCCGAGCTGGGCCGCGATCGCGAGTGCGGTGCTCGCATGATCGCCGGTGATCATCACGACGCGGATGCCCGCGGCACGACAGCCGGCGACCGCCGACCGGGCCTCCTCCCGGGGCGGGTCCATCATGCCCTGCAACCCGTAGAAGGTGAGCCCCTGCAACGGCAGCTCGATCGCCTCGCCGGGGGGTAGGTCGGACTCCCGGCCCGCCATCGCCAGCACGCGGAGGCCGCGCGCCGCCAAGACCTCCACCTGAGCGAGGATCGCGTCGACGTCGAGATCGGTAGCGGCGGCCGTCGAGCACATGGCCAGCACCTGCTCCGGGGAGCCTTTGACCAGCACGAGCCGACGGCCCGACGCGTCGTGCAGGGTGGCGGCGTACTGCCGTTCAGACTCGAACGGCACGTCCGCGATCCGCGGATGGCTCTCCTCGAGATCCTCGCGATCCCTGCCGGCTCGGGCTGCGGCGACGAGCAGGGCAACCTCGGTCGGGTCACCGATCGCCTCCAGCGTCCCGTCGGCTTCGGCCACGCTCGCCTCGTTGCAGAGCGCCCCGGCGAGCAGGGTGCGCTCGAGCGCTGGGTGCTCGGCGAGCGGGAACCGCAACGCCATCGAGCTCGATCGCGCCTGCGAGCGGGTGCTCGCCGGCGCTGACCGTGTACTCGCGGCCCCCGGCCACGACCCGCTCGACGGTCATCCGGTTCTCGGTCAGGGTCCCGGTCTTGTCGGAACCGATCACCGTGCAGCTCCCGAGGCTCTCGACGGCGGGCAGTCGGCGGACGACCGCGTTGACGGCCGCCATCCGCCGCACGCTGATCGCCAGGGCAACGGTGAGCACGATCGGCAACCCCTCGGGGATCGCGGAGACGGCGAGCGCGACCACGGAGAGGAACAGCTCGGTCGGCGGATCACCCCGGGCGAGGCCGGCGACGAAGCCAAGCGCCCCGACGATCAGCACGGCGAGTCCGATCAGGCGCGCGAAGCGCGCCATCCGGGTCTGCAGCGGCGTCGCCACCTCGCCGATCCAACCGAGGCTGCCGGCGATCGAGCCCAGCTCGCTGTCCGCCCCGGTCGCGGTGACCACGGCGCGGCAGCGACCGCGGGTGATCACCGAGCCGGTGAACAGCATGTTCGCCCGATCGACGACCGCTGCGGTGGCGGGCACCGGCTCGAGCCCCTTGGCGACCGCCGCGGACTCGCCGGTCAGCAGTGACTCGTCCACCTCGAGCGCTCTCGCGTGCAGGAGGCGCGCGTCGGCGGGGACACGCCGCCCGGCCTCGAGCAGGACCACGTCGCCGACCACGACCTCACGCGGATCGACGTCGCGCTCGCGGCCCTCGCGCACCACCCGGGCCGGCGTGTCTCCCGCGAGCCGCCGGAGGGCCTCCAGGGAACGCTCGGCTCGGTACTCCTGGAAGAAGCCGACGATCGCGTTGATGACCAGCACGATCGCGATCGCGACGGCGTCGAGGGAATCGCCGAGCGCCAGCGAAACGGCGCCCGCGATCAGCAGAATGTAGATCAGCGGGCTGCGGAACTGGCGGACGGCAACGTCGAGCCGGCCGACCCTCGCCTGGCGCGGCAGCTCGTTCGGCCCGTCGTCCTCGAGCCGCGCTCGAGCCTCGGAGTCGGGGATCCCGGCGTGGCCGCTTGCCAACGCTCCGAGCACGGCGGCGGCATCGTGGTGCCATGGCTGGATGCTCGCGCCGGACGCAGCGGCCTCGGAGCGATTCACGGTGCCACGGGCGTTGAATTGGGCCACCTGCCGATCCCGAGGACCCTAGCCGCTGCGTGATCGGCGGCGCGGGAACAGGCCCGCTTCTGACGGTCCGGCCGGGTCGGTCTTTCTGCCGGTCGCCGCCGTGTAGGGTCCGTGTTGGTCGACGAGGGAGTCGCTGTGAACGCAAACGGAAGTGGCAGAGCGCGACGGATCAAGGTCGGAATCGTCGGGGCCGGCTTTGGCGGGATCGGGATGGCGATCAGGCTGAAGCAGGCCGGGATCTACGACTTCACGATCTTCGAGCGGGGCGATTCGGTCGGCGGGGTCTGGAGAGCGAACACCTATCCCGGCGCCGCCTGCGACGTGCCCTCGCACCTGTATTCGTTTTCGTTCGCCCCGGGTCATCGCTGGACCCGCCGCTACGCGCCGCAGGCGGAGATCCTCGAGTACCTGAACGAGGTCACCGACGACTTCGGGTTGCGCGAGCACCTGCGGCTCGGGGTCGAGGTCGACCGCGCCGATTTCGATCCAGACAGCGGCCGCTGGACGGTCAGCACCTCCGACGGTGAGCGGCACCGCTTCGACGCCCTGGTGACCGCCTGCGGGCAGCTGACCAACCCCGCGGTTCCTGAGATCGACGGGATCGAGGAGTTCGAGGGGCACGTGTTCCACTCGGCGGAGTGGGATCACGACTACGACCTGGGCGGCCGAAGGATCGCCGTGATCGGAACCGGCGCGAGCGCGATCCAGTTCGTCCCCGAGATCGCGCCGTCCGCCGCCAAGCTCGACATCTACCAGCGCTCGGCCCCGTGGATCCTGCCGAAGGCGGACCGCGGCTACCCGGCCTGGGAGCGGGCGCTGATGCGGCGGCTGCCGAGCAGGGTCGCGATCGCGCGGGCCGGGATGTTCGGCTTCTTCGAGGTCGCGACCTACGGCTTCACCGGGACCGACTGGCTGATGAACCCGTTCGCGAAGGTCGCCGACCGCTACCGCGAGAAGGCGCTGCCCGATCCGGAGTTGCGGGCCGGGGCGACCCCCGACTACGAGATGGGCTGCAAGCGCGTGCTGTTCACCAGCGACTGGTACCCAACCCTGATGCGCGACAACGTCGAGCTGATCCAGGGCGGGGTCGAGCGGATCACCGCCGACGGCGTGGTCGGGCCCGACGGCGTCGAGCGCGAGGCGGACACGATCATCTGGGGAACGGGCTTTCAGTCACACGACTTCGTCGCCCCGATGGAGATCCACGGGCTCGACGGCTACGAGCTGAACGAGGTCTGGCGCCAGCGGCCCGAGGCCTATCTCGGGACGGCCGTGGCGGGGTTCCCGAACCTCTACGTGATGTACGGGCCGAACACCAACCACGGCTCGGGATCGGTTCCCTACACGCTCGAGTGTCAGTACAACCTCGCGATCGACGGGATCAAGAAGCTACGTGGCGGCGCCCGCTACCTGGAGCTGAGGCCGGAGGCGCAGATGCGCTGGCGCGACGAGATCGCCCGTCGAAGCGAGCCGACCCGGTGGCTGGCCGGCGGCTGCACCAGCTGGTACGTCAACGACGAAGGAGTCAATACCAACAACTGGGTCGGGCCCTGGCTCGAGTTCAAGCGGCGGACCAAGCAGATCGATCCTGCCGACTTCGAGCTGGTCGCCTGAGCGGCAGCCCGCGCGGCGGATCAGCGAGCCCCCTATGCTGCGGTCTGACCCCAGGAGGGCTGTCAGCTGAAGCGAATCTCACCCCTCGATGCGGCCTGGCTGCTGCTCGAGTCCCGCGACACGCCGATGCACGTCGGTGGGCTGTTCGAGTTCACCCCGCCGCCCGATGCCGGGCCCGACTTCCTGGCGGCGACCCTGGCGCGGATGCGCGAGGAGCGGGCCGTCCCTCCCCCGTGGAACCTGAAGCTCGTCGACGGGCCGGTTGTCGGCCCGCGGCTGCCGGTGATGCGCGAGGTCAAGGACGTCGACCTCGACTACCACGTCCGCCACTCGGCCCTCCCCCATCCCGGCAGCCAGCGCGAGCTCGGGATTCTCGTCTCGCGCCTGCACAGCAACCAGCTCGACCTGCACCGGCCGCTGTGGGAGATCCACCTGATCGAGGGCCTCGAGGGAGACCGCTTCGCGATGTACATGAAGATGCACCACTCCCTGATCGACGGCGTCAGCGGCATCCGGATGATCCTGCGCACGCTGAGCACCGATCCCGATGAGCGTGGCATGCGGGCCTTCTGGACGGTCGGCGCCGGCTCCGCCCCAAAGCGGCCGCAGCGGCCCGGCGGCGGTCCCCTCGACGCGGTCTTCGGTGCCGCGCTGGGCAGCGCCGGGGTCGCGGTCGCCCTCGGCCGGGCCGGCGTCGAGCTCGGCCGGGCATCGCTCGACGACGGCGCCCTCAGCGCGCCCTACACGGCCCCCGACTCGGCGCTCGGCGGGAGCCTCGAGGGACAGCGGCGGTTCGCGACCCAGCAGTACGAGCTCTCCCACCTCAAGGAGCTCGCCGCGGCCGCCGACTGCACGCTCAACGACCTCGTCCTCTACCTGAGCTCGGCGGCGCTCCGCCGCTATCTGGGCGAGCACGGCACGATTCCCGAGCGCTCCCTGACGGCGGGGATCCCGGTCAACCTGCGCGAGGCCGACGATCAGAGCACCGGCACCGCGGTCGGCATGCTGGTCGCGGACCTCGGGACGAACATCGCCGATCCGCTCGAGCGGATCGCGACGATCAAGGCCTCGACCGCGGAGGCGAAACGCCACCAGAGCGAGCTGCCGGCGGCCGCGCGGGCGCCGTACACGCTGCTGCTCAACGGCCCCTACATCGCCGGGCTGATCGCCGGGCTCGGCGGCGGCGCCCCGGCCCCGTTCAGCCTCGCCATCTCGAACGTCCCGGGCCCGACCGAGACGCTGTACTTCAACGGGGCGACGCTCGACGCGCTGTTCCCGCTGTCGCTGCTGCTGCACGGCAACGCCCTCAACATCACCTGCCTGAGCTACGCCGGCACGCTCAACTTCGGGTTCACGGGGGCCCGGGACAGGCTCCCGCACCTGCAGCGGCTGGCCCTCTACATGGGCGACTCGCTGGAGGAGCTGACCGAGACGCTGCTGCCGAAGCGAAGGCGCCGCCGCCGACGCACGGCTTCGGGCCGCTCCCCGGCCGGCGCGAAGCGGGCGACGAAGCCGAAGCGGCCAGCCGCCAAGGCGAAGGGGTCAGCGGCGAAGCCGAGGAGATCCGCCGCCAAGCCGAAGGCGAGGGCGAGCGGCGAGAAGTAAGAGCGGGCGAGCATCGGTATGCAGGCTCAAGCCGCCGGCCGATCGGCCCGATAAGGAGTCTCAGATGGAAACCAGGACCGAACGCGTAGTGCTACAGACGCCGAATCACGAGATCACCGGCGACATCACCCTGCCCAAAGAGGGCTTTCGCAGCCGCCTCTCCGACTTCCTCAACCACGGCGATCAGAACTTCATCTCGCTGGTCGACGCCGAGGTCGCACCGCGCAACGGAAGCGCCTCCGGTGAGGCGAGCCGCCGCTCGTTCATCGCCGTCGCGCGCAGCCACGTGCAGCTCGCCTACCCGGCTTCCGAGTAGGGCCTTCGACCAGGGTCGGGACTTAGGGGCCGCCTACCGAGGCGGCATCCGGATCGCGCCGTCGAGGCGGATCGTCTCGCCGTTCATCATCGGGTTCTCGACGATCGCCGCGGCGAGCTGCGCGAACTCCTCGGGACGCCCGAGCCGGTTCGGGAACGGCACCTGGGCGCCGAGCGCCTCGCGGGCCTCCTCGTCCATCGCCGCCATCATCGGCGTGTCGAACAGCCCCGGGGCGATCGCCACGACGCGGACCCCGCGCGAGGACAGGTCGCGGGCGGCCGGCAGGACCATGCCGACGACCCCGCCCTTGCTCGCCGAGTAGGCGACCTGGCCGATCTGGCCGTCGAAGGCCGCGGCCGATGCGGTGCCGATGAAGACGCCGCGCTCCCCCTCCTGATCGGGCTCGTTCTCATTCATCGAGGTCGCCGCCAGCCGCAGGAGGTTGAAGGTGCCGACCAGGTTCACCTGAAGGACGTTGTTGAAGATCTCCTGGGAGTGGGGACCGGCCTTGCCGGTCACCCTCTGCGCCCAGCCGATCCCGGCGCAGGCGACCGCGATCCGCAGCCCGCGCTCCGGCCCCGAAGCCATATCGACCGCCGCCTGCACGGTGCTCTCGTCGCTGACGTTGGTCTCGACGTAGTCGGCACGATCTCCGAGCTCGGCCGCGAGCGCCGCCCCTGCCTCCGCGTTGAGGTCGGCGATCACCACGTGCGCCCCCGCCCCGTGCAGGTGTCGGACCGTCGCCGCCCCGAGCCCCGAGGCACCGCCGCTGACCACCGCGCCCGCTGCTTCGATCTCCATCGTCTCAGCCTATTCGGATCGCGCGTGGTCGGCGCCCGCCGCGGGCCGGATCGGCTCCCGCGTCCGGATCTGGACGTTGTCTTCAAAGCACCAGGCCCAGTGCTCACCGGGCTCGGCGCTGGCGATCAGCGGGTGGCCGGTCGCCGCGTAGTGGGCCGACGCATGCCTGTTCGGCGAGCTGTCGCAGCAGCCGACGTGGCCGCAGATCAGGCAGACCCGGAGGTGCACCCACCGATCACCGCTCCGCAGGCAGGACTCGCAGCCGGCCGCGCTCGGGCGCACCGGCCTCGCGGTGCCGACGTGCTCGCAGCCGTCGCCGACCGGCTCGAAGCGGACGATCCGCTCGGTGTCGAGCAGCGCGTTGGCGGAGGCGCGCCCGCACTGGTGCAGGACGGCGTGGCCGATCCGCTCGGCCCCGGCGCTCTCGTCGCTGATCACCCGATCGACGCCGGCGGCAGCGATCGCCTCGACATCGTCGTCGGACTCGACCCGGGCGAGGATCTCGAGGCTCGGGGTTCAGCGCCCGGGCGATCGAGGCGACCCGGAAGGTCGCCTCGAGCTCGTCGTCGGCGATCACCAGCAGCCTGGCGTCGTGCACGCCGGCGCGCTCGAGCAGGTGCGCCTTGGTGTGGTCGCCCTGAATCACGCGCAGGCCCTCAGCGATCGCCTCGCGGGCGCCGCCGGGGTTCAGGGTCGTGATCAGGAAGGGCACCTCGCTGGAGCGCAGCGCGGGCACCGCCGCCCGGGCACCGTCCCCGTAGCCGGCGAGGATCACGTGGCCGCTGAGGTCGTGGTCGGGCTCGACGCCGGAGGGCCGCAGGCGGCCGTCGTCGGGCGGCTCCGGGGGCGCCGCCGAGCCCGCCCCGAAGAGCCGGCCGGCGAGCGACGAGAGCGTCGGGGTGGCCGCCATCAACAGGACCGTGGTTGCGATCAGCGTCTGGGTGCCGTCGGCGCCGAGATCGCCCGGCGACAGTCCCTCGGAGCGGCCGACCTGCTCGAGCACGAACGAGAACTCCCCGACCTGGGCGAGCAACAGCGCCGAGGCACCCGCCGCAGCGGCCGAGTAGCCGAGCACCCGGACGCTGAGCGCCGTCGCCAGCGACTTGACGACCAGCACGCCGAGCGCCGCGCCGGCCACCAGCGGGACGTTGTCGGCGACGAAGCCGACGTCCAGGAGCATCCCGATCGAGACGAAGAAGGTGGCGCTGAAGACGATCTGCAGCGGCAGGATCTCGCTCAAGGCGTGCTGACCGAACCGGCTCTCGTGGACGACGAGACCGGCGAGGAAGGCGCCGAGCGAGACGCTGACCCCGGCGAGGCTGGTCAGGTAGGCGGTCCCGAAGCAGATCGCGATCACCGTGATCAGGAAGATCTCCGGCGAGCAGGTGCGGGCGACGACCTCGAGCATCGGCGGCATCAGGCGGCGGGCGAAGACCAGCACCGCGGCGATGATCGCGGCCGCGATTGCGAGCGCCGCGACGATCTCCCCCGCGGATCCGCCGGAGGTCCCGAGCGCCGGCACCAGCAGCACCATCGGAATGATCGCGAGGTCCTGGAAGAGCAGCAGGCCGACGCTGGCGTTGCCGTGCTCCTCGGTCGTCTCGCCGCGATCGGAGAGCAGCGCCAGCACCAGCGCCGTCGAGCTCAACGCGACCAGCATGCCGGTGTAGATCGCGGACCGGACCGGGACGCCGAGCGCGACCGTCGCGACGACGACAATCACGACCGTGGCCAGCACCTGCAGCCCGCCGCCGAGGAAGATCGCCCGCCAGAGCCGGGTCAGCCGCTCGAGGCTGAACTCCATCCCGATCGTGAACAGGAGCAGGATCACGCCGACCTCGGCCGCCGCGTCGACGATCTCGAGATCGGTGACCAGCCCGAGCGAGTTCGGACCGATCAGCACCCCCGCGAGCAGGAAGCCGACGATCGGCACCAGCCCGATCCGCGCCCCCACGTAGGCGATCACCGTGCCGGCGACCAACAGCCCCGCCAGCTCCGCGAGGAACTCGGGCGTCTCGCCCGCCGCCGTCAGCAGCTCAGGCAATCCGGTCCCCGACCTCGACCTCCCGGTCCGGCCGCAGCAGCACCACGCCCTGCGCGTCGTCGATCGCCCCGAGCACCAGCACCTCCGAGCGAACCGGGCCGATCTGGCGCGGCGGGAAGTTGACCACCGCGACGACCAAGGTCCCCTCGAGCTCGGCGCGGTCGTAGCTCTTGATCTGCGCCGAGGACCGCTTGACGCCGATCTCGGGTCCGAAGTCGATCCGCAGCTTCCAGGCAGGCTTGCGGGCCTCGGGGAAGTCCTCGACCTCGATCACCCGGCCGACTCTCATCTCGACCGAGGCGAACCGGTCCCAGTCGATCTCGGGAAGGGTTCCCATGCGGCTTGGAAGCTACTAGCCTGGACCCATGGCCGAGCCCAACCCCGCCGAACTGCCGCCGGGCCCCGAGAGCCCACCCCCGGTCCAGCTGCTCAACTGGCTCTTCCGGCCGATCGAGTTCCTCGAAAGCAACCGCGACCGCTTCGGCGAGACGTTCAGCGTCACCTTCCCGGGCTTCGAGACCCCGATGGTGATGATCAGTCGCCCCGAGCACGTCGCAGCGCTGTTCAAGGAGCGCGAGAACGGGCTGCCGCCCGGGCGGACGCTGGCCCTCGAGCCGATCCTCGGCCCGCGCTCGATCCTGCTCCTGGAGGGAGACGAGCACCTCGCTCGCCGCCGGGTGATGCTGCCCGCCTTCCACGGCGAGCGGATGCTCGCCTACGAGCAGCAGATCGAGGCGGTGATCGAGCGCGAGATCGACTCCTGGCCGCTTGCGACCGACTTCCCGATTCATCCGCGAATGCAGGCGGTGACTCTCGAGGTGATCCTGCACGCGGTCTTCGGCGTCAGTGACGAGCGGCGCCTCGCCCAGCTCCGGCCGCTGCTCCGCACGCTCCTCGACCGCACCGCCGGGCCCCGACTGCAGGTCCAGTTCATGGCCTCGCGCCGGATCCCGTGGATCAAGGACCCGCTGATCGAGCTGCGCCGCTCGCTGGACGACGCCGACCGCCTGCTCGCGCTCGAGGCCGCCGAGCGGCGCGCCGATCCCGAGCTCGATAGCCGCACCGACATCCTCTCGATGCTGGTTGCCGCCCGCTTCGAGGACGGCGAGCCGATGTCGGACTCCGAGCTGCGCGATCAGCTGATGACCCTGCTGGTCGCCGGCCACGAGACCACGGCGACGGCGCTGGCCTGGACCTTCGACCTGCTGCTCAGAAATCCCGGCCCGCTCGAGCGACTCCGGGACGAGATCCGCAGCGGCGACGGTGATCGATACCTGCGGGCGACGATCACCGAGGCGTTGCGGCTGCGGCCGGTGGTCCCGCTCGCCGGGCGCCGGCTCGCCCACCCGCTCGACGTCGGCGCCACCGAGCTCCCGGCCGGTACCGACGTCGCGCCGGCGATCTGGCTCACCCACACGCGTCCCGAGACCTACCCCGACCCGCTCGCCTTCCGGCCCGAGCGCTTCCTGGAGGAGTCGCCGGATACCTACTCGTGGATCCCGTTCGGCGGCGGTGTCCGCCGCTGCCTGGGCGCCGCGTTCGCGGAGTTCGAGATGCGCGTCGTGCTCCGCGCCGTGCTCGGTCGCTGCGAGCTCGAGGGCGTGCGCTCGCGACCCGAGCGGATCACCCGCCGCAACGTCACCTTCTCGCCCAAGCACGGCACCCCGGTCCGGGTCCGCTCACGGCGGAGCGCCAGGCCGGAGCGCGCGGCGGCCCCGGCCTGACAGCACCCGGCCGGCCGGACGGGCCGGACAACCGGCGCGCTCGCCTAGGCCTCGACGACCTCGGTCAGCTCGTCGGTCTCGATGTCGAGGATGAACCCGCGGACTACCGACGAGGTGAGGACCGGGTCGGCGCGCACCCGCTCGACCCCCTCGCGCACCCCGACCTCGAGCGACTCGAAACCGCCCGGGGTCCAGTCCGGCCGGAGCCCGACCTCCGACTCGATCTGGTCGAGGAACTCGGCGTCGTCGAGGCCGAGCACGCCGCAGGAGGTGTGCATCACGATCCACACCTCCTTGGTCGCGAGCGCCCGCTGCGAGAGCGCCAGCGAGCGGCGCACGTCGGCGGTGACGACGCCGCCGGCGTTGCGGATGATGTGCGCCTCGCCGACCTCGAGCCCGGCGGTCACCAGCGGGTTGATCCGGCAGTCCATGCAGGTGACGATCGCGAGCTTGCGGCGCGGAAACCGTGAGAGGTGCGGGCTCATCGGGCCGGATGATTGCAACCCCGCAGGGCGCTCCTGCGCAAAGATGCCGCCGGCCCACCGGCCCCGGTGGGCCAACCATGCTCGCCGACCTCCTGATCATCGCCGCCACCCTCGCGACCCTCGCCCTGGCCGCGGACCGGTTCGTGGTCTCCGCCGCATCGGTGGCGACGCTGCTCGGCGCCAGCCCGCTGTTCATCGGTGTGGTCCTGATCGGCGTCGGCACGAGCCTTCCCGACTGGCTGGTCTCGGCCTTCGCGGCCGCCGACGGCGAGGACGGCCTCGCCGTCGGCAACTTCGTCGGCTCCAACACCGTCAACGTCGGCCTCGCCCTCGGGGTCGCCGCCCTGATCGTCCCGCTCGTGGTCCACGAGTCGGTGCTCCGGCGCGAGGCCGCGCTCTCGATCGCCGCGGTGATCGGCGTCAGCCTCGCCCTGATCGGGGGGATCAGCCGCGTCGAGGGTCTGATCCTCTTGATCGCGCTGCCCGTTGCCTTCATCGTGCTGCGGCCCGCCGAGGAGCCCGAGGGCGACCCAAGCGCGGTCAAGAACCCGCTCGGCCTCGAGCTGGCGATCGCGGCGGCAACTCTGGCCGCGACGATCGTCGCCGCGCGGCTGTTGGTCGACTCGGCCTCGGACGTCGCGATCTCGGTCGGCCTCTCCGAGGCCTTCATCGGGCTCTCTCTGGTCGCGATCGGAACCTCGCTGCCGGAGATCGTGATCGGCATCCAGTCGGCTCGCCGGGCCCACACCGACCTGGTGATCGGCAACGTGCTCGGCAGCAATCTCTTCAACAGCCTCGGCGTCGCCGGGACCGCGGCGCTGCTGACGCCGGCGGCGCCGCTCGACCCGAGCGGCCTCGGCGCCGCGATCGTCCTGATGGCCGCCTTCGCGGTCGCGGCCGGCGCGCTGTTGGCCACCGGCCGGCGCCTGGTCCGCTGGGAGGGCGCGGTGCTGGTCGCCGTCTACTGCGTCACCCTGCCCCTGTTCGCCTGAGGCGGGATCCGCGGACCGGCTGCCCGGGCTCGTCGGGGCCGCAGCTCAGACGCCCCAGAACTCGGCTTCGGCCCGTCCCAGCTCGGTGGTCGGCGGCTCGCCGAATGCGTACTCGCGGCCGATCGCGGTCCAATCGGCACCCGCCCGGAGCTGGGCGAGCACGACCAGGATCAGCGCCTCCTGACGACGCATCAGCAGCGAGGCGGGGGGCATCGTCTGTCGCTTCATCGCCTCGTAGTGGGGGCTGCGGGGCGAGCCGCCCTGCTCGAGGAGCTGATGCGCGTAGCCGGGATCGAGGCGACGGAACCCGGGCTCGAACAGCCAGGCCGCCCCGGTGCTGACCTGATCGACGAGCGCCTCGGGATCGAACTCCTCGGGCTCCGGCAGGTAGCCGAGCGTCGACATCAGGTGATGGACGTCTTCGGCCCGCCGCTCGGCGATCGCCCGGCCAAGCTCGCGCTCCATCTCGAGATGCTGGGGCGAGACCCGACGCAGGAGGCCGAAGTCGAGGAAGCCGACGCGACCGTCGTCGAGCAGCAGGTAGTTGCCGGGATGGGGATCGCCGAGAACCAACCGGGTCCGCTCGCGGGTCGAGAGGAAGAACCGGAAGACGCTCTCGCCGAAGCGGTCGCGGGTCGGCTCGTCGAGCTCGATCACCTCCTCGAACCGGCGGCCTTCGAGATAGTCGGTGACCAGCACCCGGCGGCTCGAGATCGCGGTGTGAACCGTCGGAACGGTGGCGAACGGGTGGCCCCGAAAGGCTCGCTCGATCGCCCTGTGGTTCTGCGCCTCGAGCTCGTAGTCGAGCTCCTCGGTGATCCGCTCCCGGATCTCGCCCCCGACCGCGTGTACATCGAGGCCCGGCGCCATCCGCTTCACGAGCCGCAGGATCAGGTGCAGGTTGCGGAGGTCGATCTCGACGGCCTCGGCCACTCCCGGGTACTGGACCTTGACCGCCACCTGCTCGCCCTGGTGGGTGGTCGCACGGTGCACCTGGCCGATCGAAGCGGCCGCGAAGGCCTCCCGCTCGAACGAGGCGAAGTGGTCTGAGACCTGCCCGCCGAGGTCGTCCTCGATGACGCCGCGGATGTCCTCGAAGCGGAACTTCGGCGCATTGTCGCGCAGCTCCGCCAGCGCCGCGCGGAACTCCTCCTGGCCCTCCTCGCTGAGACCGGGCAGCTCCACGGTCGAGAGCACCTGGCCGATCTTCATCGCCGCGCCCTTCATCTGGCCGAGCTGGCGCGCGAGCTGAGTCGCCATCGCGGCCACCCGCTCATCCGTCTTCCGCTGTCGGGCCTCGTCGGTGCGGGTCAGGTTGGCCATCCGGGTGCCCGCCCAGCGGATCCCCTGCCCGGCGACCAGTCCACCGACGCCGGCCGTGCGCCCGATCCGGCCGGTCTTCATCTGCGGCGAGCGCTCCTCCTCGGGACCTGCCTCGACCTCGACCTCCTCCCCGTCCGCCTGCTCACGCTGCCCGTCCGCCGGCGTGTCCACGCTCACGCCGTCCGCGCTGCCGGGATCCGCCGCACGCCGGCCGGCAGCAGCGGCAGGACGATTCGCTTCGTGTACTCGGCGGCGGCCCTCACCGTCAGCCCGCGAACCAGAGCCGGGGGAATCGGCGCGAACCCGTACTGGGAGCGGATCGGCTCGGGCAGCAGCGCGATCGTCGCGTAGTTGACCGCCTCGACCAGCGGCCGCAGGGCGATCGGCACCGGTGGCTGGAAGACGATCTCCCGCGCCTTGGTGCGCGCCCAGTCACTGACGTGAAGCCGGCCACTCGCATACATCAGCTCCCGGTAGGTGGTGAGCTCATCG
>CAWBNH010000002.1:0-56955 GCA_963790085.1 uncultured Solirubrobacterales bacterium
AGTCATCGTCCGGTCCGGATATGCCAGGGTGTCCGGGTGGCTAAACCTGATTCAGACCGGGCCGGCGAGGCGATCACCCCCGAGGGGCTCGAGGAGTTGCAGGCGGAGATCGCCGAGCTCGAGGGGCCCGCGAGACACGCGATGGCGGCACGGATCAAGGCCGCGCGGGAGCTCGGCGATCTGAAGGAGAACGCCGAGTACCACATCGCCAAGGACGATCAGGCGCACCTCGAGACGCGGATCAAGCGCCTCCGCCACAAGCTTCGCCACGCGGTGGTCGTCGAGGTCGATGCCGACGCCGAGACCTTCGCCTTCGGCAGGACCGCCGAGGTCCTCGACACCGACAGCGGCAAGCTGCACACGTGGACGCTGGTCGGATCGACCGAGGCCGACCCCGCGGCCGGGAGAATCTCGGCTGAGTCCCCGGTCGGCACGGCCCTGCGCGACAGCCACCTAGGCGAGGACGTCTCGGTCGAGACCCCCGGCGGGAATCGCGTCTACCGGGTGCAGAAGCTGGTCGACTGAACGGCGCCGCCGGTTGCGGCCGGACCCGGCGCTACGCTGAATCCGATTGGGAGCAGAGGCCGTCGTCCGGCCCGTCCCGGTCGCCGAGAGCACCAGACCAGAGGGGGAAGCAAGTGAAGCTCGTGATCGGCATCATCCGCCCGGAGCGGGCGAACGACGTACTCGAAGCGCTCTACCGCGCCAAGGTCCGCGGCGTGTCGATGAGCAGGGTCCAGGGCCACGGCGGTGAGCTCGACCGGGTCGAGACCTACCGTGGCACCACCGTCAGGATGGGCCTGTCCGAGAAGGTCCGCTTCGAGATAGCCGTCTCCGAGGAGTTCGTTCAGCCGGCGATCGACGCCGTCAACGAGGGCGCCCGCACCGGCGAGGTCGGCGACGGCAAGATCTTCGTTCTCTCGCTCGATCAAGTGGTCAGGATCCGCACCGGCGAGACCGACCACGCGGCCGTGACCCCGGTCGGCGCGAGCGGGGTCTGAGCATGATCGACACTGGAGACACCGCCTGGATGCTCGCGGCCACGGCGCTGGTGATCCTGATGACGCCGGCCCTGGGCATCTTCTACGCGGGCCTGGTCCGCTCGAAGAACGGCCTCAACACGTTCATGATGTGCATCGCCGCGCTCGGCGTCGCGACGATCGCCTGGGCGCTGATCGGGTACTCGCTCGCCTTCGGGGACGGCGGCGGCTTCATCGGCAACTTCGACCATGCCTTCCTCAAGGACGTCGGCTTCGAGCCCAGGGAGGGGACGACGATCCCGCAGTTGCTGTTCATGGCGTTCCAGGGCAGCTTCTGCATCCTCACCGTGGCGCTCGTCTCCGGCGCGGTCGTCGAGCGGATCAGGTTCGGCCCGTACCTGATCTTCGTCGCCCTCTGGGCGACGCTGGTCTACCCGGTGATGGCGCACTGGGTGTTCGGGGGCGGCTTTCTCGCCGAGGGCGGCACGCTCGACTTCGCCGGCGGCGTCCCGGTCGAGATGGCATCCGGCTTCTCGGCGCTGGCGGCCGCCCTGGTGATCGGGGCACGCAAGGACTACGGCCGGCAGGCGCTACTGCCCCACAACTCGGTTCTCGTCCTGCTCGGCGCCGGCCTCCTCTGGTTCGGCTGGTTCGGATTCAACGGCGGCAGCGGGATCGGCACCGGCGAGTCAGGCGTGCTCGCGTTCACGAACACCCTGCTGACCCCCGCCTGCTGCCTGGTGGCCTGGTTCGTGCTCGATCTGATCCGCGGCGGCAAGGTGACCGCCGTCGGGGCGGCGACCGCGATCATCGTCGGCTGCGTCGGCATCACCCCCGCGGCCGGGTTCATCAGCCCGGCCTGGGCGATGGTCCTCGGAGTCCTGGCGGCGATACCCAGCTACCTGATCATCGTCTGGCGCCCCCGGACCCGGGTCGATGAGACGCTCGACGTGCTTGCAGCCCACGGCATCGCCGGCATCACCGGGATCCTGTTCATCGGCTTGTTTGCCCAGTTCGACTGGAACGGCGTATCCAACGGACTCGCCTACGGCAACGCAGCGCAGCTCGGCGACCAGGCGCTGGCGGTGCTGGTCGCGCCCGTCTACGCGTTCGTCGCGACCTTCGTGATCCTCAGGGTGATCGGCGCGCTGACGCCGCTGCGAGCGAGCGAGCGCGAGGAGGCGGTCGGGATGGACATCGTCCAGCACGGCGAGGAGGCCTACCTGACCGGGGAGGGCGCGCTGCTGATCGGCCTCGGGACCGACGGCGACCCCGAGGCCGAGGCGGCCAGGCAGGCGGCCTGACCTCGGCCGGGGGCGGCGGGCCGGCCACGCCAGCGGTCATACTCGCGGCCGTGCTGATCGACGAGTTACTGCCGGCCTATGACGTCTCCGACTCGGTCGCGACCGCGGTCGGGGCCGACGCCGCGACGACCTGGGAGGCGTTGCTCGAGACAGACCTGATCGAGGTCGGGCGCCGCAAGCCGCTGGTGGGGGCGCTGGGAGCCCTCCGCATGCTGCCTGAGCTCGCCGCCGATCTGCTGCACGGCGAGCGGCCGGCCGGGGCGCCCGACCGGATGACGCTGCTGGAGACGGCCGCGGCGCCGACGGGCGAGGGCGGCTGGGTGCTGCTCGGCGAGCGCCCCGGCCAGGAGCTGGCCCTCGGGCTGGTCGGCCGCTTCTGGCGACCCGTGATCGAGTACGCCGCGGTTCCCGTGGAGGAGTTCGCGGCCTTCGACGAGCCCGGGTGGGCGAAGACCGTCTACGCGCTGTCGGTCCGCCCGCTTGGCGCCGCGGAGACGCTGCTCGAGGGCACGATGCGCACGGCGACGACCGACGAGCACGCCCGCCGCTGGTTCAACCGCTACTGGACGCTCGGCGTCGGCTCAGGCGCCCACCTGCTCGTGCAGGGCCTGCTGGATGTCGCCCGAGCTGAAGCCGAGCGCCGGGCCCGGCCTGACTGAGTTCGGCCGGCGGCAGCCGGCGGGCCTCCGGCCCTAGTTGCCGGCCCCCGCAATCGCATCGCAGAGCTTCGAGAGAGCATCCTGGGCCTGACCCGCAGGCAGGCTGTTCGCAGTCTGCTTGCAGGACTTCGCCGCCTTCGAAACCGCCGAATCGACATTGTCGCCGGCGGAGCTCAGGTCCTGCTTGACTGCGCTGCCGACGCTCTTGCAGGCGCTCTCGACCGCGGTGCCGACCGAGCCGCCGAGGCTCTGCGCCGCGTCCGTGCAGGACTGGACGGCCGAGTCGACGGCCTCCTCGGCGTTCTGCTCGGCCGAGGTCGACGTGGTGGACGTCGTCGAGCTGGTGGTCGACTCGTCGCCCCCACAGCCGGCGGCGAGCAGGCCCACGGCGAGCAGGGCGGCTACTCCAGCGAAGATTCGGGTGAGGCGGGCTTGCATCGGCGTTCTCCGTTCTTCGGGGTCCGTGGGGTTGAGCGCGGGGGCCGAGTGGATCAACCGGCCTCGGCCTTCTCCGCCTCCTCGATCTCCTTCTTGAGGTCCTTCGCGTCAGCGTCGAGCTGCTTCTCGATCGCCTTGTTGGCCCGGGTCACAGCCTTCTCGATCTGCTCCTCGACCTTCGACTCGCCGATCACGACGATCCCGGCCTGGCCCTCATCGAGGGTCTCGCCGAGGTCCTTGAGATCGCCCCGCGACATCCCCTTCCAGAGGTGGCCGGTAACGCCGCCGGCGACGCCGCCGACCGCTGCTGCGCCGAGGATCGAGGGCGGGAACAGGATGCCGACCAGGGCGCCAACGCCGATCCCTGTCCAGGCACCGTGCTGGGTCGGCTTCTCGGTCTTGTGGACGTGGACCTTGCCTTCGTCGTCCTTCTCGATCACGGCGGCGTCGAACGTACCGACCGCGCCGACGGCGTGTAGGTCGAGGACCGCTTCGAAGTCGGCCTCGGCGTCGTCGAGGGAGTCGTAGGCGGCGGCGTAGAGGAATACGGGGTTGTCGGACATTGCTGGTGAGCTCCTATTCGAGAGGGACTGGGGGGCGAGCCCGGAGTTCTACCGGTTGGCGCCTCGGGGTGCCATTCCGACCGCCACTAAGATGCCCGCCGTGGCCGCGGCCGATCATCAGGACGTCCGAGCGAAGCTCCTCGCCGAGCGCGCACGCGTGCTCGGCGAGATCGCCTATAACGAGGACGAGGTGGAGGCTCTACAGGAGCAGTCGGGCGCCGAGCGCCAGGACGAGCAGATGGGCGGCGGCGCCTCGTTCACGCTCGACCGGGAGATCGACCGGGCACTGGACGACAACGCCGAGCACATCCTGCACTCGATCGACGAGGCGCTGAAGCGGATCGACGACGGCACCTACGGCATCTGCGCGAACTGCGGAAGGCCGATCTCGGAGGGCCGCCTCCAGGCCCGGCCCTACGCGGCCCGCTGCATCGACTGCGTCTGATTCTCGTGGCCGACCCCGCAACGGAGGAGTCACCCGGCGACCGACCCTCAGGGGAGTCCGATGATTCAGGCCGGATCGTCGCCCTGACCGACGGCGTGATCGCGATCGCGATCACGCTGCTGGTGCTCGACGTCGCCGTGCCCGAGATCCCGGACGCGCTCGTCGACGAGCAGCTGGCTGACGCCCTCTGGGATCTGCGGGCGCAGGTCTTCGGATTCATTCTCAGCTTCTGCGTGATCGGCTACTACTGGCTCGGCCACCGGCTCGTGTTCTCGCATCTGCGGAGGGTCGACCTGCCGCTGACCGTGATCAACCTCGTCTTCCTGCTCGTGATCGCGTTCATCCCGTTCGCCGCAGGGCTGCTCGCCACCTACGCGCCGGATGCCCTGGCCGTCGCCGTGTATTCCGGGGTGATGGCGGCCGCCGGGCTCACCCTGGTCGCGATGATCTCCTATCCGCGGGCCAGGGGCCACTTCAAGCTCGACGTCTCGCTCGACCGCGTCGGGGTGATCACGCGGAAGCTGATGGTGGCGCCGATCGTCTTCATCGCGGCGATACCGGTCGCCTTCCTCAGCGGCTGGCTCGCGGTCGCCCTCTGGGCTCTGATTCCGGTCTTCCGGGGCGTGCTCGAGCGCAGCGGCTGAATCGAATCAGGCTGACGACCGCTGGCTGCCGCGAGGCCGGCGCCGACGGCGGGGCTCAGGCGAACAGGGCGGTGTCGACCTCGAAGACGGTCTGCTCCGGCGGCCCCGGAAAGCTGCCCCCACCGAGCTCCTCGAGCGCCGGCATCAGCGTCTCGCCCATGAAGGCATCGAGGCTCTCCTGCGAGTCCCAGACGGCGAACACCTGCCAACCGTCCTCGCTCGGGCCGGCGAAATGGTGGGTCTGCCCGGCCGGCAAGCCTCCCGGCGGGTGAACCGCCTCGACGGTGGCTTCGTACTGCTCCTTGGTCCCGCCCCGGTAGGCGTGAACAATCGCGATCGCCATCTCAGACCTCCTCGGTTCGACTAAGCACTGCTGCAACGCCCCGGCCGACCAACCGGTTCGACCGGGACCCTATCGGGCCGTGCACCGCCCCCTCGGCGCCGTAGACTGCCTGCCGAAGCGCCCGGGGGGTGCCGGGCGGAGTCAGCGGAAGGGAGCAGAGATGAAAGCCTCGTGGCACTCGGGCGCGACCCGATACGCGATCGTGGGCCTGTCGTTGATCGTCATCTTCTCGATCGTCTCACCGGCGGTCGGGGGACCGGATCCGATCAGGGTCGCGAAGAAGGCGCTCAAGGTCGGCAAGCAGGCCAAGAAGAAGGCGAGCAAGGCCAACCGAACCGCCAAGGACGCCGCGTCGGCGGCAGGCGACGCCTCGGCCGCTGCCGCGCTGGCCCAGGGGCAGAACGTCTCCGGGCACGACTCGGTCCTCTCATTCGGCGCGGTCACGCCGACGGGCGCGAAGGTCGCCGAGGTCGAGCTGACGACGACGAGCGAGACGAGGATCCTCGCAAGCGCCTCCACGGTGATTGGCAACGATGCCAACGACGTAGCGATCTGCTGGCTGAACGGCGGTGGCAACCCCGCTGACAGCGCCAACGACATCAGTCAACGCGTGTTCAGCGACACCGGCGACGGCGCGTTCGACTTCGAGGCGCTGGCCGTCAACGGATCTGTGGTGAAGTCGGCCGGAACCCACACCATCAGGCTCTACTGCGCCGCCTCGAACGGCGATCCGGTCGTCGACCGTATCGACCTACTGGCTTGGACCTCAGCGCCCTGAGCCGCGCTAGAAACCGGCTGCCGCAAGTCCATGCCGGGAGGGGTCCCTTCCGAGCCCCTCCCGCCCGGTCGAAGTCGTCAGGGACCCCCCTGACCCGGCGGCTTCTCGAACGGCCAGGAGCGCTCGACGAAGCTGCGGGCGGCAGCGCCGTCGACCGACTCGGCACCCTGAACCAGACGGAGGAGCGCCCCTGACTCAACGTACTTCTGGCCGACCAGCTTGAGCCGCATCCGCTTCAGCCGCCTCGGCATTAGTCCGAGCCCGCCTACGGTCGTCATGAACTGCTTCATCGCGCTCTTTGTTACGGCGCGGAAGGCGCGGTCGAAGTCGCCGTCGCTGGCGCGAACCCCGGCGAGCGGACCGACGTCGGCCTGAGATGGATCGTCCCCAGGCCCCAGACCACCGAACATCTGCGAGGCCCAGGCGATCCAGATCTCCGCGGGATCCACGTCGAGCCGCGGCTCGATCGGCTCGCCGTCCCACTCGACCCCGCCGAGGCTCGCCAGGCCGAGGTAGCCCCACGCGAGCGGGGCGACGATGCTCCCTCGCAGCTGCTCCGATCCAGCGTAGTCCAGGCGGCCAAGCTTCTTGCCATCGATCAGGTTCGTGAGCGGTGGGATGATCGCGATCGCCGCGCGCCCGACCCCCTTTCCGTGCGAGGGTGGCTCGATCTCGTAGTCCGCGAGACGCTCGGCGCAGGCGGCAACCGCCGCCGCCTCCCGGAGCCGGGCCGAGTCGGTCACTCGCCGGAGCGCCAGGTCGTCGCCGCGCGACGACGCCTCATCGGCGAGCAGGTCTCCCACTTGCTCAACGGCGCCCTCGAAGCCGCTCATGGCCGTCCTCCTGCTCGCTCGACGCCGCTCAGCAGACCCCGAACCCGTAGCTGTCGAAGACCTCGCCGGCCTCGGCGACCAGCGCGTCGAGCTCCGCCCCGACGGACTGGGCCTCAGCCTGGTCCTCGGCGCGAACGGCGGCCGCTAGCTCGTCGACGAGGACGACCAGCTGCTCCTGCTTGGCGGCGAGATCGTCGATCAGCTCCTCGTCGCCTTCCGGGCGCCCGAGGGCATTGATCTCATCGTTGATCCCCTGGTTGAGGTCGGCCAACTCTTCATATGCGGCTGCCGCCTGATCGGGGCTGGTGGCCGATTCGAGGTCCGCCTGTATCTCCTGCTGCGCGTCGGCGCTGTCAGCACACACTGCGTCCGCCTGCTCGATGAACTCCTGCTTGGAGATCGGCTCGCCTCCCCCGCTTTCCCCGCCGTCCCCGCCGCACGCGGCGAGAGCGAGCGCCGAGAGCGCCATCGTCAAAGCTGCGCCAACCCCCTTCATCGCGCCGCACGATAGTTGATCGTGAGGCCCCGGGGCCGCTACGCGGCGCGCTCGCGGACGATCTCGGCGACGTCGATTCGGCGGACCGCCCGCAGGCCCGGGATCTGGGAGAGCAGCGCGACGATCAGGATCGCGACCGAGGAGAGAACCAGCGTCGATGCCCGCATCTGCAGGGTGAAGTCGAATTGGTCGCTGGAGAACGAACCGAGAAACAGGTCGGCGACCAGGTAGCCCGCGATCAGGCCTGGGGCGATCCCCAGCAGCGTCACCAGGACGTTCTCGGCGGTGATCGTCCGGGCCAGCGTCCGGTACGGGGTGCCGGCCGCGCGCAGCGTCGCGAGCTCGACCGAGCGCTCGGCGATGTTCGAGTTCATCGAGTTGAACATCAGGGCAAAGGCCATCGCCCCGCCGAAGACGAGCATCACCCCGATGAACGCGTAGTAGAGCCCCAGGTACTGGTCGACCGTGTCGAGCAGCGCCTGGGAGTCCTCGTAGGCGACGACCCCCGGCAGCTCGCTGAGCCTGGCCCGCATCCGGTCGCGATCGACGCCGGGGGCGAAGCTGACCAGCGCCGAGTTGCCGGCGCCCGCCCGCGATCCGGCCACGGCTCGGGCAGCGTCCAGCGACGCGTAGGCGTAGGTGCCGAGCGGCTCGGAGACGAAGCCCGCGATCGGGGCACCGGCACGTGTGCCGGTGCCGGGAACGCCCACCCGGACCTGATCGCCGGTCCCGACCTCGAGCTCGCCGGCCAGCGCCTGGCCCGTCAGCAGCCCGTCCGGCGGCAGGCTCAGCGTCCCTCCGCCCTCGGCCAGGAACTCATGCATCTCGGTGTCGGGCTCGAGCGCGATCAGCGTCGTCTGGTAGCGGCGGCCGTTGGCGGACAGCGAGGCCGGTACCTGCAGTGCCGGCTCGGCGCGGGCGACGCCCGCGGTCGTCGCGATGCGTCTCAGCTCCGCGCCGCTGACCGATCGGTCGAGAAACAGCTGCGCGTCCTGGCGCTCGATCTGCTTGAACTGGCGGTCAACGAGGATCTGCGCCGTGTCGACCATTCCCCAGGAGATGAGGATCAGGATCAGCGCCAGGACCACGCCGAGGACGGTCGACAGAGTCCGGCGCCGGTTTCGGCCGATCGACCGCAGCGTCATCCGCCAGCGGACCGGCAGCCGCTCGAGCGCCGGCAGCAGCCGCTCGAACGCGCTGCGACCGCCGGTTCGGGTCGGCGCGAAGCGGCGCATCGCCTCGGCGGGCGGGGTCCTCGCGGCCGACGCCGCCGGCGCCGCGGCCGCGACGATCCCGGTCAGCAACCCGAAGGCGAGCCCGAGCAGCGGGGTGGTCGGGTGCAGCTTCGCGAGTGAGACGGGGATCGACAGCTCCTGGGTGTAGAGCTTGGTCACCTCACCGGCGAGAAGCGCTCCGGTGATGGCGCCCAGAGATGCCCCGATCAGACCGCATACCACGCCGAACAGCAGGTAGTGACGGATGATCTGGCCGCGGTCGTACCCGGCCGCTCGCAGCATGCCGATGATCGGCCGCTGGGCAGTCACCAGCCGCCGCATGAGCACCCCGGTGGCCAGCGCGGCGGCGGTCAGAAACAGGAGCGGGAACATCACGGCGAGCTCCTCGAAGCTCTTGACGTCCTCCTGCAGGGCGCTGTTCGAGGGCTGCAGGTCTCGCGGGAGCACCTCGGAGGCTCCGGCGCGCTGCGCCACCCGGGTCAGCCGCTCGGTCAGCGCCTCATTCTCGCTGCCACCGTGGTAGTAGACGAGCGCCTGGTTCGGCCGCTCGACCCCCGCCAACTCGGCGGCCAGCCGCTCAGGTGCGAACAGCACGCCGAAATCATCGGGCGCCGGCAGGATGTCCTGGCGGCTGCGCGCCGGCCAGAAGTACTCGGGTGAAGCGGCGATGCCGACAACCTCGACCCGCGCCGCCGACCCGTCCGTTCGGCGCGCCCGCAGCGTGTCGCCCGGCAGCAGGTCGAAGTTCTCCGCCATGTGCTGCTCGACCAGCACCCCGTTCGCTCGCGCCGGATCGAGGTAGGTGCCCTGCTCGACCTCGACCATGCCGACGCTCGGCTGGCCGTCGGTCGGCATGCCAACCGCGCGGCCGAGGAGCTTGGTGGCGCCGACCTGCAGCGGCACGTCCGCCTGAACCCTGCTCGTCACCGCCTCGACCCCGGAGCTCGAGCGGGCCTCGGCCGCGATCCGCCCAGTCCTTCCCCCGGTCACCGTCAGGTTGGCGAGACGGAAGTCCTCGTAGGCCTGACGGTAGGAGGCGTCGAGGTTGCGGAAGGCGTCATAGCTGGCGCCGAACAGAGTCACGCCGAGGAAGATCGTCAGCGCGATCGCCCCGAACTGCCCCCACTGACGGCGCAGATCCCGCCTCAGCTTGATCCGCAGCACGCTCACCGGCGCACCGCCTCAGCACCTCGTCTCCGCTTCGAGCGTGGGAACCGGTCGCTCACCACTCGAGCAGCTCGGCATCGAGCGGGTCGTCGTTGCGCTCATCGGAGACGATCCGACCGTCGCGCATCCGCAGCACGCGGTCGGCCATCGCGGCGATCGCGGCGTTGTGGGTGACGAGCAGCACGGTTTGATCGAGCTCTCGGCTGACCGCGTGCAGCAGCGCGAGCACCCGGCGCCCCGTCTCGAGATCGAGCGCTCCGGTCGGCTCGTCGCCGAGCAGAATCCGCGGGCCGCCGACCAGCGCCCGCGCGACGGCGACACGCTGCTGCTCACCTCCGGACAGCTGCGCGGGGAAGTGATCGAGGCGGTCCCCGAGGCCGACCCGCTCGAGCATCTCCACGGACCGCTGCTCGGCGCCGGCCAGCTCGGCGATCAGCTGCACGTTCTCGAGCGCCGTCAGGGTGGGAATCAGGTTGAAGAACTGAAAGATGAAGCCGACAGTCTCGCGACGGAACCGGGTCCGCCCCTCTTCATCGAGCTCGGATACATCCTGGCTCCCGACGACGACCGACCCTGAAGTTGCCGGCTCGATCCCGCCGATCACGTTCAGCAGCGTCGTCTTCCCCGAGCCGCTCGGCCCGAGCAGGACCACGAACTCCTCGGGGCGCACCTCGAGGTCCGTCTCCTGCAGGGCGTGAACGGCAAGCTCCCCCTCGCCGTAGGTCTTGCTCACACCCTGAAGCCGCACCGCAAGCTCGGTACCGGCATCGGCGGAGACGGTCACGAGCCTAGGCTGCGTGGGCCGGGGCGCCGAGCGCTTCCATCTCGCCCTCGAACTCGGCGATGATCTCCCCGGGCTCGGGCACGAGGCCGGCGTCGACCATCAGCCCGACGGTGATCTGACCTGCGTAGCTGAAGATCGCGACGCTCATGCCGACGCTGCCCGAGCGCGGGGCCCAGACGAGCACGCCGGCGACGGGAGAGCCGGCGAAGTAGACCTGCTCCCGCGGCCCGGGGACGTTGGTGACCACCGTCGTGGCGCGGCCGGTGAACAGCTCGACGATCCGATGCTCGACCGCCGTCGGCGTGCGACCGATCGCCTCGAGCAGGCCGTAGGAGATCGGGCCCTCGGGTGAGCGCTTGATCCCCTCCATCGCTTCGTGAACCGCCGCGAGGCGCACGGCACGATCCTCGACCCCGACCGGCAACCGCAGGAACACGAGCCCGAACTGGTTGCCAAGCTCGGCCGGCAGGGGACGATCGAGCGGCCTCAGGTTGAACGGGACGAATGCGGTCAGTTCATCGATCTCGGCGCCGCGCTCGCGGAGGTAGTTGCGCAGCGCGCCGGCGACCGCGCAGAGGACGACGTCGTTGACGGTCGCGCCGGCCGCATGGCCGACCTCCTTCACCTGCTCGAGCGGGATCGGTCGCGACCAGATCGCCTTCTGGGCGACACCCAGCTCCCCTTTGAGCGGTGACTCCGGGTCCGCCGCGCCGACCAGTTGCTTGGCGAGCACCGCGGCATCCTCGCGGGCGGTTCCGGCCAGGTCGCGTAGCTCGGAGGGGTTGCGGGCAACCTCGATCGCCTCGTGGGCAAGAGCGCCCGCGGCCCCGCGTGCGGCCGATGCGACCTTCCCGACCGGTGCGAACAGCGACCCGAGCGGGCCTGAGCCGCCCGCCTCCGCCGTCGGCTCAGCGATCCCCGCATCGCCGGCCGCCTCGTCGGTGAGCGACAGCAGCACCCGGGCGAGAGCGATCCCGTCGGCGATGCAGTGGTGCATCCGGGTGACGATCGCGGCCCCGTCCCCGAGACCGTCGACGAAATGGAAGTGCCAGAGCGGCTTTGAAGGATCCAGCGGCTCCGCCATCAGGTCGGCGACCAGATCCTGCAGCGCCGCGTGGTCACCGGGGTGCGGCAGCGCGACTCGGTGCAGGTGCAGATCGAGATCGAAGCGCTCGTCGTCCTCCCAGTGCGGACCCGATAGCGGCATCCGGCCCTCGACCACACGCTGGCGGAAGCGGGGGAAGGGCTCGACCAGTCGCGTCCGGACGACCTCCCGGGCCCGCTCCCAGTCGACCGGCCCCTCGAACCAGAGGGCTCCCGTGATCACCATCAGATTGGTTGGCTCGTCCATGTGGAGCCAAGCCGCATCGGCGCTCGACATCGAGTGGGTTTCGGCCACGGACCCAGGATAGGCGCCGCGACTCCCTCGCGCGAATCAGGCGATCCAGTCGGCGCCGACCGCCAGACCGACCGCCACCAGCGCGACCCCGGCCGCGACCCGCGCCGGCCTCTCCAGGTGGCGGCGCCCGGCCGCTCCAAGATGCAGCCCGACCAGAGTGAAGGAGACCGAGAAACAGGCGATCACGGTGGCAACCAGCAGCGGGCTCACGTTGCCCAGGCCAAGAGCAAAGCCAACGACCAGGTTGTCGAGGCTGAGGCCGGCCGCGAGACCGGCCAGACCCCCGGTCGTGGTGATGCGTTCGGCGAGTCGCTCGTCGTCGGGCCCGTCTGGGCGCAGCGTGATCAACCCAAGAGCGACGAGCAGCGCGGCGCCGATCCAGCGCCCTGCAGCCGCCAACGTGCCGGAGAGCCCGCGGCCGATCAGCAGCCCGATCAGGGGAACGACGAACTCGAACAGACCGAAGACCCCGGCGATTCGCCGGCGGCGAGGCGCCTGCCCCAGCGCCCCGAGCGCCAGCGCGACGACGAGGTTGTTGGCGGCAATCGCCGCCCCGAGCACCACCAACTCCCCTACGCCGATCGGGCAATCACCTCGCCGAGAGGCTAACGGCAGGCCCGACGACGCCTGGCCTGACTCACCACCGACTAGGGAGGGCCTGCTTTGGCGCCCGCCCCGACACCGACGGCCTGGGCCTCGAGAAGCCACCGCATCGCCCTCGTGCCGCGCAGCCGGCGGAAGCCGCGCAACTTCAGCAATCCCTCGAGCAGGCTGCCGAACTGCTCGTAGACCACCGCGTTCAGCGCGAGGGTCGCAACCATGACCCGGCCCGCGATGAACAGCCAGCCGAGGGCGACGGCCGCGATTCCGAGACCGCCGAGTAGCTCGGACCCGGACCGGAGCCTCTCCAACAGATAGAACTGCGAGACCCATCCCAGCAGCGTGAACGTTGCGCCGACCACCACCGCGCCGGGAAGCAGCGAAGTCGGGTCGCGAGTTGCGCGCGGCAGGACGAGGGTCAGCGCGAACCAGATCCCCGAGTACGCGGAGAGCATCGCGAGCACCGAGGTCGCGAACAGGACCACGCCCCCCGAGCCCTCGACGAGGTGTAGGACGCCGCCGACGATCGTGACCGCGACGAGCAGGCCGATCACCACCGCGACGGTCCGCAGCGGGGTGAACCCCGCGGTTCGCGGCACCCGCCAGGCGGACGCGCTCGCGGCGATCAGCGCGATCGCCAGGTTTCTCCCCGCCCAGGCGGTGGTCAGGAGACCGCCGATCGCGAGCAGCGCGCCGGGCGACTCCCCCCTGCGGAGCGCTTCGTCCACCTCGCTCGCGAGCGTGCCGCTCAGCCCGAGGTCACCGCTGACTCCGTCACCGACCCAACCCCGACCGAGCAGCACCGCACCGACCCCGACGACGAATACGACGAGCGCGAACATGAACAGGAACAGCCTGAAGGCGACGGCGCTGCCGAGCACCGAGCCGAAGTTGTCGTGGTCACGCTTGTAGACCCGAACCGCCACGTCGATCGGCGCGCTCTGGGCCCGCCGGCGATCCAGCCACCCCCGCCCCTGATCGGTCAGCTGAGTTGCCCGCTCGCGCCCGCGCGCGACAACGCCCTCATGTTTCGTCTCGGTGGTTATCGGCCCAGCCTAGATCACCGAATGCCAGCTGCCGGGCGCAGCCGAATCACGATCCTTCGAGTGACCTGAGATCGTCAACCATGCTGGCGCACTGCCGGACGAGACGAGCCCCTTGCCGCCGAGGATTAGGATGAGACCGTGATCCACGACACCGGAGTCGACACCGGATCTCCCCGCATCGTCCGGCGAATGGGCGACCGCGGCCGCTCCTGCGATCGGTTTGGGGCACGCGGAACCCTGAGATGACCGGTAGGGCGGAGTTCAACGCCGAGGACTGGGCGCTGATCGTCGGGGGCCCTGCGCACGCGGCGCTTCGGATGGTGCTGGCCGCGCCCGGCGGCACACTCCGCGAGATGCTCTCAATCGGAAGGGCCTACGCGGAGGAGCGCGAGAACCCCGCCAACAGCGAGCTGCTCGATGCGATCGTATCCGAGCAGCCGCCGATCGAGCCCGACCGCTACGGCAACGCCGACGCGCTGACGGTCGAGACGCTGGGTCGGCTGCGCGAAGCGGTGGCGATACTCGAGCGCACGGGCACGGCGATCGAGGTCGCCGACTACAAGCGGTTCACCTACGCGCTCGCCGATCGCGTCGCGCGCACCCACAAGGAGGGCGGCTTTCTCGGCATCGCCGGCGAGGAGATCAGCGAGGGCGAGCGCCGGGCCCTGGAGGAGATCGCAAGCGCGCTCGCCTACGACCCGGCCGCCGGCGAGGCCGGCTGACCCGGCCGCCGGAGATCCCCCAGATGCCGGTGCCGTGGTCCTAGCGGCCCTCGTCGTGATCACCGCCATCCCCGCGCTGCTCAGCACCCGCTCCTTCACTCGCCGGGTCACCGACTGATGTCCGCCCGGCCCCGCTCGAACGCGAGCCGACCCCCGCCACGACGAAGGCGCAAACCGCGAAGACGGCAAGGAAGGTGAGCGAACCGAACGACACCAGCTCGGTGATCCCCGGCAGCAGCGCGAACGCCGCCCCGACCGCGACCAGGGCGATGATCACGTTCGCCAGGTAGTGGCCGAAGGTGAAGGCGTAGACGGCGAGCGCGAAGACTTAGCCGACGATTGGCAGCCGTGCGACCCAGGCCCCGGCGCGCGCATGCCCCGCCTCGCGCAGGTACGTGAACGGTCCTCCTGAGCGGCCCGACGCCGCCGCCAGGCGCGCGTAGGCGTGGGCGGTCAGGCCCGCGATCACGGCGCCGAGCACGAAGTAGAGGAAGGCGAGGTGGCCGGCGAGGTCGATCGTCAGGCCGAGGACGCTGAAGATGCCGCCCCCGATCATCCCGCCGATCGCCATTGCGCACGCCTCGCGCAGGCCGAGCTTCTCGCCACGGCGGGCGTGATAGTCGGCCCGGGGGTGGCGGCGGCGGCGCTCCGGCCTCAAGACCTCAGGCGACGAGGTCGCGGCGCCCGAGCATCACCGCCCCGAGCGCAGCGAGGGCGGCGCCGGCCAGGACAAGGCCGACAAAGGCGAGCGGGTCGATGCCGTCGCGCACGGCCGAGCCGTAGTACTTGAAGGCGGAAGCCCACCGCAGTGGCTCGAAGCTGTCCGCGACCTTGCCGACGACGTCGATCAGGTACATCGCCACGAGGGTGCCGGCGGCGATCGCCGTCACCACGGAGGCGCTGTGCAGGCGACCGGCCGCGAGTGCCGCGAGACCGGCGAAGAACATCGCCAGCGGCCAGACGTTCGCCGCCCCGCGCCCGATCACCGCGACGGAGGGGTCGGTCCCCGAGAGCACCCCGGCAAGCAGTGCCAGCCCGGTCATCAGAGCCAGCACGAGCGCGGTCAGGACGCTGGTCACCAGGAAGGCCCCCGCGACCAGGCTCGAGCGCGACAGCGGCGTGGTCAGGAGGGTGTCGAGCCAGGCCTGCTCCTCGGCCCCGCAGATCGCGCGGGAGACCGTCCGCACCGCGAGGAAGGCGACGGCAAGCGGCACGATCAGGCTCAACATCTCGGCATCGAAGTACGCCTCGACCGAGTCGAGAGCCTCGATCCCAAAGGCCTGCTTGAGTCCCTCAGGGTAGGTCCTCACCAGCTCACCGACCGAGTCCTCGATCGAGGGCCAGGTGAAGATGATCAGGACGCTGAAGGCGCCGAGCGCGCCGCCCCAGATCAGCGGCACGTAGCGATCGTCGCGCAGCCCGCGCCGCAGCAGCGCCCGCAGGGACGTCCAGATCGAGGGTGGCTCAGGAGTCGGCGGGCGGCGAGCGGCGGGCGGGTCCGTGGCGACGCTCACCGCCGCCCCCCCCGCCCGTAGTACGTGAGGACGACCTCCTCGAGCGTCGGCCGGGTCAGCTCGACGTCGATGACCGTGTGCGCCGCGGCCACCTTGACCACCGCGTCTAGATCACCGGCGGCCTTGAACGTGATCCGAGCTCCGGCCTGCTCGACGTCGCTGACCCCCTCGATTCGCAGGAACTCTTCGGGGTCGACGGTCTCGGCGAACTCGAGCCTCACGTGCCTGAAGCTGAGGCTGGTCACCGCGGCCACGTCCTCGACGGCGACCAGCGCACCCTCGCGGACGATCGCGACCCGGTCGCAGGCGCGCTCGATCTCGTCCAGCTCGTGCGAGGAGAAGAAGACGGTGACGCCACGGTCGCGCTCCTCGGCGACGAAGGTGAGGAACTCCTCCTGCATGAGCGGATCGAGGCTGGCGGTCGGCTCGTCGAGCAACAGCAGCTCGGGGCCGTGAAAGGCGGCTTGAATCAGGCCGATCTTCTGACGGTTGCCGCGCGAGAGGTCCCCGAGCCGGCGGTCGAGATCGGCCTCGAAGCGCTCGGCGAGCTGCGGCGCCCGTCCCAGGCCCGAGAGCCCGCGGAGCTCGGCGAAAAAGGAGACGATCTCCCGCCCGGTCAGCCGCGGGTCGTAGGCGTAGTCGCCGGGCAGGTTGCCGAGCCTGGCCCGGATCGCGGCGCTGTCGGCGCGGGTGTCGAGACCGAAGACCGTCGCTGAGCCGGAGCTCGGATGAAGCAGGTCGGTCAAGACGCGGATCAGTGTCGTCTTCCCCGCGCCGTTCGGGCCGAGAAAGCCGAACGCCTCACCCGGCTCGACCGTCAGCGAGACTGCGTCGAGCGCGCACGTCTCGCCGTAGTACTTGGTCAGCTCTCTGGTCTCGATCAGCGGCATGGCTCCGTGCCCGCATCGTGACCGCCGGCGGGGACGGCCTCGCCGATTCCGTTCCCGGCGCGGCGCCGAAGCCACCAGCGCCGCAGCTCATCCGTTCCCCAGACGATCAACGGGAACGTCGCCAGCAGGGCGAGCTCGCGGACCCCGAGACCCGCCGTCGCGAACAGGTCCTGAAGCGCCGGGACGTAGATGATCGCCGCCGCGAACGCCAGCTCGAAGAGGATTCCCCAGAGCAACAGCGGATTCGACAGCACGCCGATCTCCCGTAGCGACGCACGCGAGGTTCGCACCGCGAACGCCGTGCCGACCTGGCAGGCAGTGATCCCCGCGAAGGTCATCGTCGTCGCGGCGAGATACTCACCGTGCAGCGGGGAGCCGGGGCCGGTCGGATCGCCGGGCGACCAGCCGGCGCCTCCGAGCACCAAAAAGAAGCCGCCGGTGACGAGGGCGGCCTCGACCAGGCCGAGCCAGAGCCACCCGCGAGTCAGGATCGCCCGGTCGACGATGCCCGCCTCCCGCGGGCGCGGTGGGCGATCGAGGATTCCCGGCTCGGCCGGCTCCCGCCCGAGCGCCAGGGCGGGCAGCGTCTCGGTACCGAGGTCGATCGCGAGGATCTGCAGCGCCGTCAGCGGCAGCGGTACCGCACCCCCGGAGAGAGCGAAGATCAAGAACGGGACGATCTCCGGCGTCAGGTGGGCGAAGATGTAGGTGATGAACTTGCGGATGTTCTCGTAGACGACGCGTCCCTCCTCGACCGCGGCGACGATCGAGGCGAAGTCGTCGTCTGTCAGCACCATCGTCGCCGCCTCACGCGCAACCTCGGTTCCCGACTCGCCCATGGCGACGCCGATGTCCGCTCGACGCAGGGCGGGCGCGTCGTTGACGCCGTCTCCGGTCATCGCCACGGTGTGCCCCTCGGCCCGCAGCGCCTCGACCAGATGGAGCTTGGTCTCCGGATTGCTGCGGGCGACGATCAGCTCCGCCGGCTCGGAGACGAGGCGGTCCAGCTCCGCCTCCGACATCGCCTCGACGGCGGCTCCGCTGACGATCGTCGGGTGCTCGCCCACGATTCCCACCTCGCGGGCCACTGCCGCCGCCGTGCTCCCGTGGTCCCCGGTGACGACGATGGTCCGGATTCCGGCTCCCCTGCACTGAGCAACGGCCTCGGCGACCCCGGGCCGAGGTGGGTCCTCGAGCGCCGCCAGACCCAGGAATGAGAGCTCCGACTCCACCCGGTCACGATCGTCGGGCTCGATCGGCCGGGCCGGCCGCTCGGCGAACCCGAGCACCCGCATCCCACGCCCCGCGTAGCTTTCGAATGCCTCCTCGATCATCGCTCGATCGGAGTCGGCAAGTGGGCGGTCGCCGGCTGCGCCGCGAACGTGCGTGCAACGCTCGAGCAGCTCGAGCGGCGCCCCCTTGGCGTGACACCACAGCATCCCGCCCGGCTCCTCGTCGATCGTGGTCATCCGCTTGCGACGGGCGTCGAAGTGAAACAGCCTCCGCCGCAGGCGCCCACGCTCGTCCTGGGACTGCTCGACGGCCTCGCCAAGGATGTCCGCGGCGACCAGGAGGGCGCTCTCGCTGGGATCACCCTGGCGTCGCCGACCGCCGGCGCCTCGCTCGATCAGCGCGTTGTTGCAGCGCGTTGCCGTGCGCAGCAGGCCGGTGAACGGCTCGGCGGCCGCGCGGTCGACGTCCGGATCTCGGAGTCGCACCTCGGCGCCGTCCCCCCAGAGCGCGTAGACGCTCATCCGACCCTCGGTCAGCGTGCCCGTCTTGTCGGTGCAGATCACGTCGGTGGATCCGAGCGTTTCCACCGCGGTGAGCCGCTTCACGAGGGCCCGACGGCGCGCCATCCGCCGCACGCCCACGGCGAGGGCCAGCGTGATCGTCGGCAGCAGGCCCTCGGGCACGTTGGCCACCAGCAGGCCGACGGCGAAAGTGACGGAGTCATTCAGCGGGAGACCCGCCACAAAGGTGCCGAGGGCGAAGAAGATCAGACCCGCCGCGACGGCAATCACTGCGATCAGCTGAGCGACTCTGTTGACCTGAACCTGAAGCGGGCTGACCTCGGCCCGGACTCGCTGGGTGAGCGCTGCGATCCGGCCGAGCTGGGTGCTCATGCCCGTCGCGAAGACGACCGCCTCCGCCTCCCCCGCCGTACAGAGCGTGCCCGAGAAGACGAGGTCATCTGACTCGAGCGGCGAGGGTGCCGGACGGGTGCGCCGCGCGACCCTGAGAACCGGCTGCGACTCCCCGGTGAGTGGCGCGGCGTCGATCTCGACCGAACCGTCGATCAGCCGCGCGTCCGCAGAGAGCCGATCACCCTCGGTGATCTCGATCACGTCCCCCGGGACCAGCTCGCGGGCATCGATCTCGCCGAGCCCCCCATCGCGCCTGACCCGCACCCGCGGCGGCAGGTACTCCTGCAGAGCCTCGGTCGCGCGCTCGGCTTGCACCTCCTGACTGAAGGCGAACACAGCGTTCAGCGCGATCACCGCCACGATCGCGATCGCCAGCGGCACGATGCCCCCAACCAGGGCCAGGGCCGCTGCCACCCAGAGCAGCAGCGCAAGCGGATGCGTGAACTGTCGCGCGATCTCCCGGAGGTGACCGCGGCGCTCGCGCCTCGTGATCTCGTTCGGCCCGTGCTGGGTCAGCTGTCTGGCTGCCTCACGGGTCCGCAACCCCGATCGACGCGTTCCGAGATCGCGGAGCAGGAGATCGATCTGCTCCTCCGGGTCGGGCGAGAAGCGTGCGGCATCGGCGGCCGCGGCCGGCTCGGCGCCCCGGCCGGCCCCGCCAGGCCCGGGCCTCATCGCTTTCACACGGCAACGCTCACGCGAATCACGCTACTCCTGCCGCCGAGCGTGCTCATCAGCACCAAAGCGTCGAGTCGCACCGTACTTTCCGCCGATCGGGGTAGGGCCAGCGCGAGCAGGGTTGCCGAGGGGGTCTGTTAGCAGAAGTCGGTCTGGCCGCTGCTGATCACATGGGCGGCGCACCCATCGGTGGTTGCGATCGCGGTGCCGTCGTCGGCGAAGAACGCCTGGGCGAGGCTGCGGACGCCCCTCGCGATGGCGGTGTTTCTGTCTCCGTAGCCCGCCTCTGCACCACCGCGGTCGCCGCTCGCGACGGCTGTGTTTCTGTCGCCGGTGGTTGCGCTGGCGTAGCTGCCGTTGCGTGCGATGGCGGTGTTGCGGTCGCCGAAGACCGCTGAGGCGTAGCTGTCGTCGCCGATCGCGATGGCGGTGTTTCGGTTGCCGATCCACGCCTGAGCGACGCTGGCCTCGCCGCGTGCGATCGCGGTGTTTCGGGCGCCGGCGGTCGCATGGGCGGAGCTGCCGTCGCCGCGTGCGATGGCCTTGTTGTAGTTGCCCTCGGTCGCGAACGCGACGCTCCCGTCGCCGATCGCCCGGGCGATCGAGCCCTTGCCGCTCGCCTCACACGTCGCCGTCCCCTTCTGGACTCGGACCGCGCCGTTTGCGGCGATGCAAATGTTCGCGGCGGCGCTCGCCGCCTGGGCCCCGATCAACAGGCAGACCACGGTCGCAGCTACGATCAGCCCGCAGGTTGTTCGTTCTCCCATCGCCAGGATCCTGGTGGTTGTGGATCTCGAGCAGGCTGCCCGTCCGCGGCCGGGGCTCGGGTGTTATGCCGTCAACCGATCCGCTTCTCGAGCTTCTTGATCCGCTTCTTCAACGATCGGATCTGCTTCCGATCGGCCGCCGCCCTCCCGCGGGTCGCCTTCACCCTCCGCTTCAGCGCTCGACGCTGCTTCCGGCTCTCCGCCTTCTGCAGCTTCTTCGAGAGCTTCCCGATCTTCTTCCGGTGCGCGTCGAGGCGGTCCTTCGTTCTGTCGAGCTTGGCCCTCAGCGACTTCAGCTTGGCGATCCGAGCCTGCTGGGCCTCGAAGGAGTCGGTCTGCAGTTGCGCGATCGTCAGCAGGTTGCCCTCGGCCAGGTTGACCTCCGGCACGTGATAGTTCGAGCCCGAGGCCACGAGCGCCCCGAGGTCGGGCCGGGTCTCGCCCGGGAGGCCGACCAGGGACAGGTTCAGCCAGTGGGCGCCGCTCTGGCGCTCGCAGTCGACCTCGTAGTAGTCGGGCTCGCCACGCCACGGAGCCGCCGTCTCCTCGGCCGGCACATCGAACAGGTAGTCGAAGTTGACCAGCGGCTCGAGAGTTCCGTCGCCGCCGTCAAGCAGCGCAGGGTTCGTGCACATGACCTCGTACTCACTCGCGCTGGGACGCGGGTCCGGGTAGATCCAGTAGCCCGCATCGACCCGCGAGAACTCGGCGATGGCAGGCGGCTCGGCGTTATAGGTGGAGTAGGCGATCACGCAGCCGGATTGACCGACCTCGGTGCAGGCGGGCACCTTGTCGAACAGCCCACCGACCGGTTCGCCGATCGGCACGCTGATGTTGGCCCCGGGTGCGATCGCCCCGACGAAGCGCTTGCGCAGTTTCGAGTCCGTGTCGACCAGATCCGCGATCAGCCGGGCGGTGTGGGCCGAGCCCTGGGAGTGGCCGATCATGATGAAGCCGCGACCGTCGTTGTAGTTCTTCAGGTAGTCCTTGAATCCGGACTTGGCGCTCTTGTAGGCGATCTCCACCGATTCGTTGAACGAGCTCTGGTCCCCGTTCAGCGTGACCTGTTTGTACATCGGCGCGTAGACGTCGCAGACGGACGAGAACATCCGGGCCTGTTGGACGACGACCCGCCTGATCGGGGGATCCTTGTCGAGATTGGCGTTCGGCCCCGCCTGCTCGCTCTGCGTCGGGTACAGGTAGAAGCAATCGACCGGCGGGTCATCGGGGCGCGTGTAGCCGAGCGGCTGCGCCTCCTGGCCGGGCGGCGGCAGCGTCGAGCCGTCGATGGTGCCGGCGCAGAGGTCATCCACCTGGCCGGGCTTGCAGATCCACACGGTGTCCGCGGCGCTCGCCGTCGCCGGGGCGATCAACGCCACGAGGCCGACAGAGATGGCCAGACAGGCCAGCACCAGCCGGGATCGACCCAGTTCAGACCTCGACACGCTCAGACTCCTCCCACGCTGACTGCGCAGCTCGCTCGCTGCGCCCATCCCCCACTCGTCCGACAACCCTACGGCAATCGGTTACCTGATGGGCCGGCCTGGACTCGAGCCAGGGACCTACGGATTATGAGCGGGCCCCGGCAGTTGCGGCTGGTCGGCGTGATCCGTACCAAGATGCGAGATCAGGCCGTTGACGGGATCAATGAGTTGCGGCTGCTGATGGATGGTGTTGCCCAAGAGTTGCCCACGCCCGCTCGGATTGGACCTGGGCCATGCCGGTCTGTCCCCTTGTGCGCCAACGACTACGCGCCGCTCGACTACGGCGCGATCACGCTCGACAGCGAGGGGTCCGCGATCGAGGCCATCTCGGGGCAGAAGCCGGGAAGCGTCCATCGCGACCCTCGACACGTGATCCCGCCGACCACCTCGCGTATCGGCAATCGATGCCGGTGGATTGACGGCGCGCGCCGGTCGCTGGGACTGGTCCAGATCGGCGGGCGTGAGAATTCGGGCCCCGACTCGGACAGATCCCTCGCGCTGATGACAGGGGCGTGCGCCGCTAGCCGCGCGGCGATAGAGTCGCGGCCGACGAGTCACTCGAACATCGGAGGCACACTTGATCACTGCCGGCATCATCTGCTTGGTTGTCGCGGCCCTCTTTTGGGGTAACCCGATCCTTTGGACAATCGGTGTCATCTTGGTCGTCCTCGGCGCGATCTTCTGGGTATTGGGTGCGATGGGCCGCGCCGTGGGCGGGCGGCGTCACTACTACTAAGGGCGAGCGGCTTCGCGGAGGGGTTCGCAGCGCAACCCGAGGAGACCGCGCTTGGACGGCTGGCCCCCGGTCTCCAGGCGGCCGGTTCTAAGAAACCCGGCTCGCGCTGGTACCTGCGGCCGAGCTGCGCGACCTGCGACCGGGGCAGGCACTCTGAAAGCAGCCGAGCCTCAGTCGTTGCCCGGCCGCTGGCGATCCAAGAACTCGTCGAGGATCCGATTCACCTGATCCGGGATACGGCACTGTGGCTCGTGCCCGGCCCCGGCCAGGGTGATCAGCTGCGCTCCCGCGAGTTGCGACAAGGTCCTGCCACAGTGAAGTGGCGTTATCGCGTCTTGATCGCCGTGGATCACAAGCGTCGGGGTGACGAGTGATGCAGCGAGATGTTCAGCCTCGGCCTCGGATAGACCTGGGGCCTCGATCGTGGCGACGATCGTGTCCGGATCGGTCTCCATGCCCATCCCGATGAAGTGCTCGATCTCGCGCCGTGAGTCGGGCTCGGTGAAGCAGTTCGCAAAGAAGAACTCGAGGAATCCGGGCCAGTCCTTTTCCCAGTAGTGGCGGTTCCACTTGAACCAGCCCTGGTATTCCGGGAGCTCCTCGTCGAAGGTCGCAAAGGCCCGTTCCCGCTCGGGGTGTCCGGGGCCGAACGGAAGGGCGGCCGCGATAAAGACGGCAGCTGGGATGCGGTCCGGGTGCTCGGCTGCCAAGACGAGGCCCCAGCAGGCGCCCTTGGACACCGAAACGATCGCCGCCTGTTCGATTCCGACTGCGTCGAGCACCGCGATCGCGTCGTCGGCGAACCCACGATGGGCATAGGCCGATGCGTCGGCGGGACGATCGGAAGCACCGTTTCCGGGCCCGTCGAAAGTGACGACCGTGTGTCTCTCCGCTAGATGGGGCACCTGCTTGCGCCAGAAATCCGAGTGGACGATCGACCAGGTCGGCAAGAGCAGAACGGCCGGTGCGCCCTCGCCGAAGAGCTGGTAGTGGATACGGACGCCATCGCGCTCGATGAAACCCTGCTGATCTGCCTCGACCCCTTGCAGCACGCGCCGGAGCCTACTGGGAGGTGGCTGCTGCTCCGGGAGCGAGGCAGGTATCGGGCCGGTCGATCCTCCAGCCGCCACACAATCTTCCGCCCCGTGTTCCGCCTGGCTGCGGGGCCTATCGGATGGGCCGGCCTGGACTCGAACCAGGGACCTACGGATTATGAGTCCGCTGCTCTAACCAACTGAGCTACCGGCCCGGACTAGGGATTATGGCTTGTCCATGGGCGAAAGAGGCGGAAGGGGGGCGGGTCCCGTTGCCGCTCGGCGGGTGAGTTCTCGCGTGCCAGTGCCCATTAGTGACCAATCGCAGGCTGAATCGAAGGCTTCGAGGTAGGAGCCGTCAAGTCGCTCACGGCGTCTTGTGGCCTTCTGATAAACACGGAATACGAACGTCGGGTCGGTCCACCCGCCCTGCTCAGCGATGTAGACCGGATCATCCCTCAGCGCCGCCCTGATTGAAACCCGTGGGTGAAGTTGCGACGGGCTCGAAACATTTCCAGTGCGTTCCACTCGGCGTTTCTGAAGGAATTCCCTGTGCCCAGAGACGCCTGCGGCACCCGGGGAACTGGGGCGCCATCTCGGAGCCGCGCCACTGCGCGGATAAGCATGACGTAAGCCCTTGGAGGTTCGACTCCTCTCAGCCGCACCGCCGCCCCCGCGCCATGGCGCGCGCGAAGGCGGTGGTGAGCTCCGCCAGCAATGGGCGGGGGTCGTCTCGGCTCCACACGGCGTTGCCGGGCCCGAACCAGGCGCGGACCGGCAGCCCGGGGTTGCTGTCGCCGCCACGCGATCGCCACCACGCGCGCGCATCCGGGACGGGATGGACCCAGCGGACACCAACCCGGTAACGGTCGCTCGGCGGCGGGCTCGCACCGGCGGCGTCGCTGTACGCAAGCAGCGCAAGGTCCAGGCCCGCCGCGGCGGCGATGCCGAGCTGCCACCACGGTCGCGCGTTCACCTCGACGATCCTCGCCACGCCGTCGCGCTCGTCCCGCTTGAACTCCGCGTCGAAAAGTCCGGTGAAGCCGATCCCGGCGAAAAGACGCTCGACCGACGCCGCCGCATCCGCAGCCGAGGATCGCCGGATGGTTTCGGAAAGCGTGCTGTTGCCCAAGCCCGGCGGGAACATCCGCAATCGCCGGCGCGCGAGCCACGCGCGGAGGGAGCCGGAGCGGTCCACGTAGCCATCGACGAAGACGTGCGCGTCCGGGGGGCCCGGTATGAACTCCTGCAGGACGACCTCCACCCCGTCGGCCGTGAGCCCAGCAAGCATCTCGATCGCCTCCCGGCGATCGGTTGGCCGGAGGCCCTTTCCGCCGTATCGCGCCGAGAACGCCTGCGAGTCGACGGGCTTCAAGAAGGAGCGGCGGACCACATCGTCCGGAAGTGCCGCGAGGTCCGCCTCCGTTTGCACTCGAACGGTCCGCGGGGCCGGAACCCCGAGCTCGTCGACCGTGTCGGCGAAGCGTGCCTTGTCAACGAGCCGCTCGAGAGTGGCTGGCGGCGGGCCGATCGGGACGTGTGCGGCGGCAACTTCGGAAGGCAGCGCCGCCGTCGTCAGGGCCCATCGATCTGAGCATGAGAACAGGACGCTGCGCTCGCACGACAGCGCGGCAAGCCAAGTCGCGAGCTCGGCACCGCCACAGCCTTCGGGCGGCGCGCCCTCAAGCGGGCGGTGCCAGCGTGAGGCGCGGACGAGCGGGCGCGCAGGTTGCGGCACCAACACGGGCACCCCGGCCCGCCCGAGCGCTCGCACCGCCGCGAGACCCGAGACGTCGCCACCGAAGACGATGGCGGGTATCACCCGTGGATGGTGGCTGGGCACGGCGCGTCCATTCACAGATAAGACTCTCATACGGATCCAGGGTCCGTTACGGTGAGCTCGTGACGATCCGCGCGGAGGAGTCGGGGGCGACGCTCGTGTTCCTGCACGGCCGCGGCCAGGGGCCCGAGGCGGCCGAGCGATTTGCTGCGCGCCTCGACCTGCCCGGGCTCGCTGTCGTCGCGCCGGGCGCAGCCGATGAGTCGTGGTATCCCCAGCGTTACTTCGACCCGCGGTCGGCGAACGAGCCGCACCTTGCCCGCGCTCACGAGCAGGTGGGCCGAACATTCGACGATCTCGCCGCGCGCGGCGTGCCGCCCGAGCGGATAGTCCTCGGCGGGTTCTCGCAGGGGGCATGTATCGCGCTGGACGTTCTCGTGACCTCCCCGCGGCCGCTTGCCGCGTTGGTTTCGCTTTGCGGTTGCCTGATCGGCTCCGAGGACGTCCGCGTCCCCGCTCCCGGTTCGCTCGGCGGCCTGGATGCACTGGTGACCGGCGCGGCGGAGGACAGCTGGGTCAGCCCCGAGGACGTCCGCGGAGCAGCTGACGCACTTCGAGCAGCGGGCGCGCAGGTTGATGTGATGATCCTCGAGCCTGGCGCACACCGGATTCGTGACGAGGAAGTCGCCGCGGCCCGCGCGCTCCTTGAGGACGTGATCAGCCGGACGGAGCGGCGACCGGCCACCGAAAGTGCGCCGAGCCAGCGGCGTCCCAGGGGCGCGCCTCGTTTCGAGTGAGACCGGGCGGCGAGCGAGTGCTCAGCGCAACCGCGTGAGCCACAGGCTCGACAGCGGCTGGCCCGGGTCGGGAGACTCGACGCCCTGCACCGAGCGCTCGACGTCCAGGACCCGCCGCCCGCTGACCACCGCGGCCAGCAGCGGGTCGTCGCGCAGGTCGCGCAGCCGGTCACGCGGGAGCCCGTAGGCGAGCTCCGCGAGCCCGGCCTAGAGCCGACGCAGCCGCGGCCCCGCCCCCTCGAGCACGGTCAGCTCGAGGCACTCGACCCCGTGCCCAAGGCCGAGATCCGCTCCCCACCATCCGGCGCTCCCCGCAAGCAGGACCGGGGTCGAGTCGAGCTCGCGCAGCTCGAAGGTCCTATCCTCGCCACCCCGTCGCTGATGGGCCGCGTCCCACGCTCGACGATCGCAGCCGGCGAGGGCGATCTCGGAGCTACACCGCGTGCTGCGCCCCGGCGGGCGGCTGGTGATCATCGACGTCGCCAGTCCGGCGGACGGCAACCGGATCGGGACCGCCCTGGTCGATCTGTGGAAGCGGCTCGGGGACCTGCTCCGGGACATGCCCGCCCTGCTCGCCGAGTCCGGGTTCGAGGTCCGCGAGCAGGAGATCGGCGGCTGGGGCAGCATCCACCTCTACGTCGCCACGAAGCTGGCTCCAGGCTCCGCGCCCTAGCGGTTCGGCTCAGCCGCGGGCGTCAGTCGTCGTCGGGGCCCTCGCCCTTGTCGTCATCGGCGGCGGTGCCGAGCGGCTGGAAGTCGCTGTCGAGGTGAACCTCGATCTGCGATCCGTCGTCGCGCTTGACCTCGACCTCGTAGGTGCCCGGGCCGTCGCCGTCCTGGTTCTCGACCTCGGTCACGGTGCCACCACCGGCCACCTCGAGCGCTGCCGCCGATGCGTCGTCGCCGGCCGGGCCGCTGACCTTCTCGCCGGAGCCGCCGATTGCGTAGGTCGCGCCGAAGGCGATCCCTGCCACGGCCGCGACCCCCGCGGCGATCGCGGCGATCTTGCGATTGATCTTCACTGCCGTCCTCCTCTGATCTTGGTTGAGCGCCCGGTGTAGCGAACGGGGATGAGACGAGGATGAAAGCGCCCCGCCGGGCCGAAGCGTCCCTACTGCTCGACGAAGTAGGGGCCGCTGCGCTGGCCGTCGCTGAAGAAGCGGCTGGTTACCGTCTTCTTGCGGGTGAAGAACTCGACCGCGTCGGGGCCGTGGGCATGCAGGTCGCCGAGGAAGCTGTCCTTCCAGCCGCTGAACGGGAAGAACGCGACCGGGGCCGCGACGCCGATGTTGACCCCGACCATCCCCGCTCCCACGTCATGGCGAAAGCGTCGCACGGCGGCTCCCGACTCGGTGAAGATCGAGACGCCGTTGCCGAACCGGCTGCTGTTGACCGCCTCGATCGCCTGCTCGAGGGTCTCGACCTCGATCACGCTGAGGACAGGTCCGAAGATCTCCTCCCGAGCCAGCTCCATCTCCGGCGTGACCCGCCCGAGGATCGTCGGCCCGACGAAGCTGCCGCCGCCGGAGACCTCGGGCTGCCGGCCGTCGACGAGCAGCTCCGCCCCATCGCCGACACCGCGCTCGACCGCTTCACCGATCCGCTCGCAGGCAGCCGGCGAGATCACCGGCCCGACGTCGATCGACTCGTCGTGGCCGTCGCCGACGCTGAGTGCGGCGGTGCGCTCGACCAGGGTCGGCATCAGGCGCTGGTGGGCTTCGCCGACCGTGACCAGCACCGAGCCCGCCATGCAGCGCTGACCGGCGGCGCCGAAGGCCGAGCCGATGATCCCGTCGACGGTCTTGTCGACGACGGCATCCGGCATCACCACCATGTGGTTCTTGGCACCTCCCAGCGCCTGCACCCGCTTGCCGGCTTGGGCGGAGCGCTCATAGACGATCCGCGCGACCGGGGCGGAGCCGACGAAGCTGACCGCATCGATGCCCGGATGACCGAGGATTCCCTCGACGACCTCGCGGCCGCCGTTGACGAGGTTGACTACCCCCGGCGGCAAGCCGAGCTCGTCGAGCACCTGAAAAGCGATCTGCTGGGTCATCGGCACCTGCTCGGACGGCTTCAGGATGAACGAGTTGCCGCAGGCGATCGCGAACGGCATGAACCAGAACGGGACCATCGCCGGAAAGTTGAACGGGCCGATCGCGGCGCAGACGCCGACCGGCTGGCGCACGGTCTCGCAGTCGACGCCGCGCGAGACGTCCTCCATCACCCGCCCCTGCATCGTCGTCGGGATCGCGCAGGCGCACTCGACCATCTCGATCATCCGGGCAACCTCGGCCCGGGCGTCGGCGATCGTCTTGCCCATCTCAGTGGTCACCGACTGGGCGAGATCCTCGCGCCGGGCGTCGAGCCCCTCGCGCAGCGCGAACAGGTGGCGGGCTCGCTGGATCACGCTCACGTCGCGCCAGGCCGGCAGCGCTGCACGCGCCGCCGCGACGGCCGCATCGAGGTCGGCGGCGCTCGAGAGCGGGACCCGGACCAGCACCTCGCCGGTTGCCGGGTTGGTGACGTCGAGCTGCTCGCCGTCGGCGGCCGCCGTCCACTGACCGCCGACGTAGTTGTCGAGCACCCTCGTCGCTGTGGCCTGTGGCGGCATCGTCGGTCCTCCTGTCACGCTGCGAAGTAGGACTCCATTACAGCGCCTGACCCGCGCCGATGGGGGCCGGCGCCACCAAGTTCTAGCGCAGTGGACAATGGGGAGGCACCGTGTTCGACGATCTGCCCGACTCCCGACAGTCCCTGCTCGGCCTAACCGCCGAGGGCGACGAGGCCTGGCTGATCCGCGGGATCTCGCAGAAGCTCTACAGGTGCCCCGGCTGCCACGGCGAGATCGGGATCGGCGAGCAGCACGTGGTCGTCCAGTTCGTGCTCCGGCTCGGCGGGACCGATCACCACCACTGGCACCATCGCTGCGCGCACCAACTGCTGCTGCCGGAGCTGCGCCGGGTGAAGCCGGTCAACGCGGCGGAGTCGGGCCGGGGAAGGCTGGAGCGGCGCGGGCGGCAGCCGGCGGGCAAGCGGGGGCGGAGAACACCGCGGCGCTGAGCCGCGCGGCCGGCCGGCCGCTAGGCGCCGGTGACCTCGTCGAGGGCGGCGTTCAGCTCACCCTCACTGAAGGCACCCTCGATCGCGGTCGAGATCTTGCCCTCGCTGTCGAGCACGAACAGCCAGGGCTCGGAGGGGAGGTTGTACGCCCTGACCTGCTCACGCAGACCCTTGTCGACCTGGTTGTCTTTGTAGATCTCCTGCATGATGAACGCGGCCTCGTCGCCGCGCTCGCTCTTCACCTGCTCGGCGATATCGACCACCGGACCGCAGACCCGGCTCGAGCACAGTGCCGGCGTGGCGAACAGCAGGACGACCGGCTCCGTGCCGACGACGTCGGCGAAGTCATCGTCGTGCATCGTGCTCGGCGGCTGGCGGGTGTCGATCTTCGCCAGATCGCCGCCGACGTCCGCCGCGGTCAGGGTGTCGATCACCGGAGCGGGGTCGCCCGGGGCTGGAACCTTGGGGAACCGCCCGACCACGGCGCTTGGAATCGGCGTATAGGCGAAGCCGCCGTCCGGCTGCTTGACCAGGGCCAGCAGCCGCCACTCGCCCTTGCCGTCGAGATCGACGTTCGCCGCGTAGACGCTCTTCGCGGCGTCAGGGTCGGTGGAGGTGCTGCGCGAGCGGAAGGCGGCGCCGACATCCAGCGACTCGACCGAGGCCGGGAACGGTCCGACCGCCGGCTTGTTCGGGCGGGCGGCGTAGATCGCCATCTCGGCGTCGGACACCGCCTCGCGATCGACGGTGAAGACGCCGAAGCCAAGCCGGTTCTCGCCCACGTCGAAGACCTGTCCCGAGGGGGCGACGACGAGGTCGCCCTCGGTGCCCTCGTCGGCCGCGATCTGCTCGAGCGTGCGGCCGTCGGGGTCGGGGAACTCGGACGCGTCGGGCGCCGCGGCCTGGCCGGTCGGGGCGGGGTCGCCGTCGTCGCCGCCACAGCCGGCGGCGATCAGCGCCAGGGCGATGAGCGCGGCCCCCGCGAGCCGCATTGAGAGTCCAGCCGTCGGCTGCATCGGCGAAATGGTAGCCAGACGGGATAAGCGCCCCTAAAGCTGTGGGCGGCCGAGCGGGCTCGAGCAGATAGATTGGCGGGACGAGCACCCGCTACCCGAGGAGGAGCCGAGTTGGCCGAGCGAGCAGCACTAGTGACCGGAGGATCGAGTGGGATCGGGCTCGCGATCGCGCGGGCGCTCGCAGAGGACGGCTACGGGGTCACGGTCTCGGCCCGGCGTCCCGACAAGCTGCAGGCGGCCGTCGACGACCTGGCGGCGGAGGGCCTCGACGTCGCGGCGGCGCCGGCGGACGTCTCCGACGAAGAGCAGGTCGTGCAGCTGGTCGCCGGCCACAAGGAGCGCTACGGGCGCCTCGACGTGCTGGTCAACAACGCCGGCGTCGGGATCGCCGGCGGGCTCGGCGAGATCGAGACCAAGAAGCTCGACATGCAGCTCGACGTCAACCTGCGCTCCTACGTGATCGCGACCCGCGAGGCGATGCCGATGCTGAGGGAGGCCGGCGCCGAGCACGGCAAGGCGCTGATCGTCAACACCGCCTCGATCGCGGGCAAGTCGGGGCAGGCGGGGCTCGCCGTCTACTCGGCGACCAAGGCCGGGGTGATCGGGCTCAGCCAGGCGACCCAGGGCGAGGTCGGCGCCGACGGCATCCAGTGCACGGCCCTCTGCCCGGGCTTCGTCGACACGCCGATGACCGAGTGGGTGCGCGAGCACGTCGAGCCGAAGGAGATGATCCGGCCCGAGGACCTGGCGGAGACGGTGCGACTGTTGCTGCGGACCTCGGCGAACTGCCTGATCCCGGAGATCGTCTACACGCGGCCGGGGGACGCCTCGGCGTTATCGGTCTGAGCGGCGCGGCCCGCGGCCCGCTCTGCGGCCGACGTCGCCGATGCGTGATCAGCTGCGGCAGCGGCCAGTCGCTCGCTGTAGACGTCGTAGCGGCGGGTCGGGCGCATCCAGGCCCACCGGCTGCGGCCACGGAGCTCGGCGGTGCGATCCCGCTCGCCGGTCGGCGGGCGCTCGCGGCTCGCCTCGACGGTCTCGGCGACGACCGCCGCCGCTCGTTGGGTGGCACGCTCGCTGCGGATCCTCGCCGCGGCGTCGCTGATCGACTCACGGGCCGGCAGATACTCGTCACCGTCCGCGATCAGGCTGAGCTCCAGGTAGCTGCGCAGCGCCGCGATTTCGCGACGGGTCGCGCGACGGGCCTTGCGCGCTCCTGTGAAGAAGTCCCAGCTGCGGGCGAAGCTCGCGAGATCGGTGCGGCCGCCGTTGCGATGGGCCGCGAGCATCGGACAGACGCCGCCGCTGCGCGAGTCGACGTAGGCACCGGCGATGATCCGGTTGCTTTGGATCCCCCGCAACATCGCCTCGCGCGTGCGCCGCGGGAGCGCCTCGACTGTGCGGCGCAGGCGATCGGCGGGCTGCCGATGTCCCTTGCGGTAGGTCATCGCAGAAAGCATCGCCGCCCGGGCAAACCTCGGCCGGCGCCCGCCACACGGCGAAACGGATGTTGCAGCGACCACGGCAGCGCCGCGGTGCTCGGATGAGCGGCCATCGGATCCTCGTCGCCGCGTTCGGCGACGCCGGGCATGCCTTCCCCGCGATCGCCCTGGCCCGCGCGCTTCGGGACCGCGACCACGATGTCGTAGTCGAGACCTGGGAGCAGTGGCGCGAGCCGATCGAGGCCGAGGGGCTCCGGTTCCGGGCCGCGGAGGAGCATGAGGTCTTTCCCCCCTCGCCGGAGCCGGAAGCCGGGCCGGCGCAGGCGGCGCTCGCCCTGCAGCCGCTGTTCGACGAGTTCCGGCCCGAGCTCACGGTCAGCGACGTCCTGACGATCGCGCCGACGCTGGCCGCCGAGCTCAACGGCTGTCCTCACGCGACCCTGGTTCCCCACCTGTTCCCGGTCCATGAGGTCGGAATGCCGTTTTTCAGCCTCGGGATGATGCCACCGAGAACGTCGGTCGGGCGGATCGCCTGGCGGGCCGCGCTGCCGCTGCTGGAGAGCGGCCTGCGGCGCGGCCGCCGGGAGCTGAACGCCACCCGCCGGGAGCTCGGGCTGCCGGCCCAACAGCGCTTCCACGGCGGCCTCAGCGAGGAGCTGGTCCTGGTCGGGACCTTCCCCGAGCTCGAGTACCCACGCCGCTGGCCGTCGGAGGTCGAGGTCTGCGGGCCGCTCGGCTTCGAGATCCCCCACCCCGAGATCGACCTGCCCGGGGGCTCGGAGCCGCTAGTCCTGATCGCCTCGAGCACCGCCCACGACCCTCAATGCCGGCTGATCAGGCGCTGCTTCGAGGCCCTCGCCGACGAGCCGGTGCGGATCGTGGCGACCAGCAACGGCCACTTCCCCGAGGATCCGATCGCGGTGCCCGCCAACGCCGAGCTGGTCGGCTGGCTCTCCTACACGCAGCTGATGGCGGCGGCCGAGCTGGTCGTCTGCCACGGCGGCCACGGCACGGTCTGCCGTGCCCTCGAGGCGGGCAAGCCGCTGCTCGTCTCCCCCGCGGTCGGCGACATGGCCGAGAACGGCGCCCGGGTTCAGTGGGCCGGCGCCGGGCTGATGCTGCCCAGCCGGCTGCGGCATCGGGCCGCGGTGCGCTCGGTGGTGCGGGAGTTGCTGGGCGACCCGCGCTACCGGGAGGCTGCCGGGCAGATCGCGGCCCGCCACCGGCCGGGCTCGGGCGCCGAGCGCGCCTGCGCCCGAGTCGAGGCGCTGCTGAGCGGAGCGCGGATCAGCGGTGCCTGGAATGCCCGGAGCGACGGTACTCCGCGGCGGCGTAGTCCTTGAAGTAGACCGAGACCGTGTGCTCGGAGGACGGCCAGTTCGGGACATTGGTCGTCTTCCGCTGCCCACCCGGATCGCGCATCGTCTCCTCGACCGCGATCGTTCCGCTTGCATCGGGGCTCGCCGGCAGGTAGTTGTCGACGCCGGTAAGGAACGAGAGGACGCTGAACGGGAACAGCGAGGCGCTGGTGTCGGTCACGCCGTCCGACCCCTTGTCGAAGTTGAACACCGCGAGCACCCGCCGGGCGCGGGGGGCGATCGCCGGGGTCAGGACGTTGTTGCCGTCGAACTCGAGCCGGTCGTTGAGAGCCGGATCAGCCTGATCCCCCCAGAACTCGCGCATCCGGGTGACCGCGATCGAGGTGTGATTCGGACCCGTCTCGATGAACGGCGCCAGCAGCGGCGCGGTGAGCACGCGGTAGAAGTGATCGTCGCGCTCGAACGGCTCGGGGTAGTTGTGGATCGTCGACTCGCCGTCCTTGGAAACCACGAACTCGTAGCGCTTCTGGCCGTTGACCTTGAACGGGCCGAAGGTGCCGTCGGGCCCGAGGGTGACGGCGTAGCGCGGCGCGCCGATCCGCGCCCCGGTGGCGGCCCGCACCCGGTAGATCTCCAGGCGGGCACCCTCGTAGCCGGCGTTCGACGGGAACAGCGCCGAGCGTCCCGCAACCGTGACCCGGCCCGGGGGCTCGGGCGCGACCTTGGTTGTCTTCGGAGCCCGGTCGTTGAGGAACTTGTAGACGTCGTAGAACGCGGCGCTGGAGGTCGTGACCTCGGTGTGAGCCTTGTCGGGGAAGTAGACGTTCTCGGCACCGCCGATCTCGCGGGTCTGATCGCCCTCGCCCCAGACGGCAAGGGTCGGCACGCCGCCGGGCTCGGTCGCGCTGGTGCGTCCGTCGAAGTTGACGTATCGGCGGACCTGCTCGGCCCGTGCAGGCGTCTCGAGATAGGTGTGCATGACCGTCGTCCCCCGCGAGTGGGCGAGGACGTCGACCTTGGCGGCCCCGGTCTTTGCCTTGACGTCGGCGATGAAGCCGTCGAGGTTTGCGACTGCAGCGTCGTTGCTGACACCGGGAGAGGTGTCGTACTCGTAGACGAACAGCCGGCCGTGCGGGTAGCCGTTGCTCGTGAAGCGCATCGCGTTGCTCTCGAACTGCTGGGCCGAGCCGGAGTTCCCGTGCACGAAGATCGCCGGCACCGGCCGATGCTTCTTCGACCCGTGCTTCTTGGAGTGGGCGTCGGCGCCCGCGGCCCAGACCATCAGCGCGACCAGCGCCAGCAGCGACAGCACCATGCCTCGACGTACGGAAACCCGAGTCATCGCTACTTTCCTCCTCCACTCGCCCCCAGTGCGCCCTGCTGAGCAGCGTACGGCATTCCGGGGGGCGAGCCCGGCCTGGTCGCCGATCCAGCTCCGGGGGTGGGACTCGAACCCACACGTCCTTTCGGACACTTGATTAACAGTCAAGCGCGGCTGCCAATTTCGCCACCCCGGATTGATGTATTTACCGTCGTATAGCGCCAGCGCGCCGCAGGTCCGGCACTTTACGGCAACGTCGTGACCCCAGCTTCGACTTCCGCGTGGCAGTTGGCGCAGAGCAGAGCGCACTTGCGGGCCTCCGCCCGGGCCACTTCCAGGGACCGAGTCACGCCCTCGGCGGCAACCGAAAAGCTCTTGCGCCCAGGATCGACGTGGTGGAACTGCAGCGCCCCGCCATGCCGTGCGTAGCCGCAGATCACGCAGCGTCCGCCCGCCTCGGCGACGAGTACCTGCTTGATCCGTCGTCTCCGGCGTGAAACGGACTCGCTCGCGCACCTGCGGCAGCGATAGCCACCGTCGCGGCGCTGGACAAAGGTCGTCACCCCGTGCCTCGGGCACTCCCGGTCGAGCTCCGGCGTGCCCTGGCCGGAGCGACGGAGCCGCTCGCCGCCAGATCGAGTGCTGAGCTCGTACCGGCGCAGCCAGAGCTGCACCGTGCGAGATGCAACGCCGAGGCGGGCGGCGATTGCGCGGATTGACAGTCCCTCGTCAACGAGTGGCTCGAGCTGCTTCCTCGATAGCGGCATCGCCGGATCCTCCGCGAACCGCCGGACGGAAAAGCGAACGCGTGTTCGCTGATGCTAGGCGCTGCGGGTGGCGATCGCGTCGGAGATGCGGGCTCGCTCGCGCTGCAGCTCGACCGTGAGCTCGGGGTGCTCGGCGCCCTCGCGGCGGCGGCGCGAGATCTCGCGGTCGATCCGCCCGCGCTCGAGCATCAGCCACGAGAGCTCCAGCGCGGACTCCTCGACCGGCTCGCGCTCGGCGAGCAGCACCAGCCGGCTGATCACCGCGAACAGGCGCTCGTCCTCGCGCGGCAGGCCCTCCAGGGGATCGTCGAGGTGGTCCTTGAGCCAGGGCAGGGCGCTGCGGGCGTGCTCGCCGACCAGGTGCTGCTCCCCGATCCGGGCAATGTACTCGCCGCCGGGCCCGGGCTTGGCGATGCACATCGCCAGGAACGTCGCCTCGCGACGCTCGTCCACCGTCGGGCGGCGGCCGGGAGGCGGCGGCGGCTCCGCCCCGTCCGCCGCCGGCGGCGGTGCCTGCCGCGGCGCCGAGGCTGTGGTGGGGCCGGCGGCGGCGAGGCGGCGGCCGATCAACGCCGGGTCGGTGTCGAGCCGATCGGCGACCTCGGAGACGAGCTCCTGGCGGGTGATCGTCTCGCCCATCGCCCGCAGCACCGGGACGACCTCGTCGAGCGCCCGGTCGCGCCCGGTCGGGGTCTCGAGGTCGGCGTCGGCGAGGATCGCGCGGGCGTGGAAGACGGGCAGCTCGACCGCCTCGGTCAGCAGCCGGCGGAAGCGCTCCTCCCCGCCCTCGGCGGCGAGCAGCTCCGCCGGGTCCTCGCCCTCGGGCATCGCGACCACGAGCAGCCGGACGCTGCCGCCGCCCGCCACCCGCTGGGCCCGCAGCATCGCCTCGCGGCCGGCGCGATCGGCATCGAGCGCCAACACGATCTCCTCCGCGTAGCCCCCGAGCAGCTTCAGCTGATCGGCCGTGATCGCCGTGCCCATCACTGCCACGGCCTCCTCGATCCCCGCCTGATGCAGGGCGAGCACGTCGGTGTAGCCCTCGACGACCACCGCGCGCCCACCGCGGGCGATCGCGCCGCGGGCGCGATCGATGCCGTACAGCGCGCGGCTCTTGTGGAACAGCTCACCCTCGGCCGAGTTCTTGTACTTCGGCCTCTGATCGGGGGTCGTCGCCCGGGCGCCAAAGCCGATCGTGCGGCCCCGCACATCGCGCAGCGGAAAGGTGATCCGGGCGCGGAAGGCATCGTAGTAGCCGCCCTTCTGGCCCTTCTGGACGAGCCCGACCGCGCGCAGCTCGTCGAGCGAGAAGCCGGCCCGCTGGCCCGCGGCGACGATCGAGTCCCAGGCGCTGGGCGCGAAGCCGACCCCGAAGCCGCGAAGCGTGTCCTCGGTGAAGCCGCGCCGCTCGAGGTATTCGCGGGCCTTGGCGGCCTTGTCGGTCCCCCACAGCGTCGCCTCGTAGAAGTCGGCGGCCCGCTGCAGCGCCTCGCCGAGCCGCGCGCGGTGGCGGCGGCGCTGCTCGGCCTGGGGATCCTCCTGCTCGCGCTCGACCTCGACGCCGTAGCGTTCGGCCAGCGCCTCGACCGCGTCCGGGAACGAGAGCCCCTCCTTCTCCTGGACGAACTTGATCGTGTCGCCGCCGGCCTCGCAGCCGAAGCAGTAGTAGAAGCCCTCCGCCGGCTTCACCGAGAACGAGGGCGTGCGCTCCTCGTGGAAGGGGCAGAGTCCGACGAAGCGCTCCCCCTGTCGGCGCAGGTCCGTGTGCGCGGAGACGACCTCGACGATGTCGGCCGACTCGCGGACCCGCTCGATCGTCTCCGTCGTGAACAGGCTCAAAGCCGTGACTCCTCGGGCAGCGCGATCCGCCGGAAGGTCTTGATGCAGAAGCGATCGGTCATCCCGGCGACGTAGTCGACAACCGGCTGCAACTCGCCGCTCGCCGGATCGCCGTTGGTCGGGATCTCCTCCGGGTGCTCCAGGTAGTGGTCGACGAGGGCGCTCAGCGTCCGGATCACCCGCTCGTGCTCGGAGCGGGCGTCGGGGCCGAGATAGACCCGGTCGAACATGAACTTCCGCAGGCGCAGCATCGCGCCGCCGATCTCGTCGCTCTGGACGATGTCGTCGGCGCCGCCGGAGTTCTCGACGATGTCGCGGACCAGCGTCTCGATCCGCGCCGAGCCACTGTCGCCGAGCGGCTCGATCAGCTCGACCGGCAGGTCCGCCTCGGAGAGGATCCCGGCGCGGACGGCGTCGTCGATGTCGTGGTTGATGTAGGCGACCCGGTCGACGAGTCGGACGATCCGGCCCTCGAGCGTCCCCGGCTTGCCGCGCCGGTGTGGTTGAGGATCCCGTCGCGGACCTGCTCGGTCAGATTGAGGCCACGGCCGTCGCGCTCGAGCACGTCGACGACCCGCAGCGAGTGCTCGTTGTGCCGAAAGCCGTCGCCACCGCGGTCGCGGATCGCCCGGTCGATCGCGTCCTCGCCGATGTGGCCGAACGGTGGGTGCCCAAGGTCGTGGCCGTAGCCGATCGCCTCGGTCAGATCCTCGTTCAGGCCGAGCGCGCGGGCGACGTTGCGGGCGATCCCGGTGACCTCCAGAGTGTGGGTCATCCGGGTCCGGTAATGGTCGCCCTCGGGCGCGATGAATACCTGCGTCTTGTACTTGAGGCGGCGAAACGCCTTCGAGTGCACGATCCGGTCACGATCCCGCTGAAACGGTGTCCGGTGGGGACTGTCCGCCTCCTCGGTAAGCCGCCGGGCCGGATATGACCTCGTCGCCGAGGGCACGAGATCGCGCTCCTCGATCGCCCGGATCCGCTGCTCGAAGTCGGCGTGGCCCATACCCCGGAGAATATGGCCCGGCGCCGGCAGGGCCGCGGCCGTCGAACCCGGACACCTGAGGCCCGGCGGAAGTTCGGAAGGAGGTCACGGTCGAGGCTCCGGCGAGAACAGGTCGCCCAGTGGGGTCTGGAAATGGTCGGCGATCCGCCGGCACAGACTGAGCGGCGGATCAGTCCTGGCCGGGTCCTGCTCGATCCGCCAGATGGTTCGCTCTGAGCAGCCGACGCGGTCGGCCAGCTGGGCCTGGGTCAGATCGCTCACTTGGCGATAGACGCGGACGCGGGTTTTCATTCGACTGCTGCTCGCTGTGGTCGAGTTGTTGAAGCTGGCCCGCCGCCTGGACGGGGCCAAGTCGGTCGAGTCTCCCGGCGGTGGCTGGACCGGGGTCGTCGCCTACCTGTCCCGACGGTATCTCAGCCGGGCCGGACCGAACCGCTACCACTGGACCATCCACCAGGTGGTCAGGGCGTCCGGTCGCGGGGGTTCGTGTTGAAGCTGGCGCCGGTCTGCTCAGTCGGTGTCCCGCTGGCCAGTCGGGTCCAGGTTCTGCTCGACCGTCGAGCATCCGACGGGCCTCATCAGGTCAGGTGATCGAGAGGGCGGGGCCTGGTGGACCTGAGTGTCCAGTCGGATAGCGGGCGTCGCGAATCTTTGGACAGCGGTCCAATGGCATGCCATATCGCGCCTGGGAGGCTGGCGCTGCAAAAGACAACGAAGGGAACCTCTGGATGAAAATCGTCGTCGCGTACGTGGACAACGAAGTGGTGGAACCGATTCGGGAGGAGCTCCTAGCCTCGGGCTTTCTCTCGATGTCGGTCGTCCCCGCACACGGGTCGGTACCCGAGCCGATCGTGACCGGAAACTACCGAGGGGTGACGGTGGAGAAGCATCTACGCCCGAAGGCCAGAGTGGAGTGCGTCGTCGGACCGGACCAGGTGCAGACAGTCGTCGACACGGTGGGCAATCACGGTGGCGAGCGCTACTTCGTGTTCGTCTCCCCGATCGACGCCGCTTATCCGACCGACACGGTCAACCTGGAGGCGGCAGCGCAGGAGGCATAGCCGGCGCTGACAGCTCGACCGTAATCGAGCGAGATGAGCGGCTGGTCTGTCCAGGTGGTCGAGTAGCGGCGCGACCTTGGCCACCACCTAGTCGGCCCTGAGTCAGGGCCAGCGGTTCAGTGACTCCCGGTTTTGGGTAGGGGTCTCCAATGCTGCCCGGCGCCGGCAGGGCCGCGGCCGTCGAATACAGTGCCGCTCGATGGCCACCGCCCTCGTCACCGGAGCATCCTCGGGCCTCGGCGAGCAGTTCGCCCGCCAACTCGCGGCCCGCGGCCACGAGCTGGTCCTGGTCGCCCGGCGGGAGGAGCGCCTGCGGACACTGGCCGGCGAGCTCCCGGGGGGCGCCGCGATCGTCCCCCACGACCTCGCGGCCGATGCAGCCGGGCTGATCGCCAAGGTCGCCGATCTCGGGCTCGAGATCGATCTGCTCGTCAACAACGCGGGGTTCGGCACCTACGGCCGGATCTGGGAGATCGAGGAGGGCCGAGACGCGGAGCTCGTCCGGCTCAACTGCGAGGCGGTCGTCGTTCTCACCCGTGCCTTCCTGCCACCGATGCTCGAGCGCCGCCGCGGCGGCGTGATCGTCGTCGCCTCGACGGCGGGGATGCAGCCGCTGCCGTATGAGGCGACCTACGCCGCGAGCAAGGCCTTCGCCCTGAGCTACACCGAGGCGCTCGGCGAGGAGCTTCGCGGGAGCGGCGTGCGGGCCCTGGCCGTCAATCCCGGACCGGTGCCGACCGAGTGGCAGCAGGTCGCGGGACACGACGACGTCGGCGTCGTCCCTGGGGAGATCCCGGCCGAGCAGTGCGTCGCCGAGGCGCTCGAGGCCTGGGATGCGGGCAGGCGCTCGGTGATCCCGGGGCGGCTGATGCGGTGGGTGATGCGCGGCTCCCGGCTCGGCCCTAAGGCACTGCAGCTGCGCGTCGCCGAACGCCTCTACCGGCCCGGCGACTGAGGCGCTCCGGGGCGGACCGCGCAGCCGCCCGAAGCTCAGGCGACCGCGCGGAGCTGGACGTGCGCGTGGTGGGCGAGCACGTCGCCGACCGCCCGCTCGACCTGACGCAGCGCCGGCTCGTCCGCGGGAGGCAGCTCGGCCAGCGGCTTGCCGAGCGCGGCGACCATGAACTCGTGCGCCCGCTCTGAGAGCTCGAATCCACCGGCCTCACAGGATGCGCAGACGACGCCCCCGGCGGCCCCCGAGAACCCGGTGATCCCCTCGGCCTCGCCACAGCGGGCGCAGGAAGCGAGCTCGGGCACGAACCCGGCCGCCAGCGCCAGCTTCAGCCGAAACGCGAGCCCCGCTGCCCGCCCGGTCGCGGCGCCATCCCCGTCGACGGCCGACGACGAATCGAGCAGCTCGAGGTAGCGGCAGAGCAGGTTGTAGGCGGGACGGTTGGGCTCACTCGAGTCCAGCAGCCGCAGCACGGCGTCGCAGGCCCTCGCGGCGGCGCCGATCGCGGGGCCGCTCGAACGCAGATCGCCGTACCCGGCCAGGGTCGAGGCCCCGGTCACCGTCAGCAGATCGCTGCGACCCTCGTGCAGGGTCAGGTCGAGCCTGAAGAAGGGCTCGAGCCGACCGCCAAACCGCGAGCGCGGCTTGCGCGAGCCCTTCGCGATCGCGCTCACCCGACCGCGGTCGCGGGTGTAGAGGTGGAGGATCCGGTCCGCCTCCCCGTAGCGGATGCTGCGTAGGACCACCGCCTCCGTCTTGATGCTGCCGGCCACCCTCCAAGGATGAAGCAGCGGGCGGACAGCGCCTCAGACCGGGTTGGCCGGGTTGGCCGAGCGGATTCCGTCGCGGATCGCCGCGGCGGTCACGGTGGCCGCCAGCGACCCGGCGGTCATCACCCGCCAGGACTCCCCCGCGTCCGGCGCCGCGGCGCCGGACGAGAGGCAGAAGACGATGTCGCCGTCGAACGGGGTGTAGACGGGATCGACCGCGCGGGCGATCCCGGCCGAGGCCATCCGGGCGACCTTGTTGGCGGCGAGTTTGTCGAGCGGGGCGTCGGTGATCACGCAGACGAGCGTCGTGCCCTCGCGGGGCTCCCCCTTCGTCCACTCGGGGGGAGCGCTGAGCGAGGCGAGGTGCTCGGCGCTGCTCGCCGGCGAACCCTCCGGGCTGCGCGGCGCCGCGAGCGCCGACCCGTCGTCGCCGATCACGTCGCCGGTGGCGTTGACGACCGCGACGGCGGCCACCGTCTCACCCGCGCCGAGGGCTGCCGCCGCGTAGCCGACCCCGCCCGGGGTCGCCGACTCGCGGCCGAGCACCTTCGCGACCGCGGCACCGGTGCCGGCGCCCACCCGGCCCCGCTCCGGCACGCCGCCCCGCGCTGCCTCGCAGGCCGCGTAGCCCTGCTCCGGCCCGGGCCGGACCGCAGCGTCGCCGGCGATCAGGTCATAGATCACCGCCGCGGGGACGAGCGGAACGATCCCGCCCGGCGTCCGGTAGCCCCTCCCCCGCTCCTCGCACCAGCGCGCGACCCCGTCGGCCGCCGCGAGACCGAAGGCACTGCCCCCGGTGAGCAGCACCGCGGTCGCCTCCTGGGCGTTCGCCAGCGGCGAGACGATCTCCGTCTCGCGGGAGCCCGGACCGCCGCCGCGCACGTCGACACCACAGGTCGAGCCCTCGGGCGCGAGAATCACGGTGCAGCCGGTCTCGGCCTCGGCCTCGGTCCAGTGACCGACCGCGAAGCCGTCGGGGAGCGGCAGCGCGCCGCTCACCGCCGAGCTCCGGGGTTGGCGGCACGGCGACGACGGGGTCGCCTTCGGAGCCGCGTCTGGCAGCTGCCGCAGAAGTAGGTCGAGCGGCCGCCGACGACGATCCGCGCGATCGGCTCCCCGCACCGCGGGCAGGCCTCGCCCTCCCGGGTGTGCACGAGGAACTCGTCCTGCATCGAGCCGCGCTCGCCGAGGGCGTCGCGATAGTCGTCGATCGAGGAGCCGCCGTTGCGGATGCCGGCCTCGAGCGCCTCGACGATACCGTCGCGCAGCTCCTCCCAGTGCTCGCGGCGCATCGAGCCGGCCGGCGAGAGCGGATGCAGGCACGCCCGGTGCAGGGCCTCGTCGGCGTAGATGTTGCCGATCCCCGCGATCCGCCTCTGATCGAGCAGAAACGACTTCAGCGGAGCGGTCCGGCCGGCGGCCAGCTCGCCGATCAGCTCCGGCGTCAAGTCGCCGCCGAGCGGCTCGACACCCAGCCGCTCGGCCAGGTAGGGATCCACCTCAGCCGCGGCCAACAGCCGGCCGTGTCCGAACCGGCGGGGATCGGTGAACCGCACGCTGCGACCGTCGTCGAGCCGCAGCTCGGCCCGCAGATGAGTGTCGGGGTCGTGGCCCGGCTCGTACAGCCGCTCCGCTCCGAGCCGCCGCTCGTCGACGACGATGTTGCCGGTCATCCGCAGGTGCATCAGCAGCGTCGCCCCCCGGTCGAGTTCGACGAGGATGTACTTGCCCCGCCGGCGCACCGCGTGAATCCGCCTGCCGGCCACGCCGCGCTCGATCAGGGCCGGCGGCTCGGGCCGCGACCAGCGCTCGTCGAACACCTCGACGCCCTCGATCGTGTGTCCGACGATCTCGGGCTCGAGCTGACGACAGATCGTCTCGACCTCGGGCAACTCCGGCACACACCCCTTCTACAGGAGCGCGGCGGTCCCGGTCAGTCGGTCGCACCCGCGGCGGCGCGGCCGCCGGGGATCCGGGCCCGTGGGTGGGCCTCGAAGTAGACGCTCTTGATCTCGTCCGCGGAGAGGTGCGTGTAGATCTGCGTGGTGGCGACATCGGCGTGGCCGAGCATCTCCTGAACCGAGCGCAGGTCGCAACCGCCCGACAGCAGGTGGGTGGCGAAGCTGTGGCGCAGCGTGTGCGGGCTCATCTTCTCGCCCAGCCCGACGGCGCCGGCCCGGCCACGAATGATCTTGTAGAGCCCCTGGCGGCTCAGTGCCCCACCCCGCTGGTTGAGGAAGAGGCGGCGCTCATCCGAGCCCGCGGCGATCGCCGGGCGACCGTCCCGCAGGTAACGCTTCAGAGCTGCCGCCGCCTCACGGCCGAGCGGCACGATCCGCTCCTTCGATCCCTTCCCGTAGGCGCGCAGAAAGCCGCGCTCGAGGTCGATGCTGCCGAGCTCCAGACCGACGGTCTCCGAAGCCCGCAGGCCGCAGCCGTACATCACCTCGAGCAGCGCCCGATCGCGGAGCTCGGCCGGCGCGCTGCCGGAGACGCTCTCGAGCAGCTGCTTGACCTCCGAATAGCCGAGCACTTTGGGAAGCGACTTCTGCTTCCGTGGCGGCCGCAGGTTCGCGGTCGGATCGCCCTTGATCAGCTCGCCGCGGCGCAGGTGCCGGTAGAAGGAGCGCAGGCAGGCCGTTTTCCGGTTCAGGGTCGCGGCCGAGGCGGCGGGGCGACCGTCGCCGCGGGCGAGCCCGGCGATGAAGTCGGCGACGTCGGCCGGCTCGACCTCGGTGGCGTCGAGGTCCCGCTCAGCGAGGAAGCTCCCATACTGCAGCAGGTCGGTCCGGTACGCCGAGAGCGTGTTGCGGGCCAGTCCGCGCTCGAACTCCAGGTAAGCGATGAAGTCGAGCAGCAGCGACTCGAAACGGGCATCAGGCGCAGGTCGCTCGATCTCTTGCTGCGCGACGGCCACGACCACGGTTTCACGGCCGGGGTCCGGCTCCCTGCCGCTGCAACGGTGCGTGCGCCCTCAGCCGGCCGCCGACGGACCGTCGCGGGCCAGCATCCGGATCAGGGCGCGGCCGGCGGCGAGCGGTGCCGCGAAGAACAGGCGGTCCTCGTCGAGGTCCCGCCCCATCGTCCGCCGCGGCAGCCCGCTGGCGGCGTAGCCGGCGAGGTCGGGGGCCTCGAAGGTGATCGCGTGCCGCTGCCCGCAGGCGTCGACGAGCTCCTCCGGGCCGACGCCGCTGTCGCGGCCGCCCGGCCAGAGCTCGTCGCCGTCGGCCGGGGCCGCGACCCGGACCCCGTCCAGCAGCAGGTCGAGCACCGAGCGGGTGTGATGGCTGAGGCCGAGGTGGCGGGGCCGCGGATCGCCGGCGGAGAGCCGCGGCGCCAGGACCGTCGGCAGACCCAGGGCGAGGCCGGTGTGGGCCGAGTCGAGCGCCGCCATGCCCCCATGCCCGTAGCGGGTCGCGGAGCCGAGGATGCCGGGGCCGGGGCCGGCGATCAGCGCCTCCCAGCCAAGCTCGTCGGCCGCCGCGTGCAGCGCCCCGGCAAGGCTGATCGCCTCGTTTTCACCGCCGAAGCACGGCCCGGCGGTGATCTGACCGGCGAGCAGCCCACGCTCGCGCAGGATCTCGACATCACGGGACAGGGTCCCGGGCAGGGCCCCGCCGGCGGTCTGGATGTAGCCCACCCGGAGGCCCGGGCAGAGCTGGGCGGCGGCCCAGGCGGCGGGGGCCAGGTGCCCGTGCAGCGGCAGCACGAGCAACGGCGGCCGCCGCACCGGGCGGGCGGGCGCCTCCGCCGGGGCCTCGATCGGCGCGACCGGATGCTGGAGCGAGGTGTAGTTGAGCTTGATCACGTGCATGCCCGCGGGGACCTCGCCGTCCGCCAGGCCTCTGGTCAGATTGACGTGGACGATGTCGAAGCCCCCGGACCCCAGCCCGAGATCGACGGCGGCGGTGTTGACGACCACCTCGTCGCCGGACTCGCAGGGCCCGACGAGCCCGCGATCGGCCCAGGCCGGACGGCGCTCGCCGTCGATCTCGACCTCGAGCGGATCGGTCCCGACCACCCGGCCGCGCCTCAGCTTCAGCACGGCTCGGCCGACTCCTGGACGGCCGCAAGGCAGACCGCGAGCATCCGGTCGAGCTCGGAGGCGGCGACGCTCTCCTCCGACGTGTGGTTTGCCCGCGTGCCGTTTGCCAAGAGCAGCGCCTCGTACCCGTGCAGTCGCAGGGCGTTCGCATCGCTGCCACCCCCGGTCGAGATCTCGACCGGCTCGACTCCGGCCCGCTTCAGCGCCTTGCGTCCAACGGCCAGCGAGCGCTCGTCGGGCCTCACCCGGTAGCCGCGGAACAGCTCGGATACCTCGATGTCGACGTCGCAACGGCGCTCGCCCGCGGCCCATTGGCAGGTATCGATCATCGCCATCAGGACCTCCTCGGCACGCCCCGGCTCGATCGCCCGGGCCTCGGCGTCGAGCCGGCAGGAACCGGCGACGACGTTCGGGGCGCTGCCGCCCTCGATCAGGCCCACGTTGGCCGTCGTCTCCGGATCGAGACGGCCGAGATCCATCGCGGCGATCGCCGCCGAAGCCGCCTCGATCGCGCTGTGGCCCGCCTCCGGGGCCAGCCCGGCGTGAGCCTCAACCCCGCTGAAGTCGGCGACCAGCCGCTTGTAGGTCGGCGCAGCGATGATGATCTCGCCGATCGGCGTCGCGTGATCGAGCACGAACCCGAACTCCGACCGGAGGCTGCCGATGTCGAGGGCGTGCGCCCCGCGCAGCCCCTGCTCCTCGGCGACCGTGAACAGGAACTCGACTCCGATCGGCGGCGGCGCCTGCGCGTATCGGCAGGCCATCTCCACCAGCACGGTCACGGCCGCCTTGTTGTCGGCGCCGAGGATCGTGTCTCCGACGCTGCGGAAGATGCCGTCCTCGATCGCCACCTCGATCGGCTCCTCGTGCGGGACCGTGTCGAGGTGGGCCCCGAACATCACCCATCCATCGCCCTCACCGGCCACCCGGCAGAGCAGGTTGCCGGCACCGGCCCGGGCGATCTCAGCGGAGCCGTCCTCGGTCACGTCGAGGCCGAGCGCGGAGAGCTCCGCCGCGACGGCATCGGCAACCACCCGCTCGTCGCCGGTGACGCTCGGGATCTCGCAGAGCCGGGCGAAGCGCTCGTACATCCTCTCCTCGCTCACGGCAGGGAATCTAGATGCTCGCGCGCCGGCCCGAGCGCGACCGCAGATCGTTCAGCCACAGCGCCCACCCGGGGCGGTAGCGATCGCCGCTCAGGCGGTTCGGCGAGCGCCGACCTCGGCGTCGACGGCCTCGGCCGTCTCCTCCGCCTGCTCCTCGCGACGCTCGCCGGCAAGCCTTGTGGCGGCGCCGACGAACTCCCTGAACAGCGGCTCCGGCTCGGTCGGACGTGAGTTGAACTCGGGATGGAACTGGGACGCGACGAAGAACGGGTGCTCTGGGATCTCGACGATCTCGACCAGGCGGTCGTCGGGGGAGGTGCCGCTGATCACCAGGCCGTCGTCCTCGAGCCGGCGGCGGAGCATGTTGTTGACCTCATAGCGGTGCCGGTGGCGCTTGTAGATGACGCCCTCGTCGTCGAAGATCGCCCGCGCCCTGGTGCCCTCGTGCAGCTTCACCGGGTCAGCACCGAGCCGCATCGTGCCGCCGAGGTCGGAGACCTCCTTCTGCTCGGGCAGCAGGTCGACGACCGGGTACGGGGTCTCGGGATCGAACTCGGCCGAGTTGGCGCCGTCCATGCCGCTGACGTGTCGGGCGTAGTCGACGACCGCCATCTGCATCCCCAGGCAGATTCCGAGGAACGGCACCTCGCTCTCGCGGGCGAACCGGCAGGCGGCGACCTTGCCCTCGATCCCACGCTCGCCGAAGCCGCCCGGGATCAGCACGCCGTCGGCCCGCTCGAGCGCCTCGATGTCCAGCTCCTCCGAGCTGACCAGGTCGACCTCGACGTTGACGCCGTGGTGGTAGCCACCGTGCTTGAGCGCCTCGATCACCGACTTGTAGGCGTCCTCGAGCTGCACATACTTGCCGACCAGGGCGATGCGGACCGTTTCCTCGGCGGCATCGGCCCGCCGGCAGAGGTCCTCCCAGTCGGCCAGGTCGGGGGCCGGAGCCTCGAGCCCGAAGTGGTCGAGGACGAGATCGTCCATGCCCTCGGCGCGGAAGACGAGCGGTACCTTGTAGGTGTTGTCGACGTCGCGGGCGGAGATCACCGCCTCCTCGGGAAGCGATCCGAACAGAGCGATCTTGCGACGGATTTCGCGGTCGAGACCGCCCTCGGAGCGGCAGATCACGGCGTGCGGCTGGATCCCGATCCGTCGCAGCTCGTTGATCGAGTGCTGGGTCGGCTTCGTCTTCAGCTCGCCGGCATGGCCGACGTATGGGACCAGGGTCAGATGCAGGAACATGCACCGCTTCGGACCGAGATCCGTGTAGAGCTGGCGAATCGCCTCGAGGAACGGGAGCGACTCGATGTCGCCGACGGTGCCGCCGATCTCGGTGATCACGAAGTCCACCGACTGCGCCTCGGCGACGATCAGGATCCGCTGCTTGATCTCATCGGTGATGTGCGGGATCACCTGCACGGTGCCGCCGAGATAGTCGCCTCGCCGCTCGCGCTTGATCACGCTGTTGTAGACCGCGCCCGCCGTCACGTTCGAGGCGCGAGAGGCGTTCTCCCCCGTGTAGCGCTCATAGTGGCCGAGGTCCAGGTCCGCCTCGGCGCCGTCCTCGGTGACGAACACCTCGCCGTGCTGGAACGGGCTCATCGTGCCGGGATCGACGTTGATGTAGGGGTCGAACTTCTGCAGCTGAACCCGGAAGCCACGGCTGACCAGCAGCCGCCCGATCGAGGCCGCCGCGATCCCCTTGCCGAGTGCGGAGACGACCCCACCGGTCACGAACAGGAAGCGGGTCTCTCCTGCTGGGGTTCTCGATGGGGAACTCATCTGGCAGCAGCGAGTCTAGCCTTCGCCGGGACGGAACCGGAGCGATCCGCGGAGCCCGAGCGGGCCGATTCCGCGATTTGCGAAGAAGTCGCGGATCAGGGTCGGCGGCCCACGGCGTCGAGCGATCGCAGCACCGGCAGCCGCTCGATCGCCTCCGAGATCGAGCGGAACTCGCCGTAGGCGGTGAGCGCGACGATCACCGCCAGCGCAACCAGGCGCGCATCGTCACCGAGCGTGACCAGCAGCGACACGCCCGCCAGCGCCCCGACCAGGTTTGCGCCGGCATCACCGAGCATCGCGCGCTCGCGCAGCGTCAGGGCCGCACCGATGATCACCGGGCCGATGAAGACGCCGAGCAGCTCGACCGGGTAGATCGTCCACGCCCCGAGCACGAGGCCGGCGAGCAACAAAAAGAAGGCCTTCTCGACCCGGCCCGGCCGCAGATCGAGGAGATTGAACAGGTTGGTGGCGAGCAGCAGGAGCGCGAGGTCCGCGAGGTAGTCGAACGACTGCAGCCCGCGCCCAGAGACGGCGAGTGCCGCGAGCCCGAAGGCCCCAACCGCCTTGATCGCCCCGGTCGAGAGCCTGCCCGAGGCAACCGCGCGCGCGTGGCCGCGCCAGCCTCGTGGCGTGTCACCGTGATGGCCGCGACCGAGCATGTCGTCGAGCAGGCCGAGCAGCGCCACCCCGAGGATGAAGCTGAGCCAGCGGAGGAACTCGGGCTCCAGCAGGTCGAGGTCGGCCCTGTCGTCGAGCAAGGCGAGCGGGGCGAGGGCGATCAGCGAGACCGAGATCAGCAGGGCGCCGAGCGGAAACGCCTGGGCCCGGCCGCGCCAGTTCTCGGCGGTGAGCCCGGTGCGAACCATGTCGTCGCACCATGGCGGCAACACGGCCGCGGCCAGGGCCAGCGAGAGCGCGAGGGCGATCAGGCTCACGGCACGACGGGCCGCCCGGACGCCGGGCTGATCAGCTCGGGCAGGAAGCGATCGGCTCCCGGCTTGATGCCGTAATCACCATCGGCGCCGAGCAGCGAGAAGACGGTCGCCACCCGACCCGCAACCAGGTCGATGTGATCGACGGTCGCGATCCCGGCATCGCGGAAGGGCTGCAGCGAGCTCGGGTCGACATCGGTCCGCTCGACCGCGACGGTGCCCGCCGCACGGCCCCGGGCTCCATTCGTGATCCCGCTCAGCAGCGCCGTGGTGTTCGCCCGATCCTCGGCATCGAGATCCTCGGGGATAGCGCCCGCGAAGACCACGCGGTCGACCTCGGTGAGCGTGCCGCTGAAGCGCGAGAAGAGCGTCCCGCGAAGGTCGCTGATCAGCTTGCTGCCGCCGATCAGACCGCCGCCGGCTGAGCGACCGAGCCGCTCGAGGTCCTCGCCCCCGCGGCGGGCCCGGGCGTAGCGGAGACCGGCGGCGGCCGCGAGAGCGCTCGGATCAGGCGGCACCTCGACCACCGCCAGCGCTTCGACCGAGGCCCCGGCGGGCTCGACCGCCGCCTCGATGTCGGCGACGGTCTCATCGCTGAGCTCGCCGAAGCCGACCACCGCGACCGAGGAGCCGGCGAGGCGTCCGGAGACCAGCGCCGGATAGATGCGCTCGCCGAAGTCGCGCTCGCGCCCGAGCTGCTGCTCGAGCCCGTCGGCGCTCGACGTGGCGTCGGCGAGATCGCTGCGCAGGCTGTTCTCCAGCTCCTGCGAGGCCGTCGAGACGACGTCGTCGGCCAGTCCGACGCCGATCAGGATGCCGATCGCCAGCGCGATGAAGACGGCCACCAGCGAGGCCGCGTGATATCTACCGCTGTAGCCCATCGTTGCTGAAGCCTTCCAGGCGGCGTCGCTAGACGCCGAGCGCGTCTTGAATCTTGAGCCAGAGCAGCTCGGTGACGTTGTCCAGCGCCGGCGAGGCGATCACGACGATCACCAGCAGGACGACGAACGCCGCCAGGAACATCGCGACCCCGGGCGCGCCGAGCCCGGGGCGGTAGAGGCGGCTGACCCCCTTGGCATCGACCAGCGTCTCGCCGACACGCAGCCGGGTGAGGAAGGTCGACGACATCCCCGCCCTGTTCTTGTCGAGGAACTCGATCAGGTTGAAGTGGGCGCCAACGGTGACGATCAGCGCCGCGCCACGCTCGTGCGCGAGCAGCATCGCGACGTCCTGGCTGGTCCCGGCCGCGGGCACGACCACGTGCTCGAGCCCCAGCTCCTGAAGCCGCTCCCGGCCCGGCGCCCGGCCGTCGGGATAGGCGTGAACGATCAGCTCGGCTCCGGTTGCCAGTGCCTCGTCGCTGGCCGAGTCCATGTCGCCGAGGATCACGTCCGGCTTGAAGCCGATCTCCAGCACCGCGTCGGCGCCACCGTCAACGGCGACGATCAGCGGCCGCACATCGCGGATGTATGAGCCGAGCGCGGCGAGGTCGGCGCGATAGCCCGGACCACGCACGACGAGCAGCGTGTGGCGGTCGCGGAAGCCGGTGCGGACGGGCGGGAACTCGATCTCACCGGTGAGCAGCTCGCTCTCCTCGCGGACGTGCTCGATTGTGTTCGTCGCGAACGCCGCCAGCGCCCGATCGATCCGCCCGCGCTGATCGGCGAGCCGGCTCAGCATCTGTGACTCGCTCAGCCGCGCACCCTCGGCCAGCTGCTCCCCATCAAGCGTCAGCCGGGCGCCGTCGATCTCCACGGCGTCGCCGTCGGAGAGCAGCGCGAACAGGTCGGGCTCGATGAAGTCGATCAGCGGAACGCCCGCGCGCAGCAGCAGCAGCGGCCCGACATTCGGATAGCCGCCGGTCGAGCTGCGCGAGTTGTTGAGCACGGCCACGACACCGGAGGCGGCCAGGTCCTCGGAGGCGATCCGGTCGAGATCGGCGTGATCGATCACCGCGATCTCGCCGGGCGACAGCTTCTTGACGAGGTCCTTGGTGCGCTTGCCGAGCCTCACCCTGCCGCGGATCGACTCGCGCTGGGGACGGACCGGCCCGGCGGCCGGCGCCTGGCGACGTGCCCAGCGTCGCGCTCTGCTCTGAGCTTCCACGCCACCGATTATGCGCCAATACCGGCCGGGCGAGGGTTCGCCAAGCCGGCCCTCAGGCGGCCAGCAGCTCCCGTGCGTGACGATCAGCGGCCTGATCGCCCCCGTCGGCGCCCAGCATCCGCACGATCTCAGCGACCAGCTCCTCGCCGCCGACCTTGGCGACGACCGCTGTTGTGCTGCCGTTGTCCGAGCGCTTGTTGACGCGGAAGTGCGCCGATGCCAGAGCGGCGACCTGCGGCAGATGGGTGATGCAGAGCACCTGGCGTCGCTCCCCGAGATCCCGCAGCCGCTCGCCGACGCTACGCGCGACCTTGCCGCCGATGCCGGCGTCGATCTCGTCGAAGACCATCGTCTCCACCCGCTCGGCCCGGCCGAGGCCGGAGAGCGCCAGCATCACCCGCGAGAGCTCGCCGCCCGAGGCCGTCTCGCCCAGCGGTGCCGGCGGCATCCCGGGATTCGTCGCCACGACCAGCTCGACCGACTCGCAGCCGCCCGCCCCGTAGCCGTCGGGGTGGTCGTTCAGCGCTACCTCGAGCCGGGCGCCGTCCATCGCCAGCTCCGCGAGCTCGGCGACGACCCGGCGCCCCAACTCGGGCGCCGCCTCCGCGCGGGCCCGGCTCAGCTGCTGGCCGAGCTCGGCCCGCTCGAGCTCCGCCGCGGCGAGCCTCCGCTCGAGGTCCTCGGCCCGCTCGCCGGACCCGTCGAGCCGCTCGACCTCGGCGCGACAACCCCCGGCGTGGGCGAGCACCGACTCGACGCTGCCGCCGTGCTTGCGAAGCAGACGATCGACCCCCGCCAGGCGGGACTCGACCTGCTCGAGTCGCTCCGGATCCGCCTGCAGCGAGTCGAGCCGGCTGCGCAGCTCAGACCCGAGATCCGAGAGCTCGAGACCGACGGCCGCCAGGCGGGCGCGAAGCGCGTCGAGCTCGGAGTCGATCGCGGCGGGACGATCGAGCGCCGCCTCGGCCTCCGACAGCAGCCCAGTCGCGCCGTCGCCGTCCTCCGCCCCCGCCAGCGCCAGCGCCGCCGTCGCGACCCCCTCGCGGAGGCCCTCGACCCCGCGCAGCCGGTCGCGCTCGACCACCAGCGCCGCCTGCTCGTCGGGGTCGGGGGCGATCTCCTCGATCTCGGCGAGCTCGAAGCGGAGCAGATCGAGGTCGCGATCCCGGGCGCCCTCGCGCTCGCGCAGCGCCTCCAGCTCACGACCCAACGCCTTGACCAGTTGATGCGCCTCGCGGTAGTCGCTCCGCAGGCTCAGGTGCTCGGAGCCGATGAAGCCGTCGAGAATCTCCGCCTGGGCAGATGCCAGCGTCAGCTTGCGGTGCTCGTGCTGGCCGTAGAAGGCGAGCAGGCGGATTCCCAGCAGACGCAGATCCGCGGCCGTGGCCGCGCGGCCGGCGATGAACGCCGAGGAGCGTCCCGCGGCGGAGACACGCCGGGCGAGCACGACCTGATCCTCGTCCCCGGGAACGCGCTCGAGCAGCTCCGCCAGCGCCGGCTCGGCGCGAAGCGCCGGGTCGAGATCGAACTCCCCCTCGACCCAGGCCTCGGCCGCGCCGGGCCGCACGATGCCGCTCTTCGGACGCCCCCCGAGCAGCAGGTCGAGCGAGTGGGCGAGCACGGTCTTGCCGGCGCCCGTCTCGCCCGTGATCGCGTTCAGCCCCGGCTCGAGCCGCAGCTCGGCCCGCTCGATCAGCAGCAGGTTCTCGATCCTCAGCTCGCGCAGCATCGCCCCAGTGAATTAGCAACGGCAACCGACGGATTCGCCGGCGCATGCTGGGGACCCCGCCTACTGGACGAGACGGCCGAACTTGTCGCGGATCCGCTGGTAGAAGCTCTGACCCTCGAACTGGGCGAGCCGGGCGAGGCCGTCGGAGAAGCGGACCTCGACCTCCGAGCGCGGCGCCAGCTGTCCGTGCGGCACTCCATCGAAGGCAACATCGACCGGATCGCGATCGCTCAGGTTGTGGACGTGGAGGACGTCGCCGGGCGCAACGACGAGCGGGCGCGTGGTCAGCGTGTGCGGAGCGATGAAGCTGACCACGTACCCCTCGACCCCCCAGGCGAGGATCGGCCCCCCGTTCGCGAGGTTGTAGCCGGTCGAGCCGACCGGGGTCGCGGCGACCAATCCGTCGCAGCGGACGTGTCCCACCTCCCGACCACCCAGCCGGTAGGAGAGCTCGGCGACGCGGTGATGCGGTCGCCTGGTGAACGAGACGTCGTTCAGCGCCGGGCTCAGATCGTCGTTGATCGAAGTCAGCAGGCCCGGCAGCTCGATCACCTCGAAGTCGGCTCCCAGGGCCCGGTCGAGACCGCTCTCGAGGTCCGCCGACTCGGTCGCGGCGAGGAAGCCGACCGTGCCGTAGTTGATCCCGAACACGGGGACCTCGGTCCCCGAGAAGTGGCGTAGGCAGCGGAGAATCGTGCCATCGCCGCCAAGCGCGAGGCAGAGGTCGAGATCGGTCGGCAGCCGTTCGACGACCGTCAGCCCCTCGGCACCGGAGCCGTACTTGTTCAGCTCGGTCGTCGAGATGATCAGCTCGCAACCGGCAGCCTCCGCAGCCCGGCGGGCCGCGGCGAGGCCGGGGGCGGTCTGTGGCGGGTTCGAGTGGGAGACGAACGCCGCCCGCCGGATCTTCCCCGAGCCGCTCACCCGACCTCCTCCGCCACGAGGTCGGGGAGCTCCGGCACGGGCTCGCCACCGCCGAGCAGCAGGAACACCTCACGGTTTCCCTTCGGACCCGCGACCCCCGCCGCGGCGACGCCCTTCGTCGCCAGACCCAGCCGCCCGGCTGCGACCGCCACATCGAGCACCGCGTCCGCCCGGTCGGCCGGATCGCGGACCACGCCGCCCTTGCCGACCCGCGCCCGGCCGAGCTCGAACTGCGGCTTGACCATCGCCAGGATCTCGGCCTCCGCCGCGAGCAGGGCCGGCAACGGCGCCAGCACCTTCGCGAGCGAGATGAACGAGACGTCGATCGTCACCAGCTCCGGAGCGAAGGGCAGATCACCGGCCTCGAGGCCACGCGCGTTGACGCCCTCGAGCACGGTCACGCGGGGATCGTTGCGCAGCCCCCACTCGAGCTGCCCGCGGCCGACGTCGACCGCCACGACCGCCGCCGCACCCCGCCGGAGCAGGCAGTCCGTGAAGCCGCCGGTCGAGGCGCCGACGTCGAGGCAGAGCCTGCCGTCAACCGCAACTCCGAGGCGATCGAGGGCGGCCTCCAGCTTGAGGCCGCCGCGAGAGACGTAGGTGCGCCCGGTCTCGACCTCGATCGCCAGCTGCTCGTCGACCAGCTGCCCGGGCTTCGCCGCCCGCTCGCCGCCGGCGCCGATCCGGACCAGCCCGGCCCTGATCGAGGTCGCGGCCGCCGACCGGGTCGGTGCCAGGCCCCGCTCGGTCAGGACGGTGTCGAGTCGCCGTCGTGCCATCGGGCAAAGCTAGCGGCAACGGCCACCGGGACCAAGGCGGGCCGGGGCGACTGCTAGCGAGCACCCGTCGAGCGCCACTGCGATCGGGCCCGGCCCCCGCAGCGCCGGCGCTGCGGCGGTTTCGCCGGCAACTGTGATCGGTGTCACAGACACGGCGTACATCCGTTCGTATATTGCTACCCAGACTTAGCGACTTGCTCGAGAGTAGGTCGCCTTCCCAAATACATACTCCTCCCTGTACCCCGAAGACGCCCCGCACTGCGGGGCGTTTTCGTTTCTCGGCAGCGCCCGCGCCGCTCTCCGCGCGAGTGCTCAGCCCGAGACGGTCTCGCGAGCGCCGATCGCGCTCAGCACCCGCTCGACGACGGACGGCCCATCGAGGCCGACCTCCTCGCGCAGCAGCGCGGGCTTGCCGTGGGTCACGTAGCGGTCGGGGAGCCCGATCCGCAGGATGCGTGCGCGGTCGCTCGGCAGGTTGTCCTCGGCGTGCTCGAGAACGGCGGCGCCGAAGCCGCCGGCGAGCACGTTCTCCTCGACGGTCACGACCAGCTCGTGCTCCGCGCAGAGCCGGGCGACCAGCTCGGCGTCGACGGGCTTTGCGAAGCGCCCGTCGGCGACCGTCGGCGTGATCCCGTGCTCAGCGAGAAGGCCCGCGGCCTGGTTCGCGACCTGGACCCCCCATCCGTAGCCGAGCAGCGCCACGCGGTCGCCCTCCTGCAGGATCTCGCCGGTGCCGATCGGAATCGCCTCGGGTCGGGTCGGGATCGGAACGCCCTCGGCGGCGCCGCGCGGGTAGCGGAACGCGATCGGCCCGTCGTGGGCGATCGCCGTGCGCAACATGTGGACCAGCATCGCCTCGTCGCGGGGCGCCATCACCACAACGTTCGGGATCGGGCGGAAGTAGGAGATGTCGATGAAACCGTGATGAGTCGGACCGTCGTCGCCGACCAACCCGGCGCGATCCATCGCGAAGACCACGTCGAGCTCCTGGAGGCAGACATCGTGGACGATCTGGTCGAAGGCCCGCTGCAGGAAGGTCGAGTAGATCGCGCAGACCGGCTTCGCGCCCTGCAGCGCCAGACCCGAGGCGAACAGGACCGCGTCCTGCTCGGCGATGCCGACGTCGTAGTACTGCTCGGGCAGCTTCTCGCAGAGCTCGTTCAGACCGGTGCCGCCGGCCATCGCGGCGGTGATGCCGATCACCCGCGGGTCGCGCCTCGCCTCGGCGACCATCGCATCGGCGAAGACGCTCGTGTAGGCCGGCGCCGACGGCTTCGGCGGCGGCTGCTCGAGCTTCTCGGGCGCGATCGAATCGGGCGCGTCGGACTCGGTCACGGGAATCGTCCGCGGCGCCGGCGGCGGCGCCGGCTTGCGGTCGACGATCGATCCCGGCTTCGCGGCGTGCCACTTCTCCATGCCCTCGAGCCCGCCCTCCTCGGCCGGCGCGAAGCCCTTGCCCTTGACGGTGTGGATGTGGAGGACCACCGGGCGCTCGGCGGCCAGCGCGTCGGTCAGGGCCGCCCGCAGCGCCGAGACGTCGTGACCGTCGATCACGCCCATATAGGCGAGGTCGAGCTCCTCGAACAGCAGCCCCGGGGCCCAATACGACTTCAGCGCCGCCTTGATCTCGGGGCCGAGCCGCTCGACCTGACGACCGAGGCCCAGCGGCAGCCGGGTGAGCCGCTCCTCGACGTCCTCGCGGGCGTGGTAGAGGCGGGGGTTGAGCCGGAAGTGGTTGAAGTAGCGGGAGATCGCGCCGACGTTGGGTGAGATCGACATGCCGTTGTCGTTGAGCACGATCACGATCGGCGTCTGCAGGCCTCCGGCCTGGTGCAGGGCCTCGTAGGCGACGCCGCCGGTCAGCGCCCCATCGCCGATCACGGCGACCACCTTGCCGTCGACGCCGATCCCGCGGCGCATCGCCTCCTTGAGCCCGACCGCATAGCCGATCGAGGTCGAGGCATGGCCGGCGCCCATGATGTCGTGCTCGGACTCGAGCGTCGCGCAGAACGGGGCCAGGCCGCCGTACTGGCGGATCGTCTCGAGCCGGTCCTTGCGGCCGGTGAGGATCTTGTGCGGGTAGGCCTGATGGCCGACGTCCCAGAGGATCTTGTCCTTCGGCGAGTCGAGCAGGCTGTGCAGCGCGACCGCCAGCTCGCAGGTCCCGAGGTTGGCGCCGAAGTGGCCGCCGATCCGCCCGATCACGTCGATGATCAGCTCGCGGGTCTCCTGCGCGAGCTGCTGCAGCTCAGCGTCGCTGAGACCGTCGAGATCTGCGGGGCTCTGGACCCCGTCGAGCAGTCTCCGGTCGGGCTTCGAATCGTCGGCGGCCATCGGCGGCGACATTGTCTCAGGTCGGCCGCACGACCCAGCCTCCAGCCCCGAGCGCTCAGGCGTCGCGGGTGTAGATGAAGTCGGCGATCGAGGCGAGCTCAGCGGTCTCACCGGCGGCCTCCCCGAGGGCCGTCAGGGCGCCCGCGTGCGACCGGCGGGCGAGCTCCCGGGCCCGCTCGAGCCCGAACAGGCTGACGTAGGTGAGCTTGCCGTGGCGCTCGTCCGAGCCGCTCGGCTTGCCGAGCTCCTCGTCGCTGCCGGTCACGTCGAGGATGTCGTCGACGATCTGAAACAGCACGCCGAGCTCCTCGGCGAACCGCTCGTAGGGCGATCTCTCCGACTCGCCGGCGGCATTCAGCACCAGCGCGGCCCGGACGCTGGCCGCGATCAGCCTGC
>CAWBNH010000003.1:0-17431 GCA_963790085.1 uncultured Solirubrobacterales bacterium
CCGCCGCGAGGGATGCTCTGTGAGCAAACACTAAGCGTCAGGTTAGCGAGATACGAGGCGGACCGCACGGCGGCCGCCTCGATCGCGAGGCGTATCCTCTTTCAGCGACCGGTCGGCGGCGACGCAACGGAGGCAACGGCAGATGGAAACCGTCAGTTTCACGCGCATGGATGAGGGAACGACCGAGGACTTCGAGCTGCTCGACCGGCTCGAAGCCCGCTACATCGAGTCGCTCCCCGATCGCCTGCTCGCGGCGGTCCGGGCGCTCGAGGACTCGCTGGCCGGCTATCAGGTGAGTCGCTACGAGCATTCGCTGCAGTCCGCGACGCGGGCGCTTCGCGACGGGCGCTCGGAGGAGTACGTCGTCGCCGCCCTGCTGCACGACATCGGCGACGTGCTCGCCCCGCATACCCACGGGGAGATGGTGGGCGCCGTCCTCGGCCCCTACATCTCGCCGGAGATCACCTGGATCGTCGCCCACCACGGCGTCTTCCAGATCTACCACTACGGCCACGCCACCGGCGACGACCCCGACGCGCGGGATCGCTACCGCGACCATCCCCAGTTCGATGCCTGCGCCGAGTTCTGTCGGCTCTACGACCAGAACTGCTTCGATCCCGACTACGACTCGCTGCCGCTCGAGCACTTCGAACCGATGCTGCGGCGGGTCTTCGCCGCCCCCCGATACCTCGAGCGCTGATCGACCGGGAGCCTGGGCGCCGGGACGAGGGCGCCGGCTAGGCAGCGCGCGCCCTCGCCGGGTCGATCGCCGCCGCCGCCGCCGCGACGGCGCCGGCATCCGGGCCGACGACGAACAGGTGCTCGGTGTTGCGCAGATGGGAGACGCGGCCGACGCGCTGTCCGCTCGGGTTGTGGATCCCGATCCTGGCGCCGACATAGCGGTCGAAGGCGAAGGCGACCGGCCGCAGGTGCCCGCGCTCGGCGAGCAGCGACTCGAGGGCGCCGAGCTCGTGGAAGCCCTCGTCGCTGAACGAGACCAGCATCAGCGGAGGTGTCAGCGCCCCGATCAATCGGCTCAGCGCCGGCCACGACTCGCGTCGCCGGTTGTAGTCGCTCTTCGTCGTCTTGCAGTCGAGCCGCTTGCACGCGATTCCGTAGCTCTCGGGGGCGTCCCATCGGATCAGCGTCTCCCAGACGTGATAGTTCGAGAAGTACGAGTGCTGGTTGTAGGGGGGGTCCAGATAGACGCAGTCGACGCCTCCGAGCTCGGCCGCGAGCTGGTTGGCGTCGCGGCGCAGGCTGCGCCCCGGGGGGCCCTCGACGACGTCCGGCTCCCGCAGCTCGAGCTGGTTGTAGGAGCGGCGTGCCCAGCGCTTGACGTAGGCCATCTGCAGGCCGCAGGTGGAGTCGACCCGGTCGGCCGCCTCGAGCAGGCTGGTCAGCAACAGGGCCCGCTCGACGCGACTGGTGTCGAGGTGGTCGATCTCGGAGCGAATCGCGTCGATCCGCATCCCGTTGTGCGGCTGAAAGAAGCGAGAGCGGACGCAGAACGTCTCGGTGAAGTAGCCGTGCTCGGGCCTGACGCCGCGCAGGTGGTCGAGCAGCTCGGCGAGGCGCACCCGATCCTCCGCCGTCGCCTCGATATAGGCGATCCCGAGGACCTCGCTGTAGGTGGCGACGTCGTTCGAGAGCACCGTCAGACCACGCCGTCGGCAGGCCTGGCCGACGCGCGTCGTGCCCGCGAACAGGTCGCAGATCGAGGTCGCGCCGAGCCGCGCGGCCGCCTCCGCGATCTCGGCCGCCAGCAACCGTTTCGAGCCGATGTACTTGATCACGCGGCCAGCGTATCCCGCCGCTCGGCGAGGCGATCGGGGTCGGACCGGGCCGGGACCTAGGATCCGGGTGTGAGCAGCGGCGCCGATCGCGGGGACGAGGTGGTGATCCATGGCGACTGCCGGGAGGTCCTGCCGACCCTGGGGGACGCCGGCTTCCGGCTGATCTACATCGATCCGCCGTTCAACTCGGGCAAGCGGCAGCGTCGGCGCACGCTCGGGACCGTCGCCGATCCGCGCAACGGCGACCGGACCGGATTCGCGGGTCGCCGCTACCGCTCGCGCCTGCTCAGCGATCTCTCGTTCGCCGACAGCTTCGGCGACTACCTCGGCTTCATCGAGGGCCCGCTGCGCGAGGCCCACCGCCTGCTCGACGAGCGCGGCACCCTGTACGTCCACCTCGACTATCGCGAGGCGCACTACGTGAAGCTGCTGCTCGACGAGATCTTCGGCCGCGAGAGCTTTCTGAACGAGATCATCTGGGCCTACGACTTCGGCGGCCGCAGCAGACGGCGCTGGCCGGCGAAGCACGACACGATCCTCGTCTACGTCAAGGACGCCGACCGGTATCACTTCGACCCCGGGGCGGTCGACCGCGAGCCGTACATGGCGCCGGGACTGGTCGGCGCCGAGAAGGCCGCGCGCGGCAAGCTCCCGACCGACGTCTGGTGGCACACGATCGTCCCGACCAACGGCTCCGAGAAGACCGGCTATCCGACGCAGAAGCCGGAGGGGGTCCTGCGTCGGATCGTCGCTGCCTCGAGCGCTGAGGGCGACCGTTGCCTCGACTTCTTCGCCGGCAGCGGCACGCTCGGCGCCGTCGCCCGCGACCTCGGCCGGCGCTTCGTCCTGGTCGACTCGAGCGCCGAGGCGATCGAGGTCATCAGCCGCCGCCTCGGGCTCGAGCCCCGGGGCTCGACGGCGGACGCCGACGTCGCGTAGGGTCTCGACCATGAGGCTGTTCGTCTGCTGGGACACCCGCGCCCATCACCCGCTTCTAGGTGACCATCCCTGTGGGCAGGCCTACGAGGCGTTGATCGAGGCAGGCTATGAGCCCGAGGTCGTCAAGGCCCGCGGCTGGGCGGCGCTGCCGGACTTCCTCAACAACTCGGCCGGCCGCCGCGAGGTTCGCGAGCTCAGCGGCGGCAACGACGAGGTCCCCGCGGTGGTGCTCGACTCGGGCGAGTTCATCCAGGGGAGCGACGAGATCGTCGGGTGGGCCGCGGCCAACCCCGCCTCCTCGGCCTCGGCAGCCTCCTCCTGAGCCCGGCCCGGAGCGCTTGATCGGCGGCGCGATCCCGCCGCTGCGCTTCTATCCTCGCCCGTCATGGTCGGCACCTACGCCGCCGCACTTGTCGTGATCGGCGCCTCGGTGCCGGTCGGCGCCGCGGTGCTCGCGCTCGCCGGTCGGCGGCGTTGGTCATGGATCGCACCGGCCCTGGGACTGGCGGTGATCACGGTGCTCGCCTGGCTCGCGGTCAGGCTTCCCGGGGAGGGAGCCAGCGCCCTGATCGCGGTGGTCGCGCTCGCGGTCGCCTCGGCGCCGCTGGCGCTGCCGAGAGTCGGCTTCGGCGTCGAGCAGCTCCGGGAGGGGGCAGCGGCCGCTCTGATCACGCTGCTCGTCGCATCGATCCCGTTCGCGGCCGAGGGGCATTTCGGGATCCTCGGCACCGGGTTCAACGTCGATATGTCCCAGCACCTGTTCGTCGCCGACTGGCTCGCCTCGCAGCTGGCGCCGGCCCCGCCGCTGATCGATCAGGGCTACCCGGTCGGCCCGCACGCGCTCGCGGTCGCGACGGCCGAGCTGCCCGGCGGGAACCTGGCACTGGCGTTCAGCGGCGTCACGATCGCCGTTCCGGTGCTGGCGGCGCTGACCGCACTGGCCGGCACTCGCCGGCTCGGCCCGCGCAGGGGCACCGTCGCCGCGGTGCTCGTCGCCGTGCCCTACCTGGTCGCTTCCTACCTCGCTCAGGGTGCCTTCAAGGAGCTGTTCGAGGCGCTGTTCGTGCTCGGATTCGCGCTCTGGCTGCACCAACTCCGCTCCGCTGACCTCGAGGCCCGAGGCTTCGCCCTGCCGGGAGCCGTGCTCGCCGCCGGCGCCCTGTACTCGTACAGCGGCCCGGGCCTCGCCTGGATCGGGGGCACCCTGCTGATCTGGGCAGCGCTCGAGCTGATCGTCGACCGGCGGCGCGCGCTAAGCCGCGTTCGGGCCGCGCTGCCGGCGATCGTCGTCGCGGTCGCGGTGCTGCTCGTCGCCGTCGCCCCGGAGGCATCCCGGATCGCGGAGTTCGGGGGCAGCGCCGGCAACGTCGCCGACGCCCGCGATTCCGAGCCGCGGGCCGCGGCCGGCCTCTGGGCCCAGCGGGCAGCGAGCGACGCGGGCGGCGCCCGGACCGCCGGCGGTGACTCCGGCGACGGAACGGAGAGCCTCGACCTCTTCGACGACGACCTCGGCAACCTGTTCGGCGACGTGCCGCCGCTGGAGATGCTGGGGATCTGGCCGAGCGGCGACTTCCGCGTCGAGCCGGGCGGCGGCGCGGTGCCGGCCCCGCTCTTCTACCTCGGGGCGCTGATCGGGCTCGCGGCGCTGGCCGTCGGGCTCCGGGCGGCCGTCCGGGCCCGGGAGACGGCGCTGCCGGCGGCGCTGGCGGCCGCGCTCGTGATCTGGCTGGCGGCGCTGCTGGTCAGCACGCCGTATGCGACGGCGAAGGCGCTGATGATGATCGCGCCGCCGCTGACCCTGATCGCGGCGCGCGGTGTCCTCGACCCGCGGTTCTGCTCGCTGCGCTCGCTGCCGGCCGCGGCGGCTGCGAGGGGCCGGTCGGCGCTCGCCGTGGCGTTCGTGCTCGCAGCCGCCGGCTCGTCCGCGCTCGCCCTCGCCAACGCCCCGGTCGGGCCCGAGCGCTACACGGCGGGGATCGCGAAGCTGCGGGCGCAGCTCACCGGCGAGCCGGTCCTGCTTCTGGCTCCGTCGGGCCAGCTCGCCGATCGTCACGGTGCCGCCTTCTACGGCTGGGAGCTGCGCGGCGCGCGGCCGATCTGCGTCGCCGCCTTCCCCGACGACGCCGACCGATTCGACGCACCGGCGCCGGCCGGCATTCGCTACGTGATCACGCTCGGCGGCAAGTCCGATCCGCCGTTCGACGATCTCAGCGAGGCCTCGCGCAGGCGTCGGGTCGCGCTCTGGGAGGTGGACGGCTTCGACCCGGCGACGGCGCCGCTGGTCGCCCTCGACCCGGACGAGCCGACGAGCTGCGACCTCGGCCTGCCGTCGCCCGACTAGCATTGCCGGCTCGATGAGCGCGCTCAAAGTCAAGCTGCCGGACGGCACGAACCTCGAGCTGGAGGACGGGGCAACCGGGGCCGATGCGGCCGCGGCGATCGGGCCGGGCCTGGCCAGGGCGGCGCTCGCCGCCAGGGTCGACGGTGAGCTCCGCGATCTCGCGGCCCCGCTGCCCGACGGCGCCGAGCTCGAGATCGTCACCGACCGCAGCGAGGGGGCGCTCGAGCTGATCCGCCACGATGCCGCGCACGTGATGGCGACCGCCGTCTGCGAGCTCTGGCCGGGCACGCGGGTCTCGATCGGCCCGCCGATCAAGGACGGCTTCTACTACGACTTCGAGTTCCCGGCGGGCGTCTCGATCTCGGAGGCCGACTTCCCGGCGATCGAGGCGAGGATGGCGGAGCACATCGCCGCCGACGAGCCCTTCGAGCGCACCGACATCCCGGTGGCCGAGGCGGTGGAGCGATTCGAGGGCGAGGACCAGCCCTACAAGGTCGAGCTGGTCGAGGACCTGGTTCGCGACGAGGGGACGGAGACCGTCTCGCTGTACCGCAACGGGCCGTTCACGGATCTCTGCCGTGGCCCTCATGCACCCTCGACCGGGCGGATCAAGGCCGTGAAGCTGAACTCGGTCGCCGGCGCCTATTGGCGCGGCGACGAGACGCGACAGATGCTGACCCGTCTCTACGGGACCGCCTTCTTCAGCAAGCAGGACCTCGAGGCTCAGGTCGAGCGGATCGAGCAGGCACGGGAGCGCGACCACCGCAGGCTGGGCCCCGAGCTCGGGCTGTTCACGATGCTGCCGGAGGCGCCGGGAATGCCGTTCTGGCTGCCACAGGGGACGGTGCTGCTGCGCCTGATTCGCGAGCAGGTCGACGCGCAGCTCCGCAAGCGTGGCTACGAGGAGATCAAGACCCCGGAGATCCTCGACGAGGAGCTCTGGCATCGCTCCGGCCACTACGAGAACTACCGGGAGAACATGTTCTTCGCCGAGCCGGCCGAGCGCGATCGCTCGGACGAGCGGCGGTTCGCGGTCAAGCCGATGAACTGTCCCGGCGCCTGTCTGGTGTTCGCCTCCGAGCGCCACTCCTACCGGGAGCTGCCGCTGCGGCTGGCCGAGTACGGGCACGTCTCGCGCTTCGAGCGCGAGGGGGTTCTGCACGGGCTGCTCCGGGTCAGGGCCTTCACCCAGGACGACGCCCACGTGTTCTGTACGCCGGAGCAGATCGAGGGCGAGGTGATCGACATCTGCGAGGCGATCGACGAGCTCTACGCCGCGTTCGGCTTCGACGATGTCAGCGTCGAGCTCTCGACCAAGCCGGAGAAGGCGATCGGCAGCGAAGCGCAGTGGGAGCAGGCGGAGGCGGCGCTGGCGACGGCGCTCGACGCCCAGGGACGCGAGTACCAGGTGAACCCGGGCGACGGCGCCTTCTACGGTCCGAAGATCGACTTCCACGTGACCGACGCCCTGGGGCGCTCCTGGCAGCTCGGGACCTGCCAGCTCGACTTCTCGATGCCGGAGCGGTTCGAGCTCGCCTATCAGGGGGCCGACAACGCCGAGCACCGGCCGGTGATGATCCACCGGGCCCTGCTCGGCTCGATGGAGCGCTTCGCTGGGATCCTGATCGAGCACCACGCCGGCCGCTTCCCGGCCTGGCTGGCGCCGACCCAGGCCGTGATCCTGCCGGTGGCGGATCGCCATCTCGACGCCGCCCGCGCGCTGCTGGTCGAGCTTCGCGAGCTCGGGGTTCGCGCCAGGGTCGACGAGCGCTCGGAATCGGTCGGCAAGAAGATCCGCGACGCCGAGCTCTCGAAGGCGCCGTTGATGCTCGTGCTCGGCGACCGCGAGGCCGAGGCCGGGGAGCCCTCGGTCCGCTCGCATGCAGAGGGTGAGCTCGGCCAGATGCCGGCCGCAGCCGTGGTCGAGCGGCTCGCCGCCTAGACCCGGCTTGCCAGACCTGCATATACTTCCGCGCAATGCAAGGCAACGACACCCCGCCGCGCCGCTGAGCGCCCGCGCCGCCCTTGCGCCACCGCCCACTCCCGACTCTTCCGCAGGTAGCTTGAGGCTTCCCGCCCTCCGCAGCTAGTGCCGGTACCCCGCCGCTTCGACCGGCGTCCCCCCGAGCGGGACCCGACCAGGATCAACGAGCGCATCCGCGTGCCGCAGGTGCGCCTGATCGGAGCCGACGGCGAGCAGATCGGCATTGTCGAGACCGACGAGGCGCGGCGAATCGCGCGCGAGGCAGATCTCGACCTGGTCGAGGTCGCGGCGGACTCGCGCCCGCCGGTCTGCAAGGTGCTGGACTACTCGAAGTACAAGTACGAGCAGGAGCAGAAGGCGAAGCAGGCTCGCAAGCACCAGCAGCAGGTCAATGTGCGCGAGATCAAGCTCCGGCCGAAGATCGCCGACCACGACTACGAGACGAAGAAGGGCCACGTCGAGCGGTTCCTCAACAAGAAGGACAAGGTCAAGGTGACGATCATGTTCCGCGGCCGCGAGCAGGCACACCCCGAGCGCGGCAAGGCCCTTCTCGACCGGCTGTTCGAGGATCTCTCCGAGATCGCGGTGATCGAGCAGGACGCGCAGCGCGAGGGCCGCAACATGCACATGGTGCTCGCGCCCTCGAAAGAGGCCGGCAAGGCCTAGTCCGCGCCCGCGGCGCATCGGGCTTGTGCTTGAATAGCGCGTCCCGATGCCGAAGATGAAGTCCCACTCCGGCGCCAAGAAGCGCTTTCGCAAGACCGCCCGCGGCAAGCTCCGCGGCCGGCACGCGTTCTCGAGCCACATTCTCGAGAAGAAGTCGCCGAAGCGGAAGCGGCAGATGCGTCGGCCGGCGGAGATCGCCAAGGCCGATGCCGTGCGGGTCAACGAGCTGCTCGCCGGCAGAAGGGGCCGCTAGCCGATGCCCCGCGCAACCAACGCCGTCGCCCGCAGGCGCCGGCGCAAGAAGACGCTCGCCCAGGCGAAGGGCTACTACGGCCGCAAGCACTCCAGCTACCGGTTCGCCAACGAGCAGCTCATGCGCTCCGGCAACTACGCCTACCGCGACCGGCGCAACCGCAAGCGCGACTTCCGCCGCCTGTGGATTACGCGGATCAACGCTGCCGCCCGTCAGCACGAGTTGAGCTACTCGGAGTTCATGCACGGAATCCAGGAGGCCGGGATCGAGGTCAACCGCAAGATGCTGGCCGACATCGCGGTGCGGGATCCGGAGGCGTTCAGGCGATTTGCCGAGGTTGCCCGGGAGGCCGCGGCGTAGCTGCGAGCGACAGACGACCTCCCCGGGCGGACCGCGATGCGGCCGCCCTTTTTTGTTTCGAGACGGAGAACGAGCGACGAGAGCCACAGGGATGATCACCAGCCCACAGAACGAGAAGCTGAAGCTGATCCGCAGGCTGACCGAGCGCCGCGGCCGCGAGCGTGAGGGGCTGTTCATGACCGAGGGCGAGGACCTGCTCGATGCGGGCCTTCGCGCCGGGCTGACCCCCGAGTTCAGCCTCGTCGCCGCCGGTGCCCCGATCGAGGGCATCGAGACCGACCCGGCGCTGCTGGCCGACGTCTCGACGCTCGGCTCGGGCACCCGGGTGATCGCCGTCTGGGCGCCGCCCGCCGCGGCCCGAGATGATCGGGCGCGGCACATCTACCTGCGCGGGGTCGCCGACCCGGGAAACGTCGGGGCGGTGGTCCGCACCGCCGCGGCGCTCGACGGCGCCAGGCTGGTGCTCGGTCCGGGCTGCGCCGACCCGTACGGCCCGAAGGCGGTCCGGGCCAGCATGGGCTCGATCTTCGCCGCGCCGCCGATCCGGGGCGAGGTGGACGCAACCCCCGCGCCGCGCCTGGCGCTCGAGGCCCACGGCGGCGATGATCTCGAGCGGGTCCTGCACGACCTCGATCCACGGTGCATCTGCCTCGGAGCCGAGCGGGAGGGCCTCGACCCGGCGACCCTCGCGGCCTGCGCGGCGACGGCGACGATCCCGGTTCGCCCGGAGGCCGAGTCGCTGAACGTCGCGGTCGCAGCGGCGATCGCGCTCTACCGGGTATGTTCGAACGCGAGGCCGGCATCCGGCCGGGCCGCCATCGGCGACGACGACGATGCTTGAGCGAATCGAACAGATCAAGGGCGAGGCGGCGGCGGCGATCGCGTCGGCCCCCGACGCCGCGGCGGTGGAGGAGTTGCGGGTCCGCTACCTGGGTCGGAAGTCGGCGCTGACGGGGATCCTCCGCGGGATCGGGGAGCTCGACCCGGGCGAGCGCGGGCCGGTCGGGCAGCGGGGCAACGCCGCCCGCGCGGAGCTCGAGCGACTGTTGGCCGAGCGGCTCGAGAGCCTCCGGGACGGCGAGCTCGCCGGTCGGCCGGCGGCCGACGCGATCGACATCACCCTCCCCGGTACCCCGCCGGTGGCCCCGGGGCACCTGCACCTGCTGACCAGGACGCGACGGGAGATCGAGGACGTGTTCGTCGGGCTCGGCTACCGGGTCATGGAGGGCCCGGAGATCGAGCACGACTACTACAACTTCACCGCGCTCAACCATCCCCCCGGTCACCCCGCGCGAATGCTCCAGGACACCTTCTACGTCGATCCGGCGACGCTCGCCGCCGACGTCTCCCTCTACGGCACCGACGGCGATCCCCTCGCCGCTCCGCCGGGCCCGCGCGACGTGCTGCTGCGGACGCACACCTCGCCGATGCAGGTGCGGGGCATGGAGGCCGCCGAGCCGCCGATCTTCATCATCGTCCCCGGCACGGTCTACAGGCGCGACTCCGACGCGACCCACACCCCGATGTTCAATCAGATCGAGGGCCTGGCGGTAGGTCCCGACATCACGCTCGCCGATCTGCACGGCACGCTGCTGACCGTCGCCCGGGCGATCTTCGGCGAGCAGCGGGAGGTGCGCATCCGGCCGCACTTCTTTCCCTTCACCGAGCCGAGCGTCGAGGTCGACGTCTCCTGCTTCCGCTGCGAGGGCAGCGGCTCGCTGCCGCCGTCGAGCGGGCGCGATCGCTGCAATCTCTGCAAGGGGATCGGCTGGCTCGAGATTCTCGGCGCGGGGATGGTCGACCCGAACGTCTACGGGTTCGTCGCCGACGCCGGCTACGACGCCGAGCTGGTTCAGGGCTTCGCCTTCGGGTTGGGCATCGAGCGGATCGCGATGCTGCGCTACGGCGTCCCGGACCTCCGACTGTTCTTCGAGGACGACGTCCGCTTCCTGGAGCAGTTCTGATGCGGGTTCCCTGGAGCTGGCTGAGCGCCTACTGCGACGCGGGCATCACGCCCGATGAGCTCGCCGTCCGCCTGACGATGACCGGCACCGAGGTCGAGCGCCTCGGCCACGTCGGCGCTCCCCGGTCCGAGGGGTTCGTGATCGGCCGCGTGCTCAGTGCCGAGCCCCATCCCGATGCGGACCGGCTCAGGGTCTGCGAGGTCGACGTCGGCGCCGACGACGGCGCGCGAACGATCGTCTGCGGGGCGCCCAACGTTGCCGCCGGCCAGACCGTCGCAGTCGCCCTGCCCGGCGCGGTGATGCCGGGCGGCGAGAAGCTCGGCAGGGCGAAGCTGCGCGGGATCGAGTCGAACGGGATGATCCTCTCCGAGATCGAGATGGAGGCGGGCCCCGACGCCGACGGCATCGCCGTCCTCGACCCGGGCGGACAACCGGGGGAGCCGCTGCAGAGCCTGGTGCCGATCGCCGAGCCGGTGCTCGAGCTCGAGATCACGCCGAACCGGCCCGACTGCCTCGGCGTCTACGGGGTCGCCCGCGAGGTGCACGCGATCACCGGCAGCGACCTCGCTGCGGAGCCCTGGGACGAGGACGCTCCGGCCGAGGGCGAGGGGGAGGCCGTTGACTTCGCGTCGGTGAGCGTCGAGGTGCCGGAGCTCTGCCCGCGCTTCACCGGCCGGGTGTTCACCGAGGTCACCGTCGGCCCGTCGCCGCTGTGGCTGAAGCAGCGGCTGACGGCCGCAGGACAGCGCCCGATCAACAACGTCGTCGACATCACCAACTACGTGATGCTGCTGACCGGCCAGCCGCTACATGCCTTCGACCTCGACCGGGTCCCGGGCGGGGAGTTGATCGTGCGCCGGGCGAGGCCGGGCGAGACGATGCGGACCCTCGACGACGTCGAACGGAGCTTCGACTCCGACGCGGTGCTGGTCTGCGATCGTGACGGGCCGTCGGGCATCGCCGGGATCATGGGCGGCCAGGTCTCCGAGGTATCGTCGACGACGAAGGCGGTGCTGATGGAGGTCGCCTGCTGGGACGGCCCGAACATCCTCGCGACCTCGGGCAAGCTCGGCCTGCGCTCGGAGGCCTCGACCCGTTTCGAGAAGCAGCTGCACCCGGACCTGACGATGCGCGCACAGCGGGTCGCCTCCCGACTGATGATCGAGCTCTGTGGCGCCCGGCTGGTGCCGGGCACGATCGACGTCGACGCCGGCGCCTATCCGCCCTTCTCGGCTCCGCTGAGGACCGGCCGGATGCGCTCGCTGTTGGGGATGGACGTGCCCAGCGCCGACGCTGCAACCTACCTGCGGCGGCTCGGATTCGATCCGCTCCCCGACGATCAGGGCTTCCGGGTCGGCGTGCCGGCCGACCGGTATTTCGATGTGACCCGCGAGGTCGATCTGATCGAGGAGGTTGCCCGGGTCCACGGGATCGACGAGCACCTGGAGCCGACACTGCCCGCGCGGCCGCCGGGAGCCGGTGGCCTCGAGCCGCAGCAGCGGCTGCTGCGAAGGGCCGAGGACATCCTCCGGGACGCGGGTCTCGACGAGGCGATCACCTGGACCTTCGTCGCCCCCGACGCGCTCGAGCGTCTCGGACTCCCCCCAGAGGAGCGGCAGGCGATCGCCCTGCACAACCCGCTGTCGGAGGATCAGTCGGTGATGCGCAAGACGCTGCTCGGCGGCCTGATCGAGGCCGCCGCCCACAACGTCGCCCGCGGCGCCGTTCGGGTCGGCCTGTTCGAGTCCGGCAGGGTCTACCTGCCGCTCCCGCCGCCGAGTGACGGCGGCTTCCTCGCCGGACAGTTCGCGGGGCGCCGACCGGCACCGGCCCGCGAGCCGCAGCGACTGGCGGCGATCGTCTGCGAGGGGCTCGGGCGGGAGAGCTGGCGGGGAGAGTCCTTCGCCGCCGATTTCTACCTGGGCAAGGGCCTGGTCGAGTCGCTCTGCAACTCGCTGCGGGCGCCGCTCTCGTTCGAGCGCGTCGAGGAGCCGTTCCTGTATCCGGGCCGCTCGGCCCGGGTGCTCGTCGCCGGCGAGCCGGCCGGCTGGCTCGGTGAGCTGCACCCGCGGGTCGCCGACGCCTTCGACCTGCCCGCCTCGGTCGCCTTCGAGCTCGACGCGGCGCCGCTGCTGGCGGCCGCCGGCGAGGGGGCCGAGGTCTACGAGGACCTGACGTCGTTCCCGGCTGCCTACGAGGACGTCGCCGTCGTCGTCGACGATGGCGTCGAGGCTGCCGAAGTCCGCGGGGCGGTCGAGCGCGGAGGCGGCGAGCTGCTTCGCTCGGCGGTGATCTTCGATGTCTACGAGGGCGAGCAGATTGCGCCGGGCAGGCGCAGCCTGGCGCTGCGGCTCGAGTTCCGCGCCCCGGATCGGACCCTGACCGACGCGGAGCTCTCCGAGCGACGTCAGGCGATCGTCTCCGCCCTGGCCGAGATCGGAGGGTCGCTGCGTGCCTGAGGCCGGCTTCGGCGGACAGCCGATAGAGGGCGAGCCGGTGGCGAGGGTGCTCGTGGCCGGTGCCTCGGGATTTGCCGGTGCGCTCAGCGCCGAGCTCGTCTGGCGACACCCACGACTGGAGCTGATCGCGGTCAGCTCGCGCTCGGACGTTGGCACGCGGCTCGACCGGCTCTATCCCCGCTACCGGGTCCCGTTGACGCTCGAGGAGCTCGACGTCGACCAGATCGAGGGCTGCGATGCGGCGATCGTCGCCTACCCGCACGGCGCCGCGGCGCCGACGGTCGCCGGGCTGCGGGGTCTGGGTCTGCAGGTCGTCGACCTCTCGGCCGACTTCCGGCTGCGCGACCCCGAGAGCTATCGCGAGTGGTACGGCGAGCTCGGTGAGCCCGAGCTGTTGGCGGAGGCCGTCTACGGCCTGCCCGAGCTCCACCGTGAGCAGATCGCGACCGCGTCGCTTGTCGCCAACCCCGGCTGCTATCCGACCGCGGCGGTGCTCGCACTGGCCCCGCTCGCGGCAGAGGGCCTGATCGATGACCTGGTGATCGATGCGAAGTCGGGGATCTCGGGGGCCGGCAGAGGCGGCGGTGACGCGATGCACTACGTGACCCTGGACGAGAACCTCTCGCCGTACTCGGTCGGCGGACATCGCCATCAGCCGGAGATCGCCCAGGAGCTGGCGGCGCTGAGCGGCGGGCCGGCGCCCGATCTGACCTTCGTCCCACATCTGGCGCCGCTCGATCAGGGTGAGCTTGTGAGCTGCTACGTGCGGCCGGCGCGGCCGATCAGCGAGGCGGAGCTGGACGAGCTCTACCGTGATCGCTACGACGCGGAGGCGTTCGTCGAGGTGGTCGACTCGCCGCCGGGCGTGAGGGACGTCCGCGGGACGAACATCTGCCGGGTGCAGGTGGCGCTGAACGGAGACCGGGTGCTCGTGTTCGGCGCGATCGACAACCTCTGGAAGGGTGCCGCAAGCCAGGCGGTGCAGAACCTCAACCTGATGCTCGGGCTGGGCGAGGGGGAGGGCGTCTCGTGAGCGGCGTCGAGGGCTTCTTCCGCTCGCGTTGGGTGCCACCACCGGCCGGGCTCGAGGAGCTCGAGCCCGACAGGCTGGCGCCCGGCTTCGAGGCTGCCGGGGCTGCCTGCGGCCTCAAGGGCGGCGGGCAGAGCGACGTCGGAATCGTCGCCGCAGTCGACCGCGAGTCCGTCGGCTCGTCCCTGTTGCTGACCCGCAACGCCTCTGCAGCGGCGCCGATCAGGCTCTGTCGCGACGCCTGTGATCGGGATCGGGTCGCCGCCGCCGTGGTCAACTCCGGCAACGCGAATGCGGCCACCGGTGCCCAGGGCTATCGCGACGCGGAGGCGATGCAGCGCGCGACCGCGGCGGCGCTCGGCCTCGAGCCCACCCGGGTCGCGGTCGCCGAGACCGGCACGATCGGCGTGCCGCTGCCCGTCGACGACGTGCTCGCAGGCATCGACGAGGCGGCGCGCCGGCTCTCCCCCGACGGTGGGGCGAGCTTCACCGAGGCGATCTGCACGACGGACCGTTGGCCGAAGCGCTGCTGCGTGAAAGCCGACGGCGTGACCCTTTCCGCCCAGGCGAAGGGGGCGGGAATGATCGAGCCCGGCTTCGCGACGATGCTCTGCTTCGTGCAGACCGACGCGACGATCGGAGATCCGGACCGGGCGCTTCGGCCGGCCGTCTCTGGCTCGTTCGAGCGGATCACTGTCGACGGTCAGATGAGCACCAACGACATGGTGCTCCTGCAGGCAAGCGGGGCTGCCCGCCGACCCCTGCCGGCGGGGCTGCTCGAGGCGGTCCTGCTCCAGCTCGCACTGGAGATCGTCCGCGATGGTGAGGGGGCGACTCGGGTTGCGCGGGTCGTCGTGGAAGGCGCCAGGGACGGCGAGGAGGCGGAGCGGGTCGCGCGTGCAATCGCCAACTCGCCGCTCGTGAAGACGGCGCTCTACGGACGCGACCCGAATTGGGGGCGGATCGCGCAGGCGGCCGGCATGGCGCTCGCGGGCGAGTCGCTCGCGGAGCTGGGACCGGATCGGATCGATGCCGCCGGCCTCGCGGGTAACGAGGCGGAGGCGGAGCTGACGATCAGGCTCGACCGGGGACCGGCCGGCGCCGATGTCTTCTTCAGCGACCTGACCGAGGGCTACGTGCAACTGAACGCCGAGTACACGACGTGATGAAGCAGACCAGCGCCAGACAGCGTGGGGCGGCGGCGGAGGGGGCCGGAAGCGTCGGCATCCTGCTCGAGGCGCTGCCGTACATCCGGGAGTTCCACGGCCGCACCGTGGTGATCAAGTACGGCGGCGCGGCGATGCGAGAGGAGGCGCTCCGCGACGAGTTCGCGACCGACGTCGTGCTGCTCAAGTACGTGGGCCTCAATCCGGTCATCGTCCACGGCGGCGGGCCCGACATCACCGAGTACATGGAGCGCCTCGGGATGGAGGTGAAGTTCGTCGAGGGCCTCCGGGTCTCGGACTCCGAGACCGTCGAGGTGGCGAAGATGGTGCTGCTCGGCAAGGTCAACACCGACATCGTCCAGCGGCTCAACCGCCACGGGCAGCCGGCGGTCGGACTCTCCGGGGAGGACGGCACCCTGTTCGAGATCAAGCCCGCCCCGGAGGCGGAGAAGGTGGGCTTCGTCGGTGAGATCGAGCGGGTCGACGTCGACGTGCTCAACCACATCGCCTCCGACTTCATCCCGGTGATCGCCTCGGCCGGCACCGCCCGCGACGGCAACTCCTACAACGTCAACGCCGACGCGGCCGCCGGCAAGGTGGCAGCGGCGCTCCGGGCCTACAAGGCGATCTTTCTGACCGACGTCGAGGGATGGCGCGCCGACGGCGAGGACCCCCAGACGCTGATCTCGCTCGCGACCGTCGAGGAGGTCGTCAGCGGGTTGGGCGGGGTCAGCGGCGGCATGCGCCCGAAGCTCGCGGCGTGCGTCGAGGCGATTCGCGGCGGCGTCCAGTCGGCCCACATCATCGACGGGCGCCGGCCGCACAGCCTGCTGCTCGAGCTGTTCACGGACGCGGGGATCGGCACCAAGGTCACGCCGTGACCGCCGGCGGGATCGAGGAGCTGCGGGCGCTGGAGGCGCGCTACGCGATGCCGACCTACGCCCGGGCGCCGGTCGAGTTCGTGCGCGGGCGCGGCTGCCTGCTCTGGGATTCCGAGGGCGATGAGTACATCGACTTCTTCAGCGGACTCTCGGTCCACAACGCGGGCCACTGCCACCCGGCGATCGTCGGCGCGATCCGCGATCAGGCGGGCGAGGTCGCCGGCAGCTCGAACCTCTACTACTCGTCGCCGGCGATCGAGCTCCACGCCAAGCTCTCGACTGCGAGCCTCGGCGGCCGTGTGTTCCTCTGCAACTCGGGAACCGAGGCGAACGAATGCGCGATCAAGCTCGTCCGCAGGCACGCGCACCGGCGCGGCGTCGACCGCCCCGAGATCGTCGTCCTCGACGGCGGCTTCCACGGTCGTACGCTGGGAGCGCTCTCGGCAACCGTCAGGCTTGCCGATGAGGAGCTCTTCGGACCTCTGCTGGAGGGGTTCGTCCTCGTCCCGCGCGACGATCCGGCCGCGCTGGCGGCGGCGGTGGGGGAGAGGACCGCGGCGGTGCTGCTCGAGCCGGTGCAGGGCGAGGCGGGGGTCCATCCGATCGACGACGACGTGCTGCTCGGTGCGCGCGAGGCCTGCGATCGCAGCGGCGCGCTGCTCGTCTTCGACGAGATCCAGACCGGCATGGGCAGAACCGGGGAGCTCTGGGCCTACCAGGGGGGACCCGCCACTCCCGATGTCCTGACGGCGGCCAAGGCGCTGGGCGGCGGCCTGCCGGTGGGCGCCTGCGTGACTGCTCCGGCGGTCGGCGAGGGCCTCGGCCCCGGCGAGCACGGCTCGACCTTCGGCGGCGGCTCGATCGCCGCCCGCGCCGCGCTGGCTGCGCTCGAGGTGCTGTCGGAGCCGTCCCTGCTCGCCTCCGTCCGCGAGCTCGGCGAGCTGCTCGAGCGGCGCTGCCTGGAGATCGAGGGCGTCGATCGGGTTCGCCGTCGCGGGCTGATGGCCGGTCTCGGCCTGCGGGACGGGATCGACTCGCGCGAGGTCGCCGCGGCCGCGCTCGGATCCGGCCTGGTTGTGAATGCGCCCAATCCGGGGACTGTGCGGTTGCTGCCGCCGCTCGTGATCACTGAGGCGGAGGTGATCGCCGGATGCGATCGACTTGGCGAGGCGCTCGCGCGGACCCGCCGTCACGGGGCATAGACTTCGACCGATGCACGAAGACCCCACGCGCCGAATGCCGCTCGATGACGGCGGCGGGGGGGAGGCGGGTCCGGCCCGCACCACCCCTACGGATACGAGGAGGAGCCGCCCGACGGGGGGGACGGGGGCGGGCTCTCGACCCAGCAGAAGGTGGCGATCGGGCTGGTCGTTGCCGTGGTGATCGGCCTGCTGATCGCGCTCGTCGCGCTCGCCTCGAGCGACAGCGGCGACTCGTCGACGACGACCGTGACGACCACGTCGGAGCCGACGACGACCACGACCAGCGAGCCGACGACGACGACCACGTCGGAGCCGACGACGACCACGACCAGCGAGCCGACGACAACGCCGACCACGACGACGACGACGACCACGACGACCACGGACGGT
>CAWBNH010000004.1:0-38814 GCA_963790085.1 uncultured Solirubrobacterales bacterium
CCCCGGGTCAGCGAGGATGTCGGCGCGGTCCGACCGCAACACCGAAAGCAGTCCCACCGACGGGAGGAGGATCCCGATGGAAGCAGCCGAACAGCATCCGAAGGCCAGTCCCGGTGACCGCGTGATCGTCCACGGCCACCATCAGGGCGAGCACTCGCGTGACGGCGAGATCATCGAGGTCCACGGCGAAGGGGGCGGCCCGCCATACCTGGTCCGCTGGGACGACGGACACGAAAGCTCGCTCTACCCCAGCTCCGACGTGCTGATTCACCATTTCGGGGACGAGGAGGAGTAGCGAGCGCCGGGCTTGAGCCATCCGTAGGTGCTGTAGGCGATCCCGCTCGGGGGGTTGGCGCCCCAGTACCAGCGCTGTGTGAGGTCCGCGAATGCGCGAGCTGAGGGACTCGGTCGATATCGAGGTGCCACCGGAGCGAGTCTGGGCGTGGATCGAGGGGCTGGCCGACAACTACACGTCCTGGCATCCCGCCCACCTCTCCGCCGAATGGGAGCGCGGAGCTCCGAACGAGGTCGGCTCGGTGCTCCGGGCGGTCGAGGACCTCGGCGGGCATCGGGAGGAGCTCCGCTTCGAGCTCATAGCCGTGGAGCCTCCCCGTCGGCTCGACTACCGCCTGCTCGGGCCGATCTCGCTCCTGCTGCCGCGCGGCTCCTTCACGGTCATCCCGACCATAGCCGGCTCGCGCTTCGTCGCCACGATCTCGTACCGCTTCGGGCGACTGACCGAGCTTCTGTTCCGAGGGCGGACAGCCGCACTTCGGGCCCATATGAGGGAGGAGGGGGAGAGCCTGAAGCTGATCCTCGAGGGAGAGCGGCGCAGCGGCCTGTGCCCGGACGCCTGAGCGCGGGGCCGACTACTCGCCGTGCAGCGTGGCGAGCACGCGACGCGGGCCGCCGCGGTCCCGATGCTCGCAGAGGTAGACGCCCTGCCAGGTCCCCAGGGCCGGCGTGCCTGCGGATATCGGCAGTGAGAGCGAGGGCCCGATCAGCACCGCCTTGACATGAGCCGGCATGTCGTCGGGCCCCTCGTCGGCGTGACGCCACTGCCCGGGGCCTTCTGGCACTGCCGAGCTGAACCAGGTCTCGAGGTCGCGGCGGACGTCGGGGCTCGCGCTCTCGTTCAGGGCGAGCGAGGCCGACGTATGGCGCAGGTGCAGGTGCAGGAGGCCGACCTCGAGCTGCGCCAGCTCGGGGAGCCCGGCCTCGATCTCCGCTCCGACGAGATGGAACCCACGAGGACGCGCCTCGAGGAGGATCTCACGCTGCAGCCACATCGTCTCCACGGTATCCGAGGCGGCCCGCGCCCAGCGGCCGCCACTGTCCGCCGCCGCTCGCGGTTTTCTCGGCCCTGGGGGGTGCCGGAGCAGTCGAATGCGATCTCGATCGGCGATCATGTTGCCCGGTGGCTATGAGCACAGAGAGCGAGACCGGCACCAAGATCTGTCCGGAGTGCGCCGAGCAGGTGAAGGCGGTCGCGCGGGTCTGCCGCTACTGCGGCTACCGCTGGGCGCCGCCGCCAGGGGCCGCCGCCTCGGCGGCGGAGGAAGCGGAGGAGGGCGACGCCGAGGCCGAGGCGGACGCGCCGACCGCGGAGCAGGACGCGGTGCCCGGTGAGCCGGAGACAGAGACGGCCGTGGAGGTGGGCGGATCCGACTGCTTCTGTGGCTGCGGCAGGGAGGTCGATCTCAGCCGGCGAACCGCGAACGACTGGGGCGTGATCGTCGCCGCCGAGCTTGCGGACTGGGGGAGTGGGGAGGACCTGATCGGCCGGCCGGATGCGCGCGACTTCGTTCGGGTCGGGAGCGAGATCTACGAGCAGCTACTGCAGTCCGTTCACGGCGAACGCGTCGAGACGACGTACCAGCAGCGCGAGATGGCGCGTTGGGTGATCGCCTCGCGCAGGGCCCTGGCTGGGGATCCAGTCGCAGGCGCCGGCGGCTCGATCGAGGTGGCCCCGGAGCCTGCGACGGCCTCCCTGCCGCGGACCGACCGGAGAGTCCTGCCGTTCCTCGGCTGGCTCTTGGTCTGGCTCTGCGCGGTTGGCCTCGTGGCCGGGCTGACCCTGCTCCTCGTCCGGTAGGCGCCGAGCTCTTGGGCCCGGCCGGTTCGGGGCCGGTCGCCGGCACGCGAAGGAAGGGCCGGCTCGGCGTCGAAGGGTCCTGCACCACCGATCCACCCGACAGGAGCGCAGGCCATGACCTTCAGCGAGGCGATCAGCGACGGATTCTCGAAGTACGCAACCTTCAGCGGGCGCTCGTCGCGCTCCGCCTACTGGTGGTGGTACCTGTTCGGGATCCTGCTCAGCATCGGCGTCTCGATCGTCGATCAGGCGCTGGGCACCGGTTTCGTCCTCTCCGGCCTGGCCGGGCTCGCGATCTTCCTCCCGAGCCTCGCCGTCCTCGTCCGCCGCTTCCATGACGCGGGCCACAGCGGCTGGTGGGTTCTGATCATGCTCGTGCCGCTCGTCGGGTTGATCGTCTGGTTGATCTTCGCGCTGACCGAGAGCAAGCCGCCGAACGAGTGGGGCGAGGGGCCCGACGCACCCGCTCCCGCCTGAGGCCTGCGTCGCGCCGGCTCCCCGGCCGACGGCGTGCGTCGCGACGGCAGCCATCGGTCTAGGATCGGTGGATGATCACGGCGCAGGAGGCGGTTGACCGGCTCGGGGAGCACTTTGGGGTCTACCCGGGGACGCGGACGCTGCACGCTCGCGGCGTCGTCTGCGCCGGGCGCTTTCTGCCCGCGCCCGAGGCCGCCCGCCTGACCCGGGCCGAGCACATGCAGGCTGAGGTCCCCGTCCTGGCGCGGATCTCCAACGGCAGCGGCGACCCACGGTCGCCGGACCGGGCGCCCGACGTTCGCGGCCTCGCGGTCAGCTTCGAGCTCTCCGACGGCTCGCGCACCGACATCCTCGCCCAGACGGCGCCGCGGTTCCCGGTGCGCAGCCCGGACGCGTTCATCGAGCTCGTCGAGGCGACCGAGCGCGGCCTCGGCATGGCCTGGCGGCTCCCCTTGTTTCTCGCGCGCAACCCGCGAGCCGTGCCCGCCCTGCGGGCCAATGCCGCCGCCCTGCGCCCGCCCGCCAGCTACGCGGACCCGACCTACTATGCGATCCACGCCTACCGGTGGCTCGACGCCGAGGGGGTCGGCCACTGGGTCCGCTACGTCTGGAAGCCGTGCATCGACGACGGGGCCGAGCGGGACCGCGAGCGCGAGCGCGCCGACGACTACCTGACCCGCGAGTGGGAGGCGCGCCTCGCCGACGGCCCGGTCCGCTTCGACCTCGAGCTCGAGGTCGCCGGCGACGGTGATGACCCCCACGATCCGACGTCCGTCTGGGAGAACGGAGACGGCCGGGTGGTCGCCGGATGCCTCGAGATCGACTCCCTCGCCGAGGGCCACGACGAGATCCTCTTCGACCCGATGCGGCTCACCGAGGGGATCGAGCCCTCCGAGGACCCGATCCTGCACTTCCGGCCCGCCGCCTACGCGGTCTCCTACGAGCGCCGCGCCGGCGGCTAGGGCCGCCACGCGGGTCCGCCGCGCGCTAGCCGCTGCTGAGCGCCGCCACGAAGGTCTCGCCGAGCAGGCGGCCCGCCGTCTCGGGGTCGACGTTTCCGGCGTGGACCTCGTCCATCGTCGCCATCGCCGAGGACTGCATCAGCGACTGCATCCAGGCCAGCGGGGCATCCGCCCGCAGCGCGCCGGCGGCCTGCGCCTCGACCAGGAACACCCGGACCGGATCGTCGGGGATCGCCTTGCTGTCGGCGAGCACCTCGGCGCCGATCTCGAGATGTGCGCGCAGGAAGCGAAAGCGCTGGCCGATCGCGATCATCACCGGGCCGAGCGCCATCAGCGTCTCGGCAACCGTGGCGCCCTCCTCGATCACGGCGCCGGTCGCCGCCTGCGACTCGGCGATCACCCGCTCGAACAGGGCGACGATCAGCTCCTCGCGGCTCTCGAAGTGGCGGTAGACGGTCGTCCGGCTGAGCCCCGCCGCCGCGGCGACGTCGAGCATCGAGGCCTGCGGGTCGTCCGCGAGGGTGACCAGCGCGGCCTCGATCACGGTCTCACGGTTGCGCCGCGCGTCCGATCTGCCCGCCGCCTGTACCCGTGAGCTCTCAGTCCCGGCGCGCATCAGGAGGGGTCGGTCGAAGTGGGATGGTAGTGTTCCATTTCTAGATGTCCGGCGCCCAATCCCCCTGGCGTCGGGCATCTTTTTCTTCGGCCAGCCCGCCCGCCATCTCGATGAAGAAGTCGAGCGCCGCCGGATTGGCGAGCGACTCCCGGCTCACCGCCCGCTCGGGCTCGGCTCCCATCAGGATTCGCTTCACCGGGATCTCCAGGATCTTCCCCGACAGGGTGCGCGGGACCTCGCTGATCTGGTGCAGCTCGTTCGGTACGTGGCGGGGCGAGCAGTCGGCGCGGATCCGCGCGGCGACCGCTGCGGCCAGGTCCTCGTTCAGCTCGGCCCCCTCGCGGAGCACGACGAACAGCGGCATCAGGTTCTCCTCGCCCTCTCGCGGCAGGTCGATGACCAGCGCGTCGACGATCTCGGGGACCGAGAGTACCGCCCGGTAGATCTCGCTGGTGCCCATCCGCACGCCGCCGCGGTTGATCGTCGAGTCGCTGCGCCCCGAGATGATCGCGGTGCCGCGCTCGGTCAGCTCGATCCAGTCGCCGTGCCGCCAGACCCCGGGGAAGTGGTCGAAGTAGGCCTCACGCAGCCTCGAGCCGTCCTCGTCGCCCCAGAACGAGATCGGCATCGAGGGCATCGGCTGCTTCAGGACGAGCTCTCCGACCGCGCCGATCAGGGGCCGGCCCTCCTCGTCCCAGCTCTCGAGGTCGGCGCCGAGCGAGCGGGCCTGCAGCTCGCCCTCGTAGACCGGGAGCGTCGGCACGCCGCCGACGAAGGCGGTGCAGACGTCGGTGCCACCGCTGGTCGAGAACAGCCAGGTGTCGGCTCCGAGCTTCTCGTAGACCCAGGCGAAGCCCTCGGGTGAGAGCGGCGAGCCGGTCGAGCCGACCGCCTCGAGCGCGGAGAGGTCGCGGCCCGCCGCCGGCTCGATCCCCTCCTTCATGCAGGAAGCGATGAAGGCGGCACTGGTCCCGAAGGTCGTGATCCGAGCCTCGTCCGCGAGGTCCCAGAGGCGGTCGAGGCTCGGGTAGCCGGGACTGCCGTCGTAGAGCACGACCGAGGCCCTGGTCAGCAGCACTCCGAGCAGGAAGTTCCACATCATCCAGCCGGTGGTTGTGAACCAGAAGACCCGGTCGCCGGCCTGCGCATCGAGGTGCAGGTGCATCTTCTTCAGGTGCTCGAGCAGGATCCCACCCTGGGAGTGGACGATCGCCTTCGGCAGGCCGGTCGTGCCCGAGGAGTAGAGGATCCACAGCGGGTGGCCGAACGGCAGGTGATCGAACTCGAGCTCGGATCCCTCGGGCCCGAGAAAGCCGTCTTCCCATCCGGATCCGTCGAGGTAGCCGAACCGGACGGTCCGCTCCAGCGAGGGAATCTCGGCCGCGATCTCGGCCGCGATCTGCGAGCGGTCGTGGTCTCGACCGCCGTAGCGGTAGCCGTCGATCGTCAGCATCACCTTCGGCTCGATCTGGGCGAAGCGATCGATGACGCTGCGGGCGCCGAACTCCGGCGCGGCCGAGGACCAGATCGCGCCGAGCGAGGCGCAGGCGAGGAAGGCGGCGATCGTCTCGGGGATGTTCGGCAGATAGGCGACGACCCGGTCGCCGCGGCCGACGCCGAGCTCGACCAGGCCGGCGCGGATCCGGGCCGTCTGCCGGCCCAGCTCGCCCCAGGTCACCTCGCCGAGATCCCGCAACTCGGAGGCGTGTCGGATCGCGACCTCCGACTCCTCCCTGCGGCGGAAGATGTGGGCCGCGTAGCTCAGGGTTGCGCCCGGAAACCACTCGGCCCCCGGCATCTCGTGGGAGCCGAGCACCTGCTCGTGGCTGCCGTCGACGTCGAAGTAGCGCCAGATGCTCTCCCAGAAGCGCTCGATGTCGGCGACCGACCAGCGCCAGAGCTCGTCGTAGTCGCCGGACAGGCCCTGGGCGCGGGCGAAGGCGGTGACCGCCGCCCGCTCGATCCGATCGGATGAGGGCGTCCAGAGCGGCTTCGGCACGGGCTCGGCCATCCGCGGATTGGTACCACGAAGGCGACCGAGCCGGAACGGCCGGGCGCGGCGGGCCTCAGAGCGCGCTGGGGTATGTCTCAGGCGGCTCCGCTTGATCCCATTCGGTCGAGCGCTCCAGCGGCTCGACCGCGCGGGTCCGGTCGAAGTGCAAGACCGCGTCGAACTGCATCGCCAGGCGGGTGTAGAAGTAGTGGCTCTCGCGCTCGGTCTCGGGCCGGTAGATGACCCCGATCGCCCGCTGCAGGCGCGGCTCGGTCAAGAGCTCGCGGAGATCGCCCGGCTCGCGGAGATCGAGCACGAAGTTGCCGGGCTCAGCCCGGTGAAAGAGGTCCTCGCAGCTCCCCGGTAGGCCCGGTCGGACCGACTTGCGCTCGGCGGGCCCGTCCCAATCGGATGCGGCGGTGACCGTCCCGTGATAAGTGGAGAAGCCGATCAGTGCGGCGTCCTCACCGAGCAGCTCTCGCGTCAGCTGGCCGAGGTTGAGCTCGCCGCGCCTGGACATCTCGGTCCGTCGAGCGTCGCCGACATGGGAGTTGTGCGCCCAGACGATCACCTTCGCGGGGTCGCTGCCGCGGCGGTCGAGGTGAGCGAGCAGGCGCTCGAGCGTGTCCGCCATGTGACGGTCGCGCAGGTTCCAGGAGAGCTCGTGGCGGCCCGTGAACATCGCCCGGTAGTAGCGCTCGGCGTCGATCACCAGCCGTGCGTTCTGCTCGGCGTGGAACTGCTCGTCCTCGGCCGCGATCCCGTCCCGCCTCAGGTAGGCATCGCCGGCGCGCTGCAGGCTCGCGAGCTGCTCCGCGACCTCGTCGCGGCACGCCGGTGTGATGCCGCGCATCACCGCGTGGCCGTAGTCCTGGCTGCGCTCGAAGCGATCGAAGCACGAGTAGCGGACCCGCGCAGCCTCGGCCTCGTCGGGGTCGATTCGCTCGAGGTGCTCGATCACGCACTCGGTCGAGCGGTAGAGGCTGTAGAGGTCGAGCCCGAAGAAGGACGCCTCGCCCGCCCCCGAGTCCCGGAAGCCGCGTAGCCATCCGACGAAGTCGAGGACGTCGGCGTTGCGCCACATCCAGGTCGGAAACCGCTTGAAGCCACGCAGCGCCTGCTCGGCGTCAGCGTCCTCGTCGGCACCGTGCACCCAGCGGTTGACACGGTGGGCATCGGGCCAGTCGGCCTCGACGGCCACGGCGCGGAAGCCCCGTTCCTCGATCAGCCGCTTGCTGATCACCGCTCGCTGACGGTAGAACTCGTGCGAGCCGTGTGAGGCCTCTCCGAGCATGACAACCCGGCAGTCGCCGACCGACTCGATCAGCTCGTCGTGATCTCCGGGGGCTCCGGTCAGCGGCAGCGCGGCCGCACGGATCGGCTCGAGCTCGGCGGGGCCGACGCGTCCGTGCAGACGGCTCGTCACCGGGCGCCCGTCCCAGGCGAGTCCGTGGTCGTGAGCCTGGCCTCGAACCAGGCGGCGGCAAGCTCGGCCACCCTCCGCAGGGCGCCGGGCTCCTCGAACAGATGCCCGGCGCCGGGCACGACCGCGAGCTCGGCCGGCCCGCGGATCCGGGAGAGGGCGAGCTCGTTGAGCCGAAGGACGGCGCGATCGGCCCCACCGACGATCAACAGGGTTGGGGCCTCGACCCGACCGATCGCCGGGCCGGCGAGGTCGGGGCGGCCGCCGCGCGAGACGACAGCCCCGATTCGCTCGTCGGCGGCGGCGGCGGCAAGCGCCGCCGCGGCGCCGGTCGAAGCGCCGAAGTAGCCGATCGGCAGGTCCCGCAGGTCCGCCCTCGAGTCCGCCCAGGCGGTCGCGGCCAGCAGCCGGTCGGCGAGCATGTCGACGTCGAAGACGTTCTCGCGATCGATCGCCTCGCGCTCGCTGAGCAGGTCGAGCAGCAGGGTCGCAAACCCGGCGGCGTTGAGGTCTGACGCCACCTCGCGATTCCTGACGCTGCGCCGGCTCGAGCCCGAGCCGTGCGCGAAGACGATCAGCCCCTTGGCGGCAGCCGGCAGCCGGAGGTCGCCCTGTAGTCGAACCCCGTCGCCGGCGTCGATCTCGACGGCCGACTCCAGGGGCGTAACGGGCGGATCCGCCTCCGGTCGAGATCCCTGCTCGGGTCCGTCGTCATCACCCGCGGCCGCGAGCAACTCGATCACCTCCGCGTCGGTGGTCGGCGAGAAGTCGCGATACCAGCGCCCGACGCCGAAAAAGCGGGCGGGCTGGAGGACGGCGACGATCTCGTCGAACTCCTCGCCGAGGGTCTCCTCGACTCCGAGCGGGCTGACGGGGACCGCCAGGATCACCCTGGCGGCGCCGCGCCCACGCAGGGCTCGGGATGCGGCCACGGCGGTGCTGCCGGTCGCGAGCCCGTCGTCGACGAGGACCACCGTTCGGCCCGACACCTGAGGCGGCAGCCGGTCGCCGCGGTACCGGCGCCGCCTGCGCTCCAGCTCCCGGCGCTCGCTCTCGATCGTGTCGCTGATCTCCGCGCGGCTGACTCGCAGCGCGGCGATCGTCTCCGCGTCGAGGATCACCTGGCCGTCGTCGGCGATCGCCCCGACCGCCAGCTCGGGGTTCCCCGGCGCACCGACCTTGCGTACCAGGAGGATGTCGAGCGGAGCGCCCAGCGCCTCGGCGACCTCGAAGCCGACCGGCACGCCGCCGCGCGGCAGGGCGATCACGATCGGATCGACGAGCTCCAGCGCCTGCAGCCGATCAGCCAGTGCCCGGCCGGCCTGACGGCGACCCTCGAATCGGTCCGCGGTGGCTGCTCGCAAGCTCATCGGCGGGTCTCGGGGCCGAGCGGAAACCGACTCGCGGCGCTCAGCCGATCGGCCCGATTCTCCGCCCGCTCTGGACCTCGCCACGGAGCCGGCGAACCTCCTTGCGGAGGGCGCTGGTGCGGCGGCGCTCGACTGCGAGCTCCTCGCTGACCCGGCGTAGGGCCGTGCCGAGGCGCTCGAGCCTTGCGAACGCCTGGGCCACGGCCCGATCGGCGCCGGAGGGGCTATCGCCCGCCGACGCGAGGCTCGCCAGGGCGTCGCCGGCGCTGTCGACGCGGCGCCGGAGGCTCGACCGGCGATCGGCACCGGGGCTCGCGGAGCGCGCGCCCGACGATGCGCTTGCCCGGCGGCCCGGCGTGGCTGTCGCTGCGACTGATCTGAGTTCGGCCATCGTGAGGTTCTCCTTGGGTCGAATGCCCTGGGGAATGTCGAAGACAAAGCCGCCGCGCGACGGCCTGAGTACCGTCCACGTCGTCCTGAGGTCCGACCCTCCGGCGCCCGATCCGATCGCGAGCCCGGAAGGTGAGGCAAGCCTAAGGGCGCTACGCCCGAGTCGCATCCGGGTTATCTACGCAGCGGCCAGGTGTTTACCGCTGCTGCGCCGGCCTTCTGCGCGCCTACCGCGCGTCCCGATTACGCCGCCGCTGGCGGCTAGGCCGCGGAGGGGGACGGACTGCGCGCGGCCTCCGCTGCGGCGACCTCGTGCTTGACCGCGACGAAGGTGTCCGGAGTGACCGAGATCGAATCGATTCCGGCCTCGACCAGAAAGCGGGCGAACGCCGGATTGTCGCTCGGCGCCTGGCCGCAGAGCCCGACCTTGCGGCCGGCGTCGTGCGCGGTCTCGATCAGCTCCGAGATCAGGCGCGTGACGGCCGGGCTGCTCTCGTCGAACTGCTCGGCCAGGACCGCGGAGTCCCGATCGATCCCCAGGGTCAGCTGGGTGAGGTCGTTGGAGCCGATCGAGAACCCATCGAAGCGCTCGGCGAACTCCTCGGCGAGCAGGATGTTCGAGGGGATCTCCGCCATCACGAAGATCTCGAGCCCGTGGGCGCCCCGGCTGAGCCCGGCCTCACCGAGCACCTCGAGCACGAGATCGGCCTCCTCCGGGGTTCGGCAGAAGGGGATCATCACGATCACGTTGTCGAGGCCGATCCGCTCGCGGGCCCGGCGGATCGCCCGGCACTCGAGCAGGAAGCCGTCCCGGTAGCCCTCGCTGTGGTAGCGGCTGGCGCCGCGCCAGCCGATCATCGGGTTCTCCTCGTCCGGCTCGAAGCTGCTTCCACCGACCAACTTCGCGTACTCGTTGGTCTTGAAGTCGCTCATCCGCACGATCACCGGGTCGGGGTGCTGCGAGGCGGCGATCCTGGCGATTCCCCGGGCGAGCGTATCGACGAAGAACTCGGTCTTGTCGTCGAAGCCGCGGGTCAGCCGCTCGATCTGGCGGGCGTCCTCGCCCTCGACCCGCTCGAAGTGCGCGAGCGCCATCGGGTGCGCCTTGATGTGGTTGTCGACGATGAACTCCATCCGCGCGAGCCCGACGCCGTCGGCGGGCAGGCGCCACCAGCGCAGTGCGGCAGCCGGGTCGGCGAGGTTGAGCATCACCTTGGTGGCGGTCTCGGGAAGCTCGCCGAGGTCGACGTCGGTGACCGAGTACTCGAGCACGCCGTCGTAGACGTATCCCTCGTCGCCTTCGGCGCAGCTCACGGTCACCTCGATCCCCTCGGGGATCTCGGCGGCCGCCGCAGCGCCGACGATCGCCGGCAGGCCGAGCTCGCGGCTGACGATCGCCGCGTGCGAGGTACGACCGCCGTGTTCGGTGACGATCGCCGCCGCCCGCTTCATGATCGGGACCCAGTCGGGGTCGGTGATCTCGGTGACGAGCACGGCGCCGTCCTCGAAGCGCTCGATCTGGTCGGCGCTCTCGAGCCGCAGGACCTTGCCGGTCGCGATCGCGTCGCCGACGGCGGCCCCGCTCGCGATCCGCTCTCCGCTCTGCTCCAGCGAGTAGCTCTTCAGCTGGCCCGCCTCGCGACGCGCCTGCACGGTCTCCGGGCGGGCCTGGACGATGAACATCTCACCGCTTTGGCCGTCCTTCGCCCACTCGATGTCCATCGGCTTGCCGTAGTGCTCCTCGAGCGTCACCGCCCAGCGGGCCAGGGTGACGACCTCTGTGTCGGAGAGCACATAGCGGGAGCGCTCCTCCTCGGAGGTCTCGAGCGTCTCGGTCGGGCCCGCGTCGCCGCTGGCGTAGACGATCTTCGTCCCCTTGCGACCGAGGCGCCGCGAGATCACCGGCTCGACGCTGTGGTCGGCCAGCTTCGGCTTGAAGGCGACGTACTCGTCGGGGTCGACGGTGCCGCTGACCACCGACTCGCCCAGGCCCCAGGCGCCGTTGATCAGGACCGCGTCGGGGAAGCCGGTCTCGGTGTCGATCGAGAACATCACCCCGGCCGAGCCGAGATCCGAGCGAACCATCCGCTGCACGCCGACCGACAACGCGACGCTCATATGGTCGAAGCCGTTGTTCTCGCGGTAGGCGATGGCGCGATCGGTGAACAGCGAGGCGAGGCAGCGGCGGCTGGCGTCGAGCAGGTGATCGGCGCCGCGGATGTTGAGGAAGGTCGCCTGCTGGCCGGCGAAGCTCGCCTCGGGGAGGTCCTCTGCCGTTGCGCTCGAGCGGACGGCCACGTCGGGGTCGGCCCGGCCGATCGAGTCGGCGAGCTCAGCGTAGGCACCACGGATCGCCTCCGCGACCGCGGGCGGGAACTCCGCGGCGTAGAACAGCCCCCGGATCGCGTGCCCGGCCTCGGCGAGGGTGATCTCGTCGCCGGCCAGGCGGGCGAGCGTTGCCGCGATGCGCTCGCGGATCTGGTTGTGGTCGACGAACTCCCAGTATGCGTCGGCGGTGGTCGCGAAGCCCTCGGGGACGCGGATTCCCACCGGCTCCAGGTGGGTGATCATCTCCGCCAGGGATGCGTTCTTGCCGCCGACGCGGGCGACGTCCCCGGAGCCCAGCTCCGAGAAGTCTGCGACGAACTTGCTCTCGGTCACGGTCTCTCCTCCTGTCGTACGAATATAGCCTCGTTCATCAGATCTCCTCGGGGACCATCTCGATCGCGCCGCACGGGCACTCGGCTACGCAGATCCCACAGCCCTTGCAGTAGTCGTAGTCGATCTCGTAGCCGTTCTCGACGCCCTCGAGCTTGATCACGGCGTTGTCGGGGCAGAGCCCGAAGCAGTTGTCGCAGCCGAAGCAGTTGCCGCAGGAGAGACAGCGGCGCGCCTCGTAGAGGGCGTTCGACTGATCGAGGCCGCCGACGACCTCCTCGAAGGTCGCGCGGCGACGCGCCACCTCCAGCCGGGGCCGCTCGGTCCGCGGCGCATCCGCGTAGTACCAGGTGTTGAGGCTCTCGAAGTCGGCCAGCTTCGGCTCGCGGGCCGGCTCGTAGGGCGCGCCCCGCAGCCAGCGGTCGATGTTCAGCGCGGCCCGGCGCCCGTGGCCGATCGCGACCGTCACCGTGCGCTCGGCCGGGACCATGTCGCCGCCGGCGAAGACCCCTGCCCGCCCGGTCATCATGTCCGGCCCGACGCTGACGACGCCGTCCTCGATCTCGATCTCGGGCACGCCCTCGAGCAGCGCCAGGTCCGCCTCCTGGCCGAGCGCCAGAACCAGGGAGTCGGCCTCGAGCTCCTCGAGCTCGCCGGTCGGCTGCGGGAAGCCCTCCGCGTCGAGCTCCATCCGCTCCAGCATCAGCCGGCCCTCGTCGGCGCGCTTCACGGTCGAGAGCCAGCGCATCTTCACGCCCTCCTCCTCCGCCTCCTCGATCTCGACCTCGTGTGCCGGCATCCGGTCGCGGGTCCGTCGGTAGACGACGACGGCGTCCGTTGCCCCGAGCCGCTTCGCGGTCCGGGCGACGTCCATCGCCGTATCGCCGCCCCCGTAGACGACGACGCGCCGCCCGAGCTGCGGTGGCTCGGCGTCCTCGATGTCGTGGAGGACGCTGACCGCGTCGAGGACCCGAGCCGCCTCGCCGGCGGGGACGTAGGCCCGCTTGGCGATGTGTGCCCCGACCGCGAGGAAGACGGCGTCGAAGCTCCCCTCCTGCATGCTCTGCAGGGCGTTGGTCGAGCGCCGGTCGAGCTCCAGCTCGACCCCCATCGCGAGAATCCGATCGATCTCGGCGCCGAGCACCTCGCGCGGCAGCCGGTAGGTGGGGATCCCGTAGCGCATCATCCCGCCCGCCGCGGAGCCCGCCTCGTGCACGGTGACCTCGTGCCCGAGGCGCCGCAGGTGATAGGCGGCCGATAGGCCCGAGGGCCCGGCGCCGATCACCAGCACCCGCCTGCCGGTCGGCTTGGCCTCGGGCTCGACCGTCCAGCCGCGCTCGATCGCCTCGTCTCCGAGGAACCGCTCGACGGAGTTGATCCCGACCGCCTCGTCGAGGCTCTCGCGATTGCAGCTGGTCTCGCACGGGTGGTAGCAGACGCGGCCCATCACGGCCGGGAACGGGTTCGTCTCCATGATCCGGCGCCAGGCACGCTCGTAGCCGTCACCGCCCGACTCGGCCTCGTAGAGCCAGCCCTGGATGTCCTCGCCCGCCGGACAGGCATGGCTGCACGGGGGCAGCCGCTCGATGTACTCGGCCCGCTCGGTCCGCCAGTTGCCGGTCCGGTTGGCGAGGCTCGAGGCGACGTCAAGCGTGATTGCGAACGGCTTCTCCATCACTGCGGCCCGTGCTCGCTCTCGGCCAGCATCTCCATCAGGCCCTTGCCCTCGGTGGGACCGTCCTCGAGCAGGCCGAAGCGGGCGATGTTGCGGTCGGCGTGTGCCTGCAGGCGCTCGAGCACCTCCGTGTTCGGCTGCTCGCCGAACAGGTGCGCGAAGCGGCGCTGGGGCCGCAGATAGTCCTCGACCGGGACCTGGGAGCGGATCTTCGAGACGCCCACCACCCGGCCCTCGACAGCCTCGAACACCGGAAAGACCCCGCTCTCCTTGGCCAGCCGCGCGATCTTGATCGTGTCGGCGGCAGCGGCGCCCCAGCCGAGCGGACAGGGGACGAAGACATGCAGATAGCGTGCCCCGCGGATCTCCATCGCCCGCTCGACCTTGTCCTCGAGGTCATGCAGCTCGGCGACCGTCGCCGTCGCCACCCAGGGGATCTCGTGGGCCATCGCGATCAGCGGCGCGTTCTTGCCCTGGCCGAAGACGTTGCCGGGCTCGGCTCCGACCGGCTTGGTCGTCGTCGTGCGCGCCGCCGGCGGGGTCGCGCCGGAGCGCTGCACGCCGGTGTTCATGTAGGCCTCGTTGTCGTAGCAGACGTAGAGCACGTCGTCGTTTCGCTCGAACATCCCCGAGAGGCAGGCAAGGCCGATGTCGACGGTGCCGCCGTCGCCGCCCTGGCCGATGACTCGGATGTCGTCCCGACCCTTTGCCTTCAGCGCCGCCGCGACCCCGGTCGCCACGGCCGGCGCGTTCCCGAACAGCGAGTGGATCCAGGGCAGCTGCCATGAGGACTCCGGGAACGGCGTCGAGAAGACCTCGAGGCAGCCGGTCGCGTTGGCGGCGATCAGCTCCCCGCGGCTCGCCCGCATCGCCGCGTCGAGCACGTAGCGTGCCCCGAGTGCCTCGCCGCAGCCCTGGCAGGCGCGATGCCCGGAGGTCAGGGAGTTCGAGCGGTCGGTCCGGGACTGGACGGTCCGCTCGTCTGTGTCGAGCAGCCGGTTGCCCACCGCGTAGGTACCGGTCTGGTACATCTTCAGTTCCTTGTAGGGCATCGTCCCTGGTCCCTCCTGGCTCCTAGTGCGAGCTCGCTGCGACGATCCCGATCTCGCGCAGCATGCTCTCGGCGTGTGGTCCCGGTGGTGCTCCCGATCCGGCCCGGCGCAGCTCCCGATCGACGAGCTCGGCGTCCATGTCGAGGAAGGTGAGTGCCTTGAGCCCGCCGTCGAGCGCCTCGAGCAGCAGGCTCCGCAGCGAGCGGCCGGTGATCGGGCGGCCGCCGAGCCCGGCGACCACGGTGTGCCCGTCGAGCTCGATGCCGGAGAGCGCCATCCGCACGTTCGCGGAGACGATCCCGCCGATCCCGACCGCCAGGGCCTTCTCCAGCACGACCACCCGCTTCGCTGCGCCGAGAGCTCGCCGGACCTCGTCCAGCGGGAAGGGCCGGAACGACTTGATCGCCAGCGCGCCGACGCTGTGGCCCTCCTCACGCAGCTCGTCGATGACCTCCTCGATCGTGCCCATGATCGAGCCGAGCGCGACGATGATCGTCTCGGCGTCGTCGGTCCGGTAGCCGCGGATCAGGCCGCCGGAGGCGCGGCCGAACCCGCGCTCGAACTCGCTCGCGATCTCGGGAATCAGGTCGAGCGCCTGCATCTGCTTGGCGTGGGCGAGGTACTTGACCTCGAAGAAGGCCTCGGGGCCGACCATCGCGCCGATCGTCAGGGGCTCGTCCGGGTTCAGCATCTGACGAGGCTCGAATCGGGGCAGGAAGGCATCGACCTGCTCCTGCGCGGGCGAGTCGATCCGCTCGACCGCGTGGGTGAGGATGAACCCGTCCATGCAGACCATCACCGGCAGCGAGACGGCCTCGGCGAGGCGGAACGCCTGGACGTGCAGGTCGACGGCCTCCTGGTTGGTCTCGGCATAGAGCTGGATCCAGCCGGAGTCGCGCAGCGACATCGAATCGCTGTGATCGTTCCAGATGTTGATCGGCGCGCCGATCGCGCGGTTCGCCACCGTCATCACGATCGGCAGTCCGAGGCCGGCGGCGTTGAAGAGCGCTTCCGCCATGTACAGGAGCCCCTGGCTGGCGGTCGCCGTGTAGGCGCGGCCGCCGGCCGCCGAGGCGCCGATCGCAACCGACATCGCACCGAACTCCGACTCGGCCAGCACGTACTCGCAGCGCTCGAGATCGCCGGTGCGGACGAGATCGGAGAGGTGCTCGACGATGTGCGTCTGCGGCGAGATCGGGTAGGCGCAGATCACCTCGGGCCGGCATCGGGCGACCGCATCGCCGACGGCCCGTGATCCCTCGATCTGCCTAAGCACCGGCCACCTCCGCGACCTCATCGGCCACGAACTCGTAGGCGGCCCGGGCCGCGGCGACGTTGCCGGCGCCGACCGCCCCCGCGAAGCGTTCGCGGATCGCGCGCTCGACCCCCTCGATCGTGACCAGCGCGGTCAGCGCCGCGAAGCCCCCCAGCAACGCGGCGTTCGGCAGGGCGCGGCCGAGGTGCTCGCGCGCCAGCTCGGTGCCGGGGACAGTGAGCAGCGTCGGCGGCTCCGACCGCTCCAGCAACTCGCTGAGGCCGAGCTGCTCGACCGTCCGGGTCGTGTTGATCAGCACCTTGCCGCTCGGGCGCAGACCGCCGAAGACGTCGACCTGGTGAAGCAGCGTCGGGTCCTGGATGATCAACACGTCGGGCTCGGCGATCGGCTCCCGGGTCCGGATCGGGCGCTGATCGATCCTGCAGAAAGCCGTCACCGGCGCGCCGGTTCGCTCCGAGCCGAAGCTGGGGAAAGCCTGTGAGTACAGGTCGGAGTCGAAGGCGGCGACCGACAGCAGCTCCGCGGCGGTGACCACTCCCTGGCCACCCCTTCCGTGGATCCGTACCTGGAACACCGTCGCCCCGGCCTCCCGCTCCTGCGCTGCTGCGCCGAGCCCGCGGCTCAGGCGGCCAGCAGCGGCCGCAGCGACTCCGGCATCACCGCGACGACGTCCGCGATCTCGCCCTCGGAGACGTGACTGCGAAGGACGTTCGACCCGGCCCGGCAGACCATCGAGGCCTCGGTTTCGCCGGCGAGCTGCGCCTCCTCGGCGACCCGGGTCAGGAACTCGTCGACCGTGTGGTAGCCGGCGGGCGTCCGGGCGGGGACCCAGCCGTCGTAGTAGATCCCGCGAATCAGCAGCGGCATCTGGGCACCGAGCTGGGCCGCCTCCTCGACGCTGATCCGATCGCGAACCGCGTGCAGGTAGGCGCGCAACGCGCGGTAGGCGTAGTGGCGGTCGTCGGTTCCAAGCTCGCCGGCCATCTCGGCCAGCCACTCGCGCGCCTTGTGCATGCTGGTCTCGATGATCTTCGGTTCGCTCATGGGTCCTCCTGCGTCGACGCTGCGGTCAGCAATCACCCTAGAGGACCGGCGCCCTGCGTCCAGCGTCCTTCTTGCGGCTTGCGATCGCGGCGAACTACCGATGCGGGCGTCTGGAGGGCCGCTCTCGGGCCGGGCTAGACCTCGGCTTCCGGCTCGACGTCGGTGTCGAAGGGATCGGCCGCCAGACCCCGGGGCAGCGCCATCACCGAGCAGGCCGAGGCGTCGAACAGGCGCCGGGAGGTGCTGCCGAGCAGCGTCGATCGCAGCGGCCCGTAGCCACGCGATCCGACCAGGATCAGGTCGAAGTCCTCGCTCACCTCGACCAGCGACTCGCCGGGCGCGCCATGCATCAGGTGGCCGCGGACCGGGAGGTCGTCCGGGACCCGCGAGACACCGGCATCGAGCGTCTTCTGGGAGCGTCGTTCGTGCTGGGATTCATAGCCCGCCGCCGCGACCGGCGACGGCGTCGCGGACTCGGCGAGGCCGGCAGTCGGGGCGATCGTCAGCAGCGTCAGGGTCGAGTTGCAGCGCCGCGCGAGCGTGACTCCCGCCCGCAGCGCGATCGAGGCCTCGGGCGAGCCGTCGAAGGCGACCCCGAGGCGCAGCAGCCGCGACCCCGTCGCGGCATAGCCCCGCGCGGCGACCGCGACGGCGCACGGCGCCCCGTGCAGGAGGCGCTCCGCGGTGCTGCCCGGCAGCACCCGCCCGACGCGGCCCCGCCCCGTCGAGCCGACGACCAGCGCCGCCGCGTCGGTCTCGACCGCTAGGTCGTGGAGGGCACGCGGCGCCGAGCTCGAAGCCAGCGAGCGCGCCTCGGCCTCGAGATCGGGAAACGCGGATGCGATCTCGGCCAGGTCCGCATCGGCGGAGCCCCGGAGCGCGGTCCTCAGCTCCGTCTCCGCCAGCACCTCGTCGGGCAGCGTGATCGCGTGAGCGACCACCGGCTCGAGCTCGAGCGCCGCCGCCAGCTCGGCCCCGAGCGCGACCGCGTCGCGCCCCTCCTCCGACGGCTCGTATCCGATGATCACCCTCTGGGCCACGATCTCCTAACTGAGCTTCGGCGTCGAAATCCCGAGCATTCCGCGAGCCTCCTCGACGGTTGCCGGCCGGCGACCCACATCCTCGGTCATCTGCCGGGCCTTTGCGATCAGCTCGCCGTTCGAGCTCGCCATCTCGCCGTCCGGTAGATAGAGGTTGTCCTCGAGGCCGACCCGGATCGAGCCCCCGAGCGTGAGCGCCGCGGCGACCAGCATCCACTGCTGCCGCGAGATCCCGATCACGCCCCAGTGGGCGCCGTCGGGAACGTTGTCGGCCATCGCCTCGACGTTGCGCGCGGTGGCCGCGATGCCGCCGACGACGCCCATCACGAAGTCGATGTGCGGGCGGCCCTCGAGGATCCCCATGTCGATCAGCGGCTCCAGGGAGCTGACGTGGCCGGTGTCGAAGCACTCGTGCTCGGGCTTGATCCCGAGACGGTTCATCGCCTCGAGCAGCTCGATGATCTCATCGATCGGGTTCTGAAAGACGAACTTGAAGACGAAGTCCTTGCGCGAGCGTGAGTACTTCGCGTAGTTCATCGAGCCCATGTTCAGCGCCGCGACCTCCGGCCGACACGCCTCGAGGTAGGCGATCCGCTTCGCCACCGGAACGCCGATCGTCCCGGTCGAGAAGTTGACGATCGCGTCGGTGCCGACCTCGGCGCGGATCGCGTCGCTGATCGCCTGGAAGTCCTCGATCTCGTAGGAGGGGCGGCCGTCGGGCGTCCGGGCGTGGATGTGGATGTGGGTACCGCCCTCATCGACGATCCGCCGCGCCTCGGCCGCGTACTCGGCGGGCGTGTAGGGGATCGCCGGACACTGCTCGCGATCGGCGATCGCGCCGGAGATCGCGCAGCAGATGATCACGGGGTCTTCGAGGCTCAATCGATGGGCTCCGTCGCTCGGGTATAGCGTTGCGGCCCCGCACCCTATTGCCAGGAGAGCGATGCCGATGTCCCGGACCCTCGAAGGGAAGACGATCATGATGTCCGGCGGCAGCCGTGGGATCGGCCTTGCGATCGCCGTCCGCGCCGCCCGTGACGGGGCGAACGTCGCGGTGATGGCGAAGACGGACAAGCCGGACCCGAGGCTGCCCGGCACGATCCACACCGCGGTCGAGGAGATCGAGGCGGCGGGTGGGCGCGGGCTCGCGATCCTCGGCGACGTCCGTGACGATGACGCGATCGCCGCCGCGGTGGCGGGAACGGTCGAGGCCTTCGGCGGGATCGACATCTGCGTCAACAACGCCTCGGCGATCAACCTCGCGAAGACCCCGGACCTCGAGCCGAAGCGCTACGACCTGATGCAGGACATCAACACGCGCGGCACCTTCATGCTCTCTCGCGCCTGCATCCCGCACCTCGAGAAGAGCGACAACGCGCACATCCTCACGCTCAGCCCTCCGATCAGCCTCGACCCGAAGTGGGCCGGCGGCCAGCTCGGCTACACGATCGCCAAGTACGGGATGAGCCTCTGCACGCTCGGCCTCGCCGAGGAGCTTCGCGACCGGCGGATCGCCGCCAACTCGCTCTGGCCGCGGACGCTGATCGCGACCGCCGCGGTTCTCAACCTGCTCGGCGGCGAGGCGGCGATGAACCAGTCGCGGACGCCCGAGATCGTCGCGGACGCCGCCCACGTGATCCTCGCCCGGCCGGCGGCGGAATGCACCGGCAACTTCTTCATCGACGACGAGGTTCTCGCCTCCGAGGGCGTCACCGACTTCGAGCAGTACAAGGCGGGCACCGGCGAGCCCGCGATCGACCTGTTCTTGGATGCCTAGCGGTGGCGTGATCGGCCGTCATCACCAGGCGCCACCACCGCCGCCGCCGCTGAAGCCGCCGCCGCCGCCGCTGAAGCCGCCGCCGCCGCCCGACGAGCTCGACTCGGGGGCGACCTGGCTCGAGAAGCCGGAGCCGAACGAGTTGAAGTCGGAGTTCCAGGCGCCGCCGTAGAGGGCGAAAGCCGTCCAGCTGCCGGTGCTGGTGGCCTCCTCGCCGACCGGTGCCGGGATCCGGCCCGATTTCGCGACCGCCTCGGCGGTGCCGAAGGCGACGGCGTACACGAGGATGCTCCGCCACAGCTTCAGGGTCGCCGGGGGGTCGTCGTCGAGGCGCGGGAAGTCGTCGGTCCAGCGGCGGAAGGCGGCCCACAGCGCGCCGCGCTCGCGGGCCGCGGGGTCGAGCCGCTTGTACATGGTGCGCGGAAACAGGTAGACGAAGAGCAGCCCGAGCACGGCCGTCCCGACGGGAATCGCGAGCCACTGAGTGCGTGCGAAGAACAGCCAGCCGAGGATCAGGTAGCCGACCAGCGCGACGACGGCGAGCAGCACGCGCTTGCCCTCGAAGTTCCGGTCCCACCCGATCCTGCCCTCGTCGGCCTGGTCGAGGTCGTTGGTCAGCTCGTTCCAGCGGGTGCGCCAGGTCGAGGAATGCTCGGGGATCTCGTCCTTGAGCTTGCCGAGCGCGACCGTCTTGCCGTCGAGCAGGTCGTCGAAGAACTTCATCGCGGTGCGCTCGTACTCCTCCAGCCCGTTGTTTGCGGGGCGGTCCGCGGCCACGGTCAGCTCGAGGTCGAGGTCCTGACCCTGCGAGGCCTTTGCGTCGTAGTAGCCGCGATCGACCAGGCTGAGCAGCGTCGCGAGCACGACGCGGTCGTCGTAGGCGCCCTCGGTTGCGAGCGCGTAGGCGATCGCAGGTGGCAGGTCCTCCGGCGGCTCGTTCACGTACCTGGGGACGCCGGTCGGATGCTCGCGGGACATGATCGCCATCAGCAGCGAGAGCCCGACGACGATCAGGGTCCAGAGGCCGAAGACGAGCCAGGCGTTGTCGAAGACGAAGTTCTTCGCCTTCATGAAGGCGGTGTTCGAGATCCCGTCCTCCTCGGCGATCACCTTGTCGGCGCCGTTTCCGCTCACGACCCGAGCTCCGCTCGCGGAGCTGACGGCGTCGCGCGGCACCAGGGCCCGGAAGACGACGTTGGTGCCCTGCGGCACGCGCTCGGTCTCGAAGGTCGCCTCGCCGTCGCCGATCTCGGGGTCGGCGCCGAGCGCTCGGGTGCCCTCGATCTGCCCGGTTGGCGTGATCACCCCAGCGTCAGGGGCGTCGAAGCTCGAGACCCAGGCTGCGGTCGGGTCCGTTCCGTCGGGCGTTGCGATCTCGGCCTCGAGGTCGTCGAGCCAGAACTGCCACTGGTCTCCCCAGACCGTCCAGCCGACGTCGACGACGTCGTCGTAGGCGGTGACCGCTTTCTCGAGGTCGTAGACGAGCGCGAAGGTCTTCTCGGTGTCGGTCTCGCCGTAGTGCCAGACAACGCGGACGCCGTTGTAGTCGGGCGTCTTCGTGATCCCGAAGGTCCCGGGCTGATCGAAGGAGCCGAGAGCGGTGTTGCCGCCGGGCCGGTAGCGCCTGTCGCCCTCGAAGACGGCGACCCCGGTGATCTTGGCTCCCTCGCGGAGGGGGATGTCGCGGTAGGCGCCGGTGAACGTGCCGCCGTGGTAGTGGAACTCGAGCGTCTCCCTGATCCGCAGGCCGGCGTCGTCCTGGAGCTCGACGCGCGTGTTGGCGGTCGAGATGTCGAAGTCCTTGGGCGTCCCTTCCTCGGGGATCCAGAGAGTGGGGAGGATCGCGAGTACACAGAAGACGATCGCGGCCAGCGCCAGCCGCCAGATCACCGCCCAGATCAGCCTGCCGGTGCTCATGCCGGCGCCCCTCCGCCCGGGCCGGGGAGCGAAACGGTCGGGGCGATCTCGGCCCCGGCCTCCGCCGCGAAGAACTGACGGCGCTCGAACCCGAACCCGTTCGCGACCAGATTCGAGGGGAGGACCTGGATCTTCGTGTTGTAGGTCTCGACCGTGTCGTTGTAGACGCGCCGGGTGATCGAGATCTTCTCCTCGACCTCGGCGAGGTCGGTCTGCAGGCGGGAGAAGTTCTCGGTCGCCTTCAGGTCCGGGTAGTCCTCGGCGAGGATCAGCGCCCGGGCGAGCCCGCCGCCGAGCCGCGCCTCCGCGGTGCCGCGTTCGGCCGGCGGAGCGGCGTCGGCGGCTACGGCGTCCGCGCGCAGCTCGGTCACCTGCGCCAGCGTTCCCTGCTCGTGACCGGCATAGCCGGCGACGGCGGCGACGAGCGCCGGAATCAGGTCGTGCCGCAGCTTCAGCGCCACGTCGATCTGCGACCACGAGTTCTCGCAGGCGAGCCGCAGAGCGACGAGCCTGTTGTAGGTAAGCCAGACGAAGGCGCCGAGGGCGAGGACGAGAACGGCGATGGCGATCAGGGCGATCAAGACGGGCGACTGCCGGTTCGCGGTCGCACCCCTCGTGCGCCGCGACCCGCAGCCTATCGCGCGTGAGACCGACCAAGGTGCGCGGCGAACCCGCCAAAGCCGCTCGCGGATCGGGTAGGTTCTGGGACGTCTCAAACGGAGGAGTTCGAATTGGATCCCAGCCAGCTCAAGAGGTTTTCCCTGTTCGAGGGGGTCGAGGACGAGAAGCTCGCCAAGATCGCCCCGTTCACCCAGCTCGTCGAGTTCCCCGAGGGCAAGGTGATCATCCAGGAGGGCGGCTTCGCGAACGACTTCTACGCGATCGATGAGGGCACCGTCGAGGTCACCAAGGGTGGCGAGAAGGTCGCGACCCTCGGGCCCGGAGACGTGTTCGGCGAGCAGGGCCTGCTCGAGAAGCAGGAGCGCTCGGCCTCCGTGGTAGCCGCCTCCACTGTGCTCGCACTGAAGATCGAGCACTGGGAGCTGTCGCGGATGCGAAAGGCGATGCCTGAGGTCGTGGACGGCCTCGTCGCCACGGTCGAGGCCCGCGACTAGCGTTCCACGGCGCCGCCCCGCGGCGCTAGAGTGGGTCGCGAAATACGGTCGGTGTCCAGGGAAGCCCGGTGAGATTCCGGCGCGGTCCCGCCACTGTGACCGGGTGAGGTCGTCGCAGGCCCGGGGTTGAAGCCCGGAAAGCGCCAGCCACTGGATCGCGAGGCGATCCGGGAAGGCGTGACGACAGTCCCGCAAGCCAGGAGACCTGTCTCCGGCCGAGCCAGTTCAGACCCTCGAGGAAAGGGTGGCTTCATGCCAACTCGTATCCTGCGCGCAGCCCGGCTGGCGGCAATCGCCGCGGCCTGCCTCGTCGCGCTTCCGGCGACCGCCGCGGCGAGCAAGCCGGCCGATCTGCGGATCGTCGACTCGTCCGGCGAGACGCTCGCCGAGCACACCCAGTACACCGGCAAGACGACGATCAGGGCGCGAGCCGCGGCCGACTGCTTCGGCGACGGGACCGGCGGCAGCGGCGAGCGCGTCACGGTGCCGGGCGCGACGGCGCTCGGCGCGGCCCGCGACGCCTCCAGATGGGACCGTGACATCAGGCCCGTCCTGATTACCGACGCGTTCGACTTCGGGCTCGGCGTCTGTGGATTCGCCGATGCCGTCGCCCCCCAGACCGGCTACTGGTACCTGAAGGTGAACCGCGTCGGCGCGCTGGTCGGTGGCGATCAGGCCAAGATCAGGCGTGGCGATCGGGTCCTCTGGTACCTGATCGAGGACTTCAACGACCCGCTGCCGACCGAGCTCTCGATCAAGGCGCCGGTGCGGACCGCCGCCGAGCAGTTCTCGGTCCGCGTCTGGGAGTACGCCGACGACGGCAGCCGCGCCCCGGCGGCGGGCGCCGCGGTGACCGGAGCGAGCGCGCTGACCGGGCCGGACGGCCGGACCGTGGTCGAGGCCGCGTTCGGTGACCCGCGGGGCCCCGGCGCGAAGCTCGAGCTCCGGGCGACCCGCGCCGGGTCGATTCCCTCCGAGGTCGGCCACACCTGCCTCGCCCCGAGGCCCGGGGCCTGTGGGTCGAGGCCGCCGACGACGATCCGCGGTACCGGCGGGTCCGAGACGGTCCGTGGAACCGGGGGCGACGACGACATCGATCCGGGTCGCGGACGGGACCTGGTTCGCGCCGGCGCAGGGGATGACACGATCGACGTCCGCGGCGGCGGCAGGGACTCGGTTCGCTGCGGCGGCGGCGAGGACCGGGTCAGAGCCGACCGTCGCGACACGCTCAAAGGCTGCGGATAGGCGCCCGACCCCGTGACCGCAGCCCGCGCCATCGTGACCGTGACGGCGACCGCGCTCGCCGTCACGGCCTCGGCCTGCGGGTTCGGGGCGGGTGAGGCGGATCAGGGCTCGGCGACGCTGACCGTGACCCGCGACTACGGATCGGAGCTCCTGCGCGAGGCGCGCGTCGAGAATCCGAGCGAGTCGGAGACGGTCGTCCGCTTCCTCGATCGCGAGGCCGAGATCGAGACCTCCTACGGCGGCAACTTCGTCGACGCGATCGACGGCACCGCGTCGGCGGTCGAGTCGGGCCGGAGCCGCGACTGGTTCTTCTTCGTGAACGGCTACTGGTCGCCGATCGGCGCCGGTGAGGCGGCGGTGAGCGCCGGCGACCGGATCTGGTGGGACTACCGCGACTGGACCGACGCGTATCGCGTCCCGGCTGTTGTCGGCTCCTACCCCGAGCCGTTCGTCAACGGCTTCAACGGCGAGCGCTTCGGGGTCGAGGTCGTCTGCTTCGAGGCGGAGCCGGCCTGCTCGGAGGTCGCCGATCGGCTGGCCGAGGACGGGGCCGAGGTCGAGCGGGCCGTCGCCGGCGAGGCGACCGCTGATCCCGACCGGACCCTGCGCGTCCTCGTCGGCGGCTGGGAGCAGGTTCGCGCCGATCGGGTCGCCGAGATGCTCGAGCGCGGTCCCGCCGAGAGCGGCGTCTACGCGATCGTCGAGCGCTGCGCTGACGGCGCCTTCGCGCTGACGGCGCTCGACCAGCGGGCGAGGCCGAGCGCGCAGCTCCCCGAAGCGGGATGGATCGCTGCGCTGCAGCGCGGCGATGAGCAGCCGACCTGGGTGGTCAGCGGCAGCGACCCGAATCAGGTCGACGCCGCCGCCGGCCTGCTCGGGGAAGCGACCCTCGCCCGCCGCTACGCGATCGCGGTCTCGGGCGGAGATCAGATTCCACTTCCGACCCCCTCCGGGCCGGACCCGGGTGGGAGCGCCTGCCGGTGAGGACGGCGCTTGCCTACGAGCCGCGACCCGGCCCGCTCGGCCGCGCCCGGCCGTGGGTGGCGGCGGTCTACCTCGGGCCGCTGGCGATCATCGGCTTCACCTTCTCGAATCCGCTGGTCCTGCTCTCGGCCGGCTGCGCCGCGGTGCTCGCCGCCGCCGCTTCGGGCGCCCTGCGTGCGGCGCTGGCCCCGCTCAGGTACGGCGCGGTGCTGGCGCTGACGATGATCGCCGTCAACGGCCTCGTCTCACAGCGGGGCGAGACGGTCCTCGTTCGGGGCTGGGAGCTGCCGGTGCTTGGCCGGATCGACGTCAGCGCCGAGGCCCTGTTCGAGGGCGGCGTGCTCGCTCTACGCGTCCTCGTCGCGCTGGTCGTCTTCGGCGTCTGGTCGGCCTGCGTCGACCCGGACCGGCTGCTGCGGGCCGCCCGCCCCTTTGCGGCGCGCTCGGCGCTGGCCGCGACGCTGATCACGCGGCTCGTGCCACTCGCGGCGGCCGACGCCTCCCGCCTCGGCGAGGCGGGCTCGCTGCGCGGGCCGGCCGCCGCGCCGGTCTCGCGCGCGGCGCTGGCTCGCCGCCTGGTCGCGGGGTCGCTCGACCGCTCGGTCGACGTCGCCTCGACCCTCGAGCTGCGTGGCTACGGGCTCGAGCGGCGAGCTCCCAGGGAGCACCGGCCCCGCCGGCGGGGCGAGTCGGCGCTGGTCCTGAGCGGCGTCATCGTGGCGCTCGCCGCCGTGGCCGCGGCCGCCGTCGGCGCGGCCGGGGCGGAGGCCTATCCGACGATCGAGATCGACCTCGGCCCGGCGACCCTGGCACTGCTGCTCGCGATCCCGCTGATCACCGCGATTCCGTTCCTCTCGGCGCGCGAGCGGCAGCGGCTCGCAGCGGAGCGAGCCCTCTCGGGTGGTTCGGGGGTGGCGCGCGATGGCTGAGGGGGCCGTCCCCGTGCTCTCGCTCGATCGGGTCAGCTACCGCTACCCGGCCGCCGCGCGGGCCGCCGTGGCGGCGCTCGATCTCGAGGTCGGAGCCGGGGAGCTGGTCGTGCTCGCCGGCGCCTCCGGCTCGGGGAAGTCGACGCTGCTGCGGGCGGCCTGCGGGCTGGTCCCGCACTTCCACGGGGGCGAGTTCACCGGGGAGCTGGTCGTCGCCGGTCGCTCCACCCGCGAGGCCGGGCCGGCCGAGCTCGCGGTGAGCGTCGGCTTCGTCGCCCAGGAGCCCGAGTCGCAGGTGGTCTCGACCACCGTCGCGGCCGAGCTCGGGCTGCCGCTCGAGCTCCGCGGCCACTCCTCGACGTCGCGTGCGCGGGCGGTCGAGGAGGTGGCGCTGGCCCTGGCGATCGAGCCGCTGCTCGACCGCGCCACCGACACCCTCTCCGGCGGTGAGCTTCAGCGCGTCGCGATCGGCGCGGCGCTGGTCACGCGTCCGCCGCTGCTGCTGCTCGACGAGCCCACCTCGCAGCTCGATCCCGTCGCCGGCGACGAGCTGATCGGCCTGTTGCGGCGCCTGAACGAGGAGTGGGGGGTGACGATCATCCTCGGCGAGCATCGGCTGGAGCGCTGTCTGGCCGCCGCCGACCGGGTGCTCGCGCTCGAGCGGGGCGGACTCGTCTTCGACGGCCCTCCCGAGTCGTTCGGTTCGTTCGCATCCGAACGGGCCCCCGAGCTGCTCACCCCGGGAATGCGGATGTTCGAGCTGGCCGGGCGGCCGGAGCGTCCGGTCGGGGTCAAACGCGGCAGGGAGCTGTTCGGGGACGCCGGCGCGGCGCCGGCCGCGCGTCCGGAGCCCCGGCCCGGCGACCCCGGACGACCGGCGGCCGCGCTCAGCGTCAGCGGCCTCGCGGTCGAGCTCGGGGGCGCTGTGGGCGGGCCGCGCCGGGTGCTCGACGGCATCGACCTCGAGCTCCTGCCGGGTGAGGTGGTCGCCCTCGTCGGTCCCAACGGAGCCGGCAAGAGCACTCTGCTGCGGGCGTTGGCCGGCGTCCTCGATCCGTCCGAGGGCTCGGTGCGGGCCGCCGCGGGCTGTGCGCTTCTGACCCAGCGTCCCGACGACTACTTCGTCCGCGAGCGGGTTGGGGACGAGCTCCCCGGCGAGGCGGGCCGGCTCGCGATCGAGGTGGCGGGGCTCGACATCGCCCCCGACCGCGACCCCCGCGACCTCTCGGGCGGCGAGCGGCAGCGCCTCGCGCTCGCGATCGCGCTCGCCGGCCGTGGCGCCGGCGGCAGTCCACCGGGGCTGATCTGCCTCGACGAGCCGACCCGCGGCCTCGACCGCAGGCGCAAGGCGGCGCTTGCGAGCTGGCTGACGAGCCTCGCTCGGCGAGGGGCGGCGGTGCTCGTTGCGACGCACGACGTCGAGTTTGCCGCCTCGTTCGCGGATCGGGTGGCGCTGCTTGCCCGGGGCCGGGTGCTCGCCGACGGGGCCGCGCTCGAGCTGCTCGGTGGCGGTTGGTACTTCGCGACCGAGGTCGCGCGGATCTCCGACGGCGCCGCGATCACGCCTGAGCAGGGCGCCGAGATCCTTCGCTCCGGGCCGCGGCTGGCGGAGGTCGGGGGGCGATGAGCTGGCAACTCAGCGTGCTCGGGCTGCTCGCCCTGGTGCTCGTGGCCGGCGGCGTCTGGTTCGAGCGCTCGCGGCCCTCGGCGCGAATCCTCGCCGCGGTCGCGGCCCTGGCGGCGCTCGGGGTCGCCGGTCGAGTCGTGCTCGCGCCGCTGCCGAACGTCGTCGGGACGACCGATGTCGCCCTGCTCGCCGGCTACGCCCTCGGTGGGCCCGCCGGCTTCGCGGTGGGGGCGCTGTCCGCCCTGGTCTCGAACTTCTGGCTCGGACAGGGGCCGTGGACCCCGTGGCAGATGGCCGGTTGGGGAATGGTCGGGATCGGGGGCGCGGCGCTTGCGAGGGTCAGCGGCCGGAGCCTCGGCCGGATCGGCCTCGCGGCGGCGGCAGCGTTGGCGGGGTTGCTCTACGGGGCGCTGCTCGACCTCTCGGTGATGGTCAACTTCGGGGGCGAGCAGTCACTCGATCGCTACCTCGCTCTCGCCGCCCGCGGAATCCCGTTCAACATCGCGCACGCGGCCGGCAACGCCGCGATCATGCTCGTCGCAGGGCCGGCCCTGGTCCGGATGCTCGACCGCTACCAGGGCAGGTTCGCGATCAGCTGGCGCCAGGCCCCCGCCGCCGGGGCCGCGGCCGGCCTGGCGCTGCTCGCATCCGTCGCGGCGGTCGCAGCGGGGCCCGGCACCTCGAGCGCCCCCGCTTCGGCGGGGGAGGCGGCGGCGGCCGGCGCCAACGGCGCGAGCGCCTGGCTGGCGCGTTCGCAGAACCGTGACGGTGGCTTCGGAACCGCCCCGGGCGCCGCCTCGAGCCCGGCGATGACCGGCTGGGCGATGCTCGGCCTGGAGGCCGCCGGCGTCAACCCGCGGGACGTGCGCCGCCGGGGTCGCTCGCCGGTCGACTACCTGCGGTCGAGTGCGGCCGAGCTCTCCTCGACCGGGGACCTCGAGCGCACGATCCTCGCCCTGCGCGGGGCGGGCGTCCCGGCTCGAAGCTTCGGCGGTCGCGATCTCGTCGCCGAGCTGCGGTCGCGAGAGCGGCGCGACGGTTCGTATGAGCGGCAGGTCAACCTGACGGCGTTCGCGATCCTGGCTCGATCGGCTGCGGGCGAGCCGGCCGGTCCGCTGCGCGCCGGCGCGCGGTGGCTGCGCCGGGCCCAGAACCGTGACGGTGGCTGGGGCTCGACCGGGGGCGGCGCCAGCGAGCCCGACAGCACCGGTGCGGTCCTGCAGGCACTGGCTGTCGTCGACGGCGGTCGGCCGCTGGCGCGTGGCGCCGCCTGGCTCCGTGACGCGCAGCGCGCCGACGGCGGCTGGTCGCTGACCCGTGGAGCGCGGTCGAACTCGCAGTCGACCGCCTGGGCGCTGCAGGGCCTGCTCGCCGCGGGAGTCAACCCCGGTGGCGTCCGCAAGGGAGCTCGTAACGGCCTCGAGTACCTGCTCGCCCGGCAGGCGGCCGACGGCCACTTCGCCTATGCGAGGGGCGCCGAGCAGACGCCCGTCTGGGTGACCTCGCAGGCGATCACCGGGATCCGCCGCGCCGTCTACCCGATCGCGCCGGTGAAGCGGGCCCCGCGTCCCCAGGCCGGGTCCGGCAGCGGTCGGCGCGGTGGTGGCTCCGGGGCCGGCGGCGCCGGTGGCGGCGTCGATTCCGGCGCTGTCTCCTCCGTCGCCTCGGGCGGCGGGCGGCGCTCGGCCTCAGGGGCGGGGTCGGGGTCGCCCGGCGCCGGCCGAGGCGGCGAGGGGCGCCCCGGCGGCGGGACGGCGAAGTCCGCCGCAGGCGGCTCCGGCGGCGGGGCCGGGGGAGCCGGCCGGCCCGAGCCCGACTCAGACGATCCCGCGGCGGTCGCCGACGAGGAGCCCGCCGCCGACGAGGGCGGCGAGCGGTCGGCGGTCCTGCTCGGATTCGGCCTCGCGAACCTGATCGGCGCGGCAGCGCTGGGGGGGTGGATCGGCCTGCGCAGGTGGCGGCCCTGAGTCGCCGGGCCGGGGTCGCTGCCGGCCGCATGCGATCCTGGCCGACGATGGACCTCGAAGCCGCGATCCGCACCCGCCGCACGCACAAGGCCTACCGGCCGGAGCCGGTTCCGCGGGAGGTGCTCGACGAGCTGTTCGAGCTCGCCCGCTGGGCCCCGAACCACCACCTGACCAACCCCTGGCGCTTTCGGGTCGTCGGGCCACGCGCGCTGCAGCGCCTCAAGCGGGCGGCCGGCCCCGAGGCGGCGCCGAAGCTCGATCGTGCCCCGACCCTGGTCGTCTGCTCGGCCGCGCTCAGCGGCGATCCGGCCCGCGACGAGGAGGACCTGCACGCGGCCGCCTGCGCCGCCTACATCGTCCTGCTCGCCGCCCACGGCCGCGGGCTGGCCGGCTACTGGCGAACGCCGGAGGTGCTCAGGGGCGACGCCGGGCGCGACGCGGTCGGGCTGGGGGAGGGCGAGCGCTTCGTCGGGCTGCTCTACCTCGGCCGGCCGGCCCAGGAGCGGCGAGCGCCCGATCGCGCCCCGAGCGCCGACTGCGTCACCTATCTCGACTGAGCGACTGAGCGACCGACCAACCGAGGGCGGCCGGGCGCCTCTGCCGGACTCACGTCCTCGATACGGTGGGGATCCGATGATCGACCGAGACTCAGCGCTCAGAGAGCTCACATCCGAGACCTTCGACGTCGTCGTGATCGGCGGCGGCATCACCGGCGTCGGGGTCGCGCTCGATGCCGCTTCGCGCGGGTACTCGACCGCGATCGTCGAGCGCAACGACTGGTCGTTCGGGACCTCGAGCCGGAGCTCGAAGATGGTTCACGGCGGTCTCCGCTACCTGCAGAACTTCGATCTCGGCCTGGTTCGCGAGGCGCTGCTCGAGCGGCAGCTGATGGTCCACCTCGCGCCGCACCTCGTCTACCCGACCCCCTACCTGGTGCCGACGCTGGGCGACGACCGGCGAGACATGCGAATCGGGATCGGACTCAACATGTACGACGTGATGGCGACGACGCGAGTCGGCCAGGGTCGCAGGCAGCGGGTCAGGGGAGACGACGAGGACGCCGGCTGGTCGCCCGATCGTCACCGGACGATCTCCGCCGAGGAGACGGTCGCCCTGCTGCCGGCGCTCGAGGCGCAGGAGCCGACGGCGGCCTACCTCTTCTACGACTGCCAGACCGATGACGTGCGCCTGGTGCTGACGATCCTCGGCGAGGCGGAGCGTTTCGGTGCGGTGATGGCGAATCGGCTCGACGTCACCTCGCTGCTCGAGGACGGCGGCAGGGCCGCGGGTGTCAACTGCACCGACACCGAGAGCGGTGAGCAGCTGCAGATCAAGGCTGAGAACGTGATCAACGCCACCGGCGTCTGGGCGGACCGGGTGCGCCCGGGGGAGATCATCGACGAGACAGAGGTGCCGCGGATCGCGCCAAGTCGCGGCACCCACCTGACCCTGCCGCTGGAGCGACTGCCGCTCAACGACGCCGCCTGCATCGTTCCGGCTGGGGCCGGACGCACGATCTTCGTCCTCCCCTGGTACGGGCGGGCGATGGTCGGCACAACCGACAACGACTACGACGGCGACATCGACCGGGTACAGCCCGGCGGCGAGGACATCGAGTACCTGCTCGCGGCCGTCAACGACTACTTCGGCGAGGACTTCGGGCGGGGCGATCTGACCGGCGCCTTCGCCGGGGTGCGACCCCTGATCTCGACCGGCGACCCGAAGAAGTCGGTCGACATCTCACGCAAGGCCGAGCTCTACGAGACGTCCTCGGGGATGCTGACGATCACCGGCGGCAAGCTCACGACCTGGCGGCGGATGGCGAAGCAGGTCGTCGACCGCGTTGCCGAGCGCGAGGGCCGCGAGGTGCCCTGCCGGACCGCCGACATCCCGCTCGGGATGGAGGCCTCCGCCGAGGACCTCGAGCCGCCGGAGGGCCTCGAGCCGGGCCTCGTCGGCCCCGAGGTCAAAGAGCAGCTCGCCTTCCGCTATGGGCACGCGGCGCGGGACGTGCTCAGCGTCGCCGCCGAGCGCCCGGAGCTCGCCCGCCCGATCGTGCCGGGCCACCCCGACCTGCTCGCGGAGGCGGTCGTCGCGGCCCGCCGCGAGCAGGCGCGGACAGTGGCCGACGTGCTGCTGCGTCGCACCCGGCTGGCGTTGCTCGCGGCCCCGTCGCTGCGGACCGCCGACGCGGTCCGCCCCGTGGCCGAGGCAATGGGCCGGGAGCTCGGCTGGGATCAGGCGCGGATTGCGGACGAGAGTGAGGCCTGGCTCGGCGACCTGGCCGCCGAGGGATGCGACCCGGCAGGCGCCCCGGCCTGACACCTATAGTGCCACGCCCATGGCCGACGCATCGCTGACCGACAAGCACCTCGCCGAGCTCCACGAGCTCGCGGCGGAGCGCGGGATCGAGCGCTTCCGGATGCTCAGCCGGGACGAGCTGATCGCCGAGCTCGGCGGCGCCCAGGAGGCGCGCGAGCCGGCCGCGGGCGGCGACCGCGGGCGCGCTCGCGGCGGCCGCGAGAGCCGCGAGGGCCGCGGCAGGCGGGGCGGCCGCCGGGAGCGCGAGCCGGATCGGGATGAGGCGGAGGAGCCGGCGGCCGAGCCGGTCAGCGGCGTGCTCGAGATCACCTCCCGGGGTCACGGCTTCCTGCGCCTCGACGACCCCGATGCCGAGGGCGACATCTACGTCTCGCCCTCCCAGATCCGCCGCTGCGAGCTTCAGGAGGGCGACGCGATCACCGGCCCTGCCCGGGAGCCACGGCGCGGCGAGCGTCACCCGGCGCTGGTTCACATCGACACCGTCAACGGCGCCGAGCCGGGTGGCGAGCGCTCCAGGTTCGAGGAGCTCGTCGCGATCCCGCCACACCGCCGCCTGGCGATCACCGGCGCCGGCGCCGAGCCCGAGATCGCGGTCCTGCTTCGCGCGGTCGATCTGCTCGCGCCGCTGGCCCGCGGTCAGCGGGTCCTGGTCAAGGCCGCCCGCGGGTCGGGCCGGACGACGCTGCTGCGCGCCCTGGCGCGGGAGCTGAGCGCGGTCGAGGACCTCGAGACGATCGTCGTCCTCGTCGACGAGCGGCCCGAGGAGGAGCCCGCCTGGCGCGAGGCGCTTCCGGACGCCGAGCTGAGAATCGCGGGGGCCGAGATGCGCCCCGGCGAGCAGCTTCGCGCGGTCGAGATGGCCGTCTCGCAGGCGAAGCGCAAGGCCGAGCGCGGGGCCGACGTGGCGCTGCTGATCGACTCGCTCTCGCGGCTCGCGGTGGCGGCCGACGACCCCGGGGCGGCGAAGCCGATCTTCGGAGCCGGCCGCGAGACCGAGGGCGATGAGTCCGGCTCGCTGACCGTGATCGCGACGGCGCTGACCGACGACGATGACGACGTCGCCAGGGCCCTGGCGACGACCGAGAACGTGACGATCGAGCTCAGCCGCGAGCTCGCCGAGGCCGGCGTCTATCCGGCGCTCGACGCCGCGGCCTGTCGGGTCGTCGCCGAGGACTCGCTGCGCGATGGTGCCGAGCTGGCGGGCGCCCGGGCGCTGCGGGCGGAGCTGGCCGCGATGCCGGCGCGGGATGCCGCGGAGCGACTCGCCGAGCGGATCCGTGAGACGGAGACGAACGAGGAGCTGCTGAGCGCGCTCGGCGAGTAGGTCGCGCCGGCGTTCAGCCGGGCGCGATCAGGGCCGGTAGGCGAGCTCGGCCCAGGAGGGCTCGCGCGAGAGCTCGATCGGCTCGGAGTCACGGTCCGGCTGGATGTAGCCGAAGGCGTTCGTCTCCTCGTCGAAGACGACGTCGAGCTCACCCTCCTTGACCCGCTGGTCGAGCCAGGCGCCGCGGAAGACGAGCCGGCGGATCCAGTGCACGAGGCTGCGGCTCGAGCCGTCGACCAGCTCGCCCCAGTTCTCGTTGACGTGATCGCCGAGCGCCGAGGCCGCCTCGCGGATCTCGCCGTTGACGGCGAGCTCGACCAGGTCGTGCAGCTCCGAACCCTCGAGCCCGGGATGGGTGAAGTTGAGCTTCACCGCGGCCTGCTCGACGCGTTGTGCGAAGTCCCACTCGTTGAACGAGAACCGAAGCTCCCCGTACTCGAGGACGTAGTCGGAACCGGATTCGTAGTTGCCTCTGCGGGTTGCCTTCTCCACTCGCTTCTTCCTCCCACGCGGGCCTCCCCCGCCGCGGGCCGCGAATGTTTCAGAACGGCCCTTGACGGCGTGCCCGCTGCGGCGCCGCTGAACGCAGGCTTGCACCCAGCGGACCGTGCAGGAAAGCAGCGCCGCGCCGCGACGGCTAGCGGGGCGGCGCTCGCCGGCCCGGGGTTTGCCGGGCCGTGGGGACCGACGGTCGAGACGGCGCGCGGAAGCCTGGAGCGTGGCGCCTGCGCCGGCTGCGGAGGCGGACGGTGCTCGGCTCTCGCGTCGCGGTCGCCGACGGCCACCTGAGCAGACTGCTGGGACTGGCGCTGCTGTCGCGTCGCCGTGCCGGCCCCGGGCTGCTGCTGCCCGGCTGCCACGCGATCCACACGATCGGGATGCTGTTCCGCCTCGACGTCGTCTTCCTCGACGCGGAGCACCGCGAGCTGCGATGCGAGCGCGCGGTCGGATTCGGCCGGCTGCTGAGCGAGCCGGGCGCCAGCGCGGTGCTCGAGCTGCCGAGCGACGGCGGTCCGGCGGCGGCTGGGGGAAAGGGGGCGCACGGCAGGCGGGCGGGGTTCGGGTGGCCATGGAGGTCAGCAGCCAACGCGAGCACGAGGCGGTCCCGCCCGGGGTCGAGAGCCGGGGCACGATCGTCGTCTGCGAGGACGACGAACTCACGCTCGAGCTCTTGATCGAGAACCTCGAGGCGGATCGCTACCACGCGCTCGCGGCGCCGACGCGCGCCGATGCCCTCCGGTTCTGTCGCTACAGCCAGCCCGACCTGCTGCTGCTCGACCTCGCGCTGCCGGACGGGTTCGGCCTCGACGTCCTGCGCAGGATCCGCGGCTCCGAGGGCGCGGCGGCCGAGTTCGATCGCGGCCTGCCGGTGATCGTGCTCAGCGGCCGCGGCGCCGACTGCGACCGGGTTCGGGGCCTCCAGGCGGGGGCCGACGACTACCTCGTCAAGCCGTTCCACTATCCCGAGTTGCTCGCCCGGATCGAGAACGCCCTGGCGCGCCGCGGCCGCGAGCGTGCGGGCCCGATCCAGGTCGGGCCGCTGCGGATCGACTCGGCCACCCGGCGGGTCCAGGTCGGCAGTCGCGAGATCCGCCTCGCCAACAAGGAGTTCGGCGGCTTAGATCGCTAAGGCCCTATGGATAGCGGGGTTCGCGCCAAGGGTGGCAACGAAGTGGCAATGTCCACCCAAGCTCCGACGAGCGGAGTTTCGGCCCCACCAATCATCCGCCTCCGCAGACTGCTCTGCAGCGGCTGTCCAAGGCAACGCTATACACCGGATAGCGGTAGCTCCGGGTGGTCAGGGGTTGGCTGGTTGTGGGGGCCGAACTTCACGACGCCATCGACGACGCCATCGGGCGCCTCGATGCCGCGCTCGCCAGTCACGACTCCGCGGTAGCCTCGCAGCGCGTTGACGATCACCGCCACGTTGATGCCCTCCCAGTAGGGCTCCGGGGCCGGCGGCAAGTATGCGGCGGCGGCGAATCCCCAGACCGGGGCCGGCATGCTGAACCTCTCGACGACAATTCCGCAATCAGCAAGCATCTTTCCATGCGTTCTTGGCGATTCTGTTTGGGTTTTGCCCTCCCGCTGTAGTCGGTCGTCGGACCGCACTAGGGACCGCCGGGCAGGCGCTCTGGCTGGCGTCCTCCTGACAGCAGGGCTCGCTGTGAGACGAAGGAAGAAGCGCCCTCTTCGTACGCCGGCGGTACCGCGAGCCGAACGACTCATCCGCCCACAACGCGAGAAGCCCGCTCAACGAGCGGGCTTCCACCTATAGCGGGGGCGGGATTTGAACCCGCGACCTCCGGGTTATGAGATCGAAGGACGGGGTTGCGCTGGGTTGCGTTCCGCTTGTTCAAGCGGTGCGAATTGCCCGGCCTTGCCCTCACTTGCGCTCAGCTTGATGCCCGGATTGATGCCCGCAGGAACCGCCGCCCGCCCGCCGGCCCTGGCCCGTGAGGCTGGGGACAGACCAGCCGGCTGACGTTCAGCTGATCGCCGTCTCGAAGAAGGCGTGCTGCGTCTGCGTCGCCTCGTCATAGAGCAACCAACCCTCCCGACCGCAGAGGTTCTCCCAAGTCCATTCCGGTGAACTGAAGTAGATCCACTGGGCAGCTTGCGGCGCACCGCGCTGCAAAGCTTCCCGCCGCATCGCCTCCAGCTCTGCCTTCATGTCGCTATCGAGCTCCGCCAAGGCGTTCTGATCCTGCAGTCGCTCATCAGCACGACAGGCTTCTACGTCCTCGACGGGGAAGATCTCGTCGCCATCGCGGGGCTTCTTCTCGGGGCCGGACTCGTCACTACCGGCTTCCGGGACAGGCTCGACTGGTCCGAACAGCCAAGTCCAGACCTCCACTTCGATCCCGAAGGCCACGCCGCGGCCCAACTTCCGGACGTAAGGTGCCTCGGCCTCGGGCAGAAGCTGGCCGAGATTCCGCTCAACCTCGTCCCATTTGGCGACATCGGTGAGCCGCCGGCCGTACTTGATCGCGGATCGCTGGTCCACCCGCACCGGCGTGCAGACGTGGGTGACGATCACAAGCGCGAAGATCTCCGCGTCAGCCGTCTCGACCCGCTCCGCAGTCCGCCGCGCCTTTCGTATATCCGAACGTACTCGCTCTCTCCAATTGCGCAGGTGCGGATCTCTGGTCGCGTGCGGCGAGAGAAGGGCCTTGGCCTCCAGAAGGGCCTCGGGTGCCCCGTCGGACCTCAAGATCGCGAGATCAGTCCGCTTCCATTCTCGCGCCACCATAAGATCGCGGTCGGCCAACTGCTGGTGAAGCTGGTACGCGAGGCGGTCCCGGACCTGCGCCTCGGGCTTCGACGTAAGCGCGAGGTATGCGAGCTCATCAGGGTCGGGCGAGAGTCTTGAGATGGCTCTTCTGATTTCGTCCGCAAGCGTCATACAAGGGCTCCTGGCATCAGTCGGGTCTGGGTAACCCGCACTGTAGTGGCGGGCTGCAGGACTCGCACTTAGTCAAGCAAGCGGTCGAGCAGTCTGCCAGCGCGCGGCGAGAGCTCCGCCATCGGCGCGCGATTCATCAGCAGCCGCGCTTCCGAGCGCGCCTCGGCCAGGAAGGCATCCGAGATCGGCCGCTCGTCCGTAGTTGCGATGGCCCAGAGCGCCGGATACTCGGTCCCGTCCGCAGCGCGGACCAGATCCGCGAGGGCGGGCAGGACCGTGAGCGGATCCCCGAGATTGACTCGCTCCGAGGGGCTCTCCAGAATGAAGCTCATCAGGGACGCCTCCGCTCGCCTGAATGTTCTTCAGCCTCCGGTCGTGCCTCCAGCGAACCTTGAACCGTCTGAGGCGTAGTGGGTTCGCTCCACGCACTCATCTTCCGTTGCCTCGAATAGGTGGTCGTACAGACTTCGACCTCCATCGGGTACCGCTCAAGGCTAGGTAGCTGCCGCCGAATCGACGAGCCCTCCAGAACAGTCAGGACCAACTTCGCGCCTTCCGGCATCGTCTTCTCATTAAGTCGACGCAGCCGTCCAAGATGTTCTGCTGCCACGCCATCGAGCTGGCATAAGAGCTCAACGCCATCGGCGCGCGAGCCGGCATCAAGGTTCATGAGCCGGGGGGCCGTCTCATTCACGAGGTCAAGAAAGGGCTCCTCTCCGATCGCATGTATCGCGATCAGGAGAAGTCCGTCTTCAAGGATCGTCTGGGGCCGCTCCGGGAACCAACGGATCAGGTCCTGAGAGCCTGGCCGGTGATCCAGCGTTGAGTCCCCGGTCATCCGCAGTCGAGTCGGCTCGAGCGTCCACACAGGCCGACTGTGCTCCCAAAGCCACGCGATATGCGTTGGGAGGATTCCTCCTTCGTTCTGGCTACCTACTGAGATCTGTGCGGTGAACTTCGCCACGGTGCATCCTTAGTCTGCCTTCTGTCGTAGTCGTAAGTAGTCGTGAGCGGTCGACGCAATCTGACATCCAGCGCCTCCGATCGCACCCTCTCATCTCCGTTCCCGGTTTGCCTTGGGGCAGGAAAGCTGACGACCTCTCCCTGGCTGCTGGGCATCGCTACCTGGGAGTCGAAGCCCCCCGAGACCGACTAATCGGCCTGGTCTCCCCTCCATCCCGTATGGTCGGCGTGGTGGCTGATCAATCCAACCGGGCACCAAAGCGTGGTCGCTGGGTGGCCGCCAAAGACCGGACGGAGGCGACGCTGCTCGGGCCCAAGGCGGTCGAGAAGCTCCGACGCCGCCACCCACGACCCGACAAGAACCGAAAGCAGAACGACTCCACTTGATCGGGCCCTATCGGCAGTTGGCAAGGCCGAGCTCGCCGCTCGGCAGGTGCCGGATGTCTACCCCCTAACGCCGCGGAGCCGAATTGATCCGGAAAAGGGCGCGCTACCGACGGGTTGGTACCTAGAGGATCCAGGGCCGTTCGACTAGATGGCACTGCCGTCTACTCAAGCGCCCGCAGCATCTGCGTGAACCGACGATCACCGAGGTTCCCAAGCGGTGCGTCTCGCACCCCCTTGAACGGCTCTGGCAGGAGCTCGAGGTCCAACTGGTGGTCGTCCTTCGCCTTCCGGTTGAACGCTTCAACGTGGGGGCAATCCTCCCCCAGGACAAGAGGTGGCTTGCGCGGGAGTTCAAGCCACGGGTTCCGCACAACGGGAGCCTTTCGAGCCTTGTGGCGAGTCGACCATCGCGCTATTTCTTGCTGACGTGGACGGTGATTCCGGCGGCCTTGCAGTCGCGGCGAAGGCTCTGGACCATCTCATCGGCTCGCTCTCTGATCACTTCCGCGATCTCTTTCTCATCCACTTCCGTCTCCCCCTCCTGGGCTGTCGCTTCCCAGGAGATGCTCAGCACGATGCGCATCGAGTGCAGCCTATCGGGGCTCGCTCCGCGTATCGAAGGGACGGCTGCTGATGCTGGCTCTGCGTCGGACGTCGTCGCCTCTTGGCCACCGGACGGGTTGAGCAAGCGGCTCTGACGCTGCAACACCCGTGTTGGCGCTGGCCCAAGGCAACGCCATACACCGGATAGAGGTAGCTGCGGGTGGTCAGGGGTTGGCT
>CAWBNH010000005.1:0-103258 GCA_963790085.1 uncultured Solirubrobacterales bacterium
AAGCCGTTCCACTATCCCGAGTTGCTCGCCCGGATCGAGAACGCCCTGGCGCGCCGCGGCCGCGAGCGTGCGGGCCCGATCCAGGTCGGGCCGCTGCGGATCGACTCGGCCACCCGGCGGGTCCAGGTCGGCAGTCGCGAGATCCGCCTCGCCAACAAGGAGTTCGAGTTGCTCCGCGCCCTCGCGGCGGAGCCGAGCCGCGTCTTCACCAAGCGGGAGCTGCTGCGCGACGTCTGGGGGTACGAGCTCGCGGCGAGGACCCGAACCCTCGACTCCCACGCCAGCCGCCTGCGGCGCAAGCTCGATCCGGAGCGCGGTCGCTTCGTCGTCAACTGCTGGGGGGTCGGCTACAGGCTCGTGGAGGCGGCTTGATCGTCGTCTACCTCACGATCGGCGCCGCGCTGACGATCGGCTGCGCGACATGGCTGATCCGCGTCCGTCTCGTGCGCAGGCGCCGGCGGCTGAACGAGGTGCTGCACGAGCTCCGGCGGCCACTTCAGCGACTTGCGCTCGATCAGCAGAGCTCCGGATTGCGGTCGGGCTGGCTCGCTCAGGCCGTCCGTGCTCTGGCAGACCTCGACTCGATCGTCAATGCGCGTCCGTGCCCGGCGCGCGCGGCCGCCTTCTCGCTCTCCGAGCTGATCGGGGGTGGTCGCCACCGCTGGCCACCGGATGCGGTGCGCTTCCGAGTCGAGCGCTGCGACGCCCGTCTGGTTGGCGATCCGGTTGAGATTGCCGCGGCGCTCGACAACCTGATCGCGAACGCGGTGGAGCACGGGACCGGCCCGGTGACGGTCTGCGCGGGCGGTTCGAACGGCTCGGCGGTGCTGTCGGTCAGCAGCGCGCCGGGGGCGGTCGGCGCCGATCGCCGCCGCGCGGATCCGCGCCGCGGACATGGTCTGCGAATCGCCGAGCGGGTGGCGAGGAAGCACCGCGGCGCCTTGGCGCGGCCACGTCTGATCGGCGGCGCGGTGACGGCGCGGTTGATCCTGCCCGTGGGCGCCGTGTCCGAGGAGGCGGAGGATCGGTGAGCCGCCCCGGCAGTCGGCGCCGGGCCCTGGGCTTCGCCGCTCTCGCCGCGCTGAGCGCACTCGGCTCGGTCGCGCTCGCCGCCCGCTACGACGACGGCGGCGCCCGCGAATACGGCGAGAGCCGTTCGGTCGTCGTGGTCGAACGCGACCTGCGCCCCGGCCGGGCCCTGGATCCGCGGAGCGCTCGGGAGAGCCTCGGCGTCAGCGACGTTCCGGAGCGATTCGTCCCCCCGGACGCGCTCTCCCATGTGTCCGAGGCGCTGGGCGAGCGGCCCCGCGCCCTGATTCCGGCGGGCTCCTATCTGCTGGGATCGCAGCTGGCGACGGCCGATCGGGACAAGGGCCGGCGCTCGCTTCCGTCCGGCGTCCACGCGATCGAGGTCGCTGTCGCTGCGGCCGCCTCGCTGGAGCAGCCGGCTTCGCCGTCGCGCGTCGACGTCGTCGCCGCCGATGAGCCCGGGGCAACAGTCAATCCTCGGGTCAGGGTGCTTGCCGCGCGGGTACCTCTGTTGGCGATCAGGCAGATGGCTGGCGGCGGAGCCGAGCGCCGCTGGCAGGCCACCCTCGGCCTCGATCGTGAGCAGACGCTGGCGGTGATAGAGGCCGAGAACTTCGCTCGCCAGATCCGCCTGCTTCCACGCTAGCCCGTGCCGACGTGATCCCCCGACCGGCAGAGCCCCAGGCCCCAGCGACTGGGGCGATCGATGATCGCCCGCTCGGCCGCTGCCTCGCGCGCATGGCCGGCCGGCTGCGCGAGCAGTTGATCGAGGTCCGGCGGGCCGAAGCCGCGGCCGGCAGCCCGTCGTCGGAGCTCGATCGGCAGCTACGGGAGCTCGTCGACGAAGCGGGCGCGTTGCTTCGGCAGGCGAGTCGCGATCACTTGCTCGAGCGGGTTCGGCGGGAGACGATCGGCCTCGGGCCGCTCGAGGAGCTACTCGCAGACCCCGGGGTCGACGAGGTGTTGGTCAACCGCCACGACGAGGTCTGGATCGAGCGCGAGGGGCGCCTGCAGCGCTGCGATCTCCGGTTCGACGACACGGCTCACCTGCGCGACGTGATCGAACGGATCCTCGGTCCGCTCGGGCGGCGCGTCGACGAGCTGAGCCCGATGGCCGACGGCCGGCTCGTGGACGGATCCAGGGTCAACGTCGTGATTCCGCCGCTCGCGGTGGACGGGCCGGCGCTCTCGATCAGGCGATTCGTCGGCGTCCGGCACGGAGTGGGGGAGCTGGTCGCCAGGGACACCTTGCCCGCCGCGCTGCTCGGACGCCTCTCCGTGGCGGTCCGGGACGGCCACAACCTGCTGATCAGCGGCGGAACGGGTTCGGGCAAGACGACCGTCCTCAATGCCCTCGCCTCGTTCATCCCCGAGCTCGAGCGGGTGATCACGATCGAGGACGCCGCGGAGCTCCGCCTGACCCGCCCGCACGTCGTTCGCCTCGAAACGCGGCCGGCCAGCGTCGAGGGAGCGGCCGCCGTCTCGATCCGAGATCTGGTCCGCAACGCCCTGCGCATGCGCCCGGATCGGATCGTGATCGGCGAGGTCCGCGGCGCTGAGGCGATGGACCTGCTGCTGGCGCTCAACACGGGACACCGGGGTGCGCTGACCACGGTGCATGCGAACTCCCCGGCGGATGCGATCACGCGGATCGAGGCGCTCGCGATGATGGCGGACATCGGGCTTGACCCCGTTTCCCTGCGCGGCCGGATCGCGGCCGCGCTCGACCTGGTCCTCCATCTCGAGCGAGGCCCCGAGGGCGATCGCCGCGCCACCGCGCTCGCGGAGGTCGTCGGAACGAGCTCGGGGATCAGGGTGCAGGAGGTCTGGGCCCGGTGAGCGGGCTGCTGCCGGTCCTGCTCGCGGGCCTCGGGGGTGGGGCGCTTGCGCTGGCGCTGAGGGAGGTGGTCTGGGCCAGCCCGCAGCTCGCGCGGTCGGTCGAGTCGTGGCTCTCGGCGCTGCTCCTCGCCGGCCGGCTCGGTCGCGACCCAACCACCGCGGAGCGGCGGGGGCTCGGCCTGGCCGCCGCCGCCTGCCTGGCGGTCGCGGCGCTGCTGGTCTTCGGCCTCCGGCCGCCGGCCCTGCTCGCTGTCCTCGGCCCGGCGGCGGCCGAGCGGCTGTTGGGTCGCCGTCGGCGCAGGTACCGGGAGGCGGTCGCCGCGGGGGTGCCGACGCTCGCGAGGGCGCTGGCAGACGCGCTCGCGGCCGGTGGTTCGCTGCGCCGCGCCCTGATCGATGCGGCCCCGACGCTCGACGGCCCCTGCGGCGCCGAGCTGCGCCGGGTGCGCGTCGACCTCGAGCTGGGGCGCTCGCCCGCGGCTGCCTTGCGGGCCTTCGCCGGCCGGATCGGCTCGCAGCCGGTCGCGGCGCTGGTCGCCGCGGCGATCTCCCAGCAGCGGACGGGTGGAGACCTGGCAACCCTCCTACGCCGCCAGGCCGACGCCGAGGTCGGTCGCCGCAAGGCCGAGGCCGCGGCCCGCTCGGCGACTTCGCAGGCGAGGCTCAGCGGCATGATCGTCGCCGGAATGCCGATCGCGGTCGCGCTGCTGGTCGAGTTGGTCAGCCCCGGCTTCGCGGCGGGCATCGCCGCCGACCCGATCGCGGTGGTCCTGACGCTGATCGCAGCGGCACTGCAGCTCGTCGGCTACCTCGCGATCCAGCGGCTCGGAAGGCCACCGCTGTGAGCGCGGCGCTCGCCGCCGTCTGTGGCCTGCTGGTCGCCGCTGCGGCCCGTGAGCTCTGGGCCGAACGTGGGGAGCGGGCGCAGCTCGTCGCCCGGCGTCGCCTGCGCGGGCTGCGCTCGCGCCTGCCCGGGCTCGGCACGGCTGCGGGCGCCGAGCCCGGTGACCTACCGTCCCGTCTCCGCCGGGCCGGCCTCGGCGACCGGACACGGCCGCGAGACGTCGTGCTCGCCCGAGTGGCCTGCGCGCTGTCGGCGATGCCGCCGGCGCTGCTGGTCGCGCCCGCCGCGCCCGGCCGGATCGCGGTCGCAGTGCTCGTCGGAGTGCCGATCGCGGCCGCGGCGCTCCCGGACCTCGTGATCGAGCGGCTCGCGGCTCGAAGACGCGCCCGGATCGGCGGGCAGCTCCCGGACTCGCTCGAGCTGATCGCGGTCGCGGCCGGCGCCGGCAACGGTGTCGTCGTGCTGCTGAGGGCCGCCCGCGATGCCGCATCCGGCCCGCTTCGCGAGGAGCTGGCCGCGACGGTCGCGGAGCTCGAGTGCGGCGTCCGGCAGGGCCTGGCGCTACAGCGGATGCGCGATCGGTCGGGCCCCGAGCTCGGTGAGCTCGCCGTATTGCTCGAGCGCTCGCAGCGCCTCGGCTCGCCGCTGGCCGCCGGACTCCAGCGGCAGGCGGCCGGTCTCAGGGAGGAGCGCGCCCGTGGCGTCGAGGAGCACGCGGCCCGCGCCGCGCCGAAGATCCAGCTGGCTGTCGCGCTGCTGTTCGTACCGTCTGTACTGCTCCTGGTCGCAGCGGCGATCCTCGCCCACGCCGACGCGCTGACGGTCGGGCTCTGAGCCGCCGGCTACTCGGCGGCCTCGTCGGCGAGCCGGCGGGCGATCACCGCGGCCGCCTCGCAGAGCTCGTCGAACTGCTCGGCGCGCGAGTGGTGGCCCTTGACGTTGACGCAGAGGCCGCCGCTGGAGAGCTCGAAGGCGATGTTGTCGGGAGCCCGCTCGGCGAGCCAGACGACGAAGCTCGGCGAGAACAGCTGCTTGAGCCAGTTCTCGTCGTCGCCGGGGCCGTAGAAGATCTCATACTGCTTGTCGAGCGCTTCGCTCTCGAGCTCGAGACGCTGCATGCGCCGGAACACGTCCTCGGCGGAGTCCATCCAGCGGAAGCCCGAGCGCCGCTGGCAGTAGACGTCGCTGACCTTGCCGGCGACGGCCGGGACATCGTGCATGACCACCGTGAACCGGTAGTAGTCGGTCTCGCGGTCGCCGTCGCTGTCGGTCGACTCCTCCTCGTAGGTGTAGAGCGCGAGCGCCCCCGGCAGGCCGCCCGGCAGGGTGCCGTTCATGATCTGCTCGGCGTAGCGCTTGTCGCCTTTGCGCAGCAGCGGGGTGTTAGGCGGCAGCGTGCCGCGCGGCCGGCGCTTCAGGTCCCGGGCGGTGGAATAGGCCTCGAAGAAGTCCTCCTTGGCCCGCCCCGACGCCACCGCGAAGACGATCGCGGCGACGACCAGGGCGACGGCGGCGGCGACGCCGACGCCGATCGCGAGGCTGCCCTGCGCCGTCCCGATCGCGAAGGCGACGATCGCGAGCGTCACCGAGAGGCTGATCAGCCAGGGCCTGCCGATCAGCCCGCGGAAGTGCCGGCCGCGGGTATCGTCGGTGTCGAGCGGGGTCGCCAGGTCGGGGGCGTAGGGGCCGCCGCTGCCGGTGATCTTCGCCGGCTCCCACCCGGGCGGCCCGATGCTTGCGTCCGTGTCTGTGGTGGCCTCCGGCTCCTCGGCCGTCATCGCCGCCAATCTAGCGGGCCACGCCGACGTCGCCGGGCGCTCCGAGACCGCCCCCACGGGCCCCCACGATCGGGCTGCGGGGGCCTCCAGCGGCCGTCGAGCGCGCCCGCGAGATGCAAGCGGGGTTGCAGGAAGGCGCCCTGCGCCGGGGCTCCGGAGGGCCCACCGCGCAGGGCGTAAACCGCATGCTGATGCGGGTTCGTACCGAGCCGGGTGGTCGGTAGCAGTTCCGTCCGACACGATCTGTGTAGTGCCGATTCAGGTTTGTGTCGCGAAGTGGCGACAAGTGGGGTATTGTGGCGCACCAGTTGTGATCACCAGGGCCGGGGTGGAGAGATTCCTCCCATCTCTTCACCTCGGCCCGCACCTCTTTCGAATGGATTTCGCCAGACCCACACGACCCACCTGCTAGATGGCGTTTCGCGGACAACACGAGCACAACATCGATGCCAAGGACCGGATCACGGTCCCGGCGGCGCACCGGGCGGCGCTCGCCGCCGGGCTGGTCGTGATGGAGGGCGTCGAGCGCTGCGTCGAGGTCTGGCCCGCCGCGGCCGCCGAGGCGATGGAGGCCGCCTGGATCAACCCGCTGAGCCCGATGGGCGCCGACGGCCGTCGGATCCGCAGGCGGGTGTTCGGCACCTCCGAGCAGACCGAGCTCGACTCCGCGGGTCGCGTTCGCCTGCCGAGGCACCTGATCAAGCACGCCGAGCTCTCGGGCCCCTCGCTCGTCGTCGGCGTCGGCGACCACCTCGAGATCTGGAACGTCGCTGCCTGGGAGCGGGAGAGCGAGGAGTTCGAGGCCCAGGCCGCCGATCTCACCGAGCGCCTCGCCTCGCAGGGACCGGCGGCGGAGGCGGGCAACTGAGATGGGCACACTGACCTACATGCCGACCGAGCACGTCCCAGTCCTCGCCGCCGAGCTGATCCGCTTCAGCGAGCCCGGCCCCGGGGACACGGTCGTCGACGCGACCTTCGGCGCCGGCGGCCACGCCCGCCTGTTCGCGGAGCGGATCGGTCCCGAGGGGACGCTGATCTGCATCGATCGCGATCCCGCGGCGGCGGAGCGCTACGCGGAGTTCGCGGCCGAGGTCTCGTGCGAGACGCGATTCATCGGCGAGCGCTTCGACGAGGCGATCGCGGGGCTGCTCGAGGAGGGGGTGCGGGCGGATCTCGTCTACTTCGACTTCGGCGTCTCCTCGATGCAGATCGACGCCTGGGAGCGCGGCTTCTCCTACTCCTTCGATGCGCCGCTCGACATGCGGATGGATCCCCGCTCCGAGCTCGATGCGGCGACGATCCTCAACGAGTGGCCCGAGCGACGTCTGGCGGAGGTGATCCGCGGCTACGGCGACGAGCGGCGGGCGCGGGCGATCGCCCGCGAGATCGTCGCCCGGCGGCCGCTCGAGCGGACCTCCGACCTGGTCGAGGCGGTGCGCGCCGGGCTGCCGCCGGCGGCGCGCTTCGGCCGCGGCAACCCCGCCAAGCGCACCTTTCAGGCGATTCGGATCGCCGTCAACGACGAGCTCGAGGCCCTCGACGCGGCCCTGCCGGCGGCCTGGGGCCTGCTCGCCGACGGCGGCCGCCTGGCGGCGATCTCGTTCCACTCGCACGAGGACCGCAGGGTGAAGCGGTTCGTCGCCGAGCTCGCCCGGGGCTGCGTCTGCCCGCCCGAGTTCCCGGTCTGCCGCTGCGGCCGCGAGCCGCAGGCGGAGCTGCTGACCCGCGGCGGCGTCGCGCCGTCGGCCGGCGAGGTCGCTGACAACCCGCGCTCGAGCTCGGCCCACCTCCGCGTCGCTCGCAAGCTCGGCTCCGCGCCGGAGGGAGACGCCTGATGGCGGCCTCGCCGGCAACCGCCAGGCGGGCCGCAGCCGCGCGGGCCCCGCGTCGAGCCGCGAGCGCGCGCAGCGCAGCCGCAGGCAGAGCCGGCGCGCGCCCGGCGCCGACGCGCCGAACGACATCCACCACTCGCCGGGCGAGCGCCGCCCGGCGGAGCAGCTCGAGCGCGCGCCGGTCCCGGATCACCCCTCCCGGGGGGATCGCGATGATTCCGGTCCACGCCGTCGGCGGCGCCGCCGGGGCCGTCGGCGGGATCGCCAACTCCGGGGTCGTCGTCGGGATGACTCGCGGCCGTCTCTGGATCGCAGTCCTCGCCGGCCTGCTCGGCGGAATCGTGGCGCTCAACGTCTGGGGGCTGAGCATGAGCGCCTCCACCAGCGGCACCGCGACCAAGATCGACGAGCTCGAGCGCGCCAACACCGTGCTCGAGGCGAAGATCGCGAAGCTGACCGCCGACGACCGGGTCCAGGCCGTCGCCTCCGGGCTCGGGCTCGCGACGCCGACCCCGAAGGGGATCCGCTACCTCAAGGCCCGTCCCGCCGACGCCGAGACGGCGGCGAGCCGGATCGCCTCCGGGCAGGTCTCGATCCTCGACGCGGTCGCGCCCGCCTTCGTCGAGGCCGCTGCCCAGCAGCCGGCGCCCGTCGCGGCTGATCCCGCCGCCGCCGTGGCCCCACCGCCGGCCGTCGAGCCGGCGACGGCAGCGCCGGTCGATCCAACGGTGACCACGCCCCCGCCTGTCGCTCCCGCGCCTCCGGCTACGGCTCCACCAACCGCGCCCGTCGACGGCGGCGTCACCCCCTAGGGCGGGCTTCGAGGTGGGCGCCCCGTGAAGCTGATCGAGAGGCGCGTCGGCCTTCTGTTCGCGCTGTTCGCGATCGCGTTCTGCGGCGTGATGCTGCGAGCCGCGTGGCTGCAGGCGGTCAAGGGGGGCGAGCTCAGCGCCAACGCGAAGCTGCAGCAGACCGCCACCGTCACCGTGCCGGGGATCCGCGGCAGCATCCTCGATCGGCGCGGCAACGAGCTCGCCGTCTCCGAGGACGCGGCGACCGTCTTCGCGACCCCCTACCAGGTGAAGAACCCGCCGAGGACGGCGCAGCGGCTGGCCAAGATCCTCGGCAGCGATCCGCAGCAGGTGCTCGAGTCGCTCGTCGCCGAGTCCGGCTTCGAGTACGTCGAGCGCAAGATCCCGCTCGCGGAGGCCGAGCAGATTCGGGCCCTCGAGCTACCGGGGATCGGGCTGCTCCCCGACTCCCGCCGCCTCTACCCGCAGGGTGAGATCGGGGCGCGGCTGATCGGTGCGGTCGGGACCGAGGACGACGGGCTGTTCGGCCTCGAGGCCGCCCAGGAGGAAGTCCTCGGCGCCAGCGACGGCGAGCTGAACGTGACCAGGGACGCGCTCGGCGAGGAGATCAGCCGCGACACCGTCGCGGGCGCGGTGGCGGGCGGCGACGTGACGCTGACGATCGACGCAAGGATCCAGGCGGAGGCCGAGCGGGTCCTGGCCGAGGTCGGGGAGGCGAACAGCCCCGACGGGGCGACCGCGATCGCGATGGACCCCGACAGCGGGCAGATCCTGGCGATGGCGAGCTGGCCGCCGATCGACCCGACGAACCTCGAGCAGGCATCGCCCGAGGACCTCTCGAACATGGCGACCGGCTTCACCTACGAGCCGGGCTCGACCTTCAAGGCGTTCACGGTCGCAGGTGCGCTCGAGGACGGCGTCGTCAAGCCCGACACGACCTTCACCCTGCCCCCGACGATCCAGGTCGCCGATCGCGAGATCGAGGAGTCGCACCCGCGGGGCACGGCGACGATGTCGGTGGCCGAGATCCTCAAGGTCTCCTCCAATGTCGGTGCCGTGACGATCGGGCTCGAGCTCAACGACGGCTCGTTCGGCGGGCGCTTCAACCGCTGGATCAGCCGCTTCGGGTTCGGGGAGCCGACCGGCATCGACTTCCCGGGCGAGGAGCGCGGAATCGTCCCGGTGCCGAAGGACTACTCGGGATCGACGATGGGCAACCTGCCGATCGGTCAGGGCCTCTCGGTGACGCCGCTGCAGATGATGGCCGGCTATGCGGCGATCGCCAACGGCGGCACGCTGATCACGCCGCACCTGGTCGAGGCGGTGAACGGCGAGCGCCTGCCCGACGACCCCGGCAGGCGGGTGATCAGCCGGCGCACGGCGCTGCAGCTGCGAGAGATGTTCCAGGGCGTGCTCGAGCCGGGCGGCACCGCCTCGGTCGAGATCCCCGGCTATCGGCTCGCCGGCAAGACCGGGACGGCCGAGAAGGTCGTCGACGGCGAGTACTCCGAGACGCAGTTCGTGGCCTCGTTCGTGGGCTTCGCGCCGGTCGAAAACCCGGAGTTCCTGATGGCCGTGATCGTCGACAACCCGAAGGCCGGAAACTACTACGGCGGCACGGTCGCGGCACCCGCCTTCGGCGAGATCGCCAGCTTCGCGCTCCCCTATCTCGGCGTCGAGCCGGACTGAGGTCGGGCCCCACCCCGGCTGGATCGGCTGAATCCGGGGGGCCGCTATCTAGAATCGCCCGCGATGAACCTGGCCCAACTGTGCGAGGGGACCGCCGTTCGCGCGATCGAGGGCGATGCCGGGACCGAGATCACCGATCTCGCCTTCGACAGCCGCAGGGTCGGGCCGGGGACGCTGTTCTTCTGCGTCAGGGGGATGACCGCCGACGGCCACGAGTTCGCGCCGGCTGCGCTCGACGCCGGCGCGTCGGCGCTGGTCGTCGAGCGCCCGCTCGGCCTCGGCGTGCCCGAGGTGCTGGTCGAGAGCGCCCGCGAGGCGATGGCCCCGCTCGCCGCCCGCTTCTTCGGCGAGCCGACGCGCGAGCTGGAGCTGGCCGCAGTCACCGGCACCAACGGGAAGACGACCACGGCGTTCCTGGTGCGGGCGATCCTCGAGCGCTGCGGGCGCAGCTGCGGGCTGCTGGGGACCGTCAAGCAGGTAATCGGCGGTCGCGAGGTCGAGGCGGTGCGGACGACGCCGGAGGCGATCGAGCTCCAGCGGATCTTTGCGGCGATGGTCGCGGCCGGAGATCGCGCCTGCTCGATGGAGATCTCCTCTCACGCCCTGGTCCTCGGGCGCGCCGACTGCGTCGAGGTCGCCGCCGCCGCGTTCACGAACCTGACCCAGGATCACCTCGACTTCCACGCCGACATGGCCGAGTACTACGCGGCCAAGCGCCTGCTCTTCACCGGCGCCGCCGGCCGCCGCGGCCCCCCGCGGGCATCGGCGGTCAACATCGACGACCCGCACGGGCGGCGGCTCGCCGGTGAGCTGGTCGCGGTCGATACCCGGCTGATCACCTTCTCGCCCCGAGGGGCGGCAGCGGACCTGCGCGCGCTCGATGTCGCCTTCGACGCCGGCGGCTCCCGATTCACGCTCGAGGGCCCGGAGGTCCCCGGGGGTCGGCTGGCGGTCGAGCTGCCGCTGCCGGGCCACTTCAACGTCGAGAACGCGCTCGCCGCGCTGGCGCTCACCCACGGGCTCGGGCTCGGCCTCGCCGAGGCGGCGGCCGCGCTCCGCGATGCGGAGCCGGTGCCCGGGCGGATGGAGCCGATCCGCGAGGGGCAGCCGTTCCTGGTGCTGGTCGACTATGCGCACACCCCCGACTCGCTCGAGAACGTGCTCGAGGCTGCGCGGCAGCTGACCGGCGGTCGCCTGATCAGCGTGCTCGGCTGCGGTGGCGACCGCGACCGCGCCAAGCGCCCGCTGATGGGCCGGGCCGGTGCCCAGCGGTCCGATCTGGCGGTGATCACCTCCGACAACCCCCGCTCCGAGGACCCGGCGGCGATCATCGAGGAGGTCCTCAGCGGCATCGACGACCGCGAGGGCGTCGTCGTCGAGGAGGACCGCCGAGCCGCGATCGGCCTGGCGCTCTCGGAGGCCGCGCCGGGCGACCTGGTCGTGATCGCCGGCAAGGGACACGAGCAGGGTCAGGAGTTCGGGGCCGGTCGCAAGATCCCCTTCGACGACCGCGAGGTTGCCCGCGAGCACCTGCGTGAGATCGGAGCGACCGCGTGATCGAGCTCAGCCCCGAGCGACTGGCGGCGGAGGCCGGAGCCACGATCGTCGTCCGGGGTCGGGACGAGTACTGCGAGCGCGCGGTCGTCGATTCCCGTGACGCCGGCCCCGGCGACCTGTTCGTCGGCATCGCCGGCGAGCACCTCGACGGCGGCCGGTTCGCCGGCGATGCGCTCTCGGCCGGCGCCTGGGGTGCGCTGGTCGACCCGGTGCACGCAGCCGACCTGGCCACCGACGGGGAGGGGAGGGCATGGGTCCTCTCGAGCCCGGACCCGGTGCGCTCGCTGCAGCAGCTCGCCCGAGCCTGGCGCCGCCGGCTCGGCTGTCCGCTGGTCGGGATCACGGGCTCGACCGGCAAGACCTCGGTCAAGGACATCGCCCACGCGCTGCTGCCACGGCGGGTGCACGCGAGCCCCGAGAACTACAACACCGAGATCGGGCTGCCGCTCGCGCTGCTCTCGGCTCCACCGGAGACCGAGGTGCTGGTCATGGAGATGGCGATGCGGGGCCTCGGCCAGATCGAGCAGCTCTGCGAGATCGCCGAGCCTGACGTCGCCGCGATCACGAACGTCGGCCCGGTCCATCTCGAGCTGCTCGGAACGCTCGAGGCGATCGCCGCGGCCAAGGCCGAGATCCTGGTCGGGCTCGGCGCCGGCGGCCGGGCTGTGATTCCCGTCGACGCCGAGGCGCTCTCGCCGCACCTTCACGACGAGCTGCTCACCTTCACCTTCGGCCCCGGCGGCGACGTCTTCGCCGAGTCGGTCGAGGTCGGGCCCTGGGGCATCCGGGCGCTGGTCGGGACTCCGCACGGGGAGGCCAGCTTCGAGTTCCCGTTCAGCGAGGCGCACAACCTGACCAACGCCCTCTGCGCGATCGCGATCGGCGTAGCGCTCGACCTCGATCCGGCGGCGATGGCGCCGCGTGCGCCGCGGATAGAGTTCTCGCGGCTCCGCGGCGAACAGGTCCGCCTGCGGGGGGAGATCGTGCTGCTCAACGACTGCTACAACGCGAACCCCGTCTCGATGCGGGCCGCGATCGAGCATCTCGCCGCCTATCCAGGCGAGCGCCGCCGCGCCGCGATCCTCGGAGGCATGGCGGAGCTCGGGCCCGAGGCCCCGGAGTTCCACGAGGAGGTGGCTGCGCTGGTCCGCGAGCACGGGATCGCGCCCCTGATCGGCGTCGGCGAGCTGGCGCGCTACTACGTGCCGGACCAGTGGGTGGAGACCCCTCATGAGGCCGCGGAGCTCGCCGCGCGTGAGCTGGGAGCCGGCGACGTCGTGCTCGTCAAGGGGTCACGCTCGGTCGGCCTCGAGCTGGTCGCCGACGAGCTGATAGCCGCGCTCGGCGAGGCGGGCGCCTGATGGGCGCGCTGCTGCCGGCGCAGATCGGCGGCGACGTCGGCTCGGCCGTGATCGATCGCGGCGAGGTGCTGATCGCCGGCATGGCGGCGATGCTGATCACGATCTTCCTCGGCCCGAGGTTCATCGAGGTGCTCCGCAATCGCGAGTTCGGGCAGCAGATTCGCGAGGAGGGACCGCAGGGACACCACGAGAAGGCCGGCACCCCGACGATGGGCGGGCTGATCATCTTCACCGCGATCGCCGTGCCATACCTGGTCCTCTCCGAGCGGGACACGGAGAGTCTCGCGGTCTTCGTGGTCGCGATCGGAAGCGCCGCCCTCGGCTTCGCCGACGACTGGATCAAGATCGTCAAGCGGCGCTCGCTGGGCCTCGCGGCCCGCTACAAGATCGTCGGGCAGATCGCGCTCAGCTTCGTGCTCTGGTGGTTCGCGTTCCAGGAGGTCGGGCTCGATCCGAGCCTGCGGATCCACACCTGGGACGTCGACATCTACCTCGGCCCGGCCCTCTATCTGATCCTGACCTTCATCGTGCTCGCGGGCGCCAGCAACGGCGTCAACCTCACCGACGGCCTCGACGGCCTCGCGGCCGGCGTCTGCGCGATGGTCTTCCTGGCCTACACGGCGATCACGATCACGACCGGGCAGGAGGGCCTGGCGCTGCTCTCGGCCTGCCTGGTCGGGGCGACGATCGGCTTTCTCTGGTTCAACGCCTTCCCGGCGACGATCTTCATGGGTGACATCGGGTCGCTGGGGCTCGGCGGCGCGATCGGCGCCCTGGCGATCATGACCCAGACGGAGCTCCTGCTGATCGTGATCGGCGGCGTCTTCGTGCTCGAGGCGCTGTCGGTGCTCGTCCAGGTGATCAGCTTCAAGGCCTTCCGTCGCCGCGTCTTCCTGATGGCCCCGATCCACCACCACTTCGAGATGCTGGCCTGGTCGGAGACGAAGATCATGCTGCGCTTCTGGATCGTCGCCGCCGTCTGCGCCGGGACCGGCTACACGCTGTTTCAGAACTCGCTGGGAGCCTGAAGACGACCGCGACGGGTTGTAGCCTGCAGGCAATGGAGGGCACCCCACAGCAACCGGCCGTCCCCGCCGGCTGGTACCCGGATCCGAGCGGTCAGGGTCTGCGTTACTGGGACGGTGCGGCCTGGACGGCGCACACCGCGCCGGCCGCCGGCCAGCCCCAGCAGGCCGAGGCCGGCGCCCCGGCGCAGGCTGCGCAGGGCCAGGCCGTCGCTCCGGCGCAGACGTCGCAGCGCCAGGCCGCGCAGACCGGCGCCGCCGCCGCGACCTCGGCACCGGCCGCCGCCGACGATTCCCCGAGCACGCTCGAGTGGGTGCTCTCGGTCGTCCTACCGGTGCTGCCGCTGCTCGGCCTGATCTGGGGCATCTATCTGCGCAGCCAGGGCGGCTCGAAGGAGACGCCCGGCAACGTCGCGATCGTGCTCTCGCTGGGCGTGATCCTCGTGCTCCTGCTCGTGCTCTGAGCCGGCCGCACCCGCGCCGGGGTTAGGGGGAGGCCGCCGGCCGGCGGCGAATGGTTGCAGCGATGGTGATGCCCAGATCGCGACCGCCCCTGCCGATCGGTCCGCTGCTGGTCGTCGGCCTCGCCCGTTCGGGGCAGGCCGTGGCCAGGATGCTCGCCGCGCGCGGCGAGCGGGTCGTCGGGGTCGACGCGGCGAGTCCTGCTCTGGATGCAGGATTGCGCGCCGTCGGCGTCGAAGTTCATCTGAATGAGCCAGGCACGGAGCTACTCGACCCCGTGAGGACCGTGGTCAAGAGCCCAGGGGTTCCCCGGGAGGCGCCGGTGATCAGGGCTGCGGAGGAGCGTGGGATCCCGGTCCTCGGTGAGCTCGAGGTCGCCTGGAGGGCACTGCCGAACCCGATCGTCGCGGTCACCGGCACCAACGGCAAGACGACCGTGTCCGAGTGGCTCGGCCACGTCTGGCGCGAGGCCGGCCTCCCGGTCGCCGTCGCCGGCAACGTCGGCACGCCGCTCTCGTCGCTGGTCGGCGAGATCGATGACGACACGACGATCGTCTGCGAGTGCTCGTCGTTCCAGCTTGAGGACGCGGCCTCGTTCGCTCCCGAGGTCGCGATCCTGCTCAACTTCTCCCCGGACCACCTCGATCGCCACGAGAGCCTCGACGCCTACCGCGACGCGAAGCTCGCGATCTTCGCCGGCCAGGACGAATCCGACTACGCGGTCTTCGACGCCGACCAGGTCGCGTTTGCCGCGTCCGACCGGCCCGGGCGGGGGGCGACGATCGCCTACGGCGCCTCCGCCTGCGCCGAGGGCGGCTGTCTGGTCCGCCTCCGCGACGGCATCGTCGAGGCCGACGGCGAGGCGCTGGTCGAGGTCGGCGAGCTCGGGCTGCCCGGCGAGCACAACGTGCGGAACGCGATGGCGGTGACCGCCGCGGCCCTCTGCCGCGGCATTCGGCGCGAGGCGATCGCCGGCGCCCTGCGGAGCTTTGGCGGAGTTCCCAACCGGCTCGAGCGCGTCGCGGAGATCGGCGGGGTCGGTTTCGTCAACGACTCGAAGGCGACGAACGTCGCCGCGGCTTCAGCTGCGCTGCGCTCGTTCGAGGGCGGCATCCACGCGATCGTCGGCGGCAGCCTCAAGGGCGGCGGATTCGAGGCACTGGCGCCGGTCGTCGCCGAGCGCTGCCGGGCCGTCTACCTGATCGGTGAGGCGGCTGAGCCGCTGGGCCGAGATCTCGCCCCCAGCGGGGTCGAGCTGATCCAGTCTGGAACCCTGGAGCGGGCGGTGGCCGCGGCGGCCACGGCCGCGCGCCCCGGGGAGACCGTGTTGCTGGCCCCGGCCTGCGCCAGCTTCGACGCCTTCCGCGACTACGAGGAGCGCGGTGCCCGCTTCCGCGAGCTGGTCGGTGAGCTGCGGTGAGCGCCGCGATCGCGGCACTTCGCGACGGCATTCGGGTCGGGCCGCGACGGGCGAAGCGCAGCCGCACCGCGCAGCCGATCGAGTACCAGCTGCTGCTGACTGCGACTCTCTGTCTGCTCGCGTTCGGCGTCGTGATGGTCTTCAGCGCGAGCTCGACCGCCTCGCTGCTCGGGGAGAACGGCGACGGCGCCTTCTACCTGAAGCGCACCCTGACGTTCGGGGTGATCGGGATCGTCGCCCTGAAGCTGCTCTCGGGCCACGGTCTCGCCACCGTCAGGCGCCTGACCCCGGCGCTGCTCGCGGTCGCCTTCGCGCTGCTGCTCCTGACCCTGGTGCCCGGCGTCGGCTCCTCGGCGAACGGCGCCCAGCGCTGGATCGCCGCCGGCCCGGTCCAGGTCCAGGCCTCGGAGATCGCCAAGGTCGCCCTGATCCTCTACGGCGCGCACATCATCGCCGCCCGGCCGCAGCTGACCAGGGATCTGAGCACGATGGCGCCCTATCTGATCGTCTCGGCGGCCGCCTGCGGGCTGATCGTGATCGAGCCCGATCTCGGCACCGCCCTGATCGCCGCGTTCAGCGTCGCGGCGCTCCTGATCGCCGCCGGGGCGAAGCTTCGTCACCTGGCCGTGATCGGGGGGGCGCTGAGCGGGTTCGCCCTGATCGCGGTGCTGATCGAGCCGTACCGGATGGAGCGGCTGACGAGCTTCCTCAATCCGGGGGCCGACGCTTCCGGCGCCGGATTCCAGGGCGGGCAGGCGGCGATCGCGCTGGGCTCGGGGGGGCTGTTCGGCAACGGGCTCGGCGAGAGCGTGCAGAAGGCCTTCTACCTTCCCGAGGCTCACACCGACATGATCGCGGCGGTGATCGGCGAGGAGGTCGGGCTGCTCGGCGTCGCGATCCTGGTCGGCCTCTACATGCTCTTCGGATACGCCGGCTTTCGCACCGCCCAGCGGGCCAAGGACCGGTACGGGCGCCTGCTCGCCGCCGGTCTCACGGCGATGATCATGATCCAGGCGACGATCAACCTCTACGCAGTGATGGGCATGGCCCCGCTGACCGGCGTCACCCTGCCGTTCGTCTCCTACGGAAACAGCAGCCTGATCGTCACCCTGGCGGCGGTCGGCCTGCTGCTCAACATCGCAGCCGGCGGGACCGCGAAGCTGGCCGGCGACGCGGGCCGGACGAGCGCCGGCAGGGCCCCCGCCCGCGGCAGTAGGCTGCGGGTCGTCGACGGCGGACGATCGGCCCCGCCCCGCGGGCGAGCGCCGAGCCGGCGTTCCCCGTCGGCCCGTCGTACGAGCAGTGGAGGAAGCAGTGCCACACGTGGTCATAGCGGCGGGCGGGACGGCCGGGCACGTAGTGCCGGCAATCGCCGTCGCCGACGCGCTCGTTGAGCGCGGCGCGACGGTCAGCTTCATCGGCACCCGCGACCGCGCCGAGGCCGAGCTGGTGCCCGCCGCCGGCTACGAGATCGACTTCCTCGACGTGCGCGGACTCGATCGCGGCAACCCGCTCAAGGCGGCTGCTGCGATCGGCAAGGCGGCTCTTGCCGTGCGGGCCGCGGGCGGCCTGCTCGAGCGCCGCGGGGCCGACGTGGTGATGGGCGGCGGCGGCTATGTCGCGGGGCCGGCCGGGCTGGCGGCCGCCCGTCGTTCGTTGCCGCTGGTGCTGACCGAGGCCGACAGCCGGCTCGGCCTCACCAATCGGATCCTCTCCAGGCGTGCCCGCAGGGTCTGCCTCGCCTTCGAGATCGAGGGACGCGGCGGCGAGCGCTACCTGCACACCGGTCGCCCGGTGCCCCGGGCGATATTCGAGGCGGATCGGGATCGGGCGCGGGCGGAGTTCGGGATCGCGCCGGGCCCGCCGTGCCTGCTGATCTTCGGGGGCAGCCTCGGCGCCCGCTCGATCAACGACGCCGCTGTGGCGGCCTTCGCCGGCGCGGCGGACCGCGGCTTCCACGTCATCCAGATCGCCGGCTCGCGGGACTACGAGTCGGTGCGCGAGCGGATCGGGTCGACCCCCGACTACACGGTGCTCGAGTACCTGCCCGACCTCGGTGCCGTGCTCGCCGCCTCCGATCTCGTTCTGGCGCGCTCCGGGGGATCGGTCTTCGAGTTGACGGCCGCCGGCAAGCCGGCGGTGCTCGTGCCGTACCCGCACGCATCGGCCGGCCATCAGCTGACGAACGCCCGCTGGATGGCGGACGCGGGGGCCGCGGTGATCATCGACGACTCGGAGATCGGTCCGGCGCGGATCCTCAGCGAAGTCGTGCCACTGCTGCGGGACAGCGCTCGCCTGCGGGAGATGGCGCGGGCGTCGAGCTCGATCGCCAAGCCCGACGCCGCCGAGCGGATCGCGGCTGAGATCCTTGGATACGCATGAGCGATCAGCCCGCTGCCACACCTCTAGCCGGCCGGCGACTGCACTTCATCGCGATCGGCGGTGCGGGGATGAGCGGCCTGGCGCTGATCTGCAGCGGGCTCGGCGCTCGCGTCACCGGTAGCGACCGGGCCGACTCCAGCTACATGTCGCGGCTTCGCGAGGCGGGCCTCGAGCCGCGCGTCGGCCATGACCCGGACGCCGTTCCCGAGGACGCCGAGGTGGTGGTCTCGACCGCGATCGCGGACGACAACCCGGAGCTCGTCCGGGCCCGCGACCGCCGGCAGCGGGTGCTGCACCGCGGCGAGCTGCTCGCCGAGCTGACTGCCGCGGGTCGTCTGATCGCGGTCGCCGGGGCCCACGGGAAGACGACGACGTCGGGGATGATCGCTCACGCCCTGCTTCGAACCGGGGCCGATCCGACCTTCATCCTCGGCGGTGAGCTGTTGGGAGCCGGCGCGGGCGGTGCGGCGGCGAACGCCGGTTGCGGGACCGGCGGCGTGATCGTCGCCGAGGCGGACGAGAGCGACGGCAGCTTCCTGCGCCTGCAACCGGACGTGGCGCTGGTCACCAACGTCGAGCTCGACCACCACGCACACTGGTCGGGGGAGGCGGCGCTCTGGCAGGCCTTTGCCGGCTTCTGCGGCGCCGCCCGCGAGGTGGTCGCGGGCGCCGGCGAGCCCGCCCGGCGACTGGGCGCGGGGCGGTCGTTCGCGATCGAGGACGAGGCCGGGGCGGCGGCCGCGGACTTCACCGCCGCCGCGGTCCGCCCCGAGACGGGCGGCAGCGAGTTCGAGCTGCGCTGTCCCGAGGGCACCCTGCCGGTTCGCCTGCCGGTTCCCGGCCGGCACAACGTGATCAACGCGACCGCGGCGCTGGCGGCGCTGTACAGCGCCGGGGCTGGGCGCACCCTGCCTCCGCTCAGCGAGCTGGCCGAGGCGCTCGGCAGCTTTGCGGGCATCGCCCGTCGCCTCGAGCGCCGGGGCGAGCGCTCCGGCGCGCTGATCTTCGACGACTACGCGCACCACCCGACCGAGGTCGCGGCGACGCTGGCCGCCTTGCGGGAGCTCCCGCAGGGCCGCCTGATCGTCGTCTTCCAGCCACATCTCTACTCGCGGACCAAGGCGCTGGCGGGTCGCTTCGGACGGGCGCTCGCGGCTGCCGACCTGATCGGGGTGCTCGACGTATACGCGGCCCGCGAGCAGCCGGTGGGAGAGCTCGAGGGCGTCAGCGGGCTCGACGTGGTCCGGGCGGCGGCGGAGGCTTGCGACGGCCGCCGGGTGCTCTGGCTTTCGGACATCGAGACGGCCGACCGCGTGCTCGCCCCAGAGCTCAGGGCCGGCGACGTGCTGGTCACGATCGGCGCCGGCAACGTGTTCGAGCTCGCGGAGCGGCTGCTCGGGGAGCGACGCCCGTGAGCCTGCCCGACGGCGTCGAGAGGGACTACCCGCTGGCGCGCCTGACCACGGTTCGCGCCGGGGGCCCCGCGGACCTCTTCGCGCGGGTGGGGGACGAGGCCGGCCTGATTGCCGTCCTCGCCCATGCGGACGCGGAGGGCATCCCGGTAGGAGTAGTGGGATCGGGGTCGAACCTGCTCGTATCGGATGACGGATTCCGGGGACTGGTGTTGAAGCTCGAGGGTGATCTCGCGAAGATCGAGCGCGACGGCGATCGCGTGCTCTGTGGCGGCGGCGTGCGGCTGCCCTCCGCAGCGGCCAAGGCGGCCCGCTGGGGCCTCTCGGGGCTCGAGTTCGGGGTCAACATCCCGGGGTCGGTCGGTGGAGCGGTGCGGATGAACGCCAACGCCTACGGTGGCGAGCTCGCCCGGACGCTCGAGTGGGTCGACGTCGCCGGCCCGCAGGGGCTCGACCGACGCGAGCCGAGTCAGCTCGGGTTCGCCTATCGGAGCTCCAACCTGCGCCCCGGCGAGGTGGTCAGCGCCGCCTCCTTCATGCTCAGCAGGGCGGATCCGGAGACGATCAAGGCGACGCTTGCCGAGATGCGGAGCCGCCGCAAGGAGGCACAGCCCTCCGGAATCAAGACCTTCGGCTCGACCTTCAAGAACCCCGACCAGCCGGCTGCCGGCGGGCGCTCGGCGGGCCAGCTCCTCGACGCCGCCGGCTGTCGCGGCCTGCAGGTAGGTGGGGCGCGGTTCTCGCCGAAGCACGCGAACTTCGTCGAGAACGCCGGCGAGGCCACGACCGCGGACATCCTCGAGCTGATGGCCGAGGGGCGCCGGCGCGTGCACGACGCCTTCGGGGTCGAGCTCGAGCCCGAGGTCCAGCTGCTCGGTGAGATCCGCTGGCCCGATCGATGGGAGCTCGACTCCTGATGGGCGCAGCGGTCAGATCGGTCGCCCGTCCGCGGGTTCCGGCGCTGCCGCGATGGCCGGTCCTGAAGCGGCGCCTGCTGCTCGCCGGGGCCCTGGCGGCGCTGCTCTTCGCCGGCTACCACTTCTGGTTGCGCAACTCGTCGCTGGTCGCGGTCGAAGAGGTGACGATCGGAGGCGCGGGGCAGAACGGGACGGCTGAGGCGGCGCTCCGCGAGGCGGCGCTCGAGCAGACGACCCTGAACGTCGACCGCGCCGCCCTCGAGGCGGCGGTCGCCGACGATCCGACGGTCCGGGCGATCAGCGCGACACCCGACTTCCCGCACGGCCTGCAGATCGACGTCGACCTTCGCGAGCCGGTCGGCTACGTCAAGTCCGCCGGCGTCGTCGTAGCCGGCGACGGCGTCATCCTCAGCCGCGAGGGCGGCCGCCCCGACGGCCTGACCGCGATCAAGGTCAGGGACGAGGACCCGGTCAGGGGCGCGCTGATCAGCGGCGGGGCCCTGCAGGTGGCCCGGGTCCTGGCCGCAGCGCCGGCCGAGCTGGTGACGGTGATCGGCGCGGCCACCACCGACCCCGACCATGGCGTCGTCGTCGGGCTCAAGGGTGGCCTCGAGCTGCGCTTCGGGGGCGCCGCCGACGCGCAGGAGAAATGGATCGCCGCCGCCGCCGTGCTCGCCGATCCGGGCCTCGAGACCGCCGCCTACATCGATCTGACCGTCGCCGAGCGACCGGTCGCCGGCGGCGTGCCCGGCCTGCCGGAGGAAGTTGCCGCGGAGCCGATCGAGCCCGCCGCCGTCGCGCCCGTGGTTCCGGTGGAGCCCACCGAGACGCTCCCCGCACCGGCGCCGGCCGGCCCCTAGGGGGTCGCCCCGACGCCGGTCGAGGGCGGTTGAGGAACACTCGAGTTGCGCCTGAGGGTTTCAAAACCCTCAGGTTGGGATTGAGACATCGATCTTGCAGGGCCACTTGCGGCGCGTTGACAGAGGACTCCATCTGCCCTAGCTTTGCGGCAGTTGTGCGGGGGAGAGGCCCGTCAACACTCAACTACAAGTCCAGCTTCGGACGGAACGCAGAAAGGCGTGTGAAGCTCAAATGGAGGCTTCGAGTTACCTGGCGGTGATCAAGGTCGTCGGCGCCGGCGGCGGCGGCACCAACGCCGTTTCGCGGATGGTCGACGCTTCGCTCAAGGGCGTCGAGTTCCTCGCGGTGAACACCGATGCTCAGGCACTACGCGGTAGCGAGGCCGACGTCAAGCTTGCGATTGGGCAGAACCTGACCCGCGGGCTCGGTGCGGGCGGCAACCCGGAGGTTGGTGCCGGAGCGGCCTCGGAGAGCCGCGACGACATCAAGGAGGCGCTGAAGGGCGCCGACATGGTCTTCGTCACGGCCGGCGAGGGCGGCGGCACCGGCACCGGCGCAGCCCCCGTTATCGCGGAGATCGCCAAGCAGGAGATCGGGGCCCTGACCGTCGGGGTCGTGACCAAGCCGTTCGAGTTCGAGGGCTCGCGCCGCATGCAGCAGGCCCTCGACGGGATCGAGCGGCTGCGCAACGAGGTCGACACCCTGATCATCGTTCCGAACGAGAAGCTGCTGACCATCGTCGAGCGGCGTGAGCCGATCAGCGAGGCGTTCCGCAAGGCCGACGACATCCTCCGCCAGGGCGTGCAGGGGATCACCGATCTGATCACGGTTCCCGGCCTGATCAACCTCGACTTCGCCGATGTCCGGGCGATCATGGCCGACGCGGGCTCTGCCCTGATGGGGATCGGCTCGGCCTCCGGAGAGAGCCGCGCCGCGGAGGCCGCGCGCGAGGCGATCTCCTCGCCCCTGCTCGAGTCGGCGATCGACGGTGCGACCGGGATGCTCCTCAACATCACCGGCGGCGAGGACATGGGCCTGTTCGAGGTCAACGAGGCGGCGGACGTCGTCGTCGAGACCGCTGACCGCAGCGCCAACATCATCTTCGGCTCCGTCGTCGATAACTCGATGGGGGACGAGCTTCGCGTGACCGTGATCGCGACCGGCTTCGAGGGCTTCGAGATGCTCGCCCGGCAGCCGGCGGAGGTGCGTCGCCGCAGCCGTGAGCGCAGTGGCCTGAAGCGCTCCGACCGCGAGATGCGCTCGCTCGAGGTCTCCGACGACGAGATCGACATCCCGCCCTTCCTCAGAGACCGCTAGACGAGATCGCGGGCCGCGCCCGCGGCGCCGCTTCGGCCTCGCCGGGCCTCGGTAGGCCGAGGTCTCGGGCGTGCGGTGCCGATAGGCTGCGCGGCCGTGAGCGCGGCAGGCGAGCTGAAGCGGACGCCTCTCTATGAGGAGCACCGCGGCGCGGGGGCGCGGCTGGTGCCGTTCGCCGGCTGGGAGATGCCGGTTCAGTACGTCGGCGTCAAGGACGAGCACCTGGCGGTCCGCAGCGGCTGCGGGGTCTTCGACGTCTCGCACATGGGCGAGATCGAGACCGTCGGCCCAGAGGCGGAGGCCTTCCTGCAGCGCGCCCTCTCCAACGACCTCACCCGACTCGAGGTCGGTGGCGCCCAGTACTCGTGCCTGTGCGCCCCGGACGGCGGCATCCTCGACGACCTGTTCACCTACCGGCTCGACCTCGAGCGCTTTCTGACCGTCTCCAACGCCGCCAACCACGCGGCCGACGTCGCTCACCTCCGCCGGCTCGCCGGAGGCTGGGAGGTCGAGGTCAATGACGTCGCCGCCGACTACGCGATGCTCGCCGTGCAGGGACCCGAGGCGCGGCGGATCGTCGCCGGGCTGACCCGGGACGAGCTGCCACCGCGAATGCGGACCGCCGAGCTCGAGGTGGCCGGCGTCCCGGCGCTGGTCTGCGGGACGGGCTACACCGGCGAGCCCGGGGTCGAGCTGCTGCTGCCGCCGGCGCAGGCGGCGGCGGTCTGGCGGGCGCTGCTCGAGGCGGGCGCCGAGCCCGCCGGCCTCGGCGCCCGCGACACGCTCCGGCTCGAGGTCTGCTTTCACCTGCACGGCAACGAGATCGGCCCCGATCGCAACCCGATCGAGGCCGGGCTGGGCTGGTGCTGCAAGGAGGAGACAGGGTTCGTCGGCGCCGAGGCGATCGCCGCGGCCCGGGCCGAGGGAACTGCCGAGCGCCTGATCGCGCTGACGCTCAGCGAGCGCGGCGTCCCACGGGCCGGCAACCCGCTGCTGCACGAGGGCGAGCGGGTCGGAGAGCTGACCAGCGGCACGTTCGCGCCCTCGCTGGGGCTCGGAGCCGGAATCGGATACGTTCGCTCCGACCTCGCCCAGCCCGGCACGCCGCTGGAGGTCGATATCCGTGGCAGGCTGCGGGCCGCAGAGATCAAGCCGATGCCGCTTTACGAGAAGAGCAGATGAGAAGAACGATCGAAGAGCGCAGCTGATCGGGCGTGAACGCTTCAGTGTGCGATCGAGCCCGAAACCGTTCACGCGCCGCCGCCGAGCAGAAAGGAAGTTGAGAGTTGGCCGCTGAAGAGAGCTATCCGGAGGATCTCCGATATCACGTCGAGCACGACTGGGCGCGGATCGAGGGGGACACCGCCACCTTCGGAATCACCTGGTACGCGCAGGAGACGCTCGGGGAGGTGGTCTTCTTCGAGCCCCCCGAGGTCGGCTCCAAGCTGATCAGGGACGAGGCTTACGCCGAGATCGAGTCGGTGAAGGCTGTCTCCGACGTGTTCGCGCCGCTCTCGGGCGAGGTCACGGAGGTCAACGGCGAGGCGGCCGAGAGCCCGGAGCTGATCAACGATGACCCCTACGGCGCCGGCTGGATGGTCAGGGTCAAGCTCGCCGACCCTGCCGAGGCCGAGTCGCTGCTCGACGTCACCGCCTACAGGGCGCTGCTCGCCGAGGAAGCATGAGCGCCTGAGGCCGGCCCCCCACCCGCCTCGGCAGCAGCGGCGCCGGGCACCTCTCTAGCATCCCAGGGAGTCGCTTCCGGGCTGATCCCGGAGGCTGCGCATTACCGAGATCAGCCGCCGATGACCCGCTACACGTCCGCCACCGATCGAGACCGCGAGCAGATGCTCGCGACGATCGGCGTCGGATCGGTCGAGGAGCTGTTCGCCGACGTGCCGGACGATCTGCGCCTGTCGCGGCCCCTGCAACTCGATGACGGGCTCTCGGAGACCGAGGTCTACGAGCGGCTGCGGGGGCTGGCGGCCCGCAACGCCGACGCGGAGTCGGAGCTCTGCTTTCTCGGCGGCGGCATGTACGACCACTACGTCCCCGCGATCGTCGACGCGATCACCTCGCGGTCGGAGTTCCTGACCCCCTACACGCCGTATCAGCCCGAGATCTCTCAGGGCGGCCTGCAGACCATGTTCGAGTTCCAGACGGCGATGTCCGAGCTGACCGCCCTGCCGGTCTCCTCGGCGGGGCTCTACGAGGGGCCCTCGAGCGTCGCCTCGGCCGGGTACCTGGCGATCGCCGCCACCGGGCGCCGGCGGTTCGTCGTGTCCGCCGGCATGCACCCGCACTCCCGCGAGACGCTGGCGACCTATTCGCAGGGCTACCGAGCCGACGTCGCCACGGTGCCGCTCGCCGACGGGGTCACCGATCTCGGTGCGCTCGCGGACGCCCTCGACCAGGACACGGCGGCGGTGATGGTCCAGAACCCCAACTACCTCGGCGCGATCGAGGACCTGGCGCCGCTTGCCGCCGCCGCCCACGACGCCGGCGCGCTGCTGATCGTCTCCTGCGACCCGATCTCGCTCGGCGTCTTGCGCCCGCCGGGCGAGGCCGGGGCCGACATCGCGGTCGGCGAGGGACAGCCTCTCGGCGGGCGGCTCGACTACGGCGGCCCCTCGTTCGGCTTCTTCTGCGCTCGTGAGGAGCACATGCGCCGGATGCCGGGCAGGATCTCGGGCGAGACGACCGACGTCGACGGACGCCGCGGCTTCGTCCTCGCACTGCAGACCCGCGAGCAGCACATTCGCCGCGAGAAGGCGACCCACAACATCTGCACGGCCCAGGCGCTGAATGCGCTCGGCGGGATGATCTATCTGAGCTGGCTCGGCAAGCGGGGCCTGGTCGAGCTCGGCACCCTGCTCGCCCGCCGCACCGCCTTCGCCCGCGAGCGGCTGGCGGCGGTCGCGGGCGTGACGCCGCTCAACGATGCGCCGGTGCTGAGGGAGTTCGCGATCGCCGTCGACGCCCCCGCCGACGCGGTCCTCGACCACTGCGCCGATCGCGGGATCGCCGCGGGCATCCCGCTCGGGCCCGACTACCCCGAGCACCCGGACGGCCTCTTGGTGGCGATCACCGAGCGGCGGTCAGCGGCCGAGATCGAGCGTCTGGCCGAGGCTCTGGAGGAGGCGATTGCCGTGACCGGGGCGCTCGGCGGGAGCGCCGAGGGGGAGCGGGTGGGCAGCCGGTGAGCCGCGCCCTGCCCCAGACCGGCATCCAGGCCCCGCCGGCGGGCTCCTGCACGGAGTCACCGATGCAGCGCGAGCGGGCCGTGACGATCTACGAGCGCTCGCAGGCCGGGCGCCGCGCGGCGGTGCTTCCCGGGGCCGGGGTGCCCGAGCCGCCGCTCGAGGAGTTGATCCCGGCATCGCTGTTGCGGACCGAGCCCGCCGACCTGCCGGAGGTCTCGGAGCCGGAGATCGTTCGGCACTACAACCGTGTCTCGCGGCGGAACTTCGACCTCGACTCGGGCTTCTACCCGCTCGGCTCGTGCACGATGAAGCACAACCCGCGCATCAACGAGCGGGTCGCGGCGCTGCCAGGGCACGCGCGGCTGCACCCGGCCCAGCGCGACCGGCGCGCGCAGGGCGCGCTCGAGTTGATGTGGAACCTGGAACGCTCCCTCGCCGAGATCTGCGGGCTGCCGCACGTCAGCCTGCAGCCGTCGGCCGGCTCGCATGGAGAGCTCGCCGGCCTGCTGCTGACCCGGGCCTACCATCGCGCGAACGGCGAGGAGGAGCAGCGGCGGCGGGTGCTGACCCCCGACACCGCGCACGGCACCAACCCCGCCTCGGTGACGATGGCGGGCTACGAGGTGGTCAAGGTGGCGACGGCGGCCGACGGCGGCGTCGACCTCGACGACCTGCGCGCCAAGGCCGATGAAGAGACCGCCGCGCTGATGCTGACCAATCCGAACACGCTCGGCCTGTTCGACTCCAACATCGCCGAGATCACACGCGTCGTCCGCGAGGCAGGGGGGACCCTCTACTACGACGGCGCCAACCTGAACGCGATCATGGGCAAGGTCAGGCCCGGCGACATGGGCTTCGACATCGTCCACGTCAACCTGCACAAGTCCTTCAGCCAGCCGCACGGCGGCGGCGGCCCCGGGGCGGGCCCGATCGCGGTCTCCGAGCGAATCGAGCCGTTCCTGCCGGTGCCGCGGGTCGAGCGGGTCGAGTCCGGCAACGGCGCCGGCCCCCGGTTCGGGCTGAGCGACGATCATCCGTCGTCGATCGGCCGGCTGCGTGGCTTTCAGGGGAACTTCGGGGTCTTCGTCCGCTCCTACGCGTACATCCTCAGCCTCGGCGGAGACGGCCTCCAGGAGGCCTCGGAGACGGCCGTCCTCAACGCCAACTACCTGCTCGCGCGGATGCGCGAGGGCCGAGCCGGCAGGCATCTGCCGCTCGCCTTCGAGCGGACCCCGCTGCACGAGTTCGTGCTCAGCGGCAAGCCGGCGAAGCAGGCGCTCGGGGCGAAGACCCTCGATATCGCGAAGCGGCTGCTCGACCACGGCATGCACCCGCCGACGATCTACTTCCCGCTGCTCGTCGACGAGGCGATGATGATCGAGCCGACCGAGACCGAGACAAAGGAGTCGCTCGACGGCTTCGTCGCGGCGATCGACTCGATCCTCGCCGAGGCCGAGGAGGATCCGGAGATCCTCACCGGGGCCCCCTACACGACCCCGGTCCGGCGCCTCGACGAGGTCGCCGCGACCCGCGACCCGGTCCTGCGCCAGCCGTCGGGCCGACCGGCGCCCTAGAGCTCGTCCGGCAGCGTCTGCTCGAGGCTGAGGACGGGCGCGAAGGGGTCGCCGTCACGCTCGAACCGCGCGAGCACGTCGGCGCCCTCGAAGCTCAGCTCGAGCGGGTCGCCGGCCGACTCGACCTCCTCCCAGAGCAGCGGCGTCGAGGCCGTGGGGCGGCTTCTCGCACGCAGCGAGTAGGCGGCGATCGTCGTCTTCGAGGCCGTGTTCTGGCTCCAGTCGACGAACACCTTCCCCTGGCGCAGCTCCTTCGTCATCCGCGAGACGACCAGCTCCGGATGCTGGCGCTCGAGCGCCTGGGCGACGGCGCGCGCGAACGGCTTCGTCGTCTCGTAGGTCGTATCCGAGTTGAGCGGGACGTAGACCTGGAGGCCCTTGGAGCCCGAGGTCTTCGGGAAGCACTCGAGACCGAGCCCGGCGAGCAGCCCGCGGATCATCAGCCCGACCCGGCAGCACTCGATGATCGTCGCCGGCTCGCCCGGGTCGAGGTCGAACGCCAGCACCGTCGGCCGATCGACGTCGTCGGCGAGCGAGAGCGAGGGATGCAGCTCGAGCGCCGCCAGCTGCGCGAGCCAGATCAGCGTCGGCCGGTCGTCGCAGACGCAGAACTCGATCTCACCGGCGCGGCGCCCGGCCCAGACGGCCTCGGTGCGAACCCAATCGGGCCGATGGGAGGGACAGCGCTTCTCGAAGAAGTGCTTGCCCGCGACTCCGTCGGGCCAGCGGGTGACGGTCAGCGCGCGGCCGGCGAGATGGGGGAGGATCGCCGGCGCGATCCGGGCGTAGTAGTCGATCACCTCGCCCTTGCTGAAGCCGGCCTCCGGGTAGAGGACCTTGTCGAGGTTCGTCAGCGACAGCCGGCGGCCGTCGACCTCTACTTCGCGGCCTTCGCCCGCGACTTCTTGGCCTTCGTCGTCTTCGTCGCCTTCCGGCGGGAGGGCGTGGCCTTCTTCGGGGCCTTCCTCGCCGGCCTGCCGCCGGCGCCGAGGTCCTCGGCCTTGACCGCCGCGAGGCTCTCCTCGAGCGCCGCCATCAGGTCCGGGGCCTTGGTCGGCTTCGGGGCCTCGGCATCGACCGCGACGAGATCCTCGCCGCGGGCCTTGCGCTCGATCAGCGCCAAGAGCTCCTCGCGATACTCGTCCTTGTAGGCAGCGGGCTCGAAGTCGGCCGCGAGGGAGTCGATCAGGGCCTTCGCCATCTCGACCTCGCGTTCGTTCGGCTCGACGTCCTCGGTCTCACCGAGCAGTCCCTCGAGCTGCTCGGGTGGGACGACCTCGTCGGCGAACCGCATCGTCGCCAGCGTCAGCACCTTCCCGGTAGCGCGAATCGCGGCGAGGCTCTCCCGGTTGCGCATCACGAACCGGGCGATCGCGACCTTGCGCTGTGTCGACATCGCCTCGACCAGCAGCGCGTAGGCGCGCTCGGCCCCCGGCTGCGGCCCGAGGTAGTAGGGGCGATCGAAGTAGATCGGGTCGATCTCGTCGAGATCGACGAAGTCCTCGATCTGGATCGCCTTGGTCTTCTTCGGCGCGAGGTTCTCGAGCTCGGCCTTGCTCAGCACGACGTACTGCTCGGGGGCGACCTCGTAGCCCTTGACGATCTCCTCGTAGGGCACCTCCTCGCCGTCGGCCTCGGCGACCTTCCTGTGGCGGACCCGGGAGTTGTCGCCCTGACGCAGCTCGCGAAAGCTGATCGAGCGGGCGGAGACCGCCGAGTAGAGCTTCACGGGGACGTTGAGGAGGCCGAAGCTGATCGAGCCTGTCCAGATCGCGCGTGCCATCGGGGTGAGTTTCACGAGCTTAGCGCCGGCTCCTTCGCGGTATCGGCCGGCGCGCATGCGATCTTGCGCCCGGCGCTGACGGCGCCGCGCTCACGACGCCCCGATAATGGCGCGATGCTGTTCGAGATCGAGAGCGTCAGCCTGAGCCGGGGCCAGAAGCCGGTGCTGGATCGCTTCAGTGCCCTGATCGAGGAGGGTGCGACCGCGGTGGTCGGGCCCTCGGGCTCCGGCAAGTCCAGCCTCCTGCGGCTGCTGAACCGGCTCGCCGATCCCGACTCGGGGCGGATTCTCTACCGGGGCTCGCCGATCGAGGAGCGCGACGTGCTCGCCCTGCGCCGCGAGGTGATGCTGGTTCCGCAGCTACCGGCGCTGGTTCCGGGGACCGTCGCCGACAACCTCATCTACGCGGCCAAGCTCGCCCGGCACGAGCAGATCGACGGCGACCGGGCGCTGACCGACGCCGGCCTCGACCCCGGCTACGCCGACCGCGACACCGCCAAGCTCTCGGTCGGTGAGCAGCAGCGGGTGATGCTCGCCCGGGCGCTCGCCGTCGAGCCCAGGGTCCTGCTCCTGGACGAGCCGACCTCCGCGCTCGACGCTGAGGCGACGGCGAAGATCGAGCGGGCGCTCTCGCGCCTGCGGCGCCGTGGCGACCTATCGCTGGTGGTCGTAACCCACGATCCGCAGCAGGCGGAGCGCCTGACCGACGCCGCGATCAAGATCGAGCCGTCGCGGCCGGCGGTCGGCCTCGCCACGTGAGCACGATCGACATCAGCCCGGGCGACGTCGCCGCCTCGCTGGCGCTGGTGGCGGTGGCTGTCGGGATCGCCGCCTGGCGTCAGACCGACCTCGAGCGCGACATCGGCATCGCCGTCGTCCGCAGCTTCATCCAGCTGACCGCGATCGGCTATGTGATCACCTTGATCTTCGAGCAGGACAACCTGCTCTTCGTCTTCGCACTGATCGCCGTGATGGTCGGCTTCGGCGCCTTCACCGCCCGCGCCCGCGCCCGGCGCGTGCCCGGCGCGATGCTGCCGCTCGTGATCGGGCTGTCGCTGGCCGCCGCGGCGACGCTCGGGCTGGTCGTCGGGCTCGGCATCTTCGAGCCGGAGGCGCGCTATCTGGTCCCGGTCGGCGGCATGGTCGTCGGCAACGCGATGACCGCGTCGGCCGTCGCGCTGAACCGGCTCGGGGACGAGTTCCACGACTCGGCCGGGCGGATCGAGGCGACGCTGGCGCTCGGCGCGACCGCACGCGAGGCGGCGCTGCCGGCGGTGCGCCGTGCGCTCCGCTCGGGCACGATCGCGTTGATCGACTCGACCAAGACCACCGGGTTGATCTTCTTCCCCGGAACGATGGTCGGCATGCTGCTCGCCGGTGCCGATCCGACTGACGCCGTCCGCCTGCAGCTGATCCTGCTCTATGTGCTGCTCGGCAGCGTCGCGATCGCGGCGCTCGTCTCGACCGCGCTCGCCTATCGGAACTTCTTCACCCCGTCGCAGCAGCTACGCGAGCTGCCCTGAGGCGGATCGGGTCTAGCGGCGCCCCGGCTTGCCCGCCCACCTCCGGCGGTCCCCGCCACGGCCTCGGCGGACCCTGATGCAGGTCCGGGGCTGTTCGCCGCGGCGGCCCAAGAGCCCGGACAACCTTGTCCATTCCGGATTCGGATTTCGGGAAGGAATGCGAGTAGCGTGGCGTCGAGCAGGAGGTTCTTGTACGAGTTGGAGCAGGCAGTGCAGCCAGAGACTGGGAGCCGGGTGCCGCGTGGCGGCAACCGGGTGGATGGCGAGCCGCCGGACGTGCAGCTGCTCGGCCTGCGGAAGTCGTTCGGCGACGTGGTCGCGGTGGCCGGGGTTGATCTCGAGATCGCCCGCAACGAGTTCTTCACGATGCTCGGGCCGTCGGGGTCGGGCAAGACGACCACGCTGCGGCTGATCGCGGGCTTCGAGGAGCCCGATGCCGGCCGGGTCGAGCTGGCGGGGTCGGACGTCACCGACCGTGCTGCCTACGACCGTCAGGTCAACACCGTCTTCCAGGACTACGCGCTGTTCCCGCACATGACCGTTGCCGAGAACGTCGAGTTCGGGCTCAGGGTCGCGAAGGTGTCGAAGTCCGAGCGGGCGAGCCGGCGGGAGGAGGCGCTCGAGATGGTGCAGCTCTCCGGGTACGACCGCCGCAAGCCGGCCGAGCTTTCAGGGGGTCAGAGGCAGCGCGTCGCCCTCGCCCGGGCGATCATCAACCGACCTCGGGTCCTGCTCCTCGACGAGCCGCTCGGAGCGCTCGACCTGAAGCTGCGCGAGCACATGCAGGTCGAGCTCAAGCAGATCCAGCAGCGGGTCGGGATCACCTTCGTCTATGTCACCCACGATCAGGACGAGGCGCTGACGATGTCCGATCGCCTCGCGGTCTTCAACCAGGGGCGGATCGAGCAGGTCGGCACTCCGGAGGCCGTCTATGAGCACCCCGCGAGCGAGTTCATCGCCGCCTTCGTCGGCACCTCGAACCTGCTCGAGCGGGGTGGCGTCAGCTTCACCGTCAGGCCGGAGAAGATCCGTCTGCTCCCCGAGGGTGCGAGCGACAGCGGCCTGGAGACCGAGCGCGGGACGGTCGCCGACGTCGCCTACGCCGGGATGGTGACCCGGTACATGATCGAGCTGGAAGCGGGAGGGGAGGTCCAGGTCGTCCGCCAGAACCTCGAGGAGACCTCGCGAGAGGCCCACGAGCAGCGGGGACGACAGGTTGTTGTTGGCTGGCGCCGGGAGCACACGGTCCCGGTCGCCAAGAGAGAGGAGAATCCATGAGAGCGGACCAACGTTCGGCGAGATGGGCCTGGCTCATCGTCGCCGGGCTCAGTGCATTCATTGCCGCATTCGCGGTCGGGTGCGGAAGCGACGACAGCGGCGACGGAGGAGACAGCGGCGCACCGACCGAGCTTGGCGCTGCCGAGGGCGAGGTCAACCTCGTCGCCTGGGCCGGCTACGTCGAGGACGGCTCGACCGACCCGAAGGTCGACTGGGTGACCGACTTCGAGAAGGAGACCGGCTGCCAGGTGAACGTCAAGATCGGCAACACGTCCGACGAGATGGTGCAGCTGATGCGGACCGGTCAGTACGACGCGGTCTCGGCTTCTGGCGATGCGACGCTGCGCCTGATCGACGGCGGCGACGTCGCGCCTGTCAACACCGACCTGATTCCGAACTACGCGGACGTGTTCGACAGTCTCAAGGATCAGCCGTTCAACACCGTTGACGGCACCAACTACGGCGTTCCGCACGGACGCGGCGCGAACCTGCTGATGTGGAACCCGGACAAGGTCAGCGGCAAGCCCGATTCCTGGGACGTCGTCTTCGACAAGGCGTCGGAGTACAGCGGCAGCGTGACTGCCTACGACAACCCGATCTACATCGCCGACGCGGCCCTGTACCTGATGACTCACGAGCCCGACCTTGGGATCACGAATCCCTACGAGCTCGATCAGGAGCAGTTCGACGCGGCGATCGCTCTGCTCAAGGAGCAGCGCCAGAGCATCGGTGAGTACTGGTCCGACTACACGAAGGAGATCTCGGCGTTTGCGAACGGCGACAGCACGGTCGGGACCACCTGGCAGGTGATCGCCAACCTGCTCGAGGCCGACGGCGAGAAGGTCGAGACCACTCTCCCGGTCGAGGGCTCGACGGGCTGGTCGGACACCTGGATGGTCAGCTCGGAGGCGAAGAACCCGAACTGCGCCTACCTGTGGATGAACCACATCATCAGCCCAGCGGCGAACGCGCAGGTTGCCGAGTGGTTCGGTGAGGCGCCGGCGAACGAGAAGTCGTGCGACCTGACCGCCGATGCAAACCATTGCGACATCTATCACGCCGCGGACGAGGACTATTTCGACCAGGTGTTCTACTGGACGACCCCCGTCGCCGACTGCGGCGACGATCGCGGTGATGTCTGCAAGACATACGACGAGTGGGTCCAGGGATGGACCGAGGTGAAGGGGTGATCACCAGGGCCTGAGGCTCGAATCCGGACGACCGTGGAAGCCGCAGACGTAGCGTCGTCAGCGCCGAGGAGGTCGGTGGGCCGTAGGCTCGCCGACCTCCTCCACGGCCGACCCCGGCTCCAGGTCTCGGCGCTGCTCGCCGGCCCGGTCGGATGGCTGGTGATCGGCTACCTCGGCTCGCTGGCCGTGCTCCTTGCCGCGAGCTTCTGGACGCTGGGCGAGCTCAGCGGCGAGGTCGAGCAGACGTTCACGCTCGACAACTACGAGCAGATCATCACCGAGCCGGTCTACCGCTCGATCGCCGGCCGGACGGTCCTGATCGCGGCGCTGGTCACGCTCACCGACGTGCTGCTCGCGCTGCCGCTTGCCTTCTACATGGCGAAGGTGGCGGGCCCCCGGGCCAAGGGAATGCTCGTGGTCGCAGTTCTGGTCCCGCTCTGGTCGGCCTACCTGGTCAAGGTCTATGCGTGGCGGACCATCCTCAGTCAGGAGGGCGCGCTGAACTGGGCGCTCGCGCCGTTTGGCCTCGACGGTCCGGGCTACGGCAATGTCGCCGTCTGGATCGTGATGAGCTACATCTGGCTGCCGTACATGGTGATCCCGATCTACGCCGGGCTCGAGCGACTGCCGGACTCCCTGCTGAGCGCCTCCGAGGATCTGGGCGCGCATCCCGGCCTCACCTTCCGGCGGGTCATCCTGCCTCTCGTCTTCCCCGCGATCGTTGCCGGCTCGATCTTCACCTTCTCGCTGACCCTAGGGGACTTCATCGCGCCGCAGCTGGTCAGCTCGACCCAGTTCATCGGGACCGTCGTCTACGCCAACATCACCAACAACCTGCCGCTCGCAGCCGCGTTCGCCACGGTCCCGATCATGATCATGGTCGTCTACCTGCTGCTCGCCCGACGGCTTGGCGCCTTCGAGCACGTCTGATGCGACTCTCGCGCCGATCGAAGCTTCTCCTGCGGGTCGGCTCGTCGCTGACGCTCGCGTTCATCTACGTGCCGCTCGCGATCATCGTCGTCTACGCGTTCAACCCCTCGCGAACCCTGACCTGGCCGCCGTCGGGGCTGACCCTCGACTGGTTCGGGAAGGCCCTCGACAACCCGGGAGCGCGCGACGCGTTCCTAACCTCGGCGCAGGTGGGGCTCGTCGCGACCGCGGTCGCGTTGCTGCTCGGGACGCTCGCCGCCCTGGCTGTCTCGCGATATCGCTTCTTTGGCCGGGAGACGATCTCGTTCCTCGTGATCCTGCCGATCGCCCTGCCCGGGATCGTCACCGGCGTCGCCCTGAACACCACCTTCACCCAGGTCCTCGGCGTCGATCTCAGCCTGTTCACGATCGTCGTCGGCCACGCCACCTTCTGCATCGTCGTCGTCTACAACAACGTCATCGCCCGCCTGCGGCGGCTCTCCACCTCGTTCGAGGAGGCGGCCGCCGATCTCGGCGCCGGGCCTTGGCAGACGTTCAGGATGGTCACTCTGCCGAACATGCGCGGGGCGCTCGTCGCCGGTGCGCTGCTCGCCTTTGGGCTGTCCTTCGACGAGATCATCGTCACCACATTCACCGCCGGGGCGGGGGACCAGACCCTGCCGATCTGGATCTTCACCAACTTCTCACGCCCGAATCAGCTGCCGATCGTCAACGTGGTCGCGGTCCTGGTGATCCTGATCTCGGTGGTGCCGGTCTACCTCGCCTACCGGCTGACCCGGGACGAGGGGACGACCGGTCCCGCGACCACCGCGGCCTGAGCGGCGCCGACCGAGCAGAATGCGTTGCAACCCATGCGCGGCCGGCCCGCGGCACCCGTCCCCGCCGGCCGTCCCCGGACAAGGAGCTCGAGATGCAGATCGCAATTCCGATCTACGACGGCTTCACCGCGCTCGACGCTGTCGGGCCCTACGACGTGCTCCAGCAGATGCCGGGCAGCGAGGTCGTCTTCTGCGCGCCCGAGCCCCGCATCTACAGGACCGAGTCCGGGTCGCTCGGCGTCGCGGCGGATGCCGCCTTCGACGATCTGCGAACGCCCGAGATCGTGGTCGTGCCCGGCGGCCTCGGCAACCGGCGCTGGCTCGAGCGCCCGAACGCCTACACCGACTGGCTCGTCGCCGTGCACGCGGGCAGCTCGCTACACGACGTCGGTCTGCACGGGCTCGCTGCTGCTCGCGGCCGCGGGCCTGCTCGACGGTGTCGATGCGACCACGCACTGGGCCGCCCGCGACGCCCTCGCCGAGCTCGGCGCCAACCCGGTCGCCGAGCGGGTCGTCGAGCGCGGCAAGGTGATCACGGCGGCGGGCGTCTCGTCGGGGATCGACATGGCGCTGCGCCTGGTCGAGCTGTTGCTCGGCGAGACCGCGGCCCAGGCCGTGCAGCTCGCGATCGAGTACGACCCCGACCCGCCCCACGACACCGGCTCGCTCGAGAAGGCGCCGGATCAGCTGGTCGGGCTCGTGCGGAGGACGATGGAGGCCCAGGACGCGCAGGTTGCGGCTCGGCTCGGGATCGGCTGATCGTTGGGCGCCCGGGCACCCGCCGGGCGCCGGCAATAGATTGGGGGAGTGAGCTCAGTCCCTGACACGGCGGATCGGATCTTCAGCGGCATCCAGCCGACCGGGCGCAAGCACCTCGGCAACTACATCGGAGCGATCCGTCAGTACGTCGAGGGCCAGGATCGCGTCGCCGAGGGCGAAGCGATCTACTGCATCGTCGACCTGCACGCGATCACCCTCGACTACGAGCCGACCGAGCTCCGCGCGCGGGTGCACGACACGATCGCGATCCTGCTCGCCGCCGGGCTCGACCCGGAGCGCTGCGTCCTCTTCCGTCAGAGCGACGTCCGCGAGCACACCGAGCTCTGCTGGCTGCTCTCGGCCGTCACCGCCTGGGGCGATCTCAACCGCATGCACCAGTGGAAGGCGAAGCGGGAGCTGCTCGAGGATCGCCGCGGGGCCTTCGTCTCGGCCGGCCTGTTCAACTACCCGATCCTGCAGGCCGCGGACGTGCTCGCCTACCGGGCGACGGTGGTTCCGGTCGGCGACGACCAGCGTCAGCACATCGAGCTGATGCGCGAGATCGCCCGGCGCTTCAACGAGCGCTTCGGGCCGACCCTGGTCGAGCCCGCCCACCGGATTCCCGCGCAGGGCGCGCGGATCATGGACCTCCAGGATCCCAGCTCGAAGATGTCGACCACCGGGAGCTCCGATCAGGGCACCGTCTACGTGCTCGACGATCCCGAGATCGTGACCAAGAAGCTGAAGAGCGCGGTCACCGACTCAGGTCGCGAGGTCCGCCGCGGCGAGGGCAAGGAGGGGATCGGCAACCTGATCGAGATCCTCGCGGCGATCCGCGGCTGCGAGGTCGAGGCGATCGAGAGCGAGTTCGAGGGCAGCGGTTACGGCGACTTCAAGGCCGCGGTGGCCGCGGCCACCGTCGAGTACCTGGCGCCGGTGCGTGATCGCTACCGGGAGTTGCGCGCTGACGAGGGCGAGCTCGAGCGCAGCCTGGCGGCGGGGGCCGAGCGGGCCCGCTCGATCGCGGCCGGAACGCTGGCGGACGTGCGCGAGGCGATGGGTGTCGGCCCGCCGACCGCCCGATCGCGCTGAGCTCGGCGGCTCGGAAGCTCACGGGGTACGGCGCCGCAGGGTCAACGCGGCGAGCGCCAGGGAGAGCAGCGCGGCGCCGGCGACGATCACGGTGTAGAGGGCGCCCCGCGCGCCGAGCTCGCCGACCGTGCTGACCCGCTCCAGCGCCTCGTAGGCGTAGGTCATCGGCAGGGCCCAGGAGAGCGTCTCGAGCGCCGGGGCCATCTGCTCGCGCGGGACGAACAGACCGCAGAGCAGCAGCTGCGGGAGGATCAACGCCGGCATGAACTGCACCGCCTGGAACTCGGTCCGGGCGAAGGCGCTGGCGAGCAGGCCGAGTGCCATGCCGAGCACCGCGTTGAGCACGGCCAGCGCGATCACCGCGAGCTCGGAGCCGGCCACGTCGAGGCCGAGCAGCAGAAACGACACAGCCCCGACGATCACACCCTGCACGGTCGCCAGCGCCGCGAAGGCAACCCCGTAGCCGGCGAGCAGGTCGAGCTTCGTCAGCGGCATCGTCATCAGGCGCTCGAGCGTGCCGGTGACGCGCTCGCGCAGCATCGTGATCGAGGTGACCAGGAACATCGAGATCAGCGGGAAGATCCCGACCAGCGGGCCGCCGATCCGATCGAAGGTCTGCGGCTGGCCGTCGAAGACCCACTTGAGCAGCGCGATGAGGACGATCGGGACCGCGATCACCAGCGCGATCGTGCGCGGGTCGCGGCGCAGCTGCTCGAGCACCCGCGCCGCCGTCGCCATCGTGCTCTGCAGGCTCACGCGCCGCGCTCCCGGCTCTCGATCAGGCGCAGGAAGGCCGCCGACAGATCGGCGCTGCCGGTCCGCTCGCGGAGCAGGTCCGGGGTGCCGTCGAAGACGATCCGACCCTCGCGGAGCAGCAGCAGGCCCTCGCAGTGGGCTGCCTCGTCCATCACGTGGCTGGAGACCAGCAGCGTCGTCCCCTGCGCCGCGAGCTCTCCGAACATCTTCCACAGCGACGCCCTGAGCACGGGGTCGAGCCCGACGGTCGGCTCGTCGAGGAGCAGCAGCTCGGGACGGTTGAGCAGCGCCGCGGCAAGTGACGCGCGGCTGCGCTGGCCGCCGGAGAGCGTGTTGACGACCTGGCCGGCGTGGTCGTCGAGGCCGACCGTCGCGATCACCTCCTCCAGGCGTTCCTCTCCGACGCGGAGTATCCGTCCGAAGTAGCGCAGGTTCTCGCGCACCGTGAGATCGCCGTACACGGACGGCGCCTGGGTCACGTAGGAGACCCGCGGGCGGAGCGCCGGATCGCCCGCCGGCCTGCCCAGCACGGTGATCGCGCCGCCGGCGACGATCTGCACCCCCGCGATCGCCCTGATCAGCGTCGTCTTTCCCGATCCGCTCGGCCCGAGCAGCCCGGTCACCGTCCCCGCCGGTATCGAGAGCGAGATCCCTGGAAGCACCCGCCTGCCGCCGCGGTCGACCTCGAGCCCCTCGATCACGATCGCTGCCTCTCGCCTCGGCACGGTCGGCGATCCTATTGCGGTCCGCGGAGGCCCGCCCGGCGGCGCCCGCAACGGCCCGGCGACCCGGGCGCGGAGGCGACCGCCGCTGCGCCTACCCTTCCCGGAATGCGATCCGCCGACCTGCAGCTCGACCTCGACGTCTTCGCCGGGCCGTTCGACCTGCTGCTCGCCGTCGTGCTCCGTGAGGAGATCAGCCTGCTCGAGGTCGAGCTCGGCGAGGTCTGCGCGGCCTACATCGCCAGGCTCGATCAGACCGGCGAGCTCGATCTCGAGGCGGCGACCGAGTTCCTGCTGCTGATCGCCGCGCTGCTCGAGCTGAAGTCGAGGCTGATGCTGCCCGACGAAGACGACGCCGAGCTCGACCTCGGGCCCGAGGAGGCGGCGGAGGAGCTGCTCGCGCGGATGCTCGAGTACCGGCGCTACAAGGCGGCCGGCCAGGACCTGGCCGAGCGCTTCGAGTCCGAGCGCCCCCATCTCTATCGCTCCGCGCCCCTGCCGCGACGACTGCGGCAGGTCTCGGTCGAGGCGGCGCGGCCCGTCTACGACCCGGATCTGCTCGGTGCGGCGCTCGGGGACCTGCTCCGGACCCCGCCCCGGCTCGACACCTCGCACATCAGGCCGACCGTCTCGATCGAGCGCCGTCTCGAGGTGCTGCGCGACCTGCTCGGCTCCCGAACCCGTCTCGACTTCGACGACTCGTTCGGGACCGAGGACCGGCTCACCCAGGCGGTGACGATCTTCGCGTTGCTCGAGCTGCACAAGACCGGCGAGGCGACCTGGAATCAGCGACAGGCCCTGGGCCCGATCGAGATCGTCGCCGGCGAGGCCGTCGGGCCGGCCCGTGATCGGGGGTCGATGCCGGCTTGAGCTCCGCCGCAGATCTCGCGCGCACGATCGAGGCGCTGCTGTTCCTCTCCCCTGACCCGGTTGCGGTCGAGGAGCTGATCGAGGCCTGCGAGGTCCCCGAGGTCCAGGTCCGGAACGCGATCGATCTGCTCACCGAGGAGCTCGCCCCGGGCCGGCGCGGGCTCGTGCTCAAGGAGGTCGCAGGTGGCTACACCCTGGCGACCGAGCCGCAGGCCGAGCTCCCGGCCCGGCGACTGCTGTCGAAGCCGAAGACCCCTCCGCTGACCCAGGCCCAGGCGGAGACGCTCGCGATCATCGCCTACCTGCAGCCCGTCTCCCGCCCCGAGATCGCCCGGATCCGCGGGGTGAGCTCGGAGTCGGCGGTGCAGACCCTGGCCGAGCGGGGCCTGATCGAGGAGACGGGCCGGTCGCGGTTCGGAGCGACGATCTACGCGACGACCGAGCTGTTCGAGCGCCTGTTCGGCCTCAGCGGCCTCGATCGGCTTCCGAACGTCGCGCGGTTCGATCCGACGCCCGAGGACGCGGCGGAGCTGCGCGAGCGCCTGCTCAAGGCTGGGGAACAGCGCGGCGGCTGAGCGGATGGGCCCTGACCCGGGAGCGGGTTCGCGATTCGCGGTCGAGGCCCTCGCCGGGCAATACGACATCTGCCGGCTCCCGCCCGACGCGGAGTTGCCGGCCTGGGCGACGACCACCGAGAGCCCCCTGCTCTCGGTGATGCGCACCGATGCCGAGCTGTCGATCGTCTGCGATGGGTCCCTGGCGCCGTCGGGCACCGAGCGCAGTCGGGGCTGGCGCGCGATCCGCGTCGCCGGCACCCTGGAGCACACGCTGACCGGGGTGCTCGTCTCGCTGGCGGCGCCGCTGGCCGACGCCGGGATCCCGATCTTCGCGCTGTCGAGCTTCGACACCGACTACCTGCTCGTCCCCGCCGACAGCCTCGGCCGGGCGCTCGCCGCGCTGGCCGAGGCGGGCCACGCCGTCCACTAGCTTTGGCGCGATGCGGCTCGCCAAGTACCTGGCCCACAGCGGCGTCGCCTCGCGGCGCGCCTCCGAGCGCCTGATCGCCTCCGGCAGGGTCACCGTCGGCGACGAGATCGTCACCGACCCGGCGCGCAACGTCGAGCCGCGGGACATGGTCGCGGTCGACGGGGGCGCGGTCGGGCCCGAGCCGCGCGAGGTCTGGATGCTGAACAAGCCGCCCGGGGTGGTCTCGACGGCCTCCGAGCCCGGCCGGCGGCGGGCGGTCGTCGACCTCGTCGAGTCGGCCCGCCGCCTCTATCCGGTCGGCCGGCTCGACGCCGATTCGACCGGCCTGATCCTGGTTGCCAACGACGGCGAGCTGGCGAACCGCCTGACCCATCCCCGCTACGCGGTCCCGAAGATCTACGAGGTCTCGCTGCGCGATCCGGCGACCGAGGCGCAGATCGGGCGCTTGCGCGACGGCGTCGTCCTCGACGACGGGCCGACCGGCCCCGCTCGGGTCAGACGCAGGGGAGAGCGCAGCCTGGAGATCACGATCAGCGAGGGCCGCAATCGCCAGGTTCGGAGGATGCTCGAGCGGGTTGGCAACCGGGTCGTCAACCTGCGTCGGGTCGGCTTCGGCTCGCTGCGGCTCGGCGACCTCCCGGAGGGCCGCAGCCGCAGGCTCGGCCGTTCGGAGTTGCGGCGGCTCTGGAAGGATGCTGGGGAGATGGATCCCGCGTCCGACACCGGGGGGGAGCGCCCGTGAGCGAGTCGGAGCGCGTCTTCGCCGTGCGCGGCGCGGCCCAGGCCGCCGGCAACGACCGTGACTCGATCCTGGCGACCGCCGATCGGCTGCTGCGCGAGCTGATGGACCGAAACGGCCTGCGGCCCGAGCAGATGATCAGCTGCATCCTCACCTGCACCGATGACCTCAACGCCGAGTTCCCTGCGGTCGCCGCGCGCCGCATCGGCCTCGAGTCGGTGCCGCTGCTCTGCACCCGAGAGATGGTCGTGCCGGGCTCGATGGAGCGGGTGATCCGGGCGATGGTCCACTACTACGCCGCCGCCGACCATCAGCCGGCTCACGCCTACCTCGGCGCCGCCCAGGATCTTCGCTCCGACCTCCACTCGGCCCAGTGAGGCGGCCGTGATGAGCATCCAGTTCGCGAAGAAGCTCGAGCAGCTGCCGCACTACGAGGGCGGCATGGACCTCGAGCTTGCCCGCCAGAGGTACGAGACCGAGGACGTGGTCAAGCTCGCCTCGAACGAGTCGCCGTGGGGACCCCATGGCGCGGTGGTCGATGCGATCGCCGCGGCCGGCGCGGGCGCCAACCGCTATCCGGATCAGCACGCCGCACTGCTGCGCAGGCGGATCGCCGACCGCTACGACTTCGACCCGGCCGGGATCGCCGTCGCCAACGGCTCCTGCGAGATCCTGCTCGCCGCTGCGCTGGCGCTCTGCGAGCCCGGCGCCGAGATCGTCTACGGCTGGCCCGCCTTCTCGATGTACCCGCAGCTCGGGCCGCTCAGCGGCGCCCGCGAGATCCCGGTGCCGCTCGCCGGCTACGAGCACGATCTCGGCGCGATGGCGGCCGAGATCACCGCCGCGACTCAGCTGGTCCTGATCTGCAACCCGAACAACCCGACCGGTACCTACATCCCGGCGGCGCGGATCGCCACGTTCCTCGAGCGCGTGCCGGCCCACGTGACCGTGATTCTCGACGAGGCATACATCGAGCTGCAGGTCAGCGACGACCCGTTCGCGACCGTCGATCTGCTCCGCAGGTTCTCGAACCTCGTGTTGCTCCGGACGTTTTCGAAGGTCTACGGGCTGGCCGGGCTGCGTTGCGGATACGCCCTCGGCTCGGCCAGGTTCCGCGGCGCCGTTGACGCCGTTCGGCAGCCGTTCAGCGTCAACCTGCTGGCGCAGGCGGCCGGCGCCGAGGCGATCATTCACCAGGACGACGTCGAGCGGCGGGTAGCGGCCACCGTCGCCGAGCGGATCGGCATGGAGGAGGAGCTGCACTCGCTCGGACTGGCGACCGCCGAGACGCAGGCGAACTTCTCGTGGATCGACCTCGGCGACCGCGGCGAGGCCGAGTTGGTCGAGTCGCTCGGGCGCCGCGGCTTCATCGTTCGCGCCGGAACCCCCCTTGGCGGCCCGGGGCACATCCGCGTTACCTACGGCACCCCCTCCGAGAACGAGCGCTTCCTGGAGACGCTTGCCGAGCTGCTCTAGCCGCGCTTCCCGCGCAGCTTTGCGCCCGGACCTGCGGCGTGGTAAAAAGGAACGCGATGACCGGCATGCTCCCAAGCACCACGCGCGCCCTTCCGGCGCCGCCGCTGCATGCCCATGTCTATTCCTGGTTTACCCGATTTAGCTAGGCGTTCGGCCCTGGGCACCGCCCCCAGCCGCCTCTCTCGAAGCACTGGATGAGACCCGCCGAACGCCGCCCCAGCCGCCGACCCGCGTAGACACGAGCGGCAAGGCGCGCCGCCGGGCCAGACCGAGTTCCCAGGACTGAAAGGCAACTACGAAGATGATGATCGTGATGAAACCCGAGGCAACCGAGGAGCAGATCGCAGCCGTCGCCGACCGCGTCCGCTCGACCGGCTGCTCCGCGCACGTCTCCACCGGTGAGGTGCTGACCGTGATTGGGGCGATCGGCAACCGTGACAGGGTCCAGGCGTTGGGCTTGGAGGGGGTCGCCGGCGTCGACCATCTGGTCCCGATCCTGAAGCCGTACAAGCTCGCCTCCTCGCAGTTCCGCAAGGGCGAGCGCTCCCTGTTCGAGGTCGACGGCGTCGAGGTCGGCGGCGGGCACCTCACCCTGATCGCCGGCCCGTGCACGGTCGAGGGCCGCGACCAGGTGCTGGAGGTCGCGCGCTGCGTGAGCGACGCCGGCGCCTCGATGCTGCGCGGTGGCGCCTACAAGCCCCGCACCTCGCCGTACTCGTTCCAGGGCCTCGGTCGCGAGGGCCTGCGGCTCCTTCAGGAGGCGAAGCGGCAGACCGGCCTGCCGGTCGTCACCGAGCTGCTCGACGTCCGCGACGTCGAGGACGTGGCCGAGGTCGCCGACGTGATCCAGGTCGGCGCCCGCAACATGCAGAACTACAACCTGCTGACCGAGGTTGGCCGGAGCGACTGCGCCGTGCTCCTCAAGCGAGGCCTGGCGGCGACCCTGGAGGAGCTGCTGATGTCAGCGGAGTACGTGCTCAAGGAGGGCAACGAGCGGGTGATCCTCTGCGAGCGCGGGATCAGGACCTACGAGCGCTCCTACCGGTTCACGCTCGACCTGCTGGCGATCCCGGCGCTGCGGGAGATGACGCACCTGCCGGTCGTGGTCGACCCGAGCCACGCGGCCGGCCGGCGCGACTGGGTGGGGCCGATGTCGATGGCCGCAGTCGCGGCCGGCGCCGACGGGATCATCGTCGAGGTGCACAACGAGCCCGATGCCGCGATCTGCGACGGGCCGCAGGCGCTGGCCACCGAGGGGTTCGCGGACTACGTTCAGCAGCTCGGCGCGGTTTCCGCCGTCGCCGGCAGGGAGACGGCCGCCGCCGTCTGAGCCACGGCGGATCGGCTGCACCGCGATGAAGCTGGCCGTGCTCGGCGTCGGGCTGATCGGTGGCTCGATCGGGCTCGCGGCAAAGCGGCGGCTCGAGACCGAGGTCGTCGGCTTCGACCCCGACCGCGAGACCGCCGACAGGGCGCTGGACCTCGGCGCCGTCGACGTCGTCGCCGACTCCGTGGCGGCGGCCGTGGCGAATGCCGATCTCGCCTTCTGCGCGGCGCCGGTCTACTCGCTGCCCGCGCTCGTAGCCGAGGTGCTCGAGCACAGCGGCGAGGGTACCGGGGTCAGCGATGTCGGCTCGACGAAGGCCGGGCTGGCCGAGGCGGTGGCCGGGCTTCGCGGGGGTGCGCGCTTCATCGGCGGCCATCCGCTCGCCGGTGCGGAGACCGCGGGGGTCGAGAACTCCCGCGCCGACCTGTTCGAGGGCGCCCGCTGGTTCCTGACGCCGACCGACACATCGGAGGGCGTCGTATTCGACCGCCTTCACAACTTCGTCGCCGACATCGGGGCGCGGCCGTTGGCGATCGATCCGGTCGATCACGACCGTGCGATGGCGACGATCAGTCACCTGCCACACGTGCTGGCCAACGTGCTCGCCTCCCGCGCGGCGCAGACCCTGACGGGCGACGACCGGCGCGCCGAGGTGGGTCGCAGCTTCCGGGACACGACCCGGGTCGCCGGCGCCAACCCGTCGATCTGGGGCGACATCTTCGCCTCCAACGCCGACGTGGTCGCGGACGAGGTCGACGCGGTGATCGAGAGGCTCGGCGAGGCCTCCCGCCTGCTGCGCGAGGGCGATGCCGACCGGCTCTCGGCCTGGCAGGCGTCGGCGGCCGAGGACCGCGAGGCGCTGCTCGACTCCGGTCACCCGGGCGGCAGGCTGTTCGAGCTGCGGCTCGCGGTCGAGAACCGCCCCGGCGTGGTCGCCGAGCTCGCCCTCGCCCTGGGCCGCGCCGGCGTCAACATCGAGGACCTGAGCCTCGCCCCCGCCTCCGATCACCGCACGGGGGCGATCTCGATCTGGGTCGCCGGCGCTGAGGAGGCGGAGCGCGCGACCGCGATCGTCAGCGATCTCGGTCACGGCGTCAGTGCCGTCTCCGGCGGCTCCTGATGGCGAGGCGTCGCTTCGCTCCCGCCTCGGCGCTGGCCGGCGCGGTCGTCGCCCCCGCCGACAAGTCGATCTCGCACCGGGCCGCGTTGATCGCCGCGATGGGCGACGGAGCCTGCCGGATATCGCGCTATCTGGATGCGGCCGACACACGCAGCACGCTGGGTGCGATCGAGTCGCTTGGCGCTGCGGTTCGCGTCGACGGCGACCCCGGTGGCTCGCTGTCGGTCGAGATCGAGGGGGTCGGCCTGCGCGGGCCGCGGGCCTCGGCGCCGATCGACGTCGGCAACGCCGGAACGCTGATCCGGCTGATCACCGGCTGGCTCGCGGGACAGGAGGGGCGCAGCTTCGAGCTCGACGGCGACGACTCGATCCGCGCCCGCCCGATGGGGCGGATCGCTGACCCGCTGACCGAGATGGGAGCCCGGATCGCAACCCGCGATGGATCGGCGCCGCTGAGGGTCGAGGGCGCCGCGCTCGCGGGGATCGACCACACGCTCGCCGTTGCCTCCGCCCAGGTCAAGTCGTGCCTGCTGTTCGCCGGCCTGCTCGCCGAGGGGTCGACGACCGTCCGCGAGCCGCAGCCGACCCGTGACCACACCGAGCGGATGCTCGCCGCTGCGGGGGCGAGCATCGACAGCGTGCCGCGGACGGCGCTGCCGACCGGGCCGTCGCCGGCGGCGGTCACGGTCGAGCCGGCGGAGCGACTTGCGCTGCCAGATCTGACGGTCCCGGGCGATCTCTCATCGGCCGCGTTCCAGATCGCCGCGGGCCTGCTCGTCCCCGGTAGTGCCGTCCGCGTCGAGGGCGTCGGCCTCAACCCCACCCGGGTCGGGCTGCTCGGCGTCCTCAACCGGATGGGCGCGCGGATCGAGGTCGAGGAGACGGGCTGGCAGGCCGGCGAGCCGGTCGGGTCGATCACGGCCCGCCACGGCGAGCTGCGGGCGACCCGGGTGAGCGGCTCCGAGGTGCCGCTGGCGATCGACGAGCTGCCACTGGTCGCCCTGCTCGGCTGCTTCGCCGAGGGCGAGACGACCGTCGCCGACGCCCAGGAGCTGCGCCACAAGGAATCGGATCGGATCGCGACCGTCGTCGAGGGGCTCGGGGCTGTCGGGGCGGAGATCGAGGCGACCGACGACGGCTTCGTCGTCAGCGGCACCGGGTCCCTCGTCGGTGGCACGATCGAGTCGGCGGGCGATCACCGGATCGCGATGCTCGGCGCGGTTGCGGGCCTCGCCTCGGATCGGGGGGTCGATGTCGACGGCATCGAGGCCGCCGAGGTCAGCTATCCGGGTTTCGAGTCCGACCTCGCGGCGCTCGGGGCGTGAGCTCAGTCCGGGCTGCTCGGGTGGCCCTTGCCGGGCCAGGGTGAGAGCATCAGCAGGAGGCGGCTGTCCTCGGTCGCAGAGATCTCGTGCCGCTCGTTCGGCCCGAACTCGACCAGCAGGCCGACCCCCCCTGAGGCCCACTCCCCGTCCGGCTCGGTGACCTCGACATGGCCTTTGACGACGACCAGCCAGGCCCGCTCATGGACCTGATGCTCGCCGAGCTTGTCGCCGGCCGGGAGCTCGATCGCGATCGCCCTGGCCTCGTCGGTCGAGACCAGCACCTCCGGGGCCTGAGGAGGAACATCGATCTCGTTCAGGGACCAGCTGCGCACGTCGCCAAGGGTAGACCAGATCGGGCCGGGTACCCTGACGCCGCCATGGTGATCGCTATCGACGGCCCCGCGGGTGCCGGCAAGTCAACCGTTGCCCGCGCGCTTGCCGAGCGCCTCGGCTTCACCTACCTCGACTCCGGCGCGATGTACCGCTGCGTGGCGCTCGCAGCGCTACGCGCCGGCGCGGATCCCGCGAGCCCCACCGAGGTCGAGCCGCTCGCCCGCAGCCTCGACCTCGAGCTGCGCGGCGGCGCCGCCCTGATCGCGGGAGAGGACGTCAGCGCCGCGATTCGCGAGCCCGCAGTCAGCGTCGCGGCTTCGCAGGTCTCCGTCCATCCGGGGGTGCGGGCGGCGATGGTCGAGCGGCAGCGCCGGCTCGTCGCCGACGGCGGATGGGTCGCCGAGGGCCGTGACATCGGCACGGTGGTCTGCCCCGAGGCGCCGCTGAAGGTCTTCCTGACCGCGTCCGAGGGCGAGCGCGCCCGCCGGCGCGCCGCCGAGACGGGTCGCGATTCCGGCGAGGTGCTGGCTGAGCAGCGAGATCGCGACGGTCGCGACCGGGGTCGCGAGCATGGCGCCCTTCGGGCGGCGGCCGACGCGGTCGAGGTCGACACCACCGGGCTCGGCATCGAGGCCGTGGTCGATCGGATCGCCGCCCTCGCCGGGGAGCGGGGGCTGGCGTGAAGGTCGCCGTCGTCGGCTACCCGAACGCCGGCAAGAGCACCCTGGTCAATCGCCTCGCCGGTCGGCGAGAGGCGGTGACGCACGAGGAGCCGGGAGTGACGCGCGACCGCAGGGAGATCGACTGCGAGTGGAACGGCCGGCGGATCACGCTGATCGATACAGGGGGGGTCGACCTCGCGGCCGGGGACTCGCTCTCGAGGGCGGTGCAGGACCAGGCCCGCGAGGCGATCTCCGACGCGGACCTGATCCTGCACGTGGTCGACGCCCGGGCCGGCCTCGGGCCGGGCGACGCGGAGGTGGCGGCTCTGCTGCGCGCGGCCGATCGCCCGGTGCTCGTCGTCGCGAACAAGGTCGACCGCCCCGGCGCCGATCATCTGCTCGCTGAGCTCTACGGACTTGGACTCGGGGAGCCGATCGCGGTCAGCGCCACGCATGGGCTCGGCACCGGCGATCTGCTCGACCGGATCGTCGAGCTGGGCCCGCGGGGCGGTGGGGCCGAGGACGAGGACGAGCGACCCCGCGTCGCGATCCTCGGCCGTCCGAACGTCGGCAAGTCCTCACTGCTCAACGCCCTGCTCGGCTCACAGCGGACGATCGTCAGCGACGTCGCCGGCACGACCCGGGACCCGATCGACACCGAGATCATCGTCGACGGCCGCGCCGTGGTCCTGATCGACACCGCGGGGATCCGCCGCCGGTCGAAGCTCGCCGGCAGCGTCGAGTACTACTCCCAGATCCGGGCCGAGCGGGCGGCGTCGAGGGCCGACGTCGCGATCCTCGTCTGCGACGCGTGCGAGGGGGTCACCTCCGAGGACCTGCGGATCGGCGAGCTCGCGATGAAGAGCGGCTGCGCGACCCTGGTTGCGCTCAACAAGTGGGACATCGCCGATCTCGATCTTGATGACGCCAAGGCCCGACTCGAGCAGCGGCTGAGGCTGCGTCCGCCGGTGATCACCTGCTCCGCCAAGCGTGGCCGCAACCTCCAGAAGCTGCTGCCGAAGGCGCTCGAGCTTGCCGATCGACGCGCGGCGCGGCTCCGGACCCCGGAGTTGAACCGCCTTCTCGGCGACGCGGTCGATCGCAACCCGCCTCCGTCGCGGCATGGGCGGCGGCTTCGGACCTACTACATCGCCCAGGTCGGCGCGGCTCCGCCGCGCTTCGCGGTCCAGGTCAACGATCGCAAGCTGATCAGCCGCGACTGGGCCTACTACCTCGAGAACTGCCTGAGAGAGGCGTACGAGCTCGAGGGCGTGCCGCTGGTGATCGATTTCGTGCCGAAGCGGCAGCGGCGCTCGAGCTCGGTATAAGGCTGGCTGTGTCTCGGCAGGACTGGCTCGATCGGCTTCGTGAACGGCTCCCGGGGCGCAACGCCGGCGCGTCGCCTGGGGCCGGTGAGGCCGGCGGCGGGGCCCGGCAGGCGCTGAGCCGGGCCGCGACGACCGTGGCCGACCGCGCCGGGTCGATCGCCGATGCCGTCAGCGGGGCCTGGCTCTCGTTGCCGCTGATGGTGCGCCAGCGCCTGGCCGCCGCCGCCGCTCTGGTTGCCCTGGTTGCGCTGGTTGCCTTCGTGCTGATCCCGGCTGCGCCCTGCTGGTCACCGGGCGGTGACCGCTGCCCGCCCACCGACGACGCGATCGCGCTCGTCCCCGCCGATGTCGGCGCCTACCTGCACCTGAACCTCGATCCCGCGACGGACCAGTACGAGCTCGCCGCGACGCTGGCCAGGCAGTTCCCCGAGTTGGCGGAGCTGGCGACCTCGGCGCTGCCGCTCGCCGCCGACCGGCGGATCGACTACGAACGGGACGTGCGCCCCTGGAGCGGGGGGGAGGTGGCGGTTTCGTTCGACACCGACGGCACCGAGCTGGCCCCGATGCTGATCCTCGAGGTCGCGGACGCGGCGGCGGCGATCGAGTTCGCCGAGCGAGCTCTGGGGCCGGAGCCGGCGACCGCGGAGGTCAACGGGATCACGCTGATCACCGACAGCACGGGCGCGGCCGCGGCGCTGCGGGCCGGGTTCCTGTTGATCGGCCCCGAGTCGCAGGTGCGGCGCTCGGTCGAGCTCCCCGGCTCCGACTCGCTCGCCGCCGCCGCGGCCGCCCAGCGGCCGCTCGGCGAGCTGCCCGCGGAGCGGCTGGCGGAGGTCTATCTATCGCCCGAGCTCGCCGGCGCGCTGGCTGAGAGCGAAGAGCTCGCCCCGCTCGACGCGTTCGTCGATGCGGAAGCCTCGATCGGGGCCGCGGCCGCCCTGGTCGTGGAGGAGGACGCGGTTCGGATCGCCGTTCGCAGCATCCTCGATCCCGGGCGGAGCGAGGATGCTCCCGGGTTCTTCGGGGAGCTCCCCCGCTTCGAGCCGACGCTCACATCGAAGGTCAAGGGCGACGCCCTCGTGTATCTGGGAGTCGGCGACCCCGAGGCCGCCGCCGCGGCGCTGGTCGGCCCCGCGGTGGCGACCGCACCGGACGTCTTCGACGGGTTGGCGCGATTCGCCAGCCGCCTCGAGCGGCGGGACGGAGTCGACCTGGAGCGCGACCTGCTGACGTTGCTGCCGGGCGAGGCAGCGCTGACGGTGGAGCCGGACGAGCCGCCCGCCGACGGCGGCTCGGACGCCGGCGAGACGCCCGGGATCGTGACCCCGACCGGCGCCCCCTACCTTGCCCTGCTCGCGAAGGAGGTTGACTCCGCTGCGGCGCTCGATGACCTCGCGGCGCTGCAGGAGCCGATCGCCGGCGCCGTCGACAGCGCGGGCGGGCGGGAGCCGCGCTTTCGGTCGAGCGAGGTCGCCGGGGTTGAGGCGCAGATCCTGCCGCTCTCGCCGGTCGTCGACCTGACCTACGCGACCGCCGACGATCAGCTGATCGTCGCGACGAGCCCCGTCGCGGTTGAGCGCTACCTCGCCGACGCAGAGCCGCTGGCCGCAGCGGCGGCGTTCGAACGGGCGACGCGCTCGTTCGACGACGAGCTGTCGCTCCTGCTCTACGTCGGCTTCCGGGACCTGCTCGCCCTCGGAGAGCGGCTGTTCCTCGCTGAGGACCCGACGTACGCGCGCTACGCGGTCGATCTGCGCGGCCTCGAAGCGGCGGCCCTCGCGGTCACCCAGAGCTCGTCGGAGTTGCGGACCGACGCCCGGGTCACGGTCGGGGAGCGCGAGGGGGCCGAGTAGCTGCCCGCGGCGATTCGCGCCGGTAACGGTAAGGTTTCGCGCTGATCGCAACCGCAGAAGCGAGGAATCGACCTGATCATGGGCAAGACCATCGACCTCTCCGAGAACGAGCACCTGTTCACCTCCGAATCGGTGAGCGAAGGGCACCCCGACAAGATGTGCGACCAGATCTCGGACGGCGTCCTCGATGCGGTGCTCACCGACGACCCCACCGGCCGCGTTGCCTGCGAGACCCTGGTCAATACGGGCCTGGTCGTGGTCAGCGGTGAGATCTCGACCGACACCTACGTCGACATCCCGAAGATCGTCCGGCGAACGATCAACGAGATCGGCTACAACGACGGTCGGATGGGCTTCGACGGCGACTCCTGCGCCGTCCTGACAGCGATCGACGAGCAGTCGCCCGACATCGCGCAGGGGGTCGACCAGGCGTACGAAACGCGCACCGATCCAACCGACGAGGACGAGCTCGATCGCGATGGCGCCGGCGACCAGGGGATGATGTTCGGCTACGCAACCCGCGAGACGAGCGCGCTGATGCCGATGCCGATCCAGATCGCCCATACGCTCGCGCGGACGACCGCACAGGTGCGCAAGGACGGCTCGATGCCCTACCTGCGCCCCGACGCGAAGACGCAGGTGACGATCCGCTACGAGGACGACCGGCCGGTGGAGGTGGTCAAGATCCTGATCTCCACGCAGCACGCGCCGGACGTGGACAGCGAGACCAAGATCAAGCCCGATCTCTGGGAGCAGGTCGTAGCCCCGGTCCTCGATGCCGACTACGCCGACCTCTACGACGCGACCTCGCTGCGCGACGAGTTCCTCGTCAACCCGACCGGCAAGTTCGTGATCGGCGGCCCGGTCGGCGATGCCGGATTGACCGGGCGCAAGATCATCGTCGACACCTACGGCGGCGCCGCGCGTCACGGCGGCGGCGCGTTCAGCGGCAAGGATCCATCGAAGGTCGACCGATCCGCCGCCTACGCGGCCCGCTACGTGGCCAAGAACGTCGTCGCGGCCGGCCTGGCCGACCGCTGCGAGGTGCAGCTCGCCTACGCGATCGGCGTCGCACACCCGGTCTCGATCATGGTCGAGACGTTCGGGACCGGCAAGGTCTCCGACCACGCGCTGACCGAGGCTGTGAGCGCGGTCTTCGACCTGCGCCCGGGCGCGTTCCGCAAGTACCTCGACCTCCACCGGCCGATCTACCAGCAGACGGCCGCCTACGGCCACTTCGGCCGCGATGACCTCGACCTGAGCTGGGAACGGACCGACCGCGTCGACGAGCTTCGCAGCGCCGCCGGCCTCGAGGCGCTGGCCGCGGCCGACACGCCGGCCTGAGCGGCGGCTGCCCGCGGGCCGACGCCTACTGCGGCTGCTGAGCCCCGGGCCCGGGGCCCGTGTCGCCCAGCCCCGAGCCGGCAGCGGCGAGCTCGGTCGCCTGGTGGACGGCCTCGACGACCGCCTCCGGGCTGTCGACCCCGGCGAAGACGAAGTCGCTCGGGTCGTTGGAGGCGGTGTCGAAGTCGATGTCGCCGACCTGCAGCAGCCGCTGGAACACCGACTGCGAGTAGCTGACGTCCTGAACGCGCTCGAGCCGCGCCTCCTGGACCTCGCGGGAGATGATCCCGTGCTTGATGTTGAGTCGCCGGTTGGTGACCCTGTAGCGGGTCGATACCCGCTTGATGAAGCCGGCCAGCACCGTCACGCCGGAGCCGACCAGCAGCGCGCCGACGACGAGGCCGGTGCTCGCCCCGATCAGCGAGAGGATCACGACGATCACGATCGTGATCGTGATCCCCTTCAGGTAGAAGGCGAGAATCGCCCGCCAGGAGGGATGGCCCTCGAACACCACCTGCTCGCCGGGGTTCAGGTTGCTCGCCATGGCCGGGAATATATGGGACCGCAGGCGTCGTCCGCGTGCAGCCCTACGTTGGCGGCCCGATGAGGATCGCCAAGGTAGAGCTGATCACGACCACCCGCGCCCTGCGGGGCCCGTTCGACTACCGGATCGACGGCCTCGAGCGCCGGATCGAGATCGGCTCGCTGCTGATCGTGCCGTTCGCGCGCCGCCGGCTGCTCGGCGTGGTCGTCGGCCTTGCGGACGAGAGCGAGCTTGGCGACGATCGGCTGGCGGAGCCCGACCGGGTGCTCGACGTGTCGACGACCGCCGAGTTGATCGAGCTCGGTGGCTGGATCGCGGAGCGCTACTGCTCGACCCGCTCCCGCGGGATCGCCCTTGGGCTGCCGCCGGGCGCCGGGACCGGACGCATCCCACGGGCTCCGAAGCCAAGGAGCGAGCAGCGCGCGCGGCTGACCGCCGCGGGCCGGGCGGCGCTCGGGCCCGAGGGAGGGCGGCTCGGCGACCGGCAGCGGGCGGTGCTCGAGGACCTCGCCGGGGTGGAGGAGCGCTCGAACGCCGAGCTCCGCGAGCGGACCGGGGCCCCCGCGAGCGTCGTCAAGCGGCTCGCCGAGCGGGGGCTGGTCGAGTCACGGCGCGTCGGCGTACGGAGGCGGCCGGCGCTGCCGCCGGTGGGCGAGAGCGCTGGGCCGGTGCGGCTTTCGGCCGCCCAGCGGGAGAGCGCTGCGCGGGTCGCCGCCGCGCTGCGGGGCGAGGGCGACCGCGAGCTGCTGCTCTACGGCGTCACCGGGTCCGGCAAGACCGAGGTCTATCTCGAGGCGATCGAGCTCGCGCTTGCCTCCTCGCGGACGGCGATCCTGCTGGTGCCCGAGATCGGTCTCACGCCTCAGACCGTCGGCCGCGTGGTCGCCCGCCTGGGCGACGAGGTGGCGGTGCTTCACTCGGGGCTCTCGGAGGGTCAGCGGTTCGACGAGTGGCGGCGCCTGCGCTCGGGCGAGGCCCGGGTCTGCGTCGGCCCGCGATCGGCGGTCTTCGCTCCGCTCGAGGACCTCGGGATCGTGATCGTCGACGAGGAGCACGATGCGTCCTACAAGCAGGAGGGCGACCCGCGCTACGACGCCCGCGCCGTCGCCCGTAGGCGTGCCGAGACGGCGGGCGCGGTCTATCTCGCCGGGAGCGCGACCCCGCGGCCGGAGAGCTGGTCGGAGCTGACACGCCTCGAGTTGCCGGAGCGGATCGACGCGCGCCCGATGCCCGAGGTGGGAATCCTCGACATGCGCGAGGTCTCGCCCCGGTCGGGGCCGCTGCACCCCGAGGTCCGTGCGGCGCTGGCCGACCTCGAGCCGGGCGAGAAGGCGATCGTGATGCTGAACCGCCGTGGCTTCTCCCCGCACCTGTCCTGCGCCGCCTGCGGCCACTCGGTCGGCTGCCCGCACTGCGACGTCTCGCTCGTCCTGCATCGCGCCGGCGGGCGGATGAGCTGCCATCACTGCGGCCACTCCGAGCCGGTCCCGACAGCCTGCCCCGAGTGCTCGGCTGTGACCCTGGCCCGCTTCGGGGCGGGGACCGAGCGGATCGAGGGTCTCGTGGCCGAGCTCGTCGCCCCGGCTCCGGTATTCCGGCTCGATACCGACACGGCGGCGCGCAGGGGGGCACACGGACAGCTGCTCGCCCGCTTCGGCGCCGCCGAGTCTGGGGTCCTGGTCGGCACGCAGATGGTGGCGAAGGGGCACGACTTCGCCGACGTGGTCCTCAGCGTCCTGCTCGATGCGGACTCGACTCTGCGTTACCCGGACTTCCGGGCTGAGGAGAGGACCTTCGCGCTCGTCTCCCAGCTCGCCGGCCGCAGCGGGCGCGGCGAGCGCGGCGGCCGGGTCCTGATCCAGACCTTGGCGCCTGATTCGGAGCCGATCGTCGCCGCCGCCGCGCACGACGCTCCCGGATTCCTCCGGGGCGAGCTCGAGCGTCGCCGGCGATTCGAGTACCCGCCGTTCTCGTCGCTGGTCGCGGTCGAGCTCGCCGGCCCCGACGAGCAGCCGCTGGCCGCCGCGGCGGAGCAGGTTGCGGCCGAGATCGCTCCCGCAGTGCCGGCCGGCAGTGAGCTCCTCGGTCCGGCGCCGCGGTTTCGTCGCCGGCGCAAGTTCCGACGGCGCCTGCTGATCAAGACGACCGATCCACGCTCGGTGGTCGCGGCGGTCAGCGGCGCGATCGAGTCGCAGTCGGCCGCAGGTCTGCTCCGCGGACTCGCCGTCGCGGTCGACGTCGATCCCCAGTAGGCGCAGTCGACGCGGGTCGCGGGTGTGGGCGACGCGACGCCCTCCCTGTTCGGTCTCCCCAGTTCCTAGACTCCCTACGGTGAGCGACTCCGATCAGCGACAAGAACCGGCGCCCGAGCCGGACGGCGAAGGCGACGAGCAGGAGCGCGAGCGCCGGCTCGAGGCGCTTGCCCTGGTCCGCAAGTTCGGCGACCCCGTGCTCAAGTCCCGGGCCTCTGAGGTCACCGAGTTCGGCTCCGAGCTGGCGCGCGATGCCGATCGGATGGTGAGCTTGATGCACGATGCGCTCGGGATCGGCCTAGCAGCGACGCAGCTCGGCGTCATGCGGCGGCTGCTCGTCTTTCAGGCGGGGCCCGACGCCGCCCCGCGCGGGATCGTCAACCCGACGGTCGAGTGGGTCTCGACCGCGACCGTGACGGCCGAGGAGGGGTGCCTGTCGCTGCCCGGCATTGCGGTTGACGTCGAGCGGCCGCTGCACGCACGGATCTCGGCGCTCGACACGTCGGGTCAGGCGGTCCTGCTCGAGGCCTCAGGGCTCGAGGCACGCGTCCTTCAGCACGAGATCGATCACCTCGACGGCGTCCTGATCATCGATCGGACGCCGCGCGAGCAGCGGCGGGCCGCTCTGCGGGCCCTGCGCAGCGGCGAGGCCTTCAGCCCCGAGATGCTCGAGCCCGAGCCCGAGGATCCGTCGGCCGAGGTGGGCGAGGACGGCCCGCTCGTCTCGGCCCCGCCGATCGAACGGTGAGCGCGGTCGCGAACGTCTACATGGGCAGCTCGGAGTTCGCCGCCGAGGTGCTCGGCGCCCTGGCGGCCTCCCGCCACCGGCCGCTGTTGGTCGTCACGCCCCCCGACCGCCCGCAGGGGCGGGGTCGCCGGCTTGCCTCACCGCCGGTCGCAGAGCTGGCCCGAGAGCTGGGGCTCGACCTGCACCAGACAGCCAGCGTCAACGACCCCACCTCGATCTCGCTGCTGACCGACTCCGGGGCCGAGCTCGGTTGCGTCTGCGCCTTCGGCCAGCTGATCAAGGAGCCCCTGCTGACGCGACTGCCGATGCTGAACGTGCATCCATCGCTGCTCCCCAGATGGCGTGGCGCGGCGCCGATCGAGCGCGCCCTGATGGCCGGCGACGATCGCGTAGGGGTGGCGATAATGCGGCTCACGGAGGGCCTCGATTGCGGCCCGGTCGCCCTCAGCGAGGAGCTGGAGGTCGGGGCCGACGAGGGCTTCGCCGAGCTCGCGGCGAGGCTCGCCGCCGCCGGCGGCAGGCTGCTGGTCGAGGCGCTGGACCGCCACGCAGCGGGCGAGCTCGAGTTCACGCCGCAGGCAGAGGAGGGGGTCACCTACGCGGAGAAGATCGGCTCCGCCGATCGCCGGCTCGACCCCGGCCGGGATGCGGCCGAGCTGGCCCGCGCGGTGCGGGCCCTGACTCCGCATATCGGCGCCTATCTGGAGCTCCCGGACGGCGGTCGCCTCGGGGTGCTGGCGGCTGAGGCCGAGCCCGCCGAGTCGGTCCCCGAGCGCGGTCGCGTGGTCACCGATGACCGCGGTCGGCTGCTCGTCGGCTGCTCACCCGGCGTGCTCGCGATCAGCGAGCTGAAGCCGCCCGGTGGGCGGGCGATGGCCAGCTCCGACTGGCTCCGTGGCCACTCGGCCCCCGAGCGGGTCGCGACGAGTTGAGCGCCCCGACGCCGGCTCGAAGGGCCGCTTACGAGGTCGTGCGGCGGGTCTTCGAACAGGGTGCCTACGCCGATCGGGCGCTGCGGTCCGCCGCGGGCCGCTTCGCCCTCGAGGGCCGCGATCGCGCTCTCGCTCAACGCCTCGCCTACGGGTCCGTGCAGCGCCGTGGGACCTGCGATCACTTCATCGCCGAGCTTGCGGGCCGGCCGGCGGCGAGCATCGACCCGCCGCTGCGCGCGGCGCTGCGGCTGGGCCTGTTCGAGTTGCTGTTCGACGACGGCGCGTCCGCCCATGCGGCGGTGGATCAGGCGGTCGGACTGGCGAAGGGAGGGCGCGACGGCGGGCGCCGGCAGCGCGGCGCCGGGCTCGTCAACGCGGTCCTGCGGCGAGCGGCAAGGGAGCGGTCCGAGCTCCTCGGCGGGCTCGAGCACGACTCGCCGGCCGCGGCCGCGATCGCCTTCTCGGTGCCTGCCTGGATCGCCGAGCTCTGGTGGAGGGAGCGGGGCGAGGATCGGGCGCTCGGACTGCTGCGGGCCGCGAACCGGGCCCCGCGGCGGCTCTACCGGCCGACCGGCAGGGTCGCGCCGACGGCTCTGGTCGAGCGGCTGCGCGCCGGTGGCGTCGACGGCGAGCTGCTCGACCCCGAGCTCGCCGCCGGCTGCGAGCTGCTCGAGGTGACCGGCGGTGAGTGGGGTGCCGTCGAGGCGGCCGTGCGGGATGGAGAGCTGGTCCCGCAGTCGCGCGGCTCAGCGCTCGCGGCGGCCCTGCTGGGGGTGCGCGACGGCGACCGCGTGCTCGATCTCTGCGCCGCCCCGGGGCTGAAGACGACGCAGCTCGCCGCGTCGGCGGGCCGCCGCGGGACGGTCGTCGCGGTCGAGCGTGATCCGGCGCGGGCGCGGGAGATCGAGGAGCTCTGCGGACGGGTCGGCGTCGACGGCGTCGAGGTCGTCTGCGGTGACGGCACCGAGCTCGAGCTCGGATCGGGCTACGATCGCGTCCTCGTGGACGCTCCCTGCACCGGACTCGGGACCCTCGCCTCGCGCCCAGACCTGCGCTGGCGCCGTTCGGCGGCGGACGTCGCCGAGCTCGCCGAGCTCCAGGGCCGGCTGCTGGCGGCGGGGACAGACGCGCTGCGGCCGGGCGGCCGGGCGATCTACTCCGTCTGCACGATCACGCGGGCGGAGGGAGCGGGCGTGGTGGCCGCGGCGCTGGGTCGCGACGAGCGACTGCGCCAGGTCGATCTCTCGGAGTCGTGTCCCGCGCTCGCCGACGATCGCGACCCGGCCTCCCTACAGCTGCTGCCGGATCGCGACCACAGTGACGGCTTCTTCATCGCCGGCCTGGAGCGAGCGGCTTGAGCGGGTCGCAGCCGACGATCCTGCAGCGGCCGCCGTGCCCGGGCTGCGGCGAGCCCTGGCTGCGTGCGACGCAACTTCCGGGGCGCCTGCGTTGCGTCAACTGCCTGGGGCGCTACGAGCTCGTCTCCCAGTGCCCCGGATGCGGTGTCCACCAGACGATCGTCCGGATGAAGACCGAGGGCGATCTGCGCTGCCGGACCTGCAACGAGTCGATGCTGAGGTCGGTTTGAGCGCTCCCGACCGCAGCGCCTTCGACGGGCGGCGGATCGCTCCCTCGATCCTCTCGTCCGACTTCGCCCGCCTCGGCAGTCAGGTGGCCGAGGTGATGGACGCCGGCGCCCGGGTGATCCACGTCGACGTGATGGATGGGCGCTTCGTGCCCCCGATCACGATCGGGCCGCTGATCGTCTCGGCGATCGCCGAGCAGGTCCACGAGGCCGGCGGGGTCCTCGACTGCCACCTGATGATCGACGAGCCGGGTCGGCAGATCGGCGAGTTCGCAGCCGCGGGCGCCGACTCGATCACCTTTCATGCCGAGGCCACGGCGCACTCGCATCGGCTGCTGGCTGCGGTCCGCGAGGCCGGCTGCCTGGCGGGCCTCGCGCTGAACCCGGGGACGGCGCCGGTGGCGGCCGCCGAGGTCGCCGGCCTCGCCGACATCCTCCTCTGCATGAGCGTCAACCCCGGCTGGGGCGGGCAGTCGTTCATCGAGTCATCGCCGGGCAGGATCGAGCGCCTCAGGTCGCTCAGCGAGGGCCCGCGGATCGAGGTCGACGGGGGCATCGATCCGCGCACCGCCCCACTCGCCGCCGATGCCGGCGCCGACCTGCTCGTGGCCGGCTCGGCAATCTTCTCTCAGCCCGATCCCGCCGAGGCCTACGCCGAAATCGCGGCGGCGGCGGGCGCCGCCTAGGCCGCTCACCCGGGATCGGTCGCGGCCTCAGCGCAGGCCGGGAGCGTTGAGCACGCCGACCGTCTCCTGCCACCAGGAGCGCTCCTGTGGGCTGATCTCCACGCGCTCCGCCTGGTCCACGCACCAGCGCGCCAGGGCCCGGCGACCGCCGAGCGCGATCACGTCGGGCCCGGTCACGGCGAAGCGCCCGTCCTGCAGGGCGGCGACCGCGGCCGAGCGGTCGCTGCGGGTGCGGAGGACGCGGGCGACGTCGACGCCGGCGAGGCGGCGCGGGGCACCGGTGTCGCCATCCTCGGGCCTGGTCGGGCGCACCGAGAAGATCGACGGGGAGCCCCGAACGCCGAGCTCGCGGAGGGGAGGCTCTCCGACCGGGCCGGTGCGCCAGGTCTCGGTCAGCCCGCCAACCTCGCGGCGGGCCTCGCGGCGGACCAGCAGGTGCAGCTCGTCGCCGCCCTCGATCACGGTCGAGCCGCGCGGCGGCAGCGCCTCGCCATCGCGCACGATCAGGTTGACGAGGGCGTTGCGGGGCAGGCCGAGCTCCTTGACCATGTGCCCGGCGGCCGCGTCCTCGGGGTCCACCCGATAGGCGAAGACGTCGCCGCCGAGCTCCTGGATCATCCCGATCTCGACCAGGGGGCGGGGGAGGGCCGGCTCGTCCGTGGTCAGCCCCAGCCGCTCGGCGAGCGCCTCGAAGCTCATCCCCTGCACGAGGGTCGAGAGCACGACGACGAAGAAGACGACGTCGAAGACGAAGGCGCTGTCGTTGATTCCGGCGATCACCGGGAAGGTCGCCAGCCAGATCGGGATTGCGCCGCGCATCCCGGCCCAGCTCAACATCAGCCGCTCGCGGAAGCGGAAGCTGGCCAGCAGGGTCGCGAGCAGGGTCGCGATCGGCCTGGCGACGAACATCACGACCAGCGCCAGCGCGATCCCCTCGGGTGCGACCTCGCCCAGCTCGCTCGGCACGACCAGGAGGCCGAGCAGGAAGAAGAGCGAGATCTGTGCCACCCAGCTGACCCCCTGGTGGAAGGCGGTGATCGTTCGCCGGGCAGGGAGGATCCCGGTGCCGAGCACGAGGCCGGTCAGGTAGACGGCGAGGAATCCCGAGCCGTGGGCGAGCTCGGCGAGGCCGTAGGAGAGCCCGACCGAGGCGATCGACGCCACCGGGTAGAGGCCGGCCGTTGGGTAGTCGAGCCCGTGGAACGCCTTCCGGGCCGCGACCCCGACCCCGACCCCGACGGCCGCCCCGACCGCGAGCTCGAGCACGAACTCGCCGGCCAGGTTCTCGAGGCCGTAGCCGGGGCTCTCGATCCAGGCGATGAAGCCCGTGACCAGCAGCAGCGCGACCGGGTCGTTCATTCCCGACTCCCCCTCGAGCGAGCGGGCCAGGCGCTTGCGCAGGGTCGATCCGCGGAGGACCGCGAAGATCGCCGCGCTGTCCGTCGCCGCGACCGCCGAGCCGATGATCAGCGCCTCGAGGGTGCCGAGGTCGAACAGCCACTTCGCCGCCAGGCCGGCGATCACCGCGGTCACCAGGGTCCCGACGAGCGCCAACGACAGGGCGGTCGCGAGGACCGGCCGGATCTCGTTCCAGCCGGCGGTCAGGCCGCCCTCGAAGAGGATCAGGACCAGGCCGATCGTCCCCAGCGTGCGGGTCAGCTCGACATTGGTGAACTCGACGCCGCCGAGCCCCTCGCTGCCGATCAACATCCCGAGCCCGAGAAACAGGACCAGGCCGGGAACCCGGAGCCGATCGGCGACCATCGCCGCGCCGATTCCCGCTGCGAGCAGCAGGCCGGCGACGAGGATCAGCTCAGCATCCGACACCGGGCGCGCCCCCCTCGCAATCGATCCCGGATCGTGGCGTCGGTTGCATCGCCGCTCAGCATATGAGCAGCGATCGCAGCGGCGCCCCGAACGGCCCTTGTGATCGGCAGGGGCGGCGGTAGAATGGTGGTTGACTGACTAGTCAATCAACCTCGATCCGGCCTCGGCCGGCCAGCTTCGGAGGTACGCCCGCGTGCAAGTCGATGTCGCCACCGACAGTGACCGGAGGTACATGCGGCGTGCGATCGAACTGGCCGAGCGCGGGCGCGGCAGGGTCAGCCCGAACCCGCTGGTCGGCGCCGTGATCGTCGCCGACGCCGAGGTGCTCGGCCAGGGCTGGCACGCGCGGCTCGGCGACCTGCACGCCGAGGCCGCGGCGATCGCCGACGCGCGCGAGCGCGGGGCCGAGATCGCCGGGGCGACGATGTACGTGACGCTCGAGCCCTGCGCCCATCAGGGGCGCCAGCCGCCCTGCGCCGACGCCATCGCGGCGGCCGGGATCGGGCGCGTGGTGATCGGCACCGACGACCCGAGCGAGCGCGCGAACGGCCGCGGGCCGGGGGTGCTGCGCGACGAGGGCATCTCGGTGGAGTTCATCGACGGCGCCGAGGCGACGGCGGCACGGCTCCTGATCCAGCCGTTCCGAAAGCACGCTCGCACCGGTAAGCCGCTGCTCACGCTGAAGTCCGCCGTCACCCTCGACGGCCGCACGGCGACCTCCTCCGGCGACTCGAAGTGGATCTCCGGTGACGCCAGCCGTGAGCTCGTGCACCGCTGGAGGGCCGCGGTCGACGCCGTCGCGGTCGGCATCGGAACGGCGATCGCCGACGATGCGCTGCTCACCGCTCGCGGCGTCGGCGCTGAGCGCCAGCCGAAGCGGGTCGTGTTCGACTCCGGGGCCCGGCTGCCGCTGGACGGGCGCCTGGTCGCAACCGCGACGGAGGCGCCGGTGCTGGTGATCGCCGGCCCAGATGCTCCCCGATCGCGAGTCGACGGCCTGACCAACGCGGGCGTCGAGGTGATCATCTGCGGCGGCGAGGGCAGCGAGCGACTGGCCGCGGCGCTGAGCGAGCTCGGCCGCCGCGAGGTGACCAGCGTGCTGCTCGAGGGCGGACCGACGCTGGCGGGGGCCTTCGCCGACGCCGGCGAGATCGACGAGGTGCGGCTGTTCGTCGCACCGAAGCTGCTCGGCGGAGTCGAGGCGCGGCCGCTGCTCGGCGGCATCGGCGCGGGCCGGCTGGCCGAGGCCCAGACCGCGCTGTCGATGGTGGCGGAGCCCTGCGGCGAGGATCTCCTGATCCGGGCAAGGCTGCGGGAGTGGTGAGATGTTCACCGGGCTGATCGCCGACGTCGGCAGGCTCGAGGCGATCGATGCCTCGGACGAAGGCGCGCATCTGCGGGTTCGCACGCGGTTGGCGGGGGATCTCGCCGGTGGCGACTCGATCGCTGTCAACGGGGTCTGCCTGACTGTAGCCGGGCACTCCGCCGACGCGTTCGAGGCTGACGTGATGAACCAGACGCTCGAGATGACCTCGCTCGCGGCGCTCACGGCCGACAGCCGAGTCAACCTCGAGCCGGCGCTGCACGCCGGCGACCGCCTCGGCGGCCATATCGTCCAGGGCCATGTCGACGGAACCGGCGAGGTGGCCGAGGTCAACGACGACGGGTTCTCCAGGCGCCTGGTGGTGGCGCTCCCCGGCCCTCTCGCCCGCTACGTCGTCGAGCGCGGCTCGGTCGCTCTCGACGGCGTCAGCCTCACGGTCGCGGACCTGCGCGGCGACCGTCTCGAGGTCTCGCTAGTGCCCGAGACGATCGAACGGACGACGCTCGGCGAGCTCGCCGTGGGGAGCCGGGTCAATGTCGAGGTCGACGTGCTGGCCCGCTACGTGGAGAGACTCCTGCAAGGCTCTCTCCGAAAGGAGGCGTGAGCGATGTCTGATCAGAGCCGACCGGAGGGGACGCGCGGCGTCCGCGAGTCCCCGTTCTCGAAGATCGAGGACGCGATCGAAGCGATTCGATGCGGCCGCATGGTCGTCGTCTGCGACGGGGAGGACCGGGAGAACGAGGGGGACCTGGTGATGGCGGCGCAGTTCGCCACGCCGGAGGCGGTCAACTTCATGGCCAAGCACGGCCGCGGCCTGATCTGCCTGGCGCTCAGCCCGAGCCGTTGCGAGGAGCTCGGGCTGAATCTGATGGCCGCCAAGAACGAGGCGCCGCTGCAGACCGCCTTCACGATCACGATCGAGGCGGCCGAGGGCGTGACGACCGGGATCTCGGCCCACGATCGCGCCCGCACGATCCAGGTCGCGATCGACCCCAACTCCGGGCCCGAGGATCTGGTCCAGCCGGGCCACATCTTTCCGCTCAAGGCGAAGGAGGGCGGCGTGCTGGAGCGCACCGGTCACACCGAGGCGAGCATCGACCTCGCCCGTCTCGCCGGGTTGATCCCAGCGGGCGTGATCTGCGAGATCATGAACGAGGACGGAACGATGGCCCGGGTCCCCGACCTCGAGGCCTACTGCGCCGAGCACGACCTGCTGATGGTCACGGTTGCCGATCTGATCGCCTACCGGCGGCGGACCGAGAAGCTCGTCGAGCGGATCGTCTCGACCAGCCTGCCGACGGCGATGGGCGACTTCACCGCGGTCGGCTATCGCTCGCTGGTCGACGACAAGCACCACGTGGCGATGGTCAAGGGCGACGTCGCCGGCGCCTCCGACGTGCTCGTCCGGGTCCACAGCGAGTGCCTGACCGGCGACGTGTTCCACAGCATGCGCTGCGACTGCGGCGAGCAACTGGAGGCGGCGATGGCGCAGATCGAGGCCGAGGGGATGGGGGTGCTCCTCTACCTCTCCCAGGAGGGCCGCGGCATCGGCCTGCTCAACAAGCTGCGCGCCTACAAGCTGCAGGAGGAGGGGCTCGACACCGTCGACGCGAACCTCAAGCTGGGCCTGCCGGCCGACCTGCGTGACTACGGGATCGGAGCGCAGATCCTCAAGGACCTCGGCCTCTCCAGCATCCGGATCCTGACCAACAACCCGAAGAAGATCATCGGGATGGAGGGCTACGGCCTGTCGGTTACCGAGCAGGTCCCGATCCGCTCGGAGCCGAACGCCCACAACGAGGAGTACCTGCGGACGAAGCGGGAGCGGCTTGGCCACACCCTCCATCACCAGGCACTGGGACTCGATGACGAGATGATCCACTCCGAGCACGAGCGCGACTCCGGAAAGCGGCCCTCCGGCAGCGAGGACGGTGAGCCCGACGACTGAGAGCGGCCTGAGCGATGCCGAGCGGGCCGCGCTTGCCGGCGCCGGCTGGGCGATCTGCGTCGCGACCTTCTACCGCGATCTCGCCGACCGGCTCGTCGCCGGCGCGACCGCGGGCTTCTCCGAGGCCGGGATCGCGGCCTCGGCGGTCGACGTCCACGCGGTGCCGGGCGCCTTCGAGCTTCCGCTCGCCGCGAAGCTCTGCGCCGACAGCGGTCGCTACGCGGGAATCGCCTGCCTCGGCGTCGTGATCCGCGGCGAGACCGACCACTACGACTTCGTCTGCGGCGAGGCGGCCAGGGGCATCCAGGATGTCGCGTTGAGCACCGGCGTGCCCGTCGCATTCGGGGTGATCACCTGCGACAGCCGCGAGCAGGCCGAGGCCCGCGCCGGTGGGGACAAGCGGGACCAGGGGCGGAGCGCCGCGATCGCGGTGACGCGGATGCACCTGATGGCGGCCCGCCTCGCCGGCTGAGCCGGCGCCTCGGCCGCCGATCGGCCGAGGACCGTCCCCGCGCGGGGCCGTTCCTCTACCATGCCGCGTCCAATGGCCAAGGTCTGTCACAGCTGCGGCAAGAAGCCGGCGGCCGGGAACTCGCGCAGCCACTCGATGGTCGCCACCCGGCGCCGCTTCAACCCGAACCTGCAGAAGGTGCGCATCGACGAGGGGGGCAGCCCGCTCCGGGTCTATGTCTGCACGCGCTGCCTGAAGGCCAACAAGGTAACCAAGGCTGCCTGACCGGACCGCATCGGCTCCGGGGGCGCCGGTAGTTTCCTCCGCGGTGCCCGACCCCTCGCTACAGCGCTTCCGTCGCGTCGTCGAAGTCGCCCTGCGGCATCTCGAATCCAGGCGCGAGGAGATCAACGACCTGAACGTCTTCCCGGTCGCTGACGGCGATACCGGTGACAACATGGCGCGGACGATGGAGGCGGTTCGCCAGGCGCTCGACCGGCTCGAGCGGGACGCCGGCGAGGACGCGCCACGCGAGCAGATCGTCCGCACCGTTGCCGAGGCGGCCCTGCTCGGCGCTCGGGGGAACTCCGGAGTGATCACCAGCCAGATCGTCCGCGGTGCCGCGGAGGTCCTGGCGACACCGACGGGCCGGCTCGTCGATCCCGCGCTGATCGTCGAATCACTGCAGAGCGCCGCTCGAGCCGCCCGACAGGCGGTCTCCGAGCCGGCCGAGGGAACGATCCTGACCGTGATCGACGAGATGGCGGCGGCGGCGGCGGACCGGCTCGCGGACCGCGCCGGGGAGCCGGTCGAGGCCCCCAGCGACGCCGAGCAGAACGCACTGCTGGCGGAGATGCTCGCGGTGGTCCTCGAGGCGGGCGAGGAGGCGGTGCGGCGTACACCGCAGCAGCTCAAGGTGTTGGCCGATGCCGAGACGGTGGACGCCGGCGCCCACGCGCTGGTCGTCCTGGTCAGGGGGATGATCGCCGGGTTGCTCGGAGACGACGAGGGATTGCCGCCGCTGCCCTACTACCCGGCCGCGCGGATCGACCGCGGCGCGCACGAGGACTCGCGCTACGACTACTGCCTGAATCTGGTCGTCCGTCGCAGGGACGAGGACCTCTCGCCGGAGCCGCCGGAGGGCGTCGCCGAGCTTGGTGACTCGATCGAGGTCGTCGGTGACGCCGGGCTGCTCAGGGTCCACATCCACACCGACGACCGCGCCCGGGTCGAGCAGCTGTTCAACCGGCTCGGCGAGGTGCACGTCGACAGCTGCGACTACATGCCCGATCAGATCCGCGCCCGTCGCGAGCGGGCGCGGGCTGTCGCCGCCCAGTCGGGAGCCACCGTGATCGCCGTCTGCGACGGCTCCGGCTTCGAGGAGCTGTTCGCCGGAATCGGCGTTGGCGTCGTCCAGGGCGGGCCAAAGCTGAACCCATCGACGAACGAGATCCTCGCCGCGATCGAGGAGGCGCCGGGGGCGGAGGCGGTCGTCCTCCCGAACTCGCCGAACGTCGTCCTCGCCGCCGAGGAGGCGGGCAGAACCACGGGCAAGCACGTCGTCGTCGCGCCGTGTCACTCGCCGCAGGCGGCCGCTGAGGTCCTCTCCGTCGTCGACACCAGCAAGGGTGCGGACGAGCTGGCCCGCGAGGTGAGCGAGCTGCTCGCGGGGATCCGGACCTCCGCGGTGGCAGAGGCGGCGCGGGCCGACCAAGACGGTCGCTTCGGCGTCGGCGACGCGATCGGCCTGGTCGGCGACGAGGTCGTCGCCTGGGGCACGCCCGAGGACGCACTGAGCGGCGCGATCGCGGCGATAGCCGACGGCGCCGAGGTGCTGACCGTGTTCGGCGGCGCATCGTCACCGCTGACGCCGGGAGAGGTCGAGGCGCTGGTGCCCGACGGGCTCGAGGTGACTGTGCTCGAGGGCGGCCAGGAGACCCACTGGTGGCTGCTCGCGGCGCAGTAGCGCGCCGCCGGCAGTGCGTGCCGCGCGCCGCGGCCGACTAGACTTCCGCCCCGGTGCAGACGGAGACCCGGTGGCGTCACCGCAACAGACCGACGGCGGACGCGGCGCCGAGATGATCGCCGCGGGGCTGCTCGGAGAGGTGGTCGAGGCGGCCGGGGGCGAGTCGCGCTGGCGGGCGGCGACACGGATCCGGGCCCACGTCCGTAGCGGCGGTCTGCTGCCCCGGACTCGCGTGCCCGGCAACCGCTTCGCCGACTACACGGTGACGGTCGAGACCGGCCGCCAATACGCCGTGCTCGACCCGTTTCCCCGGGAGGGTTTGAGGGGCGTGTTCGAGCGGGGTGAGGTCCGGATCGAGGCCCGCGACGGGGAGCTGCGCGAGCGCCGCCGGCGCCCCAGGGAGGTGTTCTTCGGGCGCGCCGGACTGCGCCGCAATCTCCGCTGGGACGCGCTCGACTCGACGTATTTCGCGGGCTACGCGATGTGGAACTACCTGGTCACCCCCCTGCTCCTGCTCCGCGAAGACGTCAGCGTCACCGAGGGGCCGGAATGGAGCGGGGAGGGGGAGCGCTGGCGGCGACTCGACGCGCGCTTTCCCGCGGAGATCGAGACGCACAGCGCCGCGCAGAGCTTCTTCTTCGACGACGCCGGCCGGCAGGTTCGCCACGACTACACGGCGGAGGTGGTCTCGAGGAGGGCGCGCGCCGCGCACTACTGCAGCGAGCACCGCAGCTACGACGGTCTGCTGTTCGCGACGCGCAGGCGGGTGCTGCCCCGCCGGGCCGACCTGCGCTCGAGGCCGTTTCCGGTGCTCGTCGCGATCGACCTCGAGGCGGTCGAGGTGGAGTTCGGCGCATGACCGCGAAGGTGCCGACACTGTGGCAGTACAACTTCTCGAACTACAACGAGAAGGCCAGGTGGGCGCTGGATCTGAAGGGGATCCCCCATCGGCGGCGCTCGCTGATGCCCGGCGAGCCGCGGGCGCTCGCCTTCAGCCTGCGTGGCACCCTGCCGACCCTCGACATCGAGGGCCGTCGCTATGGGGACTCGACCGAGATCATCGCCGCGCTCGAGCGGATCGAGCCGCAGCCGCCGCTGTATCCCTCCGATCCCGAGGCGCGGGACCGCGCCCTGGCGATCGAGGACCAGCTCGACGAGGAGGTGGGGCACGCGCTGCGACGAGCGCTGTTCTGGGACTTCCGCGATAACCGCCCGTACATGATCGACTTCATCACCCAGCAGCAGCCGGCGGCGCTGAGGCTGATGATGCGGGCCACCTTCCCGGCCGGCTGGGCGTACGTCAGCCGCCGCTACAGGTTCACCGAGCGCGACGCCGCAGAGGCATGGGTGACGGTGGAGCGGGCCCTCGACCGGATCGAGGCGTTGCGCGCCGGCGGGCCCTATCTGGTCGGCGATGCGTTCACGGTCGCCGATCTGACTGCGGCAGCGCTGCTCTGGCCGATCGCCTGGCCGCCCGAGTTCCCCTACCGACTGCCGGAGCTGCCGGCCTCGCCGAAGCTCGAGCGGCTGCGCGAGCATCCCACGGCCGGCTGGATCGGCGACGTCTACGCCCGGCACCGGCCGCCGAGCGCGGAGGTCGATTGAGACCTCCGCCCGGCGGCCCTACCAGGCCTCGCTGCCGGGATCGCCCTTCAACGGTCCGACGATCTCGGCCGTCACCCAGCCCCCGTAGAAGCCGCCGGGCTGCGGTCGCACCCGCTCATCGCCGAGCCGGCACTGGACCAGCGCCGGGTAGAACGAGAAGTGGTCGCGCAGCCGAGCGTACGCCGCCGTCGGTTGCGGATAGGTCCATGCCGCCCTTCGAATCACATGCGACCCGACGGCGACGTCGTAGTAGGAGGCGACCCCCTTGTACTCGCAGAGGGTCTTGCCCGCGGCCGGCCTCAGGACGCCCGCCTCGATGTCGGCGGCCGGGATGTAGACGACGGGCGCGCCGGCCGTCTCGCAGACCCGGATCGCCCGCTCGCTGAACGCGATCCGCTGCCCGTCGGCGCTGACCGAGACCGGCCGCCCCTCTGGGCGGATCTCGGGCGGCCTCGGGTAGGCCCAGACGGACTCGCGCGGCAGCCCGTTCTCGGCGATGCCCTCGGCCGGCTCCGGCTCGGGCCGCCGCAGGCTGGCGAAGCGACGCCGTTCAGCCATCCGCCAACTCGACCACGGCCTCGACCTCGACGGCCATGTCGAACGGCAGCTCGGCGGCGCCGATCGCGGATCGGGAGTGCCTGCCGGGCGCTCCCCAGACCTCTCCGATCAGGTCGCTGAAGCCGTTGATCACCGCCGGAGTCAGGTTGAACCCGGGCGCGCAGTTGACGAGGCCGAGCGCCTTGACCCAGCGCTCGACGCGGTCGAGATCGCCGAGCTCGTGCTCGAGCGAGGCGAGGATCGAGAGGGCGGTGAGCCGCGCGGCCTCGTAGCCGCGCTCGAGCGTGACCTCGGCGCCGACCTTCCCCGCGACCAGCACCTCGGTGCCGTCTACCGGGCCGTGGCCGGAGACGTAGGCGAGGTTGCCGCTGACGGTGACCCGGTCGAAGCTGAACTCGACCCCCGGTGGCGGCGAGAACAGCTGCGGCAGCTCAAGCCCGAGGTCCGTCAGCCGCGAGTCGATTCGTCCCATGTCCGAAGGGTAGTGAGGGGCCCGTGGCCGCCGGGTTCCGGCGGCACGCTGCCGTAGCCTCAATCCGGTGAGTCCAGCGACGGCAGCGGCGGCGGCGGGTCGGGGATCGAGCGTCGGAGCCCAGAGCGCGTTCGCTCGCAGCGAGCCGATCGACCCCGACGGGTGGCGAGCGGTCGAGCTGCGCTGCTCGCGGGCACCCAGGCTGCTCGAGTCGGAGCTCACGACCCTGGCCGGCATCGGCCCCCGGCTTTCGGAGGCCTGTGCGCGCCTCGGGCTGGCGACGCTCGGCGATCTCGTCGACCACGTTCCGCACTCATACCGGGATCGGGCCGAGGCGACGGCGATCGCCGAGCTCGAGATCGGGCAGGACGCGACGCTCGTCGCCGAGGTCCGCTCGGTTCGCCTGCGCCCAACCCGCCGCCGTCGCCTCTCCGTCGTCGAGGCGACGATCTCCGATCACAGCGGCGCGATCAAGGCGAGCTGGTTCAACCAGGCGTGGCTGGCGGAACGGCTGAAGCCCGGCACCGGGCTGTTGATCAACGGCCGGCTCGAGCGCCGCGGCCTGCGGGTCGACAACTACGAGCTGCTCGACGCAGCAGCGGACGAGGAGCAGAAACGGGAGTGGCCGCTGCGGTCCGGCGGCCGGATTCCGCAGGGGATCCACACGACCGGGATGGTCCCGGTCCATCCGGCCGGCGAGGGCGTGCGGCCACAGAAGCTGCGCGAGTGGGTCTGGCAGGCGCTCCGCTACGCGGGCCACGTCCCCGAGCCGCTGCCGGCCGAGGTGCGGACTCGCCGACGGCTCGCCGGCGCCGCCGACGCGCGGCTCGCGGCTCACTTCCCGCGGGATCCCGCCGAGGTCGACGCGGCGCGCCGCCGGCTCGCATACGAGGAGCTCTTCCTCCATCAGGCAGCGCTCGTCTCGCGTCGGGGGGAGCGCGACGCCGCGCGCCCGGCGCTGCCCCTGGCGCCGCCGGGAGAGCTGGTCACCGATTGGCTCGAATCGCTGCCGTTCCGGCCGACCGCCGATCAGCGACGAGCGTTCGCCGAGGTCGACGGCGACCTCGGCGCCGGGCGCCCGATGCAGCGCCTGCTGATGGGCGAGGTCGGCTCGGGCAAGACCGTGGTCGCCGTCTACGCGATGCTGCGGGCCGTTGAGGCGGGCGGGCAGGCGGCGCTGATGGCCCCGACCGAGATCCTCGCCGCGCAGCACTTCCAGACGCTCGAGTCGCTCCTGGCCGGGATTCCGCTGCCCGCGGCGTTGCTCACCGGCTCGACCGCCGCGGCGAGCCGGCGGCGGACCCTGGAGGCCCTGGCGACCGGCGAGCTGGGGCTGCTCGTCGGCACCCACGCGCTGATCGAGCCGCGGGTCGAGTTCGCCCGTCTCACCCTGGCGGTGGTCGACGAGCAGCACCGGTTCGGGGTTGCCCAGCGGCGCCGACTAGACCGCAAGGGGCCCGGCGGGCGGGCGCCGCACACCCTGCACATGACCGCCACCCCGATCCCGCGGACGCTCTCGTTGACCGCCTACGGCGATCTCGACGCCACCGTGCTTCGGGAGCTGCCCGCCGGCCGGCGGCCGGTCAAGACCTGGGTCGTCGGCGAGGACAAGCGCGATGGGGCATACGGCTTCATCCGCGAGCAGCTCGCCTCTGGGCGGCAGGCGTTCATCGTCTGCCCGCTCGTCTCCGAGGCGGAGTCGGCGCAGGCGAAGGCCGCGGTCGCCGAGGGCCGACGGCTCGCGGCGGGCGAGTTCGCCGACCATCGGGTGAGCGTCCTGCACGGACAGATGCCCTCCGCGGCCAAGGCGGAGGCGATGCAGGCGTTCGCCGCGGGCGCCGTGGACGTGCTCGTCGCGACCAGCGTGGTCGAGGTCGGCATCGACGTGCCGAACGCGACCGTGATGGTGATCGAGGACGCTGATCGCTACGGGCTCAGCCAGCTCCATCAGCTCCGGGGACGGATCGGGCGCGGCGGACACTCCTCACACTGCATCCTGTTCGCGGACCCCGAGACCGAGCGGGCCGCGGCCCGTCTGCAGGCGATCGCGGATTCGTCCGACGGATTCGAGCTCGCCGAGATCGATCTCAACCTCCGCGGTGAGGGCGAGGTTCTGGGGACCCGGCAGTCGGGGCTGCCGCGGTTCCGGGTCGCGCGCCTGCCCGAGGACGCCGCGCTGCTCGCCGAGGCCCGCGCCGACCTGATCCGGCTGCTCGATCGCCACGGCGATCTCGAAGCGACCGCTCTCGGGCCGTTGATGGACGTCGTCCGGCGGCGCTTCGGCGACGAGCGAGCGGAGCCGATCCCCGCCTGATGGCCGGCCCGGGCAGCGCTCGGCTGCGAATCGTTGCCGGCGAGCTCGCGGGCCGGCGAATCCATGCACCCGCGGGCGGGCGCCTCCGTCCGAGCACCGGGCGCACCCGCGAGGCGATCTTCTCGATGCTCGGACCGCTGCGCGGCGAATCGGTACTCGACCTGTACTGCGGCACGGGGGCGCTGGGCTTCGAGGCGCTGAGCCGGGGAGCGGGGGAGCTGACGCTGGTCGACACGGAGATCGCACACGCCGCCGGGAACGTCGAGCGACTTGGGCTCGGGGACCGCTGCACGCTGGTCGAGACCGATGCACTGAGCTTCCTCGCGAGCGGGAGCGAGCGCTTCGACCTCGTCCTCTGTGATCCGCCCTATAGACTCGCCGACCGGCTTGGCTCTGAACTCGACAGACTGCTTGAAGGTCGTCTCGCTGCGGGGGCTCGCGTAGTGGTGGAGTCCGCGCCCGACGCGCCGCTGGAGTTGAGCCTGCCGCTCGAACGGGATCGCCGCTACGGGGCCGCGCGCGTCCGGATCTTCGGCGCCGGGGGTGGAGGATGAGCGGCGGCACGACCGCAGTCTGTCCGGGGAGCTACGACCCGGTGACCAACGGCCATCTCGACATCATCACCCGGACGGCGCGCGTCTTCGAGCGGGTCGTCGTCGGGGTCGTCAACCAGCCGCTCCGAAAGAGCGCAACGCTGTTCGCGGCGGAGGAGCGCCGGGCGTTCGTCGAGGAGGCGACGGCCGGCCTCGAGAACGTCGCGGTCGAGGTCTTCTCGACGCTGCTCGTCGACTTCGCCCGCGAGCACGGGGCCACCGCGATCGTCAAGGGGTTGCGGGCGATCTCGGACTTCGAGTACGAGTTCGAGATGAACCAGCTGAATCGCAAGCTCGCCCCCGACATCGAGAGCGTCTACGTGATGGCCTCACCCGAGTACAGCTTCCTGTCGTCGACCGGGGTCAAGGAGCTGGCGACGTTCGGCGGCGACGTCAGCGACCTCGTCCCGGGCTCGGTTGCGGCGAAGCTGGCCGAGCGGATCGAGCGGAGTTGAGGCGCCGTTCGGCGATGCCGCGGATGGGCAGCAGCTTGCAAACTACCGCCGCCCGAACTGCCGGGAACAGGGATTTCCCTGCTGATCCCTAATCTTTACGCGCACTCATGGACGTACTCGTACTGATCGACAAGCTCGACGACCAGATCCACAACGCCCGGCCGGTACCGCTGACCGACCAGGTGAGGGTCGATCGCGAGGAGATATACGACCTGCTCGACCAGATGCGGGCGACGATCCCCGAGGAGATCAAGCAGGCTCGCTGGATCGTCAAGGAGCGCCAGGAGATGCTGGCCGAGGCCAAGCGCGAGGCGGAGCGGATCGTCAAGGAGGCCCGCGATCAGCAGGCGAGGCTGATCAGCGATGAGGAGGTCTACAAGCAGGCCGAGCGGGGCGCCGAGGAGATCCTCGAGGACGCCCGCGACACCGAACGCCAGATCCGCCTCGGCGCCGAGGACTACGCCGACGAGATTCTCTCGACGCTCGAGGTCAACCTGCAGAAGTTCCTCGCTGCCGTGCAGCGTGGCCGCGACCGGCTCGCCGGCCGCGACGAGGACCTCGAGCCCGAAGAGGGCTGACCCCCGGCCCCGCCGGACGCTCTTTCCCCGGGCGCCCTCGGGCCCCCGGCAGCCGCCCCGTGCGACGGCCACCGGCCAATCGCGAATGGCCATAAGGTGACGAGGCATGTGTCCTGGTCCCCCCGGAGGAGTGGTGCGATGAGCGAGCGGTGGTTCAGCGAGGCCGAGCTGGCGGCGATGTCCCGGCCGACGATGGAGCGGGCGGTCGAGGCGATCGATCGCGGCGAGCTCGAGCGGGCGCGGCAGCTCTGCGAGGAGATGAAGGTCGAGAGCCAGTTCATGCATGACATGCTCGTCGACGGAGTCGCCGGGTTGATCTCCTACGTGCAGGACAAGCTCGGCGACGAGGGCGTCGAGGAGGCCTGGGAGTACTCGCTGGAGCGGGGCTGGAAGCCGACCGTCGAGGCGATCGACCGCAGCGACCGGCGCTTCATCGCCCAGGCGCTGGCCGCGACCTGGCGGGCACACTCGACCTCCGGCGTCGGTCCGCAGCCGGGCGCCTTCGAGATCACCGAGGACGAGGAGAAGCTGACCTTCACGATGAACCCGTGCGGCTCAGGGCAGCGGTTGGTGCGGCTCGGCCGCTACGGCGAGGGTGGGTACGGCACGACCGCCGAGGCGCACTCGTGGAGCTACGGTCGCGAGGGCTTCCCGCTGTACTGCACCCACTGCGCCTTCATGAACGAGGCGCTCCCGATCCGCTGGATCGGCTACCCCGTCTATCCCTCCGACCCGCCGCAGGACTTCCACGCCGACCCCTGCACCTGGTACTGGTACAAGGACCCGGCCGACATCCCCGAGCGCCACTACGCCCGCCACGGTGAGCGCGCTCAGGGTGGGGGCGGCGGTGACTGACGGCCCCGACGCGGCGCTGGTCGGCGCCGCGCTGAGCGCGGCCGGCGAGGAGCCCGGGGTGGTGCGCCTCGCGAGGATTCCGGGCGGGGCCTCGAGGGAGGTCTACCTGGCCGAGTCCGAAGCCGGCCGCTGGGTGCTGCGCAGGGATCCCCCGGGCGCCGAGTCGTTCGCGCCGCTGGCGGTCGAGCATCAGATCCTCGGGGCGGCCGCCGCGGCCGGGGTGCCCGTGCCACGACCGATCCGCTTCGAGGGGCAGGGCGGCTCGTTCGGCAGCGCCGGCTTCCTGATGGAGCACGTCGCCGGTGACTCGGTTGCTCCGCGGCTCCTGCGGAGGGAGGAGTACGAGTCGGCCCGGCGAGCGCTGCCCGAGCAGCTCGGTCGGGCGTTGGCGCGAATCCACGCGATCGATCCCCGCTCGGTCACGGACCTGCCGATGCCGGAGGGCGATCCGGCGATCGCGGCCTGCGAGCTGTGGGAGTCGGAGATCGACCGGGTCGGCGAGCCGCTGCCGGCCGTCGAGGCCGGGCTTCGATGGCTGCGCCTCAACCCGCCGCCGCCGCCGTCGCGGCAGGCGCTGGTTCACGGCGACTTTCGGCTCGGCAACTTCATCGTCGACGATGACGGCCTGGCCGCGGTGATCGACTGGGAGTTGGCTCACGCGGGCGACCCGGCCGAGGACATCGGCTGGCTGACGATTCGCTCCTGGCGCTTCGGCAACGACGACCTGCCGGTTGCGGGGATCGGAGCGCTCGAGCCGTTCCTCGCCGCCTACGAGGCTGCCGGAGGCGTGGCGCCCGCCGCCGAGCGGCTGCGATGGTGGGAGGCGATGGGCAACGTCAAGTGGGCGGTGATCTGCGCCCGACAGGCCCACGACCATCTCGACGGGCGCAGGGTCAGTCACGAGCTCGCTTCGCTGGGGCGTCGCATCTGCGAGCCCGAGTGGGACCTGCTCGAGCTGGTCGGGGGCGGCTAGTGCAGGATCGACCGACCGCCCCCGAGCTGCTCGACGCCGTCGCCGGCTACCTGTTCGCCGAGCTCCGCCCGACGGTCGTTCGTGAGCAGCGCTTCCCGCTGCTGGTCGCGGCAAACCTGTGCGCAGTCGTCGCCCGTGAGCTCCGCGCCGGCTCCGACCCGGACCTCGCGGACCTGGCCCTGTTTCGGGAGGCGGCCGGCTCGCCGCCGACGGAGCCGCTCGTGCCGGTCGTGGCGCGCCCCGAGGCGGAGGCACGGAGGGCGGCCGCGGAGCTCGCCAAGCTGATCAGGGAAGGACGGCTCGACGGCCGCCTTGCCGAGACCGTGTCGATGCTCCGCGAGCACGTCCGTCGGAAGCTCGAGGTGGCGCGACCCGGCTACGACGTCTAGCCGGTCACTCAGCGCCAGCCGCCCCGGTCGCGCAGGGCCCGGGTCAGCGACATGGTGTTCAGCGAGGCCCCGCCGTCGACGCCGATCGCCTCGCCGGTGATGTATGCGGCGTCCTCGGAGCAGAGAAATACGGCCAGCGCCGCGACCTCCTCCGGCCGCGCAAGGCGACCCATCGGAAGCAGCTCGTCCAGCGCCTCGAGGATCTCGGCGGGCATCTCCCTGACCTTCTCGGTCGCGACCATGCCCGGCAGGATCGCGTTGGCGGTGATCCCGCGGCGGACGTTCTCCGCGGCGATCGTCTTCGTCATCCCGACCAGCCCCGCCTTCGACGCGGCATACGCGACCTGCCCGGGCAGGCCGTCGCGCGCGGCGCCGCTCGAGATCACGATCACGCGACCCCAGCGGCGCTCGCGCATACCCCCCAGGCAGGCCTGCACGGCCCTGAACGCGCCGGTCAGGTTGACGTCGAGGTCCTGCGCCCATGCCTCGGCCTCCATCCGGTCGGCCGCGGCGATCGTGTCGGTGATCGCCGCGTTCGAGACGCAGATGTCGATCTCGGAGAGATCCGGCAGCGGATCGGTCCTCAGGTCGATCGTCAGATCGCACCCCGGATCGCGGTCCAAGGTGACGACCTCGATCCCCGCGCCGCGTAGCCGCAGCGCGATTGCGGCGCCGATCCCCCGCGCGCCGCCGGTGACGAGGGCCGTTCGTGGCTTTTCGGCTCGATCCGGCATCCGCCCTCAATCGTAGGCGGCGGCCACGACCGCGAGATCGTCCGCCCGCCACCGCACCTCCCCGCCACACCACTCGGCCAGATCCTCGGCCCGCTCGGGGAAGTCGAACCCCGGCTCGATCGGCGTCACCCGGTCCGGGCCCGCGACGACGTCGCCGACGACCATCGCCCGTGACTGCTCGCGAACCCGGCGGAAGAGGTCACGCTTGCCCTCCGCCCGCAGGTGATGAACGCTGAGCACGGCGATCACCAGGTCCCAGGGGCCGTCCGGAAGCGGGTCCTCGAATCGCGCGAGCCGGACCTCGATCCCCATCTCACGGGCCCGGAAGACCATCTCCGGTGAGTGGTCGAGGCCGGTGATCTCCACCTCGGGGTATCGGTCGAGCAGACGCCGGGAGGTCTCGCCGGTGCCGATCCCGAGGTCGAGCGCCCGGATCGGGGCGAACGGCACCGCTTCGATCGCCGCGCCCTGGAGCTCGTCGAAGCGCGGCACCTCGGAGCGGATCGTCTCCAGGTAGCTCTCCGGATCCCAGTGGAATTGTGCGCTCATCGATGCGGTTGACGTCGGTGGTGATCAGCCCAGGGAGGCCTCTAACCTCAGAGCCTATGGAACCCGGAACCGGCGAGATCGATCTCGAGCAACTCGGGCTGCGGAGCGGGCAGGCTGAGACGATCGTGCTCGAGCTGCAGCCGCCGCCGCCGGTGGTCGGCGGGGTCGAGCTCCGGATCGACGGTGGTGGCGTCGAAGCCCGAGTCGACGTCTCCCGCACGAGCTCGGGGTTTGCTCTCCGGCTGGTCGCCGACACGGGCGTCAGCGGGCCCTGCATTCGCTGTCTCGAGCCGGCCTCGCTGGCGATTCCGATCGAGGCCCGGGAGGTCGAGCAGGACGACTCCGAGGACGACGAGTTGAGCTCTCCCTACGTCGAGGACGGAGTGCTGGACGTCGGCTCCTGGCTGCACGACGCGATCACGCTGGCGTTGCCGGAGAAGCTCCTCTGCAGGGCCGACTGCGCCGGGCTCTGCCCGGAGTGTGGAATCCCGCTCAACGACCTCGAGCCCGGCGTGCACCGCCACGAGGTCCCCCGCGACCCGCGGTTCGCGAAGCTGCGGGAGCTCGAGGAGGGCCCCTAGCCGGGGCCGATCACCGCCGGCGACGCCGATCCGGATCTCGCTACCATGCCCGCTCCGATGGCCGTACCGAAGAAACGCCAGTCCAGTGCCCGCCGCGACCGGCGGCGCAGTCACGATGCGATCGCCGCACCGCGGCTGAACGAGTGCCCGCAGTGCCACAGCCCGCGGCTCCCGCACCGGGTCTGCCCGACGTGCGGGACCTACAAGGGCCGCGAGGTCGTCGAGTTCGACGAGCCCTCGCTGGATACCCCGGCCGCCGAGGCCGAGTAGTGCCGGGCCCAGCCGCGCCGACCGGCGCGGACGCGGAGCCCGATCAGCTTGTGGTCGCCTTCGACGCGCTTGGCGCCGAGGGAGGCCCGGACGTCGTCGTCGAGGGCATCGGGATGGCGGTCGGCGACGGGATCTCGGTTCGCGCCTTCGGCCGCCGGGACGAGCTCAGCCGGCTCTCGGCGCTGAGCGGCGTCGAGGTTGTCGAGGCGCCCGGACTGATCGCCAACGACGCCGACCCGGTGGCCGCGGTCCGCTCGAGCCCCGACGCGTCGATCGTGCGGGCCGCCGCCGACGTCGCCGACGGGCGCTCCGACGCCCTCGCCAGCCCCGGCTCGACCGGGGCGACGATGGCGGCGGCGCTGTTTGCCCTGAAGCGACTGCGGGCGGTGCAGCGACCGGCGCTCGCCGTGCAGCTGCCCGCGCCCGGTCTCGAGCGGCCGGTCCTGATGCTCGACGTGGGCGCGAACTCCGATGCGCGCCCGTCCCACCTGGTCCAGTTCGCCCACCTGGGATCGGCCTTCGCAGAGGTCGTGCTCGGCATCGAGACCCCGCGGGTGGCACTGCTGTCGGTCGGCGAGGAGGCGAAGAAGGGCTCGCAGCTCGTGGTCGAGGCCCACCGGCTGCTCGCCGCGGGCGCAACGATCCGATTCATCGGCAACGTCGAGGGTCGCGACCTGCTCAGCGGCGACGCCGACGTGATCGTCACCGACGGCTTCACCGGCAACGTCGCCCTGAAGACGATCGAGGGCACCGCCTCGGCAGTCGGCGACGCGGTCAGGGCCGCTGCCCGCTCCGGCCCGCGGGCGGCGCTCGGCGGGCTGCTCCTCAGGCCCGCCCTCGGCGACCTTCGGTCCAGCCTCGACCCCGACCGGACCGGCGGGGCGATCTTGCTCGGCCTCCGGGGCGTCGCCGTCGTCGGGCACGGCTCCGCCGGCCCCGAGGGCATCGCCAACCAGATCCGGATGGCGGCGCGGGCGGTCGAGCAGGGCGCGGTCGCGGGGATGGCCGCGCTGCTCGAGCGCAGCGGCGTCGGCCGCGCGTCGCTCCGCGATCGGGCTGCTGCGGCGGTGGACGGCGGCGGCCAGTCGTGATAGACAGATGCACCGCCCGCCGGCACCGTCGGTGCCGCGCGGAGCAGCCAACGATGACCGACGCACCGAGCAGCAGCCGCGAGCAGATCCTCGAGATGGTCCGCGGGCACCTCTCGACCGAGCTCGAGATCAGCCCTTCGGAGATCCGGGAGGAGATCCGCTTCCGCGAGGACCTCGATGCCGACTCGCTCGATCTATATGAGCTGGTGATGGAGCTCGAGGACGCCTACGGGATCGCGATGAGCGAGGAGGAGGCGGCGCGGATCGAGACCGTCGGCGACGCGGTCGAGTTCGTGTTCACGAGGCTGCCCGGGTCCTGAGCTTGGCCTCGCCCGACGACCGCGAGGCGGCCGCCGCCGCGGCCGTGGCCCCACTGGCCGCACTGATCGCCGAGTTGTCCGATGCCGCCCGCGAGCAGGCGATCACCCACAGCTCCTGGGCCGAGCGCCGGGTCCACTCGTGGGGGCGCCCGGCGTTCCTCGGCGACAGCGTGCTTGGCCTGCTCGTCGCCGAGGAGCTCTATCGGCGATTCCCCCGCTCCGACATCGGCCGCCTGACCAAGATCCACGGGCAGGCGGTCAGCGGACGTGCCTGCGCGGAGGTCGCGCGCCGGCTCGACGTGCCGGCGATGCTGCGGTCGGTGCAGCAGGGGCCGGTCGACGGTGGGATCGCGGTCGAGGAGCTGACCGCAAGCGAGCGGGCGATGGCGTCCGTGACCGAGGCCCTGATCGGAGCCGCCTACCTCGAGCTCGGGATGGAGCGGACCGGCCCGGCGGTGCTGGCCGCCTTCGGCCCCGAGATCGACCTCGCCAGCGAGACGCTGCTCGACTTCAAGTCCGCCCTCCAGGAGCTGCTCGCCAGGCGCGGCGAGCTCGTCCAGTACGTCGTCATCGAGGAGTCCGGGCCGCCGCACGATCGGCGCTTCGAGGTCGAGGTCAGGGCCGGCAGCCGGACGCTCGGCGCGGGCTCGGGACCGAGCAAGAAGGCGGCGGAGCAGGCAGCGGCGGCCGCGGCGCTCGAGTCCGAGCCCGCCTGAGAGCCGCCGGGCGCGATCACGTCCGACCGATTGACGACGCTTACGGGCACACGGGCTAGATGCATCTCAAGTCGATAACCCTGAAGGGCTTCAAGTCCTTCCCCGAGCGCACCAAGCTGGAGTTCTCTCCGGGCGTCAGCGTGATCGTCGGACCGAACGGCTGCGGCAAGTCGAACATCACCGACGGCGTCCTCTGGGCGCTCGGAGAGCAGAGCCCGCTCGCCGTCCGCGGGCAGTCGATGCGGGACGTGATCTTCGCCGGCGGCCGTGATCGCCCGGCCCGCGATGCGGCCGAGGTCGAGGTGGTGATCGACAACTCCGATGGTGCCGCGGGCTCGGAGTTCTCGGAGATCTCGGTGCTTCGCAGGCTCGGCCGGGACGGCGAGGGCGGTTATCGCCTGAACGGAGCGAACTGTCGCCTCGCCGATGTCACGGATGCGCTCTCCGACGCGAGCCTCGGCCGCGAGATGCACTCGGTGATCGGCCAGGGGAAGGTCGAGGAGATCGTCCTTTCGAAGCCACGAGAGCGGCGGCTGCTGATCGAGGAGGCAGCCGGCCTCGGCAAGCACCGAAAGCGCCGCCGACGAGCGCAGCTGAAGCTGCGGCGGACGCGGGCGAACCTCGATCGCGCGCTCGATGTCGAGCGCGAGGCGCGCTCTCGCCTGCGTCCGCTCCGGCGCCAGGCAAACGCCGCCGAAACCCACTCACGGCTCGAGCGGCAGACGATGGAGCAGCAGCTGCGACTGCTCTGCGATCGCCTGGCGATGGGCGGCGGGGACCTGCGCAAGGCTGAGGCAGAGGCGAAGGCCGCGCGCGACGATCGCGGGGCCGTCGAGTCCGACCTGGCCCGGATCAGCGAGCGCCGCTCCGGCATCGAGGAGACGCTCGCCGCCCGCGACCAGGAGCGGACGGCGATCTGGGGCGATCTGACCGCACTCCGTGCCGCCCACGAGCGCCTCGGAGCGCGCACCGAGGCGACCGCGGCTCGCGAGGTCGAGCTGCGGGCAGCCGTCGGGCGCAGGCGAGAGCGGCTCGGCGCCCTGGCCACCGAGCTGAAGGCAACGCACCAGGATGCCGAGGCGGCCCTTGCGAAGGAGCTGGAGGCGGCGTCGGCCGCGCTCGCCGAGGCGCTCGCCGCCGCCGAGATCGCCGCCGCGGAATCGTCGGTCGAGCTGCGTCTCCGCGCCCTGGCCGAGGTCCGTGGCGCATCCGAGCGGGCCGCGCGCTCGGCGCGCCGGGCCGAGGATCTGCTCGGCCATCGGCGTCAGGACTCGCTCGAGCGCAGGCTCGAGGCCGAGACCGCCCTGGTTGACACGCTCGGCTCCCTGGCCGAGTCGCTGGGTGCCGCCCGCGATGCCGTCGGCGCCCGCGCCGCCGCGCTCGAGGAGCGGGTGATCGGCCGGGCCACCGGCGACGATCTCACCGGCGAGCTCCGGGACTGCTCACGGGCGGAGGCCGAGCTTCAGGCGAAGCTCCGGGGGATCGCCGAGCGGGTCACCGAGGCCGAGGTCCGGGCGGCTCAGATCCGGGATCGGCGCGAGGAGGCCGTCACCGAGCGGGACCGTCTCGTCGAGCGGCTGGCGCTCGACGAGGCCCCCGGGCCGAAGCGGCTCTCGCAGGAGGAGCGAGCCGGGCTCGAGGCGGGGATCGAGCGTCTGATCCGCCGCCGCGAGCAGCTCGGCCCGGTGAACCCGCTGGCCGAGCGCGAGTACGAGGAGGCCAAGGCGCACGTCGACGAGCTCGAGGAGCAGCGGGAGGATCTCGAGAAGGCGCTCGCCGAGCTCGAGAAGCTGATCAAGCAGACCGATCGCGAGATCAGCGCCGCCTTCGAGGAGACCTTCGAAAAGGCCTCGAGGAACTTCGAGGAGCTGATCGAGCACATGTTCCCGGGCGGCCGTGGGCGCCTGCGGATGGTCGAGCCCCAGCGCCCCCGGCGAGTGCTCGGCGGCGCCGAGGAGGCCACCGCCGAGACCTCCGGCGACGGTGCTGAGCCGGACGGGGAGGTCGAGGAGGAGGAGGACGAGAAGGACGACGACGACCGTGGGGTCGAGATCGAGGTGACCCCGGCCGGTAAGGCGACGCGACGCCTGTCGCTGCTCTCGGGCGGGGAGAAGTCGCTGGTCGCACTGGCGTTCGTGTTCAGCGTGTTTCTCGCGCGGCCGTCTCCGTTCTACATCCTCGACGAGGTCGAGGCAGCCCTCGACGACGCAAACATCGACCGCTTCCTGCAGCTCGTCAGGCGCTTCAGCGACCGCGCCCAGTTCGTGATCGTCACGCACCAGAAGCGGACGATGGACGCTGCCGATGTGCTCTACGGGGTCAGCATGCAGGACGGGGCGACGAAGGTGATCTCGCGGCGGCTCCCGCGCGAGGCCCAGATGCTGACCGGCGAGCGCGAGCCGGACGCCGCCGATCCCGCCGCCGCCTAGACCCGGTGTCCGCGCCCGCCTGACGCCCGGGTAGCCTGCGCGGCTATGCCGACGAGCTGGAGCGAGCTGATCGAGGTCGGGGCTGATGCGCAGGAGTCGGCCGCCGACGCCGAGCCCCCGCCTGAGGCCGAGGCGCGGCGCGGCGGGCTGTTCCAGCGGCTGCGGGAGAGCCTCGCCACCAGCCGCGAGGCGCTCAGCGCGGAGATCAGCTCCTCGCTGTTCGAGACGCTCGACACCGAGACCTGGGAGCGGCTCGAGGAGGCGCTGATCATGGCCGACGTCGGCGCGGCGACCACGGCGCAGGTCGTCGGCAGGCTCGAGGCCGAGGTCGAGGAGGGCAAGGTCGACGACGGCGAGTCGGCGCGGGCCCGGCTGATCGAGCTGCTGGCCGAGCTCGCCGAGGTCGGGAGCCCGTCGATCGATCTCCGCCGGCGCCCCGCCGTGATCCTCGTGGTCGGGGTCAACGGTAGCGGCAAGACGACGACGATCGGCAAGCTCGCTCACCGCCTCTCGGAGATGGGCCTCTCGGTGCTGATGGCCGCCGGCGACACCTATCGGGCCGCGGCCGTCGAGCAGCTCAGCGCCTGGGCTGAGCGTGCCGGATGCGAGATCGTCAGGGCGGAGACGGGCCAGGACTCGGGATCGGTGATCTACGACGCGATCTCGAAGGCCGGGGCCCAGGGGATCGACGTCGTGCTCGCCGACACCGCCGGCCGCCTGCACACGCGCACCGACCTGATGGAGGAGCTCGCGAAGGTCAACCGCGTGATCGAGAAGCAGCTCGGCCGCGGTCCCGCCGAGACCCTGATCGTGATCGATTCCACGACCGGCCAGAACGGACTGCGGCAGGCGAAGGTATTCAGTGAGTCCGTCTCGGTCAACGGCGTCGCCCTGACCAAGCTGGACGGCACCGCCAAGGGCGGGATCGCGCTGGCGATCGCCGGCGAGCTCGGGATCCCCGTGAAGCTGATCGGGGTCGGAGAGGGGATCGAGGACCTGCGGCCGTTCGATCCGACCGAGTTCGCCACCGCCCTACTGGGCGACTAGCGCCGCGGAGGCGGCGCCCGGATCACCTAATCTCCGGGCCGATGTTCGATCAGCTCTCCGAGCGGCTTCAGGGCACGATGTCGGACCTGCGCTCCCGCGGCAAGCTGAGCGAGGCCGACGTCGACAAGGCGATGCGCGAGATCCGGCTGGCGCTGCTCGAGGCCGATGTCAACTTCAAGGTGACCAAGCAGTTCGTCGCGGACGTCCGCGAGCGGGCGATCGGCGCCGGGGTCCTCGAGTCCCTCGACCCGGGCCAGATGGTGGTCAAGGTCGTGGACGAACAGCTGACCGAGCTGATGGGGGGCTCGGGCCGAGATCTGGCCTTCGCCTCGAAGGGACCGACCGTCATCCTGATGGCCGGCCTGCAGGGCTCGGGCAAGACGACCGCGACCGCGAAGCTGGCCAAGCACCTCGCCGGCGAGGGCAAGTCGGTCGCCGTCGCCGCCTGTGACACGCAGCGCCCGGCCGCGGTTGACCAGCTCGAGCGGCTCGGCCAGCAGGCGGGCGCGACCGTCTACTCGCAGGGCACCGACCGAGATCCGGTCGACATCGCCGAATGGGCGCTGGGGCAGGCGAGGTCCGAGGGGCTCGATGCGCTGATCATCGATACGGCCGGACGCCTGCACGTCGACCAGGAGTTGATGGATCAGCTCGTCGAGATCAAGAAGCGGACCCGCCCGCACGACGTGCTGCTCGCAGTCGATGCGATGACCGGTCAGGACGCGGTCAACGTCGCCGAGCAGTTCGCCGCGGCGACCGAGTTCGACGGCGTCGTGATGACCAAGCTCGACGGCGACGCGCGCGGCGGTGCGGCGCTTTCGGTCAAGGCGGTCACCGGCAAGCCGATCCTCTACGCCTCGACCGGCGAGAAGCTCGACGAGCTCGAGCGCTTCCACCCCGACCGGATGGCGCAGCGGATCCTCGGGATGGGCGACGTCCTCTCGCTGATCGAGAAGGCGGAGAAGGAGCTCGATCTCTCCGACGCGGAGGAGATGGAGCGCAAGATGCGCCGCGACGAGTTCACCCTCGAGGACTTCCTCAAGCAGCTCAAGCAGGTCCGAAAGATGGGGCCCCTGACCAGCGTGCTCGGGATGATGCCCGGCATGGGCAAGGCAATGAAGGAGTTGCGCGGGGCCAATGTCGACGACCGCGAGCTCGACCGCCTCGAGGCGATCATCCTCTCGATGACACCACAGGAGCGGCGCAGCCCCGAGGTCATCCGCGGCTCGCGCCGCCGGCGAATCGCCGCCGGGTCGGGAACCAACGTGCAGGCGGTCAAGCAGCTGACCAAGCAGTTCGAGCAGATGCGCAAGGTGATGAAGCAGGTTGCCTCGGGCAAGATGCCCAATCCCGAAGCGCTGCTCCGTGGGCAGATGGGGGCGGGACGCCGCCGCTAGTTACCTGTAACCTGCCGGGCCGCTCCCATGGCAGTACGAATCAGATTGAGACGAGCGGGTTCGAGGAACAACCCGATCTGGCGCATCGTCGTCGCCGACAAGCGCTCGCCGCGCGATGGGCGCACGATCGAGACGATCGGCAGCTACAACCCGCAGACCAACCCGTCGCAGATCACGCTCGACACCGAGCGCGCCACGCACTGGATCGAGCATGGGGCACAGCCCTCCCGCACCGTCGCGAAGCTGCTCCGCATCGAGGGCGTCGAGGTCACCGGCCGCTAGCCCGGGAATCCGATGCGCGAGCTCGTCGAGTTCCTGGTTCGCAGCCTGGTCGAGGATCCCGAGGCTGTCAAGGTCGAAGAGTTCGACGAGGACGGCGATCTGGTGCTCGAGGTGACGGTCGCCGATGATGACCTCGGCCGGGTGATCGGACGGGGCGGCCGGATCGCGAACGCGATCAGGGCCGTGGCCCGCGCGGTCGGGACCCGCGACGAGCACCGCGTGATCGTCGACATCCTCGACTGAGATCGCGCACCGCCAGATGCGGATCGACATCTTCACGCTCTTCCCCGAGTGGTTCGGCTGGTTCTCCCAGCAACGACACGTCGGCAACGTGCTCGCGGCCGGCTCCAGGTTGCAGTGCTTCGACTACCGCGAGACGACGCCGCTGGGCGCCGGACAGGTCGATGACTCGCCCTACGGGGGCGGCGCGGGGATGGTGATGCGCGTCGACGTGGTCGATCGGGCGCTCGAGGATGCATACGGGCAGGCGGGACGAAGGCCGCGCGTCATCGTGCTCACCCCGTCGGGCCGGATCTTCGACGACTCCCTCGCCAACGAGCTCGCCGACGAGCCGCACCTGGCGCTGCTCTGCGGCCGCTACGAGGGCATCGACGAGCGGGTCCGCGAGCATCTCGCCGACGACGCGATCTCGATCGGGCGATACGTGCTCGCGGGCGGTGAGCTCGCTGCGATGGTCGTCGCCGATGCGGTCCTGCGGAAGCTGCCCGGCGCCCTCGGTCACGCCTCGAGCGCGCAGGAGGAGTCGTTTTCCGAGGCGCTCGGCGGCGCCCCCGAGTATCCCCACTACACGAGACCGCCCAGCTATCGCGGCTGGTCTGTCCCGGAGATCCTGCTCTCGGGCGATCACGCGGCGATCCGGGCCTGGCGTCTCGAGCGCAGCCGCGAGCGCGAGTCCGAGGGCAGCTGAGCTTCCGCTACTATTTCCGTCCCGCGCGGGCCGGGCCGGCACGCGCGTTTTTTTCCGCCCGGCGGCGGCTCGTCGAAGGCCTTCCACATGAGCACGATCATCCAGAGCATCGAGAGCGACCAGCTGCGGCAGGTCCCGCGCTTCGGCGCCGGCGATCGGGTGCGGGTCCACTTCCAGGTGATCGAGGGTGCCCGAACCCGTACGCAGGTGTTCGAGGGCGTCGTGCTCAAGCGCCAGGGTAGCGGCGCCCGCGAGACCTTCACCGTCCGCAAGCAGTCCTTCGGCGTCGGCGTTGAGCGAACGTTTCCGCTGCACTCCCCGAAGATCGAGCAGCTGGAGATCGCCGCCCGCGGTGCCGTTCGGCGGGCGAAGCTCTACTACCTGCGGGACCGGGTCGGCAAGGCCGCCCGCGTCTCGGAGCGGCGCTGGGGCATCGCCGACGAGGTGCTCGACACCGGGGCCGCGGGCGCGACCGACTCGGAGGGCACGAGCCAGGTCGAGGCCGAGGTCGAGGTGACCGAGGCAGAGGCCGAAGAGACGACCCCTGAGGAGGGTGCCGAGCCTACCCCCGAGGAGGGTGCCGAGGCGACCGCGGATGTCGAGGAGGCAACTCCCGAGGAGGATGCCGAGGCAGCTCCCGAGGAGGATGCCGAGGCTGCTCCCGAGGAGGGTGCCGAGCTGTCCGCCGCCGTGGAGGGAGAAGCGGGAGCCGAGGGGGCGGCCGGGGAGGCTGATCAGGCGGGCGGACCCGAGGGCGATGCCGCCGAAGACGAGGCTCCCGAGCAGGGCAGCTGAGGCTCGGCGGGGACTGACCCCTGATTCCGCGCCCCAAGTCGACCGCCGGCGCTTTCGTCGAGCTCGTTGCGATCGTCGCCTTCGCGATCGGACTGGCCCTGCTGATCCAGGCCTTCGTCGTGAAGCCGTTCCAGATCCCGTCCGGTTCGATGATCCCCACACTGGAGATCAATCAGCGGGTCCTCGTCAACCGGATGAGCTACCACGTCGGCAGCCCCTCGATCGGGGACATCGTCGTCTTCAACCCGCCGCTCGGCGCCGACGGTGTCGCCGGCCCCACCTGCGGCGCCCCGAAGCAGCCGGATGAGGCCTGTCCGGCGCCCGTCGATCAGAAGTCGGACACGAACTTCATCAAGCGCGTCGTGGCCGGGCCGGGCGACACCCTGAGCGTCCGCAACGGCCATCCGGTCGTCAACGGCGTGCAGGCGCAGGAGGATTTCATCAACCCGTGTCGTGGCCCGGGCGGTGGCTGCAACCTCCCGAAGGAGATCACGATTCCACCCGATCACTACTTCATGATGGGCGACAATCGTGGCCGAAGCGACGACAGCCGCTTCTGGGGACCCATCCCCGAGGACTGGATCATCGGTAAGGCATTTGCCACCTACTGGCCCCCAGACCGAATCAATCTCTTCTAGCCCGGCCCGAGGCGGCGGGGCCCGGCGGCGCCGCCGGAAGGGCTCGGACGGACGCCGGACGAGGTGGCTGTTCCAGTTCGACCGCGACTTCGGATGCCGCTTCGTCGCGGGTGCCGATGAGGCGGGGCGCGGCTGCCTCGCCGGGCCGCTGGTGGCTGCGGCGGTGCTGCTCGACTACGAGCGGCTCGGCGCGGCTGAGCGCAGGTCGCTCGCCGGGCTGGACGACTCGAAACGCAAGACCCCGGAGGAGCGGGAGGCGCTCTATCCGGCGGTCGTCGCAGCAGCCGAGCGGGTCGTCGTCACCGCCCGCTGTGCGGCTGGGATCGATGCCCGGGGCCTGCACGTGACCAACCTGCAGGCGCTCGCCGATTGCCTGGGGCGGGTCGCGGTGCCCGGAGCGAAGTGCCTCAGCGACGGCTTTCCGCTCGGCTCGCGGTGCGCGGTGCCGCATCAGCCGGTGGTCGGAGGCGACTCGCGCAGCGCCGCGATCGCGGCCGCTTCGGTCGTCGCCAAGGTCACCCGCGACCGCTACATGCGCAGGGCGGACGCCGAGTACCCCGGCTGGGACTTCGGTGGCAACGTCGGCTACAGCACCCCCGAGCACCGCGAGGCGATCGCCCGCAACGGGATCAGCGACCTGCATCGCCGTTCGTTCGCCTCGACGGCCTACAGCCAGCTCGAGCTCGGCGCCTGAGCCCGGTTCGCTCAGAAGGCGGCCGCCAGGTGGCGGATGCCGTTCGCACGGAGCGAGCGGCCGATGCTGACGCCGATCGCGTCGAAGCGGATCTCGCGATAGGGGCCGAAGCCCTCCGCTCCTGCTAGCCAGGCCCGGGCCAGCCTCCGGACCTGAATCCGCTTGCGGGGCCCAATCGACTCCAGGGCCAGCTCTGCCGCCTGCGGGCCGGCTCCCCGCCGGGCCTTGACCTCGACGAAGACGAGCACCGCTCCGTCGAGGGCGACGACGTCCAACTCGCCCCAACGGGTCCGGGCGTTGCGCGCCAGCAGCCGCCAGCCACGTGACAGTAGATATGCGACCGCCGCGTCCTCGCCGGCCTCGCCGATGACGGGCCTCCCGGCTTTCGCGACGGACCTGACCGGCGGGCTCATTGCTCGAGCCTGACCGCGACAGGCTCAGCCGGGGGTGACGCCGACGAACAACTTCGCGTCCGCTCCGTGACATGCGATCCGGCAGCGCCCTTCGGCGTGGACTTGGTGACGCCGTAGTTGCCGAACCGTCACGGCCGGCCACCCAACCGCGACCCCGAAGGCGCGAGCGTCGGGTCGGTGCTCGCCGTTGCCCGGACATTCGCGATCGTCGGCGTCGATGCCGTGCCCGTCGATGCCGAGGTCGACATCAACCGCGGCCTGCCGTCGTTCTCGGTCGTCGGACTACCGGACGCCGCGGTCCGCGAGTCACGCGAGCGGGTCCGGGCGGCGATCGTCAACAGCGGCTTCGAGTTCCCGCTGCGCCGGATCACCGTCAGCCTCGCGCCCTCGGACCTGCGCAAGGCCGGTCCCGGCTTCGACCTGGCGATCGCTGCGGCGATCCTGGTGGCGTCCGGCCAGCTTCCCGCGTCCCTGCTCGGCGACTGGGCGTTCGCCGGCGAGCTCGCCCTCGACGGGCGTCTGCGCAGCGTGCGCGGCGTGCTGGCGATGGCCGACGCCGCGGGCCCCGACGGCCGCAGAGGAATCGCGGTCCCGGCGGCCGACCATGCCGACGCCGCGCTGATCGAGGGGCTCGCGGTCGCCCCGCTCGACTCGCTCTCGGCCCTGGCGGCCCTCGGCCGCGGTCAGGTCCCGGAGGCGCGGTCCAACGGCGCCGACGCCCGGCAGTCCGCCGGGAAGGAGGCAGCGCTGCCCGATCTCGCCGAGCTCCGCGGCCAGCCGGCGCTTCGCCGGGGCCTCGAGATCGCCGCCGCCGGGGGCCACAGCCTGCTCGTCGTCGGGCCGCCGGGGTCCGGCAAGTCGCTCGCCGCCCGGCGCCTGCCGTCGATCCTGCCGCCGCTCTCCGGCTCCGAGGCGATCGAGGTGGCCAGGGTTGCGGGCGTGGCCGGGGTGATGCGTGCCCCTCGGAGCCGGTTGGTGCGGCCGTTTCGCGCCCCTCATCACACGATCTCGCCCGCGGGGCTGGTCGGCGGTGGGACGCCACCTCGTCCGGGGGAGATCAGCCTCGCCCACCGCGGAGTCCTGTTCCTCGACGAGATCGCGGAGTTCCCCCGGGCGGCGCTCGAGGCCCTACGGCAGCCGCTGGAGTCGGGCGAGGTGACGATCGCACGCGCCCGGGGCGCCCTCAAGTTCCCCGCCCGCTTTCAGCTGATCGCGGCTGCCAACCCCTGCCCCTGCGGGCGTGGGGAGTCCGATCCCCGGTGTAGCTGCAGCCCTGAGCAGGTCCGGCGCTACGCCTCGCGCGTCAGCGGCGCGCTGTCCGACCGGATCGACATCACCCTCTCGGTGGGCCAGCCCGATGCGGAGGCCCTGGCCGGGGATCGCCCCGAGGGCTCGGCAGCGGTTCGCCGTCGGGTGTTGGCGGTGCGCGAGCGTCAGGCGGCCCGCCTCGGCGATGCCCGGACCAACGCCGACTGCGACGGCGACGAGCTGCGGCGCACCGCGGCGCTAGGTCGCGGCGGCCTACAGGCGTTGCGTCTCGCCCAGCGGCGCTACGCGCTCAGCGGTCGCGGCTGGGCGCGGACGCTACGGGTGGCCCGAACCTTCGCTGACGCCGGTGCCTCGGACACCGTGGGCGAGCAGCATGTGCTCGCTGCGCTGGCGCTGCGGGACCGCCCGGAGGCGGGCTAGTGGCCTGCGCGGGGTGTCTGCGCCGCGGCCTGTTGTTGCGCGAGCTGGCCCCCCGCATCGCCCGGTCGGTCGACCGCCGCACGGGGGCGCGGGCCCGCGATCTGCTGGCGCTCGACGATGCCTCGCTCCGTCGCGCCGTGGGCGCCGGGGCCGGCGGCGGAGGGGGCGTAGGAGAGCTGCGGGCCGAGCTCCGGTCGGCGGGCTGCTGGGCCGGCTGCCGGCACGAGTCCGACTGGCCCGAGGCGATGGCGCTTCTCGGGGACTCGGCCCCGCGGGCCCTGTTCGGCCGCGGGGCCCGCGAACGGCTCAGCCTGCTCGCCGGCCGCCCGACGGTGACGCTGGTCGGCTCGCGCCGAGCCAGTCCCTACGGGCTCGACGTCGCCGCCTCGCTCGGGCGCGAGCTGGCGGCAGCCGGGCTCGCGGTGATCAGCGGCATGGCCTTCGGCATCGACTCCGGCGCCCATCGTGGAGCGCTCGACGGGGGAGGGCTGACGGTCGCAGTCCTCGCCGCGGGGGCTGATCGCCCCTACCCGAGGGCCCGCGCCGCGCTCCACCGCGAGATCGTCCGCGAGGGGCTGGCGCTGAGCGAGCTTCCTCCCGGCACCGGGGTCTGCCGCTGGATGTTCCCGGCCCGCAACCGGCTGATGGCGGCGCTGGCCGAGATCACGATCGTGGTCGAGGCGGCCGAGCGGTCGGGGTCGCTGATCACGGCTGAGATGGCGGGTGACTGCGGCCGGGGGGTCGGCGCCGTGCCGGGGCCGGTCAACTCGTGGCGTTCCTCGGGAACGAACAAGCTGCTGGCGGACGGGGCGGCGGTGATCCGCGACGGCCAGGACGTGCTCGATCGTCTGCTCGGAGTCGGCGCGCGGTCGGTGGTCGCGGAGGGGCCGACGCCGACGCCGGACGAGCTCGCCGTGCTCGACGCGGTCGAGGCGGGAGCCGCCCATGCCGACGGGATCGCCTCCGCGTCGGGCCTGGATCCCGATCGCGCGGCGGCGTCGATCGCCGCGCTGGAGTTGAGCGGCTACCTGTCGGCGGACCGCTCGGGCGCCCTGCGGCGGACGATGCTCCCGGCGCCGGGCGGCGGACCGCGGTGACTACGATGCTGACCATGGGCGACGACGGGATCCCGACGGTGCTCTCGATCGCCGGCTCGGACTCGGGCGGTGGCGCCGGGATCCAGGCGGACCTGAAGGCGTTCGCGGCTGCCGGCGTCCACGGCACCACGGCGATCACCGCGATCACCGCCCAGAACACGATCGGGGTCGAGGCGGTCGAGGCGGTCTCCCCGGGGATGATCATCGCCCAGGTTCGAGCCGTGGCGGACGACATCGGCATCGACGCGGTGAAGATCGGGATGCTCGGGGACCGGCCGACGATTGCCGCGGTGCTGGAGGCCCTCGAGCTGCTCGAGGCGAAGACGCCGGTCGTCCTCGACCCGGTGATGGTCTCCGAGAGTGGGGCCGTGCTGCTCGCCGAGGACGCCCGTGCCGCCCTGATCGGTGAGCTGCTGCCGCGGGCGACGGTCGCGACCCCGAATCTCGCCGAGGCCCGCGAGCTGACCGGATTGGGCCGGTCCGCCGGCCAGGCGCAGCTCGCCGCCGCGGTCCGCGAGCTCGGTGCGGCAGCGGTGATCGTCACCGGCGGCCACGGGGAGAGCGGCGCCGACCTGCTCGACGACGGCTCCGGGGAGCCCCTCGTGATCCCCGGTGAGCTCCATCCCGACGGTGCCGCGCACGGCTCCGGATGCACGCATTCCTCGACCGTGGCGGCCCTGCTCGCCCGCGGCCTCGATCTGCGGGCGGCGGCCGTCGCCGCCCGGCGGGTCGCCGCCGGTGCCGTGGGCCGGGGTCTTCGCGGGCTCGGTGCGGGCGCCGGACCGGTCGACGTGCTCGGCGTCCGCTCCCTGCTCCGCTGAGCGGCGGGCGAGGAGATCGAGGCGGACCGGCGCCGAAGCGCTGCCATAATCTCGGGGGTGCAGCTCGTGCGGATGAAGCCGGGACTTGGAGATCAGCTCCTCGCCGAGGGCGATCCGGACGTCGCCGAGGATGAGCAGCGACTGATCGAGACCTTTCGCCGGCAGCTCGATATGGGCATGTGGGCCGCCGTTCCGACCCGGGCCCCGGGGCGGCGCGAGGCGGTGTTGGTCCGCAGCTTCTCGGAGGTGCCCGTGGGGTCCGAGCGGGTGATCTTCTTCCCTCCGGCGGCCGGGGGCTAGCGTGAGCAGCGGGCTGATCGTCGTCGTGGTGATCGTCCTGCTGATCCTCTGCGCGGTCGCCTTCGGTCCCTTCGTCCTGGCGGCGATTCGGGGCCGCGGCAACCGCTCCGCGGGGTTGCGCTTCGGGCGGCGGCTCTCGGCCACCGAGCTCGAGGCGGAGCGCAGGGCGGAGGACCTGATGGCGTCGGTCGTCGGCGCCGAGGGGCTCGAGCAGTACCGTGCTCTCGGCTTCCTGCACGCCTTCGGCGATCCCGAGGGCGACGGCAACCCCGGCTACGGCTACCTGATCTATCCGCACCGCCCGATCGTCAGCTTCGACGCCCGTTCCGGGCGACTGCTGAACGAGCTCTGCGTCAGCTTTCCCGACCGCAGCGACGCGGCTGCCGGCGGGCGGCTGCCGGACGCCGACGACGTGCTCGCCAAGTGGATGGCGATTCGCGGCGACGAGCTGACCCTGCTCGCCAGCGCCAACATCCACCCGCCCGGCCGCCAGGTCGATCCCGACCAGGCCCGGCGCGACGTGGTGCGGCTCGGCGAGTGGAGCACCAGCTCCGACGGCGCCGCGACCGCTCAGTAGCGGACCCCGGCCCGGCGGCCCGCCGGCCCTAGACTGCCGACGATGAGCAGCGAGTCGAGCACCACCGAGGCCGCCCCACGCCCCCGCTCCGCGGCCGTCTTCGACGGGCCCGATCGCGCCGCCGCGCGCGCCTACATGAAGGGCATCGGGTTCGACGACGAGGCGCTCAAGCGGCCGACGATCGGGATCGCCAACACCTGGATCGAGGCGATGCCCTGCAACTTCCATCTGCGCGGGCTCGCCGCCCACGTCAAGGAGGGCGTGCGCGCGGCGGGCGGGACGCCGATGGAGTTCAACACGATCGCGATCTCGGACGGGATCACGATGGGCACCAAGGGGATGAAGACGTCGCTGGTCAGTCGTGAGGTGATCGCCGACTCGATCGAGCTCACCGCCCGCGGCTACCAGTTCGACGCGGTGGTCGCCCTCGCCGCCTGCGACAAGACGATCCCCGGCTGCGTGATGGCGCTGGCCCGGCTCGACATCCCCTCGCTGCTGCTCTACGGCGGCTCGATCGCGCCCGGGCGACTGCACGGCGAGGACGTCACGATCCTCGACGTCTTCGAGGCGATCGGCTCACACGCGGTCGGCGAGATCAGCGACGAGCAGCTGCGCGAGCTCGAGGACGTCGCGAGTCCCGGTGCCGGCGCCTGCGGCGGGCAGTTCACGGCCAACACGATGGCCTGTGCGTTCGAGGCTCTCGGCATCTCTCCGGGCGGCTCGGCGATGGTTCCGGCCGAGGACGACGAGAAGGCGACCGTCGCCGAGCGGATCGGGGAGCTGGTGATGAGCGTCCTCGCCGATGACATCCGGCCAAGCAAGGTGATCACCCGCGAGTCGATCGAGAACGCGATCGCCTGCGTCTGCGCCTCCGGCGGCTCGACCAACGGCGTCCTGCACCTGCTCGCGGTCGCCCGCGAGGCTGGAGTCGAGCTCGAGATCGACGATTTCGAGCGGATCTCGAGGCGGACTCCGCTGCTCGCGGACATGAAGCCGGGGGGCAGGTTCGTCGCCACGGACCTCTATCGGGCCGGCGGCGTTCCGCTCTTGCTGAAGCGGCTCGCCGAGGCCGGGATCCTGCACTCCGACGAGATCACCGTCAGCGGCCGGACGATCGGCGAGGAGGCCGCGGCCGCCGAGGAGACGGACGGCCAGGAGGTCGTGCGGCCGCTCTCCGATCCGCTCAAGAGCGAGGGCGGCCTGGCGATCCTTCGCGGCAACCTGGCGCCGGAGGGCTCGGTGGTCAAGCTGGCGGGGACCGAGCGCACCGGGCAGAGCGGCCCCGCCCGCGTGTTTGAGTCGGAGGAGGAGTGCTTCGCGGCGGTCAAGGCCGAGGCGATCGAGCCGGGTGATGTGATCGTGATCCGCAACGAGGGCCCCGCCGGCGGGCCCGGGATGCGGGAGATGCTGCAGGTCACCGCCGCGATCGTCGGCGAGGGCCTCGGCGAGCAGGTGGCGCTGATCACCGACGGCCGCTTCTCAGGCGCCACCCGTGGCTTGATGGTCGGCCACGTCGCCCCCGAGGCGGTCAAGGGCGGCCCGATCTGCGCGATCCGCGAGGGAGACCGGATCACGATCGACGTCGCGGCCCGAAAGCTCGAGGTCGATCTCAGCGATCGGGAGATCGCCGAGCGCGTCGCCGCTTACACCTCGCCCGAGCCCGCCTACCGCTCGGGCGTGATGGCGAAGTACGCCGCGACGGTCTCGAGCGCCTCGGTCGGCGCCGTCACCGGCTAGGCCGCATTGGCGGCGACCGTCGTCGCCAGAGCCCTTCTCAGTCCGGCAGCTCCGCGACCTCGTCGCCGACCGCGAGGACGCCGCCGAGCAGGATCCCGGCCCGCAGGCCGCCCCGGTGAACGAGTCCGCGGAGCACGCCCGGGCGCGTCAGGCCCTCGAGGTAGGTGCAGGGCTCGCTCAGCTCGCGGCCGATGCACTCGATCGCACCGAGCCGGAACCTGCGCCCGACGAGGGCGTTGACGTCGACCCCGCGGACGAGCACGTTGCGGCGCGACTCGAGGTGGCTCAACTCGACTCCGCTCCCGGCCAGCGCCTCGAGCGCCTCGGCGGCGATCAAGGTCACGTCGCGCATGCCGGAGCTACGGTCGGAGAACTCCCCCTGCTCGCCGGCATAGCGGTCGCCGACGAGCCCGCGGCCGGCGATCGCCTCGACCCGCTCGACCGGCATCAGCGGCTCGCCGGCCGCGCCGGCGATCCCGATCGCCTCGACGCGCCCGCTCATCGCGCGGCTCCCCGGTCGATGAACTCACCGACGACGCGGTTGAAGCGGACCGGGCGCTCCGACATCGGCACGTGGCCGCAGTCGTCGAAGATCTCCAGCTCGCAGTCGGGGATCCGCCGCTGGAAGCCCGGCGCGTCGGCGGCGGGGACGACGAGGTCGTTGCGGCCCCAGATCAGCAGCGTCGGGACTTCGATCCGCGGCAGCCGGTCGAGGAAGTCGTAGCCGGTCAGCGCCGAGATCGCCGGCAGCGTGCCCGGCGCTCCAACGGCGGTTCGCGAGTACTCGTAGAGCAGTTCGCGTCGGACCCGTTGCGGATGGCGGAAGACCCCCTGGAAGGCGAGCTGGCGGACGCCGGGGCGCCCGAGTCCGCCTCGGTTGACGCGGAGCGTCAGCGGGTTCAGCAGGTGGAGCATCCGCGACACCGCCATCACCGGCTCGCGCCGCATCCGCGCGTGGCTGATGCCCGCCGCGGAGACCAGGACGAGCCGATCGATCCAGCTCGGCATCGCGATCGCGGTCTCGGCGGCGATGAAGCCGCCCATCGAGTTGCCGACGAGGGCGGCGCCCTCGAGGCCGAGGCGCATGCAGAACTCATCGACCAGCAGCCCGTAGGCGGGCACGCTGATCTCCCAGGATGGCATCGGGCTGTGGCCGAAGCCCGGGAGGTCGATCGCGATCGCGCGGTGGCCCGCGGCGGCGAAGTGGGGGAGGTTGTCGAGCCAGTTCTGCCAGCAGCCGCCGAGCCCGTGGACGAAGACCACCGGCGGGCCCTCGCCGATCGCGGCGTAGTTGACCACGGCGCCGTTCAGCTCGATCGACCCGAGGCAGTCGCGCCAATCGATCCGCAGCCACTCGGGGTCCTCGCTCCCATAGGGGTCGGCGCCCCGGGCGGGCGTCGGTTCGGGGAGCTCGATCCGCCGATAGGGATAGGTGACCGTCCGCGGCCCAGCCTCCGGCTCGGCACCGCTGCTCGCCGTCGGGGTGATCGGATCCCTGGCCACGCGCGAATGGTAGGCGCAGGCGCTTAGCTCGTAGGTGCGGGCTGTCCGCTGCCGGGCGATTGCCGCAACCGCGCTTGCAGGCCGGCGCGGTCATTGGCAACGGGCGGCCGACTTCCTACACTCATCGCAGGCCGAGACGTCGGTTCGCCAAGATGTGTTCCGCCCGCACGGCCGGTTCGCGGTTTGTGTCGGCCCGCTCAACCCCACGACATCAAACGCAATGGGACGCAAGCTCCAGCTCTCGATCATCGGCGTGGTCCTCGCCCTCGTTCTCGGTGCCTTCCTGCTCTACTGGTGGGACTCCGCCTACGATCAGCGGATCGCCGACGGCGTGCGGATCGGTGGGGTCGATGTCGGGGGCCTCGAGAGCGATGGGGCCGCCGACCAGATCCAGGCGAGCCTGATCACGCCGCTGCAGAAGAACGTGATCGTCAGATACGGCGACGCGAAGTACAAGCTCAAGGCCGAGGATCTGAAGATCCGCGCCGACGTCGAGGGGATGGTGGCGCAGGCGGTGGCCGCCTCCCGCGAGGGCGGGATCTTCGCGCGGTCGATCCGCCGGATCACCGGAGCCGAGGTCGACCACAGGGTCAGGCCGAAGATCTCGTACTCGAAGAGCTCCGTCGACGAGTTCCTCGACGGGGTCGCCGCCAACGTCAACCGCGAGCCCGTCGACGCGAGCGTCGCGCCGACCGCGGGCTCGATCGAGCTCGTCTCCGCGCAGGTCGGCCGCAGGGTCGACGAGGACCGGCTGCGGCGCGATGTCGAGCGGGCGCTGCAGAGCCCCGACGCCCGCAAGATCGAAGCGAGCGTCGAGAAGCTGCAGCCACAGGTCACCAGCGACGACCTCGCCGACGAGTACCCGACCTACATCGTCGTCGACCGGTCCAACTTCTCGCTCCGCCTCTACACGAACCTCGAGCTCGAGAAGACCTACACGGTCGCGATCGGGGCGATCGGCTATGACACGCCCACCGGGCTGTACCACATCCAGAACAAGCAGGTGAACCCCGTCTGGAACGTCCCCGACTCCGACTGGGCCGGCGATCTCGCCGGGACCACAGTCCAGCCGGGCCCGGACAATCCGCTGAAGGCCCGCTGGATGGGGATCTACAACGGCGCCGGGATCCACGGCACCTCGGACATCGGCTCGCTGGGCAGCGCGGCCTCGCACGGCTGCATCCGGATGTCGGTGCTCGACGTCAAAGACCTCTACGACCGCGTGGCCACAGGCACCCCGATCTACATCGCCTGATCGTCGTGGGCGGGACGAAAACGCCCCTGCGGGGCAGGGTGCGGGGCGCGGGGGGCGAAGAGACCTGCGTGAGCAGCATTCCTGCGACCGAGACCGAGTCCCGGTTGAGCCCGTTCTGGGAGGCCGCCCTGCTCGGCTTCGAGGAGGACCTGCGCTTCCGCCACGCTTCGCGCCACACCCGGCGGGCGTATCTCGCCGACGCGCGCGAGCTTGCGGCCTGGGCCTCCCTGCGCGAGACCGACCCGGCGGACGTCACCTACCGGGTGCTCCGCGGCTACGCAGCGAGCCTCGCGGAGCGGGACCTGAACCGCTCGACCGTCTCCCGCAAGCTCGCCGCCGCGCGTGGCCTGTTCGACCATCTGCGGCGCCGGGAGCAGATCGCCGACAATCCCGCTGAGCTGCTGCCGAATCCGAAGCTCGCCAAGAAGCTCCCGCGGGTCCTCGGAGCCGATGAGGTCCGCAGCCTGCTCGACCGGGTGCCGGCGAGCACCCCGCTCGACAGCCGCGACCGGGCGATGCTCGAGATCGCCTACGCCGGCGGGCTGCGCTGCTCGGAGCTGATCGGGCTCGACGTCGAGAGCGTCGACTTCGAGTCGGAGACGGTCCGGGTGCTCGGCAAGGGCCGCAAGGAGCGTCTCGTGCCGCTCGGCGAGCCGGCCCAGCGCGCGGTGGCCGACTACCTGAGGCGCGGGCGGCCGGCGCTGAGGTGCGACCCGGCGGAGCCGGCCCTGTTGCTCTCCAAGAGCGGCCGGCGGCTCTCCGCCTCCGACGTCACCCGGCGGCTCGAGCGCTGGGTTCGCGAGGCCGCGATCGCGGGACGCGTCTCACCGCACGCCCTGCGCCACTCATTCGCCACCCACATGCTCGAGGGGGGCGCGGATCTACGCTCGATCCAGGAGCTCCTCGGCCACGCCAGCATCTCGACCACGCAGATCTACACCCGCGTCGAGCCGGGCCGCCTGCGGCGCGCCTACGGCGATGCGCACCCGCGGGCATGACCTGCATCGGCGGAGATAGCGGCGGCGCGGAGCGCATCGAGTGGCTTGATCCACTCCTCTGGACTAACGTAGTGAACCCCGAGAGGACGATTTGATGGAGACGAACGTCAAGGCGGTTGAGCTCAAGGAGCTCTGGCGGCGCTGCAAGGAGGATGGTGACGAGCGCGCCCGAGAGCGCCTCGTCGTCGCCTACTCGCCGCTGGTCAAGTACGTTGCCGGCCGGATGGCGGCGGGCCTGCCCTCGCACGTCGACGAGGGTGACCTGATCTCCTACGGCCTGATCGGCCTGATCGGCGCGATCGAGCGCTATGACCTCGAGCGCGAGATCAAGTTCGAGACCTACGCCGTCTCGCGGATCAAGGGCGCGATCATCGATGAGCTCCGCTCGCTGGACTGGGTTCCCCGCTCGGTCCGGGCCAAGGCCAGGGACGTTGAGCGGGCCCACTCGGCGCTCGAGAACCAGCTTCAGCGCGCTCCGACCGAGGAGGAGATGGCGAAGAAGCTCGGGGTCGACGTCGAGGATTTCCGCAACACGCTGCTCGAGATCGCGAACTCGTCGGTGCTGGCGCTCGACGACCTCTGGACGATCGCCGACGCCGAGGGTGGCCAGGTCTCGCTGCTCGACACGATCCGCGACCCCCAGGCCGTCGACCCCCAGGCCGAGATCGACGCGGTCGAGCTCAAGGACCGGCTGGCCGACGCGATCGAGTCGCTTCCTGATCGTGAGCGCCTGGTGATCGCCCTCTACTACTACGAGAACCTGACCCTGAGGGAGATCGGCGAGGTGCTCGGCGTGACCGAGTCGCGGATCTCCCAGCTCCACACGAAGGCGGTGCTCGGGCTTCGCGGCACGCTCTCGAGCCGCTAGGCACCCCGCCTGCAAGCGAGCGCCCGCGGAGCGCCTCGCAGTGATCTAACTTCCCGCGAGCGGATGAGTGAGCCCACCGAGACAGCCGACAGGACCTGCGCGGTCTGTCGTCGCAGCCTGCTGACCGGTGAGCGCTCGAGCGCCTACGTGAACGAGGAGGGGGCAGCGATGACGGTCTGTGAGCTCTGCAAGCCGCGCGCCGAAGCTGCGGGATGGCTGCGACCTGAGGAGGCGGCCCGTACAGGCGGGGCATCCTCTCGCGGGCGCCGGCGACGCGGCCGCGGTGAGCTGTTCGGCGGGATCCGCGAGCGCACCCAGGGGCGCCGCGACCGCGGACGCTCGGGCCGCAAGCCCAGCAGCGAGCGGCGGGGAGCGCGGAGCAACGAGCCCGAGGCAGGGAAGGAGCCCAAAGCTTCGGCCGGGCCCGAATCCGGCCGCCGACGTCGTCGTCCGGCCGATGGGCCAGCTTCGAAGGGCGCGCCGGCGCCCGACGCGGTGGCGGGCCGATCGGTTGCCGGGCTCGACCTCCGGCAGGCACTGGCCGCGTTCAACGCGAGCGACAGCCGCCGCAGGATCGCCGGCGTCAGCCGCTCGCTGGGCGAGCCGCAGGCAACGATGCTGGCGGTGCGCACCGCCGGCGGCGACACCGGAGCGCGGCTGACCGTCGCCTGGGAGCTCGCCTGGTATCAGTGGGAGATCGGGCCCGGGGAGCGGGGTCCCGAGGTGCGCGAGGTCGGCAAGGGGGAGACGATCGACCAGCTCCGGACCGTCGACCAGAACTGGAACCTGCACATGGCCGAGGACGGCACCCTCAGCCCCGGTCAGGGTTCCCCCGGGTGAAGCTCGTCGCCCACGTCGACGGTGGCTCCCGCGGCAACCCCGGCCCGGCGGCGGTCGGTGTCGTCGTCAGCGACGAGGATGGGGCCGTGCTTCGCGAGGAGGGTCGGGTGATCGGCCGCGCGACCAACAACGTCGCCGAGTACCGGGCGCTGCTCGCGGGGATCGAGATCGCTGCCGAGCTCGGCGCCGACGAGCTCGAGCTGGTCGGCGACAGCGAGCTGGTCGTCAAGCAGGTGCGTGGCGAGTACCGGGTCAAGGACCAGGGCCTGAGACCGCTCCACGCCGAGGTCAAGGCGGCGCTCGCCCCGTTCGGGGCCTGGTCGATCCGCCACGTGCGGCGCGAGCAGAACGCGGATGCCGACCGGCTCGTCAACGAGGCGCTCGACGGCGCCGACGCCTGAGGCGGCCCCTATACTGCCCCTCCCGTGCGGCTGTAGCTCAGTTGGCTAGAGCGTCTGCTTGCCATGCAGAAGGTCGTGGGTTCGAATCCCATCAGCCGCTTCTAGGAAAGCCCCGCTCTGGCGGGGTTTTCTGCGTCTAGGGAGGAGGGGGGACCGTGGCCTCGGAGGGGCTCTCGGAGTCCTCAGTGCCCATTGGTGCCCAATCAGCGGCCCCGACCAAGACCATCGAGGGCGTCTCGGATATGTTCGCGTATCCACCGGAGGTCAAACGGACATGGCGTCAGCCTCGACGCCCAAGAGGCCGCGATACGGCGCTGGGCCAAGGAGGCGCGGGTCGAGCTCGTGGACGTGCTGCGCGATGGTGGCGAGTCGGGGACAACGCTTGAGCGACCAGGGCTGCAGGAGGCGCTGGAGAGGATCGCGGCAGGCGAAGCGCGGGGCCTGGTCGCAGCGAAGCTCGACAGGTTGTCTCGCTCCCTCCAAGACTTGGCCGACCTCTTCTCCTGGCTCGATGATGCCGGCGCCAGGCTCGCGGTCCTCGACTTCGATTTGGACACCTCGACCGCTGCCGGGAAGCTGGTGGCGAGCATCATGGGCGCCGCCGCGGAGTTCACCCGCGACCAGATCTCTGAGAACACTCGAGCCGCGCTGGCGGAGAAGCGGGAGCGGGGAGAGGCGATCAGCCGGCCGACCGTGCCGGAGGACGTAAGGAAGACCATCGAGCGCCGTAGGCGGCGCGGTTGGACGCTGCAACGGATCGCGGACAAGCTCAACGGGGAGGGCGTACCGACCGCCCGAGGTGCCGCACAGTGGCGCCCCTCGAGCGTCTCCTCGGCCCTCGGCTACGGCCAGCGGAAACCCCGGCGACGTGCCGAGCTCCCGAGCCTGGATAGGCGCCGGCGGCGGCGCTCCTAGTCCTCGACCACCTCGGTCTTGTTCTCGACCAGGACGCCCATGCGCCGACTTAGAGGCCGCCCGCGCGCGCGTTTAGGGCCGTAGGCGTGCGGCTATTGGCAAATCTCGTCCGGCGCCGCTCAGTCTGATCCGCTGGGCGCCTCTCTCGCCTTCAGCCAGGCAACGAACTCGTCAAAGGCGGCTAGCTCGTTTCTGTCCACCTCCAGGAATGAGTCGTTGATCTTGCGCACCCGATCGAACCGTCTTCGACTTACCCAGTTGGCAGCTCCGCTGACGCGGGTAACGGCAAGACCGCCTACGAGCTGTGAGACAAGCACAAGACAAGGGAGTAACCTCGCTTCTGCTATGGAGAGGCGGATATGGGTGCGACGGGTGCTCGGGTGCAGTGCCGCCCTGTTCGCTTCGCTGGCGCTCGCCGCACCCGCCGCGGCGGTGCAGCCCGCCTACTTCTCGGACTTCGATGGCGGGATAGTCGGAAGGGCCGTGATCGGCGACGACGGCAGGCCCTCGGTACCGCTTGCGCTCATGCCGAACACCGGCGCCGACTCCGAGGGGGCGGCCATCTCGCCGAACGGCAAGCGGCTTCTGATCAACGGGGACGAGGACCTCTACGGCTTCGCGATCCGCGGGGGCGGCGGGCTCGCGGACCTCGACGGCTCGCCCTTCGCCCACGGGGTCGACACGCCCTACGGCGTGACCTTCACCCCCGGCGGCACGCTCGCATATGCGGCGATCGAGCCGCCGGCCTCGGCCGGGTTCACGACCTTCGGCGGGGCGCTGGCCGCGATCGCCGGTGCCGAGTTTCCGGCCGGCGCCGACCCGCGGGGCCTCGCGGCCTCGCCGAACGGCAAGTTCCTCTTCAGCACGGACTCCGACAACAAGGTGGGCGCCTACCGGATCGATGGCGCCGGCGGAATCGGGGAGGCTCCCGGCAACCCCTTCTCGCTGCCGGCAGGTGCCTCTCCCTACGCGATCTCCATCACCCCGAACGGCAGGTATCTGTATGTGGCGACCCGGAGCCTGCCCGGCGATGAGGCTGTAGTCGGGTTCGCCGTAGGTGCATCGGGCCTGCTCACGGAGCTCGACGGCTCTCCGTTCGCGATGCCCGGGTCGAACAACCCGTTCGGGAGCACGATCGACCCCTCAGGACGCCACCTCTACGTGACCGACTACGACGGCGGCGGGCTCTACTGGTTCAGGATCAATGGGGACGGCAGCCTCGCGCCCGGGAACGGATCACCGGCTGCGGGCTCAACCGCGTCTGCGTCGACGCCGGCGATCACTCCCGACGGCAGGTTTTTGCTGCGCAGCAGCGGCAACGACAACAGCCTCGACGTCTATGCACTGGGCCCCGGCGGCAAGCCGACGCTGATCCCTGATTCGCCCTTCGCGGTCCTGCCCGGGCGGGGCGACTTCCAGAGCATCGCGATCGTTCCGGCCCAGCCACCGAAGGCCAAACTAAAGGCCAAGAGCAAGCGCAGGCGCAAGGTCAAGCTCAACGCAGGGCGATCCACGGACACGGACGGCGAGATCGAGCGCTACCGGTGGTCCTTCGGCGACGGCAAGAAGAAGATCACCACCAGCCCCAGGGTCACCCACCGCTACAGGAAGCCGGGTCGCTACAAGGCCAAGGTAAGGCTCACCGATGAGACCGGCTGCTCGACGAAGTACGTGGCTGCCGGTCAGACCCCCTACTGCAACGGGTCGAAGCGGGCGAAGGCCAAAAAGCGCGTGCGCGCCCGACGGTAGGGCATGGGTGGGGGTAGCCTGGCGGCGATGATCAGCAGGCTCGACTTCGTCGGCATTCCCTCGACCGACCCCGACCGCTCGCGCGCCTTCTACGTTGATAGGGCTGATTTACAGGAGGTTCGCGTTGCTGGCCGCCCAGACCGAGCCCCGCCCACCGGGCCGAGGATCACGGTTGGTGCCGGCGGCTAGCGATGCTCCACCCCTCTCCCCGGTGAAAGGCGGGCAAGGGGAAGACGGGGGCGTCCAAGCGCCGCCCTTCGGGGTCGCTGCGACTAGCGGAGCAGGCCCGGCAGCCGGCGCCGGTTCAGGAAAAGGGTCAGGCCGGCCGGGCCGAACCACCACGTCAGCAGCAGGGAGATCGCCTCTTCGCTCCGGGCCTCTCCGGCTATCGGCCCTTCGAGACCGGCACGGGAGCATCCACCGAACCAGAGCAAAAACTGAGGGGCATCAGGAGCGCTTCTTTGTAGCCGCGGGCTGCTTGACCTTGTAGGTCCCCTTGGCGGTCTTCGTGAGCTTGCCCTCCTTCTGAAGCTTTGTGGCCACGGAGTAGACCTGGTTCGTGGGCACGCCGATCGCCTTGGCGTGCTCGCTGGGCTTGTAGTCGGGATGCTTGGTGACGCTGGCGAGTAGCTGCTTCTCGCGCTGCCCGGGCTTCGCACGCTTCTTAGGCTTCGGCGCTGGCGCTTTCGACGGCGTTCCGTCTCGATGACCGAGGCCTACCAGGGCGTCGCGCAGCTTCTTCGCCTCGTCCTCGAGCTCGCTGAGGCGCTTCTCGATCATCTGTCGGGCCTTGTCAATCGTCTCCGACATGGTCTGCCTCCAGTCGATTCGGATCAGGGTGACCGCATAACCATTGCACGTGATCCGTAAAGCGGCGGCGACCCGATGGGTGCTCGGCGGCCTCCCCCCGGCCCCCTTGCCGCGATTACTCCCTCACGCGCGTTTCAGGGCTGTAGACGTGCGGCAGTCGGCTCACCCCAGCCAACCCCTAACCACCGGGAGCTACCGCTATCCGGTGTATAGCGTTGCCTTGGACAACC
>CAWBNH010000006.1:0-608522 GCA_963790085.1 uncultured Solirubrobacterales bacterium
CGGCCCACTGAGGCCGTCGACCTCGACGCGTATGAGCGGCTCGACGATCCCCAAGTGGTCCGCGACCATCTGCGCCGTATCGACCGCGACCTGAAGAGCGACCCGCCAGGGGCAATCGGATCATCGAAGGAGCTCGTCGAGTCCGTGCTGAAGCTCATACTCGACGACTACGGGGTTGCCTACGCAAAGGGCGACGACCTCATGGATCTCTACAAGAAGGTCCAGAACGTGTTGGAACTCTCCTCCGAGGCCGTCCCCGACAACAGGAAGGGGAGCCAGGCAGCCGTCAAGACCCTTCGTGCGCTGGTAACGACGATTCAGTCGCTCGCGGAACTACGGAATCAAATCGGATCGGGTCATGGTCGTACGCGTCGATCCCCAGCCCTCACCCGGCACGGTCGCCTCGCTTTCAATACGTCGGTGGCGCTCGTCGAGTTCCTGCTCGACACCTGGCACGTCCGACAGAACGGCGAGTAGGAGACGCACCGGCGCACCGTTGTCAGGCCGTGCGGGCTGCCGTCTGTCACACGCATCAGCGGCGCGAATGCTATCGACGCTTGCTCGTCTTGCCGAACGGCAACTGGCCGATTCAGTTCAAACCGGCTGAGGCCTCGTGGAACAGTTCCGCGCATTCGTACATCACGGAAGCGGACTGAAACACGGCGCGCCGAGCATCGTTCCAGTTGAGGTCTTGACCTTCCTTCTGGCCGCCATGCTCTTGGCGTTGAACAATTCCGAGAGTCGCCTCGGAGTAGTCCCCCAATGCCGTGAGAAGCTCGGCGCGCTTCTGTCCAAGCTTCGGCAGGAACAACGCGATGATTGCCCCAAGCCGCTTGTTCACGAGGGCCGGATTGGTTTCTGCTTCAGGTGGCTGATAGCGGTCTATCGCTTCGGACGCAAAGTCCTGCAGGGCTTCACGAGCCTTGTGCCCCACGGTCGTAAGTTCCTTGTCGGAATCAGCTCGCCAGAGCAGGTCATTGGCATCGACCCACTTGCTGTAGGCATCCGGATACTCCGTGCGAAAGCGATCGGAGTCGAGGAAACGATTTACTTCGGCCTCCTGGCGCGCGCCGGGATCGCGTCCCTTCATCGTGGCGTAATGCTCGAGTCCTTCGGGGGTGACGACGTAAGTCGGGTTACCGTCCCGTGGGCTGTAGCGGATCGCGACAATGAAGCCCTCGCGTTCGAGCATGGCGATGTCGCCCTGGGGGACGTCCTCTCGGCCAATGCCGGGACCCTGAAGAAAAGATCCTTGCCCGAAACTAATGAACACCCACTCGCGTTCGCCCCTCGGCACGTCCCGCCCTCCCTCAACCAACTGAGCGAGCAAGTCTTCCTGTTCCCGTTCGAGGCCCGCCACCTGCTCCGGGCCTTCAGACGCTCGCGGATGCTCCGCAGATGAGGCAGCGAACCGGCTTATCCCACTCCTCGCCAACCTTCAGCGGATCCTTTGGGTGGCAACCAAAGTCGACACGGCGCATGTCGTCGGGCTCCGCCGGCGGCTCGGAAGGCGCTGGCGGGCGATCGCCTCGCCTGTACTTGAGCCCACTGCCGGGACGGTTGAAGCGCGAGAAGACCGTGTCGACCTCCTCTGCGACATGACGAAGGCCCACGCTCTGGATGTACTCGACCTGCGCCTGCGTAAACCACTGGTCGGGCTCGGCCTGTCCGCCGCAGTAGGGGCAGAAGAAGCCATGGTCGTCAGGTTCCGTCGCCTCGCCCTCATCATCCGTGTAGAGCCACTTGAACTCGCGCTCGCAGGCCGGGCAGGCTCGACGAACGAAGCCGTCGCCATCTAGTGAGATCGGGACCGCGATCTGCTCATCCATAGCCCTGACGATACGCCGGCGATCAGCGGAATGACCAGTGAGCTTCGTCCGGTCCGGAGCCACGCCTCAGCGTGGGAGGAACGCGTGCGACCCCCAGCGATGATCATGGTCACTGCGCGTTCGACCGGCGCTTTCGCTTCCGCCGCCGCCGTGCACCCGACCGCGCACCGAACTGAGCACTTAGTGCGTGACCTGGTGCATCTGGCGGCACCTGACAACCCCTTGACGAAGCCAGGTCGCCTCCCTCATCACCGATCATAATCCGCGTGTCGGGAGTTCGAGTCTCTCCTCCGGCATGGCTTTCCTAAGCCCTGCGCCGTGCCGCGCGGGGCCAACCAGCAGGCCGAGTGGTAACGGATCGGTAACTCGTTGCTCGTGCTTGGCTTACTGGGGAATCGAGCGGCTGTGAGGCGGGGTGGGAGTTGTCAGGAACGCCCGAACGTGATCAACTTGACGCGCCGTGGTCGCTGGAATCGTCAAGGAGCTACAGGCCCCGCCGGTACCGGTCGAGGAGGCAAAGGCTGAGCTACCACACGCGGAGGGCTTCTACGCCTGGTGGATTCGCGAGGCCAGCATGCCGAGCGTGCCCCGGGCACCTCACCCCGACGAGCCGTGGGACCTCCTGTACGTGGGCATCTCTCCCGCAAGCGCGACTAGCTCCCAGACGATCAGGAGTCGGGTTCGAAACAACCACATCGGGGGCAACACCGGCTCATCCACCTTCCGATTCAGCCTCGCGTCCCTGCTGTTCGAGGACAAAGACTGGAAGCCGAGTCGTAGGAAGAAGAAGGTTGTCCTTGAGCGGGAGGACAACACCGCTCTCAGCGCGTGGCAGGCGGAGTGCATGGGCTTGACTTGGGCCGAGTTCGAGCGGCCCTGGCGCGACTCCGTCGAGGAAGCCGTGATCGCCGCGATGGGTCCACCGATGAACCTCGACGGGAACTACGGGCATCCGTTCTACACCGAGATGAAGGACGCGCGGGACCGGTTCCGAGCCGCCGCCACGTAGGCACCCCGGGCTGCAACAAAGACCGACACGGCTCGATACGCCGTCCGCCTGGGAGCACTCACCAGCTTGCGATCCGAACGAATCGAGCAAGGGCGCACCAGAAGCGGATGCACATAGGCGAACGCCCGGCTCCGAGGCCGCGACCTGTTCTTCCGGAGGGTGAATGCGTCCGCTGTCGGGCTGGCCGCTTGGTCCTGTGCGTTATCCCTCGGTTGCCCTTGGTTCGGTCGCCACGGTCACTCCCACCGCCACCCGAGCTACGGCGCTGCGGTGCCCCTAGAGGGGCGTCGACGGGCCTCGAAGGGGTACCGCTTCCTAACCCTGATGAAGTCGTACCTTGGAGCGCTGCGCGAGTAGCAAGGCGTCGGGCAACTAGCGTCCTGGGGCCCGTAGGGGAGGCGGTCTTGAAAGCCACGATCCCGCCTCCTAAGCCCCGATTACGGAGGTCCGGCGGACATGTCCCGACGAGCCGGAAAGAGGCCGCAGGAGGCCGCTGTGTGCGGCCCGTGACGGCTACAAGTCGATCTCGCGGTTGCGGCGGTTCGTCACCAGCTTCCCAACCGCCACCTCGGTGGTCACCGGCATCCAGGTGCCGTCGCCGCTGACAGAAACAAACGTCGAGATCCACCCGCCAGCCTCGCCCGCTCTCTTTCCCGGGTCGCAACCGAGGCGAGCAACGAAGTCATCCAGGGCGCTGGCGTTCGAGCGGTGCTTGTCCTCTTCGGTCTCGCTCGTGACGAATTCGTGGACCAAAAAGACGGCACGGTTCGCATCAGCCTCCTTTGCGTCGGCAAGCGTCCCGGCCAGTCCGGAGAACAGCTGGTAGCCGAGGTCGGCCAACGGAGGCTGGCCCTGATCGTCGTCGATCGTCGTTCCGAAGAAGAGCGTCGCGAGGGAATCGATGCGGGCCGGTGCCCCGCTCTCAGGGCTCCTTCGTAGCGCCTCGTCGCGCCAGCGCCGAAGGGGCAGGTCGAACGGCTCGTCGGCCTTGCCCTCCACACCGATGATCACAGGCCCCGCATCGCTCGTCGCACGGACTAGGAGGTCGTGGTTGCGAGGGCCTCGCGGGATGTCATCGAAGTTGGTCTTCTTCTCGGCTACGCCTTCCTCTAGGCGGAGCCCGCTTAGCTCGGGTCGAAGGCCGAGCAAATCGGTGACCCGTTCGACCGCGTCGCCCTCGATCCAGGCTCGGGCGAGCTCGTACGCGCTGCGGTTCTCCTTCCAGTGATGTTCCGCAGCTGGACCGCCAAGCTCACCCCAGGCTTGGAGGGAAGTGATCTCCAGTCCATCGCGGTTGACGATGCGCACGGCGAGAACCTACCCGACTCGGAGCGTCCAAGATCGAATTGACCCCCGGCTGAGGGCTGAGTAGGGTTCTCCAGGAGCTACGGGGGACGGAACATGGAGCTAGGACCGGTAGTCGACAGCACGAGTTCGGTGCTGCGCACGAACTGGCCGGACCCGGTTATGGAGTCTGCAGGCTCAACAGCACTGATTCCTTTCGGAGCCGGTGAGCGATGTTGAGCGTCGTGGCGGAGTCCACGTCTGGCGTCACGGGAACATGGCTCGTGATCACGACCACAATTACTGCGCTCGGCGTGATTGGCGCCGCAGTCGTCGCTTTCTTCGATCGGAGAGGCGCATTCAAGCGGGAGCGGGACGATGCGCTGCTGACGTACAAACGGAATATCTACCGGAACTTCCTTGATCATGCCTACTGGTATCGAAGTGAGGCCCTTTCCCCGCAGGAGCGGCAGAAACGGGCCGAAAAATACGTCGCCGATTGGCATCGCATTCAACTGATCGCAGGCCCAAAGGTGCGGAACGTGACCGCGACTTGGATGGAGCAGGGGAGTCTCGCCCCCCAGGATGACGAAGTGCTGATCGCCGCTTTCAAGGAGGACCTTGGCCTGGGCGGAATCGAGTGAGGGATCGATAGCCAACGCCGCATACGACAAGGCGGCTGTCCAACGTCAAACATAGAGAGAGGTGGCCCAATGCAAATGTCACAAGCGCTCCTCGGCGGCGCCCCAGGCAAGTCGGTCGGCGCGAAGGCACAAGTCGCTGCGCTGCGAGGGATCCGAACCTTTATCCAGGGGGTTGCGGCAGCGCTCCCAACCGGCGGGGCCGGGGCAGAGATTCTGTCCGTCGGCTACTGGGAGATGGTCGGCGTAGCCGTCATCGGAGCGGCCTTCGCGGGGCTCGCCTCGTTCCTTCAGAACGTCGCCACGATCTTCCCGGAGGATCCGACCCAGAAGGACCCTGGGACCTAGGAAATCCCTCATCAAGAGGGACGCTGGCCAGCCAAATGAAGGGGGTCGCCAGCGTGGGCCGATTCGAATCGGAGCAGGGGCGACGACTCGCCGACGCGACCGTCCGCCGGATCGCCTGCCCGGTCCGCGCCTGCCTCGCCACCGCGGCGGACGAGGGCCTGATCCGAGCCAATCCCGCGGACGGGCTACGTCTCCCCACCGGCCCCGGATCGAGCACGGCGAGGTCGAGCAGGCCCGGGCGCTCACGCGCGAACAGCTCGACGCGTTCGTGCGCGTTGTCCACCCCGAGCATCGGACGATGTTCCGGCTGCTCGCCTCGACCGGGCTGCGCTGGGGCGAGCTGGCCGCGCTCCGGTGGGGCGATCTGATCCTCGACGGCTCCGAGCCGCGGGTCCGGGTTCGCCGGGCGCTCGGCCGTCGGCGGACCAGGGGCTCGGCGCCGACGTTCAAGCCGCCGAAGTCGCGGCACGGGGTCCGCGACGTGCCGCTCGACGTCGGGCTTGTCTCGGAGCTGCGCCGACGTCGTGCGGCGGCGGAGCGATCGGCCGACGACGACCTCGCCTTCGCGGCCCGCAAACGGCGAGCCGCTAAGGCAGGAGAACGTCCGCCGCCGCGTCCTCAAGCCCGCGGCAGAGGAGGCCGACGTGAGCTGGGCCGGATTCCACACCTTCCGTCACACCTGCGCGTCGCTGCTGCTCGCGCAGGGACGGAACGTGAAGCAGGTCCAGCGCTGGCTCAGCCACCACGCCGCGAGCTTTACGCTCGACACCTACGCGCATCTGCTGGACGAGGGGATCGGTGGGGCGCTGGACCTGGGGGCAGAGCTGGGGGTGGAATCGGGGTTTGACGCTCGCCTAGTCGCGGGGCTTCTCGATGGCGAGCGAGCCCCCTCTCAGCCTGGCTCTGGCGTTGAGGGCCATCGCTACACGACGAACGGGATCAGGCTCGGAAACGGTCATCCCCGACTCGCCCTCGTGCAGCGGACCCATCTCTAGGGTCCCGGTCTCCGTCACGAGGTTCAGCCCGAGCTCGACTAGGCCAAGCTCATAGATACCCCCGCCACCCTCCGCCTTGTGCTCGTTGATCTGAATCCCGCTCGATCGAAGCCTGATCTGGGCTCCGTTGTGCCAAAGCTTCCCCCGCAGCAGGACTGGGGTTGCCTGAGCGTTGAGCTGAAGCCGGATGTCGTGGCTCTTGGAGCGAAGGGTCAGTTTCCGGTGGTCCGATTCGATGTCCGATGGCAACGGATCGCCGGAGGTCCATTCGTTCTCCTCGATGCTTGCGAGCAGTCGGGCGTCCTCGTCGTAGAGGCGGGCCGTGATCGCAAGCACACCATCGACGATCCGAGTTTCCAGCAAGGGTTCATCGTCGACCTTGATCAGCGGTCCATCGGCGACCATCAGTACGCCGCCCGCTTCCACAGCGAGATGCTTCTGGTTGACCTTGAGACTCCCGTCGACGGAGCCTCGACGGAGGTTGAACGGATCGCGTTTTCCGGCACGTTGCTCCTCCTCCGTCAGGGCTTTCTTGGTTGCTTGGTCGTGGTGGATCGGGCATAGGACCATCATGTCTTCGACCCGGAAGTGCTGCTCCTCGCTCCACGGAACGATGTGGTGGTAGTGGTGGATCGGGAGGCCGCACAAGCAGCAGCCGAACCCGCTCTCTTGCCTTAGCGCCCGCTTGACGCCTGCTGGAACCTGGGGTCGACCGCGTTTCACGCTGAAACAGTAGCCGGGCCCTAATCGTCGGCAACCCGAACGGCATCCCGCAGCCCGGCTACTGGACTGGCGAACGAAGGGGGTAACAAGGTGACAACGGACCGCGACGGAACCGGCCGGAACCACCGGAACGGCCCGCCCGAATGGCTCAGTAGGCCGAAAACCGGACGTGATCGAAGCCCACCGGAACCGCCTCCGTCCCGATCATAATCCGCGTGTCGGGAGTTCGAGTCTCTCCTCCGGCATCCGAGGAACCGCTTTCTGATGCGGTTTCGCCCTCCGCCCCCTCCCCATCCTCACCCTCGGGTGCACCCAGGTGCACCCTCGGTCTGAGCGGGTGGCTGGTCTCGTCGGAGGAGATCCAAGTAGCGGACCCACGAGTCGGCAACGTTACTCGTCGATGTACTTGGCCTTAGATGGGCCGGGCGGCGCGTTCAACGCCCCCGGCCCCGACGGGGAAGTGAACGGCTTCCCCGCACTACCCCCATCGACAGGGCGCTCCGCTGCATTAATTTCGGGCGAGGGCCGGTGGGGCGCGCCGGCCGGGGGCGCCGGGTGACGCCCCCCCTCTCTCTCTTGGCAGGGCCGAGCCGCGGTGTGCCGTTCCCACACCGCGGGCTCGGGGCCCTCTCCTGGTACTAGGAGCCCTTGCCGCCTCGGGCCTCGCTGGGAGGCATGGCGGAAGTCCGAAAGATGGCCCTCGTCCTCTCCTTTGGCTTGGCGGACGCGGCCGGCCACTCGAGGCCGACCCCGTACGGGCCTCTGTTCGACAGCAGCCGCGGGGCTCCTTCCGAATGAACGAGATCGGCCGGATGATCGGCCGGTTCCGAGCTGGATCCGAGCGGCGGGCGGGGCGCGCCGCTCAGCGACGCGCCCCGCCACCGGCGCCTACTCGTCTTGGGGGGCCGCCAGGACCTCGCCGCTCGCGGCGTCGACCTTGACGTCGTGGAAGCCAACGTCGACGTTGAACACGAGCTGGCCCTCGTAGTCCTCGAGGTCGACCTCGCTGAGCGGGCCGGAGGCCGCGGTCTGGGCAGCTGCGATCGCCTCCTGCTCGGTGATCTTCGCCTGTGACAGCAGGTCGGCGCCGTCGTCGAGACGGGAGCCGCTGCTGTCGGGAGCCTTGACGACCTCCTCGGCCGGCGACTCCGAGCCGGTCGACGCGGTCACGGTCGCGCCGTCGCCGTTGCTCGCCGTGGCGATGCCCGCCCCGGCGAGGGCGAGCGCTGCGACAGTTGCCGCACCGGCGTAGATCGTCCTCCTGCGCATCTGCATCTTGTCCTCCTTCGTAGCTTGTACCGAGGGAGCAAGGTGACGAGCAGGGATGAGACCCCCGTTAGAGCGAGGATTAGCTCGGCTTTACGCGTTCGCCGAGCGGAGCGATGGCGATGCCCGCGGGGGCAGCCGGGCATCCGCCCTGGAGGAAAGAACGGCCGGGGGCGCAAGCGCCCCCGGCCCAGCATGGGTTCGAACGGCTTCGAACGGTCCCATGCCGCCTACCTATCGGCTGCTGGGTGAGCCACTTGAGCCCTGCCCGACATCGGGCCGGAGACCAGCGTAGGATCATCGGGAGGGAGAGCAACCGAGGAGAGGGAGAGCGTTACCCATGGAGATGAGCACGTTGGAGTCCCTGCGAGCACCGGTCGAGGGCGACGTGATCGCGCCCGGCGATGCCGGCTTCGAGGACGCCCGAACGATCTGGAACGCAATGATCGACCGCCGGCCGGCGGTCGTCGTGCGACCGAGAGGCGCCGACGACGTGGTCGAGGCGATCGCATTCGCCCGCGAGCACGACCTGCCGATCGCCGTGCGAGGCGGTGGCCACAACGTCGCCGGCAACGCGGTCGTCGACGAAGGGGTGGTGATCGACTTCTCCGACATGCGCGCGGTCGAGGTCGATCCCGACCGCGGCGTGGTCCGGGTCGAGGCGGGGGCGCTGCTCTCCGACGTCGACGCGGCGGTCGCCGAGCACGGATTGCTCGTTCCAGGTGGCATCGTCTCGACCACGGGCGTCGCCGGCCTGACGCTGGGCGGTGGCTTCGGCTGGGCCGCACGCAGGCTCGGACTGACGATCGACAGCCTGCGCTCGGTCGAGATCGTCACGGCCGACGGCGAGCTGCTGACGGCCTCGGAGGAGTCCCACCCCGACCTGTTCTGGGCGATCCGCGGCGGCGGCGGCAACTTCGGCGTCGTCACCTCGTTCGAGTTCGAGGCCCACGAGCTTGGCCCGGAGTTCCTCTGCGGCCTGATCGTTCACCCGATCGAGTCGGCGCGCGAGTTCCTCCAGCACCATCGGGAGATGGCGGCGAAGGCGCCGGACGAGCTCTCGGCCTGGATCGTGATGCGGCTGGCGCCGCCACTGCCGTTCCTGCCCGAGGAGGTCCACGGCAAGCCGGTCGTCGTGCTCGCCTTCGCCTACATCGGCGATCCAGCGGAGGGCGAGGCGTTGATCGCCGAGCGCTACGCCGACTGGGGCGAGCCCTACGGCAAGAACATCGGGGTGATGCCCTACACCGACTGGCAGCAGGGGTTCGACGCCCTGAACGCCGAGGGCGACCGCAACTACTGGAAGTCGCACAACCTCGCCGAGCTGTCGGACCCGGCGATCGACGCCGCGATCGCGGCGGTCGGGAACCTGCCGTCCCCGCACGCGGAGGTGTTCATCGCGCACCTCGGCGGGGCGATCTCCCGGGTCGCCGACGATGCGACTGCCTACGCCCACCGCGATGCGGAGTTCGTGGTCAACATCCACGGCCACTGGACCGATCCGAGCGAGGACGAGGCCGGGATCGCCTGGGTTCGAGGCCTGTTCGACGAGCTCGCACCGCATGCGCAGGGCGGCGTCTACGTGAACTTCCTCAGCGACGAGGGCGCCGAGCGGGTTCAGGACGCCTACCCCGCGGCCGTCTGGTCACGGCTGGTCGAGGTCAAGCGTCGCTACGACCCCGAGAACGTCTTCCGGCTGAACCAGAACATCCCGCCCGACTGAGCGGGCTCGAGGGCCGGTCTTGCGCGGGTCCTGCGAGGAGGCCCGCGCGGGAGCGCGGATCAGCTCAGCTCTCGTGCAGTGAGACGATCAGGCCCTTGCTGGGCGGGACGCTGCCCGCGAACAGGTCGCCGTAGGCCCTGGCCGCGGCATCGGGCCCGTAGCAGCGCTCGATCGCCAGCCACTCACGGCTGCCGGCGACGAACTCGCCGAGCGCGGCGGCGAGCAGCTCCCCGTAGCGCTCCGCCCCCCACTCCTCGGCCCGCTTCTGGATCTCGGCCGGCGCGAAGAACAAGACCGGCTCGGGGCCGGCGCTGACCCCCTCGCGCGGGGCATCGTGGTGGCTCATGCCGATCACCATCGAGTGCTTGAGTCGATCACCGAGCCGGCGGTGCACCAGTTCGAGCACCGGGCCGTTGCCTGCCATGTCGACCGAGACGGCATCCGCGCCGTCGGGGATTCGATCGATCTGGTCGTAGGCGAGCACCTCGTCGTAGTAGCCGAGCGACTCGACGAAGGCGGCGTTTGCCGCGGAAGTCAGGCCCACGACTCGCTCGAGACCTCGTGCGGCAGCACGTTGGGCGAAGCCGATCGCGGTCTTGCTCGAGGCCGAGAGCACGACGACCGTCCCAGCGCCCAGGTAGTCGCGCTCGGCGAAGTACTCGTCGGCTAGGAAGGCGGTCGCGAACAGGCCGCGCAGCAGGGCGTGGCGATCCTCGGCATCGGCCCCCTCGGCGTACAGGGGATCGCGGTCGGTTGCGGCGAAGCTGCGGTAGACGGGGGCCTGTCCCTCTCGGTGTGCGCTCTCGTCACGGATTCCGGACTCGGTCGGAGTGGCCGCAACGGTGCACTCGGTCGCCATCGGGTACCAGCCGTAGTAGCGCCCCCCGGTCTCGATCTCGGGATGCGCCGACTCGACCAGCTCGGCCCAGCCCATCGCCGGGATCCGTCCCCAGCCGTCCTCCTCGGCCGGGAAGAAGTTCCAGTAGCCGAGCAGATCGCCGATCACCCCGTAGGTGATGTTGTTGGCCGTCAGGGCGAAGCGCTCGACCCGCAGCCGAACCTCACCGTCGGCCAGCGCCTTCGCCGGCCGCGAGTCGGTCCTGGTGCGGGCGAGGTCATCGCGCCGCTGCTCGAGGCAGTGGACGGTGGACATCGCTCCAAGGCTATGCGCTGGCGCCCCTCGGCGGCCGGCGCTTAGCGCCGGTGACGACCCTTGCCGGCGCTGTAGACGCGCTGCCCGCCACCGTTGCCCGAGCCGCCGCCGCGATGCTTGCGACCCTGATGGCCACCGCCGTTGGAGCGACCCTGGCGCTTCTGGCCGCGCGGCTTCGGCGAGCCCCTGCGCACGCTCGCTCCACCGCCGTTCTCGTGGCCGCCGTGGCCGACGCCCGCGTGGTACTCGTCGAGCACGCCGAGCATCTTCGCGATCCCGCGCATCTCGCCGCGCTGGTCGGCGAGCACGAAGCTGACCGCCTCGCCGCTCGCTCCGGCACGACCGGTACGGCCGACGCGGTGCGTGTAGGTATCGGCGTCCTCGGGCAGGTCGAAGTTGATCACGTGGGTGATCTCGGCGACGTCGATGCCGCGGGCGGCGACATCGGTCGCCACCAGGGCCTGTAGCTCACCGCGCTCGAAGCGGGCCAGGGCCTGCTGGCGCTGCGACTGCGACCTGTCGCCGTGCATCGCCAGCGTCTTCACGCCCTCGGCCTTGAGCTTCTTGACCAGCCGGTCGGCGCCGCGCTTGGTGCGGACGAAGACCAGCGTGCGACCGCTGTCGCAGTGAGCCAGCTCGCCCAGCAGGCTGTCGAGCTTGGCGCTCTGGGAGCCGACCGCGGCGAAGCGATGGCTGATGTCCGCCCGGCGCTCACGCTCGGGCGCATGGGTATGGGTGCGCGGCTTGTAGGTGAACTCGGCCGCCAGCTTGCCGGTCGCGCCCTCGAGCGTGGCCGAGAAGAACAGCGTCTGGCGCTTGCGCGGCAGCATCGAGACGATCCTGTCGACGGGGGGCTTGAAGCCCATGTCGAGCATCCGGTCGGCCTCGTCGAGGACGAGGATCCGGATCCGGCCGAGGTCGATCGCCCGGCGCTGGATCAGATCCTCGAGCCGACCGGGGGTGGCGACGACGATGTGCGCCTTGCGCACCGCCTTCATCTGCGGGTTGATGCCGACGCCGCCATAGACGGCGGCGATCCGCAGCGCCCGCGCATGGCAGATCGACTGCATCTCGTCGACGATCTGGCAGGCGAGCTCCCGGGTCGGGGCGAGGACCAGCGCCGCGGGCTTCGGGCCGTTGGAGTCGAGTCGCTCGACGATCGGAACGCCGAAGGCGAGGGTCTTGCCGGAGCCCGTCGGGGACTGGACGAGCACGTCGGTGCCGTCGAGGACGTCCTCGATCACGAGCCTTTGGACGGGGAATGGATTGATGATGCCGCGGCTGCGAAGCGCAGTTGCGACAGGATCTGAAACGCCGAGATCGGCGAATGATGAACTGGACATGTGAAGCTTGCTCCTTCTGAGCTGCGCCGGAAGGACTTCCGGTCGCGTGGAATATGTAGGGGAGATTCGAAGGTCCCCGGAGGGCGCCGTGAAAGCCGCTGGGCCGTGGCGCTACGAAGAAAAAAGAACCTCTCGGGTGCCCGCATATCAGCGTGAAACGGCTGTTCGGGGGCGACCCGACGGAAACTACGGTAGCAGGCGCGGGGCCGGCTGCCTAGATTGGCACCCCTGCACACATCGATAAGGAGGATGAAGATGACCGCGATCGACGAGGCCCGGGTAGGAGACGTGATGCAGCACGGGGTGCTGACGTGCCAGTCGGAGACACCGGTCACGACGGCGGCGCGAATGATGGCTGAGCACCGCGTCCACTCGATCGTCGTCAGCGACCTCGACGGGGTCAGCGAGCGCGCATGGGGGATCGTCACCGACGTCGACGTCGTGCGGGTCGCGCTCGAGGATGCCGATCAGCGCACGGTCGGCGCGATCGCCGGCACCGAGCTGGTCACGGTCGCCCCGGAGGATCCGCTGGAGGCGGCCGTGAGGCTGATGGTCGAGCACGACGTGACCCACGTCCTCGTCGAGTCGGGCGGCAGGCCGATCGCCGTGGTCTCGACGCTGGACGTCGCCGAGCTGCTCGCGAGCTGAGGCCGCGGGCGGCTATCCTGCCCGGCCGTGAGCGAACTTTCCGAGACCGCGGAGCACGTGCTCCGGAGCCTCCGGGAGCAGCCGACGCTGAACACCCCGAGCCTGATCGTTACCGGCGACGCCGTCCCGAACGGGGTCGACAAGGCGGAGGTCGAGCGGGCCCTCGACGAGCTCGTCGCGGCCGGCTACGTCAAGCACCGGGCGACCGGCTGGAAGATCGCGCCCGGCGCGGGCTGAGGCCGGGCTCTAGGGCGTCAGCACGTACGGTCCGCAGGGCGTGTCGTCGACGTCGCTGACGGTCTCGCCGGTCTCGGTCTTGTAGGCGATCTTCAGCTTCTTGTTCGCCGCCGTGACCTGCGCGTAGCTGTTCTGGTCGCCCTGTGAGCAGATCATCCCGACGCCGACCGGCGGGTCGGGCTTGAAGAAGACCTGCGAGAGCAGCTCGCCGTCGCCGTCGCCACCGGTTACGGCGTCGATCTCGGGCCAGAACGGCTCGGTCGCGACCGGCCCGATGACGTAGTCGTGATAGGGGGTGTCGCTCGCGGTCGGGCCGGCGTTGGCGGGCGCGACGTCGTCGTCGTAGGTGCGCTCGCGAACGACGTTGGCGAACGCCGCATGGGTGTCGGTCGTGAAGAAGACGACGTTGCGAACCTCGCGCTGCTGCAGCTCCTGCAGCAGCTTGACGCGCTCGTACGCGTATCCCTCCCAGCGGTCGTAGGGGAGCCCGTAGAACTGCTGGATCGGCGTCTCGTTCATGATCAGCTTCCAACGCGCCTTGGAGCTCTCGACGTCCTTCAGGAACCGCCGCAGCTGGCGCGCGCCGAGCAGCGTCCGCTGCGGATCGTTGATCGCGTTCTTGCAGGCCTGCGAGACCGGCTGCGCGAGCGACGGGATCAGGATCGAGAACAGGTTCCGCTTCGCCACGGGAGCGGTCGCCGCGAGGTCCGGTGAGTTGGTGTCCGGGTTGTCGCAGGTGCCGCCGGCGGAGGCCTTGGCGCTCCGGAACGAGCGCTCGTCGAGGAAGAACAGCTCGACGTTCTTGCCCCAGCGGTGGGTCCGGTAGAGGCCGTCCTTGGAGCTGTACTCGACCGGCGCGTAGTCGGTGAAGGCCCTGACCCCGGCCCTGTAGAGCTGCTCGCCGTTCTCGGGGACCGAGAAGTCGTTGATGAACTCGTGGTCGTCCCAGTGGGAGTAGAGGCCGCCGGAGGCGCGCAGCTTGCGCTGGTTGCGGAGGCCCAGACCCTCGGCGTACTTGGCCCACTTCTGCTCCGCCGTCAGCGCCGGCGGCCCGGCCACGCCGGTGTCCGAGTAGATCGTGTCCCCCATGAACACGTTGAAGTCGTTGCGCTCGCGGCGCATCGCCCGGAAGGCCTCGTAGGTTCCGTAGAACGGAGTCGACTCCCCCGGCAGCGGGGTCGGGTCGGCATCGCCGGTGACCGCGAATCGGATCCGGCTCGGGCGCCCGGGGGGCGGGGCCGTCTCGAACCGGCCCTTGTCGCTGCAGGTGCGGGCGCCGCGGCAGAAGCGGTACCAGTGGACCGTCCCGGGCTTCAGGCCGCGAATCGTCTTCTGCACGGTGCCGTCGTTCGATCGCTTCGCCTTGAGCTGTGCCCTCTTGACCACGTTGCGCATGCGGCGGTCGAGGGCGACGGTGGCCGAGACCCTGCCGGTGCCGTCCGCGTGAGCCCAGATCTTCGCCGATTTCGGGCCCACCTCGCCGGCGGCGACGCCGAGCGAGAATCCCTTGACTCGCGCCTGAGCGGGCGCCGCGACCAGAGCCGCTGCAAGTGCTAGAACGACCACTCCCGCGCTGAACGCCTTCCTCGGACTCATCGATTCCTCCCTGGTCTCGAGAACACCGGCTGGACCCACCGCCGATCCTACACCTTGTAGGCTCGCGCCCGTGGGCTGTCTGGTCGCGCTCCTCGCTCTGTTCTCGCCGCGCCTGGCGCTGTTCGCGATCTGGCTCTTCAGCGACCTGCTCAGCCGCGCCTACGACGACTGGCTGGTGCCGTTCCTGGGCTTCTTCCTACTGCCGTGGACAACGCTCGCCTACGCGGCGATGTGGGGCACCGGGACCGACGGCGTGCTCGGCTTCGAGTGGTTCATCGTGATCCTCGCGTTCGTCTTCGATCTCGGCTCGTATCTGAACGGATCGCGCTACCGCGACTACGGCTGAGCGCCGGCCCCCATCGGACGGCTACGCTGCCACCACCCAACCAATGGAGGAACCACTGAATGATTGTCGCTGAGTTCACCTTCGGCCAGGCGCTGCTCACAGTGCTGGCCGTGTTCGTCTTCGTGGCATGGATCATGGTCCTGTTCTCGATCATCGCCGACCTGTTCCGCGACCACGAGCTGTCCGGGTGGTGGAAGGCGGTCTGGATCTTCTTCCTGATCTTCGTGCCGTTCCTGACCGCCCTGGTCTACCTCATTGCGCGCGGAAACGGGATGCGCGATCGGGCGATCAAGGAGCAGCAGGAGGCGCAGGCGCAGTTCGACAGCTACGTGCGGGAGACCGCCGGCGTCTCGCAGGCGGATCAGATCGCAGCGCTCGCCGAGCAGAAGGAGAAGGGCAACCTCTCCGAGGCCGAGTTCGAGCAGGCGAAGGCCAAGGTCCTCAACGGCTGAGCTACGGGCTGAAGCCGGCCGCTGAGGCCGGCTTCAGCCCGCCTCAGCGGCAGCCGGCGGGGCCGAGTAGTCCGCGGGGCCCGAGCGCGTCCGATGCGCCGCGAGGACGAGCGCCCCGAGGCCGAAGACGACCGCCGCCAACCAGGCGATCGCACCGAGCACCGGCGCCAAGGCGATCAGCCGCAGAACCGCCAAGCCGGCCAGAAAGCAGACGAAGCGATCACGGTCCCCGGCGAGGATCCGGCGACCGAGGGCCCAGGCGGCGGTCACGTAGGCCACCGCGGCGAGGGGTAGGAGCGCCAGGAACACGGCGACGGCCAGCGGTAGCCCGACCAGGGTCAGCGCTGCGGCCACGCCGATCACGGGAAGCGCTACAAACGAGCCGATCCCCATCGCCACGACCAGGCCGGTCTCCTCGCGGGCAACTCGGAAGGTGGCGTCGGCGGCCCGCGGCGCAAAGGCGATCAAGAGGATGCCGAGCACCAGCGAGGAGGCGGTGAACGCGATCCAGAGCGCGATCCCGCCGATGATCGGCAGGGCGCCCGTGAAGTCGTCCCACCCCGCGTTCCAGCCCTCGTCGCGGATCTCGCCGGCGACGGTCGCCGCGCTCGCAACCTCGGGCGTCTCGTCCCCGTAGACGACGTCGCCACCGACCTCTGAGCCCGGCAGTAGACGGGTCGGCCCCGTAAGCACGACCAGGTCGCCCTCGACCGTCCCGGCAACCGTCGTCCGCCCCGAGACCACGATCGCGTCCCCGGTGACGACGCCGTCGATCCGGGTGTCAGCGTCGAGAACGAAGAGACCATCGGCAACCTCGCCCTCGGGCACCACCGCCTGGCCGGCGATCACGATCAGCGGATCCTCCCCCGAGGCGGCCGCCGTTCCAGGGAGCGCCAGCAGGAGCGCTGTCACCACCGCGAGCGCCGCGAACATACTCAAACGCATCCGGCCACGATTCTTCCACACCCGCCGGGCCACGTAGCGCCCCGCCGCCGAGCGCCCGCTGCCCCCCACAGCGCGGTGAACGGGCTCAGCGACCGCCGTCGAAGCTGATCACCTGCTGGATCCCGTTCGGGCGGTTGGTGTAGGCCATCGTCGTCAGGTTGATCGGCGCGAAGGTGATGTCCTCCGCGGTCGCGTCGGCCCGCCAGGCGGCCGGGTCCGGGCTGCCCTGATCGACCTCGAGCTGCTCGCCTGCCTTGGCGATCGCCGCCCAGACGGCGTCCTGGCACTTCTCCAGGTCACCCTTGCCGCAGTACGCGATCCTGAACGGCGCCTTGTTCTTCATTCCCAGCAGGGTCCGGATATCGCGGTCGAAGTACTGGTACCAGCCGCTGAACTGGCCGCCGGGGGGCGCATCGAAGCGCGAGAACAGCGAGTTGAGCTCGTCGAGCTGGCCCTTGATCCGCGGCTCCATGAACGCGTCGGCGATCCGGCTCCAGGAGCCGTCGATGATCGCTGCGCCGGGGTTGTCGATCTCGCCGTTGCCATCGACATCGAGGCGGTTGCCCCCCTCCTGTCGCCACTTGACCAGCAGCGCCAGCATCTGCTCCGCCTGGGCGTTGGGGGCGGGGGCACCGGCGAGCAGCTTCTCGAGCAGCGGCACCGTGTCGATCGCGCGGATGTCCTGGGTCGCAGCCGCGTTCATCGCCGAGGCGACCTCGGGCAGATCCCAGGTGCCGTCCCCCTTCAGCTGCTTCAGGTTCCGGTCCAGCAGATCAGCGCGGGCGACGCTCCCGGAGCGGCCCCACTGATCGTCGGCGGCACCGAAGCCGTTGGCGACGGTCTGGTTCCAGTTCGTCATCGTCCCATCGCTCGGGTTCTTGCCGTGCGGATGGTCATTCCGCTTCAGAAAGCCCTTCCAGTCCCATTTGCCGTTGCCCTTGGTCAGCAGGCCGGGGTCGACGCTCTTCGGCCGGATCGGCAGGCGCCCGCTCGTGAACAACGCGTTGTCGGTGTCGTCCATGTAGAACGAGTTGAAAGTCTGCGGCGTCTTGTTCGCGGCCTTGTAGAAGCTCTTCGGGTCCTTGACGGCGCCGGTCGAGAGCTTGCGGAAGAAGAGCTGGTCGCGAACGTCGCGGCCGTAGCTCGAGCGCTTCTGAGCGATCGCGACCTTCTTGCCGTCGACGGTGGCATAGCCGGTGACCGAGCCGTACTTGGTAGTCAGGAACTTGGCAGGCTCGCCACCCAGGGTGCCGGCGTTGAAGTTCCGCATGTCCTTGCACTTGCCCTTGTAGCGGTACTTCTCGTCCGAGCCGCCGCAGAGCGTCAGCGCGTACTCATCGATGATGTCGGCGCTCGCCGAGGTCAGGGTCACGGCGAAGTCCTCGCCGCGGCCGATCAGCAGGTAGCCCGGGAACGGCGCCGAGGTGACGCCGCGCCACTGCATCTTGCCCGCGTGCATGTCGATCTCGTAGGTGAAGCCGGGGTAGAAGTAGCCGATCTGCGGGCCACCGACCATCAGCGGGTTGCCCGTGTTCGAGCTGTCGGCGTTGATCTGCAGCGTGTTCGATGCAGGCCCCGCCTCGACGTCGGCGCGCTCGGCAATCGCCCGGGTCGGGGTCGGCGAGGTCCGCTCATAGCTGTCGTGGTCGATGATCACGTTCCCCTTCGGGCTCTTCGGGATCGACCCGTACGGGAACTTACGATCGATCGTGCTCGGGGTGGCGCGGTTGCGGAACTGGCGCAGGTCGTTGAATATCTTCATCGCCTTCGAGTCGCTGTTGGTGTCCTGCAGGCCGGAGAGGAACTCCGTGCGCCGCGCCTCGTCGCCACCGCCCTCGCCGAGGAACTGGCCCTTGAGCGCGTTCACCGCGTAGACGTCGTTGTGAGTCCAGGGCTCGGTGCCGGGGCTGTTTGCCTCCAGGTACGCGTTGATGCCCTCGACGAACTCGTGAATGTCGTCGTGGACCTTGCGGCCCTGCTTGGTCCCCTCCAGCACCTCGGTCTGCTTCGCGATCTCCCGCTCGGTGCGCTTCGAGGGCACGAACTGCGTCAGGCTGGTCAGGACGCCAAGCGCGCTGACGTTCGGCATGTCGATCGCCGCAACCCTGGATGCCCAGCGCGCCTGCTCGAGCAGCAGGCCCCGATCCTCGGCGAGCAGCCAGCCCGAGGCCCAGACGCCGTCAGCCATCGTCTTCGCCGTCACGTGCGGGACGTTGAACCGGTCGCGAAGGATGGTCACGTTCGCCCGCGGAACCGACTCCTCGACGGCGGGACCGTCCGGCCCGACACCGAACAGCTCCGACTTGAACTTGTCGTCGAAGTCGGCGCTGGTCACCTGGTCGAAGAGCGGCGTCAGCGCGTCGTACATGTTCGCCTGCTCGTCGGCGCCGGCCGGGATCGGAAGCCCGCCGTACTGGCCCGACGGAACGATGTTCCGCGCGATCTCGGCGTAGTCCTTCGCCTGCGCGCCGGAGGCCCCCACCGCGGCTCCAAGCGAAATTGCCGCAACGATTCCAAGCAAGCGCTTCAACGTCTCTCCTCTTCCTGGTCCCCCGCCAACCGCGCTAACCATACGGCAACGCGCGAGCTCAAGTCGGCCGTCGCGCGATCGCCGTCGCAGCGGCGGCGATCGAGTCCGCCCTCCCGGCCTCGGTGATCGTCGCGAAGCGCTCGCGCAGTGCCCCGTCCAGGCGATCCAGTCCAACGATCGCGTGGCAGGGCCTGCCCGCGGCCGCGGCGCGCGAGGCGATCTCGCCGACCGCCTTGCCGGCCATCGAGCTCTCGTCCAGGCATCCCTCACCGGTGATCACCGCGTCCGCCGCGCCGAGCCGCCGATCGAAATCGACGGCCGCGAGAACATGGCGGGCGCCGGGGACGAGCCGTGCGCCGTGCGCCCAGAGCCCGCCGGCGAGGCCGCCGGCGGCACCGGTGAACGGAAGCCGCGAGGGATCGTGGGGCAGCTCCGCAGCGATCGCTCCGAGCCGCACCGCCAGCTCAGCCAGCTCCCCCTCCCCCGCTCCCTTCTGGGGCGCGTAGCGAAGCGCGCCGGCAAACGCATCCGAGACGTCGCAGAGGCAGAGCAGCTCGGCCGTCGCAGGGTCGAAGCGGGCCAACGCGCCGAGTCCCGCATCGGTTGTTGCGCTGCCGCCACAGGCGACCAGAACCCGCTTCGCACCGGCGCTGATCGCCGCGGCGATCAGCTCACCGGTGCCCTCGCTGCTCGCCTCCAGCGGCCGCAGCGGACGCCCGGCGAGTCGCGCCAGACCGGACGCCTCGGCCACCTCGACCACCGCCTCCTCCCCGTCGCCGAGCAAGGCGAAGCGGGCGCGGATCGGCTCGCCGAGCGCGTCGTGGGCGTCGGTCTCGACCCAGCGACCCCCGGTAGCCTCGAGCAGCACCTCGGCGGTCCCGTCGCCACCGTCGGCAACGGGGCAGCGATCCGCATTGGGCCCCAGGGCAGCGCAGATCGCATCGGCGACCTCTGCTGCCGAGTAGGTCCCCTTGAACTTGTCGGGCGCGACCAGGGTCATCATCCGCGGGATCATGATTGCGCCAATGCAGCCGCGAGCCCGCCGAAGCCCCAGCCGCCGGCCCTCTCCCGGGCGGGCCGGCGGATGAGCGGCGAGCGGCTCGGCGCCGCGGGCCTGGTGATGGTCGGCGTCGTCTCGGTCCAACTCGGGGCCGCCGTCGCGACGACGGTCTTCGACGAGCTCGGCCCGGGCGGCGCGGTCTTTCTCCGCACCCTGTTCGCCGCCGCAGTGCTGCTGGCGATCTGGCGTCCGGTTCGCGGCTCCCTCGAGGGAGCGACCTTGCGCGACGTGCTCCTCTTCGGCTTCGTCCTGGCGGCGATGAACTGCTTCTTCTTCCTCGCGCTCGACCGGCTGCCGCTGGGAATCGCGGTGACCCTCGAGTTCACGGGACCGCTCGCGGTCGCGATCGGGACCTCACGGCGCCCACTCGACCTGCTCTGGACGGCGCTTGCGGCGGCCGGCATCCTGCTGCTCGCGCCCGACATCGGCGACGGCCTCTCGGCGGCGGGCGTGATCTTCGCGCTCACCGCCGGCGGCTTCTGGGGCGCCTACATCCTGCTTTCGTCGCGGGTCGGCCGCGGGCCGGCCGGCCGCGCCGGATTGGCGGTGGCGATGGGATTCGCCACGATCCTCCTGCTCCCGATCGGGATCGCAGACGGTGGCAGTGAGCTGCTCGAACCGAGGCTCGTCGCGATCGGCGTCGTGATCGCGATGCTCAGCTCGGCAATCCCCTACCTGGTCGAGATGGAGGCGCTGAGGCGCCTGCCGGCGGGGACGTTCGGCGTCCTGCTCAGCATGGAGCCGGCGTTTGCCGCGCTGGTCGGGCTGATCGCGCTCGATCAGTCGCTGCTCGACCGCGAGTTGGCTGCGATCGCGCTGATCGTGCTCGCCAGCGCCGGCGCGCTCAGCACAGAGCCGGCGGTCGAGGCGGCGGAGGCCTGAGCGCCGGCGCCGACGACGCTCGGCTGCCGGTGAGCTGTTCGGGGGTCGATCACCCACCAAAGGGTTCACTCGAACCGGTTGGCGGGGGCTTGCGGCGCCGCTGGGCTAGCGGTCGAGCAGCTTCAGCAGCTCCGGCACGATCACCTCGTAGGCGTCCTCCTGCAGGTAGTGACCGGCGTCCTCGATCCGGGTCACGTCCGCGTCGGGGAAGGTACCGAGCCAGAGGCGGTCGAGGACCTCGGGGGTGAAGGCGATGTCCTTCATCGCCCAGCAGATCGATACCGGCCGGTCGGCGAGCGCGCCGAGTCCGGCCTCGATCTCCGCGAGCAGGTCGGAGACATCCCCCTCGGGCCCGGCCGGGATCTGCCGCGGGAAGACGAGCACCGGCGTCCGGCTCGACCAACTCGGATGGGGAGCCAGATAGGCCTGCTTGACCTGTCTGGTCAGCCGCTCGGGCTTGGTCACGCCTGCGCGGAACAGGAAGACGCGCTTGAACATGTTCAGGCCCTTGACCATCACCTCGCCGACCACCGGCGTGCGGAACGCGACCAGCGGCGCCGGCAGCTTCACCTTCTCCGGCGGGCGGTGGGCGAACGTGTTGAGAATCATCAGCGAGCGGATCCGCTCCGGGTGACGGGTCGCCCAGCCGAGCCCGATCGGCCCGCCCCAGTCCTGGACGACCGGGGTCGCCTCGGCGAGGTCGAGCGATTCGAGCAGGGCGTCGGCGCGCTCGACGTGGCGGGCGATCGTGTAGAGCGCCTCGTCGTCGGGCTTCTCGGAGCGGCCGAACCCGAGGTGATCGATCGCGATCGCGCGATGGCCCGCCTCGGTCAGCGGCCCGATGAAGTTGCGATAGAGATAGGACCAGGTCGGGTTGCCGTGGACCATCACAACCGGCCTGCCGTCGCGCGGGCCCTCGTCCACGTAGTGCATGCGGCCGTCGGCGGAGTCGAACCACCTCGGCTCGTAGGGCCAGCTTCCGCCGAAGCTCCAGTCGGTGCTCATCGGATCCTCCTCTCTCGGGGGCTCACGAGCCGCTCCCCTCGGGCGCGACCCGCGGCTCGAAGCCGGGGCACGAGCGGACCGGGAGCGACGGGTACTTCGGAAAGCCGGGATCGGTGCTGGAGAGCCGGCAGAGGGAGTAGCGCGCGCCTCGCCTGGTGCCGACCAGTCGCTGGTGGGCACAGGCGTCGCAGAGCCCGGCCGAAGGTGCATGCAAAGCGGCCCAAGTGTAGTTCCCGCCGGGCGGCCGACCCTACTTTACTTTGTATAGTTACGGCCTCGATGACCACCTTCCGACGCCTGCTCTCCTTTCTTCGCCCCTACCGCCGGGGCGTGATCGGCTCGCTCGTACTCGCCTGGGCCGCGATGGGAATCACGGTGCTGATCCCATGGCTGATCGGCACCGCGGTCGATGCGATCACCGCCGGTGAGCGGGCCGACCTGCTGCCCCTGGCGGCGGCCGTCGTCGGCGCCGGAATCCTCCGACTGATCCTCACCGTCACCCGCCGGGTGATCGCCGGCAAGGTCTCGCTCGCCGTCGAGTTCGACCTGCGCTCGAGCATCTACCGCCACCTGCAGGCGCTCGAGCTCGGCTTCTTCGATGGGCAGCAGACCGGCCAGCTGATGTCGAGGGCCACCGTCGACCTGCAGTCGATCCGCTTCTTCCTCGGCTACGGCCTGATCTTCCTCACCCAGAACTTCCTGACGATCACGCTGGCCGGCATCGTGATGATCATCGTGCAGCCGACGCTGGCGCTGCTGGCGCTGGCGCCGGTGCCGATCGTCGTCTGGACCGCGTCGCGCTACAACCGGCGGTCGCGGCCGGCGCTGCAGGAGGTCCAGCAGCGGATCGCCGAGCTGACCGCCGAGGCCGAGGAGTCGGTGTCCGGCGTCCGGGTGGTGAAGGCGTTCGCGCGGGAGGAGCACATGCTGCGCCGCTTCCGCCACTCGGTCAACCGCGTCTTCGACCAGAACGTCTACTCGACCCGGCTGCGCGCCTTCTACAACCCGCTGATCGGCTTTCTGCCGAGCTTCGGGCTCGCGGTCGTGCTGCTGGTCGGCGGCAACCAGGTGATCAACGGCAGCCTGACGCTGGGCGAGTTCACCGCCTTCTACACCTATGTCGTGATGCTGACCGGGCCGATGCGGACCCTGGGAATCGCGCTCGGCATGTCGCAGCGGGCGATCGCCTCGGGAAACAGGCTGTTCGAGGTCCTCGACCGCGAGCCGACGATCAGCTCGGCCCCCGGGGCACCGCCACTGCCGGCCGGCGGCGGCAGGGTCGAGATCGAGGATGTCTCGCTCCAGTACGAGGGCGCCGAGGATGCGCTCAGCGGCATCGACCTCGATGTTGGCGCGGGCCGGGTGATTGCGCTGGTCGGACCGAGCGGCTCGGGCAAGACGAGCCTGGTCGCGCTCCTCGCCCGGCTCTACGACCCGACCGGGGGCAGCGTCCGGATCGACGGTGCCGACCTGCGCGACGTCGATCTCGAGTCGCTTCGCGCCGAGATCGCCTTCGTCGCCGACGACAGCTTCCTGTTCAGCGCGACGGTCGCCGACAACATCGCCTACGCGGACCCGTCCGCAACCGCCGATCAGATCGAGCGCGCCGCCCGGCGCGCGCAGGCACACGACTTCATCGAGCGTCTCCCCGACGGCTACGCGACGCTGGTCGGCGAGCGCGGCCTGACGCTCTCCGGTGGACAGCGGCAGCGGATCGCGATCGCAAGGGCGCTGCTGGCCGACCCGCGGATCCTGATCCTCGACGACGCCACGTCCTCGGTCGACGCGCAGACCGAGGCCGAGATCAAGCGCGGGCTGCGAGAGGCTCTCAGCAACCGGACGACGTTCATCGTCGCCCACCGGCTATCGACGATCTCGCTCGCCGACGAGGTCGTCGTCATGGATGCGGGCCGGGTCGTCGATCGTGGCACGCACGAGGAGCTGCTCGACCGCTGCGAGCTCTACCGCGAGATCGCCGATCATGGATTCGCCGACACCACCTTCCTGCAGCGCGACCTCGAGGAGCGCGAGGAGGTGGCGAAGCTGTGAGCGCAAGACGAGACAGGCGCGACGACCGCGAGCCCGAGCGGCGGCCCCAGAAAGACGCGCCGGAGACGACCGAGGGGATGCAGGGCGCCTACTACCTGTTCCGCGACCTCTGGCGCGTCGTGCGGGGCGAGGACCAGCGGGCCCGGAAGGTGCGCTGGATGGTCGGGCTCCTGCGTCCCTACCGCGCCAGGGTGGCGCTGATGCTCGGCGCTCTGCTGGTGGCCACCGCGGCGGCGCTGGCCCCTCCGTATCTGGCCGGTAGGGCGATCGACGACGGCATCGTCGCCGGCGACAGCGGCGCGCTGACGGTGATCGTGGTCGTCTTCCTGATCTCGGCCGCCGCGCTCTGGGCCGCCAGCTACGTCCAGACCTATCTGGTCGGCTGGATCGGACAGCGTGCGCTCCAGGATCTCCGCGAACGGATCTACAGCCACCTGCAGGCGATGTCGATCGGCTTCTACACGCGCAACCGCCCGGGCGTCCTGATCTCGCGGATGACCAACGACGTGCAGGCGCTCGACCAGCTCGTCACCGACGGCATCGTGACGCTCTTCTCGAGCACGCTGACGCTCCTCGGCGTCGTCGTGATCCTGTTGGTGCTCGACGTCCAGCTCGCGCTGATCACCTTCCTCACCTTCCCCCTGCTGGCGCTGGCCAGCATCATCTTTCGAGTCGCCTCGGCCGGCGCCTACAGGCTGACGCGAGAGCGAATCGCCAACATCACGGCCTACCTGCAGGAGACGCTGAGCGGGGTCCGCGTCGTGCGGAGCTTCGGCCAGGAGCCGCGCCACATCGAGGAGATGGACCGGCTCAACGAGGAGAACCGGCTCGCCAACCTGCGGACGGTCTATCTGAACGCCAGCTACTTCCCGTCGGTCGAGCTGCTGAGCTCGATCGGCACCGCCGCGATTCTCCTCTTCGGCGGCTACCAGGTGATCGACGGCAAGGTCGAGATCGGCATCCTCGTCTCATTCATCGGATACCTGGCGACGTTCTTCGACCCGATCCAGCAGATCAGCCAGCTCTACACCACCTACCAGCAGGGGATGGCGGCGCTCGACAAGATCTTCGACCTGCTCGACACGCGCCCCGACACCGCCGACGCCCCCGACGCGATCGATCCAGGCGAGATCCGCGGCGAGGTCCGGCTCGAGGGGGTCTGGTTCTCCTACGCCGAGGACGCCCGGCGGGCGCTCGCGGCCCAACCCGACGCGCCGCCCCCCGACCCCGACGCCCCCGAGCCCGAGCCCGGCTGGGCTCTGCAGGACATCGACCTGACGATGCTGCCGGGGCAGACCGTGGCCCTGGTCGGCGAGACCGGCGCCGGCAAGTCGACGCTGGCGAAGCTGATCGCCCGCTTCTACGACCCTCAGCGCGGCCGGCTGACCGTCGACGGCACCGACGTCCGCGAGCTCTCCGCCGCGGCGCTCCGCAGCCAGCTTGGGATCGTGCCCCAGGAGGGCTTCCTGTTCAGCGGCACGATCCGCGACAACGTCGCCTTCGGCAGGCCCGAGGCGACGACCGAGGAGATCGAGTCGGCGCTGCGCGCGGTCGGCGCGGAGGAGATGGTCGCCGCGCTCCCGGCGGGGCTCGACACCGAGGTCGGCGAGCGCGGGTCGCAGCTCTCCGCGGGTCAGCGCCAGATGATCGCCTTCGCCCGCGCGCTGCTGGCCGAGCCGCGGATTCTGATCCTCGACGAGGCGACCTCGAACGTCGACGTCCGCACCGAGCGCCGCATCGAGCACGGCCTGCGGAGGCTGCTGGCCGGACGGACGGCGATCGTCATCGCCCATCGCCTCTCGACGATCCGCAACGCGGCGCGAATCGTGGTGCTGGACGGCGGCCGGATCGTCGAGAGCGGCACGCACGACGAGCTGCTCGCGGCGGGCGGCGCCTACGCGCGCCTGTACGGAAGCTGGCAGGGCAAGTCGGTCGCCTAGCAGGTACGGACGGTACGGATCCCGGCTACCTCAGCCCGGGCTGACGCCACCGGAGCTGCCGCCACCGCCACCGCCGCCACCGCCGCCGCCACCGCCGGTGCCACCGCCGGTGCCGCCGGTCGGCGGCGCCGGGGCCGGCGCGGGCGTCGGCGCCGGCGCCGGGGCCGGCGCCGGGGCGGGCGCGGGCGCCGAGGAGCCGCCCGAGTCCCCCGAGGTGGTGGGGTCGAGCGCGGTCCCCTCCTGGCCGCAGTCCTTGAAGCCGTATTCCTCGGCCGCGGCCCGGGCGTCGGCCTTGGCCTGCGCCAGCTCGCCGCCGAGCGCATCGTAGGCCGCGGTGTCACCCGACTGCGCCGCCTGCTGACGCTGGGAGTCGATCGAGGCCTGCTTTCGCAGCGCCGCCGCGTAGCGCCCCAGGGCGCCGTCTGGATCCTCGGGGGAGTCGAGCTGGTTGACGCTCGCCAGCAGACCGCGCGTGATCTGCTCCTCCTGGGTGGCCAGCAGGGCGAGGTCCTCGCCCGCCGGACCCGCCGTGAGGCCGGCGATCGCGGCGTTGGCCTCAGCGCACCTCGGGTCGAGCTCGCTGATCACATCCGACTGCGCGGTGGCGCCCGTCGGCTCGGTCGCCGTGGTGCTGATCGTCTCGACCGCCGCTCCGTCATCGCCGCCGCATCCGGCCGCGATCGCCGCGGCGGCGGCGACGGCGACCAGCACCCTGATTCGAGCGTTCATCAAGGGCAGAGTAACGGCAGCCGCGGCCGACCCCCGCCGAAAACGGTGCCCGGGCCACTGGGAAAACTGGGGATCTAGGACTCGAACCTAGACTACGAACACCAGAAGCTCGCGTGCTGCCGATTACACCAATCCCCATCGCCGCGCCGGCGAAGCGCCGGGCCTCGAAACGATAACCACAGCGATCGAGCGCCGTCAGCCGCCGACCCCGAGATCGCCGAGGTCGGTCTCGGGGTCGCTCAGCGCCGCCGGATCGGCCAGCGGCAGCGCCGAGTCGATCATCCGGCGGGCCTCGAGGAGATCCTCGGAGCGGCCGACCGAGAGGGCGGCGTCGACCCGCCCCGCGTTCAGGTACCAGGCGGAGAAGGACCCACGCTCGCGGTCGCCGCGAAAGACGATCTGGTCCCACGCCTTCGCGTAGCCGACGTACTCGAGCGAGGCCCAGTCGGCGAGGTCGCTGAAGAAGTAGGGAATCACCGCGTAGGGCTCCCGATCGCCGAGCATGCTGCGCGCGGCGTGCCGTCCCTGCTGGAGGGCGACATCCCAGTGCTCGACCCGGAGGCTGCCGCCGAAACGGTCGGCCGGGTATCTGGCGCAGTCGCCCGCGGCGAAGATCCCCTCGGCCGAGGTCTCGAGCGCCGAATCGACGACGATGCCGTCATCCACCTCGAGGCCGGCCCGCTGGGCCAGCGCCACGTCCGGCCTGACCCCCGCGCCGACGACGACCGCGCCGGCCTCGATCTCGCGGCCGGCCTTGGTGAGGACGCCACTCACCCGCCCCTCGCCGAGGAAGCGGTCGAGCTCCTCGCCACCGAGGATCTCGACCCCCTTCGACTCGAGCAGGTCCTGGAAGTAGCGCCCCACCTCGTCCCCGAAGACCCGTGACAGGAGCACGTCCTCCAGCATCACGATCGTGCACGGCTTGCCGCCGGCGGTCAGCGTGGCGGCAACCTCGGCGCCGATGTAGCTACCGCCGATCAGCGCGACGTGATCGGCCCTCGCCGCATCCTCGCGAATCGCATCGGAGTTGCCGAACGCGCGTAGGTAGTTGATCCCCTCGAGCTGCGCCCCCTCGACGCGAAGTAGGTTGACCATCGCCCCCGTCGCGATCAGCGCCTTGTCGAACGCGACCTCTCGCTTGCCCTGGAGCGTCGCGATCCGGCGCTCGGCATCGATGCCCATCACGCTCGTCCCGGTGAGCAGCTCGACGTCGTTCTCCTCATACCACGACCGGTCGTGCACGTAGTGCTCCTCTCGGGGCCCCGCGCCGCGGAGGTACTCCTTCGAAAGGGGGGGACGGTCGTGGGGCGGATCGGGCTCACGTCCGACGAGCAGAATCGAGCCCGTCGCGCCGCGCCTGCGGAGCTCGGCCGCGCACTGCGCCGAGGCGAGCCCCCCGCCCACGAGCAGGTAGTCGACTCTCTCGGCAGCGGCATCAGCCATGCCGAGAAGCTAGCGACCGGGAGCTATCCGCGTCCGGGCCGGGTCGGACGCTAGGCGGCGGAGCCGAGGTCATCGGTCCCGCCCAGGTAGACGGGTCAGCTCGGCCTCGAGCTCGGGATCGAGCACGGCGAGCACCTCGTCTCCGGGGAGCAGCTCGGTGTCGCGGTTGGGCACGAAGCCGCGGCCGTCACGCAGGACCGAGATCAAGAGGCTCCCCCTCGGCATGCTGAGATCGCCGACTCGCCTGCCGACGACGGGCGAGTCGTCACCGAGCGCCATCTCGATGATCTCGAGGCCCTGCTCGGGGAAGTCGAGCAGCTGGATCAGGCCGTAGCGCGGCACCTCGTGCTCGATCAGGCGCAGAATCAGATCCGTGGCCGAGATGTAGGGCCTGATGTCGAGCAGCTCGAAGTGCTGGCGATTTCGCGGGTTGTTGCAGCGGGCGATGATCCGGTCGACCGTGTACTTCTCGCGGGCGACCTGACAGATCAGCAGGTTGTCCTCGTCGTCGCCGGTGACCGCGATCACCATCTCGGCCTGGCTGATCCCGGCCCGCTCGAGCACCCAGAGCTCCGAAGCGTCGCCGTAGAGGACCCGGTGCTCGAGCTCCTGCTCGACGACCAGGTAGCGGTCGCGGTCCTGCTCGATCAGGGTCACGTCGTGTCCCTTCTCGAGCAGCTCGCGGGTCAGGTTCCAGCCGACCTTCCCGGCTCCGATCACGAGGATCCTCATCGGGCGCGCCGGCTCGGTCAATGCTCGGCCCCGTCCGGCTGCGACTCGGGATCTCGGACCGCCTCGTCCAACATCTCGATCGCGACCCCCGTCGGGCTGATCGTCCGCACTCCCTGTAGCTCGTACCACTCCGCGCGCAGCGGATCGAGGACGCGGGCGATCACGGTCGGGATCTCGAACCGTCGGCGCGCGATCTGGGAGATGACGATGTTCGTGTTGTCGCCGTTGGTGGAGGCGATGAAGACGTCGGCGCGCTCGATTCCCGCGGCGAGCAGCGCGTCCACCTCGAGTCCCTGTCCGACCGTGAAGCTGCCGCCGGACTCGACCCAGCCGCGGCCGAGCCCGGCCTCGAGCCGGACGAGCGACTCGGGGTCCTCATCGACGCACGAGACCTCGTGGCCCGCGTCGAGCATCCTGCTGGCGAGCGAGGACCCGACGCGACCGACACCGACGATGAGCACGAACACCCGCCGATCGTAGTCGCCGGGGCGCCGGCGGCGCGGGACGGGGCCGGGCCGGCGGCGGCGAGGGGCGGCCGTCGGGGCCGCCCCTCGCGCAACGTCTCGGCGATCCCGCCTACAGGGCGATGATCGGCAGCATCAGGAGGGCGACGATGTTCGCCACCTTGATCATCGGGTTGATCGCGGGGCCCGCCGTGTCCTTGTAGGGGTCACCGACGGTGTCACCGGTCACCGACGCCGCGTGGGCCTCGGAGCCCTTGCCGCCGTAGGCACCGTCCTCGATCAGCTTCTTGGCGTTGTCCCAGGCACCTCCGCCGGCGGTCATCGAGACCGCGGCGAAGAAGCCGACGACGATCACGCCGATCAGCAGGCCGCCGAGCGCCTGGGCGCTGATCAGGCCGACGACGACCGGAATCACGATCGGGATCAGCGACGGGAGCACCATCTCCCGCTGCGCCGATGCGGTCACGATCGCCACCGTGTCGCCGTAGTCGGGCTTCTCGGTGCCATCCATGATCCCGGGGTGCTCGCGGAACTGCTTGCGCACCTGCTCGACGACCTGACCGCCGGCGCGTCCGACGGCCTCGATCGAGAGCGCCGCGAACAGGTAGACCATCATGCCGCCGATCAGCAGGCCGATCAGCACCGCCGGATCGCCGAGCGAGAAGTACCCGTCGGCACCCGACAGGGCGGCAACCCCGCCCTCGCCGGCCTCCTCGTCGAGCTCGATCTGGAAGGCCTTGAACAGGACCAGGGCGGCGAGCACGGCGGAGCCGATCGCGTAGCCCTTGGTGACGGCCTTGGTCGTGTTGCCGACCGCATCGAGCGGATCGGTGACGTTGCGGACCTCCTCCGGCATCTCGGCCATCTCGGCGATCCCGCCGGCGTTGTCGGTGATCGGGCCGAATGCATCGAGGGCGACGATCAGCCCGGTCAGCGAGAGCTGGGCCATCACCGCGACGCCGATGCCGTAGACGCCGGCCAGCTCGTTCGCGCCGAGCACCGCCAGGGCGATCAGGATCGCCGGCAGGGCGGTGGCCTGGAAGCCCTGGGCGAGCCCCTGGATGATGTTCGTCGCGTGACCCGTCTGCGACGCCTCGGAGATCGCCTTGACCGGTCGGAAGCGGGTCGAGGTGTAGTAGTCGGTGATCACGAACAGCCCGGCGGTGACGCCGATGCCGATCAGCCCACAGACCCAGAGGCCGGTCACCGAGGCGTCGGCCAGGGCGCTGCCGGGATCGAGCACGCCGAGGTCGAGCGGGTCGGACATGAGCCAGTTCGTGACCGGGTAGAAGGCCGCGGCGCTGATCAGGCCGCTGACGATCAGGCCCTTGTAGAGGGCGCCCTCGACGTTGTCGGTGCTGGTTCGCACGCTCAGTGCGCCGACGATCGAGGCGAGGATCGCGACGCCGCCGATCACCAGCGGGAACAGGGCAACCTCCCGCGAGACCTCGAGGTCGAAGCTCAGCAGGCCGAGCAGCATCACCGCGACCGCGGTGACCGCGTAGGTCTCGAACAGGTCCGCGGCCATGCCGGCGCAGTCGCCGACGTTGTCGCCGACGTTGTCGGCGATCACGGCCGGGTTGCGCGGGTCATCCTCGGGGATGCCGGCCTCGACCTTGCCGACCAGGTCGGCGCCGACGTCGGCGGCCTTGGTGAAGATACCGCCGCCGAGTCGCGCGAAGACGCTGATCAGCGAGCCGCCGAAGCCGAGCCCGATCAGGGCGTCAACGGCCTCCTTGTCGGTCTGGTCGGTGAGCACGAGAATGCCGAAGTAGCCGGCGACGCCGAGCAGCGCCAGGCCGACAACGAGCAGCCCGGTCACCGAGCCGCCCTTGAAGGCGACATCGAGGCCGGGCCCGACGCCGCCGCGGGACGCTTCGGCCACCCGCGCGTTGGCGCGGACCGAGACGTTCATCCCGATGAAGCCGGCCGCGCCCGAGAGAACGCCTCCGATCACGAAGCCGATACCCGTCTCGATGTTCTGTAGGAAGGTGATCGCGATCGCGAGCGGCACGGCCACCGCGGCGATGATCGTGTACTGGCGCTTGAGATAGGCCTGGGCGCCCTCCTGGACGGCCCCGGAGATCTCCTGCATTCGATCGTTCCCCGGGGACTTCGCCAGCAGGGCCTGCGTGACGAGCAGTCCGTAGAGAACGCCGGCGCCGGCGCAGACGAGCGCGATCAGGACGCCATAATCGGTCAGGAACTCAGTCAAGGTCGTTTCCCTCCGTAGTGTGGGTGATCAAGGCAAGGCCGCCCCGGAAAACGGGATGGGGCGGCCACGAGCGGTGCGCAGTGTAGACGGATCCGGGGCGGGTATGCGGATCTGATCGGAGCGGGCCGGCGGCTGCGCTCAGCTACCGGGAGTCCAGAGCTTCGACGGCCGCTGCCCGGCGGGCGGCGCAGCGCCCTCCCCCGCCGGGGCCTCGCCCTCGCTGCCGGGCGGCGGGCCGGCGTCGCCGCCGGCCTGATCGGCGTACATCACCTGGATCTGGGAAAGCGCGTTGCGCACCTCGCGCTGTGGCTCTGGCTCGAGCAGCTCGACCAGCGCCCGCACCGCTTCGATTCCGACGCGCGCCTGCTCGAGGTCCCGCTCGTCCTGTTTCGCGATCCGGCGCGCCGAGAGGTTGAGGATGCTGACCGTGCTCTGGGTGACGACATCCTGGACGCGCACCTTGCGCATCTCCTCCTCCATCTGCCTCAGCATCTCCTCCTGCTCGGCAGTCATCTCCTGCTCAGGCTGTGGTTCGGCCTCGGGGCCAGGCTGTTCGTCGCTCATCGACCCCAGCCTACAGGGAGCCGGCGATCAGCGACCGGGCTGCTCGCCGACCTGCGCGGGTGCGTAGGTGCGCTCGGCGTCGGCGACCGCCGAGCGGTAGATCTCCTCGATGCTGAGGCCTTCCGCCAGGCCCCGGCGGGCCCGCTGCGCGCCGTTCGGCCCCTCGACCTCGGCGTCGATCCCCAGCGCTTCGCGGGCCGGCGCGGTCCACTCCAACAGCCGCTCGACCGCCGCGGTGGCCTCGATCTCACGACGCGATGCGAAATCGATCAGTCTGCCGTCCATCCCGTAGCGGATCGCCCGCCAGAGGTTCTCCTCGACCTCACGGGCACGGAGCGGCGGGGCCAAGAGGCCGTCGTCGTAGTCGAGCGCAGCCTGGGCGGTACAGGCCATCATCAGGCCCGCGAGCCGGAACGACTCCTCGCCGCGGCTCTGGGCGTCGCAGATCCGGATCTCGACCGTGCCGAACAGATGATGGGGTCGCACGCTCCACCAGAGCTGCGTCGACTCGACGATCGAGTTGGTCGCCTCGAGCAGTCCGACGAAATCGGCGTAGTCGACCCAGGCGCCGAACGGGTCATGGATCCCGCAGCGGGGGAAGGTCCGGGTGAAGATCTGCGTGCGCATCGACTGCAGACCGCTGTCCCGGCCGTCGAGGAAGGGCGAGTTCGCGGACACCGCCAGCAGCGTCGGCAGCACCCCGCGCAGGTGGTCGCAGACCGCGATCGCCCGATCGGCGCCGCGGATGCCGACGTGAACGTGCAGGCTCCAGGTCTGGTTGCGCTGGGCGACGTAGCCGAGGTCAGCCCGCAGCCGCTGGTAGTGCGGCGTGTCGATGATCTCCTGGTCGAGGTAGCTGGCCCACGGGTGAGTTCCCATCGCGGCCAGCGCCAGGTCGCGCTGCGAGGCGAGCGCGAACAGCCGGCGTCGCACTTCCTGCTGTTGGACGATCGCCTCGGAGAACGTCTCGGCCCGGCCCGAGCGGATCTCGATCTCGGTGTCGATCAGCTCGCCGCGGGCCGATTCGGCGAGCAGCTCATCCTCGGCGCAGGCCGCGATCACCTCGTCGAAGCGGTGGGCGAGGTCGAGCGTCCGGGGATCGAGCAGCGCGAACTCCTCCTCGATCGCCACCGTGAAGTCCTTCGAGCCTTCGAAGCGCTCCCGGGCCCCGACCAGGTCGAGGCCCTCGTCCCGGGCCATGGTCATCGCAGATCCTCAGGTCAGATAGAAGTAGAGCGCGTACAGCAGGTCGACGGCAGGGCTCGAGGTGTGGACCGTGACCTCGGGCGGCATCTCCAGGAGCCTGTCCGAGTAGTTGAAGATGATCGTCACTCCCGCCTCGACCAGCCGGTCGGCGACATCCTGCGCCGAGTCGGGGGGCACGGCGAGAACCCCGACGACGATCTCCTCGTCGGCGACGACCTTGTCGAGGTCGTCGATCGCCCGCACCTCGACCCCGCCAAACTCCTTGCCGACCAGCTTCGGGGAGCTATCGAAGATCGAGACGATCCGGAAGCCATGGTCGGCGAAGATGTCGGAGGAGGCGATCGCCTGGCCGAGGTTGCCGGCCCCGAAGAGGGCGATGTTGTGCTGGCCGGAGGTGCGCAGGATCTTGCGGATCTCCGCGACCAGCGAGTCGATCTGGTAGCCGACGCCTCGCTTCCCGAACTTGCCGAAGCCCGACAGGTCGCGACGGATCTGGGTCGAGTTGATGTGCGTCCACGAGGCCAGCTCCTGGGAGGAGATCGTCTCCTTGTCCATCTTCCGCGCCTGGATCAGGACCTGCAGGTACCGCGAGAGCCGCGCGGCGACGCCCAACGACAGCCGGACCGGCGCGCCGTCGCCGTCGAGCTCGTCGATCGCGACGGCGTCACCCTGTTCGGCCCCGGCGGCAGGGCTGTTGGCACCGGAGCGCTCGCTCATGCCCCAAAGGTAGCGAGCCGGGCGCGGACGGCGTCGAGATCGACCAGCAGCTCACAGATCCGCTCGCCGTCGATCTCGACCACGGGGATACGCTCGAGCAGGTCGCGATGCAGGTCCTCGTCCGCCTCGATGTCGACCTCGGCGAGCTCGAACCGGAAACCCTCACCACGCAGGCGGAGCAGCCCGAGACGGGCCTCCTCGCAGAGATGGCAGCCGTCGCGCCCGTAGAGCCTGAGCTCTGGGGAGCCGCTCATCGGGCGATCGGATCGAGCTCGAGGTAGTCCGGAAAGGGCAGCGCGGGAAGGTACTCGGCGGCAGCCCCGATCATCGCCGCGTTGTCGGTGCAGAGCTCCGGCTCGACCAGCTTCAGGCGAACGCCCCGCTCCTCGCAGAGCCGCCCCGCCCGCGCCCGCAGCGAGGTGTTGGCCGCGACGCCGCCGCCGAGCGCGACCGCCTCCCAGCTCCCGGCGTCGAGCGCCCGGGCGAGCTTGCTGACCAGCTGATCGACGACCGCCTCCTGAAAGCTCGCAGCCAGATCAGCGCGGCTCGCGGCGAGCGCCTGGTCCGAGAGATCGCGAACCACGTAGGCGAGCGCGGTCTTGAGGCCGCTGAAGCTGAAGTCGAGCCGCGGGTCGCGGCTCATCGCCACCGGGAAGTCGAAGGCCGCGGGGTCTCCGTCGACCGCGCACCGCTGGATCGCCGGGCCGCCCGGATAGCCCAGCCCGAGCAGGCGGGCAGCCTTGTCGAGCGCCTCGCCGGCGGCATCGTCCAGGGTCTGGCCCAGCAACTCGTAGCGGTCACGGTCCTCGACCCCGGCGAGCAGGGTGTGGCCGCCGCTCGCGATCAGCGCCAGGAACGGAGGCCGCAGAGGCTCCGGCTCGAGGTAGGCCGCGGCGACGTGACCGAGCAGGTGATCGACCGGGATCAACGGCTTGCCGGCGGCCGCGGCCAGCGCCTTTGCGGTGCTGACGCCGACCAGGAGGGCGCCGATCAAGCCGGGCCTGGTGGTAACCGCGATCGCGTCGACGTCGTCGAGGGTCGTGTCGGCCTCAGCCAGAGCGGCGTCGACGACGGGGTTGATCAGCTCGACGTGATGCCGCGAAGCGACCTCGGGCACGACGCCGCCGTATCGCTCATGGGCCGCAGCCTGCGAGGAGATCACGTTGCTGAGAACGGTCGAGCCGGCGGTCACGGCGGCGCAGGTGTCGTCGCAGGACGTATCGAGCGCCAGGATCATCCGTCGGGCTCGCCGAGCCACATGATCAGGGCGTCCTCGTTGTTGTCGTGGTAGTAGCGCACGCGGCGGCCCGCGGGCCGGAATCCGAGCCGCTCGTACATCCTGATCGCAGCGAGGTTCGACACGCGGACCTCGAGCGTGTAGCGCTGCTCGCGGCCCGCCCGCTCCCGCATCGCCTCGATCAGCCTCACGGCGATGCCGCGACGGCGCTCCTCGGCGTCGACGGCAACGTTCATCAGATGCCAGATATCGGCGTACCGCGAGCAGACCAGGTAGCCGATCAGTCCCGACTCGGTCTCGGCGGCCAGGCAGATCCCGGACGGCTTCGAGAGCTCGAGCACGAACATCGCCAGCGACCACGGTGCCGGGAATGAGCGTCGCTCGATCGCCAGCACCGCCGGGAGGTCCGCGTAGGTGAGCCGCCGGATGGCGACGCCCGCGGCCAGCGGTTCGCCGGTGAGGATCGCATTCTCGCTAGCGGCCGTCTCGCTCACGCCATCGCTCCGCATCGGGTCTTCGCAGGTACAGGGGCTTCACGTCCTCGGGCGCTCCCGCCTCGATCGCCTCTGACGCGGCGTAGACGTGGCGGGCCGAAAGCCTGTGGGCCGGATGCTCATCGGGGAGAACCTCGATCCCAACCGCCTCCAACTCGCCCCTGAACCTTACCGCGCCGTCGCCGGCCGCAAGCGGGACAGCGAGGCCGTTGAACGCGCCCGCGAACGAGTCCGGCCGGGCCACGGTCGGCGGCCCCGCCGCCGCATCACCAGGGCGCAGGATCGCAGCGAAGACCTGATCCCGACGCGCATCGATCACCGCCAGCCGCGCCCGCCCGTCCGCCGCCGGGATCCCGGCGGCGAGCGCGGCGGTGGTCTCGACCGGCGCGAGCGGCAGCGCCAGCGCCTGCGCAAGCGCCCGCGCGGTCGCGACACCGATCCGGATCCCGGTGAACGATCCGGGCCCGACCCCGACCGCGATCCTGCCGACCCGCTCCCAGCCACCGCCCTCGATCACCGCCTCGTGCGCGGCTGCGAGCAGCGCCGGCCCGTGTCGGGGGCGGCCGTCGGGACCGGGCCCGACCCGGCGCTCGGCGGCGAGCTCGCCGCCGGCCCCGAGACCCGCGATCGTGTCAGGCGTCGCCGTATCGATCACCAGGGTCATCGTTGTCGTCCCGGCGGTCAAGCGTCGATCGCGATCTCGCGCCGGTCGCCGCCCGCGTGCTCGATCCGAACGGTCGCCGCAACCGGGCCGATCTCGGCAGCACCGACCTCTGGCCACTCGACGAAGGCGACCGAGTCGGGGGTCAGGTAGTCGTCGAGCAGGCCGGGCTCCTCTTGCTCGAGCGAGCCGAGCCGGTAGAGGTCGAGATGGGAGACGGGCACGGGCCCCGCGTACCGCTGTCCGATCGTGAACGTGGGCGAGGTGACCGGGTCGGTGACGCCGAGCGCTCGGCACGCGCCCCGCACGAACGTCGTCTTGCCCGTGCCCAGCTCGCCGGCCACGAGCACCACGTCGCCGGGCCGCAGACGCTCGGCGAGCTGCGCGGCAAGGCGCTCGGTCTGATCGGGGGAGCCGGTCTGATGGCGGACCGTGTCACTCATCGCCGCGAGCCCTGCGAGACCGGGGAACCACCGAGCGCGCTAAGCACCGAACAGGTCGAGCTGGTCTGTCGTCGGCTCGGCCGCGGGCGTCGAGCTCGCGGCCGGCGGCCCGTCTCCGTCCCCGTCGCGCTCCTCGCCCTCGGCTGCGATCGGGGCCGGCTCGGACAGCAGCGCCCGGAGCCGGTCGAAATCCTCGAGCAGGGTCTCCTTCATCGCCGGCGTGCGCAGCGCCGCCGCAGGGTGCAGCAGCGGGAAGACGAAGACCGTGCGGTCACCGAGGGCGTGAATCTGCGGGGCACCCCGCACCCGGGTGATCCCGGTCGGGTTCCGGGTCAGCAGCTTGGTCGCGAAGTTGCCAAGCGTCGCCACGACCTTCGGCTCGATCAGCTCCACCTGCCCGAACAGGTAGGGCCTGCAGGCCTCGATCTCGGCCGGCTGCGGATCGCGATTGCCGGGCGGCCTGCACTTGAGCACGTTGGCGATGAAGACCTCTTCGCGGCTCAACCCGATCCCGGCGAGCAGCTCGTCCAGAAGGCCCCCGGCACGGCCGACGAACGGCAGCCCGCGACGGTCCTCGTCAGCTCCGGGAGCCTCGCCGACGAACATCAGCTCGGCGTTCGAGTTGCCGGCGCCGAACACGACCTTGGTCCGCGTCTCCGCAAGTGGACATCGGACGCACCCGGAGGCCTGGTGGTACAGCTCGATCAGCCGCTCTCGGCGGGTGTCGGTCGTCACTCTGCCTGGCCCGGCGGTCGCTTCCCCGTGCCGCCCTTGCGGCGGGCCCTGTCCATGCTCTGCTTCCACCGGCTCCTGGCGCCGCCGCGGTCGATCCCCCGAGCGTCCTCGGCCCGCCGGCGCTGGTTGGCGGTCATCTGGCGGACCGGCGCCGCGAAGCTAGACAGCAGCCTTCCCGCATCGGTGGCTCCGCAGGCCGGGCACGCCGCATGCTCCGTCCCCGCCTCCACGAGGCGCTCGAATCGGGCCCCGCAGGCACTGCAGTCGAACTCGTAGATCGGCACGAACTGATCGTAGTGACGCCCGCGGATCGGGTCCACCACAGCGGGTGGCAGCGCTCAACCGACGCCTATACTTGGCGGCGCCACGGGCCGCGACCCTGCTGGGCGTGGACCCTGAAGAGGCTGACGTGAACGGACAACGCCGACCGGTATCTCGAGATGAGGGAACTGGAACGGGACCCACTAACCAGCGCCACCCGGGATCGGGTGGGACCGTCGATCGCCCTGATCGGCCAGGGTCGCCTGGGCAGCGCGGTGGCAGGCGCGGCCGCAGCCGCCGGCCTCGAGGTGCGGACCGCCGGGCGCGACGGCATCGCCGAGGCGTGCGCCGGCATGGACGTCGCGCTGCTCTGCGTGCCTGACGAGGAGATCGAGTCAGCCTGCGCGAGCGTGGCGGCGGTCGCCGGGGCTCCCGGCTTCGTCGGCCACGCGAGCGGCGCGACCGGCCTCGGGGCCCTGGCCGGCGCCCGCGAGGCCGGCTGCCGGACCTTCTCGCTGCACCCACTGCAGACGATCCCCGGCCCGGAGGCGTCGCTGGACGGGGCACCGGCCGCGATCGCCGGATCGGACACGGAGGCGCTCGATGTCGCGCGCTCGCTGGCGGCAGCGCTCGGGATGCGGCCGTTCGAGGTACCGGAGGAGGCACGCCGCGCCTATCACGCCGCGGCCTCGATCGCCTCGAACTTCCTCGTCACGCTCGAGGAAAGCGCCGTCGATGTGCTGCGGGCGGCCGGCATCGAGGGCGGGCGCGAGCTGCTTGCTCCGCTGGTGCTGCGAACCGCCGCGAACTGGGCCGAGCAGGGCGCCGGCGCGCTGACCGGGCCGATTGCGCGCGGCGACGAGCGCACGGTCGCGGCGCACCTCGAGGCGCTCGCGGCGGCCAACCCGGAGCTGCTCTCGCTGTATGAGGCGCTCGCCGACCGCTCCCGGGCGGTCGCCACGCGACGTAGGATCGAGGCATGAAGCTCGTTCGAAGCAAGCGAGCGCTGAGGGATCAGCTGCTCCCGGCCCGGGCGGCTGGGCGGTCCGTGGGTCTGGTGCCGACGATGGGGTATCTGCACGACGGGCACCTGTCGCTGCTCAGGGCCGCCCGCGATCGCTGCGAGCTGGTCGTCATGACCTCGTTCGTGAACCCGGCACAGTTCCGCTCGGACGAGGACCTCGCCTCCTACCCGCGAGACGAGGAACGGGACGCCGGGTTGGCCGCGACGGCTGGCGTCGACCTCCTCTACGCGCCACCGACCTCGGAGGTCTACCCGGACGGCCACGCGACCTCGGTGATCGTCGACGGCATCACCGAGGTGCTCTGCGGCGATCCCGGCCGGCGCGGGACCGAGCACTTCCGCGGGGTCACCACCGTGGTCGCGAAGCTGTTCAACACGGTGCAGCCGGATGTTGCGTTCTTCGGCCAGAAGGACGCGCAGCAGGCGATCGTGATCGAGCGGATGGTCCGGGACCTCGACTTCCCGGTCGAGATCGTGGTGATGCCGACGATCCGCGAGCAGGACGGGCTGGCGATGTCGTCCCGCAACTCCCACCTGAGCCCGGACGAGCGCCGGCGGGCCACCGCGCTGAATCAGGCTCTGGAGGCCGTTCGCGAGCGGGCCGAGGGCGGCGGATCGGATCTCCGCGCGGCGCTCGCCGCCGGCCGCTCGGTGCTCAGCCGGGCCGGCATCGAGCCCGAGTACCTGGAGGCGCGCGACGCCTCCGATCTGAGCCCGATCGAGAGCTTCAACGGCAGGGCCGTGCTGGTCGCGGTGGCGGCGCCGGTCGGGCCGACGAGGCTGATCGACAACCTCGTGATCGTACCCCGGCCCCTGGCGCCGGCATCCGGCGCGAGCTGGCAGCCTTCGCAGCGAGCCGCGGCCCGGCCCACAGCACGAGCAAAGGAGAGACGATGAGCAGCGCTCCCAGAGTTCCCGACACGCCTCCTGAGGACCGCACGCCGATGACCCTGCCGCGGCTTCTCGAGATGAAGCAGCAGGGTCGGCCGATCGTGATGATCACCGCCTACGACTACCCGTCGGCCACGGTCGTCGAGGAGGCGGGCGTCGACCTGGTCCTCGTCGGCGACTCGGGGGCGATGACCGTCCTCGGTCACGAGTCCACGGTGCCGGTCGGGATGGACGAGATGCTGATGCTGGCGGCCGCCGTGCGGCGTGGGCTGAAGACCCCCCTGCTCGTCGGCGACATGCCGTTCGGGTCCTACGAGCAGTCGAACGAGCAGGCCGTCGCCAACGCGCAGCGGTTCGTCAAGGAGGCGGGCTGCGAGGCGGTCAAGCTCGAGCGTGGAGGAGCCTCGGTCGACCGCGCCCGGGCGATCATCCGGGCCGGCATCCCGGTGATGGGCCACGTTGGCCTCACCCCCCAGACGGCCACTCAGCTCGGGGGCTACAAGGCCCAGGGCAGGACCGGGGAGACGGCCTCGGAGATCGCCGAGGACGCGTTCGCGTTGCAGGCGGTCGGCTGCTTCGCGATCGTCTTCGAGGCGGTGCCGGCGGCGGTGACCGAGGCGATCATGCCGAGGATGGAGATCCCGGTGATCGGGATCGGGGCCGGCGGCGCGACCTCGGGCCAGGTGCTCGTCTTCCACGATCTGCTCGGCATCAACACCGGGCACGTCGCGCGCTTCGTCAAGCGCTACGCGGAGATCCACCGGGGCATGGTCGAGGGCGTGACCCGCTACGCCTCCGAGGTCCGGCGGCGCTCGTTTCCCGCCGAGGAGCACAGCTACTCGATCGACCCCGACGAGCTCCGCGCACTCCGCGACTACCTCGAGCAGGACTCGCTGGCGGCCAACACGCCCTGGGACTGGTAGCCGCTCTGACGGCTCAGGGACCGACCGGGATGTCGGCGAGGAACTGGTCGATGCGCCATCCCTCGCCCGTACGGACCGCCTCGATCTCGAGCGTCGCGCCGTCGTAGAGCCCGCCCGTCGGGACCGCCTCCGCGGTCGCCGTGTCGCCGTCTACGGTCGGGCCCGAGATCTTCACCGACTCGGCCAGGGTCGCGGCGCGGCGGCCCTTCAGGCATCCCTGCAGATCGCCGTAGGCGGCCTTCAGAAGCGAGGGGCTGATCACCTCGGCGCAGACGTAGCCGCTATCCGGGTCGACGACGAGGCCCTCGATCGCCGCCGAGATCTGCTGCTCGTCGCTGGGGCCTGAGCCCGCGCCGCCCCCGTCCCCGCCGCTCCCGTCTCCGGTGGCTTGGCCGTCGGAGCCGGCCGCACTGCTCTCGGCCGGAAGCGCTGCGTCCGTCGTCTGATCGCCGTCCGAATCGCCGCAGGCGGCGAGCGCCATGGCGACGAGCAGGAGCACGGCGGGCATCGTCAGAGGCCGGGTTCTCATCGGCGGAACGCTAACGATCACCGGGCTCGGCCCGGAACTCGATCTCGCGAATGACGCTCGCCGGCGCCCCGGCGGCGATCGTCCGGGGCGGGATGTCGCGGGTTACCACCGAGTTCGCACCGACCACTGCCCGCTCCCCGATCTCGACCCCGCCGGTGACCACGCAGCCCTTTCCGAGCCAGGCGCTGTCGCCGATCCGCACCGGCCCCTTGCGAACGAAGCCCTGCCAGGTGATCGGTAGCGCCGGATCGTCGAACCGATGGTCAGCGTCGCCGACGAAGCAGTGGTTGGCGAGCATCACGTGATCGCCGATCTCGATCCGCTCGTCGGCGGCCAGCATCGTCTCCCGGTTGAGAAAGCAGCCGGCGCCGATCTCGATCTCCGCCTCGGGCCCCAGGGCGAGCCAGCATCCGGGCTCGAGATGGGTGCCCTCGCCGATCCGCAGCCGCCCGTCGGCGAGGGCCTCGAGCACGTCGCCCTCGATCGGATGGCGAACGTAGAAGCCCCCAGCCGCAGCATGGCGATCGATCCGCATGCGATTCAGCCGGCGGTGCGTGCGCTCATACCAGCGCCGCTTGCGGTACCAGGCGCGCCAGCCGCGCTGCGGGTGGATGTGGGGGTCGGTCGTTCCGATGCTCGTAAGGGTCGCACCCGGCGCCCGCCTCGGCGGCGCCGGGTGCGGTGAGTGAGAGACTGGTCGCGATGACGCCGTTCGAGACGCCCGATGACGTCAAGGAGCAGAGCGAGCGCGATCGGCTCGAGATCGCCCGCCGCTACCGCGAGCAACACGGTCTCGAGCTGCGCGAGCTGGCCCGGCCGGAGGTCGCGGGCGAGGCGCTCGAGGTCGGCGAGTTCTCGACCGTCCCGATCGAGGCCCTGGCCGCGGTGCCGTTCCTCGGCGCGTTCCTCGCGCTGGCGGCGCGGGTCCGACCGTCGCGCCGCGGGCTCGGCCGCAACGTCCTGCTGGCGCTCGACCGCGACGCCGTATACCTGCTGTCGGTCAGGCCCGAGCCGGAGGGACGGAAGGCCTCGCTCGTCTCCCGCTGGCCCCGCAGCGCCGTGCGCGTCGCCTCGGTCGAGCCGCGGTTCATGCGCGAGGCGCTGACGCTCGAGATCGAGGGGGGCGAGCCCCTGACTCTCTACGCGTCCAGCCTGCGGACCAATCCTTGGGCGGCGGCGCTGATCAGGGCGCTGGGCGGCGACGCACCCGAGCCGCTCGACCTGCAGCCGGCAGCCGATTGACGCCCGCCTGGGCGCCTAGGCGGCGACCGCCTGGGTCCTGCGCGCGGTCCGGCGTACCACCGGGGTGAGCAGGTCCTCGAGGAACCGTCCCGTGTACGAGGTGGCGACCGCGGCCACCTCCTCAGGGGTGCCGACGGCGACCAGCTCACCGCCCCTGTCGCCGCCCTCGGGACCGAGGTCGATGATCCGGTCCGCCGACTTGATCACGTCGAGGTTGTGCTCGATCACCAGCACCGTGTTGCCGGAGTCGACCAGGCGACCCAGCACGTCGAGGAGACGCTGAACGTCGGCGAAGTGCAGGCCGGTCGTCGGCTCGTCGAGGATGTAGAGCGTCTTGCCGGTGGCCACCTTCGAGAGCTCGGTCGCGAGCTTGACCCGCTGCGCCTCGCCCCCCGAGAGCGTCGTCGCGGGCTGGCCGAGACGGATGTAGTCGAGCCCAACATCGTGCAGGGTCTTGATCCGGCGATGGATCTTCGGGATGTGCTTGAAGAACTCCGCCGCCTCGCCGACCGGCATCTCGAGCACGTCGGCGATCGACTTGCCCTTGAAGCGCACCTCGAGCGTCTCGCGGTTGTAGCGCTTGCCGTGGCACTGCTCGCAGGGGACGTAGACGTCGGGCAGGAAGTGCATCTCGATCTTGATCTGGCCGTCGCCCTTGCAGACCTCGCAGCGCCCACCCTTGACGTTGAAGCTGAACCGGCCCGGCTTGTAGCCGCGGGCGCGCGCCTCCTTGGTCTTCGTGAACAGCTCGCGGATATGACCGAAGACCCCGGTGTAGGTGGCCGGGTTCGAGCGCGGCGTGCGGCCGATCGGCGACTGATCGATGTTGATCACCTTGTCGATCTGATCGAGGCCCTCGACCCGATCGTGAGCCCCGGGGCGGAGTCGCGCCCGGTGCAGACGGTTGGCGACCGAGCGGTAGAGGATCTCGTTGACGAGGGTCGACTTGCCCGATCCCGAGACACCGGTCACACAGCAGAAGACCCCGAGCGGGACCCCGACGTCGACGTCCTTGAGATTGTGCTGTCGCGCCCCCCTGACGAGCAGCTCTCCCTGCGGCTCGCGGCGGCTCTCGGGGACCGGAATCGAGTCCTTTCCGCTCAGGTAGCGACCGGTCAACGACTTCTTCGCCCTGGTGACCTGTTGCGGGGTTCCGGCGGCGACCACGTGGCCGCCGTGCTCGCCGGCGCCGGGGCCGAGATCGACCAGGTAGTCGGCGGCTCGCATCGTGCCCTCGTCGTGCTCGACGACGATCACCGTGTTGCCGAGGTCGCGCAGGCGCTCGAGGGTCCCGATCAGCTTCGCGTTGTCGCGCTGGTGCAGGCCGATCGAGGGCTCGTCGAGGATGTAGAGGACGCCGACCAGGCTCGAGCCGATCTGGGTCGCGAGTCGGATCCGCTGCGCCTCTCCGCCCGAGAGGCTCGAGGCCGAGCGCTCGAGGGTCAGGTAGCCGATCCCGACGGCGTCGAGGAAGCGCAATCGCTCCTCCACCTCACGGACGATCAGCCGCGCGATCGCCCGCTCGGTCTCGGTCAGCTCCAGGCCCTTGACCCATTCGAGCGCGGCTCGGGCCGACATCGCCGTGAACTCGTGGATCGAGAGGCCGCCCACCCGGATCGAGAGGCTCTCGGGCCGGAGTCGCGCCCCGTGGCACTCCGGACACGGCTGCAGCGCCATCAGCTGTTCGATCTTCTCCCGGGTGTTCTCGGAGTCGGTGTTGGCGTAGCGCCGCTCGAGCCCATTCGTGATGCCCTCGAACTTGGCCTTGTAGGTGCGCTGGCGGCCGTAGCGGTTGCGATAGCTGATCGTGTGCCGCTCGTCGCCGGTGCCCTCGAGCAGCAGCTGCTTGTCTCCCGCCGGTAGCTCCTGGAACGGCATGGCGGGGTCGATGCCGTTGCTCTCGCAGACGGCCTCGAGCAGCCGCCGGTAGTAGAGCGACGCCGCGCCCATCCAGGAGGCGAGCGCTCCCTCCGAGATCGAAAGGGTCGGGTCGGGGACGACCAGCTCGGGATCGACCACCCGCTGGAAGCCGAGCCCGTGGCAGCGCTGGCAGGCGCCGTGCGGTGAGTTGAACGAGAAGATCCGCGGCTCGATCTCCGGCATCGACGAACCGCAGCTCAGGCAGGCGAACTTCTCGCTGAAGACGAGCACCTCCCCGCGCCTGCCGGCCGACGGCCCGGAGAGCGTCGTCGCCCCCGAGACCTCCACGGTGGCCTCCAGCAGCTCGACCTCGACCAGCCCATCGGCGAGCGACGAAGCCGCCTCGATCGACTCCGAGAGCCGCTTGCGGATTCCGTCCTTCATCACCAGGCGGTCGATCACGATCGAGATGTCGTGCTTGAACTTCTTGTCGAGGACGATCTCCTGATCGAGGCGCAGCAACTCGCCGTCGACGACCGCGCGGGCGTACCCCTGCTGCCGCATCTCCTCGAGCATCCGACCGTACTCGCCCTTGCGCTCGCGGACCACCGGTGCCAGGACCATGAACCGGGTCCCCTCCGGGAGGGTCTGCACGCGGTCGGTGATCTGCTCCACCGACTGCCCGGAGATCGGCTCGCCGCAGTTGTGGCAGTAGGGCGTTCCGATCCGCGCCCAGAGCAGGCGCAGGTAGTCGTAGATCTCGGTCACCGTGCCGACCGTCGAGCGCGGGTTGCGTGAGGTCGTCTTCTGGTCGATCGAGATCGCCGGGCTGAGGCCCTCGATCGAGTCGACGTCCGGCTTGTCCATCTGGCCGAGGAACTGGCGGGCGTAGGCGGAGAGCGACTCGACGTAGCGGCGCTGCCCCTCGGCGTAGATCGTGTCGAAGGCGAGGCTCGACTTGCCGGAGCCGGAGAGCCCCGTGATCACGACCAGCGAGTCGCGCGGCAGCGCGACATCAACCCCCTTGAGGTTGTGCTCGCGGGCACCGGAGACGACGATCTGAGGGGCCGACGGCATCGAGCGACGATTCTAGGGACACGAACGGTTGTTCCCACGCGTAGCGACGTCGGCGCCGGCCGCCGCGGTTCAGGCGCGGCCCGCCCGCGCGAGCACGTCGTCGAGCATCTCCTCGACGCCGTCGAGGGCCCCGAACTCCGACTCGAGGCGATCGGCAATCAGCCCGCGGTCCGCGCCCTCCAGCGCCAGGCTCATCGCGACCAGGCGCGCCCCCGCCAGGTCCGGTTCGGCGGTTGCCGGTGGGCCGTCGTTCTCTCTCGCGGCCGCCGGCCCGGAGTCCCCCGCAGACCCCGCTTCGGCCTCGCCGGCGCGCACCGGCTCGGAGGCCGGCTCGGGCGCCAACGCGGCCGCGGCCTTCGGCGCCGCCTCGACCACCGGGCCCGGAGCCGGTTCAGGCCCTGCGCCGGGCGAGCCGACCTGGCTGCGCAGCGCCTCCGCCTGCCCGAGCAGGCCCTCGACCGCCGCCTGGGCCTGATCGAGCCGCCTCTGAGCCTCGGAACGGGCCCGCTCGACGATCTCGCGCGCTTCCTCGCGGGCCGCTGCGGCGATCGCCTCGGCCTGCTCGCGGGCCCCGGCTTCGATCTCCGCAGCGGTCGCCTCGGCGGCCCCGACGATCGTCCCGACCCGCTCGGCGGCGACATCCCCGATCGAGACGGACTCGCTTGGCAGCCGCTCGGCGAGCGAGCTCAGGTGCGCCCTGACCGCGTCGGGATCCCAGCCCTTGCGGGCGGTAGGAAAATCGTCGCGCACGATCTCATCTCTCTCCATCGGCGCCGAGCCTACCGGAGCAAGGCTGCGGCGAAGCCGATCGGCGCCGGCCTCGGGTGGCGCTCAGGCTCGCATGCCCTCGAGGTCGCGGCGCAGCTCCTTGAGCTCGTCGCGCAGTCGCGCCGCCTCCTCGAAGCGCAGGTCCTCGGCGGCGGCGAGCATCTCCTCCTCGAGGCCGATGATCACCTTCTCGAGCTCCCCCGCCGACTCGATCGGCTTGCCGTCGACGAGAGCGCTCGACCGCCGGCGACGCTTCGCCGGCGCGTTCGACTCCATCGCGAGGAAGTCGGAGATGTCGCTGATCCCCTTGCTCACCGTCTCCGGGGTGATCCCGTGCTCGGCGTTGTAGGCGAGCTGGATCTCCCGGCGGCGGTCGGTCTCGCCGATCGCGGCGTCCATCGCGGCACTCCGCTTGTCCGCGTACATCAACACCCGCCCGTTGACGTTACGGGCGGCCCTGCCGATCGTCTGGATCAGGCTCGTCGCCCCGCGCAGGAAGCCCTCCTTGTCAGCGTCGAGGATCGCGACGAGCCCGACCTCCGGGATGTCGAGGCCCTCGCGCAACAGGTTGACGCCGACCAGCACGTCGTACTCGCCGAGCCGCAGGTCGCGGATGATCTGGATCCGCTCGATCGTGTCGACCTCGGAATGCAGGTAACGGACGCGGAAGCCGTGCTCGAGCAGATACTCGGTCAGGTCCTCGGACATCTTCTTGGTCAAGGTCGTGACCAGGCAGCGCTCGCTCCGCTCGGCGTGGACCCGCACCTCGTTCATCAGATCGTCGATCTGGTTCTTGGTCTCGCGAACCTCGACCGGCGGGTCGACGATCCCGGTCGGGCGCACGATCTGCTCGACGATCCGCTTGCTCTGGGTGCGTTCGAAGTCGCCCGGCGTCGCCGAGACCATCACCACCTGGCCGACCCGCTGCAGGAACTCGTCGAACTTCAGCGGCCGATTGTCGATCGCGCTCGGCAGCCGGAAGCCGTGGTCGACGAGCGTCAGCTTTCGCGAGCGGTCACCCTCGTACATGCCGCCGATCTGCGGCACGGTCTGATGGGACTCGTCGACGAAGGTGACGAAGTCGTCCGGGAAGTAGTCGATCAGCGTATGCGGCGGCGAGCCGGCCGCCCGGTCGTCGAGGATCCGCGAGTAGTTCTCGATTCCGTTGCAGAAGCCGAGCTCCTTCAGCATCTCGAGGTCGTACTGGGTGCGCTGCCTGAGCCTGTGGGCCTCGAGCTCCTTGCCCTGCTCGTCGAGCTCCGCCGTGCGCGCCTCGAGCTCGGCCCGGATCTCATCGACCGCGCGCTCGATCGTCTCCTCCTTGGTCACGTAGTGCGATGCCGGCCAGACCGAGACGTGGTCGACCTCGTCCAGGACCTCTCCGGTCAGCGGATCGAAGTGGGTGATCGACTCGACCTCGTCCCCGAACAGCTGCATCCGGTACGCCGACTCCGCATAGGAGGGGAACACCTCGAGCACCTCGCCCTTGACCCTGAACGTGCCTCGGGTCAGCGCCGTGTCGTTGCGCTGGTACTGCATCCCGACCAGCTGCCGGAACAGCGACTCGCGCTCGATCCACTCACCGACCTTGAACAGCACCATCTGGTCCCGGTAGAGCTCCGGCGAGCCGATCCCGTAGATGCAGGAGACCGAGGCGACGATGATCACGTCGCGGCGCGCGAACAGCGAGGCGGTCGCGGCGTGGCGGAGCCGGTCGATCTCGTCGTTGATCGTCGCGTCCTTCTCGATGTAGAGATCCTGGGCCGGGACGTAGGCCTCGGGCTGGTAGTAGTCGTAGTAGCTGACGAAGTACTCGACCGAGGCATCGGGGAAGAACTCGCGGAACTCGTTGCAGAGCTGGGCGGCGAGCGTCTTGTTGTGCGCGATCACCAGCGCCGGTCGCTGCAGGCGCTCGATCGTCGCCGCCATCGTGAACGTCTTGCCGGTCCCGGTCGCGCCGAGCAGGGTGATGAAGCTCTCCCCGGACTCGACCCCGGCGACCAGGCCGTCGATCGCCTGCGGCTGATCGGCGGTCGCCGCGTAGGCGGAGTTGAGGACGAAGTCGGGCACCGGGTTGAAGATACAGGCGCCCGGACCCGGCCCCGGAGGAGGGGATCCGGCGGCGGTCTCAGGAGGCGGCGGCTGTGCTGGCCGCGAACTCCCGCCCGAAGCGCTCGACCGCGTCCCAGTCGGTGTAGTCGTAGTCCCTGCTCGTGTCGGTCGGGTGATCGCCGGACCTCATCAAGAGCTTCATCAGCACCCGGGTGAACATGTCGTACTCCCGGTACTGGAGGCAGCCGGCGACGGGGAGGGCCCGATCGGGCTCCCAGCCGGTCTCCTCGACGAAGCCCTCGATGTAGCCGTCGGTCGCCTCCCTGGCCTCGGCGTCGTCGTCTGCCGCGGTCAGCGAGACCGAGAAGAACGCCGAGGGACGCTCCGCGAGCGCGGCCGCCCGCTCGGTGGCCCACCTGACCAGGCCGGGCTGATGGCGTCCCGCGTGAATCGAGGCCCCGACGATGACCGCGTCGAAGTCGCGGGGATCGGCGTCGCCGGCGTCCTCGATCTCCGTGGTCTCGACCCGCGCTCCGGCCTCGCGGGCACCCCTGGCGATCCGGTCGGCGATCTTCGCCGTGTGCCCGTGCGTGGTCGAATAGACGATCAGGATCCGGTTCGCCATCGGCTGACGGTAGCCCGCGCTGAGCTCGCTCGCATGCGTAGTTTCAGCGGATCAGGAGGCACGCGCCGGCACCTCCTCCTGCCGCTCCCTGCCGAGCAGTGCGAGCGCGGTTGCGGGGAAGACCACAACCGAGAGCAGGCCGGCGGCGATGAACGCAGCGGCCGTCCCGGGCTCGACCGCGCCGAGCTCGATCCCGATCGCGGTGGCCGCGACGATGAACGGCAGCGAGGTCGCCTGCAGCAGCGCCGCGACCATCGTCTTGCGCGCACCGAGCTCGCCCCGGTAGAGCAGCGCCGGCAGGCCGCGGGCGGCGACCATCGCCGCGAGGAAGATCGGGACCTGGACGAGGGTCGAGGCCTCGACCGAGGGCATCGAGGTCGTAGGCGACCCCGGTGGCGACGAAGAAGACCGGGATGAAGACGCCGAAGCCGACCGCCTCGAGCTTCTCGCGCAGCTGCGGGTGGGTCATCATCGTGTCGCGATCGACGAGCTTCAGCACCGCACCGGCGATGAACGAGCCGAGGATCAGCTCGAGGCCGAGATTGGTCGCCAGCGCGGTCATCCCGACCATCAGCACGAAGGCACCCCGGATCCGGATCTGGGCCGTCGTGTCCTGTAGGCGCCTCAACGCGTCGCGCAGGCGGGTCAGGTGCTCGGCCCCGAGGATCGCCAGGCCGAGCAGCACCGAGAGGACGATGAACGCTCCGAGCAGCAGCAGCGTTGCTGTGGTGCTCGAGGCCTCCTCGCTGAAGAACAGCGTCAGCAGGATGATCGTCACGAAATCAGCGATCGAGGCGGCGGCGATCACGAGCTGGCCGAACGGGGTCTCGATGTTGCCGGAGTCCTTGAGGACCGGGATCACGACCCCGAGCGAGGTCGCGGAGAGGACGATCGCGATGAACAGGGCGTCGTTGACGGTGTCCGTCGCTCTCAGCAGCAGCCCGACCGCAACCGCGATCGCGAAGGAGAGCACGAAGCCGCCGCCGGCGAGCCGCGCCACCCTTCCCCGGAGCCGGTCGTAGTCGATCTCGAGCCCCGCCAGGAACAGCAGGGTGGCGAGCCCGAGGATCGAGAGGACGCGGACCGGCTCGTCGATCTCGACCCAGCCCAGCACCGCCGGGCCGACGATGATCCCGGCGACGATCTCGAGCACGACGGCCGGGAACCGCAACCCGGGAGCGAGGCCGAGCAGCAGCGGCGCCGTGAAGCCGACGGCGACCACGACCAGCAGGTTTGTGAACTCGATCTCCATCCGACCGATGCAGAGTCCCGGCTGCCCCCGATCCGTTACCGGCGGATCTGCGACGATCACACCCGATGTCGACATCGGGTGTTGCTGCGACCGGAACGGAGGGTCAGGGCAAGGACGCCGACTCGGCGCTGATCGAGGCGCTGAGGGCCGGGGACGAGCGGGCGTTCAGGTCGGTCTTCGATCGGTTCGACCCGACGCTACAGCGGGTCGCCCGCGGCTACGCCCGCTCCGACGCCGTCGCCGAGGAGATCGTCCAGGAGGCCTGGCTCGGGGTGATCCGCGGGATCGACCGCTTCGAGGGTCGCTCCTCGCTGAAGACCTGGATCTTCCGGATCCTGATCAACGTCGCCCTGACCAGGGCCGGCCGCGAGGCGCGAACGATCCCGTTCTCAGCCGCGGCCCCGTCGAGCGACGACGGGTCGGCGATCGATCCCGACAGGTTCTTCGCCCCTGACCACGATCGCTGGCCCGGGCACTGGCGCCTGGGCCCGGCGCCCTGGGGGATCCCGGACGAGCGAGCGTTGGCCAAGGAGCTGCGCGAAGAGATCCTCGCCGCGATCGAAGCGCTCAACGACTCCCAGCGAGAGGTGATCACCCTGAGGGACATCGGCGGCTGGGACGCGAAGGAGGTCTGTAACGCCCTCGGCATCAGCGAGGTCAACCAGAGAGTGCTTCTGCACCGGGCACGGACCAAGGTCCGGGCTGCGGTCGAGGCCAGCCTCGGCGCCGTCGAGGAGACGACATGACGACCGGAACCGATGAGATGCAGTGCAGGGAGCTGATCGAGCTAGTCACCGATTACCTCGAGGGGACGATCGCCGAGGCCGAGCGCGAGCGGATCGAGGTCCATGCCGGCGAGTGCGCCTGGTGCGAGCGCTACGTCGAGCAGACCAGGCAGGTGATCGGCGCGCTCGGGGCGCTCGACGAGGGGGCAGCCGGCGGCGAGGCCTGGGAGCGGGCCCTGGCGGCCTTCCGGGATCAGCAGCGGCGCTGAGCTCGGGCCCGGACCCACAGCGGGTCGGGATGTAACGGGGGCAGCGCTGCCGGGACCGAGCTACTGACCGATCGAGCCCAGAGGAGTTGAGAGATGGCCGAGAGCACCGACGCAGCCGCGGACCTGGAGTGGCACCGGGTGCTCGCCGAGGACGAGTTGCCCGAGGGCCGCGTCACCACCGTTCACGCCGGTCTCAAGAGCGTCGCACTCGTCCACTACGAGGGTAAGTTCAGCGCGCTCGACAACCACTGCCCGCATCAGGGCGGGCCGCTCGGCGAGGGCTCGATCGAGAACGGCCTGTTGCGCTGCCCCTGGCACGGCTTCGACTACTGCCCGCTGACGGGTCAGTCGCCCGGCTTCGACGACGAGGCGACCACGTATCCGCTCGAGGTCCGCGACGGCGAGATCTTCGTCGGCGTCGAGCCGCCGGCGTCCCACGCCGAGACGGTCACCGACGTGATGGCCCGGACGATGGTCAACTGGGGCGTCAAGCACGTGTTCGGCATGGTCGGGCACTCGAACCTCGGGCTCGCCGACGCGATCCGCCGCCGCGAGAGCGACGGCGAGCTCACCTACATCGGCATCCGTCACGAGGGTGCGGCCGCGTTCGCAGCTTCCGCCTACGGCAAGCTCACCGGGCGGCCCGCCGCCTGCCTGACGATCGCCGGCCCCGGCGCCACCAACCTCCTGACCGGGATGTGGGACGCGAAGGTCGACCGCGCGCCGGTGCTCGCCCTCACCGGCCAGGTCGAGAACCAGGTGCTGGGGCCGGGAGCCTTCCAGGAGGTCGACCTCGCGTCGGCGTTCGAGGCCGTCGCCCACTGGAGCCAGACCGTCCTGCCGAGCTCCAGGCACGCGGAGTTGATGAGCCTCGCCTGCAAGAACGCCCTGCTGGAGCGCAACGTCGCCCATCTGATCTTTCCGGACGACGTGCAGACGATCCCCGCGCACGGCGCGAGCCCCTCCGGGCCAGAGGGCCGGGTCGGCGACGAGCGGATCACGCCGGCCGCGGAGGCAGTCGATCGCGCCGCGGCAATGCTGGCCGGGGCGAAGCGGCCGGTGGTGATCGTCGGCTACGGCGCCCGGGACGTGATGGACGAGGTCACGACGCTCGCCGAGCAGCTCGGGGCCCCGGTGATCACCACCTTCAAGGCCAAGGGCCAGATCGCCGACGACCATCCGCTCGCCTGCGGCGTGCTCGGTCGCAGCGGCACGCCGATCGCGAGCTGGGTGATGAACGAGGCGGACCTGCTGCTCGTGCTCGGCGCCTCGTTCTCGAACCACACCGGGATCTATCCGGGCCACCCGATCATCCAGGTCGACTTCGAGCGAATGCAGCTCGGCAAGTTCCACGAGGTGGCGCTGCCGGTCTGGGGCGAGATCGCGACCACGGCGAAGCTCCTCCGGGAGCGGCTCGCGGACCGCGAGCTGGCGGCGACCGACCAGCGTGGTGACGTTGCCGAACGCAGGCGCATCTGGGCCGCGGAGAAGGACCAGCGAGTCGGCGACGACCGCGGCAACGGCGTCAACTCCGCCTCGATCTTCGAGTCGATGACCCGGCTCGTTCCCGAGGACGCGGTGATCGCCGTCGACGTCGGCAACAACACCTATTCCTTCGGCCGCTACTTCGACTCGAAGCAGGGCCAACGGGTGCTGATGAGCGGCTACCTCGGCTCGATCGGCTTCGGCTACCCGGCCGCGATCGGAGCCTGGGCGGCAACCGAGGGTGAGCGCCCGATCGTCGCGGTGACCGGCGACGGGGGCTTCGGCCAGTACATGGGAGAGATCCTGACCGCCGTCAAATACGGGATGAACATCACCCATGTGCTGCTCAACAACAGCCAGCTCGGCAAGATCACCAAGGAGCAGCGGGCGGGCGAGTGGGACGTCTGGGCGACCGACCTGCACAACCCGAACTTCGCTGAGTACGCGGAGCTGTGCGGCGCCCTCGGTCTCCGGGTCACGGATCGGGCGGATCTCGACGAGGCGATCACCCGGGCCCTCGCACACGATGGGCCCGCTATGGTCGAGGTCGTGACCGACCCGGAGCTGGTCTGATGGCTGACATCAACGAGCATGCAGAGGCCCTGGCCGACGCCGGCGAACACCTCGAGGCGCTCGGCCGCCCGCCGCTCGAGCCGCTGCCCCCGGGCTATACGGAGGGGCGCGAGGCCCTGCACCGGATCGCCGAGGACGTGCTGAAGCCGAAGCGCCTGCTCGAGACCGGCAACGAGATCGCACTCCGCTTCACCCCGGGCGGTTTCGGGACGCCGCGCTGGGAGCAGGGCGTCGAGAGCGGGCTTCCGGGCTCGGCCCGGGTCGAGGGGACGGAGATCGTGATCGACGCCGCATCCAACGAGGTGCGGACGCCGACCGGGATCGATCCGGCCGTCGCCGCCGTCGTCGCCGACTGGTTCGCGCTTGGAACGGTCGCCCTCGCCGGCCTGATCGAGGCCGGCCCCGGCCTCGATCCCGAGCCGATCAGACTGTGGCCCGAGCACTTCGACGTCGCCACGGTGCTCGGCGACGAGGCCGCCGGCTCACGGGCGAACTTCGGCGCCTCCCCGGGGGACGAGCAGCATCCCGAGCCCTATCTGTACGTCGGCCCCTGGGTCGAGCAGCCGGAGAGCAAGATCTGGAACGCCACCGGCTTCCACGGCGCCGAGCTGCGATACGCGGAGCTGCTCGGGGCCGAGGATCAGCTCGAAGCGGCGACGAGCTTCTTCGTCTCGCACCTAGAGGCTCTCGGGCCGGACGGCTGACGGAGCCCGGGCCGCGGCGGCCGCTGCTCCGCGCCGGTAGGCTGAGACCGCAAACGAAGGGACCGCGGAGGAGGAACGCATGGATCGGGTCGAGGGATCGCTACAGGGCTTCAGCGAGGTCGAGACCGGCGAGGCCTTCACGATCCAGAACCCGCGGCTGCTCAAGGTCGAGCTCTCCGCCACCACCGTGATGGCCCGTAGCGGGGCGATGGTCGCCTACCAGGGCGAGGTCAACTTCGAGCACCAGGGCGGCGGCATGGGGCGGCTGCTGAAGAAGGCCGCGACCGGCGAGAGCCTGCGCCTGATGAAGGCGAGCGGCAGCGGCGAGGTCTTCCTGGCCGAGCGGGCGATGCTCGTCCACGTGATCAAGCTGCAGGACGAGGCGGTCACCGCCAATGGGCGCAACGTGCTCGCGTTCGAGACCGGGATCGACTGGGACGTGAAGAAGGTCAAGGGGGGCGCCGCCGGGATGCTCGCCGGCGGCCTCTTCAACATCCATCTCGAGGGGACCGGGACGGTCGCCCTGCTCTCCGAGGGCGAGCCGGTGATGCTCGACGTCGCGAGCGCGCCGACCTTCGCCGACCCGCAGGCGGCGATCGCCTGGTCGGGCGGCGTCCAGACGGCGCTGAAGACCGACATGCAGGCGAAGAGCCTGATCGGGATGGGCTCCGGCGAGAGCATCCAGATCGGATACTCGGGCCAGGGCTGGGTGCTGGTCCAGCCCTCGGAGGGCCCGCCTACGGCCGCGCCCTGAGCCGCGCGCCGGCCGCCGCAACGAGACCCTCGACGTCCTCGGGGGTCGTGTCCCAGGAGCACATCCAGCGGACCACGCTCCGCTCTCCACCCTCCGCGTCCCAGACGTAGAAGGGATGCTCCCCGGGCAGGTCCTCGAGCAGTCCGTCGATCACCGGCTTCGGCAGCCGCACGAAGACGCCGTTGGCCTCGACCGGGTGGACGATCTCGGCGCCGTCGAGCGAGGAGACGCCGTCGGCCAGCAACGCCGCCATCGCGTTCGCGTGCCGAGCGCTGCGCAGCCAGAGATCTTCGCCTCCGAGCAGCGCCTCGAACTGGGCGCTGATGAAGCGCATCTTCGAGGCAAGCTGCATCAGCTGCTTGCGGGCGAACGGGACCAGCCCCGCGTCGGCGGCATCGGTTAGGAAGACGGCGACCTCGCCGAACAGGAGCCCGTTCTTGGTGCCGCCGAAGGAGATCGCATCGACGCCGACGTCGGTCGTGAAGGCGGCGAACGGGAGCCCGAGCGCCGCGGCCGCATTGGCTATCCGCGCGCCGTCGAGGTGCAGGTACATGTCCCGCTCGTGGGCCGCCGCGGCGATTGCCGCGACCTCCTCGGGCGTGTAGAGGGTGCCGAGCTCAGTGCTCTGGGTGATCGAGACGATCCGCGGCTGGACGTGATGCTCGTCGCCCCGGCGCGACTCCCAGCGGCCGACGTCGTCGGCCGTCAGCTTGCCGTGCTCGCCGTCGACCGTCAGTAGCTTCATCCCGGCAATCCGTTCCGGGGCGCCGCACTCATCGACTTGGATGTGCGCGTCCTTGGTGCAGATCACGGCCTCGTGACGGCGGCCGAGGACCTCGAGGCAGAGCACGTTGGCGGCGGTGCCGTTGAAGACGGGGTAGGCGCGCGCGCGGTCGCCGAAGTGGCGCTCGAAGGTGGCCTGCAGCCGAGCGGTCCAGGGGTCGGCGCCGTAGGAGTCGGCGTGGCCGCCGTTCGCCGCGACGATCGCCTCGAGCACCGCTGGATGGGCTCCGGCGTGGTTATCGGAGGCGAACCCCCGCTCGCTCACGGGTACAGCGGCAGTCGCTTGCCGTTCATGCGCGCCGCGGAATCCGAGCAGAGGAAGGCGCATGCATCGGCGATCTGCCCGGCGGAGGTGAAGCTCGGGTAGCCCTTGTCGGGATTCTTCTCCTGCATCGCCGGCGTCAGGATCGCGTTGACGACGATGATGTTCGCGGTTGCGCCGCCTCCCTCGCCGGCGAACGCGTCGGCCAGCGCCAGTGTCCAGCTCTCGGCCGCCGCCTTCGCGGCAGCGTAGGCGGCGTTGGTCGCCTCGGGCGCCTGGGCCTGCGAGGAGCTGACCAGGACGAAGCGGCCGCCGCTCGCGGTGAGCGGGCCGTAGAACGCGCGGCTCGAGCGCTGCACGCTGCGGACGAGCAGGTCGTGAAGCCACTCGTAGTCCTCCAGCGAGGCGGTCTCGATCGGCTCGCCGCCGCGCCAGCCGCCGACCAGGTGGAGCAGGCCGTCGACGTGGCCGAAGCGCTCCACCAGTCCGTCGGCCCAGGCAGCGGTCGCCTCCTCGTCGAGCAGGTCGACGACCCTTGCGTCGACCCGCTCATCGGGAAGCCCGAGCTCGGAGACCAACTCGTCGAGCGCCTCCTGTCGCACGTCGGTCAGCGCCAGCGAGGCGCCCCCGGCCGCGAGCCGCTCGGCGACCGTCGGCCCGAGGCCGCCGCCGGCGCCGGCGATCGCGATGACTCTGCCCTCGAGACCTGCCATGCCGGCAACCTATCGGGCCGCGGTCGCCGCCGGGCGACCGGCCAGCGCCGGTTCGAGCTTCGGCTGCAGCTGCGTGTAGAAGAGGCTCAACGGGAACTCGTCGTCGCGAACCAGGTCGACGAGCTGCTTCGGCTCGTCGACCTCGGGCAGATCGCGACCCTCCTTGGCCCAGACCGAGCTCTCCGCCGGCGGCACGTAGGTCGCCACCAGGTCGTGCGCCGCGATCCACTGCCCGAGCTTCGAGCGGTCGATGCCGGAGCGGTAGAGGTCGGCGACCGCGACGCGCAGGCGCTCGACACCCTCAGCGACCCTGTCCCACTCGATTCTCAGCTCGTTGTCCGTCCAGTGGATGTAGCCCTCGCCGTGCAGGAAGGCGAACAGCAGCTGGCCGCCGAGACCGTCGTAGTTGCGGACGCGCGAGCCCGTAACCGGGAACCGGAACAGGCGGTCGAAGAGGATCGCGTACTGAACGTGGCGCGCGAGCCCGAAGCCCTCGGCCTCGAGCTGCACCGCTTCGCCGAACGTGGTCAGGTCGCAGCGCAGCTCCTCCAGCGAGTACATCCAGTAGGGGCTTCGCTGGCGAATCATGAACGGATCGAAGGGCAGATCACCACGCATGTGGGTGCGGTCATGGATCAGGTCCCAGCACATGTAGGCATCCTGGGAGAGCCGCGGGGAGCGCAGCACAGCCTCGGCGTCGGGCGGCAGGTTGAGGCGCAGGACCTCCGCGGCCGCGCCGCAGACCCGCCGGAAGCGTTCCGCCTCGCGATCGCAGAAGATGCCTCCGAAGTAGCTCGGCGGCCGCTCCGCAGTCGCGAACGTCTCCGGGAACAGCACCGCGCACTCCGAGTCGTATCCGTCGGTGTAGTCGACCAGCTCGACCGGGACGAACTTGGCGTTGTCGTAGCGCTCCGCCTCGAGCTCGGCGATCCACTCGGGCCAGGGAACGCGGACGATCAGCGCCTCGAGGCAGGTGTCGGGCGACGCGTTCTGCTTGTACATCGGGAACACGGCCAGGTGCTCGATCCCGTCGCGGCGGTCACGCTCCGGCCGGAACGTCTCGACCGAGCGGATGAAGTCGGGCCTGCCGAAGCCGGCGGACGCCCACTCGCGGAGATCGCGCTGCAGCGCCTCTAGGTACTCGGCCTGGTGTGGGAAGTGGGCTGCCAGCCGCCCGACGCGCGTGGCGATCGTCTCGACGAGCGCGGCGAGCCGGTCGCCGTCACGGCCCTCGAGCTCGATCGAGCCGTCCGGCTCCTGCTCGAGCCGCAGCTCGGCGACGGCGGACCTCAGCTCCAGCCAGGCAGGGTCCGACGCTGCAGCCGACACCGGCCTCTCGGGCGGACGGGCGAACGCAGTCCCGGCCGCCCAGTAGATCAGGTTCAGCCACAGCGACCGGTGATCGAGAGCGTCGATGCAGTCGTCGCCGAACAGGTCGGAGTCCGCGAGCGCGACGACCCGGCCCCGGCCGTGCTCGGCGACGGCGGCGAGCGGCGCCGACGGCGGCGATGCCGTCGCGCTCGTCCGGGCGATCACGACGGGCCCGTTGTGCGCTGCGATCGTCCCGGCGCGATAGAAGCACGCGCGCTCGACGCGGGCGAGAAGGTCGACGCCGCCGCCACGGTCGCGGATCAGATCGGCGAGTACCCAGGACGGGGCACCGTCGAGGTGGTGCTCGTAGTCCTGGACCGTCGTGTTCTCGATCGCGAGATCGAAGCGGGCCAGGAGGTCGTTGAGGTTGTTGCCGTACTTGTCGTGCTCGGTCTCGCCGAGCACGACAAGGCCGCCGCCCTCGCGTACGAACGCTTCGATCGCATCGAGCTCTTGCGGCGAGAAGCGAGGTCGGCCCTCGCCGGTGGTCGCCTCCCACTTCGGATCAGAGGGGTGAGCGATGACCAGGACGGCCGCTCCCGCCAGCCGCTCGATGAGCGGCTCGGTCGCTACGGCCTCGACCGAGAAGTCCCGGGCGCGCAGCAACTCGGCCGCACGCGCCATCGAGGAGTCGGCCGGATGAGCGGGCTGCATCCGGGCCGCCCGGTCGCGGTCGATCGTCCAGGCCTCGGAGTGACCCTCGTCAAAGAGGACGCGGGCTGTCTTCCTGGTCGCGATCACCGGTCAAAGGTAGCGCGAGATCCGGTTCCCAGTGAAGCTTCCCGCCGCAATCTTCCCCGGAGTCGGAGCGAGCCGGTGATCGTACGCCGTGCCGTACAGCCGGCGCCCGCTACGGTGGTCGCCGATGAGCACCTCTCAACGCCTGCTGGCGGCGTTCTGGATCGGCGCCGGGATCAACCACTTCGTCAATCCCCGCTTCTATCGGGCGATCATGCCCGACTACGTCCCGGCCCACGCGGAGATGGTCCTCTGGAGCGGTGTCGCCGAGGTCGTCGCGGGGCTGCTCGTGATCCCCCGGAGAACGCGCAACCCGATCGCGCGCTGGTGGATCCTCGGCGTGCTCGCCGCCGTCTTCCCAGCCAACGTCCACATGGCGCTGCACCCCGAGCGCTACCCGAAGATCCCCGAGCCGGCGCTCTGGGCGAGGCTGCCGCTGCAGTTCGTCGCCGCCTGGTGGGCCTGGAGGGCAACAGCCGCTCCGGCGACCGAGCGCCTCACCGGCGAGTCGGTCCCGGGCTAGAGCCCGAGCTCGCGCTCGTAGCTCTCGGCGTACTCCTCGCGCTTCTCCAGGACCTGCTCGACGTAGGCGCGCGTCTCCGCGAACGCGATGTCGGACGTCTCCATCGACGCCCCACCCCAGGCGTCGGCGTTGCCCATACCGGCGTTGTATCCGGCCAGCGCCGCCGCCTCGTTGCCCTCGTAGCGGTCAAGCAGATAGCGGAGGAAGAAGGTCCCGTAGCGGATGTTGAGCTCCGGGTCCGCGAGGTCGTCGTAGACGAAGGTCTCGCCACCGGAGAGCTTCTCGATCGTGTCAGCCGTGTCCGGCGTGATCTGCATCAGACCGCGGGCACCGGCGTCGGAGGTCTGGTCGCGGAAGCGCGACTCGCTGTAGATCACGGCCGCGATCAGGCCCGCGTCGACCGATTTCTCGCGGGCCTGCTGGCGGATGATGTTCTCGTACTCGAGCGGCAGCGTCAGCTCTCGGATGGCGCCGCCGAAGTCGATCCGCGAGACCCCGTAAGCGACGAGCAGCGCGACCAGGGCGAGGAGCCCGGTGGTCGCCCAGCCGTTCCCGGACCGTCCTCCGGCGAGCAGCGAGCGACGCCCTCTGGCAGGCCGCTTGCTGCCGCGAGCACGCGCTCGCGCCGGTGTCCCTACGGAAGCGGGCACCGGCCCAAGATAGCGATGGCCTCAGACCGCGTCGAGCCGGTGGATGACCATGTTGCAGTGCCGACCTGCGGTCACCCGGCTCCCCCCTCTGGGCCGGCTGCTGCCGCGGCCAGCCGCGGCAGCAGCCGGCGGAGCTCGGCCTCGAGGTCCGCCAGCGTGCCGTCGTTGTGGACGACGAAGGTGGCGCGATCGGCCTTCTCGTCCTGGCTCAGCTGGCGGGCCGAACGACCCTCCAGCTCGCCGGTCCCGCGCGCCGACGCCCGCCGTCGACGGGTGCCGTCCTCGGCGACCACGGCGATCGTCGCGTCGAACGTCTCCGCCATCGTGCCCTCGAACAGCAGCGGCACCTCGACCACCGCCAGGTCGAGATCATCGGGGAGCCCCTGCCGCCACTCGAGCACCCGCCTGCCGACCCGGGGGTGCAGCAGCGACTCGAGCCAGGCGAGCTCCACCGGCTCCTCGAAGACGATGCCGGCGATCAGGCCGCGATCGAGCTCGCCCCCGGGCGCCACTCGCTCACCCCAACGATCGATCAACAGCTCGCGAACCTCCCCGGTCCCGAGCAGATCGTGGACGACGGCATCGGTCGAGAGCGTCTCGGCCCCGAGCTCCTCCAGCACGCGGAGGACCTCGGACTTGCCGGCCGCGATCCCCCCGGTCAGCCCGATCAGCGCGGGGCCGGGCAACGCCCTAGGCGTCGGTGGTCTCGGGCGCCTGCTCGTCTGCGGTCGAGTCCTCGGCCGGCGCCGCGGGCGCCTCCTCGGTGAAGACCTCCTCGGAGAGCCCGAGCTCGGGGGCCTCCGGCGCCGCCTCGGGAGCCTCGGGCTCGACCGACTCCTCGGTGGCCTCGGGCTCCACGACCTCCGCTGCCTCGGTCTCGACAGCCTCGGGCTCGGCCTGGGCGGGAACCTCCCCGACGGCCTCCTCGGTCTCGACCGCGGCGGGCCCCTCGGAGTCGGCGGCAGGCTCGGCGGCAGCCTGGGCCTGCTCGAACGCGTCGCGGAGCGGCATTCCGCCCTCGCCGACGCGCTTGATCGAGAGGCTGATCCGGCGGCGCTCCTCGTCGATCTCGAGGATCTTTACGCGAACCTCCTCGTCCGGGCTGACGATCTCACCTGGGGTCTCGACGTGATGGTCGGCGAGCTCAGAGATGTGGACGAGGCCCTCGACGCCGGGAACGATCTCGACGAACGCCCCGAAGGCGACCACCTTGGTGACCTTGCCGGAGAGCGAGGACCCGGGACCGTAGGAGTTGACCACCGTCTGCCACGGGTCCTCCTGGGTCTGCTTGAGACCGAGCGAGATTCGCTGCCGGTCGCGATCGATGTCGAGCACCTTGACGTTGACCGTCTCGCCGATCGAGAGCACTTCCGAGGGATGATTGACATGGCTCCAGCTGATCTCCGAGATGTGGATCAGTCCGTCGATGCCCTCGAGGTCGACGAACGCGCCGAAGTCGACGATGTTCGAGATCTGCCCCTCGACGATCTGGCCCGGCTGCAGGCGCTCGAGGATCTGCTCGCGCTGCTCCTTGCGCTCGTCCTCGAGAATCGCGCGACGGGAGAGGACGACGTTGTTGCGGCTGCGATTCAGCTCGATCACCTTGCACTCGAGCGTCTCGCCGGTGAACTCGTCGAGGTTGTGGACCCGGCGGATGTCGACCAGCGAGGCGGGCAGGAAGCCGCGTACGCCGAGGTCGAGGATCAAGCCGCCCTTGACGACCTCGATCACGCTGCCCTCGACCGGCTCACCTGACTCGGCCGCGGCCTCGATCCGGCGCCAGGCCTTCTCGAAGCGGGCGCGCTTCTTGGAGAGGATCAAGCGCCCCTCCTGATCCTCCTTGGTCAGCACCAGGGCGTCGACCTGCTCGCCGAGCGAGACCTCGTCGGCGGGGTCCACGGAACGGCGGATCGAGAGCTCGTGAGAGGGGATCACGCCCTCTGACTTCCAGCCGATGTCGACCAGGACCTCGTCCTTGTCGATGCGGACGACCTCGCCGTTGACTACCTCACCCTCATCGAAGTGGGTGATCGTCGCGTCGTAGTTGGGAATGATCTCGCCGTTCAACTGCAGCAGCAGGCCGTCGGACCCCTCGACCGGGGTCGCACCTTCGGGCGCCAGCACGGCGCCGCCTGCTGTCTCGGCGGCAGACAAGGGGCGGAATCATAGGCAATGCACCTGCCTGCCGTTTCCCAGGGCCTCGTGTCCGGGGATCGGCGGTCAATTCGCGTCGCGTATCGTTGCCCGATCGCACCCGAGCCGCCTCCCCTGCTCTCGTCGCTACCGACTCCCACCCGGCTGACGATCGTCGTCCTAGTGCCGCTCCTGTTCGGCGCCGTCTGCGGCTTCCTGGCTTCCGAAAGCGCCGCCGGCTGGTGGATCGCGAACGTGATCGCGGCGCTTGGCGGGGTCGCCGGCGGCTACGAGCACGAGACCGCCGGCTCCGGGGCGAAGCGCGGCCTGCTCGCCGGGCTCATGTTCGGGACCGGGATCGTCGCTGCCGACGCGGTCAGCGCCGCGGCGCCCACCGTCAGCACCCCCTCCCCGATCGCGATCTTTCCGCTGATCGCCGCGATCGGCGGCCTGCTGCTGGGGGCGCTCGGCGGGCGCCTCCGGGGGCGCCTCGAAGCCGGCGGCTGAGCCCGGCTAACCTCTCGGGCGATGCCCGTCCGCAAGACGAAGCGAGGCGATCAGCGCACACCCCTCGACGGCTCGTGGGACGTCCTCGTCTGCGGCGCCAGCTTCGCCGGCCTCAGCGTCGCCCGGGAGCTGGCCGGCTCGGGGGCGCGGGTGCTGGTCGTCGATCGCTACGAGATCGGCGAACGGCAGACATCGGCCTGCGGGGCACCGACCGAGTGGCTGGCCAATATGGGTGTCGCCGACTCGATCCGCCAGACGTTCCAGGAGATCGACTTCCACACCCAACACGGCGACAGCGTGATGAGGCTGCCGTGGTCGTTCTCGACCTTCGACTACCCGCAGCTCTGTGGCCTGCTCTGGGAGCAGTGTGGCGAGGCTGAGTTCGAGACGGCGAAGATCGAGCGGCTGGCTGGGCCGTCGCCCGCGCCCGGGACTTCGATCGACCCCTCGCACACCTTCGAGGTCGAGACCGACCGCGGCGTCCTCAGCGCTCCGCTCGTCGTCGACTGCCTCGGCTGGAGGCGCGTCCTCGGTGCCGACGGGTACCAGCCTCCCGACGGCCCCCTCTCGCGCGGTCTCGAGGTCCACCCCCGGGGCCGGGGCGACCGCATGGAGATCTGGATCGAGCGGGACGTCGTACCCGCCGGCTACGGCTGGAGCTTCCCCGCCGGCGACGAGCTCCGCGTCGGCGTCGGCAGCTTCGATCCCAGGTTTCACGTCAAGCAGCCGACGGTCGAGCTCGCGGCGCGCCTCGACCTGCCCCCGGACGGCTACCAGGGCAACTGGATCCCGCACCGGCTGCGCGAGGCGACCGAAGGCGGGGTCTTCTTCTGCGGTGACTCCGCCGGCCACTGCCTGCCGCTGACGGCCGAGGGGATTCGCACCGCCTTCTACTTCGGGATCGCCGCCGGGCGAGAGCTGCGCGGTGTGGTCGAGGGCAGGATCGACCGGGCCGAGGCCCTCCGGCGCTACGCGGTCTTCAACGCCGCCCACCGCTGGAAGTTCGAGTGGATGCTCCGCGTCCAGAGACTGATTCCTCGGGTGCCGCCGCGCCTGCTTGCACCGGCGCTCCGGACGATGAGCAGCGAGGCGTTCGTGCGCTGGTCGTTCAACCACTACCTGGACATCGCCCCCCCTTCGTTCGCCACGGCGACCAGCGCCAGGGCTGCCGGTCGCGACCCGGTGCCCGCCTGAGCCTCGGGATCGCCCCCTAGCGGACGATCAGCCAGGTTCCCGCGAGCAGCAGCAGCACCCCGAGCACGCGGTCGATCGTCAGCGGCGTCTCCTCGAGGCCGAGCACGCCGAGCCGATCGAGGGTCACGCCGAAGGCGAGCTGGCCGGTGATCGTCGCCGCCGCAACACCACCGGCGCCGATCTCGCGGACCGCGATCAGCGCCATCGTCACGTACAGGGCGCCGAGCAGTCCCCCGAGCAGGTAGACGGGGGCGACGTCCACCGCGGAGCGGACGTTGCCGATCTGGCCCGAGAGGCCGACGATCAGGGCAAGCGCCAGGGTTCCGATCATGAAGCTGACAAGCGCCGCCGGCAGGCTGCCGGTCGCGCGGCCGAGGCCGGCGTTGATCGCCGGCTGCATGGCGATCAAGCCACCCACCGCGGCCGTGAGGATTACGGCGACGCCCCGGTCCATACCCGGATCGTAGTCGCCGGTGGCCGTGATCTTCGCTCGCCGGCGGGGTTGCTTGTCCGCACCCGTTTCTCTCAAGCCCTCGATCCCGACAGCCGATGGACCGACAAGGACCGCATGCCCCCTCCAGCCCGCACGCGACCGATCGCCCGCCGAGCGCTCTCGAAGCAGAGTGACGCGCGGCTCGTGAGGCTCCTGCGCGAGGGCCACGAGGCGGCCTTCGAGGAGATCGTCGGCCGCTACCAACATCCGCTCACGGCCTTCGCAGTGGCCTTCGTGCCCTTCCACCGCGCCGAGGACGTGGTCCAGGCCTCGCTGATCAAGGCGCACCAGGCGCTGCTCGCCGACGACCGCGAGGTCTCGCTGCGTGCCTGGCTGTTCACGATCGTCCGCAATGGGGCGCTGAACGCGATCCGGGACGACCCGGAGTGGCTCGAGCTCGACCCCGACCACGACGGCGTTCCACAGCCGCCCGCGATCGCCGAGCAAAACGAGGAGCTCCGTCGACTCGTCGCGGCGATCTGTGCGCTGCCCGCAGCGCAGCGCAGGGCACTGATCGGACGCGAGATGGACGGCGAGGGCCACGCCGAGCTGGCCGCTGAGCTCGGAACCACGGCGACCGCCGTGCGCGGCCTGATCTTCCGCGCGCGGACGACGCTGCGCAACGCGTTGGGCGCCGCGATCCCGCTGCCGCTGCTGAGGTTGCTGATGACCGAGGGATCCGCGCTCGGGGCCGGCGCCGGCGCGGCGGCGTTCGGAGGAGGCGCCAAGGTGGCGGCCGCGATATCCGCGACCGCGGTTGCGCTTGCCGGCGGCGTCGCCCTCGAGGGATCTCAGCCCGGTGAGCGCTCGAACCAGGCCAGCGCGGCAGGCCAAGGGGCGGAGAGCGAGGCGCGGTCGGTAGGGGAGAGATCGGCCGGAACCCAGGTCGATCGTGTCCTGTCCGCATCGGATGCGTCGGCGCGGTCAGCCGCCGTGGACTCCGACGGCGGCGACGCCGGACGCAGGGAATCCTCCGAGAAGCCAGGTCGGGACGACTCCAGTGGGCCGGGCAGCGGCAGTGACGACCGCGGGGGCTCCTCGGGGGAGAGCCACGAGCAGGGCGAGGAGGGTGGCAGCGGAAGCAGCGGGCCGGGTGGCGGCGGCTCCGGCCCGGACGGTGACGGTGGCGGCGGCCACAGCGGATCGGGCGGCGGCCACAGCGGATCGGGCGGCGGCCACTCCGGTTCCGGCGGCGGCCCCGAGGGTGACGACGGTGACAGCTCAGGACCGAGCGACGGTGATGACGGCGGCGGGGATAGCTCCGGCCCAGGAGACGGACGCGAAGGCGAGGAAGCGGAGGACCGTTCCGGCCCCGGCGGTGGCTGAGTCGATTGCAGGTCCGCGTGATCCTGAGCGTTCGCTCGGGTTTAGGTACCGAACTCGCAGATAACCCAACCACCGGTGCCTCCCGGACAGACGGGCGCCACCCGGGGAGGAGAAGGACAATGAAGGCACGAAGGTTGATGATTACGCTGATCGCGCTCTGCTTCACGGCGGTCGCGGTGGCCGGTACGGCAACGGCAAAGGACCGGAACAACGACCGGATCCCGGACCGCTGGGAGAAGCGTTACAAGCTCTCGCTGAACAAGAAGCAGGGCCGGCGCGACCAGGACCGCGACGGCCTCAAGAACCGGGCGGAGTACCGGTCGAAGACCAGCCCGCGCAGCGCCGACAGCGACGGCGACGGCACCGAGGACGGCGATGAGGGCGCCGGCAAGATCGCCGGCTACGACCCGGTCACCGGCGAGCTCGTGGTCAACCTGTTCGGTGGCGACACGGTCTCCGGCCTGGTCACCGACGAGACCGAGATCCGCTGCGGGTGCAAGGGCACCGACGACGAGTACGAGGACGAGGACTCCGCCGACCGAACGCTCCGCCACGGGGGCAACTCCGGACCAGGCGGCGGCGATGATGATGACGACCACTCCGGTCCCGGCCACGGCGACGACGATGACGACCGCTCCGGGCACGGTGACGATCGACTCTGCTCCACCGACGAGTTGGTTCAGGGCGCCGTCGTCAGCGAGGCCGAGCTCGAGCTGACCGCGGACGGCCTCGTATTCGACGAGGTCGAGCTGGTCAAGCGCGACCCGACCTCCGGAGGCTGATCCGGCAGGACAGCGCACCGGAGATGCACTCGCAGAGAGGGACGCCGATCGGCGTCCCTCTCGCGTCTGCGGGCCCGGTCGGCGACCACGGCCCTCCGAGGCCCGCATGCGCCGGGGCGGTCCCCGCTACTTACAGGCGAGCCAGTCGGGGCCGGAGCCGATGTCCACGGCCAGCGGGGGGTCGAGGTCGAAGGCCGCGACCATCTCGCTGCGGGCCAGATCGCCGACGGACTCGGCCTCCGCCTCAGGTCCCTCGAAGAGCAGCTCGTCGTGGATCTGCAGGACCAGCCGCGTCTCGAGGCCGCCGTCGCGGAGCGCCTCGCTGCAGCGGATCATCGCCAGCTTGATGATGTCCGCCGCAGTTCCCTGAATGACCGTATTGACGGCGAGCCGCTCTCCGAGCGAGCGCGTCTGCGGGTTGCCGGAGCGAAGCTCTGGGATCAGCCTTCGCCGCCCCATCAGCGTCGTCACCTGCCCCTCGGCCTTTGCCCGCTCGATCGTCTCGTCGATGAACCGCTTGACGCCCTCGAAGCGCTCGAAGTATCGGTTGATGTACGCGCCCGCCTCCTTGACGTCGATCCCGAGCCGATCCGCAAGCCCGAAGGCACTGAGGCCGTAGGCGATCCCGTAGTTGACCATCTTCGCCTTCGATCGCTCGCCGAGCGAAACGGCCTCCGGGTCAGCGCCGATGATCCCCGCCGCGGTCGCCGAGTGCACGTCCTCGCCCGAAGCGAAGATCTCACGCAGGGCCGCATCGCCGGAGATGTGGGCCAGGACCCGGAGCTCGACCTGGTTGTAGTCGCACGAGGTCAGGATGCTTCCCTGCTCGGCGACGAAACAGCTCCGGAGCGGCCGGCCCAGCTCGGAGCGGATCGGGATGTTCTGAAGGTTCGGATTGGTGCTCGAGAGCCGGCCCGTCGCCGCCCGGACCTGGCTGAACGTGGTGTGGATCCGGCCGGTCCCGGCATCGATCAGGCCGGGCAGCGAGTCGAGGTAGGTGTTCTTCAGCTTCGTCACCTCGCGCCAGCGCTCGATCTCGGCGACGATCTCATGCTCCTCCCTGATCTGTCCGAGGACGCGGGCGTCGGTCGAGTAGCCGGTCTTCCCGCGTCGCTTGCGACTCAGGCCCAGCTCATCGAACAGGACCTGGGCGAGCTGTTGCGGCGAGCCGATCGTGAACTCGTGGCCGGCCAGCTCCCAGATCTCCTCCTGGAGGCGCTCGGCTTCACCCGCGAGCGAGTCGGAGATCGCGGTCAGCCGCTCGACGTCGAGCTTCAAGCCCTCCCGCTCCATCGCCGCCAGCACCTCGATCAGCGGCAACTCGACCTCCTCCATCACGCGCTCGAGGTCGAGCTCAGCCAGCTTCGGGCGCTGCCGCGCCGCCAGTTCCCAGGCCAGCCGGGCGCTCTCGGCAGTGTCGGCCCCCTGCTCGGAGCCGTCGAGCGATAGCTGCCCGTCGTCGCCGCCCTCGGAGCTGACGCTGATCCCCTCGTCCGCAGCGAGCTCGCGAAGCTCGTAGGTGCGGCGGGCGGGGTCGATCAGGTAGGCGGCGACGATCGTGTCGTGAGCGAGTTGCAGCGACCCTGCGCGGGCGTTGGCCAGCAGGCCCGCCGGCCCACCCCCACCCAGCGCCTTGAAGTCGTGGGCGATCAGCGGCCGGCCGGCCAGCGCCTGGGCCAGTGCGTCGCGCTCGATCTCGCCGGCCAGGAGGCTCGCGCCATCGAAGCCCCCCCAACGGCCGCCGCTGAACGCGATCGCGGCCTCCCCCTCCCCGAGATCGGCGGGAAGCCCCTCGCGCGGCTCGATCTCGACGGCCCGCTCGGCCGAGCGCTCGGGGACGGCTTCGTCCCAGTCCTCCTCGAGCCGCTGGATCACCTGCCGGAGCTCGAACTCGGCAGCGTAGTCGCGGAGCCTCGATCGGTCGGGCTCGCTCGCCATCACCGCCTCGAGGTCGATGCCGACATCGACGTCGAGATGCATGGTCGCGAGATCGCGCGAGACTCGCGCGTCGTCGGCATGCGCGACCAGGTTCTCCTTGCGCTTCTTGCCCGAGATGCTGTCGACGTTGGCGAGCACCGACTCGAGGTCCCCGTACTCCTGCAACAGCGTGGCCGCGGTCTTCTCACCGATCCCCGGAACCCCGGGGATGTTGTCGGAGCTATCCCCCTTGAGCCCGATCAGGTCGGGCACCGCCTCGGGGGGCACCCCCCAGCGCTCGACCACCGCGTCGCGGTCGTAGACCTTCGTCTCGGTGACGCCCCGCGATGTGGTCATCACCCGGATCCCGTCGCCGACCAGCTGGTAGACATCGCGGTCGCCCGAGACGACCATCACCGGGATCCCCTTGCGCTTCGCCTCTGTCGCGAGCGTCGCGATCACGTCGTCCGCCTCCCAGCCCTCGACGCGGACGTTGGTGAACCCGAAGGCCTCGGCCAACGGCGGCAGGTGCGGCCACTGCTCCTGAAGCAGGTCCGGGCGCCTCTTGCGCTGCGCCTTGTATTCGGGGTAGGTCTTCTCGCGGCCCGACATGCCCGCATCCCAAGCGACGACCACCGCCGCAGGCCGGTGGTCGGTGAGGGCCTTGACCATCATCGAGGCGAAGCCGTAGATCGCGTTCGTCGGCCGCCCGTCGGATGTCGCCATCGACTCGGGGAGGGCGAAGAAGGCGCGATAGGCGAGGCTGTTGCCGTCGATCAGGAAGAGCTCGTGATCGTCGTCCTGCCTATCTGTGTCCGGGCCCTGCGACATCGGGCCGGATCATAGGCGCGTGATCTAGGGTGAAGCGACCGCCGGGCAGCCGCGTGCCCACGCACTCTGGGGCCGGACGGCCGTGGGTCCGCGACTATGATCCGCGGCTCGATGGCCTCGGTCAGCGCACAATTCTCGGTCACCGTCCGCGTCGAGCTCGACGCGCGCAACGAGCCGCTCGGGCAGATCACTGCCGCGATCGCCGAGGCGGGCGGCGCCCTGCAGTCGGTCGATCTCGTCCCCGGCGCCGGTGCCGAGGGCAGGCGCCTTCGCGAGTTCACGATCGACGCCCGCGATCCCGAGCACTGGGAGCAGATCCTGCGGGCGATCGGCTCGACCCGTGGCGCCAAGGTGATCGACTACACGGACCGGACCTTCGCGATGCACCGCGGCGGCAAGATCGAGCAGCACAACAAGTACCCGCTGAAGACCCGCGACGATCTCTCGATGGCCTACACCCCCGGTGTCGCCAGGGTCTGCACCGAGATCTCCAAAGACCGCGCCAAGGCGTTCGAGTTCACGATCAAGAAGAACACGGTTGCGGTGGTCAGCGACGGCAGTGCCGTGCTCGGGCTCGGCGACATCGGCCCGGAGGCGGCGATGCCGGTGATGGAGGGCAAGGCGATGCTGTTCAAGGAGTTCGCGGACGTCGACGCCTTCCCGATCTGCCTCTCCAGCAACGACCCCGAACAGATCATCGAAACCGTGAAGCTGATCGCGCCGACGTTCGGAGGGATCAACCTCGAGGACATCTCGGCGCCGCGCTGTTTCGAGATCGAGGAGCGCCTCCGCGAGGAGCTCGACATCCCGGTCTTTCACGACGACCAGCACGGCACCGCCGTCGTGATGATGGCGGCGCTGTTCAACGCGCTGAAGATCGTCGACAAGCCGATCGAGTCGCTGAACGTCGTCATGGTCGGCCTCGGCGCCGCCGGGATCGCCTGCACGAAGATGATGCTCGCCTGCGGGGTCACCAACATCGTCGGCTGTGATCGGCTCGGCGCCGTCTCGACCGAGCGCGACGACTACGAGTCGGGCGGGATGTCGGGGATGAAGCGGTGGTTCGCCGAGATCTCGAACCCGAACAAGCTCACCGGCGGGCCGAACGAGGTGCTCGAGGGCGCCGACCTGTTCATCGGGCTCTCCGGCCCGGGCCTGATCGAGGCGAAGGCGCTGGGCAGCATGGCCGATGACGCGATCGTCTTCGCGATGGCCAACCCGACCCCGGAGGTGATGCCCGAGGATGCCGAGCCCTACGTGCGGATCATGGCCACCGGCCGCTCCGACTACCCGAACCAGATCAACAACGTGCTCTGCTTCCCGGGGATCTTCCGCGGAGCGCTCGACGCCGGCGCCCCGCGGATCACCGAGGAGATGAAGCTCGCGGCGGCGCACGGGATCGCCGCCGTCGTGACCGAGGACGACCTGAACGAGGACTACATCGTCCCCAGCGTCTTCAACCGCGACGTGGCCCCCACCGTCGCCGCAGCGGTCGTCGAGGAGGCGAAGAACGCCGGGCTCGCGCGGGTCAGCGACGCGACCGGGACATTCGCCACCGTCAGCTAACAGGAACCCGAACGGAGGTAACGAATGAGAGTCCTCGTCACTGGAGCGAGCGGAACGATCGGCAGGGCGACCTGCGACGCGCTGTTGGCGCGAGGCGACGAGGTGAACGGCTTGACCCGGGATCCCGAATCCGCCCGCGACACCAACCCGACCGTCAACTGGTACGGCTGGAACCCGACCTCGGAGCGGCCTCCGGGTGAGGCGCTGGCAGATGTCGACGGGGTCATCAACCTCGTCGGTGAGCCGATCAACCAACGCTGGACCGATCAGGCCAAGGAGCGGATTCTCGCCTCGCGGGAGACGGCGACGCACAACCTCGTGCAGGCGATGCTCACGGCGGAGCCCCGGCCCAAGGTCCTGGTCAGTCAGAGCGCGATCGGATACTACGGCGATCGCGGTGATGCGCTGGTCGACGAGGAGACCGGCCCCGGCGAGAGCTTCGACGCGAGGGTCTGCGTCGCCTGGGAGGCCGCGGCGCGCGAAGTCGAGGGTCACGGCGTGCGGCTCGTGATCATCCGCACGGGACTCGTTCTCGACAAGGACTCTGGCCTGCTCTCCGAGTTGCTGTTGCCGTTCAAGCTCGGTGTCGGCGGCCCCGTCGCGGGCGGCGCGAACTACATGCCCTGGATCAGCCTCGACGACGAGGTGGGCCTCCTGCTCTGGGCCCTCGATACGCCAAGTGCCGACGGCGTATACAACGGCACGGCGCCCGAGCCGGTGACCAACCGGGACTTCGCGAAGGCGCTCGGCCGGGCGCTCGGACGACCGGCCGTGCTGCCGGTGCCGAAGTTCGCCGTCAACTTGCGGCTTGGCAGCGAGCTCGGCGAGGTAGCGACCGGCGGCCAGCGCGCCCTCCCGCGCCGCGCCCTCGACGAGGGCTACGACTTCCGCCACACCGATATCGACTCGGGGCTGAGCGCGGCGTTGGGCTGACCCCGGCTCTGGAGCTCAGGAGCCGACGAACGAGGCGCGTCCGCGGGCATCGATCGAGTAGCTGCCGAGGACCGAGTCACGGTCGACGGTCGTGAGCAGCGCCGCGGTCACATCGCTGCGGCTGAGCGGATCCTCGGCGCGACCGATCGCGTCGAGGACGAGCGCCATCGCCTCGAAGCCGCGCTCGCGGTAGGCCCCGCGCCGACCCGGTGAAGGGGCGCCGGCGGGGTCGGGCAGCGCGACCAGGTTGCGATCACCAGAGGGCTGGAACTCCTCGGGGACGTCGTTGCCTCCCGGCTCGGCCAGCAGCCGGGGCTCGACCGGGCCGGGCGCGACCTGAGCCACCCCCGCATCGTTCGTAATCGGCACTGAGACCCGGGTCGCCCCCGAGTCGAGCTCACCGACGTAGGCGATCGCGGTCGAGTCCTCGGTCGCGGTCCGGGCGTTGGCGGCGACCCGGGTCTGCGTCCATCCGATCGGCTCGGGCGCCGGCTCCCGCTCGGTGTCGTCGAGGACCTCGAGGCTGACGGTCACGCCGGCCGCCTCGCCGCCGGCCTCAGCCAGCGCCTGCCGCGCCCCGGCGGCGAGCTCGCGACCGTCGCCGGCGTCGGGGCCCCGAAGCGGTGCGCTCAGGTAGACGGTGAGCCGGGAGTCGTCCTGCACGGTGCCGCCGCAACCGACCATCACCATGACGAGAGCCAGGCTGAACAGCCGGCCGAGCTGCTCGCGGTGGGCGGCGACCCACCGGTAGCCGGCTTCCGTCGTGGCCGGCAGCATGGTGAGCACCGCGGCCGGCAGCGCCCCGCCGGGGAGCAGGCGCAGCAGCGGCGCGCCCGCGGCGCCCGCCGACAGGACCGTGCCGTCCGCCGGCACGAGATGCCAGGAGTCGAGGCGCCGCTCCGGCGGGATCTGATCGAGCAGGCGATCGCCCTCCTCGGACTGGATCGGCACGGCACGCAGCCGCCCGTGACGATCCCAGCGCATGACGCGATCGAGGGCGCGGGTGCAGAATCCGCAGTCGGAGTCGTAGAGGATCGCGTGGTCTGGGCGCGCAGGCATCGGGGCGATTATCCCCGCCCTCGGTCGTTTAGGGTGCGGGGGGATGCGGATCGGAGTGCTGACAGCCGGCGGCGACTGCCCGGGCCTCAACGCCGTGATTCGCGCCGTTGCCCGCTCGGCGATCGCCTCTGGCGACGAGGCGGTCGGAATCATGCGCGGGTTCGAGGGGCTGGCCGAACGCGACTACATGGAGCTCGATATGCGGACCGTCGGCGGGATTCTCGCGCTCGGCGGGACGATCCTCCGCACCTCGAGCTTCGAGCCGGTCCGTGAGCAGGCGATCGACCGCCTCCAGGATGCGATCGAGACCGACTCCCTCGACGCCGTGATCGCGATCGGCGGTGAGCACACGATGTGGATGGTCAGGGAGCTGCACGAGCAGTACGAGATGCCCCTGATCGGGGTGCCGAAGACGATCGACAACGATGTCGTCGGGACCGACTACACGTTCGGCTTCGACACCGCCGTGCACGTGGTCTGCGAGGCGATCGACCGTCTGCATACGACCGCGGCCTCGCACGACCGGGTGATGGTGGTCGAGGTGATGGGCCGCAACGTCGGCTGGATCGCCCTGCACGGCGGCATCGCCGGCGGCGCCGACGGGATCGTGATCCCCGAGGTCGAGACGACCTGTGAGGAGATCGCCGACGCGATCCGGCTCCGGCACGAGCGCGGCAAGAACTCATCGATCATCGTCGTCGCCGAGGGCGCGAAGCTCGCCTTCCGCGGCGGCGAGCACGAGCAGGTGACGATCTCGAAGGGGACCGACGAGTACGGCTATCCGAAGCTCGGCGGGATCGGCCCGGTGCTCGCCGAGGAGCTCGAGCGGCTCACCGGATTCGAGGCCCGCAGCGTGGTCCTCGGCCATATCCAGCGCGGCGGAAGCCCGACTGCCCGAGATCGCGTGCTCGCCACCCGCTACGGAGCCATGGCGTATGAGATGGCCAAGTCGCATCAGTTCGGCCGGATGGCGTCACTGCACGGCGACGTGGTGAGCTCGGTCCACATCTCGGAGGTCGAGGGAGTGAAGCCGGTCGATCTCGAGCTGCTCGAGATCGCACAGCGCTTCTTCACCTGAGCGGGGCGCCGGCCGGCGCCCCGCGCTCATAGCTTCGAGGCCGGCCCCCGGGCCCAGTCGATGATCGAGGACGACGCGCGAAGCGCGACGCCGATCAACAGGATGGAGAGGAAGATCAGGGCGCCAAGGGTGCCGCCGAGATCGAATCCAATCGCCAGCAGGAAGCAAACCAGGGCGATCACGGTGAACACCAGAAGCTGCATGGGCGGGAATCTAACAGCGCCGGCGCCGATACCGCCGCGAGGCTGAGCGGGCCGGCTCAGCGGGAGGCCGGGCCCGCCTCGAGCTGCTCCCGCGCGCGCCGCAGGAAGTCACCGACCGATTCCGCTGCGGCCGCCGGGCTCTCGGCATCGGCCACCTCGCGCACGAGGCGGCTACCGACGATCACCCCGTCGGCGAAGCGGCCGACCTCGGCGGCGCGCTCCGGGGTCCCGATCCCGAAGCCGACAGCGGCGGGCACGCTCGATTCGTCTCGTACCGCCGCGACCAGCTCGGCGAGCTCCTCGGGCAGGGCCTCGCGCTCACCGGTGACCCCGGTCAGCGACACCACATAGGTGAAGCCGGTCGCGTGCTCGAGCAGTCGACGGCGCCTGGAGATCGGCGTCGTGGGCGCAACGAACGGAATCAGGGCCAGCCCGCGGCGGCCCATCTCCGCCGGCAGCTCCGCGTCCTCGCCCGGTGGCAGGTCGGGAACGATCGCGCCGCAGGCCCCAGCCCCGAGCAGCGCATCGGCGAAGCCCGCCGCCCCGCGCGCCAGCGCCATGTTCGCGTAGACCATCGGCAGCACGGGCAGCCTGTCGGAGAGCGCCGCGCAGATGCCGAGAACGTCATCGAGGCCGACGCCGGCACCCAGCGCCGTGGTCGCCGCGGCGTGGATCACCGGACCGTCGGCGAGCGGATCCGAGTACGGCACGCCGAGCTCGATCAGGTCGGCGCCACCTTCGACATAGGCCTCGGCGACGACCCGCGAGGTCTCGAGATCGGGAAAGCCGCCCATCATGTACGGCATCAGCGCCGCGCGGCCCTCGACGCGGGCAGCGTCGAAGGCGGCGGCGATCCGCTCGAGGCCGTCGGCGGGAGCCTCAGCCATCTGCCGGCTCTCCCCCGAGCTTCGCCAGCACCTCGTCGAGGTCCTTGTCCCCGCGACCCGAGAGCGTCAACAGATCGACGCCGCCGGGTGCGCCGTCCTCGGCGAGCAGCCAGGCGATTGCGTGGCTCGGCTCGAGCGCCGGGACAATCCCCTCGAGTCGGGAGAGCTCCGCGAAGGCGGCCAGCGCAGCCCGATCGGTGACCGCCTCATAGCGGGCGCGACCACTGTCACGGAGATGGGCGTGCTCGGGTCCGACCCCGGGATAGTCGAGCCCAGCGGAGACCGAGTGCGCCTCGAGGATCTGACCGTCGTCATCGGCGATCACCGATGACAGCGCCCCGTGCAGCACCCCGGTCCGGCCCGCGCTCAGCGACGCGCCGTGGCGCCGGTCGAGGCCCTCGCCGGCTGCCTCGACGCCGATCAGCTCGACTTCGTCGTCGAGGAACGCGGCGAAGGTGCCGATCGCGTTCGAGCCGCCGCCGACGCAGGCGATGACCCGCTCCGGCAGTGCCCCTTCGAGCTCGAGGATCTGGGCCCTGGCCTCGTCGCCGATCACCCTCTGCAGATCCCTGACCAGGGCTGGATACGGAGCGGGGCCCACGGCCGAGCCGATGATGTAGTGGGTGTCGCCGACGTTGGTGACCCAGTCACGAATTGCGGCGCTCACCGCCTCCTTCAGCGTGCGGGCACCCGCCTCGACGGGTTCCACCGCCGCCCCCATCAACTCCATCCGCTCGACGTTCGGGCGCTGGCGGCGCATGTCCTCGGTGCCCATGTAGACGACGCACTCGAGCCCGAGGCGTGCACAGGCCGTCGCCGTCGCCACGCCGTGCTGGCCGGCCCCGGTCTCGGCGATGATCCGCCCCTTGCCCATGCGCTCGGCGAGCAGCGCCTGACCGACCGCGTTGTTGATCTTGTGGGCGCCGGTGTGGGCGAGGTCCTCGCGCTTCAGATACACCCTTCGGCCGACCCGCTCGGAGAGACGCTCCGCCAGATACAGCGGAGTCGGCCGGCCGACGAAGTCGCGGAGCAGCAGCTCCAGTCGGGCCCGGAAGGCGTCGTCCCGGCGCGCCTCGATGAAGGCCTCGGTGAGCTCGTCGAGAGCCGCGATCAGGACCTCGGGTACGTAGCGGCCGCCGTAGGGACCGAAGCGACCCTCGATGCCGGTCGCGGGAGCGACCGGGCGGCTGCCTGGTTCGGAGCTCACGCCTTCGTCGGCTCCGCGCTGGGATCACCGGCGACGTCCGGCGCCGGGCCGGCGGCATTGGCGGTATCGATGAAGCGGGCGATCAGATCGTGGTCCTTGATCCCGGGCACCGAATCCTCGACCCCGCCGGCGACGTCGACCGCCCATGGGCTCGAGAGCTCGATCGCCTCGCCGACGTTCTCAGGGGTCAGCCCGCCTGCGACGATCGTCGGCGTGGTCCCGCCCCGGCCTCTGAGCAGCTGCCAGTCGAAGCTCTCGCCCGTGCCACCGCGGCTCGTCGGCCGATAGGCGTCGAACAGATGGAAGTCCGTGCCGAACGCGGCCGCACCCCGAACCTCCGCCTGGCTTCGAAGCCGAAAGGCCTTGATCACCCGGCAGCCCGTCCGCCTCGCAACCTCCGAGCAGAACGCGGGCCCCTCATCGCCGTGGAGCTGAACCAGCGTCAGGCCACAGCGCTCGGCGAGCGAGGCGATCCGCTCCAGCGGCGAGTTGACGAACACGCCGGCGACCTCGGTCCGCCGCTTCATCGCGGCGCCGATCAGCTCGGCCTCCTGCTCGTCGATGCGGCGCCTGCTGCCGGGATGGAAGTTGAGCCCGATCGCCCAGGCGCCGGCCTGAACGGCCGCCTCGGCGTCCTGCAAGCGGGTGATGCCACAGATCTTGGTACGCATTCAGGACAAGATCGCAGATAGCGCGATGACGCCCGCCCGCCCGGCGCCCTGCCCGTGCCCGAGACGCGTGCAGAGGGGCACGAATCCATCTAGCTTGGAGCGATGCCCGCGCGAGAGCAGGACACCGACCCCGCTGAGACAGGTGCAGACTCCCCGCATCTGCCGCCCGGCGACCGCGAGGCCAGCCTGGCGTTGCTCGCCGGCCAGATCGCCGCGGCCTGGGAGTCGTTCGAGCGTCCGCGGCCGGCTGAGCCGGCGATCACGCCGGAGCTCGAGCGGCGCCTGCGAGAGCCGCTGCCGGAGCGGCACTCGCCCGCGGAGCAGGTCCTCGGGGAGGCTGCCCAGATCCTCGATGCGAGCATCTCCCCCACGCGCCCGCTCTATCTCGGCTACATCGGCTCGACCGGGCTCGATGTCGGCGTGCTGGCCAACGCGCTGGCCGCGACCTACGACGTCAACCTCGCCGCGGGCGCCCGGGCCGCCGACCTGGTCGAACGCCAGGCGCTCGAGTGGCTGGCCGAGTTCGTCGGCTATCCGCTCGCCGAAGGCGCGTTCACGTCGGGCGGGATGACCTCCAATCTCAGCGCCGTGCTGGTTGCCCGCGAGTGGGCGCTGCCCGGGGCCCGTCGCGACGGGCTGGGAGCGGAGCAGCACGCCGTCTACTGCTCGCAGGAGGCTCACCACTCCGTGATCCGCGCCGTCGAGGCGGCTGGGCTCGGCTCCCGCTGCGTCAGGGTGCTCGGCATCGATCGCCGCCGGCGCCTGCGCCCGGCCGAGCTCGCCGATGCGATCGCGGCCGACCGCCGGGCCGGAGTGGTCCCGGTCGCGGTGATCGCCAACGGGGGAACCACGCTGAGCGGGGCTGTCGATCCGCTCGCCGCGGTCGCCGAGATCGCGGAGCGCGAGGCCGTCTGGATGCACGTCGACGGAGCCTACGGGCTGCCGGCTGCCGGCTGCGACAGCCATCGCCACCTGTTCGCGGGCCTCGAGCGAGCCGACTCGGTCACCGTCGACCTGCACAAGTGGCTCGGCGTGCAGAAGAGCTGCAGCGCGGTCCTGCTCCGCCACCCGGGGGCACTGGAGCGGAGCTTCGGCCATCAGGAGTCGTATCTCAGTCGTGAGGACGATGCGGTGCCAAACGCGGTCGAGCGCACGCTCGAGTACTCGCGGCCGTTCCGCTCGCTGGCGCCGTGGGTCGCCTTCCGCGTGCACGGGGCCGGCTCGTTCCGGGTCTGGATCGAGCACACCCTGAAGCTGGCCGCGGAGCTCGCCGAGCGGGTGCGCCGGCACCCGCGGATGGAGTTGCTGGCCGAGCCGACCCTCTCGACCGTCTGCTTTCGCCACCTGCCGCAGCGACCGGTCGGCGCGGAGCCCGACCTCGATCGCCACAACTCCCGGCTCGCCGCAGCGATTCAGCGCGACGGCCGCGTCTTCCTCGCGCCGGCCGAGCTCGACGGCGACACCTGCCTGCGCGTCTGCTTCGTCAACTTCAGAACCCGCACCCGGGACCTCGATCAGATCATCGACACCGTCGAGTCCCTCGGAGCCGAGCTGCAGGGCTGACCGCCGAGACCGGCCCGCGGCCCTCCGATCAGCCCCCGGTCTGCGCCGGTCGGTCGACCAGCTCGACGCTGACCGTGCGCGTCTTGCCGTCGCGGAAGACCTCGAGCTCGATTCGCTCGCCCGGCTGCTTGCCGTTGACCGCGGCGATCACGTCGTCCATGCCGCCGACCTCCTCGCCGTCGGCGCCGACGATCACGTCACCGCCGACCCGAAGCTCGCCGCCGTCGATGCTCATCGTCGCCTCCCCCGGCTCGAGCCCGGCATCGTCCGCCGGGCTGTCGGGGGTGACGTCCTGGATCAGGGCGCCCTCGTCGATCGGGAGGTTGATCGCGTCCGCGATCTCGGCGGTGAGATCGCCGCCGCTGATCCCGATGAAGGCATGGTCGGCCGTACCATCCTCGAGGATCTGCTCGGCGACCGTCGCCGCGGTATTGACCGGAACCGCGAAGCCGACCCCAACGTTCCCCTGGCCACCGGCGGTCGCGATCTGCGAGTTGATGCCGATCACCCGGCCCGACGAATCGAGCAGCGGGCCGCCCGAGTTGCCCGGGTTGATTGCAGCATCGGTCTGCAACACGTTGGTGATCGCGAACCCGTTCGGAGCGTTGATCTCTCGCTGTAGCGCGGACACGATGCCGGTCGTCACCGTCTGGTCGAGACCGAACGGATTGCCGATCGCGACGACCGGATCGCCGACCTCGGCCCGATCGGAGTCGGCGAGCTGCAGCGGCGCGGCGCGAACCCTCTCGGCATCGACCCGCAGCACCGCGACGTCGGTCGACGCATCGACGCCGACGACCTCGGCGTCGAGGGTGTCGCCGTCCTCGCCGAGCTTGACTCCCACCGCGCCGGCGCCGTCGACGACGTGGGCGTTGGTCAGCAGGGTCCCGTCGTTGTCGATCAAGAACCCGGAGCCGGTCGCTGTGCCGCCGTTGCCCGACGGCGGCCCGAACGGGCTCGCCGTGGTCGGGCCGTCCCGCTCGGCCTCGATGAAGGCGACGGCGGGGCCGACCTTCTCGAAGATCTCACCGGCCGTCAGGGCTTCCCCGCCGGCGACCGGTTCGGCGGCAGCGGCAGCGGGCGCGGCCTGCGCGGTCCTCACCGACCCGCCCTCGGCCTCGATCCAACCCGCCGCGATCGCGAGCCAGCCGAGTAGTCCGACGACGAGGCCACCCAGTATTCCGGCGCCCAGGGGCATGCTGAAGGTCCGCTTGAGTCTGCTCATAGCCGAGCATCATCGGGGCAGCCACTAAGTCGCTTCGAAACGGCCCCTGAAAGCCGGATAAATCTTCGGGGGCCACGCCTAGAGGTCGTCGAGCAGGTGCTCTCGGGTCTGCTCCTCGTTCAGCGTCAGCTCGCGGACGAGTGCCTCGGGATCGGGCGCGCGCATCAGCGCCTCACCGATCAGGACCGCGTCGACCCCGATTCGCTCGAGCTCGTCGAGCTGCTCACGACGCCGGTAGCCCGATTCGGAGACCACCGTCTTGCCCGCGGGGATATCGGTGCAGAGCCCGTGGGTTGTCTCGAGATCGGTCTCGAAGGTCCCGAGGTCACGGTTGTTGATACCGATCACGTCGGGATCGATCGCCAGCGCCCGCGCCAGGTCCTCCTCGTCGTGCACCTCGACGACGCAGTCGAGGTCCAGCGCGATCGTCTCCTCGTAGAACGACCGCAGGTCTCGGTCGTCGAGCGCGGCAACGATCAGCAGCACCGCGTCGGCGCCGGCCAGGGCCGACTCCCAGAGTTGGTAGGGGTCGACGATGAAGTCCTTGCGCAGGATCGGCAGGCTCGAGGCCGCCCGAGCCTCGCGCAGGTCATCGAGCGATCCAAAGAACTGATGTGGCTCGGTCAGCACCGAGAGCGCCGCGGCACCACCATCCTCATAGGCCCGGACGACGTCGGGAACCTTGGCGCCCGGTCGGATCTCGCCCGCCGAGGGCGATCCTCGCTTCAGCTCCGCGATCAGCGACACACCCGGCCGTGCGAGCGCCTCCTTGAACGGTCGCGAACCGCCGCGGGAGCCCAGTCGTGCGCGCAACTCCTCCCCCGAGACCTCGGCACGGCGACGGGCCACATCCTCCCTGGTGGTGGCGAGGAGCTGATCGAGCCTGCTCATCTTGCCCGCAGGCTACCGATCCGCCCCCCGGCCCAGGGGTGGGCCTCAGGCAGCCGCAAGCTCGGCGGTCAGGCTCCTCAACCGCTCCAGGACCCTGCCGGCGTCGCCGGAGTCGACGGCGCCGGCGGCGCTGCGAACCCCGGCGGCGATGTCGTCCGCCTCGTCGGCGACGTAGATCGCCGCGCCGGCGTTGAGCAGGGCGACGTCCCGATGCGGTCCCGGCTCACCGGAGAGCACCGCCAGGGTCAGCGCCGCGTTCTCGGCGGGCTCGCCGCCGGCGATCAGCTCGAGCGGCGCCTCCGCGAGACCGACCTCATCGGCGCCGAGATGCCACTCCTCGGTGCGCCCGTCCCTGACCTCGATCACCCGGGTGGTGCCGGAGATCGTCAACTCGTCGAGGCCGTCTTCCGCGGTGACGACCAACGCGTGGTCGCAGCCGAGCCCGGCCAGCGCCTCGGCGATCGTCTCCTGGTAGCGACGATCGGCGACGCCGAGGAGTTGGCGACCGGCTCCCGCCGGGTTGGTGAGCGGCCCGAGGAAGTTGAAGATCGTCCGCACCGCCAGCTCCCTGCGAACCGGCATCACGTGCTTCATCGCGGCGTGATGGGCCGGCGCGAACATGAACCCGAAGCCGGTCTCCTCGATGCAGAGGGCGACCTGCTCGGGGGTCAGGTCGATGCGCACGCCAAGCGCCTCGAGCAGGTCCGCCGACCCCGAGCGCGAGGTGCTCGACCGGTTGCCGTGCTTGGCGACGGCGCAGCCGGCACCGGCGGCGATCAGGGCCGCGGTCGTCGAGATGTTGAAGGTCGAGGGGCCGCCCCCGGTCCCGGCCGTGTCGACGAGGCCCTGGCTGTCGATCTCGACCGGGGTGGCGAGACTCCGCATCGTCCGCGCCAGGCCGACGAGCTCGGGCACGGTCTCGCCCTTGGTCCGGAGCGCAATCAAGAAGGCACCGGTCTGGACCTCGCTCGAGCGGCCCGCCATGATCTCCGCGAGGACGGCGGAGGCATGATCCGCGGTCAGGTGCTCGCCGGCAGCCACCGCGTCGATCGCCCTGGTGAGTATCTCGTTCGGCATCGGCGCGGCAGCCTAGATCATCGGCCCGCCGCGGCGGCGGCGTCTGCCGGCGGCCAGGGCCGCTCCGCGGCCACTACGCGGGCCGCGAACCGCCCCGCTTCGCGGGCCCGCAGCCGGAGGACGACCGCCGCGACCTCGGGCGGCAGATCCGCCGGCTGCGGCAGCCGCACCCCGTAGCGCTCCGGCATCAGCACGGCGGCCGAGAGGGCCGCGAAAGCGAGGTCGGCCGCGCTGAAGCGGTCGCCGACCAGATACCGGCGGCCGTCCGCGAGCCGCTCCTCGACTCGATCGAACGTCCGCTCGACGCTGACCAGCGCCTCGTCCGCGGCGCCGGGGCCAACCTCCATGAACAGCCGTAGGTAGAGCTTCAGCAGCGGTACGCCCATCGGTAGGGCCCGCCGCTCCCAGGCCGGCATCGGCTCGGTGCCGAAGCGGGTCGGGATGTCGGTCTCGATCAGGCTCGCGTACATCCAGCGGCGACCCTCGACGCCGAACACCTCGTCAAAGCCGCGCTCGAGCTCGTCGATCTCGGCCCGGGCCCCGGGCCAGACGAGTCGCCGATCCTCGGGCAGTAGCCGGTCCGCCCAGCGGACGATTCGCGAGGACTCGCTCAGCGGGCCCTCGGCGGTGATCAGGACCGGGACCCTGCGGCCGGCGCCGGTCCGCAGCGCCACGATCCGGTGCACGAGCTGGACGTGGGCCTCCTCGGAGTACTCGACCCCGGCCCGCTCGAGCGCCCAGCGCGCCTTCTCGCAGTAGTGGCTGATCGGGATCGTCAGCAACCGCGGCTTCTGATCCCCGATCATCGCCCTCAACCGGTCCCGCCACAGCCCCGACGGAGGAAGTTCTCCAGCAGCCGCTTGCCGTCGGGTGTCAGCACCGACTCGGGGTGGAACTGGACGCCCTCGGCCGGCAGCTGACGATGGCGCACGGCCATCACGACGCCCTCCAACGACGCGCTCCGCTCGAGGCAGTCGGGGAGCTCGGGCGCCGCGATCAGCGAGTGATAGCGGCCGACCAGCAGGGGCTCCGGCAGCCCGGCGAAGATCGTCCGACCGTCGTGGCTGATCCGCGCCTCCTTGCCGTGGACCGGGTCGCCGAGCAGGATCCGGCCGCCAAAGGCCCGCACCATCGACTGGTGGCCGAGACAGACGCCGAGGGTCGGAATCCCCGCCTCGGGGAAGCGACGGGCGGCGTCGACCGAGATACCCGCCTCCTCAGGGGTGCGCGGGCCCGGCGAGATCACGAGCCGCTGATGCCCGCCGGCGAGCAGCTCGTCGACCCCGGCCCGATCGTTGCGGACGACCTCGATCTCCGCCCCGAGCTCGCCGAGGTACTGGACCAGGTTGTAGGTGAAGGAGTCGTAGTTGTCGATGACGAGGACGCGGGTCACGATCACTCCCAGTCCGGATGGCCGACCGCGAGCTCGATCGCGCTGAACGACGCCCGTGCCTTCTGCAGCGACTCGCGGTACTCGTAGTCGGGCTTCGCGTCCGCGACCGTGCCTCCGCCGGCCTGCACGTGCGCCTCACCGTCCTTGATCACGACCGTGCGGATGTGGATCGCGGCATCGAGATCGCCGGTGAAGCTCAGGTACCCGATCGCCCCGCCGTAGGAGCATCGCTTGACGGTCTCGAGCTCGTCGATGATCTGCATCGCCCGCACCTTCGGCGCGCCGGAGAGGGTTCCGGCCGGCAGGCACGAGCGCAGCACGTCCATCGCGCCCAGGCCTTCCCTGAGCCGGCCGGAGACCTGACTGACGATGTGCAGCACGTGTGAGTAGGTCTCGACCACCATCAGCTCGTCGACGCTGACGCTCCCGTATTCGCTGACCCGGCCGAGGTCGTTGCGCCCGAGATCGACCAGCATCACGTGCTCGGCCCGCTCCTTTGGATCGTTGAGCAGGCCCTCGGCGCGGCGGCGGTCCTCCTCCTCGTCATTGCCGCGGGGATAGGTCCCGGCGATCGGTCGCGTCTCGACCCGGCGGCCCGTGACCCGGACGAGCGGCTCGGGTGAGGCACCGGCGATCTGGAAGTCGCCGAAGTCGAGGAAGTACATGTAGGGGGACGGGTTGACCGCCCTCAGGCCGCGATAGATCGAGAACGGCTCGACCGGGCACGGCCCGGAGAAGCGCTGCGAGGGCACCACCTGGAAGGCGTCTCCCGCCCGCACGTACTCGACGATCCGGGCGACCGTCGACTCGAACTGCTCGCGGGTCACGTTCGACCTGAACCCCGGCGGCAGCTCGTCCTCCGCCCCCTCCGCTCGCGCGACCGGCCCGCCCGGCTCGCGCCGCGGCGGGCGCGGCGTCGGCTGGGCCAGGCGTTCGCGCACGTCGGCGATCGCGATGCGGGCGCGCTCGTAGGCAGCCTCGACGCCGCCGCCGCCCTCCTCGACGAACGCGTTGGCGATCACCGCCAGCTCGCGGCTGTTGTGATCGAAGACCAGCATCGCCTCGGCGACGATCAGCGCCAGGTCGGGCAGCCCGAGCGGGTCGGGGTTCGGCTCCCCGAGCGGCTCCACTGTCCGCACCAGGTCGTAGGCGAAGAGGCCGACGGCGCCGCCGGGGAACGGCGGCAGGCCCTCGACCTCCGCGAGTCGCAACGACCCGATCCGTGCGGCGACCGCGGCGTAGGGGTCGGGCGCCTCCGTGACCTGCGTCGGATCGGCAGCGGGATCGAGGGCCGCCTCCCCGCGCCACTCGCGGAGCTCACCGTCCACCCAGCGCAGGACCGCGTGCGGACGAACGCCGATGAACGAGTAGCGACCCATGCGACCGCCCTGCTCGGCGGACTCGAGCAGGAAGCAGGGACCCTCGCCGCGCAGCTTGAGGAAGGCGGAGACCGGCGTTTCGGCGTCCTCGACCCAGCGATGAACGACCGGGATCACGTTCGCCCCGACGGCCAGCCGGCGCGCCTCCTCGAGGTCGGGGTTGACGGTCGGCGAAGCGGGCTTCACCGGCGCCTCATCGCCGCCGCGCGTTGAGGACCTCGAGCGCACGGGAGAGGGCCAGGTCGCGTGAGACCAGTCCGACCTCGAGGTGGTAGAGCAGGTCGGCGGCCTCCTCGGCCACGCGCTCATCGGACTCGGCTGCGATCGCTCGGGCCACCTCGTCCGCCTCCTCGCGGAGCTTCTCGCCGATCAGCGCCGGGTCATCGAGCAGCTCGACCGTGTAGGAGCCGGCGGGGCGCTCGAGCCGGCGCTCGCGCAGAGTCCGCTCGAGCGCCGGCAGCGCCTCCGCCGCCAGCGGCTCGGGCTCGCCGGCGACCGCGGCGGCGTCGACCCCGGCGTCCGCCGTACCCTCGAGATCGCGGTAGAAGCAGCCTCGCTGCCCTGTGTGGCAGGCCGGGCCCGCCGGCTCGACCAGCGCGACGAGCGCGTCGCCGTCGCAGTCGTAGCGCAGCTGCCGCAGACGCTGGACGTTCCCGGAGGTCTCTCCCTTGTGCCAGATCTCACCTCGCGAGCGGCTCCAGAAGTGCATCTCCCGGGTCTCGAGGGTCCGCCGCAGCGCCTCGGCGTTCATATAGGCCAGCATCAGGACCTCGCCGGTCGCGGCGTCCTGGCTCACGCAGGGCACCAGCCCCTGCTCGTCGTAGCGAATCGCGTCCGGACTCATCGGGCGCGAAGTCTAGGCGCGGTCGGCGCGGGCGGATGCCGTCGCGCCCAACCGCCGCCCCTGACGCCTCAGCGTCCGGTGATCCGCTTCAGGAACGGGGTGACCGTCTGGGTGAACCGATTCGTCCTCGCCGGCGCCAGAACCGGGTCGAGGTGGCTGGTCGTCTCGCTTGCGTCGACAAGCTTCGAGCGCTTGATCCGGGAGTCGGATACGACCTTCTCGGCACCGGCCAGCACGCCGCCGTTCGTCAGGTCGGTCTGGAACGCGTAGAGCGGGACGTTGATCCGCTTCGCATGCTTGATCTCGAGGTCGAGCAGCCGGGCGGCCGGGGTCCGCCGCAGGGAGTTCGCGGCGGCGGTGTCGAGGATCATCCTGTTCGGGTAGTACCACTCGGCCGCGTTGGCGGGCTCGCGCGCGAACGCCTTCGCGAAGTCCTGGATCGGCGTGTTCTCGCCGTCGACCCACCGCCTGGGATTGCCCGCGTCGGCGAGCATTCCGGCCCGGATCCGAAGCGACGCGAAGCCGGGCGGCGAGGTGTTCTTGTCGAAGACGAAGCCGATGAAGCCCTCGTTGGTGACCGGGAAGGCGGGCTTCAGGCTCGGCGGGATCAGCGGGTTGCTCTGCAGGGCGGCCGCGGCCTGCGGCTGCTCGACGGCGTAGCGGGCAGCGAGCTCGCTGAGGATGTAGCCGATCTCGGGGATCCCGGCGCCGAGCGCGTCGTTGAAGATGTCGCCGGCGCGGATCTCGGCCAGTCGCGCCTGGGCCTCGGCCTTGCTGAACCCCTGCGGGCCGAACGCCCCGAGGCCACCGTCGATCAGCACGAGCCCATCGATGCTGCGGAAGCCGCCCTTGCCGTTGAAGTCCCAGGCCGCGTAGGCGACCGCCGAGGAGGCGCCGCGCGAGTGCCCACCGAGGATCACCTTGCGGCCGCGCTTGGCGGCCTTGCGGATCACCTTGCGCAGATCGCGCAGCTCGGTCCGGAAGCCCCACTCCGCGATGAACGGGACGTCCGCGCCGAGGACGCGGTCGTAGTTGAAGCCGAGGTAGTAGTCGTTCGCGTCGTCGGCATCGCCGCTCTCGAATCCGGAGGTGTCCTCGAGCGCCTGCTCGCGGCGATCGAAGCCCCAGACCTGGAGCCCGTCGACGCGCCGCGAGAGGTCGCGGGCGATCGGCGAGACGCTCCCGGCGCCGCCGCCGGTGCCGGGGATCAGGACGAGCACGGCCTCGGCATCGCGCGGGCCGCGCTTCTCGACCCAGACCTTGTCGTACTTCTTCGGGCCGGGTGCGGGCGCCCCCTTGACGGCCACGTACCTGGGCGCGGCGGCGGCCGGGGCCGCCATCGTCGCGACCAGGACGAGGGCCCCGATCGCTGCCGCAATCAGGCCCTTGAGAGTGGCTGCACCCCTGTCCCGCATGCCCCGGATGCTTGCAGACGACCGGGCCCGACGGTCCGACCGGACTGCACGGGCCCCCTAGTCGATCCCGAGCCGGTCGAGCAGGCCCTCGTCCCGGCGCCACCGCTCGCGCACCTTGACCTGAAGGTCGAGGAAGACCTTCGCGCCGACGTCCCCCTCGAGCTCCTTGCGGGCGGCGCTGCCGATCGAGCGGATCATCTGGCCGCCCTTGCCGACCAGGATCGCCTTCTGGGAGTCCGACTCGGCCCACACATCCGCCCTGATCTCGATCAGGCCGTCATCGCGCTCGCTGACCGCGACGACCTCGACCTCGACCGCGTGCGGAAGCTCCTGATAGGTGCGGCGCAGAACCTGCTCGCGGATCAGCTCCGCCAGGTGCACCCCGCTGGGCTGATCCGAGCTGTCCCCGGGCGGATAGAGCAGCGGGCTCTCCGGCATCAGCTCGGCGAGACGTGCGATCAGCGGCTCGATGCCGGTCCGATCGCGAGCGCTGATCGGAAAGACCTCGTCGACCACCTCGAGCTCGGCGGCCGCGGCGAGCACCTCGACGGTCTGCGGCGGCTTCAGGCGATCGATCTTGTTGACGGCGCAGATCACCGGGGCCGTGGCATCCGCCCCGAGCAGGGTCGTGGCGATGAATCGATCGCCCGGCCCGATCCCCTGCTCGGCGTTGACGACCATGACGACGACGTCGGCGTCGGCCAGCTCGTGCTCGACCCGCGCCTGCATCCGCTCGGTCAACACGTCGCGGGGCTTCTGTACTCCGGGGAGATCGATCAGCACCAGCTGCCACGAGCTGTCGGGCGCCGTGGCCACACCCCGGATCGCCCGCCTGGTTGTCTGCGGGCGGTCGCTCGTGATCGCAACCTTGGCGCCGACGATCGCGTTGACGAGCGTCGACTTGCCGACGTTCGGGCGCCCTGCGAGACCGACGAACCCCGCGCGCGTCGGCGGCTCGGGCGGCGGCATCAGGCCAGCCACCAGCTGTACGAGTAGGAGCGCCAGCCGCCGCCCTCGCGCTCGTAGAAGCGGTGCGCCTCGGTGCGCCCCTCTCCGGAGTCGAGCTCGAGGTGGGTTGCGCCGCGCGAGCGAGCCCACTCCTTCGCGCTGTCGAGCAGCGCGGCGCCGATCCCGAGCGAGCGCTGAGCCGGATCGACGGCCAGGTCCTCGACCCAGCAGCGCACCCCGTAGCGAACCGACTCGAGGTCGATGTAGGCGGTGCAGAGCCCGGCCAGGTTGCCGCCGCGCAGCTCTGCAACCAGGGCGAGCGAATCCTCGGCTGCGGCGGCCGCGAGCCAGCGCCGGCGGGCCGCGTCCGGATCCCAGTCGGGCGGCTCGGCCCCGGGCGGCTCGAACAGCCACGCGTACATCTCGATCACGCGGATCGCATCCTCGGCCCGTCCAGCCCGGATCTCGCACCGATCAGCCATCTGCCACCGGCGCCTGCAGCCTCTTCAGCACCTCGGCCTGCAGGCCGAGCATCTCTCCCTCGTCGGTCTCGTGGTCGTAGCCGCAGAGGTGGAGCACGCCGTGGACAACGGCCTCGCTCAGATCGGCGGTCCGGGCCGGGCAGATCACCACGTCTCCGAGCTCCCGCGGCCCGGGCGGCTCAGGTCCGGGGCCGTCGATCGGGAACGAGAGCACGTCGGTCGGCTCGTCGCGGTCGCGGTGAGCGCGGTTGAGCTCGCGCATCCGCCGCTCGCCGACCAGCTCGAGAGCCAGGTGCCCGTCGCTGACACCGGCCGCCGCAAGCGCCGCCCGCACCGCGCGCCGGTGTTCGGCGGGGACGTCGTCGAGCTCGAGGGTCACTCCCGCGAGCCGCGCTCCGCGCGGTCGGAGTAGGCGCCGTAGGCGGCGACGATCCGCTGAACCAGCTCGTGGCGAACCACATCGGCGCTGCCGAAACGGATGAAGATGACGTCGTCGAGTCCCCCGAGGATCTCGCCGACGACGATCAGGCCCGACCGCTGATTGGCGGGCAGATCGATCTGGGTGATGTCGCCGGTGACGACCATCCGCGACCCGAAGCCGAGCCGAGTGAGGAACATCTTCATCTGCTCGGGGCTCGTGTTCTGGGCCTCGTCGAGGATCACGAAGGAGTCGTTCAGCGTCCGCCCGCGCATGAACGCGAGCGGTGCCACCTCGATCACCCCGCGCTCGAAGTACTCGTTGACGCGCTCGGGATCGAGCATGTCGTAGAGCGCGTCGAACAGCGGTCGCAGATAGGGATCCACCTTCGCCTGGAGGTCACCGGGCAGGAAGCCGAGCCGCTCACCCGCCTCGACCGCCGGTCGGGTGAGGATGATCCGGCTGACCTCCCGAGCCTCGAGCGCCGCGACCGCCATCGCCACGGCGAGGAAGGTCTTGCCGGTGCCCGCCGGGCCGACCCCGAAGGTGATCGTGTGCTCGCGAATCGAGTCGACGTATCGCTTCTGGTTCGGCGTCCGCGGGGCGATCTTCGTCCCGCGATGGCGCCAGACGGCATCGCCGAGCATCTCGGCGGGCTCAACCCCATCCTCGATCGCACCGCTGACCGAGTCGACCGTGTAAGGATCGAGGCCCTCGCCGCGCTCGACCAGGCCGATCAGCTCCTCGACCATCGACTGACCGTCGATCAGCGACTGCTCGTCCCCGTCGAGGGTGATCACGTTTCCCCGCAGAAAGACATCGCAGTCGAGTCGGCTCTCGAGCCGCCGCAGGACGGCATCGCCCGAGCCCGCAAGCTCGGCCGCGACCTCGTTTTCGATCGTCAGCTGCCTACGCGCCAAGCTGCTCCCGGACGATCGCGCTGACGCGGTTTCCGTCGGCGCGGCCCTTGACCTCGGGCATGACGATGCCCATCACCCGACCGATGTCCTGCGTCGACGAAGCGCCGGATCGCTCGATCGCCTCGCCGACGATCGCCGTGAGCTCGGCCTCGGGCAGCTGCTCGGGCAGGTACGCCTCGATCAACTCGGCCTCGGACCGCTCCGCCTCGGCCTGCTCTCCCCGACCCGCGGCGTCGTAGGCCTCGGCGGCCTCGAGCCGCTTCTTGCGCTCACGCTGCAGCACCGCGACCGCATCGCCGTCACCCTCCTTGGCCGCCTTCTGGACCTCGCTGGCGATCAACCGCAGGGCGACCGTGCGCTCCTTTTCGCCTGCTCGCATCGCTGCCCTGGTGTCCTCCTGGATCTGGTCGAGGATCGCGTCATCCATGCGGTAAATGTAGCCTGCGGCGCCCGCTGGAGTCCATCGCGCCGGTCGCTCAGGCGATCTCGACCCGCTCGATCTCGCCGAGCGGCATCTGCAGGAACCGAGTGCCGAGCTCGTGGAAGCTGGCGGCGTCGCCCGTGCAGATGAACCGATAGCTCCCCTCCCGGCCGCTGTTCTCGGACTCGAGCCCGCGGGCCTCGAGCCGGCGCTGAGCCTCGGCGGCGATCGCGTGCCCGGCGGTGACCAGGCGGACGTCGCGCCCCAGGATCCGCTGCAGCATCGGCGCGATCAGCGGATAGTGCGTGCAGCCGAGAATCAGGGTGTCGACATCCGCCCGCTTCAACGGCGCGCAGTAGCTGCGCACGGTCTCGACCATGCGCTCGTCGAAAGGGAACCCGTTCTGGATGATCGGCGCGAGGTGGTGGGCGGCGACCTCGGTCACCTCGAGGCCGCGGCCGACCTCCTGCAGCGCCCGCCGGTAGGCGCCACCCTCGACCGTGGCCGGCGTCGCCATCACCCCGACCCTGCCGCGCTCGGAGATCGTCGCTGCGATCTCAGCCTCCGGGCCGATCACGGTGATCACCTCGACCCCGAATCCGTCGGCGATCTCGCCCGCCAGGTCGGCAGCCGCTGAGGTGGCCGAGTTGCAGGCGACGATCAGGAGCTTGGCGCCGCGACCGAGCAGGTAGCGGGTGTTGCGCCCGACCAGCTCTCTGAGCTCAGCGACGGTCTTCGTCCCATAGGGGAAGTTGGCGCTGTCGCCGAGGTAGACGAAGTCCTCCTCGGGCAGCGAGACCAGGCACTCGTGCAGAACCGTGAGCCCGCCGACGCCGGAGTCGAAGACGGCGATCGGCAGGGAGTTGCGTGCGCTCATCGGGACAATCTTTGCGCCCGTCGGCTCGCGGCGCAGGCCCCCGGCCGGGTCGGGTCGGACGATTCGCCTAGAGGAACGGCTTCGCGGTCATCACGTAGATCGTCAGGATGATCAGGAGCCCGGCGAAGGTACCAACCTGGCCGAGCTGCCGGTTGAGCGCCTGGAACTCCGCCGACAGCTGAACCTCCCCGTCCCCCGCCGCGGCGATGTCCCGCTCGGCAAGCTCGACCAGACGCTTGGTCTTCGGCGTGAAGTAGGCACCCGAGAGGCCACCGATGATGATCACCACGAGCAGACCCCACGAGATGTAGAAGTCGCTGAGGCCCCAGGCCGGGCTGTCGCCGACCAGATAGAGGCCGGCGACGAGCAACACCACGAGCAGGAACAGCGCGATCCGATCCCAGCTGACGATTCCCCGTCCGACCGCCGGCAGGGCCCGCGGGTCGGTCCGCTCGGCGACGGCGAGGAAGACCGGATACGCGAACGTCGGGCCGAATGCGAGCACGACGGCCGCGATGTGGAAGAAGAGGACGACGTCGTAGAAGGTCACGGCTGTGAGCATGCCGGCAATATATCCGCACCCGAGGCGGCTTCACGCCCACCCGTCGCCGTCGCTCGGAGGGGCACGGAGTTCAGGCCTGATCGGCGTCGATCAGCCGCAGGGCCACCCAGTCACCCCGCACGCGCTCGCCGGCGATCTCGTATCCACGGGCGTCGAACGCATCCACCACTCGCTCACGCTCGGCGGCGAGCAGGCCACTGAGCACCAGCGCCCGAGGCTGCGACCCGATCGCAGGTGACCCGGCGATCGCGAGCAGCAGCGGCGCGGTCAGGTTCGCCAGCCACAACGGCGCCCCAGGCGCCGGGCGCTCCCTGAGGTTGAGGCGCTCGACGCTCAGCTCGACCCCGTTCAGCTCAGCGTTCCGTCTCGCCGCCTCGACCGCCGCCAACTCGTGGTCGAGGGCGTAGACGGGCGCGTAGCCGAGCCTCGCCGCCGCGATCGCGAGCACGCCCGAGCCGGTGCCGAGATCGCAGACCGCGCCCCGCCGCTCGTCGCCGTCGGCATGCTCGATCAACAGCTCGAGGCAGATCGAGGTGGTCGCGTGGGCGCCGGTTCCGAACGCCCGGCCGGGGTCGATCACGATCTCGATCGGGCGGTCCGGAGCTCCGGGGTCAGCCGCCGCGCTCGGCTCCCAGGACGGCCGCACGACCAGCCGGCGCCCGATCCAGACCGGCTCGTGGAAGTCGCGCCAGCGGTCGGCCCAGTCGTCGGGGATCTCGGTCGTCTCGATCTCGACCAGGCCGGCGCCGGCGGCAGCCTCGATGTCGGGTAGCTCCGGCAGCTCCCCCGGCGGGCCGTAGATCGCGTACTCGACGTAGCCCTCCCCCCGCTCCTCCTCGACCCCGCCCGGAACCAGCTCGACGAGCTCGGCCAGCACCCGCTCCGCCTGCGCCGGCTCGCAGCGCACAGCGAGCCGGATCAACGGAACGCCCGGCGAACCCGTTCGAAGATCCCATCCCGGGCCCCGTGCGGCTGGTTGCCGGCCCCAAGCGATGCGTCGAGCCGCTCGACGAGCTCACGCTGCTCCTGGTCGAGGTCGACCGGCGTGATCAGCTTGAGGACGACGTGCAGGCTTCCGCGCGCGGAACGGTTCAGCGCCGGCAGCCCCTCGCCGCGCAGCTCGATCGAATCGCCCTGCTGCGCGCCGGCCTCGACCTCGACCCGCTGCTCACCGTTGAGGGTCGGCACGGTGATCTCGGCGCCGAGCATCGCGGTGGTCACCGGAATCGCGGCCACGGTCACCAGATCCCGCCCCTCCCGGTGGAAGTCCTCGTTCGGGGCGATCGTGACCTCGACGTAGAGATCGCCCCTGCGCCCGCCGGCACCGGCCTCGTGTCCGGCGTCGCTGATCCGGATCCGCTGGCCGTGCTCGATTCCGGCCGGGATCTCGACCTCCCAGGTGCGAACGCCGACCGACAGGCCCTCACCGTCACAGGCGCTGCAGGGGCTCTCGGCCGACCTCCCGGCGCCGCCGCAGGTCGGGCAGGGCGCGGTCCGCATCATCTGCCCGAACGGCGTCCGCGAGACCTGTCGGAGCTCGCCGGATCCACCGCAGGCATCGCAGGTGACGATTGGCGTGCCCGGCTCGGCGCCGTTGCCGTGGCAGTGCTCGCAGGCGGACACGGCCTCGAACTCGACCTCCCGCGTGACGCCGGTTGCGACGTCGGCAAGCGTGATCTCGACCGAGACGGCGACATCCCCGCCGGAGCCGCGCCGACGCCGGCCCTCGCCGAAGAGGTCGCCGAAACCGCCCGCACCGCCAAAGAACGCGTCGAAGATGTCCTGGAACCCCGCGGCCGAGGATTGGTAGCCGCCGGAGCGCAGACCCTCGTGGCCGAAGGCGTCGTAGGTTCGCCGGCGTTCGGGGTCCGAGAGGACCTCATAGGCCTCGGCCGCCTCCTTGAACCGCTCCTCCGCCTGCGCGTCCTCACTGTTCACATCGGGGTGCAACTCGCGGGCCAACCGCCGGAAGGCCTGCTTGATCGCCGCCTGGTCGGCACCCCGGTCGACCCCCAGGACCTCGTAGTAGTCGCGCGCCAAGAGCCGCCTATCCCTCGTAGACGGTTGCGAAGAACCGGCTCAGCTCGCCGGCCGCGGCCCGAACCGAGTCGATCGCGCGGGCGTAGTCCATCCGCAGCGGCCCTACCACGCCGACCGCCCCCAGCGTCCTGTAGCCGAGGCCGTAGGGGGCGCTGACGACGCTCACCGAGCGCAGCGCCGGCTCCGGGTTCTCGTCACCGATGCAGAGGAAGACCGACTGCTCGCGGAGCGCCGAGCGCAGGACGCTGAGCACGCTGACTCGGCCCTCGAGGGCCCGCACGACCCCCTCCGGCTCGGGGATGTCGGCGGCGTGCGACTCGGACAGCAGACGGGCGGTCCCCTCCATGTAGAGGCGCTCGGAGGAGTCCTCGCCGAGCTCGACGAGCGCATCTCCGATCGCCGCCAGGAACTCGCGCTCGCTCGGCCCGAGCTCCGGATCCTCGAGCCTCGAGAGCAGGCTGCGACCGCCGAGCGAGCTGCCGGCGAGTCGCTCGTTCAGGAACGACGAGGCCCAGGCGACGAGGCCGTGGTCGACCGGCGATGAGAAGGTGAAGACGCGCTTCGAGACCTCGCCGTTGGAGGCGATCGCGACGACCGCGACGACACGCGGCTGCAGCAGCAGGACCTCGACCCGGTGGATGGTCGCCGTGCTGGCGGGCGGCGCGGTGACTAGCGCCAGGAGGTCGTTGGCCCGGGCGAGCGCGGTCGTCGTCTCGCGCAGCGCCTCGTTGATCTCCTGGCGGACCTGCGAGAGGCCCAGGTCGGGCGAGATCGCCCGGGCAGATGAGCCGCCCCCGACCTGCAGGAGCAGGTCGGCGTAGCGGCGGTAGCCGGCGTCGGTCGGGACCCGGCCGGCGGAGGTGTGCGGGTGGGTCAGGCACCCCTCGCGCTCGAGCTCAGCGAGCTCGTTGCGGATCGTCGAAGCGCTCCACTCGACGCCGTCCCCCTCGGCGATCGCCCGCGAGCTGACCGGAGTGCCCGTCTCCAGGTAGCGCTCCACGGCGAGGCGCAGGATCTGCTCTTGGCGCTCAGTCAGCATCGATGTGATTGTAGGAGCGGGCGCGCCCGACCCGCCCGGCCTCAGCGCAACTCGACCTCGGCGACGCCGTTGCGGATGATCCCGTTGTCACCCTGGAAGGCCTCGGTCTCGATCTTCACCCGACCGTCCTCGACCGACGTCACCTCGCCGCTGACGACGATCTCCCGCTCGGGCAGGCCCATTCCTCGGAACTGGACCGACAGGCGCCGCAGCGAGCGAGGGTCACCGCCGGCGGCGCCGACCTGGGCCCGCGCCACCTGAGCCATCGAGTAGAGGCCGTGGAGGATGTTCTGCGGCAGGCCGACCTGCTTGGCCAGGTCGGGGTCGATGTGGATCGGGTTGAAGTCGCCGGAGGCGCCGGCGTAGCGATGCGGCAGGTACTTGTCGGGGGTCACCCGCAACTCCGGGATCCGATCGCCGACGCTGAGCTCGCTCACGGCATCCTCCTGACGCTCAGACACCGCGGACGATGTTCGTCCAGGTGCCGCGAACGACCTCTTCGCCGTCCTGGTTGGTGGAGACGGACTCGAACACGTAGAAGCCCTTGCCGTCCTTCTCGAAGATCTCGCTCACCCGCGCGTTGGTCGTGATCACGTCGCCGGCGCAGACGGGCTCCCCCCAGGCGAACTCCTGGCCGCCGTGGACCATCGTCGCGAAGTTGATCCCGACCTCGGGGTCGAGGACGGCGGGCCCGAGGGCGGGCGCCGCGTAGACGACGGTGAACATCGGCGGCGCAACCAGATCGCGAAAGCCGGCGGCCCGGGCGGCGCCGCGGTCGTGATAGACGGGGTTGTCCTCACCGACGGCGCTCGCGTATTCGCGGATCTTCTCGGCCCCCACCTCGTAGGTGGTCGGCGGGTACTCCTTGCCGACGGCTCCGGTCTCGACGGACATGCCGGGATCCTAACGGCGAGCGGTCCAGGCTCAGGACTCGCGCCGAACCTGTGAGCCACCGGTGATCGTCTCGCTGCCGTCATCGGCGAAGCGGACCAGCGCCTTGTTGCCGCCGTCGTAGTCGGGCGCCCAGAGCAGCAGCGTCGCCTCACGGCGGTTGTCCTGGTCGGGGCCCACGGTCACCGGCTCGGAGGTCGGCTGATCGAGGCCGCGCCAGAGGCGGATGAACGGATTACCCTCCCACTCGGCGCCGATCGTCGAGGGCTGCCTGTGGCCGGGGTGGATCCGGGTTGCCGGGTCGAGGCTCATCAGCTTGTCCATGACCGACGTCCGCAGATCGTCGATCCCTGTCGCCCCCGGCGCTCCGGTCCCGCCGCAGGTTCCCTTGAACAGCACGTCGGCGGTCAGGCAGTCGCCGTCGTTGATCTTGAACGCGAGATGATCGGCGCAGTGACCCGGCGTGTGAAGCGCCTCGATGCGCAGGCCGGGCGTCTCGACGACGTCACCGTCCCCGATCGTCTCCGTCACCGCATCGACCTCGGCCGCGCACAGCTCGTGGGCCCAGACGCCGACGCCGAAGTGCTCTGCCAGCTGCTCGACCCCGACCACGTGGTCGTAGTGATGATGGGTGAGCAGGATGTGGGTGACGTCGATGTCCTCGCGATCGGCGAACTCGACCAGTGGATCGGTCGCGCCGTTGGAGTCGACCAGGACACCCTTGCCGGTTGCCTGGTCCGCGATCAGGTAGGCGTTCGAGAGGAAGTTGCCCTCCTCCGCTCGGAGAATCATCATCTGCCGCTCGGTCCTTTCCGCTCAGTTGAGCTCGATCACGCTGCGGATCCCGTCCTGGGCCTCCATCAGCTCGAAACCCCGGTTGACATCTTCGAGAGCGATCCGGTGCGAGATGAACGGATCGACGTCGATCTGTCCGTCCAGGTACAGGTCGACGAGCTTCGGCACGCCCTCCCGCCCCTTGACGCCGCCGAACGAGGAGCCCGCGATGCGACGCCCGGTGATCAGCAGGCGGGGAATCACGTCGAGCGTCTCACCCTTGCCGGCCACCCCCGCGACGGTGCACAACCCCCAGCCCATTCGCGCCGACTCGACCGCCTGCCGCATCACCGCGACGTTGCCGGTCGCCTCGAAGGTGTAGTCGGCCCCGAAGCCGTCGGTCTCGGAGAGGATCCACTCGACGACCTGATCGCCTCCCTTGACCACCTCGGTCGCGCCCTGGCCCCTGGCCAGCTCGAGCCGATCATCGGAGAGATCGACGCAGATGATCCGCTCGGCGCCCTGCAGGCGGGCGCCGGCGACGGCGCCCAGCCCAACCATGCCGGCGCCGAAGACGACGCAGGTCGAGCCCTCGCGCACCTTGGCGGTGTTGATCGCGGCGCCGAGCCCGGTCGAGAGGCCGCAGGCGAACAGGCAGGCGCGATCGAGCGGGGCCTCCGGGCTGACCTTGGCCAGCGCGATCTCGGGCATCACCGTGTACTCGGCGAAGGTCGAGGTCCCCATGAAGTGACGAATCTCCTCGGACCCGCCGGCGCGCTTGAGGCGGGTCGTGCCGTCCGGCAGATAGCCCTTGTTCTGCTGCTCGCGGATCGCGAGGCAGAGGTTGGTGCGCTCGTCTCTGCAGTGAACGCACTCACCACACTGGGGCGAGAACAGGGTGACGACATGATCGCCCTCGCGCAGCAACTCGACGCCGGCGCCGAGCTTCTCGACCACGCCGGCCCCCTCGTGACCGAGCACCGTCGGGGCGTAGCCCGAGGGATCGACCCCGGACGCGGTGTAGAGGTCCGTGTGGCAGACGCCACAGGCCTCGAGCCGGACGAGCACCTCGCCCGGGCCGGGGTCGTTGAGCTCGACCTGCTGCACCTCGAGGGGCTCGCCAAACTCCTCGAGTACCGCCGCTCGCATCTGCATTTAGCACCTACCTCCGTCCGGGAACCGGTCACGATCCTACGGGCCGGGGCCCGATCGGAGCCTGCAGCTAGCGCTTGCGGGCCGCCTTGATGTCCCGCTTGCTCGCCTCCAGGGAGATCACGTAGCTCCGGTTGCCGGTCCGGCGGGCGAGGCCCTTGCGCTGCAGTCGCTTCATCGCTGCCGGGCAGCGCCCGCAGCGCGGGCCCGACTTGCAGCAACGCTTCTTCACCTTCACCTTGCGCCCCGACGGCATCGTCGGCGCAAAGTAGCAAAGCCGGTTAGGTGGGCCTAAGCGCTGAGCCGCTCAGGTCGGGACGTCGTCGTTGGCGATCAGACCGGCGGCCGCCATGCCTACGGCGGCGAATGCCGCCCAGCCGCCGGCGATGCGGCGCCGGAGCGGGACCGTGCCGGTCGCCAGCGTCGCCCACGAGTCGACCCCGTCGACGAGCAGCCCGGCCGCCAGCCACGGTCGCGGATCGCCGGAGCGGGCGCCCTGCAGGCTGCCGAGCGCGTAGGCGACGTCACGCCCACCGACCGCCCTGACGAAGGCCCCGCTCTCGGGGGTGCCGGCGCCGCGACCGAGCCACCGGCGGGCGACCTCGACCGGGAGCACGAGCATCGCGAGGCCGATCAGCAGGCGACCGACCGCGATCGCCGCGAGTATCCGGCTGGAGCTCATGCCGGCGAGCCTACATCGCTGGCTGCCTTGCCCGAGGCGGCGCTGTGGTCGAGCTCCTCGAGCTGCTCACCGACCCAGCGATCCATCCGCTGCCACTCGCCGTAGAGCCACTCGGTGAGCGCCCGCTCGCCGCCGCCGCGCGGGATCTCCGATGCTGGCACGCGCCAGATCTTCATCCTCACCGTTGCGCCGTTCAGACCTCCCGCCCAGATGTCGCTCACGTACTCGAAGCCGTCGAAGCCGACGTGCGCGAAGAAGACGACATCGAAGTCGGGCGCCTCCTCGAGCAGCGCCAGCGGGCCGCCCAGCCGCGGCGGCAGCAGGTTGACCATCGTCTCCGCCAGCGGGGCGACCTCGGGCTGCCGCTCGCGGATGATCTCCTTCGCCCTGGCGATCTTCTTCGAGGTCGCCCTGGTGCCCTCGGGGTAGATCAACACCGACTCGGCGGGGCCGACGTCGTGCGCGAGCTGCCTCAGCTTGGCGATCTCCGCCTCAGCGTCGCCGGACGCGCGCTGCAGGAAGTTGGTGGTTATCCAGCGCCCGCCGATGTCGATCAGCGGCAGCGCCTCGAGCTCGCGCTTGACGACGTAGCGGAGGCCAAGCCCGAGCGGGCCGGCGATCTGGGTGTCCCCGAGCGCGTTGTCGATGATCGAGGCGTGACGCATCATGATCAAGGTCCTCCCGGGCGCGGCAGCCTCGCGGCCCTCGATCTCGAGCCTGATCCCGAACAGCACCCGGAGGCCCGCGAGCACCGATCCGACCCACGCGGGCCGGAGCCAGTAGATGCCGCGGCGGCGGCGCATCGAGCCCTTGCCGAAGGGGCCGCCGGTCAACAACCAGACGCCGAACAGCGCGATCAGCGTCCACACCTCGTTGAACAGGAACCACCAGAGGAACAGCACCAGCCGGACCCCGACCATCGGCTTGCCGCTGGTGAGCTTCAGATAGAGATCGACGAGCAGGGCGCCGACCAGCAGCAGCGGCAGCAGCAGGGTGACGAGGATGAAGCCGCCGACCGCGAGAACGATCCCCCGCACCCGCCGTAGCACCCGCTTTCCCCGCGGCCCGGAAGCCGGGAACAGTGGCCCTCTGCCGATCTCTCCGAGGCGCATCGCCCGAGCCTAGTGGACCCGGCGAGCCCGGTCCGGGCCGCGGCCCTCAGTCATCGTCGCCGATCTGCAGGACCGCGAGAAATGCCTCCTGTGGGACCTCGACCTGGCCGACCTGCTTCATCCGCTTCTTGCCCTTCTTCTGCTTCTCGAGCAGCTTCTTCTTGCGGGTCACGTCGCCGCCGTAGAGCTTCGCGGTGACGTCCTTGCGCAGCGCCTTCACCGTCTCCCGTGCGAGGATCCGCGAGCCGACGGCGGCCTGCACCGGCACGTCGTACAGCTGCCTGGGGATCGTCTTGCGGAGCCGGCTGACGAGTCGCTTGCCCGCCTCATAGGCCTTGTCCCTGTGCACGATCACCGAGAGCGCGTCGACGGGCTCGCCGGCGAGCAGCACGTCGAGCTTGACCAGGTCACCGGCACGGCGTTCGATCGGCTCGTAGTCGAGCGACGCGTAGCCGCGGGTCGAGGACTTGAGCTGGTCGAAGAAGTCGAGCACGATCTCGCCGAGCGGGAGGTCGTAGCGAAGCTGGACCCGCTCGGGGCTCAGGTAGTGCATGTCGACGTGGGTGCCGCGGCGCTCCTGGCAGAGCTCCATCACGGCACCGACGTGCTCGGTCGGTGTGATCACCGAGGCGCGGATGTACGGCTCCTCGATCGAGTCGATCGATCCCGGATCGGGCATCTCGGTCGGGCTGTGCACCTCGAACGACTCGCCGTCGGTCCTGTGGACCCAGTAGCGAACCGTCGGCGTCGTCGCGAGCAGGTCGAGGTCGTACTCCCGCTCGAGGCGCTCGCGAACGATGTCCATGTGCAGCAGGCCGAGGAAGCCGCAGCGGAATCCGAACCCGAGCGCGTCGGAGGTCTCCGGCTCGTAGGAGAGCGCGGCGTCGTTCAGCGAGAGCTTGTCGAGGGCGTCGCGGAGGTCCTCGTAGCGGTCGGTGTCGATCGGGAACAGCCCGCAGAAGACCACCGGCTGCACCTCCCGGTATCCGGGCAGCGCGTCCACGGCGCCGTCGACGGCCGCGGTGAGCGTGTCGCCGACGCGGAGCTTGGCGAGGTCCTTGAGACCGGTGATCACATACCCGACCTCGCCCGCCGACATCGCCGGGGTCGGCGTCATCCGCGGCCGGAAGTAGCCGATCTCATCGATCTCCGCCTCGGTCCCCGTCTGCATCGCCCGGATCGCGGAGCCCTCCCGGAAGCCGCCGTCGACGATCCGCACGTAGGCGACGACGCCGCGGTACTGGTCGAACTCGGAGTCGAAGATCAGTGCCCGCGGCGGTGCCGCGGGGTCGCCCCGCGGCGGCGGCACCCTCGCCACGATCGCCTCCAGGACCCGATCGACCCCCTCCCCGGTCTTCGCCGAGATCGGGATCGCGTCCTCGGGGTCGGTGCCGAGCAGATCGGCGATCTCGGCCGCGACGCGCTCGGGCTCGGCGCCGGGCAGGTCGACCTTGTTCAGCACCGGGATCAGCTCGAGCCCCGCCTCGACCGCCGCATAGGTGTTGGCGACCGTCTGCGCCTCGACGCCCTGGGCGGCATCGACGACGAGCAGGGCGCCCTCGCACGCTGCGAGGCTGCGCGACACCTCGTAGGAGAAGTCGACGTGACCGGGGGTGTCGATCAGGTGCAGGTGATAGGTGCTTCCGTCGAGCGCCGGATACTCGACCCGGACGGCCTGTGCCTTGATCGTGATCCCCCGCTCGCGCTCCAGATCCATCGAGTCGAGGACCTGCTCGCGCATCTCGCGCTCGGTGATCGCGCCGGTTATCTCGAGGATCCGATCCGCGAGCGTCGACTTGCCGTGGTCGATGTGGGCGATGATCGAGAAGTTGCGGATCTGTTCCATGTTGAGAGCGTCAGGGCCGGCTTGATGCCCGGTCGGGCCGGGACTAGACTCGCACCGTGGCGCGAACGCGAGAGGTTAGGGGCAGGCGGGCGGCGGGCCCGCTCTTGGTCGGGCTGCTGAGCGGCCTGGTCCTGGTGGCGCCGGGCGCAGGCGAGGCCGCCCCGGCGCCGGCGAAGTGCCTGGGCAAGGCGGTGACGATCACCCTGAACAGCCAGGGCAAGCCGATCAGCGACGCCAACGATCGCGTCACCGGTACGAACGGCAACGACGTGATCAACACCGGCGCCGGCAAGGACCAGGTCGACGGCGGCAAGGGCGACGATCTGATCTGCACCTCGTCCGGCGGCGACCGCGTCTGGGACAGCGCCGGAAACGATCGCTACGACACCGGGTCGAACGGCGACAAGGTCAGCGATGGGGACGGCAACGATCGCTACGCGACAGGGGCCGGCAGCGACACGGTCAGCGACGGCCGCGGCAACGATCAGTTCAGGACCGGCGGCGGTAAGGACGAGGTGAACGGGGACCGAGGTCGCAACCTGATCCGCACCGGCGGCGGCAACGACTACGTCTGGGGCGGCAGCGACGACGACCGGATCTTCGGTGGCGGCGGCATCGACTACCTGGTCGGCTACTTCGGCGACGACCTGATCAAGGCCGGATCGGGCGACGACTACTCGCCGAAGATCCAGAAGAAGCAGCCGGGCAAGAACGGGCGCCTGGTCGGCGGGCCCGGCGACGACAAGATGTACGGCGGCAAGGGCCGCGACCTGTTGCGCGGCAACGAGGGCGACGACAAGATGTACGGCGAGGAGGACGACGACGACCTCGACGGCGGCGCCGACAAGGATCTCTGCTCCGGTGGCAGCGGCTTCGACCGCGGCTCCGAGTGCGAGCGACTGAAGGGGATCGACGACCCGAACTGGGCGCCGGTCGGGCGAATCGTCCTCGGCCTACGCCTCTCGGCCCCGCGGTAGGACGCCGAACGCATCGTTTCCCACGTCATATGTGGTCAACGATGATCTCGCGGCGGATCAGCGCGCCGGGCGGATCACGCGCAGGAGCTGACGGGCCTCTGGGACCCGCAGGGCGAGGACGACCGCCAGGTAGGCAAGCGCGCCCGCGGTGAGGCCGCCGCCGACCGCGATGATCTGACCGATGGTGCCGGTGCCGACCGCGCCGTCGAGGCCAGACCAGACGAGATAGGCGACTGCGGCGAGCACCGCGGCTCCGGCCGTGACCCTGATCGCGCCGTCGATCAACGAGCCGATCTCCAACCCGTGCAGCTCGCGCCTCAGGATCAGGCCCTGGGCGAGGACGCTGGCGCTGGTCGCGATCGCCGTGGCGGCGACGATGCCGCCGATCCCGAACGGCTTGTAGAGGAGCAGCGAGCCGAGCGCTGTGAGGACCAGGTTGATCACCGCGATCGCGGTCGGGATCCAGGGGCGCTGCAGGCTGAAGAAGGTCCGGGTCATCAACAGGAAGAGGCCGTTGAACGGCAGCGAGAAGGCGAACCAGAAGAGCGCCTCGCTGACCAGGTCGGTCTGGTTTGCATCGAACTCGCCGCGCTGGTAGACGAGCTCGGTGATCGGCTCGCTGAGAACGAGGAGGGCCGCGGCCGCGGGCACCAGAACGAGGATGATCATCCGCATCCCGTTCGCCATCGTCGAGCGCAGGCTGTCGTACTCGCGCCGGGCCGCGTAGCGGGCGAGCGTCGGGAAGATCACCGTGGCGACCGCAACCGAGAACACTCCCTGCGGGAGCATGTAGAGCCGAAACGCCTTGTCGATCGCGGCGGGAGCGAAGTTGCCGAGCGGCTCGCCCTCGATCGAGCCCTCGACGAGCGTGGCGAACAGGCTGTTGATCGAGAGGTTGAAGTTGATCAGGCCGAGGCTGATCGTCACCGGCAGCATCAGCAGCAGCACCTTCTTGACCAGCGGGCTGCGCCAGTCGAACACCCGCTGCAGCCGGAAGGGGGTGTTGCGGAGATCCCAGGCGACGAGGGAGAGCTGGAGCGCGGTGCCGACCAGGACGCCGATCGCGTAGGCGTAGATCTCGTCGCCCTCGGGGAAGGCCGGAGCGAGGCCGACGAGCACGGCGATGATCGCCAGGTTCCAGAACAGCGGCGCGATCGCGAAGACGCCGAAGCGGTTGTAGCTGTTCAACACCCCGACGACGACGCCGGAGACGCCGAGCATCAGGAGGATCGGGAATAGCAGCTGAGCGAGGTTGACCGTCAACTCCTCCTCGGCGCCCTCGAGGCCGGGCGCGAACAGCGGCACGATCACCGGCGCGAGCAGGATGAACAGCGCCGTCAGGAACCCGAGCACGATCGTGGCCAGGAAGATCAGGGTCGAGGCGAGGCGAAAGGCGCTCGGGCGCCTGCCGGCCTCGAGCTGCTCGGTGAAGACCGGCACGAACGCAGCCTGCAGCGCGGCGTCGGCGAACAGCATCCGGAACAGGTTCGGGAGCTGGAAGGCGATCGTGAAGGCCGACATCGGGCCGGTGACGCCGAAGTAGCTCGCCGCGACGATCTCGCGGATCAGCCCGGCAACGCGCGAGAAGCCCGTCGCGACGGAGAAGAAGGCGGTCGAGCGCCCCAGCCGGCCACTCTCCGCATCACCCTCCGGACCCGGCTCCTGCGCCGTCTCGACGGCGACGTCGGTGTCGGGGGCGGACCGCGCGGACCGGGGCTGTTCCTCGTTGTCCTCGATCACGACCGTGAATCTCTAAAGTACGGCGCCGCTGATGGCCAACATCGCCTCACAGAAGAAGCGGATCCTTCGCAGCGAGCGGGAGCGACGGGAGAACCGGCGCCTGACGAGCGTCGTCAAGACGCGCTTCCGCGAGCTCGAGAGCTCGGTCGACGCGGGCGATGCCGAGGCGATCAACGAGCAGCACCGGCTGCTCGTCTCGCGGATCGACAAGGCCGTGCAGAAGGGCGCCATGCACGCGAACACCGCCGCCCGCAAGAAGCAGCGCGCCGCCCGCCTGGTCGCCGGCGCGGGCACCTAGCCCCCGCCGCCGCGACTCAGCCGCCACGCGACGTCCCGGCAGCCTCGCGCACCGCGAGCGTCATCGCGAGCCGCTCCTCGTAGTCCGAGCCGCCTCGCGTCCACCACTCCAGGTCGGCGATCCGGCAGAGCGCCTCGGAGAGCTCGACCGGGGCGACGCCCGCGACCGAGCGGACCACCATCTTCGCCGGATACGGCGCCAACGGCAGCGACGCCTCGACCTCCCTGGCGGGCCTGCCCTGCTCGAGCCCAATCGCCGCCTGGTGGGCGTTCCGCAGCCGGGTGGCCATGCCGTAGATCATCGGCGTGACCGCCTCGCCCTGCTCGATCAGCGCGTCCGCGACCAGCACCGCCTCCCGCGGATCACGGGCGACGATCGCGTCCGCCAGCGTCCAGCCGGCGCGCTCGGAGGTGTCCACGGTCAGCTCCTCGACCTCCTCGGCATCGACCTCCGCCCCCTGCTCGGCCCAGAGCGCAATCCGGTCGAGCTCGGTGCTGAGCCGGACGGTGCCGTCCCCGACCCGCGCGATCAGCGAGCGGGCGGCATCCGGGCCGAGCCGCAGTCCGCGCCGCTCGGCGGCGGCGGTGACCCAGGCCGGCAGGTCGCGCTTGCCCGGCGCCGCGAAGGTCCGGACCTCGCCGCCGGCCTTCTCGACGGCCTCGGCGAGCCCCTTCGGAGCCTTGCCGCGGGCAACCAGGACCACGGTCAGGTCTTCGATCGGCGAGTCGAGGGCCGCGGTGATTCGCTTCACCTGTGGAGCCCGCCAGCGCTCGACGCCGTCGGCGAGCAGGTAGCGGTGGCTGGCCATCAGCGAGATCGCCGGCATCGAGGCGACCAGCGCCTCGACGTCGGGGCCGCCGCCGGCACCGGCCTCGAAGGCCTCCAGCGACCCCGCGCCCCCCTCCCGCTCGGCCCGCGCCCGCAGGCGCGAGAGCGTCTGATCGAGCTTCGCGCCATCGTCACCGGCGATCAGATAGGCGGGTTTGATCTGGTCGGCCATCGTCGTCGCGGCCGAGTCTAGATGTGCGAACGGCCGCGACTGCGCCGCTACGGGCACGCGGGAGTTGCGGAGTGCCCCGGCGCTAGGGCCTGCGGCTGGGCAGCTTGATCCGGTGCTTGCTGATCACGCGCCCGGCGGCCGCGTCGGTGAGCGCGACCTCGACCATCGCCCTGCCCCGTCCGACCCCGCGCGGAACCGGCAGCTTGATCTTGTCGCCGCCGACCGCGATCTCCTTGCCCCGCTTGCGGACGACCCGCTCGCGCGCCTTGCGGAGGACCACGTCGGCACTCAGGACCTCGGCCCCCTGCACCCGGATCACGATCTGCCGCTTCCGCCGGCCCTTGCGTACCACCCTCACCCGGGGCTCGGGCGCCGCGACGATGCCGGCGCGCAGGGGCTTCTCGCCGGCGGCGAGCTCGTAGGCGCCCCACGGCGGGTTGGCGTTCACCACCCTGCCCGGAGCGCAGCTCGCGAGGAAGCTCGCGAACCGCGTCGTCGGATGATCGGCGACCACTCGGTAGGCGCCGGGCGGGACGACGTCCCAGATGATCCCCCCATCCCCGGAGGACTCGGTCTCGGAGGGATCCGGGATCACGCTGTCGTTGAAGTAGATCGGTCCGGGCAGCGCCGGAGAGGTGCGGGCGGTGGCGCCGGCGACGCCGTGCGGGGTGCGCTCGTGGAAGACCTCGTAGGGCACCCCGCGCACGTTGCGGGCCGAGACGGTGGTGACGATCACGCACTCCGACGGGCGTCCGTCGGGGCCGATCTCGATGCCGAGCAGCGCCGCCAGCAGCCCGTACTCGAGGTCGTGCGGGGTCTGGAAGTTGGCGTTGCGGATGTCCTTGCCGCGGGTGTGGAAGGTCTGCAGGTCGATCTCGTTGTAGTCGCCGCCCGGGTCGATGTAGGGGGTGACGTTGGCGTCCCTCGGCACCTCGAGGTCGTAGTCACCGTTCGCATCGGTCGTCGCGGTGATACTCGGGTACTCACGGACCCGGATCGTGGCCCCCTCGATGTATGTGCTCATCTGGTTGAAGCGGTAGGCCTTGCCGGTGATGTGCACGGTCCCGGCCGCCCCCGCGGGAGCGGCAGCCGCGAGCAGCGCCAGAACCGCCAGCAGCGCCGCGGCGACCGCCGTTCGAATCGGTCTGCTGTTGGGTGCGGTGATCGGCATCGAGCGCCTCGAGCGGAGGCTGCGGGGGAGGCTAGAGGGCGCGGCGCCGGCGCGCTCAGGGTTGGCCACGCGTGGTCCCCCCGGGGAACTACGGAGCCTCGCCCTCGCTCGCCCGGCACGCCGCGGGCAGCTCACCCCGCTCGGAGCCGACCGACATCCCCGCCCGGCCGAGCTCCGTGTAGACGTCGCCCAACAAGTCGGTGCGCAGGACGCAGATCCCGCGCTCCTCGAGGGCCGACAGGGTCTCCGCGGTGGGATGCCCGTAGCCGTTGCCGGCACCGACGCTGATCATCGCCGCCCGTGGGGCGCTGCGGTCGAGCAGCGCCCCGAGGCCGGCGTCGGCGCTGCCGTGGTGAGCGACCTTGAGCACGTCGATCGGGCCCGGATCGACCGCCGTCGCCTCGGCCTCCGCGTCGCCGCCGAGCAGCGCCGTCCAGCCGCCGAACCGGGCCGCGAGGACGAGCGACTCGGCGTTCGGATCGACTCCGGGAGCGGCCGGCCCGGGCCTCGGCGAGAGGACCTGGAGTCTGAGCCGGCCGAACGCCAGCTCGGAGCCCTCCGCGACGCGGCTCACCTCGACGCCGGCCGCGCGCGCCGTGCCGGCGGCTGCGGGCGCCGGGCGCGCGAGCACGAGGCGGTCGACCCTGGCCGTGGCGAGGACATCGCCGATCGCCCCCGCATGATCACGCTGATCGTGAGTGATCACGACGGCCCCGAGCCGTTCGACCCCGAGCCGGCGCAGCGAGTCCGAGAGCCCGGCGCCCGGCGGACCGGTATCGACGAGCGCCGCGGCAGCCCCCGACTGCAGGAGGATCGAGTCCCCCTGTCCGACGTCGATCGCGGTGATCCGCAGGCTCCCGGGGGCCGGCTGGGCCGGCCCGGTGCCACCGCCGCCGAGGGCTGAGCGAAGCAGAAGCAGCGCCACCAGCAGGGCCACCGACGCACCGACACCACGACCGAAGCCGATCCGCCGCCTTCGCTGTAGAACGCGGATCGCGGCCCCGACCCCGGCGAGCAGCCCCGCGTAGATCGCGCCGAGGCCCCAGGGCGACGGGGCGGGAAGCTCGATCACCGCCCAGTCGGCCGCAGCGAACAGCCGCGCGATCGTGCTGATGTAGTCGAGCAGGGGACCCTCGACGACCGCCAGCGGGGCGGTCGGGACGAGCGGCAGCTGCCCGGCGATCGCTGCCGCCATTCCCAGCCACATGACCGGCGGGATCGCCGGCAGCGCCAGCAGGTTCGCTGGCAGCGACGCCAGCGAGACCGTCTCGAAGTGGTGGGCCATCAACGGGCCGGTGGCCAGCGTGGCGGCGATCGTCAGGCCGGCCCCCTCACAGGCCGGCCCGGCGAGCCGGCGCCGGCTCGGTTCAGGGGCCAGGCGCTCGCGCAGGAGTGCCGCGATCGGCGCCGACCACAGCGCGATCCCGATCACGGCGGCGAAGCTCAGCTGCCAGCCGATGTCACCGGCTGCGAGCGGGTTCAGCAGCAGGGTCGCGAAGGCCGCGAGCAGGGGCACGTAGACCCGGTCCGTAGCCCGACCCGCGAGCCCGGCGACGATCCCGGCGGCGCCCATCACCGCCGCCCGCTGGATCGACGGCCCCGCCCCGGCGACCGGCACGTAGACCGCGATCAGCGCCAGGACCAGCAGCAGCCTGGCCCTCGGCCCGACGCCGAGGGCGGCGAGGGCGATGCCCGCGAGGATCGCCAGCAGCATCACGTTCTGCCCGCTTACGGCGAGTAGGTGGGCGAGGCCGGAACGACGGTAGGCCTCGCGGGTCAGCGCGTCGATCCGGTCGTCCTGTCCGAGGACGAAGCCGAGCGCCAGCGCCGCCTGGGGCGGATCCAGGCCCGCGCTGACCGCGTCCTCGGAGCGACTCCGGATCCGGTCGAGGAGACCTTCGGGACCGGCCCGCGGCGCCCCCGTGGGGACGACCGCCCGCGCCCGGAGCTCGAGGCCGATCCCGAGCCTGCGGAGATACGCCGACCGCCACGGCTCGGGCTCGGTGAGGAAGCCCCGGGCGAGCAGCTGCTCGCCCACCCGCGGCTCGCGCTCGGCGCGATCGGCGACCAGCAGGAGCCGGCCGCGGTCGGTCTGCAGCGGGATTCGCAGCTCGCCGCCCTCGGCCCGCGGCGGGCCGACGACGAAGCCGGCGAGCTCGATCCGCTCGCCCGGCTCGCCGGAGGCGGCCGAGCGATCGATCGCCGCGACCCGCAGGGCGCCGAGGCCGAGGCCCGCACAGACGCCGGCCGCCGCAAGCAGCGCCAGCCACAGCAGCGCCGCCGCAGCCGGCGCCCGTCCCGCTCCCCCCGGGCGGGCGCGGGCGAGCACGAGGCCGGCGAGCACCGCGATCACCATCAGTGCCGGCGCCTCACCCGGATCCGCCGACGGAGAGAGGATCAGCCCCGCCGCCGCGCCGGCCAGGGCAGCGTGCCGCCACCAGGCCGTCGGCGGCGCCCTCACGGCTGCAGTCGTGCGCTCAGCGCCTCCATCGTCGTCGGTCCGATCCCTGGGATCTGATCGAGGTCCTCGACCGCGGAGACGCCGCCCTGCTGATCACGGAAGTTGACGATCGTCTCCGCGGTGACCGGGCCGATCCCGTCGATCTCCTCGAGCTGATCGGCGGTCGCGGACCCGAGGCTGATCGGCCCGTCCTCGACGGCTGCACCGGCGGCCGCGGTGCCGCGGCGGCTGGGCACCACCACCTGCTGACCGTCGGCGAGTCGCGCGGCGAGGTTGATCGCGTCGGGGGTGGCGGCCGGACCGGCGCCACCGGCGCGCTCCACCGCCTGCTCGACCCGCGAGCCGGCGGGCAGTCGATAGACGCCGGGGTCGCGCACCGCCCCGGAGACGTGGACGACGACGTCGCCGCTCGCCGGGCCCGGCCCGCCCGATCCGACCGGCTCGGAGGCGAGCGGCGATCCGGCGGCCTCGGAGGACGCCCCCGTCTCGCTCCGCAGCGCTCGGGCCCCGAGCAGCAGCAACACCACGGCGAGCGCCGCATAGGCACCGACCTGGAGTCGGCTCATCCCGGCACCCATCGGATCACCGCCCCGAGGATCTGACCACACCGCCCGAGCATCGCCCCAGGATCGGTGTCCCGCGGTCAGCGGTGTGGCACGCCGCGCCGCGAGTCAGCGCCGCGGTGGTGACGATTGCTGCGCCGGGCGGGCCGTCAGCCGAGCTCGAAGCCGCGGATTCCCCGCGGCTCCTCCTCGATCACCTCGACCCGGCTCACCCGCGCGCCCTCGGGGCCTTCCGCGCACCAGGCGACGAGCTGCTCGACCCTGTCCGGCGGGCCCTCGAAGCAGGCCTCGACGGTGCCGTCCGGGCGATTACGGGCCGATCCGCTGACGCCGCGGGCCGCGGCCTGCTGCCTTGCGGATGCGCGAAAGAAGACCCCCTGGACCCGCCCGTGGACGATCACGCGCCGGCGGGCGAGGCCGTCGCCGGCCACCCTCAGTACTCGTCCTCGTCCTCGTAGCCGGCAACCTCGGCGAGCTGGCGCCCGAAGGTCTCCTCGACCGATACCGCCGGTGACTGCACGGAGACCAGCGCCAGCGGGCCGTCGCCATGGTTGGCGATCGTGTGGTCGCTCGCCGGCGGGATCAGGGCCAGGTCGCCCGGCTCCAACGTCTCGGTATCACCGGCGGCGGAGAGCGTTCCGGTGCCGCCGACGACGACGTAGACCTGCTCGGCCTCCTCGTGCGAGTGCAGGGCCTGCGAGACCCCCGGCGGCACCTCGAGCCAGGTCACGGTCAGGTGGCGGGAGCCGAGCTCTCCGGCATCCATCAGGATGTGGGAGCTGAGCTGGTGCCAGTCCATGACCGCCGCGTCGGAGAGTCGCCTGACGAGCATCTGCGGTGACTTGTACCAAACGCCCGGCGCGGAAGCGGTCCGGGAAGGCGCCGATCAGCGGACGACGAGGTTGACGAGCCTTCCGGGTACGACGATCTCCTTGATCACGTCGCGGCCGTCGAGCTGCTCGCTGACGTGAGCGTCGGCGCGCGCGAGCGCCAGCAGCTCGTCATCGTCGAGGCCGGACTCGGCCTCGATCTTCGCCCGGACCCTGCCGTTGACCTGAACGACGAGGGTGAAGGTGTCCCTGGCCAGCATCGCTGGGTCGGCCGCGGGCCAGGGCTCCTCCCAGACCCGGCCACCCTCGAGCAGCTCCCAGATCTCGGCGCCGAGGTGCGGGGCGAAGGGGAAGATCAGCGAGGCGGCGGTCGCCGTCGCGAAGCGCAGGGCCAGATCTCCCTCCGGGTCACCGAACAGGTCGTCCTTGAGTCGGTAGCCATCGTTGACCAGCTCCATCACGGCCGCGATCGCGGTGTTGAACTGGAAGCCGCGCTCGAAGTCACGGGTCGCCTTGTCGATCGCCCAGTGCGTCTTGGCCAGCAGCTCGCGGACGCCGGCCTCGGGCCGCTCGGGCAGCTCGCCGTCGGCGGTCGTCCGCTGATCGACCTCGAGGCCGAGCCGCCAGAGTCGGGCGAGGAACCGGTGCACGCCCTCCGCTCCCTCGTCGACCCAGTCGCCGCCCCGCTCCGGCGGGCCCATGAAGCAGATGTAGGTCCGGGAAGTGTCGGCGCCGAGTCGCTCGACGTACTCGCGCGGGCTGACGACGTTGCCCTTCGACTTCGACATCTTCGCCCCGTCGCGGGTGATCATCCCCTGCGTGAACAGGTTCGTGAACGGCTCCTGCACGTCGAGGTAGCCGCCGTCGGCGAGCGCCTTGGTGAAGAAGCGCGCGTACATCAGATGCAGGATCGCGTGCTCGACGCCACCGATGTACTGGTCGACCGGCATCCAGTGGTCGGCGATCGAGCGGTCGAACGGCAGCCGGTCGTTGTCGGGGTCGAGGTATCGGAGGAAGTACCACGAGGAGTCGACGAAGGTGTCCATCGTGTCGGTCTCGCGCCGCGCCGGCCCGCCGCAGGTCGGGCAGGTCGTGGCGACCCAGTCCTCGGCCGCCGCCAGCGGGCTCCTGCCCTTCGGCTGGTAGTCCTCGATCTCCGGCAGCTCGACCGGGAGTTGATCGTCGGGCACCGGCACCACCCCGCAGCGATCGCAGTGGACGATCGGGATCGGGCAGCCCCAGTAGCGCTGCCGGGAGAGCAGCCAGTCGCGGAGCCGGTAGTTGACCGCCTCGCGGCCGAGGCCGCGCTCACCGAGCCAGGCGATGATCCCCTCCTTGGCCGCTGCCGGCGTCAGGCCATCGAACGGGCCCGAGTTGATCAGCACGTCGTCGGGGCCCTGATCGACGTAGGCCTCGTCGTCGGGGACCGGCGAGCCCTCGGCGGGGGCGACCACCGGCCGGATCTCGAGCCCGAACCTCCGCGCGAACTCGAAGTCGCGCTCGTCATGGGCGGGAACCGCCATGATCGCGCCGGTGCCGTACTCCATCAGCACGTAGTCGGCGACGAACACGGGGATCCGCTCGCCGTTCACCGGGTTGGTGACGGTGCGCCCGATCCGCACGCCGGTCTTCTCGCGGTCCTCGGCGCCGCGGTCCTCGGCCGAGGCGCGCATCGTCTGCGCGACGTAGTCGCGCACCTCGTCGGCCTCGGGAGTCCCTTCGATCAGCCGCTCGATCTCCGGATGCTCGGGGGCGAGGACGAAGAAGGTCGCGCCGAACAGCGTGTCGGGGCGCGTCGTGAACACGGTGAAGTCGAGCTCGAGCTCCTCGCAGCGGAAGACGGCCTCGGCGCCCTCGGACCGCCCGATCCAGTTGCGCTGCATCGTGACCACGTTCTCCGGCCACGACTCGAGCAGGTCGAAGTCCTCCAGCAGCCGGTCGGCGTAGTCGGTGATCTTGAAGAACCACTGCTCGAGACGGCGCGGCTCGACCAGCGTTCCGCAACGCTCGCATCGACCGTCGACGACCTGCTCGTTGGCGAGCACTGTCGCGTCGTTCGGGCACCACTGGACGGCCGCCTCGTCGCGATAGGCGAGGCCCTGCTCGAACAGCCTCAGGAAGATCCACTGGGTCCATCGGTAGTAGGAGGGCCAGTCGGTGGCAACCTCACGCGTCCAGTCGATCGAGATGCCCCACTGCTTGAACTGCTCGCGGAACTCCTCGATCGAACGCTCGGTCGAGACCCTCGGGTGCTCGCCGGTCCGGATCGCGTGGTTCTCGGCCGGGAGCCCGAAGGCGTCATAGCCCATCGGGTGGATCACGTCGAAGCCGTTGCGGCGGCGGAAGTGGGCGATCGCGTCGCCGACCGAGTAGACCTTGAGATGGCCGACGTGGGGCTCGCCGGACGGGTAGGGCAGCATCTCGAGCACGTAGGCCTTCTGCTTGGCGGGATCGAAGCGCTCCTCGCCGGGGTTCGGGACCACCCAGGTGCGCTCCCGCTCCCAGATCTCCTGCCACTTCGCCTCGATCGGCAAGGGCTCGTATCGCTGCTCCTGGACGCTCACGAGCCGCGGAGTCTAGATCGCCGGTCCCCGACGATCAGACCGGGTCGGCGATCGGGGCGGCGATCGGGGCGAATGGAGCTGATGGGACTCGAACCCACGACCTTGCGGCTGCCAGCCGCACGCTCTCCCAGCTGAGCTACAGCCCCGGGGAACTCGTAATCGGAGGCGAAGTGTAGTCCAGCGCGCCGACCGTCCGTCGGCGGTGCGCGCCACGGCCGCGGCGGGCCTGCGGGCGCGCCGACGAGCGAGCCTAGGCGGCGAGGTCGAGGATCAGCTCGCCGGCACCGTTGCTGCGGACCTCGAAGTCGAGCTCGCAGCGCGACTTCAGCTCGCCGAGCAGGTCGATCGGCTCGCGCAGCGACACATCGATGCTGGCCCTGCCGCCGGAGAAGCGCCGGATCGAGATCTCGCTGGTCGCGTCGATCGCGTTGGCGGCATCCTCGAAGCTGACCAGCTGGGAGAAGTCGCTGAAGGGGCCGATGTCGACGAGGATCCGCTGATCCTCAGGCGGCTCGACGACGGCCGACCCGCCGTGGCGCTCGAGCGCGGCCTCGAGCTCGGCCAGCTCCGGATCGGGTGGCACGACCGGCCCGGCCGCGGGCTGCAGTGAATCGACGCCGTCCTCGGCCTCCGCACCCTCCCAGACCGAGCCAAGCCGATCGATCGAGCGCTCGAGCGCTCTCAGCAGCGACTCCGCCGCACCCTCCGGGGCGCCGACGATCGTCCGCACCCGGCCGCTCACCTCGGCCGCTTCGCGCAGCGCCTGGAGCCTGATCCTGGTCGCCTGCCCGCGGGCGCCGAGGCGGAGGTCCTCGAGCTCGGCGCCGAGCGCGGCGAGGCCGCGCAGCTCACTGGCAGCGTGGGAGCGCGAGAGGTCGAGCTCCGCCTCGAGCCAGGCGATGCGCCGATCGCGCTCGGCGCAACCGACGCGGGTCTGCTCGAGCGCCGCCTCGAGCTGCCCCGACCGGAGCTCATAGGTCCGCGCCAGCTCAGCCGTCCGGCCCGCGGCGAGCTCCGCCTCTGCGAGGACCCGCTCGACGTCGGCCCGGCGATAGCCGAACAGCGCTCTTTTCAAGCCACGCTCGATGCCGTGAGGCTAGGCCGGGCGCCGGACGGCATCGGGGGCTCCGGCGCCGAGCCCGAGATCGATCTCCGGCGCCTCGCCCCAGAGCTGCTCGAGCCGGTAGCGCTCGCGGGTCTCGGGGACGAAGATGTGGAGCACGCAGTCGAGGTAGTCGAGCAGGATCCAGCGGTTCTCCCCGATCCCCTCGCTGCGGGTCGGCAGCAACCCGTCCTCATGCTTGAGGCGCTGGTAGACCTCGTCGTGGATCGCCTTCGCGAGGCGTTCGTTGCGCGCCGTGCAGATCAGCATCACGTCCGTGTAGCCGACCAGCTCCGCGACGTCGAGGGCGACGATCTCCTCGGCCTGCTTCTCGTCGGCGATCGCGGCAATCCGACGGGCCAGCTCGCGGGCGCTCACGCCGCCACGCTCTCACGGTAGAGACCGCCGCTGGCGATCAGATCGGCGACCGCGTCCGGTACCAGCCAGCGAATCGGCCTGCCCGCGGCGACCCGCTCGCGGACGATCGTCGAGGAGACGCCGATCTCCGGCATCGCAAGCCACTTGGCCGCACGCTCGGCGCCGAGCTCGCCGAGCACCCGATCAATCCGCGAGCGATCGACGCCGGGGCGGGCGGCGACCGCGACCCGGGCGAGCTCGAGCACGCGCTCCGGGCGCCGCCAGCGATCGAGTCCCGCCGCAACATCGGCGCCCATCACGAAGGTCAGCTGGCTCCCTGGAAGCTCATCGGCGAGCAACTCGAGCGTACGGTAGGCATAGGACGGGCCGTCGCGGCCGACCTCGAGGTCCGAGACCCGGACACCGTCGAAGTCGGCCACCGCGGCGTCCGCCATCTCGAGGCGCAGCCGCGGTCCCGGCTCGGGCTCGATCCGCTTGTGCGGCGCCTCGCCGGTCGGCACGAGGATCAGCTGATCGAGCCCCAGGGCCCAGATCGCCTCCTGGGCGAGGACGAGATGCCCCACGTGTGGCGGGTTGAAGGCACCGCCGAGCACGCCGACCGAGCGGCTCACCTCGGCACCTACTCGCGGATCTGGCCGGTGCCGACCAGGATGTACTTGGTCGAGGTCAGCTCGCGCAGGCCGATCGGCCCACGGGCGTGCAGCTTCTGCGTGCTGTTGCCGATCTCGGCCCCCATCCCGAAGACGAAGCCGTCGGTGAAGCGGATCGAGGCGTTGACGTAGACGCAGGCGGCATCGACGCCGCCGGTGAACGCGCGGCCCGCTGCCTCCGACCCGGTCACGATCGCCTCCGAGTGGGCGGTCCCGTAGCGGTTGATGTGATCGATCGCCTCCTCGAGCGAGTCGACGACCCGAACCGCGATCTTCATCGCGTGGTACTCGGTCTCCCAGTCGCGCTCCGTCGCCGGGCCGACCTCGACTCCGCCGGCAAGCTCGCGAACCCGCTCGTCGCCGACGATCTCGACGCCGGCAGCGCTGAGCTCCTCGAGCGCCGCCGGAAGGAACTCGGCAGCGACTCCCGCGTGGACGAGCAGCGTCTCCGCCGAGTTGCAGACCCCGGGCCGCTGGACCTTCGCGTTGACCGCGATCCGGCGCGCCATCTCGAGGTTCGCGTCATCGTGCACGTAGACGTGGCAGTTGCCCCCGGCGGCGTACAGGACCGGCACCTCGGCGACCTCTCTGAGGGCCGCCTTGAGGCCCTCGCCGCCACGCGGAATGATCAGGTCGACCAGCCCCTCCTGGCGGGCCAGCTCAGCGAGCTCGGCCCGGCCGCCGCCGGCGATCAGCTCGACCGAGCCGGCGGGAAGCCCGGCCGCTGCGATCGCCTCGGCAAAGATCCCGGCGAGCACCGCGTTCGAGGCCGCGGCAGAGCTCGAGCCACGAAGCACGGCCGCGTTGCCGCTCTTCAGGCAGAGCGCCGCCGCGTCGATCGTGACGTTCGGCCGCGCCTCGTAGACGATCGCCACGACGCCGATCGGAACCCGCACCTGCTCGAGCTCGACGCCGCTCTCAAGGGTCTTGCGCTCGATCGTCTCGCCGACGGGATCGGGGAGTGCGATCACCGCCTCGAGCCCGACGGCCATCGCCTCGACGCGCTCGCGGTCGAGGCTGAGCCGATCGATCAGGGCGGGATCGAGGCCGGCCTCGAGGCCGGCCGCGACGTCGCCGGCGTTCGCGTCGAGAATCGCGTCGACGCGCTCGCGCAGCAACGCTGCGGCGCGCCCCAGCGCGTCGTCCTTGAGCTCGGTCGAGACCCCGGCGAGCTGCAGGGCCGCCCCGCGCGCGCGCCGGCAGATCTCGGCGATCGGTTCAGTCGCTACGGCCATCCCCGAAGGGTAGCGGCAGCCCCTGCCGGCGTTGGGGCGTGATCGCGCTCAGAGCAGCACGAAACGGTCGCGATGGACCGCCTCCTCCGCCCCGGGGCCGATCAGCTCGGTGACCTCGCCGCTGCGCAGGCCGACGAGGCGCTCGATCACGGCGGCGGAGTGCTCGGCGACGCCCTTGCCGACGACCTCGCCGCCGTGCACGACCTCGACCGGGTCCCCGGCGCCGAACTCGCCGGCGACCGAGAGCACGCCGACCGGCAGCAGCGAGGCGCCGCCGTCGCGGAGCATCCGGGCCGCGCCGGCATCGACCTCGATCCGGCCGCGGGCCGGGGCCGCGTGCCGCAGCCAGAGCTTGAAGCTCGGCGCCCGGTGCTCGTGGGGAACGAACCGCGTCCCGATCCGCTCGCCCGCTGCCACCCTGCGCAGAGTCCCGGACTCGGTCCCGTCACAGATCGTGACCGGGATGCCGGCACCGCTCGCCATCTCGGCGGCAACGACCTTGCTCCGCATCCCCCCGGAGCCGAACTTCGAGGTGTGCATGCCGATCGCCAGGTCGTCGAGCTCGGAGAAGTCGCTGACCTCCCCGATCAGGCGGGCCTCGGGGTCCGATGCCGGGTCGGAGCTGAACAGGCCCTCGGTGTTCGTCAACAGGATCAGGCCGCGCGCCTCGATCATGATCGCCACCTGCGCCGAGAGGAAGTCGTTGTCGCCGAAGGTGATCTCGTCGGTCGCCGTCGTGTCGTTCTCGTTGATCACCGGGACGACGTGCCAGGCGAGCAGCCGTTGCAGGGTCTGGCGGGCGTTCAGGTAGTGGATCCGCTCCGACATGTCGAAGGCGGTGAGCAGCACCTGCGCGCTGCGCACGCCCTCCCCAGCCAGCCGCTCCTCGTAGGCTCGGAACAGCGAGCCCTGCCCGATCGCGGAGGCCGCCTGGAGGGCATCGATGGCGGCCGGCCGGCCGTCGAGCCCCATGATCCTGATGCCGCGGGCGATCGCCCCCGAGGTCACCATCACGACCTCCTCGCCGCCCGCATGCAGCTCGCCCACCTGGGCGCAGACCCGGTCCAGGACCTCGCCCCGCAGGGTGCCCTCGTCATCGGCGACGATCGAGGAGCCGAGCTTTACGACCAGGGTCATGGTCGGCGCAGTGTAGATGCCCGATTCGCGGCGCCACGGGCGCTCTTCGGGCGCACCCGGGCTCGTTCGGGACGATCAGGCACCGGGGTGGAACTCGAAGGCCTGATCGCCGATCCGGACCTCGTCGCCGTCCTCGAAGCCCGCCTTCTCGAGGGCCTTGACCACTCCGATCTCGGCCAGCCGGCGCTCGAGGTAGGCGACCGCCTCCGGGTTCGAGAGGTCATGGCGGTCGATCAGCATCTCGACTCCGCGGCCGAGCACCTCGAAGACCCCGGCCTCGGGGCTGCGGACCTCGTAGCCGCTCGCCGCCGGCGGCCGGTAGACGCGGTGCTCGGATCGAAAGCCGTCGTCATCGCCCCTGGGCTCTGCGTCCTCGGGCGGCGTCGCCGCCGCCTCGAAGATCACCGAGACCAGCCGGTCGAGCCCGATCCGCGCCGCCGAGGAGACGGCGAGGACGTCGATCGCCTCCGGCCGGCGGCGGCGCCACTCGGCGACCAGCGGCTCGCGCTCCTCCGGTGGGATCAGGTCGCACTTCGAGAGCGCGATCACCTCGCCGAGGCGCTCGAGTCCCCGCCCGCGGGCGGCGAGCTCCGCTCGGACGGTGTCGTAGGCGCGCTCGGGGTCGGCGCCCGGCCCGACCTCGATCAGGTGGACCAGCAGCCGGCAGCGCTCGATGTGGGCGAGGAACTCGTGCCCGAGGCCGGCCCCATCGGCCGCGCCCTCGATCAGTCCGGGGATGTCGGCGAGCACGAGCTGGCGCTGACCGTCGTCGATCGTCCCGAGCACCGGCTCGATCGTCGTGAACGGGTACTCCGCCACCTTTGGCGCCGCCCGCGTCAGGGTCGCCAGCAGCGACGACTTGCCCGCGTTCGGCAGGCCGACGAGGCCCGCGTCGGCGAGCAGCCTCAGGTGGAGCTCGATCCAGCCCGAGTTGCCCGGCAGGCCCTTCTCGGCAAAGCGTGGGGCCTGCTGGGTCGCGGTCGCGAAGCGCTTGTTCCCGTGGCCGCCGAGCCCACCGGCGGCGACGATCGCCCGCTGCCCCTCCTCGACGAGGTCGAAGCGCTCGCCGTCGAGGCCCTCGATCGTCGTCCCCGGGGGGACGAGGATCGTCAGGTCGCCGCCGCGCGGCCCGTGCTTGTTCTTGCCCCGCCCGTGTCCGCCGCGGTCGGCCCGGTAGTGGCGACTGACCCTCTGGGCCGCAAGGTCGCGCTTCGAGCGATCGGCGACCACGACGACGTCGCCGCCGCGTCCACCGTCGCCGCCGTCGGGCCCGCCACGGGGGACGTGTGCCTCGCGGCGGAAGCTGACCGCGCCGTTGCCGCCGGCGCCGCCCTCGACGTAGATCTTCGCCCGATCCTGGAACACCGCCTCAGCATCGCAGGCGCGCCGCGCTCAAGCCGGCTCGCGCTGCGGCCGCCGGCGCCGGTACTTGAAGCGCATCATCGGCCGCTCGACCAGGTACCAGCTCAGCGCTCCCAGCGGGATCGCCAGCCCGAGCGTGATCGCCAGGACCGGCCAGAACGACTCGTCGGCACCGCCGACGCCGGCCGCATAGGCGATCGAGAAGTGCCAGAGATACATCCCGTATGAGACGAGCCCGAGCCAGACGGCGGCCGGGTGCCCGAGGAGCCGGCGCGAGTAGCCGAGGTTGGGGTTGCCGAACACGACCGGGATCATGATCAGCGTCGCCATCGCCGCATGGCCGAGGTGCATCGCCATGTAGTCGCCGGTGTTGGGCGTCAGCGGAAACGGCGTCGGCGGCAGGGCGAAGACCATCACGATGTAGAGCCCGAGCGCGAGGCCGTAGCTGAGGCCCGGCCGCCGGCTCAGCAGCGCGACCGGCGACGGCAGCGTCGGCCGCCGCTCCCAGGCGACCGAGACGACCGCCAGGAGCAGGCCGAGGCCGAGCCAGTCGAAGTGCCCGATGAACGTGGTCAATGATGCGGACGTCGGCCATGCGGCGATCATCGGGCCGATCGGCGCACGGATGGGTGACGCGGGGTCACGATCGACGCCCGCATCGATCAGCCGGGGGCGTGACGCGCTACTCAGCCTCGGCGACGGAGACGACGCGGCCCCTGCGGCCGGTTGCGAACTCGACCGTGCCGGCCCGCTTGGCGAAGATCGTGTGGTCGCGGCCGATGCCGGTGCCGTCGCCGGGGTGGAAGCGGGTTCCCCGCTGGCGAACGATGATCTCGCCGCCGCTCACCCGCTGTCCGGAGAAGACCTTGACCCCGAGGAACTTCGGGTTCGAGTCACGTCCGTTGCGGCTTGATCCAAGTCCCTTCTTGTGAGCCATGGCCTCTAGCCCTCCTTCTCGGTGTCGGTCTTCTTCGCCGCCGGCTTCTTCGCGGCGGGCTTCTTCGCGGCCGGCTTCTTGGCGGCCGGCTTCTTGGCAGCCGGCTTCTTCGCGGCCGGGGTCTTGGCCGCGGGCTTCTTGGCGGCCGGCTTCTTGGCCGCGGGCTTCTTCGTGGCCGGCTTCGCTTCGGTGGCCTTCGCGGCCGGCTTCTTGGCCGCGGGCTTCTTCGCCGCCGCCGGCTTCGCCTCGGGCTTCTCGGCCGCCTCGGCCTTCTTCGCCGCCGGCTTGCGCGTCAGCAGCTTCACCTCGGTCACCTCGAGCCGGGTCAGCTCCGAGCGGTGACCCTGCCTGCGCCGGTAGCCCTTCTTCGCCTTGTACTTGAAGACCCTGACCTTCTCACCGCGCTCGTGGCCGGCGACCTTCGCCTCGACCTTGACCTTGTCGAGGTCGCCCGACTCGAGCAGTACCGCGTCGTCGGTGCGCAGCATCAGCGCGCGGAGCGCGACCTTGGCTCCCTCGTCGTCGGGAAGGCGGTCGACGAGCAGGGACTGGCCCTCCTCGACGCGGTACTGCTTGCCGCCGGTCTCGATGATCGCGTAGGTACTCATCTATCTGCTCAGCACTAGTGGTCTCACGGGCCAGGCGGGCCCTCTCAGGCCTCGTCACCGGTCGTCGGACTGCTTCCAGCGGCAGAACGACTCCTACCGCCCCTGCGGCCTCGGCGCCGTCGGGAGCCGGATTCTAGACCGTCGTCGTTCGATTGATCGGCTCCCTCGGGCGGGGGCCCATCGACCAGCGTCGCGACGGCGGCCGAGCGCTCGATCTGCTCGATCCGAATCAGCTTGCGCTGGCCGACCAGCGGCGCCGCCCCGGTGACCGTGATCACGAACGTGTCAAGCCGGGCGACCGCGTCGCCGGGGTTGAACATGTGCGGCTCTTCGATCGTGACCAGCACCTCGTCGCCGGGTGCGAACGGCAGCGCTCGGCGCTCGATCGCCTCGCGACTCCCGGACTCGGCAACCTCGAAGGTCGCGATCGGGAGCGCCTCACCGCCCTCGAAGAGGAAGTGGCGCCCTGTCTCCTCCTCCAGCTCGTGCAGGCCGCTGTCGGCCTTGAGCAGCTCCTGGGCAACCTTGGGGTTGACCCGGATCAGGTGCGCCTCGGGCTCGGGATCGGTGGTCACGAGGTCGCGGAGCCGCCGCTGGATCTCGATCGAGACGGTCTCCGCCGACTCGACCACGCCCTCTCCATCGCAGGTTGGGCACTTGGTCGTGAGGATCTCGCGCACACCCTCGGTCACGTTCTGGCGGGTCATCTCGACGAGGCCGAGCGGCGAGACCTCGACCACGTAGGACTTGGTGCGGTCCTCGTCGAGCGCCTTGCGCAGGGTCTTCAGGACCTGGTCGCGGTTCTTCGCCCTCGCCATGTCGATGAAGTCGATGACGATGATCCCGCCGATGTCGCGCAGCCGCAGCTGGCGCACGACCTCGTCGGCCGCCTCGACATTGACCTTGGTGATCGTGTCCTCGAGGCGCCCCTTGCCCTTGCCGGTGAACGACCCGGTGTTGATGTCGATCACTGTCAGCGCCTCCGCGTAGTCGACGATCAGATAGCCGCCTGAGGGCAGATCGACGCGACGCGAGAGCGTCGAGCGGAACGCCTCCTCGGCCCCGTAGCGCTCGAAGACGTGCTCCCTGCGCTGATGCAGCTCGACCGAGTCGACCAGCTCCGGCGCCGTGCGCTGGAAGAACTTGGTGACCCGGTCGTGCTGCTGCGGGTCATCGATCTCGGCTCCGTCGAACTCGGAGCCGAGCACGTCGCGCAGAACGCGGATCGAGAGGTCCGCCTCCTGGAACACCAACGAGGGGGCTTCCGCCTGCTCGCCGCGGCGCTCGAGCACGTCGTGGAGCTTGTGCAGGTACTTGATCTCGCGGGCGAAGTCCTCCTTGGTCGCGCCCTGCGCCGCGGTGCGGACGATGTAGCCGCCCTTGTCCTTCTTCGGGTCGTAGAGCTTGTCGAGCGCCTTGCGCATCTTCGCGCGCTCGTTGTCCGACATCCGGCGGGAGACGCCGATGCCGCCGCCCTGCGGCATGTAGACGAGGTAGCGACCCGCGATCGAGAGCTGCATCGTCAGACGCGCGCCCTTCGTCTTCAGTGGGTCCTTGACCACCTGTACGAGGATCTCCTGCCCCCGCTGGATCAACTCATCGATGCGGCGCCCCTGACCTCGGCCGCGCTTCGGCACGGCCTTGCCGTCGGGGGTGACGATCTCGTCGACGTGCAGGAAGCCGTTGCGTTCGAGGCCGATGTCGACGAACGCGGCCTCCATGCCCGGCAGGACGTTGTCGACGACGCCCTTGTAGATGTTGCTGACGATCGACTTCGAGCCCTTGCGCTCGACGTACAGCTCGCCGACGCGCCAGTCCTCCGGCTTGCTCTTCTTCGGCTTGTCGCGGCCGCCTCCGTCAGAGCGGGAGGGGCTCCCGGCTGCCTCCAATACGGCTACGCGGGTCTCGCCGGCGTCAACCGATACGAGGATCTTTTTCTTCAAGTTGGCTCACCTCACAGAGCAGTGGTTCGGGCCCTGCTCGGCGAGGCAAGCTGCGATTGGACGTAGACGCTCTGAAGCAGGCCGATCGCCATGAAGGTGACCAGCACCGACGATCCGCCATAGCTCATCAAGGGCAAGGGGATGCCTGTCACCGGCATCACGCCGAGATTCATCCCCACGTTGACGAAAACCTGGAAGAGCAGCATCGCGGCGATACCCGCCGCGATCATGCTGCCGTACAAGTTCTTCGAGAGAGTCGCGATCCGCAGCGCCCGCCAAATCAGCAGGGCGTAAAGGGACAGCAGGAACGCGGCACCGACGAACCCCCAGCGCTCCGCCGTGACGGCGAAGATGAAGTCCGTGCGGCCCTCCGGCAAGAAGCCGGCGCGCGCCTGCGTGGCGTCGTTGCCGAGCCCGGTCTTACCGCCGGACCCGATCGCGATCAACGCCTGATTGGTCTGATAGCTGGAGTCGCTCGGATCATCGCTCGGATTGAGGAACGAGGTGAGCCTCTCCTGCTGGTAGCCCTCGAGCACCGGGGCGCCCACCGCGGGCGCGATCACCAGCGCCAGCACGACCGCCCCGACCGCGAGACCGCCGAGCGCAGCAAAGTGCGTCCAGCGGATCCCACCGACGAAGAGGACGGCCAGCGTGGCGACGACGTAAACCAGTCCGGTGCCCAGATCGGGCTGTAGAAATACAAGTACTGCGGGCACGATCCCGAGCAGCAAGAGACGAGCTGTGCGCTGCGCCTCGGACTGCCGGCGGACCCGGTCGATGACGAAGCCGGCCAGAGCAACGACGAGCAACAGCTTGCCGATCTCGGACGGCTGAAAGGTGAAGAAGGGGAGCTCGATCCAGCGCCTCGAGCCGCGGGCCGCAGCGCCGAGCAGCAGCACCAGGGTGATCGAGACGATCATCGCTGTGTAGATGCCGACCCGGAGCTCGCGAAAGCGCGTGTAGTCAACCCGGGTCAGGGCGAGCATCAGGGCGATCCCGACGACCGCGTAGATGCCCTGGCGGATCACGTAGAAGTAGGGATTGCCTGGAACATCGCCCTTCGTCGTGAGGGCGAGGACGACCACGCTGGTGACGATCAGGGCGATCGCGGCGCCGGCCGTGTACGGATCGATCCGCAGGAATCCGCTGCGCTCGACCAAGCCGACGCTGCGCTCGTCGCCGAAGCCGCGCAGTCTGGTGCTTGTCGCTGATTCCATCATCGAGACTCTATTCCGCGCTCCCCGTCGATTCGACGTCCTTGATGTCCTTCGCCTTGACGTCGAGGTAGGCGGCGAGGATCTGCCGAACGAGCGGCGCGGCGGTGTCGGAGCCGAAGCCGCCGCCCTCAACGGTACCCGCAACGACCACCTGGGGGTTGTCATAGGGGGCCAGGGCCACGTACCAGGACTGGTCGGGGTTGGGCGGGCGCTCCACCGTCCCGGTCTTGCCGGCGATGTCCACCGGGAACCCGCCGAAGACCCCGTAGGAGGTGCCGCTCGGGGCCATCGCGGCATCGCGCAGCCCGTCGAGGATCACCTTCCGATACGCGGGGTCGATGTCGACGGTGCGGCGCGGCTCCGGTTCGAAGTCCTGAACGGGGCGCCCCAGGGGGTCGACCACGGCATCGGCCAGGTGCGGGCGGACGACCTCGCCGTCGTTGCCGATCGTCGCGTAGGCGACCGCCATCTGCAGCGGGGTTGCCAGCAGGTCGCCCTGGCCGATCGCGAGGTTGACGTTGTCGCCGACCGACCAGGGTCGGTCCGTCTCGTAGCAGCCGGGCTCGTAGAGCCGTTGCTCTCCGCCGCAGGAGTCGGGCTCGGCGGCCTGCGCGTAGAGCTCGTTGCGCCACTCGGGGGTCGGGATCAGCCCGCCGGCCTCATACGGTAGATCGAGGCCGGTCGGCGGCCCGAGGCCGAGCTGCTGGGCCCACTTCTGGATCGCCTCGTCGGTTTGACTGTCGGCCCGATCGCCGAGCGTGTAGAAGAAGACGTCGGATGAGACCTGCAGGGCGCGCTGGAGCTGCAGCGGGCCGTAGACCGCGTCGCCGGCGTTCTTCAGCGGCTCGGGCAGGCCCGCCAACTCGTAGGAGCCGTCGTCGACGATCGTCTCGGTCGGGGTCAGGATTCCGCCGTCGAGCGAGGCGAGCGCGGTGATCGGCTTGAAGGTCGAGCCGGTCGGGTACTGGCCCTGACTCGCGCGGTTGGCCAAGGGCTTCGCCTCGTCGTTGAACAGGGCCTCGTACTTCACCTGGGAGACCGGTGGAGTGAAGACCGCGGGATCGAAGGTCGGGAACGAGCCCATGCCGAGGATCGACCCGTCATCGATGCTCATCGCGACGAACGCCCCGGGCTTGCCGAAGCTCGCCAGGCCCTCCTCCCCCGCCCGCTGGATCTTCGAATCGAGCGTCAGCTTGAGGCTGTTGCCGGTCTCGGGCGGGACCTCGGAGAGCGGCCTGCCGCGCGGCTGACCGAGGGCGTCGACCTGCACCCGGCTCGCACCGTTGCGCCCGCGGAGCACGCTGTCGAACTGGAGCTCGAGGCCGGCGGCACCGATCTGATCGCCCGGCTCGAGGGCCTCGTACTGGGGCTCGTCGAGTTGCTGCTCGCCGACCTCAGCCACGTATCCGAACAGGTGCGGCGCGAGCTCCCCCTGGGGATAGTCGCGCACATAGACCTCCTCGACGGTGATCCCGGGGAACTCGTCCTGGCGCTCGCGCAGGAAGTAGACGAGATCGCGGTCGACGTCCCGCTCGAGCGTCACCGGGCTGGCGGGTAGCTCGCGCGTCTGCCGGCGGATCTCCCGCTTCAGCCGCCGGCTCGGGATGCCCGAGACCTTCGCGAGGTCGTCGAGTACCGCGTTGCGCTGCTTCGGCCGCTTCGGCAGTCGATCGGGCCGGACCTGGAGCGAGAGCGCGGTGCGGTTGCGGACCAGCGTCTTGCCGGCGCGGTCGAGGATGTCCCCCCGCGGGGCCTGGATCGAGACCTCGCGGACGCGGTTGTTCTGAGCCTGATCGAGGTACTCCTCAGCGGACAGCACCTCGAGGTACCAGAGCCGGAAGAAGATCACCGCGAACGCGACCAGCGCGATCCCGCTGAGTACGGCAACCCGGACGGCGAACTGCGAGGTCATCGGGCGCTGGTCTTCAGGACGGAACATCATCTAGCCGGCTGCCCCAAGGATGCCACCGCGTCCTACCCGCCGCCGGACGACGCGGCCGTCCTGGACGAGCGCCGGACGCAGCAGCCGCCGGACCAGCGGGAACAGGGGGATCGCGAGCAGGGCCCCGAACAGCGCCTGGACGGCGATCTCTCGCAGGACCAGGAGGCTGACCGGGGCGTCGACGCCGAGCATCAACTGCATTGCCGCATAGATCGCGGCGGAAACGCCGGTCAGCAGGCCGGTCAGCAGCGGCGGCACCAGCGAGCTGACGATGTCATAGCCCTCGCGCCAGCGCCCCGCCAGGTACCCGACCGCCATCAAGGCGAGCGAGGTGACACCGAGGGTGGTGCCGAGCGCGGAGTCGAGCAGCAGACCCGCGAAGAAGCCCGAGACGGCGCCGGGGAGCGCTCCGCCGAGCAGGCCCATCGTGACCACGACCACCGGGACGACGTTAGCGACCGAGCCGAGCAGCGGCAGCTGGGAGAAGAAGGAGAGCTGCAGGAGGACCGAGACGAAGACGATCAAGGAGACGGTGAGCAGGATCCGCGGGGTGAAGATCACGACGGGCCCCCGGTGAGGACAGCGACCGAATCGAGGTTGGTCAGGTCCGCGTACGGAGTGATGTGGACCTGCTGCCGCAGCTCCTGCTCGCCGAGCTGCGACTCGCGAGCCTCGCCGATCGGGATGCCGGCCGGATATCTCGAGGGCAGCGACGGGTCGTCGATCCCGGCGGTGATTACGCCCGCCCCGGGCTTGACCTCGTCGTCGCCCTGGATCAACCCGAGCAACAGATCCTTGGGGTCCCCGACGACCGGGCCGACGACCCCGAGGGGGCCGCCCTCGAGGACCTTGGCGGTGACGCTGCTCTCCTGGTCGCTGAGCAGGGTGACGCGAGCGCTACCGCCGTCCACCGCGCTGACCCGGCCGACTAGCCCATCCCCGTCGATCACCGCGTCGTCGACGGCGACCCCGTCCGAGCTGCCCTTGTCGATCCGCATGATCTGATTCCAGGTCGAGGCCGAGCGGGCGCTGACGTTGGCGTCGACCACGGTGTAGGCAGCGAGCGGATCGGCGTCGGCGATCTTCGCGATCTTGCCGCGCTCGAGGCCGGCGGCGAGCTCCTCCTCGGCTTCGGTCAGCTGCAGGCGAAGGTCCTGCACCTCGGCGCGCAGATCCTCGTTCTCTCCCCGCGCGGCGAAGGTCTCGTCGAACCAGTTGACCAGGTCGCGGAACGGCTTCAGGGCCTGATTGGCGCCATCCTCGAGCGGCGAGAGGACGGAACCGATCCCGTTCTGGGCGCTGTGCAGCGGGCCGCTCTCGCCCTCGCTGAAATGGGTGCTGATCAGCACCAGGCAGGCGACCACGAGCAGAACCAGTACCGCTCGGCGCCGGCGTACCTGTTTGCGGTACATCGGCCCAGTCCCTACCGGCGGCGGCGGCCGCCGTCTCGAGAGCTGACCTGGTGGATGACCTCGAACTCCTCCAGCGAGCGGCCCGACCCGACCGCCACGCAGGTCAGCGGCGAGTCGGCCAGCTGGGCGGGCATCTGGCACTCCTGCCGGAGCCGCTCATCGAAGCCCTGAAGCAGCGCGCCGCCTCCGGCAAGGGTGATCCCCCGGTCCATGATGTCCCCGGCGAGCTCCGGCGGCGTGCGGTCGAGCGTCTCCTTGACGGCGCCGACGATCGCGTTGACCGGCTCGCTCAGCGCCTCGCGCACCTCCTCTGAGCTGAGCATCACCGTCTTCGGCAGGCCGCTGACGATGTCACGGCCGCGGATCTCGGTCTTGATCTCCTCGCTCAGAGCGGTCGCCGAGCCGGCCTCGAGCTTGACCTCCTCCGCAGTCTGCTGGCCGATCATCAGCTTGTGCTGCGCCTTGCAGTGGTGGACGATCGCGTCGTCCATCTCGTCTCCGCCAACCCGGATCGACTGGCTGACGACGATCCCGCCGAGCGAGATCACCGCCACCTCGCTGGTTCCGCCGCCGATGTCGACGACCATCGATCCGGTCGGTTCCCCGACCGGCAGGCCGGCACCGATCGCGGCGGCCATCGGCTCCTCGATCAGGTAGGCCTGGCGAGCGCCGGCCGCGAGACAGGCCTCCTCGACCGCACGCTTCTCGACCCCGGTGACGCCAGAGGGCACGCAGACGACCACACGCGGATGGGCGAAGCGGTTCTGATGGACCTGCTGAATGAAGTAGCGCAGCATCTCCTCGGTCACGTCGAAGTCAGCGATCACGCCGTCCTTGAGTGGTCGGATCGCCTGGATCGTGCCCGGTGTGCGCCCCAGCATCCGCTTTGCGTCCATGCCGACCGCGTGGACGGCGCCGGTGCGTGAATCGACGGCGACCACCGACGGCTCCGAGAGCACGATGCCCCGGCCGCGAACGTAGACGAGCGTGTTGGCGGTGCCGAGATCGACGGCCATGTCGCGGCCGCCGAATCCGGTCATGTAGCTGAAGATGCCCATCGTCTTGCTGAAGCCTCGAAGGTAGGGGAAGTGGACTCTGTCGGAGGTCTGGGGCGGACCGACTAATAGGTCGATTGCATCCACCGGCGTTGAGCCGGCCAAGCCCGCCCGCGCCGCTGGGTCTTCCCGCACACGCCAGGCGCTGAAAAGCTCTGCCGTGGCCGGCGGACCGCGGGCGCGAAGTCTAGCGGAGAGCGGGCAGAAAAGCCATTCTGTGAGCAAATACACATAGGTGCCTAATGGTTACTCAACGCTCTCGCAGCTCCCCGATCAGGCTCGCGAGCAGCGGCAGGGGCAGGCCGATGACGTTCGAGAGGTCGCCCTCGACGCCGGCGATCAGGCTCGAGCCAAAGCCCTGAACCGCGTAGCCGCCGGCGCGCCCGCGCCACTCGCCGGTGTCGAGGTAGAGCTCGATCTCGGGATCGGTCAACCGGCGGAAACGGACGATGGTCGTCTCCGAGCCCGAGAGCGGCCGATCGCCGCCGAGGATGAAGACGCCGCTGTGGACCCGGTGGCTGCGCCCCGAGAGCGCCCGCAGTCGCTCGGCGGCGGCCGCGCGGTCGACGGGCTTGCCGAGCACCCGGCCGTCGAGCGCGACGTCGGTGTCGGAGCCGATCACGTGCGCCCCGGGCGGGGCCAGCGCCGCCCCGGCCCGGGCCTTGCGCTCGGCGTTGACCATCACCAGCTCGAGCGGGTCGCCGCCGGATAGCTCGGTGACCTCTGGGGCGACGACCTCGAACGGGATCCCGAGCAGGGCGAGCAGCTCTCGCCGGCGCGGCGAGGCCGAGGCGAGGACCAGCCTCGGGTCCCCCGCCGCCCGTCCGCCTACAGCTCGGGGAACCAGATCGAGATCTCGCGCGCGGCCGACTCGTCCGAGTCCGAGCCGTGGACGAGGTTGAACGTGACCTCGGTCCCGAAGTCACCGCGGATCGAGCCGGTCTCCGCCTCGACGGGGTCCGTCGCGCCGATCAGCTGACGCGCGGCCCGGACCGCCTCGACCCCCTCGAGGACCATGGCGACCAGCGGGCCGCCGGTGATGAACTCGACCAGCTCGCCGAAGAACGGCCTCTCGGCGTGCTCGGCGTAGTGCTCGTTGGCGAGCGCCTGATCGGCGGTCAGCAGCTTCAGCGCCACCGGGCGCAGGCCCTTGCGCTCGAACCGGGCGATCGCCTCACCGGTCAGTCCGCGATCGAACGCGTCAGGCTTGATCAGGATCAGTGTGCGGGTGCTCTCGGCCATCTTCCCCTCTGGAGTTCCTTTCAGCTCTTCGGAGTCGCTTGGCGGCTCGCGGTCTGCTCCGGCTCGTTGCCGGTGCGCGGGGCCTGCTGCTGCTTGCGCTCGGGCGCTGCCTTCTGCCGCGGTGGCGGCGCCGATCCCGAGCCGGCCGTGGCCGGCGCTCGGCGCTTCGGCTGCCGGGCGGCCGGCGCGGCGCCGTCGGCGGCGGCACGCTCGCCCGACGATCGCTGGCGCGAGGCCGGCTGCCCGGCGCGGGTCCGGGACGGTCGCTTCTTCGGCGCGCCGCTCTCGGGCTTCGGTGCGCCCCCGACGCTGGCCTCGCAGTAGGGGCAGACCGACCAGCGCGGATCGACCGGCCGGCCACAGGAGCGGCACGGATCCTTGAGGCGGTGCTGGCACTCGGGGCAGAGCAGCCAGGAGAGCTCGATCGGATGCTCACATCTGGCGCATGAGGTCTCGGTCAGTCGCCTCAGCCGCAGCTCCGCCGCCTTCGTCTCGAGCTCACGCTCGCGGGCGTCGGCGAGATACTCGGGTGGCCGCAAGATCGTGTAGATGATCGTGCCGATGAACGGGAACAACGAGGTGGCGGTGGCGGTCGCCACGAGGACCGGATCGTCGATCCGGCGGCGCGCATCGGCGTTCGTCCACCAGACCAGCGCAATCCAGATGACCACCAGGACGAGGATCAGCAGATTGACGACGAGGTTCAGCGAACTGTCGGTTATTCCAAAGAGAGCTAGGAGCATCGCGTGAAGCGGGTCAGTCTACTCGCCCCCTCCCCCGGCACCGGGCCGTGATGTCGCGCTGGGTCGCCGCGACCAGGGCCGCGGTCGCCCGCCACAGCTCAGAGGAACAGCTGTCCGAACAGGTAGCCGAGCCCGAAGAAGACGAGGATCACGCCGGCGACGACCGCGGCAACCAGCCCCATCATCGTGAGCAGCTCCGATCTCGCCTCACGGTCCATGCGTGTCGCAAAAGGTAGTTGGAACCGGCACAGATCGCCACCCCGCGCCGCGATCGGGCGAGCTCGAGCACGAGTCGGATCGCCTCGACCGGGTCCGCGACAACGCCGGCATCGACCCCGAGTGAGGAGAACTCGGCGGCCAGCTGCCGTGGGTCGAGGGCCCTCGCGCCGGGCCGGCCGATCCCGGCTCCCGGTTCGGCAGCCGTGCACACCACACGATCCACCTCCGGGGCGAGCGCCGCCGCGATAGCCGCCGAGTCCTTGTCGGCGAGCACCGAGATGCAGGCAATGCGGGGTCGGCCGACGCTCGAGGCCGCCTCCGCCAGCGCCTCGGCGCCCTGCGCGTTGTGGGCGGCGTCGAGCAGGACCGGCGGATCGCCCGGGAGCAGCTCCAGACGTCCCTCGAGCGGCAGCTGCTCGAGCGCGCTGCGACTGGACGCCGGTTCGGGCCTTACGCCTATCGCAGCAAGCAGCTCGAGCGCGACGCCCGCGTTGCGCCGCAGGTAGGGCCCGTAGCGCTCGGGCACGGCTGCGGCCGGCGCCGGAGGGGCGACGACGAAGCGGGCTCCCACGCTCCGGGCGTGCTCGCCGGCCAGCCGCTCAGTCTCCTGGTCGAGACGGCCGACGACCAGGGTCGTCCCCGGCTCGAGCACCGCCAGCTTCTCGGCGGCGATCTCCCGGACGGTCGGGCCGAGCCACTCGGTGTGGTCGAGCGCGACCGAGGTCAGCGCGGTCGCCTCCGATTCGATCACGTTGGTCGCGTCGAGGCGGCCGCCCAATCCCGCCTCGATCACCGCCACCTCGACCCCGGCCTCCCGGAGCAGGACGAACGAGGCGGCGATCGCGGCCTCGAACTGGCTGACCGGATCGGCAACGGAGCCGGGGGCGTCAGCCGCCGCGGCCGCCCTCAACCGCGCGACTCCGGCGCGGACCTCGTCGACCGCGGCGCCGAACGCCGGCGCGGTCGGTTCCCGCCCGCCGACTCGGGTTCGCTCCCGCCAACGGTTCACGTGCGGGGAGATCGTGCACCCCGAGCGCACCCCCGACGCCTCGAGCAGGGCGGCGGCGATCAGCGTCACCGAGGTCTTGCCGTTCGTGCCGACCACGTGCACTGAGCGGAAGGCTCGCTGCGGCTGGCCGAGCTCGGCGCACAGCGCCCGCATGCGATCGAGGCCCAGCTTCCAGCCGACCGGCTCGAGATCGGCGAGATAGCGCTCGGGGTCTATCCGCTCAGCTCCTCGAGCTCGGATCTGTAGCCCTCGAGCTTCTCGCGCTCGGAGGCGACGACCTCGGGTGGCGCCTTGGCGACGAAGCCCTTATTGCCGAGCTTGCTCTCCGCGCGCTCGACCTCGGCTCGAAGCTTGCTCCGCCGCTCCTCGATCCGCGCCGCCACCGTCCTCGCGTCGAGCCCCTCGGACTCGAGCAACTCGACCGACGCCACGGTCGCGATCGCCGAGCCGTCGTCGGCGCCGAACTCGATCCGCGCCAGGCGACCGACGAGCTCATGCGGCTCGTCGCCCCTGACGCGGCCGCCGAGCACGGCGCCGGCCGGGACCTCGGCCAGCTCCCGCCACCGCCGCAGCGAGCGAGTCAGGTCGATCGCAGCTCCGACCTCGCGCTCGGCCTGCTCATCGACCCGCTCGGTCGCGACCTGCGGATACGGGCTGACGACGAGCTGCGCCCGCCGATCCGGGAGAAAGGACCAGATCTCCTCGGTCACGAACGGCATCAGCGGATGCGCCAGCGCCAGCGTCCGCTCGAGCACGAAGAGCAGATTCCCGGCCGCCCCGGCGTCGCCCCCGTAGAGGCGGGGCTTGACGATCTCCAAGTACCAGTCGCAGAGCTCCGACCAGAGGAATCGGTACAGCTCGAGCGCCGCGTGGGAGAAGTCATAGGCATCGAGCCGCTCGCCGACCGTCCCCACGGCGCGCTCGAGCCGAGAGAGTATCCAGCGGTCCTCGACGGTCTCGAACGCCGGCGCCGGGCTCGCGTCGCCCGCCCCGGTGAGGATCAGACGGGAGGCGTTCCACATCTTGTTCGCCAGATCTCTCCCCTGCTGGACCTTGGCCTCGCTGAAGCGGACGTCCTGACTCGACGACATCGCGAGCAGGCCGAAGCGGAGAGCATCGGCACCGTTCTTCGAGATCTCGTCGAGAGGATCGATCCCGGTGCCGAGGCTCTTCGACATCCGCCTGCCGTCGGGGGCCTGGATCACGGAGTGGATGTAGACGTCGCGGAAGGGGACGTCGCCGGTGAACTCGAGCCCGCTCATGATCATCCGCGCGACCCAGAGGTAGATGATGTCGCGCGCGGTCGAGAGCAGATCGGTCGGGTAGAAGGCGCGGAGCTCGGGCGTGTCCTCGGGCCAGCCGAGGGTCGCGAACGGCCACAGCGCCGAGCTGAACCAGGTGTCGAGCACGTCCGGGTCGCGGCGCAGGGTGCCGCCGCAATCAGGGCACCGCGACGGCTCCGACTCGGCGACGATCGTCCGCTCGCAGGTCTCGCAGTACCAGACCGGGAGTTGATGCCCCCACCAGAGCTGGCGACTCACGCACCACGGCCGTATCCCCTCCATCCAGTCGAGGTAGACGCGCTTCCAGCGCTCCGGCACGATTCGCACGCGCCCGTCCTCGACGACCTCGATCGCCGGCCTTGCGAGCTCGTCCATCGCGCAGAACCACTGCAGGCTGATCAGCGGCTCGATCCGCTCGCCCGACCGATGCGAGAACGGGACCGAGTGGGTATAGGGCTCCTCGGCCGAGATCCGGCCGAGCGCACCGAGCTCGGCGACGACCGCCGCCCGCGCGTCTTCGGCACTCATGCCGACGAACCGCTCGGGGGCCGGCTCGATGATCCGCCCGTCCTCGCCGATCACGGTGATCTCCTCGAGCCCCTGCCGACGGCCGATCTCGAAGTCGTTCGGATCGTGACCCGGGGTGATCTTCAGCGCCCCGGTGCCGAACTCGGGATCGACGTACGGATCGGCGATGATCGGCAGCCGCCGACCGACGAGCGGCAGCTCGCAGTAGCCGCCGACCAGATCGCGATAGCGCTCGTCGTCGGGGTTCACCGCGACCGCCGTGTCGGCGAGCATCGTCTCCGGTCGGACCGTGGCCACCGTCAGCACCCCCTCGCCGCCCTCGAGCGGGTACTCGATCGAGAACAGGGTGTCGGTCACCTCGCGGTTCTCGACCTCGAGATCGGAGATCGCCGAGTGCGAGCCGGGATCCCAGTTGACGATGTAGTTGTCGCGGTAGATGTAGCCCTTCTCGTAGAGCCCGACGAAGACGCGATAGACGGCCTCGACGTAGCCCTCGTCGAGGGTGAACCGCTCGTCGTCGTAGTCCAGCGACGCACCGAGCGCCTTGAACTGATTGACGATCCGCGCGCCCTTCTCCTCCCGCCACTGCCAGACGCGCTCGACGAATGCCTCGCGACCTAGTTCATGCCGGGAGAGCCCCTGCTCGGTGAGCTGTTTCTCGACCACGGACTGAGTCGCGATCCCGGCATGATCGGTGCCGAGGATCCACTTGACGCGCCTGCCCTCCATCCGTCGCTTGCGCGCCAGCGCGTCCTGGATCGTCCCGTTCAGCGCGTGGCCCATGTGCAGCGACCCGGTCACGTTCGGCGGCGGGATCGCGATCGAGTAGTTGTCCTCCCGGGGCCCCGTCGGATCGACGTGGAAGTAGCCACCCTCGATCCACGAGGAGAAGATCCGGCCCTCGACCTCGGCCGGGTCGTAGCGGGTCGTCTCCTCGAGTCTCTTGCGGCGCTCGGCGTCCACGGGAGGCGCGAGTTTAGTCGCGGCCGCGGGGCCCGGGACCGGGCAGCGTCAGCGCCGGAGCGGGACTGGTGCGAGCGTGCCGCTCAGCCCCGCTGCCGCAACCGGACGCTCAGGCGGATTCCTCGACCTCGCCCAGATCCTGCTCGTCGGCCTCGGGCGGTGCGGCCTGGGTGACCAGGGTCGGAGCCAGGCCCTTCTCGATCGTCTCGCGGGTGACGACGCACTTCTTCACGTCGCGGCGGGACGGGAGCTCGAACTGGACCTCCTGCAGCGTCTCCTCGATGATCGATCGCAGGCCCCGGGCGCCGGTCTCCCGCTCGACCGCCTTGTCGGCGATCGCGGCGAGCGAGTCGGGGGCGAAGACCAGCTCGATCCGATCGAAGTCGAACAGCCTCTGGAACTGCCTGGTGAGCGCGTTGCGCGGTTCGGTCAGGATCGTGATCAGGTCCTCGCGCTGAAGCTGGTTGATCGAGGCGACGACCGGCATCCTGCCGATGAACTCGGGAATCAGGCCGTAGTCCATCAGGTCCTCGGGCAGAACCTCGGCGAACAGCGCGCTGACGTCCTTGTCCTCGTGCTCGCTCATCGCGGCGCCGAAGCCGATTCCCCGCTGGCCGACGCGCTTGCGGATCACCTCATCGAGGCCGGCGAACGAGCCGCCGCAGATGAAGAGGATGTTCGTCGTATCGACTGTCAGGAACTCCTGGTGCGGGTGCTTGCGCCCCCCCTGCGGGGGGACCGATGCGGTCGTCCCCTCGAGGATCTTGAGCAGGGCCTGCTGGACGCCCTCACCCGAGACGTCACGGGTGATCGACGGGTTATCGGCCTTGCGCGTGATCTTGTCGATCTCGTCGATGTAGATGATCCCGGTCTCGGCCTTCTTGACGTCGTAGTCGGCGGCCTGAATCAGCTTCAGCAGGATGTTCTCGACGTCCTCGCCGACGTAGCCGGCCTCGGTCAACGCGGTGGCGTCAGCGATCGCAAACGGCACGTTGAGGATCCGGGCGAGGGTCTGGGCGAGCAGCGTCTTGCCGCAGCCGGTCGGGCCGAGCATCAGGATGTTCGACTTCTGCAGCTCGACCTCGGTCTCCGGCGGGCCCGCCTCCTCCCCTGACATCTGGACCCGCTTGTAGTGGTTGTAGACGGCGACCGAGAGCGCCTTCTTCGCCGCGTCCTGGCCGACCACGTACTCGTCCAGGATCTCGTTGATCTCGCGCGGCTTCGGCAGCGACTCGAGCTCGAAGCTCGGGCTCGTCGTCAGCTCCTCGTCGATGATCTCATTGCAGAGGTCGATGCACTCGTCGCAGATGTAGACGCCCGGCCCGGCGATCAGCTTCTTGACCTGTCGCTGCGACTTGCCGCAGAAGCTGCAGAGCAGTTGCTCGTTGGAATCGGTTGGGCGTGCCAAGTGGGTTCTCCCTTCGAGTCGGGGCAGCCCCGGCGGCCGACCAGAGGTTACGGAACCGCCGAGGTTGATCGTCCTGACTGTTACTCGACGGAGACCATCGTCCCTGCAAGCGGCGCCGCCTGCAAGCGCGGAGCCAGTGCCGGCCCCCTAGGCCCGAAGGCCTCCGGCTACAGCCGTCAGCGGTTCTCGATCACGCTGTCGATCAGGCCGTACTCGACGGCCTCCGGCGCGCTCATGAAGTAGTCGCGATCGGTGTCCGTCGAGACCTTCTCGAGATCCTGGCCGGTGTGGCCGGCGATGATCTCGTCGAGGCGCTTGCGAGTCTCGATGATCTCGCGGGCGTGGATCTCGATGTCGGTGGCCTGGCCGCCGATGCCGGTCGAGGAGACCTGGTGGATCAGGATCTTCGAGTTCGGGGTCGCCATCCGCTTGCCCTTCTCGCCGCCGGCGAGCAGCAGCGCTCCCATGCTCATCGCGATCCCGACGCAGATCGTCTGCACGCTCGGCTTGATGTACTGCATCGTGTCGTAGATCGCCAGGCCGGCGTACACCGATCCGCCCGGCGAGTTGATGTACATCGAGATGTCCTTCTCCGGGTCCTCGGACTCGAGGTGGATCAGCTGGGCGACGACCAGGTTGGCGATGTCCTCGGTGACCGGGGTCCCGAGGAAGATGATCCGCTCGTTGAGCAGCCGCGAGTAGATGTCGAAGGCGCGCTCGCCGCGCGAGGTCTGCTCGACCACCATGGGAACCATCGGGCTCATCGCGGGGCAGTCTATAGAAGCGGATCGGCGGGTCGGCGGGGTCGGCCGGTGCGCCGCCCCCATCGCGGCGCCGGCGTGGCAGACTTCCTGGGCAGCCGCCCGGCATCGGGCGGGGAAATCATGACCGAGCGAACGGGAACAGCTTTGAAGCGAGCATCGATCTCCTGCCTGCTGCTGTTGATCGCGGCCGCACCGGCCTACGCGGGCAGCGGGAAGATCCGTCACAGCGGCGCCGTCGTCGACGTGCCCGAGTCGAAGGTGACCCTGCGAATCACGATCAAGAAGGGCCGGCCGACGAAGCTCAGCGCCTTTCGCGCGACCGGCGTGCCGACCAGGTGCGAGACCGGCGAGTTCCTGTTCGAGTTCAAGTCACTGAACCCAACCAGGATCACGAGAAAGGGGAACTTCAAGGAAGCCCTGAAGAACCCCGACGGCTCGAAGCTGAAGATCTCCGGCACCGTTCGCCGGCGGGGCAAGCGCGTGTCCGGCTTCATCAGGACCAACGAGTTCGACGGCAACGGCATGATCTGCCGGGTCCCAAAGCAGAAGTTCAGGACGGAGAAGGCCCGGCCCTGAGCGGCCGGCCGCCTCGATCGGCGGCGCCGGCGCGGCCCGCGGCTACCGCTCCTTCTTCTCGCCCTCCTGGTCCGCCTCGTCTGGGGCGTCCTCTTCCTCGACCGCGCGATCGTCACCGCCCGGCGTCCACAGCTCGCCCGCGCCCGCGGGAGCCTCGGCCTCGGGTGTCCAGATCTTCTCGCGCGCCTCGGCCTGGGCGATCGGAATCGACTTCGCCGAATCGATCAGCACGTCGGCGGCCTTGCGCAACTGGATCTCCTCGATCAGCAGGGGCTCGCGCCCATCGCGACGCAGGCGCTCGAGCAGCTTCTCGGGCTTCCCCTTCTCGCCGGCCGGTGCCTCGAGCGCCTCGAGCATCTCCGCCTCGCTGACCTCGATGCCCTCGGCCTCGACCACGGCCTCGAGCACCGCCTCGCGGCGCAGTCCGCGCTCGGCGTCCGGCCGCGCCTCGGCGATCGCCTCCTCGCGGGTCTTGCCCTGCATCTGCAGGTACATCTCGGGCTCCATGCCGCTCGACTTGATCTGGCGCTCGATTCGGTCCCAGACCTCCTCGGCGCGGGCGTCGACCAGCTCATCGGGGAGCTCGAGCTTCGCCCCGGCGACCGCCGCATCCAGGACCGCCTCGCGGAACTCGTTCTCGACCCGGTGCTCCTCCGAGTGCAGAATCCTTCCCTCGATGTCCGCTCGCAGCTCCGCGAGCGTGTCGAAGTCGGAGTTGTCGGCGGCGAAGTCGTCATCGAGGTCCGGCAGCTGCTTCTCGCGGACCTCCTTGACGGTCACGTGGAAGACAGCCGGCTTGCCCGCGAGCTGCTCGGCCTGGTACTCCTCGGGGAAGTTGACCTCGACCTCGCGCTGCTCGCCCGCCGATGCCCCGATCAATCCCTCCTCGAAACCGTCGATCAGCGAGCCTGAGCCGAGCTCGAGCAGATAGTCGGTCGCCTTGCCGCCCTCGAACTCCTCCCCGTCGACCTCACCGGTGAAGTCGATCAGCAGGTGGTCGTTCTCGGCGGCGGCGCGCTCGACCGGCGCCAGCGAGGCCATGCTCTCCCGGATCCGGTCGAGCTCGCCCTCGACCGCGCCCTCGGGCACCTCCGGCTCGGCCCTGCCGACCTCGATCCCCCTGTAGTCGCCAAGCTCAGCTGGGGGGCGGACCGAGATCTCGATCGAGAATCTCAGTCCCTCGCCCTCGCCGGGCACGTCCGCGACGTCGAGCTCCGGCTCGCCGATCGGGCTGACGCCGGACTTGAGGATCGCCCGCTCGTACCACTCCGGCAGCGACTCGCGGAGCGCCTGCTCGAAGACCGCCTCGCGGCCGACCCGCTGGATCACGAGTTGGGGCGGGACCTTGCCCTTGCGGAACCCCGGCAGCTTCAGCTCGCCCCCGAGCCGTCGCGCCGCCTGGTCGAGCTGCTTGGCGACATCCTCCGCACCGACTTCGGCGTTGATCTTGACGCGGGACGGGTTGATTCTCTCGGTGGTCGTGTTCACCGGCGGGAGCTTAGGGCGCGGGGGGCCGGCCCGGCGTCCGAGCAACGCGCGCGCCCGGGTAACGTTGCGCCGATGGAACCCACAGCGACGGCGATCGGAACCTGGAGCGGCGGCCGCTTCATGCACTTCGGCGAGCAGCTCGAGGAGCAGCGCCTGCGGTCGCTGCTCACTCCCGGAGCCGGGATCGACACGCTGATCTCGGCCGACACCTACGGTCAGGGTGAAGCCGACCGGCTGCTGGGGAGTGCGCTCGCCGACGTCCCACGCTCGGAATACTCGCTGGTCGGGGCTGTCGGCCACGACTTCTACGAGGGCGAGCGCGACGGTCCTAAGGGCTTTCCCCGCTTCACCGATCCCCGCCTACGGGGGCCGGAGGGCTACGGCGACTACCTGCGGATGGCAACCGAGCGGTCGCTGGAGCGGCTCGGCGTCGACTCGCTGGATCTGCTGCTACTCCACAACCCCGACCGCACCGGCTACACGTCCGAGCTGGTCTGGGACGCGATGGCCGGCCTCCGCGACGAGGGCCTGACCGCGGCGATCGGCGTCGCGCCCGGCCCCGCCAACGGGTTCACGCTCGACCTGCTCGACTGCTTCAGTCGCTACGGCGGGCGAATCGACTGGGCGATGGTGATCCTCAACCCGTTCGAGCCGTGGCCCGGCGAGATGGTGCTGGGGGCGGCCGCGGCCGAGGGGATCAAGGTGATCACCCGGGTCGTCGACTACGGCGGCCTGTTCTGGGGCGACGTCCGGCCGGGACACGAGTTCGCCGAATGGGACCATCGCAAGTTCCGCCCCGAGGGATGGGTCGAGGAGGGCGCCCGCAGGCTCGAGGCCCTGCGGCCGCTGATCGAGCGCAGCGCCCTGAGCCCGATGCAGCTGGCCTGCGCCTGGAATCTGGCTCAGCCCGCAGTCGAGTGTGTCGCGCCGACGTTGATCCAGGAGGTCGGCGCCGACGCGGTGCCGATCGAGGCGAAGCGGGCCGAGCTGGCGGCACTGCCGGCGCCGAATCCGCTCAGCGAGGACGATCTCGCCGAGATCCGCCGCATCGGCGACAACACGGGCTGCATGGCGCTGAAGGGAGCGAGCCCCGAGCACGAGGGCCCCGAGCGACCGGACCGCTGGCCCGTCAGCCCCGAGCTCGCCGAGGTCGGCCGCCGCTGGGGCATCGAGCCCGAGCGGGACCTGGCACAGGTCACCGGTGGCTGAGACGAGGCCGGTCCGGACGAGCGCCCGCGATCGGCTCCTCGCCCGAGCGGTCACCGGCCCCCCGGCACGAGCGGCGGCCTTCGTGGTCGATCTCTGCGCCGCGCTCCTGCGCGCTGCCAGAGGCCGCCCCGAGCACCCCGAGGAGCGGCGGCTGCCCGGGCGATGAGCGAACCCGGGGTCGGGACACCGTCGGGGGCTAGTAGCGGTAGTGCTTGGGCTTGTACGGGCCCTCGGCCGAGATCCCCAGGTAGGCGGCCTGCTCGTCGCTGAGCTCGGTGAGGTCCGCCCCCAGGGCGCCGAGGTGCAGGCGCGCGACCTTCTCGTCGAGGTGCTTGGGCAGCACGTAGACCCGCTTCTCGTAGTCCTCGATCTTGCCGTAGAGCTCGATCTGGGCGATCACCTGGTTGGTGAACGAGTTCGACATCACGAACGACGGGTGCCCGGTCGCGTTGCCGAGGTTGAGCAGCCGCCCCTCCGAGAGCACGATCACCGAATGGCCGTCGGTGAACCGCCACTCGTCGACCTGCGGCTTGACGTTGATCCGCTCGACGTCGTCGCGGGCGGCCATCGCGGCCATGTCGATCTCGTTGTCGAAGTGGCCGATGTTGCCGACGATCGCCTGGTGCTTCATCTGCGCCATGTGCTCGGCCGTGATCACGTCCTTGTTACCGGTCGCGGTGATGAAGATGTCGGCGCTCGAGATCACGTCCTCCAGGCGCCGCACCTCGTAGCCCTGCATCGCCGCCTGCAGGGCGCAGATCGGATCGATCTCGGTGACGATCACCCGGGCGCCCTGGCCGCGCAGTGACTCCGCACAGCCCTTGCCGACGTCACCGAAGCCGCAGATCACGGCGGCCTTGCCGGCGATCATCACGTCGGTGGCACGGTTGATGCCGTCGATCAGCGAGTGGCGACAGCCGTAGAGGTTGTCGAACTTGGACTTCGTCACCGAGTCGTTGACGTTGATCGCGGGGAACAGCAGGTCGCCGGTCTCGGCCAGCTGGTAGAGGCGGCCGACTCCGGTCGTCGTCTCCTCGGTGACGCCCATGATCCCCTCGCCGATCCTCGTCCAGCGCTGCGGGTCCTCCTCGAGCGAGCGCTGCAGCAGCCGGAGGATCACGGCCATCTCCTCCGAGTCCGCCGAGTCGGGGTCCGGCACGGCGCCGGCCTTCTCGAACTCGGTTCCCTTGTGGACCAGCAGGGTCGCGTCGCCGCCGTCGTCGAGCAGCATGTTCGGGCCCTTGCCGTCGGGCCAGAGCAGCGCCTTCTCGCAGAGGTCCCAGTACTCCTCCAGGGTCTCGCCCTTCCAGGCGAAGACCGGTACCCCCCTGGGATCGTCGGGACTGCCATCGGGGCCGCAGGCGACGGCCGCCGCGGCGTGGTCCTGGGTGCTGAAGATGTTGCACGAGGCCCAGCGGACCTCGGCGCCGAGCGCGGTCAGCGTCTCGATCAGGACCGCGGTCTGAATCGTCATGTGCAGCGAGCCGGTGATCCTCGCGCCGGCCAGGGGCTGAGCGCCGGCGAACTCGCGGCGGGTGGACATCAGGCCCGGCATCTCGTGCTCGGCCAGCTCGATCTCCTTGCGGCCAAAGGCGGCGAGGCTGAGGTCGGCGACCTGGAAGTCGTGCTTGGTGTCGGTGGCGGCGGCGGTACCGGGGTTCATCGAGTGCGTCTCCTTCTTGGTTTCTGGGCGCGGGTCGTGACGCGTAGGGGCACAGTCTTGCAACCGGGCCGCCTCGTCGGCGGCCGCGCTCAGTTCTCCCCGGCGTAACCGAGGATCGAGCGGTCGATCAGCCACTCGACCGGAGCCCTGTCATCGGTGTAGACCTCGGTGCCCGGCAGCCGCGGGCCGATCTTGGCCGCCTCGAGGGCGGCGAGCGCCCGGAGCTCCGGCGGCAGATCCGGCAGCGAGTCCTCGAGGATCTCGCCGGAGGCGGGTCCCTCGCTGCCGAGCAGCAGCGTGTTCGTGTCCTCCTTGGGGTCGCGGATCACCGTCGGGAAGACCGCGGCCATGGTCGAGCCGAGCACCGTCTCGAGGTCATCGTTGCCCTCGGGGTGGCCGGCATTGACGATCACCACGCCACCGGGCTCGAGCCGCTCCTTGACGAGCTCGAAGAACTCCTTCGTCGCCAGGTAGAAGGGGATGTAGGGCTGGCGGTAGGCGTCGACCATGATCACGTCGTAGCGCCCCTCCGCCTGGCGCAGCCAGGGCCGCGCGTCCGCCGTGTGGGTGGTGAGGTTCGGGTTCTCGCCCATCGCGAAGAAGCGGCGGCCGACCTCGTGCAGCTCGCCGTCGATCTCGACCCCGTCGATCTCGGTGGTCGGGAAGTACTTCCCGTAGGCGCGGGCGGTCGTGCCCGCCGCGTTGCCGAGGATCGCCATCCTGCGGGGCGGCTCGGAGCGCCCGGCGAAGGGCAGGACCAGGTATCCGTCCCAGACGTTGTCGGTGAGCACCGTCCCGGGGCGATAGAGCGAGTGCACGGCCTGGCCCTCGTTCAGCTCGAGCACCCGGTCGCCGTCCTCCTGCTCGATCACACGTACGTACTGGTTCTCGGTCTCGGTCTCGAACAGGATCTCGCCGTCGTCAGTGGCCTTGACCGTGCCGACCGGGATCGCGAGCGCCGCGAACAGGACCGCGGGAACGACGAGGAAGCGGCGGCCGAGTCCGACCGCGGCGACGAGTGCGATCCCGGCGGCGAAGATGATGAAGGTGCGCTGGGTGCCGACCAGCGGGATCAGCAGCAGCGCCGAGACCCAGGTCCCGCAGAGCGAGCCGGCGGTCGAGATCGCGTAGAGGCGCCCGGAGACCGAGCCCGAGTGCTCGACGTCGGGAACGGCGAGCCGGATCGCGTAGGGAGCGGCGGCGCCGAGCAGCGTCACCGGTACCGCGAGCAGGAACAGGACCCCGAGCAGGGAGCCGACGAACGCCCCCGCCTCGATCTCGTCGAGGGCTGCGACGGAGACGTCGAACAGAGGCCGGGCGACGAGCGGCACGATCGCCAGCATCACCGCCGCGATCAGCACCATCAACGACATCCCGCGCAGGTGGGGATGGCGATCGGCGATCCTGCCGCCGATCCAGTAGCCGACGCTGAGCGCGACGAGCACGATGCCGATCGTGTTCGCCCAGACGATCGTCGAGGCGCCGAAGAAGGGCGCCATCAGCCTCGCGGCGGCGATCTCAGCACCGAGCGAACCGGTGCCGACGACGAAGATGAAGATGTAGAGGAAGCGGTTGCTGCTGGTCATGGCTCGGTGCTGCCGATCCGCTCTCGTAGCCGCTCCGCCTGGCCCGCGGCCACCGCCCGTCCGGCGCGGTCGGGATCAAGCTCGACGCCGCGATCGGCGGCGTAGTCCAGCAACTCCTGGCGCTCGATGTCCTGCCGCGCCCAGAGCAGAAACAGCCAGGTGAGCACGGCGACGGTGACGGCCGTGCTCTCGAACATCATCACGATCCCCGCCCAGCCCTGATCGGCGAGCGGGTCGACGCCGCGGGCGATCTGGAACGGCTCGTAGTCGGGGTAGATCGGCGTTCCCGACCACATCAGCACGTTGGCGAGCACGGTGCCGACGAGCCGGACCGCGATCACGTAGACGACCTTGGCGCCGGTGCCGAACCAGGCCGGCTTCGGCAGCGGCCCGACCAGCGACAACCAGATTCCGATTCCCGCGAAGAAGAAGGACGCGTGCTCGACGGCGTGCAGCAGCGGCGAGTCGAACGTCGCGGCCTGGTAGAGCGCCGGGACGTGCCAGAGGTAGAGGATCGCCGCCCAGAGCGAGAACGAGACGACTGGGTGCGCCAGCGCCCGGATCCAGCGCAGCCAGCGGATCGCCAGCAGCGGCTGCAGCATCGGGCCGGTCAGGCCGAGCACGATCAGTAGCGCGGCGATGTCGATGATCAGCAGGTGCTGGACCATGTGGCCGACGATGAGCTCCTCCGCCAGGGCCTCGAGCGGAGAGGCGATCGCGATCCCGAGCACGACCAGTCCCGCCGCGAAGCAGGCCAGGCGCCAACTCGGCAGCGGCCGCCCGGCGCCGGCGAGACGCGTCGCCCGCACCGCGTAGGCGATTCCGGCCACGCAAAGGCCAATCGCACCGAACGCCTCGAGAGCAGCCATCGCCAGTTGAGGCTAGATCATCGCGTCGGTCAGCCCGCCCCGGCGCAGGGGCGCGAACGCCTACGCAGTAGCGTCTGCGCGATCGTCCTCCAACCCGTCGAGCGCCTCCACCAGCGCCTCCAGCAGCGGCACCCTGCCGAGCACCGCCCGGACCATCGCCGCGTCGTCGCGCCAGATCGAGATCCGGACGTCGATCGGGGCCTTGAACCGGGGCCAGACCGCCTCGCCCTCCAGTGCGTAGGCGGATCGCAGGTCGGAGCAGTTCGCGAGCTTGTCGGCCACGTAGACCAGCGCTGCCCGCCGGCCCGCCCGCTCGACCTGCTCCCGTAGCGCGGCCTTGCGCCGAGCGTAGTCGTCGATCCTGCGGTCGTCGCTGAGCGCGTCGACCAGCGCACCGACGTCATCGCCGAACTCGTCGTGGATCCGCTCGGAGCCGACCTCGGTGTCCTCGAGCACGTCGTGGAGGAAGGCCGCCGCCACCATCGCCTCGTCACCGCCGTGCTCGGCCACCAGCCGTGCGACCGCAACCGGGTGCTCGATGTAGGGAGCGCCGCTGCCCCTGCGCAGTTGCCCGTCGTGAGCCTCGGCCGCGAACCCCCAGGCATCCATGGTCAGTCCGGGACTGACGAAACCCGGCGGGCCGGAGTGATCCGCTGGGGGCTCCGGATGCGGCTCCTGCATGCGGCGAGGATAGGCGCTGACGCAGGGTTTTCAACCGAGCGCGCCCTCGAGCTCCAGGAGCATGCGCTTCGCATCGAGCCCACCTGCGTAGCCGCCCAGCCCGCCACCGCCGCGCAGAACCCGATGGCAGGGAACGACGACCGGGATCGGGTTCGCCCCGAGGGCGCTGCCGGCGGCGCGCGCCGCGCGCGGGCTGCCCGCGAGCTCCGCCATCTCGGCGTAGGTCCGGGTCTCGCCGAACGGGATCTCGGCGGTCCGCTCGAGCACACCGCGGACGAAGCCCGAGCTCAAGCGCCAGTCGAGCGGGTACTCGAAGTGGCGCCGCTGACCCGCGAAGTACTCCTCGAGCTGTCGCTTGATCGGATCGAGCCGCTCCGGGTGCTCGACCACCCGCGGACTCACCGTCGAGGCGAGCTGTTCGAGGATCAGCTCGTGGTCGCTGCCGCTGAGGCCGACTCGGACGAGGCCCGCATCGGTCGCCACCAGGAGCAGGGTCCCGATCGGCGTGTCGGCTGAGCCGAAGGCCACCTCGATCAGCCCCTCGCGGTCAGCCCGGGCGGCGAGCGTGGTGCCGCGGCGACGGGTCTCGGCGCGCGTCGGCGCCGGGCTCCTGAGCGCTGCCCGGATCCGTGTCTCCTCGTCGCCCTCTGCGGTCGGCCATCAGGCCACCTCCTCCTGCTCTCGCCGGTCCCTCAACTTGCTGATGCCGTCGTGCGCGCTGCGCCGGGCCGCGGGTTCGCTGCAGCCGAGTACGGCGCCGATCTCTCGGTAGGGAAGATCGAGGGCATAGCGCAGCACGAGCGCCGCTCGCTGCTTCTCCGGGAGTGCCGATACCTCGGCCCAGATCTCTCCGTCGAGGCCGGGATCGGGATCGCGACTGGTGACCAGCGCCTCAGCCTCCGCAGATGGCTGCGGCCGGCGCGCCCCGGCCCGGTGGCTGTCGATCGCCTTATGGCGGGCGATCGCCAGTACCCAGGCTCGGGGGTTGTTGCCGTCGAAGCGATCGTAGGCGCGCAGCGCGGCGATGAAGGTCTCCTGCAGGCACTCCTCCGCGTCGTGGTGGCCGAGCATGCCCCGAAGGAAGCCGGCGACTGCCGGTGACTGCTCGGAGAAGAAGCGGCTGAAGGGAGGCGCCGAACGCGATCGGTTCAAGGTGCTGGTCATCTTGATCTGTCTGGGTAACGACCGCGGCGCCGAGAACGTGAGGTCGTCGTTCGCGTTCCCGCAGCCTCGCTGCCGTAGGGTTGGCCGGATGGCGCAGCCGACCGTCCCCGACCGCGAGTTCGAGCCTCCCGGCGCCCCCGGGTTCCGGATTCTGGCGGTCGACGGAGGGGGCATTCGCGGCCTGATCCCGGCGATCGTCCTCGCCGAGCTCGAGCGCCGGCTGCGGGAGCGGGACCCGGCGGCGACGCTGGCCTCGAGCTTCGACCTGATCGCGGGCACCTCGACCGGCGGCTTGATTGCGCTCGCGCTGACCACCCCCGGCGCGGACGGGCGGCCCGCGCTCGATGCGGCGGCGATGATCGAGCTCTACAGCGGCCCCGACGCGCGCGAGATCTTCGCGCGGCCCCCGCTCGAGCGCCTGCCCGGGATCGGGCACGTGAGCGACCTGCTCGACCCGCGCTATGACCTCGAGGGGCTCGAGCGCGTCCTCGAACGGCGGCTCGGCGGCCGCAAGGTCTCGGAGGCCCTGACCGGACTGCTCGTCCCCTCATACGACATGCGCGACCGGACGCCGCGCTTCTTCAAGCCCTGGAACGAGGAGGCACAACGAGTGCGCGCCGTCGACGCCGGCCTCGCCACGGCGGCCGCGCCGACCTACTTCCCGGCGCTGCGCCTCGGCGAGGAGGCCCTCGTCGACGGCGGCGTGTTCGTCAACAACCCGACGATCGCCGCGACGATCGAGGCGTTGAAGCGAACCGAGGGCGCGCCGCTCTCCCCAGAGGACCTGCTCGTCGTCTCGCTGGGAACCGGACAGCACGAGCGGGGCTATGACCCCGACGAGGTCGCCGGCTGGGGAGCGCTCGGCTGGATCGCGCCGTCGGGGGGCTCGGAGCCACCGCTGATCGGGGCGATGCTGGATGGGCAGTCCGATGCGTCCCACCACTGGGCTCACATCCTGCTCAACCACGAGTCCGGCACGCCGGTCGCCCGCGGGGTCGAGCTCGGAGCCGGGCCGCGGTACTTCCGCTGGCAGATCGAGCTCCCCGCGCCGCTGCCGCTCGACGGGGTCAGCGACGATCAGATCGAGGGCCTACGCGGGTGTGGGGAGGCGCTGGTATCGGCACGTGCTGCCGAGATCGAGGCCGTCGCGGCGGCGATCAGCGGCGGCTGAGATGCCCTCGACGCATGGCCGGCGTCCGCGGCGTCCGATCAGAGGTCCTCGGTCCTGATCGTCTGCTCCTCCTCGTCGATGTCGGTGACCGTCCGCCGTCGGACGGAGGGCCACTCGTCGCCGTCGGGCTCGGGCCCCCCGTAGTCATCCCCGTCCTCGTCTCCAGTCGCCTCCAGCTGCCGGGTCTCCGGCTCCTCGAAGACCTCGGTATCGGAGTCCGGCAGGCCGAGGAACTCGCTCGTGCCCAGCTCGGCCGCACCGACCATCGAGCCGAGATTGCCCCTGATCCGGTCGATCTCGGCGATCACCGCCTGGCGACGGCTGCGAAGCTCGGCAATCGAGGCCTCGACCCGCCCGAGCTCGGCCCGGGCGTCGCCGAGGATCTGCTCGGCCTCCGCCTCCGCTGCTGCGACCGAGGCCTCGGCCTCGACCCTGGCCTTCGCCTCGGTCTCGGCCGCCGCCCGATCGGCCTCGGCCCTGGTCGCGGCGTCGTATTCGTCGGCTGCCGTGCGGGTCCTCCGCTGGTATTCGTCCGCCTCCCGGCGAAGCTGCTCCGCCGCCTCCTCCGACTCGCGCTGGAGCGCCGCGGCCCGATCGGAAGCCTCGCTTCCGGCGAGCTCCGCCGCCTCCCTGGCGGCGGCGAGGATCCCTTCGACTCGCTCGCCGACCCCGGTCAGCTCCGCGACGCCGGCCACCGCCGCCCCGGCGGCCCGCCTGCTCTCGTCGAGCCGCTCCTCGAGCTCGGCGAGCAGGGCCTCGACCTGGTTGCGGTCGTAGCCCCAGAGCCGGGTGATGAGCCGGGATTCACCGTATTGATCCAAGGGCTCGCCGGGCTGCTCGCGGTGATCGGAGTCCACGCCTCAAGGTTAGCTGCCGCAGTCTGGGCGGCTGCACTCAGCCGTCGTTTTCGCGAGCGTCCTCGAGGGTCTCGAAGCCCTGCCAGACGATCACCGGCAGCATCGCGAGGGCGCCGGCGGCGTCGGCCCACCACCAGCCGAAGGCCGCGTTCAGGCCGAGGCCGGCCAACAGGGCGAGGGACAGATACGAGCAGACCCAGGTCTCGACCGCGTCGGCCTCGAGCGCCCGACTCCCCATCCGCCGCCCCGTTCGACCCTTCCAGTAGGCGAGCGTCGGCATCACCATCAGCGACAGCGCCGCCAGGACGATCCCGGCGGTCGCCGTCTCGGGCCGCTCGCCGCCAATCAGGCCACCGGCCGCCTCGAAGCCGATATAGGCCGCGAGCAGGAAGAAGCTGGCCGCCACCCCGTAGAGCGCCCGGCGCTCGGCCGCTCGGTGGAGCCGCTCGTCGTCGCCGGGGCGCGCCGCCCGCAGCCGCCAGAGCACGAACACCGCCGATAGCACCTCGACCCCGCTGTCGGCGCCGAACCCGATCAGCGCGACGCTGCCGGCGATCAGGCCCGCGGTGATCGCGACCAGGGCCTCGACAACGTTCCAGCCGATCGTCAGCCACTCGAGGCGCAGCGCTCGCCGGTGGAGACGTTCGCCGGTTGACAGTGCGGCTGTCTCCATTCCCGGCCAAGGATAGGCGGCGCCGGCTCGCTGGCTGGTCACCGCAGCGGGTAGCTCGGTCCGAGATGGACGTAATAGGGTGAGCCCGTGCTGCACGACCGAAAGCTGCTGGCCATCGGGGTTGCCATCGTCCTCGTCGCCGTCTTCGCGGGGGTATTCATCCACCCGCTGCTGTTCCTGATCGGGCTCTCGGCGATCATCGTGGCGTTCATCCCAGAGAACTGACGCGAGCGGGAGCGCGGTTGCCGCGGACGGCTGCGGTCCGTCACGCGGGTCGGGACCGATGCCGCGGCCTCAGAGGTCGTCGGACGCTGCCCCGCGCACCAGCTGATAGGCAAGGGCCCCGAGGGCCGCGCCGAGCACCGGGCCGACCAGGTAGACCCAGAAGCTCTGCCATTCCCCGGCGACCAGAGCGGGGCCGAACGAGCGGGCCGGGTTCATCGAGGCGCCGGTCAGCGGCCCGCCGAAGAGAGCATCGAGCCCGACGGCGGCCCCGATCGCGATCGCCGCCCCGGCGCCGACCGCCCGCGTGTCGGTGGCGACGGCGACGATCACGAACATCAGCAGCGCGGTCATCACGATCTCGTAGACCAGAGCGCTGCCGACGGCGATGCTCGGCACGGTCGCTCCAAGCTCGGCGGGCTGGCTCGGCCAGATCGCCCAGAGGGCGAGCGCCGCGAGCGTCGCCCCGGTCAGCTGGGCGGCGATGTAGGCGCGGGCCTCCGAGACCGGGAAGTGCCGCGCCAGTGAGAAGGCGATCGTCACGGCGGGGTTGATGTGGGCGCCGGACAGATGGCCGGTCGCGTAGATCATGACCATGATCACGAGGCCGAAGACGACGGCCACGCCGACGGTCCCCAGGCCCCCGAACTCGGCGTCGGTGATGATCGCCCCGCAGCCGGCGAAGACCAGCGCGAAGGCGGCAAGCCCCTCCGCGCAGGCCCGCCGCTTCAGGTCGGGGCGCGGCAAGGCTCAGTCCCCGGCCAGCTCGGAGATCAGCTTCCGCACGCGCACCTCGATGTCGTCCCTGATCCTGCGGACCTCCTCGATGTCCTTGCCGGCGGGGTCCTCGAGCTCCCAGTCCTCATACCGCTTGCCCGGGTAGACCGGGCAGGCGTCGCCGCAGCCCATCGTGATCACGACGTCGGCGGCCCGCACCGCCTGATCGGTGAGCGGCTTCGGGAACTCCCTGCCGATGTCGATCCCAACCTCGGCCATCACCGCGCGGGCGTTCGGGTTGATCTCCGCGGCGGGGGCGCTGCCGGCCGATCGCACGCGAACCCGCCCGCCCGCCAGGCGGTCGAGCAGACCCGCCGCGATCTGGCTGCGCCCCGCATTGTGGACGCACACGAACAGGACCTCGGGCACCTGCTTGCTGAGGGGGTTGTCGCTATCGCCCTCCATCCCGGCGCAGAATATTACATTGACAATCGTCACTTGTATTGATACATCTGTATTGATGTCGATCGATCTGGAGATCACCCCGAAGCGGAAGCGACCCGCCGGTGAGGTCTGTTGCGAGCCGGTCGTCTACCCCGAGATCGAGCGCGAGGCGGCCGAACGGATGGCCGGCGTCGCCAAGGCCCTGGGGGATCCGATCCGGATGCAGCTCGTCGACGTGCTTCGCAGGAACGCCGGCAAGGTCTGCGTCTGCGAGCTGGTACCGCTCTTCGATCTCTCCCAGCCGACCGTGTCTCACCACCTCAAGGTCCTGCGGGAGGCGGGGATCGTCGGCTCGGAGCGCCGCGGCCTCTGGGCCTACTACTACGTCGAACCCGAAGCCGTAAAGGAGCTCTCGCGATGGCTGTCCTGAGACCCCACCTCGCCCTGACCGTCTCCGATCTCGAGCGGTCGATTCCCTTCTACCGCGCCCTGTTCGGGGTCGAGCCGACGAAGATCCGGCCCGGATACGCGAAGTTCGAGGTCGCCGATCCGGCACTCAACTTCACGCTCAACCAGGGCTCGCGCCAGAGCCTCGGCGCTTTCAACCACGCGGGAATCCAGGTCGAGTCGACCGATGACGTGCTGCGCGCCAGGGCGCGGCTCGTCGAGGCCGGGCTCGCCACCTTCGATGAGATGGAGACGACCTGCTGCTACGCGAAGCAGGACAAGATCTGGGTCACCGCCCCGGAGGGGGAATCGTGGGAGGTCTTCGTCACCCACGGCGACGCCGAGCACGAGAAGACCACGGCCCGCTGTTGCGGCGCCGCATGATCGCCGGCTGAGTCGCTGTCCCCCGGGGCGGGCCACGCCGCACCGCGCAACGGGGACTGGCGGATCGCGGCGATCAACCTCGCCGGATGTGTGCTGACCGGGTTGCGACGGTCGCTTCCCGACGTCGCCCCGAAAACGGGAGGCGTGGCGGGCGACGTGCTCGATCTCGCGGCCGCCAAGTGGGCGACAGCCCGCGGCGCGCTCTGCTTTCTGATCGCCTCGTTGTAGCCGATGGAGGACTGAGCGGGGGCGGCCGAAGCCGGCCCCCGCTTCGTCCGGTCGGTCTTCAGCCCTCCAGGGCCCGCTCGTCCTCACCGAACTCGACCAGGCCGAAGACGACCCAGACGCAGAGGAAGAACACGCCCAGCGACCACCAGGGGTAGGCCCCCCCGATTGCGATCAGCGCATGGATGGCCCCGAGGGTACCGGCGATGATGCCGATCACCCGTCCGTAGGTGTTCCCGGCCATCAGCGAGAAGCCGCCGGTTAGCTGGATGATCCCCAAGATGATCAGGACCCACCCGAGGGTGTTGAGGTTGGTGAAGATGAACCTGGTGTCGTTGACGAAGATGTTCGCATCGTCCAACGCCCCGATCCCGTAGATGATGTTGAGCACGCCGACGATCAGCAGCAACACCGCCGCGAAGACGACTCGACCGGTACCTCTCATTTTGCTCCTTCCGTAACCGGGGCCGCGCTTTCGCGGCCTGGACCGGCCGTGATTCCGGCTGGCGGCGTCAATCTACCGATTGCCGCAGCATTGGTCCTCGCTCCCACCGGGTGGTGTGGGCGCCCTCCCGCATCTCCAAAGCCCCCGAGCCCGGCGACCAGGAGCCCAGGACCTTCGCTTTCTGGGCGGCGAACTCCTCATCGGTGACCACACCCGAGTCGCGGAGCTCGCCCAACCATCACCGGCTCCTTCCGCCCGCAGCCTGCGTGGCCCCGCGCACTCGACCATCAGCGGAGCGAGCCCGGCCCGCGACCTTCGCTCAGCACGTGTTCAGGGCTACCGCGGCGCGGATCAGGGACCTGAAGGCGTCCTCGTCGATCTCGTCCCCCTCCTGGAGATCGATCGCACGCCGCGCGTTGCCCGCGAGGCTCGCGTTGAACAGGCCCGCCGGATCATCCAGCGAGGCCCCCTTGGCGAAGGTGAGCTTGACCTTGCCCTTGAACGCTTCGCCGATGCAGATGATCCCGTCGTGGGACCAGACCGGGACGCCGGCTGGGTTCGAGGGCTTCCTCCACTTGATCTCCTCGACCACCTCGGGATCGGCCTGCTTGATCAGGCGGCGCATCCGCGAAAGCGTCTCGCCGCGCCAGTCGGCCCACTCCTGAATCCTCGCGTCGACCAGCTTCGAGGCTGAATCAGGCTCGTCTGCCATCAACTCGATCCTAAGGGGTGAGCGACGGGACTCGAACCCGCGACCACCTGGACCACAACCAGGAGCTCTACCAACTGAGCTACGCCCACCGCGAGAGCAGGGAATCTAGCGCGCCCTGGGACGCGCTAGACAGCCCGACTCGGGCCCGTGAAGGCCGCGGTCAGCAGGGCGTCGTGGGCGAGCGCGTCGTCAGCCGCTTCCCGGGACCCTTCCCGGGACCCTGCCGGTGCCCCTCCCGGCAGGATGCGAAACGGCGCCGGCCGGCATGGCCCTAGGCCTCGACGAGCATCAACATCGTCTCGGGGCGAACGCCGTCGTGCTTCATCGCCTCCGCGGCCTGCTCGCTCTGTAGCGCGGCCTCGAGCGTGTCCATGTCGGGCGTCTCGATCACGACGCCGACCCGATTCGAGCCCTGGGGGTCGCGGAAGGCCCGCGCCGACATCCCGTGCGACGCGAAGAACTCCTCACGCTTCGGCGAAGCGAACCAGTGATCGACGTCTTCGACCTCGTGAAAGGCGATTACGGTCTCCATCTCGTCTCCTCCCCCACAGCGGTGGCCGTGTGGTCTGCGGTCAAGACACCACGCACCCTACTCGCTGGGCCTCAGCGCCCGAACCCGAGCGGGCGAACGCGGAGTCTTGGGCTTGGCATACCCCCGGCAGGATTCGAACCTGCGACATCCGGCTTAGAAGGCCGGCGCTCTATCCAGCTGAGCTACGGGGGCCTAGGTGGAGGTTATGGCTTCAGGCCTCGGGTCCTGCACGTCGGTCGACCGAACGCCGGGGCTGTAACTATGCTGGCCGACGATCCGCTTATCGGTGGATGCATCGACGGTATCGCCAGAGGATGCCGTGCGATCGTCGGCGTCATCGGTAACAGGCCAAGGAGGAAGTCGATGGCACACCGACCCGAGGAGTCGAGAGAAGACGAAAGCACGGTGGCCGAGGAACGGCGCTACGCCCCGCCTGCCGAGGGGCGGATCGACGGAAAGCCGCGAGTACCTCGCCGCCGAGGGACTGATCATCCTGCTCGGCGTGTGGCTGATGCTCTCGCCGTTCGTACTCGACTACGGATCCGGCGATGCGAAGTGGAATCCAATCGTCTGCGGGATCCTGATCCTGGCGGTATCGGCCGCGGGGCTGGCAGACCGCCTGCCCAGGGAAGCCGCAGCGTGGACGGTGATGGGGATCTCCGTCTGGCTCTTCCTCAGCGGCTTCTGGCTCGCGGACTCCGGGGAGGCGTCGTGGAACGCGTTCGCCGGGGCGGCACTGGGCTTCTTTCTCGCGATCGCGGCGGCCGCGGCAAGCACCGAGGAACCCGCCGGCTCGAGCGAGACCGCCCCCCCGGGCTGACAGCGCCCCGCCGGACGGGCCGGCGGCAGACGCGTTGCAGAACGGAATCCAGCCCTTGCGCGGGCCGCGCCGCTGGCATAGGCTGCCGAGCGGCATGGATGCCCGCCGGAGTATCTGAGTCGAGCGCAAGCGCAACCGCCACCGCGATCGACCAGGAGTTCTTACAACTTGGAAGCCCTCGCCATCGGCTCACGGGAGCCGCTGAACGTTCCCGACATCGTCCAGTCCGTCGCCGCCGGCGCCTCCGACCCGATGCTGGTCGTGGGCGTGGATACCCGGGTCCTCTACGCGAATCCCGCGGCCGAGCGCCTGCTCGGGACGACCTGCGAGCAACTCCACGGCGTCACAATCGAGCACCGAGTGCGCGGGGCCTCCGAGATCATCGAGCGAGCCTGCCGGCGCCGGTTCTCGCCACCGCTCGACACCTCTGACCGGGGCTGGACCGGCGCCCGGCCGGCGCTGCGCCTCGACGGCCCGAGCGAGCTCCCGGTCGATCTGCGGGTGAGCACCGTCGGCGCCGCGCACGAGCTGTTCGTCTGCCTCTCGATCCGTCCCGAGCACGGATCCCCTCAGACCGCACTGCCGGGTCGTCGAGAGGTGGCCGCTGCGATCGAGGCCGGGGCCGCCGAGGGCCCGGTCGGGCTCGTGGTCATCGACATCGACCACTTCGAGCTGATCAACGAGAGCCTCGGGCGAGCCTCAGGCGACCGGCTCCTGGCCGAGGTCGGCAGCGTGATCGATGCACGCGCGGGCCGTGGCGAGCTCGCGGCCCGTCTCGAAGCGGACCGCTTCGCGCTGGTGGCCAGGGGCGATCGAAGCGAGCTCCTCGCCTGCGGCGAGCGGCTGCTGGAGTCGATCCGAGCGCATCGCTGGAGCATCGACGGCTCGGCCGTCAGGCTGACCGCGTCCGCCGGCATCTGCAGCGCATCGCCCGCCGAGCCACAGGGCGAGCAGACGGTGACGGGCGCCGAGGCCGCGCTGCGCGAGGCCAAGCTCAGCGGCCGCGACCGTTGCGTCGAGCGCGAGGCGCTCTGTCGCGATCGGGGGCCGGCGACGATCGACTGCATCGACCGGATCCGGACCGGGATCGAGGCCGGGGCGCTGACGGCGCACTTCCAGCCGATCCTCGACCTCAACAGCGGGGGAATCAGCCACTACGAGCTGCTCGCGCGGATGACCGACGAGCACGGCGAGCTGATCCAGCCGAGCGAGTTCGTTCCGATCGCCGAGCGCATGGGCCTGATCGGGATGATCGACCGCTGGGCGATCCGAACGGCCGTGGAGACGCTCGCCGGCTGGCCCGACGAGCCGGGTGCGCCGCGGATCGCGGTCAACGCGTCGGGTCGGTCGGTCGGCTCGCCGGAGTTGCTCGAGTGCCTGCACGAGGAGCTGGCCCGCCACGGAGTCTCCCCCGGCCGGCTGATCATCGAGGTCACCGAGACCGCCGCGATCAGCTCGATCGAGGACGCCGCCGCCTTCGGGGACGAGCTGCGGGCCCTCGGGGTCGGCTTCGCGCTCGACGACTTCGGGGCCGGCTTCGGGACCTTCTACTACCTCAAGCACCTGCCGCTCGACCAGGTCAAGATCGACGGCGAGTTCATCCGCGGCATCGCCCACTCGGCCTCCGACCAGCTCTTCGTCAAGGCCCTGGTCGGCATGGCCCGCGCACTCGGCGTCAAGGCGGTCGGCGAGTACGTCGACGATCAGGCCGCGCTCGACTGCCTGCGCGAGATCGGCATCGACTACGCCCAGGGCTTCCACATCGGCAGGCCGGCGCCGCTGGATGGGCATCGGCCGGGTCACGACCACCTCGCGGCGACCGCTCGGTAATCCTTCGCGGATCGCCACCGACCCGAACAGCCCGACGGCCACCGGCCCGACCGCAGCCGAGCGGGCATTCGAGCGGCTCTGCTCGCTCGGGCTCGGCCGGACCGGCTCTGACCGGGAGCGGCGGGCGGCGAACGCGATCGCGGCGCAACTCGAGGAGCGCGGGCGCCGGACCGCGATCGAGCCGATCTGTGTGCATCCGCAGTGGCCCGCGATCTATCTCCTCCACTGCCTGCTGGCGATCGCCGGCAGCCTGCTGGCGACGGCCGCACCGGCGGTCGGCTTCGTGCTGGTTCTGATCGCCGCCGCCTCGTTGTACCTCGACCTGAGCGCGCGCTGGTATCTGCTCCGCAGGCTGTTCTTCCGGCGGGCCTCCCAGAACCTGATCTCCCCGCCGCTCGGCGAGCAGCCGGGGCCGACGGTGCTGCTCTGCGCGCACTACGACGTGCCGCTGACCGGCGCCGCCTACGACCGCTGGGCCCGGCGGGCGTTCGCCGCCCTCAGCCGCTTGTGGCCCGGGCCGACATCGCCACCATCGGTCATCTTCTGGTCGATCGCGCTGCTCCTGCCGGCGCTCGGTCTGCGGCTCGCCGGCGTCGACGCCGACTGGGTGGCGGTGCTGCAGCTGCCGCAGACCCTGATCCTGATCACCGCCGCGTTCATGCTCGGCGAGATCGGGCTCTCATCGCCCTCGCCCGGCGCCAACGACAACACGGCCGGCGTCACCGCAGCGCTGCTCGCCGCCGAACGGCTCGAAGCCGACCCACCGGCAGCGGTCACGGCACGGCTGCTGCTCTGCGCCGCCGGGGAGTCCACGCGCGAGGGCGCGCGCTCGTTCATCCGCGCTCACCGCGCCGGCCTCGACCGGGGCCAGACCTGGCTGATCGACATCGACTCCCCCGGGGTGGGAACGCCGCGCTTCGTCAGCCGCGAGATGCCGGTCCTCTCGCAGCCGCTCGACGGCAACCTGATCGGGATCGCGGGGACCCTGGCCGAGGTCTCGGACGCGGCGCCCTCGGAGCTGGCGCTGGGCCCGCCGACGGCCGCGTCGGTGGCCGCGGCCTACGGGTACCCCGCCCTGGCGCTGACTGCGCGCGAGGAATCCGAGTATGTCCCCGCCCGCCACCACACGCCGGCCGACCGGCCCGACTCGGTCGAGCCCGGCGCGATCGAGGCGGTGGCCACGCTCGCCGTCGACATCGTTCGGCTGCTGGATCGCGAGGTCGCCCGCCGAGCGGTGCCGGACGGCGCCGGCTGAGCGCCGCGGTTCAGAGGCCGAGGTCGCTGGGCACCGGCTGCTCGCCCGAGTAGTCGTAGAAGCCCTTGCCCGACTTGCGCCCGTACCAGCCGGCGGCGACCATCTTTCGCAGCGTCGGCGGCGCCGCGAACCGCCGCTCCCGGTACTCGTCGAACATCACGTCGCCGATCGAGGCGAGCGTGTCGAGCCCGACGAAGTCGGCGAGCGTCAGCGGCCCCATCGGGTGGTTGGCGCCGGCCTTCATCGCCGTGTCGATCTCCTCGATCGAGCCGACGCCCTCCTCGTAGGCGCGGATCGCGTCGAGCATGTAGGGGACGAGCAGGCGGTTGACGATGAAGCCGGTCTTGTCCTTCGCGTGGACGACGGTCTTGTTCAGCTTCTCGCCGACCTCGAAGCCAAGCTGTCAGCGCCTCCTCGGAGGTGGTCACCGTCTGCACCACCTCGAGCAGCGGCATCACCTGGGCCGGGTTGAAGAAGTGCAGCCCCAGGAAGCGGTCGGGGCGGGTGGTGGTCGCGGCCTGGTCGATCACCGCGAGCGAGGAGGTGTTGGTCGCGAAGAACGCATCTTCCTTGACGATCCCGTCGACCTCGGCCCACATCTCGAGCTTCCGATCGAGGTCCTCGGTGATCGCCTCGATCACCAAATCGCAGTCGGCAAGATCGGCGTAGTCCGTCGTTCCCTCGATTCGCCCGAGGATCGCGTCGGCGTCGGCCTGGTCGATCTTGCCCTTCTCGACCGCCCGGCCGAGCTGCTTCTCGATCCTGCCGATCCCGGCGGCGAGCTTCTCGTCGGAGACCTCGCGCACGACCACGTCCCAGCCGGCCTGGGCGCAGATCTGTGCGATCCCGTGACCCATCAGGCCCGCTCCGAGTACTCCTACCTTGCTGATCGACATCTGGACTTCGAGCCTCCTGTGGGTGCGGTTGGCCGCCGGCGCTGGGCGCGCTGGCGAGAACGGGCCGGGAGCCTAGCGCCCCCGGGGACCCGCCGACTGATCAGACCTTGGGAGTGACGAGGCCGAGCGCCTCGAAGCGCTCAGCCATCGCCCGGGCAAGCTCGTTCAGGCCGCTCATCGGCCGAACCATCACCTTCAGCTCGGTGATCAGGCCGTCCTCGTCGAAGCTCAGCAGGTCGAGGCCGTCGACCTCGCGGTCGCCGACGCTCGCCTTGAAGATCAGGGCGGCGGCATCGTCGTTCTCGAACCGGTGGACGTAGTGGAAGTCGTCGGAGAAGACCTTCATCGCGCCCTCGGTGAGGATCATCAGGACGACGTCGCGGCCCTCGTAGGGCGCGAAGACGACCGGGCTGAGAAAGCGCGCGTCGGGCGCGAAGCAGGCCTCGAGCTGCTCACGGGAGCGGGCGTGGACCGCCTCGACGAAGGCGTCGGACTTCACGGCTCCACTCTAGCCATCCGGATGCCAGTCGACCGGGCCGGCCCTGAGCACGTGGGCGCCGAGCGGGCGGCCGAGGACCTCCTGGGCGGCGCGGGAGGCGTCGATCAGCTTCGGCAGGTCGATGCCGGTCTCGATTCCCATCTCGTGCAGCATCGAGACGACGTCCTCGGTCGAGACGTTGCCGGTCGAGCCGGGCGGGACCGGGCAGCCGCCGAGCTCACCGAAGCTCGACTCGAACGAGGCGATACCGCGCTCGAGCGCGGCGAGCACGTTGGCGAGGCCCTGGCCCCGGGTGTTGTGGAAGTGGGCGGTGAGCTCGACGCCGTCGAGCCGATCGAGCGCCTCGGCGTAGAAGCGGCCGACCTGGCGCGGGTTCGCCATCCCGGTCGTGTCGCCGAACCCGATCTCCTCGCAGCCGAACTCGCGCAGCTCCGCCGCGATCTCCAGCACCCGCGCGACCGGCACCTCGCCCTCGTAGGGGCAGCCGAACGAAGTCGCGATCACGCCCTCGCAGCGCAGCCCTGCCGCGCGGGCGCGGCCGACGACCCGCCCGAGGCCGTCGAGCGACTCGGCGACCGTCCGGTTCACGTTCCTGCGGTTGTGGGTCTCGGAGGCCGAGAGGAAGACGCTGATCTCGTCGAAGCGGTCGCGGACCGCGAGCGCGTTGTCGAGGCCGCGCTCGTTCGGGATCAGGACCGAGTATGCGAGCCCCGCGCGGCGCTCGATCCCGGCCAGCACCTCGGGCCCGTCGGCGAGCTGCGGGATCACGTCGGGCCGAACGAAGGAGGCGACCTCGATCCGCTCGAGGCCGGCGTCGGCGAGCAGATCGATCAGGCGAATCTTCTCCGCGGTCGCGATCACCTCGGGCTCGTTCTGAAACCCGTCCCGCGGGCCGACCTCGCGAATCCGGGCCCGGGCCGGGTACTCAGCCATCGGGACCAGGGGCGACCGGGATCGCCCGACGCTGATGGGTGCCGACGCCGATCGTGCGCTCGCCCTCGAGCACCTCGACGTCGAAGAACAGCTTGCGGTCGTCGATCACCTCGGTCAGCCTCGCGCGGACCGTGCAGCTCGCACCCTCCGCGGCCGCGCCGACGTGCTTGACGCATACCTCGAAGCCGACGGTCGCCGTACCCTCCGGCAGCCGCTCGTAGGAGAGCACGGCCGCGGTCCGCTCCATCATCGCGATCATCCCCGGCGTCGAGAGGACGGCGGCGCCGAGGGTGCCGCCGACGTCGGTCAAGAGCGGCCCCTCGACGGTGAACTCGTCGCTCCGTTCGACGCCGACCGCCATCTCCAGCGGCCCGCCGGCAGCGCGCTCGGGTTTCGGCAGGCTCCCGCCCCCCTCCATCACCGCTGCTCCGCGATCGCCGCGAGGTCGATGGCCGTCGCACCGCCGGTGATCGCAAGCGCCTGCGCCGCCGTCAGGCCGCCGAGCTCACCCGAGGCCACCATCCGCAGCCCCATCAGCGTGTCGGCACCGTCGCAGAGCAGCCAGAGCCGCTGCCAGACCGCCCGGGCCTCGCCGCTGGAGGCCAGATAGCCGACGCCGAGCGCGACCGCGCGGACCCCGAAGACCCGGTTCATGTAGATCAACGCCGCGCTCTCGTCCTCCCTCGGGACGCCGAAGACCCGGTTCATCACCCTGGGGGCGAACCAGGCAAGCGTGCCGAGCACGATCCGGAAGATCGCGAGCCCGTTCATCGCGCGCTCGGTGGAGCCGTCCATCGACGGGGGACGTTATCCGGTGAATAGACTCGCGGTCGATGGCACCCGAGGAGCCGAGCGACCCGATCCCGATCATCGGCGGCACCGGCGCGCTCGGCTACGGGCTCGCCGTCCGCTGGGCGACCGCCGGGATCGGCGTCGTGATCGGCTCGCGTGACGTCGCTCGCGCCGAGCAGGCCGCGACGAGGGTCGCCGAGCAGGTTCCGGGGGCGGCGGTCGAGGGGCTCGACAACTCGGAGGCCGTGACGCGCGGGCCGATCGTCTTTCTCACCGTCCCCTTTCGCGCGCAGTCGGAGACGCTCAACAACCTCCGCGGAGCCCTGCAGTCCGGCCAGACGCTGGTCGACTGCACGGTGCCGCTCGCCGCGGCGGTCAGCGGCAAGGCGACCCGCTCGCTCGGCGTCTGGCAGGGCTCGGCCGCCCAGCAGGCCGCCGAGATGGTGCCCGAGGGCGTCACCGTGATCGCGGCGCTGCATTCGGTCGGAGCACCGAAGCTCGCCGACCTCAGCCAGCCGATCGACGAGGACGTGCTGGTCTGCGGCGACCGCAAGGCCGACAAGGCGCCGGTCGCGGCGCTGATCGACCGGATCGAGGGGCTCAGGGCGATCAACGCCGGGCCGCTGGAGATGGCGCGGATCGCGGAGCAGATCACGCCGCTCTTGATCTCGGTCAACGCCCGCTACAAGGCGCACGCCGGCCTGAAGCTGACCGACCTCGAGACCGAGGGCCATTGGGACTGAGGACGGTCCTGCTCGCCGGCGGCACCGGCGGGGCGAAGCTGGCCGCGGGCGCCCAGGAGGAGCTGGGCGAGGAGCTGACCGTGATCGCCAACTCCGGCGACGACGTCGAGGCCCTCGGCCTCCCCGTCTCCCCCGACCCCGACCTCTGCACCTACTGGCTCAGCGGGGAGATCGATCCCGAGCGTGGCTGGGGGATCAAGGACGACTCGTTCACGGTCTTCGAGCGCCTGGTCCAGCTCGGCGCGCCAGACTGGTTCGGGCTCAGCGACCGAGATCTTGCGACCTGCCTGCGGAGGCGGGCGCTGATCGACTCCGGCGCGAGCCCGACCGCGGCCCAGCTCGAGATCGGCGCGGCGCTCGGGCTCCGGGCGCGGGTGCTGCCGATGTGCGATCAGCCCGTTCGCACCCGGGTCAGGGTGCCCGGTGAGGGCTGGCGAGGCCTGCAGGAGTATCTCGTCCGCGATCGCGCCGAGCCCGAGATCGAGGCGATCGCGTTCACCGGGATCGAGGCGGCAGCGCCCAGCGACGAGGTCCGCGCGGCGGTGCTCGAGGCGGAGGCGATCGTGATCGGGCCCTCGAACCCGGTGATCTCGATCGGCCCGATCCTCGCCGTGCCAGGGATGCGCGAGCTCCTCACCCGAGCCCCGGCGCCGGTTGTCGCAGTCAGCCCGTTCGTCGCGGGCGAGGTGGTCAAAGGGCCGACCGACAAGTTCATGAGGGCGATCGGCGAGCAGCCGTCGGCGGCCGGAGTGCTGCACGTGTATCGCGATCTGATCGACGGCCTGATCGTCGACGCGGCCGATCCGGGGCCGACGCCGGAGGGTGTCGCCGTGGCGGTGGCCGACACGCTGATGGACGGGCCCGAGCGCCGCCGGCAGGTCGCCGCCGAGACGCTCGGCTTCTGCGCCTCGCTGTCGGCGGGGGCCCCGGGCTGAGCCCGTAGCATTCGCAGGCGATGCGGGCAGCGGCGATCCTGCCAGTCAAGCGGTTCGGCGCCGCCAAGCAGCGTCTCTCCGACGCCATGGAGCCGGCCGACCGGGCCGCGCTCAGCGAGGCGATGGCCGGGGACGTCCTCGCCGCGCTGCGGCGCTCGAAGCTGATCGAGCGGGTGATCGTCGTCAGCGGCGAGCCGCGAATGGCCGCGCTGGCGGGCGGTCTCGACCTGGTCCTCCTCGACGACCCGACCGACAGCGGTCACTCCGCCGCGGCGGCGATCGGCGCGCGCGAGGCCGTGGCGGGGGGAGCCGAGTCCGTCGCTCTGCTGCCGGGCGACTGCCCGCTGCTCGACCCGCTCGAGCTCGATGCGGCGCTCGCCGCGCTCGCCGAGCGATCGATCGCGGTGGTGCCCGATCGGCACGGAAGCGGCACCAACGGCCTGCTGCTCCGTCCACCGGACCTGATCGAGCCCGCCTTCGGCCCCGACAGCCGCGAGCGTCACCTTCGCCTCGCCGAGGAGGCCGGCGCCTCGGGCGTGGTCGTCGAGATGCCCTCGCTGGCGCTCGACCTCGACACCGGCGGCGACCTCGAGCAGCTGTTGCTCGAGCTCGAGGCCGGGGCGCTCGAGGGCTCCGCCACGGCCCGCGCCCTACGCGGCAACGCCGCCCTGCCGATCGCCGGTGGCGGATGAGCGATCGTCCTGAGCTGATCGCGGTCGCGGGCATCGGCGAGGTCGTCGAGGGCAGCCCGATCGCGGAGCTGATCGCCGATCGCTGCCGACTGCGCAGCGGCGATGTCGTCTGCATCTCCCAGAAGATCGTCTCGAAGGCGGAGGGGAGGATCCGGGACCTGGACTCGGTGCGACCGGCGCCGAGCGCGATCGCGCTCGCCGCGGCGCTCGACAAGGACCCCGCGCTGGTCGAGCTGGCGCTGGCGGAGAGCGCCAGGGTCGTGCGGGCCGAGGGCGGGGTGCTGATCACCGAGACGCACTCGGGCCTGATCTGCGCGAATGCCGGCATCGACGCCTCCAACGTTCCCGGTGAACGCCGGGTCGCCCTCCTGCCGACCGACCCCGACCGCTCGGCGCGGCGGATTCGGACGGCACTGACCGAGCTCAGCGGCGCCCCGGTCGCGGTGCTCGTCACCGACAGCTTCGGGCGTCCTTGGCGGGTCGGCCAGAGCGAGGTCGCGATCGGCTGCGCCGGGATCGAGCCGCTCGACGACTGGCGGGGACGCAGCGACAGCCACGGACGACCGATGACCGCCACCGTGATCGCAGTGGCCGACCAGATCGCCGCTGCCGCCGACCTCGCCCGCGACAAGGTCGCGGGGGCGCCGGTGGTCGTCGTCCGCGGGCTCGGGGTCGAGATCGGCGCCGACGGGCCCGGGGCCGCCGCCCTGCAGCGAGCGCCCGGGGAGGACCTGTTTCGCTGAGCGGGCTCGTCAGAACTTGCTGCCGAGGGGGTCCGGCGCGCCCTCCTCGGTGAAGTCCGGCGCCTCGTAGGGCTCGCCGGGGATCCCGCCGACGGCCAGCACCCGCGCGGGCTGATCCTCGGTCCGCAGGCTGCGGCGCTCGGCCGGACCGACGCGCGCCCAGACCCCGGGCACGAGCTCGTGCGTCTCGCCGCCGACCTCGAGCAGGGCCCGGCCCTCGAGCACCGTGTAGACCTCCTCCTGGGAGTCGTGCTGCTGGGTGTGCTCGGGGTAGTCGTCGAAGTTCGCCGGGAACTCCATCACCGCCAGCCCGAAGGAAGTGATGCCGAGCCCGGCGCGAACCCGGAAGAAGCCGCCGCCGAAGACGGCCTCGAAATCCTCGAGTCGCTTCACCGTGTAATCAGCCATCACCGCTCCTCTCTGTGCGCCGGCGGGGCGCCCGCATCGCTGAAGCCTAGCCGCATCGAGAACCCCGATCGATCCGCCCGGCGCCCGTCTGACCGCGCTCAGTAGGTCTCGACGACCTCGTAGAGGGTGGTGCGCTGGGCGGGAGTCCGTCCCGCCCGCCGAGCCGCATCGATCAGGTCGCCCGGATCGAGCCGCACACCGTGGCGGGAGCCCGCCATCCGTGAGATGTTCTCCTCCATCAGCGTTCCGCCGAGGTCGTTGACGCCCCAGCGGAGCGCCTCGGTGGCGGCCTCGAGCCCCATCTTCACCCAGCTCGCCTGCAGATTGCGGACGCTCTTGCCGAGCGCGAGGCGGAAGGCCGCGGTGTGCTTGAGGTTCTCCTCGGCGCTGATCTCCTCGATTCCGTGGGTGCGGCCGAGCAGCGTCTGGTAGGGGATGAAGCTGAGCGGAACGAACTCGGTGATTCCCCCGGTCCGCTCCTGTAGCGCCCGGATCACCCGCATGTGCTCGGCCAGCTCGCCCGGCTCCTCGATGTGGCCGAACATGACCGTCGACGTCGTCGGGATGCCGCGGCCGTGGGCTGCCTCGATGATCTCGACCCAGCGGCCGACGGGCAGCTTGTTCGGGGAGATCCGCCGGCGGACGCCGTCGTCGAGGACCTCGGCGGCGGTGCCGGGAGTCGAGCCGAGCCCGCGCTCGAGCAGGTAGTCGAAAACCTGCCCCGGCTCGAGCCCGGATCGCTCGGCCATGAAGTGGACCTCCATCGGCGAGTAGGCGTGCAGATGGATCGCCGGGGCGACCTCCTTCGCCAGCTCGAGCCAGCGACCGTAGTGTTCGAGCGAGTAGTCGGGGTGGATGCCACCCTGCATGCAGACCTCGGTCGCCCCGAAGTCGACGGCCTCCCCAATCCGCGCGGCGAACTCCTCCTCGCCGACCAGGTAGGCGTCGGGCGAGCGTTTGCCCTGTCCGAACCCGCAGAACGCGCAGCCCACCGTGCAGATGTTGGTGAAGTTGACGTTGCGGTTGACGACGAAGGTCGCGACGTTGCCGTTGAGCTCGGCGCGAAGCCCGTCCGCCGCGGCGCGCATCGCCTCGATCACCTCGGGCCGTGACTCCGCGAACAGCGCCGTCAACTCGGCGGCGTCGAGCGCCACGCCCTCGCGGCCCTTGGCGATCCCCTCCGGCGCGAGGCCCGGATCGATCGAGCTGCCGTTGGCGGCGGCGTTGCGACCGCTGCTGCCACGGGGGATGAAGCTCCAATACTGGAGCTTGATCAGGTCGAGGACGCCCTGATCGACCCACTCGGGCGTCATGTACTGCGGGTAGACGCAGAGCCGCTCGGCCAGCGCCAAGCCGCGCTCCCGGAGGGCCGACCTGACCTGCTTCGGACTCGGGAAGGGATGATCGGGGCTGATGTGGTCGCCGTTGGCCGAGAGACCGCCGAGGTCGGTGGCGCCGGCCTCGGCCAGCTCGACCCACCAGTCACTGAGGTTGGGAGGGATCTGGACCCCGACTCCGGGCATCACCCGGCGCGTGTAGCGGACCAGGTCGCGGAGGTCGTCGAGGGTGATCGGCGTCGCCCACTGCGGCTGCGGCCCGGCTGCATCCGCGTTCGCGAGGGACGCGCCTTCGACTGCGGGCGGTGCCGACCAGCGTTGCCGGCTGGCGCGGTCGGCGATCTCGGCCGGCTCGCGCCCGTAGTAGTCGGGGTGCGGGACGAAGTTCTGCAGGATCACCTCCTGGATGTGGCCGTGGCGGGCGTTGGCCTCCGCCAGCGCATCGAGCGAGGCGAATCGCTCGGCCTCGCTCTCGCCGACCCCGACCAGGATCCCGCTGGTCAGCGGGATTCGCAGCTCGCCCGCGATTTCGATCGCCTCGAGCCGGACGCTCGGGTGCTTGCTGGGCGAGCCCGCGTGGACGGTCTCCATCAGCCGCTCGGACACGGACTCGAGCATCAGCCCCTGGGAGGCCGTCACCTCCCGCAGCCGCAGCTGATCCTCGCGGCCGAGGACTCCGAGGTTGGTGTGCGGGAGCAGTCCGCGCTCGAGCGCCCGCCCGCAGGCCCAGACGACATAGGAGGTGAAGTCCTCGTGCCCCCAGGACCCGAGCCGCTCGGCGACGACCGGGTTGACCTCCGGCATCTCGCCGGTGAGGACCAGCAGCTCCTTGGCGTTTCGCCGCACCGCCCGCTCGAGCTGCTCGTCCACCTCCTCCGGCGAGTAGAGGTGCGCCTGGTGGGTGGCGAAGGCGCAGTACTTGCAGTAGCAGCGACAGGTCCGCGAGAGCGAGAGCGTGTAATTGCGCGAGAAGGTGATTCGGCGCATCACGTCAAGCATATGAGCCTCGGCACCGCCCCGAGACGACGACGGGGCGCCGTGGCGCCCCGTCGAGGAGTCGGAGATGCCCGCGCGGCGGTCAGTTGCCGGATGCGCCCTCGGGCTCGCCCTTGCCCTCGGGCTCGCCGGCCTCGATCACGAACCTGAACAGGGCCACGGCCAAGACGGCGCCGAGCAGCGGACCGACGATATACGGCCAGACGCCGCCCCACTCCTCGCTGATCAACGCCGGACCGAACCAGCGCGCCGGGTTGAACGACCCGCCCGTGAGTGGCCCGAAGACCATGACGAGAAAGGCGAAGGTCAGGCCGATCGTCAGCGGTGCCCACTCGCGCCGGGCGCGCGGGTTCATGGCGACGGCCACGTACGCGAGAACCAGCAGCAACGCACCAAGGCCCTCGACCACCATGCCCGCGAAGTCGTTGGCGAGCAGCGGACTGACATCGGGCGCGCCGTAGTTGGCCGCGGCACCCTCGTCGTTGAGCAGGCCCTTGACCAGCAGGGCGCCGAGCACCGCGCCGGACAGCTGGGCGAGCACGTAGACGACGGCGTCGACGGAGCCGATGCGCTTCATCAGCGCGGCGGCAACGGTCACGGCGGGGTTGAAGTGGCCGCCGCTGACGGCCGAGAGCGTCATCACCAGCAGGAAGAGGACGAGGCCCTGAACGAGGCCGATCACGGCGAAGTCCGAGCCGAACTGAGCCTGCCCGCCGGCGGCGAGGTAGAGACTGACGACTGACCCGATCACGAAGACCAGGAAGAAAGTTCCGACCAGCTCTGCGATGTACGCGGCCAGTCCTCGATCCTGCACGGCGCTCATACCTCCTGTTGGGTGTCCGGCCCCGCGGGTCGCGGGACGCACGCGGCGGCAGTGTAGACGAGAACCCAGCCGCCACCTCGGCCCCCGCCTTCCCTAGATTGAAGGGCACCGATGAGTCGGATCGCCGCGTCGCTGGCGGCCGTCATCGCCTCGCTCGCCCTCGCGGCCTGTGGCGATGACGGTGCTGAACCGGACGCCTCCCCCGGGGGCGCGCCGGCGAGCGCGAGCCTCGATCTCGTTCTCGACTTCCAGCCGAACGCCGTTCACACCGGCATCTACGTGGCCGAGCGCCGCGGGCTGTTCGCTGACCGGAGCCTGGAGATCACGATCCGCGAGCCCGGTGCATCGACCGATGCGCCGAGGCTCCTGCGCTCGGGCCGGGCCGAGCTGGCGATCATGGACATCCACGACCTCGCGATCGCCCGCGAGCGCGGCGCCGACCTCGTCGGGATCGCAGCGATCGTCCAGCGGCCCCTCGCCGCGGTGATCGTCACCGACCCCAGCCGCAGCGCGGGGCCGGCCGACCTTGCGGGCGCGCGAATCGGCATCACCGGCCTGCCCTCCGACGACGCCGTGCTCGAGTCGGTGCTCGAGAGCGGAGGGTTGAGCGTCGCCGACGTCGAGACGGTGACGATCGGCTTCGACGCGGTTCCCGCCCTGCTCGCGGGCAGGATCGACGCGGCGACCGCCTTCTGGAACGCGGAGGGCGTGACGCTCGCCGAGCGCATCCCGACCACCGAGCTCCGCGTCGATCAGTTCGGCGCCCCGAGCTACCCGGAGCTGGTGCTGGTCACGACGCCGGAGCGACTGGCGGACGGCCGCCGTCGGATCGAGGCCGCAGTCGCTGCGATCGCCGACGGCTACCGGCTGACCGCCGCCGACCCGGACTCCGCCCTGGGCGATCTGATCGCGGCCGTCCCGGAGCTGATCGAGTCCGAGCAGGCGGCGCAGCTCGAAGCCGTCCTCCCCGCGCTCGGAAGCTCACGCGCCCTCGACCTCGAGGCCCTGACCCAGTGGGCTCAGTGGGAACTCGAGCGCGGCATCGTCGATTCCCTTCCGAACGTTGCCCGGGCCTTCGACCTCGAGCTCATCGACGGCTGAGACCTCGCGGAGACGCCGCGTGACGGGTCCTCAGCCGAGCAGGCCCTCGACCAGCTCCGGCAGCTCGCGGGCCATGCGGCTGCGCGGCACGACCAGGTCGAAGCCGGCAGCCTCGGCGCGGCGCCGGGTCTCGACGTCGGTGTGCTGGTAGAAGCCGAGCGTCGGAGGACCGGCCGCGGCCACGAGCGCCGCGTCGACCGCATCGAGGTCGGCAACGATCAGCTCCGCCGCCGGGTCGGGCTCGGGCCCGGTGAGCAGTTCGTGGCCGGCGCTCGCGAGTGTCTCGGTGACCTTGCTCGACAGCATCAGGTCACCGACCAGGACCTGGACCCGGGCCATCCGGCCGCCTACAGGCTGCGGCGGCTGCGGAACTCCTGCCGCACGCTCTCGGGCCGTCCCCACATCTGCACGACCTCGGCCCGCCCCTCGTGCAGGCCGCTGACGACCAGCTCACCCTCGATCCCCTGCCGGTCGAGCATGTCGAGCACCCAGGTCACGGTCTCCGCGGACGCACCGTGCCCGAAGCGGTGGGCGACGTTGATCCGGAAGTGCCAGTCCGCCTCCGAGTAGGGCTGGGCGTTGACCTGGGTCATCGGGATCGACGCGTCGATGTAGCGGTCCTCGTCGGCGAGCCGCAGGTCGAGCTCCATGTCGGTCCAGTCGGCCGGCAGCGCGTCGACGATCTCCTTGAAGGACGAGGCCAGTGCCATCGAGGCAAGCTTAGCCCCCGCCGGGGTCAGGCACCGGCGCCGCTCAGGCGAAGATCAGCTGCTGGAGCAGAAACGCGTTCAGCAGGATCACCAGGCCCGCGATCAGCGCCGACAGAGCGGTCAGCCACCCGGGGTTGACGAGCGAGCCCATCACCGCCCGGCGGCGGCCGAGCAGAACCAGCGGGATCAGGGCGAACGGGATTCCGAACGAGAGCACGACCTGGCTGCCGATCAGCGCATCGGTCGGCGGCAGCCCGAGCGCCAGGATCAGGAGCGCCGGCGCCAAGGTCACGGCGCGGCGCAACATGAGCGGAATCGATCGCTCGATGAACCCCTGCATCACGACCTGGCCGGCCATCGTGCCAACCGAGGTCGAGGCGAGGCCCGAGGCGAGCAGCGCGATGCCGAAGATCGTCGCCGCCTCGCCCGAGACGAGCCGGCGCAGGCCCTCGTAGGCGCCCTCGATCGAGTCGATCCCGGTCAGCCCCTGGGTGTTGAAGAGCCCGGCGGCAACGACCACCATCGACATGTTGACGAGCCCCGCCAGGGTCATCGCGATCACGACGTCGATCCGCTCGAAGCCGAGGATCCGCCTCTTCTCAGCGTCATTGCGGCCGACGATCCGCTTCTGGGTCAGCGCCGAGTGCAGGTAGACGACATGCGGCATCACCGTCGCGCCGAGGATCCCGGTGGCGAGCAGAATGCTCTCGGTCCCGTCGAAGCCCGGGATCACCAGGCCCTCGACGATTCCACCCGGATCGGGGTTCGCCTGGGTCACCTCGAAGGCGAAGGCGACCATCACGACCCCGACGAGGGCTGCGATCACCGCCTCGAGTCGGCGAAAGCCGCGCTGCTGCAGCGCGAGGATCGCGAAGGCCCCGGCGCCCGCGATCACGCCGGCGAGAAGCAGGGGTGTCCCGAACAGCAGGTTGAGGCCAAGGGCCGCACCGACCACCTCGGCGACGTCGGTGGCCATCGCGATGACCTCAGCCTGTACCCAGAGGCCGGCCGACGTCCGCTTCGAGAACTGCTCGCGACAGAGCTCGGGCAGGTTCCGGCCGGTGGCGATCCCGAGCTTCGCCGACTGGGTCTGGACCACCATCGCCATCAGGTTGGCGGCGAGCACCACCCAGAGCAGCAGGTAGCCGAACTGCGCCCCGGCGGCGATGTTGGTCGCGAAGTTGCCGGGGTCGATGTAGGCGACGGCGGCGACGAACGCCGGCCCGAGGAAGGGCCACACCCGGAGCCCGCGCCGACCCGACCCATCGAGCGAGCGCCGGGCGGCCTCGGCCACCGCGGCCTCGCCGGGGAGCACTGTCTCCAGCGTCTCGTCTCGCGCGTCCGCTTCCTCGGCTTGGTCCGGCGCCGACACGGAGGTTGTCGGGAGCTCACCGCTCAATCGGCGTCATCGGTCGCGATCAGCATCCGCTCCGCCAGCCCCTCGCCGATCGCGTGCTCGCGGTCGCCGACCGTGATCGTCAACGGTCCGCCGAACGGTTCACGGCCGGCGACACGGAGTCGCACCCCCGGCCGGATCTCGCGATCGGCGAGGTACCGCAGCATCTCCGGCTCGCCGTCACTGACCCGCGTGAAGACACCGCCCTCGCCCTGATCGAGCCCGGCGAGCGGGAGCCCGCCCTCGCGCTCGATCAGCAACTCCTGGTCGGGGATCGGATCGCCGTGCGGGTCCCGGTCGGGGTGACCGAGCGCCGCCGCCATCCGCTCCTCGAGATCCTCGCTGATGTAGTGCTCGAGCACCTCGGCCTCATCGTGGACCCGATCCCACGGCATCCCCAGCGCCTCGGCCAGGTACGCCTCGATCAGCCGGTGGTGGCGGATCACCTCGAGCGCGACGCGCTCCCCGGCCGCCGTCAGCTCGACCCCGCGATAGGGCTCGTAGTCGATCAGGTCGAGCTTCGCGAGTCGCTTCAGCATCGCGGTCACGGTGCCGGGCGCAACACCGAGCCGGGCGGCCAGCGCCGAGGTCGTGACCGGGCCCTCGGCCTGCCCGGCGAGCGCGTAGATCGCCTTCGCGTAGTCCTCGATCGCCTCCCGGCCCGCCTGCCGCCGGCCACGACCGTGGGAGCCGGACGACGGGACCGAGTCGTGGCTGACGGCGGGCTCAGACACTGATCAGTAGTCCGGTCACGTACAGAACCCCGATGCCCGCCGAGATCCCGGCGACGTTCTGGGGCGTCAGCGAGCGCCCGGCGCGATCGCGGATCGACGGCGCGATCTGGACGATCACCTGAACGATCGCGCCGGCGCCGACGCCGAGCAGCAGGGCGATCACGCTGGTGCTGAACGCCGCGGCGCCGATCCAGGCGCCGAGCACCGCCGGAGCGCCGGCGAGCAGGCCGAGCAGCAGCAGCCTGCGCAGCGGTGGACGCTCCTCGGCGAGCGGCGCGACGATCGCCAAGCCCTCGGTCGTGTTGTGGATCGCGAAGCCGACCACCAGGAACGTGCCGAGCGCGAGGGCGCCGGCCGCGTAGGCGGCACCGATCGCGAGCCCCTCGCCGAGGTTGTGGAGCCCGATCCCGACCGCGATCAGCAGCGCCAGGTGCATGCCGGGCGCGCCGGCGCTACGGGCCGCCCGGCGCCGGGCGCGCATGTGGGCGTCGACGGCGGCAAGCCCGAGATAGGCCAGGGCAGCGCCGATCAGGACCAGGGCCGAGCCGCCGAAGGCCTGCGAGCCCGCGCCGGCGATCTCGATCCCCTCCAGCACCGCGTCAACTCCGAGGAAGGCGAGCAGCCCGATCGTGAAGGCCATCAGCACCCTGAGCGCGCCCGGCCCGACCCGGCGGACGAAGGGAAGCCAGACCATCCCGATCGACACCGGGATCACGCCCACGTAGATCCCCAGCAGCGCCATCAGGCCGAAGAAGCCAAGATCGAGATCCGGCGTCTCGGTTGCGGCCCCGATCGCCGTCTCGACGGTGCCGCCGGTCGAGGTCAGCAGGACGATCTCGTACGCCTCCCCCTCGATCCACGGGTAACCGATGGTCAGCGCTCGCGAGCCGAGCCGCGCGGTCTCGCCGGCTCCGTCGAAGGGGATGAAGGCGTCGTTGACGGAGACCTGGGCGATCTCCACCGGGTCGGGGCCGTCGTTGCGGATCGTGAGCTCGATCAGGCCGGGGCGGAGCTCCGTCCGCTCGATCGCTATCTCCTCGACCGGGACGCCGTTCCGCTCCCCTAGGCCCGGCCCGCCGAGCAGCGCGAGCAGCGCCACCGCGATCCCCAGCAGCGCCACCGGCAGCAGCCCCAGCGCCCACGCCGGAGCCGACCTGCGGACCGCTGTCGCCTCCGCCGCCTCCACTAGCTCACCTCGAAGAAGCCGGTCCAGCCGAGCTCGGCGAACTCGGTCACGTGGGCGTGGAACATGTAGCGCCCGGGGTTCGGGAAGCGCATCTCCAGGATGCCGCGCTGGCCCTGGCCCTGGATCACCGTGTCGGTCAGCTCGCTCGGCTGCACCGAGGTACCCGTCGGGTAGTAGTCGAAGAAGTTGCCGTGCAGGTGAAAGCTGTTGATCGGGTCGTACTCGACCACGTTGACGAGATGAACGCGCACGAGCTCGTCCCGGCGAACCTGGATCGGGTGGCGCTGGAAGTGGAAGCCGACGGTGTTGACGGCGTAGAGCTCGTTGGCGGAGTCGAAGTTGGTGTCGAACGCGTTCATCACCATCACCAGCTCGTCCGCCGGCGGCCGCCCCTGCCGAGGGTCGATGATCAAGGCCCCGTAGAGCCCCTTCGCGATGTGGGCGGCGAGCGGGCTCACGTGGCAGTGGTAGAGGTGGGTGCCGAACGGCTCGGCGTCGAACTCGTAGTCGAAGCTCTCGCCCTTCTCGATCTGCCCCCCACCCTGGGCCTCGCCGATCCCCGGCATGCCGTCCATCAGCGCCGAGTGGATGCCGTGGAAGTGGATCGTGTGAGGGTGATCGGATGCGTTGGTGAAGCGGATCCGGACCCTGTCGCCCTCGGTGCAACGCAGCGTCGGCCCGGGGACGCGACCGTTGTAGGTCCAGGCCGGATACCTGACCCCCGGCGCGACCTCGATCTCCTTGTCGCGGGCGACGATCGAGTACTCGCGCAGCGTTCGCCCTCCCGGTAGGCGGCGGGCCTCGCCGTAGTCGAAGTCGCGCAGCATCTCGGTTGGCTCGAAGCCGTTGGCGCGGTGGTCGACCTCGGGCCCGTCGGCGAAGGCGGCGTGCATCGGGTTGCCGGAGCCGTGGCCGGCGTGTCCGGGGCCCGCGGCCGCCGCGGCGACGCCGCCGCCGGGCCCGCTCAGCGCATCGTGGAGGCCCCGATGGGGAACCAGCTCGTGCAGAGCGGGAAGCGCGGCCCCGGCGAGCGCCCCGCCCGCGAGCAGACGCCTGCGGCTGACTCGCCGCGGGTGGCCGCCCCCGTCTGGTTTTGCACTACCCATCTCCCTGATTTTGGCAGATCAAAATCTCTCTGGGCGGGCGGCCGTACAATCGGCCGAGATGCCCGTCCCGACCGTAGAGCTCGACGCCCAATACCGCCTGCTCCGAGAGGAGGCGGGGTTGGTTTCCCGAGCCGGCCGCGCCTGGATCGAGGTCGCCGGGGCCGACGGCGCCGAGTTCCTGCAGGGACAGCTGACGAACGAGATCGAGGCGCTCGGCGTCGGCGAGGGCTGCTACGCGGCGCTGCTCGACCGCAAGGGCAAGATGCGCTCGGACATGCGGGTCCTGAAGCTCGCCGACGATCTGATCGCGCTCGACGTGCCCGCCGCCTGCGCCGAGGAGGTGATCCGCCATCTGGACACCTACCGGATCGGCCGCGACGTCGAGATCCGTCGCCGCGACGATCTGGCGCTGCTCTCGGTGATCGGCCCGCGATCGGTCGAGGTGCTCGGCGGGGCGCCGTTCGGCGCCGAGCATGCCCATCGCAGCGAGCGGATCGCGGAGCATGACCTGCGGCTGATCGCGACCGACGCCGGCGCCGATCTGCTCGCCCCGGCGCCCGCCCTGCTCGCCGTGGCCGAGCATCTGAGCGCCGGCGGCGCCGAGACCGCGAGCGAGGCGGCCGCCGAGATCCTCAGGGTCGAGGCCGGGAGGCCGGCCTTCGGGGCGGAGATGGGCCATGACACGATCCCGCAGGAGGCGGGGATCAACGAACGCGCGGTGAGCTTCGAGAAGGGCTGCTACATCGGCCAGGAGACGGTCGCCCGCCTGCACTTCAAGGGCAGGCCCAACCGCCACCTTCGACGGCTGAGCGCCGCGACGCCGATGACGGCCGGGGCGCCGGTGGCCGTGGGTGAGAAGCAGGTCGGGACCATCGGCACGGCGGTGATCTCGCCCGGCCGGGGGCCGCTCGCGCTGGCGATCCTGCGCCGCGAGGCCGAGCCGGGCGCGGAGGTTCGGATCGGCGACTCGATCAGCGCCACGGTAGAGGAGGCATAGGATTGGCCGAGCGAGGCCGCTCGGTCGGGCTCGGCGGCAGGCCCCTGGGCGCTGACTCGCTGCTTCTCGGGGGCCCCGGAGAGCCAGAGGCGGCCGGTCCGAGACCCGAGGACCCGCCCGGGACCGAGGCGGCGCGTGCGATCGAGCGGGCGGGCGAGGACCACGGCGGCGGCCGGTCAGAGCGGCTCGTCTCGGCGCTCGATCCGCTGCTCGACTTCTACTACCGGTACTGGTTTCGCGTCGATGCCGAGGGCCTGGAGAACGTCCCGGCGGAGGGCGGCGCGCTGCTCGTCTGCAACCACTCGGGGGCGCTGCCCCCCGACGCGCCGATGATCATGCAGGCGATCCGCACCGAGGGTCGCGGCGCGCGGCCGGTCTACATGCTCGGCGAGCAGCGGTTCGAGGGCTTTCCAGCGGTGGCGGCGCTGGCGAGCAGGCTCGGCGTCGTCGGAGCCGATCGCGACGACGCGCAGCGTCTGTTGGCCGAGGAGGGGCAGCTTGCGCTGATCTTCCCGGAGGGGGCAGGGGGCACGCGCAAGGTGCTCTGGCAGCGCTATCGGCTTCGGCGCTTCGATCGCGGCCGCTTCGTCCGCATCGCCCTGAGGGCGCGGGTGCCGATCGTTCCGATCGCGCTGATCGGCGGCGAGGAGGCGATGCCGATCTTCGCCCACATGCGCTTCCTCGAGCGGGTGACGGGGCGAGTGCAGGTGCCGTTCAACCACGCCTTCCCCCACTTCGGGCCGCTGGCGCCGCTGATGTACATGCCGGCGAAGTTCCGGATCCGGTTCCTCGAGCCCGTCGACATCCCGGCGCTGCCGGCCGGGACCCTCGATGATGCCGGCGCGATCGAGTCGATCGCGGAGCGGATCAGGACCAGGATCCAGACCTCGCTGGACGAGATGCTCGCCGAGCGCCGCTCGGTGTGGCTGGGGTGATGCCCGAGCTGCCCTCGCAGCGGCGGGAATCCCCGCAACCGCCCCCGGCAGCCGCTGGTTCGGATAGATTGCACCTGCATGAGGAGGAGAGGGCGCACAGCGATGCTCGCCGTCGCCGCGACGGTGATCGTCGGCGTCGGGTGCGGGGCCGAGGACTTCGCCAACGATCCGCGCCCGCCCGCGCCGATCCAGCTGTCGGCGCGGGTAGGCCCGGATGACGTGCGGCTCTCGCCGAATGGAGCCGGAGGGCAATCCGTCGGCGCCGGACTCGCGAACTTCACGATCAGCAACCAGACCGACGCCGAGGTCTCGCTGACGTTCGTCGGCCCTTCGGAGCAGCGAACCGCGCCGATCGTGCCGGAGGGCGAGATGAACTACCAGATCGATCTGCTCGAAGGCACCTACGTCGTCGCGACCGACGACCCGACGATCGACGACGCCGAGCTCAGAGTCGGACCAGAGCGGCCGAGCGCGCAGAACGACCTGCTGCTGCCCTGACCGGCCGCGCGGGCCGGGTCAGGCGTCAGGCGTCGCCGGCTCGTCGTCGGCGGCGGCGACGAGGCCCTCGATCTGGGCCAGCTCGGCCTCGACCTCGGCGACCATTCCGTCAACGCCGTCGCGGGCCTTGGCGGTGCTCTTGTCGATGTTGCTGAGCGCGAGACGGATCGCCTGTGCGCGCTTCAGCGCCGCCCCGGCCTTCTCGGCGGCGTCGCGGACACCGGCCGCGTCGACCTGAAGCGAGCGCTCGCGGGCCATCAGCACCCGCAGCCTGGCGTAGCGATAGGCGAGCCTGAGGCCGAGCGCGTGCGGCTCATCGGGGTCGACGGCGACGATCAGCTTGTTGCCCTCGTACTCGGTCAACTGCTCGTGGCCCGCGGGAATCCGGTCCTCGTCGGCTACGACGAGCACCGCGAAATCAGCCTCGCGCTCGGCGAGCGCGCCGTTGAGCTCCTCGCGCATCTTGTTCTTCGAGAGCTGGCGATCCTTGTCCTCGAAGACGATCCGCCCCGCACACGGTCCCTCGGCCGCGCCGATCTCGACCACGGTGTCGCCCTTCTTCGAGCCACCCTCGCCGATCACGTCGCCGGTCGGGATCGCAACATCGCCGCGGGCCTCGGCGATCATCTCGATCGCCTCGTGGACGCGCTCCTCGAAGCTGCGCCCCTTGCGCGTCCCGGCCTCCTCGGCCTCGGAGACGCGCTCCTCGGCTGCGTAGCGCTCCTTCAGCTCGACGATCTCGCGGGCGAGCTGAGCGATCTGCTCGCGGCCCTTCTGGCTCTCGCGGGCGTGCTGCTCGCGGGTCTCCTTCGCCTGCGCCTGCTGGCGCGCGTCGGTCTGGCGCAGCGCCCGGACCAGAGCCCCCTTGAAGTCGGCGAGGGGATTGATCCCGTCGTCGGCGGAGAACTGCTTGAGCAGGGCGGTTCGCTGCTCCTCCAGGGCCCTGGCGAGCAGCTCCCTGAGCTGCGATTGGACCGAGTCCTCGCGGCCCGGATCGAAGCTCCCGGCGATCCGCTCGCTGAGCTGCTCCTCGCTGCCCTCGAGGATCGCCGAGAGCTCGGTGGCCAGCTTCGATCCCTCGCGCTCGAAGGCGGCACGGACGAACTCGACATCGGCCTCGGTGCCCTCCCGATCGAGGACCCTGGCGCCGACCTCGATCGCATCCGTGACGGTCTGCGTCGCCGAGTGGCCCGCCCGCCGGCGCTCGCGAACCAGGCGCGCGGCGCGCTCGTCGTTAACGGTCAGCGACTCGATCACGAGCCGGTCGCCCAGCGCGCGCACCGCACCGTCGCCGTCGAGCGGCAACTGGTCGATCTCGTGGTTCTCGGAGGCTTCCATCTGGGCTCTCGAAGGTAGTCGCGCCTCCGGACGCATCCCTGACAGGCAAGATCCCCTGCAATGGAGGACCGGGCAAGCCCCGAACCGGACCCGCAACCCGACTACCGGGAGCTGCTCGGGCGCTGGGGCGAGATCTCCGACCTGGGGCGGGCGCGCGCCCTGCTCGCCTGGGACGAGCGGACGATGATGCCGGCCTCGGGCGCCCCCGGCCGGGCCGAGCAGATCGCGACCCTGGCCCGGGTCCGTCACGAGCGGCTCACCGACAACCGGCTCTGGGAGCTGCTCGAGCGGCTGACCGAGTCAACCCGCGACGCGGACACGATCGAGGCCGCGAACGTGCGCGCTGCCCGCCGCGAGTGCGGCAAGGCGCGCCTGGTGCCGGCTGACCTGCGGGCGGAGATCGCCCGCTCGGCGTCGCGGGGCGAGACAGCCTGGGCGGCGGCCCGGCCCGAGTCGAACCTCGCCGCCTTCCTCCCCCACCTCGAGCGCAACATCGAGCTGCGCCGCCGCTACGCGGCCTGCTTCGAGCCGACCTCGCACCCCTACGACCCACTGCTCGACGACTTCGAGCCGGGCATGCCAACCAGCGAGGCGCGGCGCCTGCTGACCGAGCTGCGCGAGGGCCTGGTTCCCCTGGTTGCAACGCTTGCCGAGGATCCGGGAGCGCCCGAGGACTCGATCTGGCTCGGCCGCAATCGCTTCGAGGCCGGCGCCCAGAAGCGGCTCGCAGCGGAGCTGCTCCGGCTGCTGCCGCTGCCCACGGAGGGCTGGCGCCTCGACCCGACGCTGCACCCGTTCGCGACCTCGATCGCGAGCGGCGACATCCGGATCACGACCCGCTACGACCCCGACGACCTCTCGTTCGCGTTCTTCAGCGCGCTGCATGAGGCCGGGCACGGCATCTACGAGGCGGGCGTCCCCGCCGAGTCGCGCCGCACCCCGATCGGACACCCCGCCTCGCTCGCCTTCCACGAGTCGCAGAGCCGGCTCTGGGAGAACTGGGTCGGGCGCTCGCGGCCGTTTCTCGAGCAGGCGCTGCCGCTGCTGAGGCGTGAGTTCGGCGATCGGTTCGCGGGCCTCGACGCCGAGCGGCTCTATCGCGCCGCCAACCGCGTCCGCCCCTCACTGATCCGGGTCGAGGCGGACGAGGTCACCTACAACCTCCACGTCGCCCTCCGCTTCGAGCTCGAGCTCGAGCTCTTCGAGGGCTCTCTGCAGACCGCGGACCTGGCCGAGGCCTGGAACGCCCGAACCGAGGAGTACCTCGGCCTCGCCGTGCCCGATCATGCCCACGGCGTGATGCAGGACGTGCACTGGGCGGCCGGCTCGTTCGGGTACTTCCCGACGTACACGCTCGGCAACATCATCGCCGCCCAGCTCTGGGAGGCGGCAGCGGCCGAGCTCGGCGATCCCGACCGGCTGATCGCCGAGCGCGATCTGGAGACGCTGCGCGCCTGGCTGGCGAAGCGCGTACACAGCCACGGCGCGCGCTACCTGCCGGCCGAGCTCGCCGAGCGGGCCCTCGGCGGACCCCCGGACCCCGGCTCCCTGCTCCGCAGGCTGTCGCTGAAGTACGGCGAGCTCTGCTCGCGCTGAGGCCGGACCGCCGTCCTGCGGCGATCCGAGCGGCGGCGACCGCGCTAGCATCCCGCGCGCTCTCGCACACCAACTAGCACCACCGAGGAGACCCGTGGCCGTAGACACCGCTGAAGTCGCCAATCTCGACGTCGAGGCGGGCACCCTGCCCGAGAAGATGGCTGCCTGGGTGATCCGAGAGGATCGCGAGGGCGAGCCGACCACCGCCTTTCAGACCGAGGAGGTGGAGATCCCCGAGCCCGGCGCGTTCGAAGTGATCGTCAGGGTGATGGCGGCGGGCGTCAACTTCAACAACGTCTGGGCCGCGCTCGGCGAGCCGGTGAGCGTCTTCGGCTACGGCGATCACCCCGAGTTCGGTCACCACATCGGCGGCTCCGACGCCTCCGGCGTGGTCTGGAAGGTCGGACCCGGCGTCACCAACTGGGCCCCCGGCGACGAGGTCGTGATCCACTGCAACCAGGCGTCGTACGAGGACGTCGAGGTGCACGGCCTCGATCCGATGGCCGCCCCCTCGCAGAAGATCTGGGGCTACGAGACGACCTGGGGGTCGTTCGCCCAGTTCACCAAGGTCCAGGCGCAGCAGCTGCTGCCGAAGCCAAGCAACCTCTCCTGGGTCGAGTCATCGGCCTACGGCCTGACCTACTTCACCGCCTACCGGATGCTGCTCAATCGGGCCGAGTTGCAGGCCGGTCACAACCTGCTGATCTGGGGCGCGGCCGGCGGGCTCGGCGTCTTCGCCTGCCAGCTCGCCAAGGCGGCCGGCGCGAACGCGGTCGGGGTCGTCAGCTCGGACGAGAAGGGCGAGCTGGTCAAGCAGCTCGGGTGCGTCGACTACATCAACCGCAACGAGTTCAGCGGCATGATGCGCACCGGCGAGGAGACGCCGGAGGAGGAGAAGGCGCGCTTCAAGGAGTCACGCGGCTTCGCCAAGCAGGTCAAGTCGATCCTCGGGGACGCGCCGGACATCGTCTTCGAGCACGTCGGCAAGGCGACCTTCCCGACCTCGGTGTTCACGGTGAAGCCGTTCGGCAAGGTCGTGATCTGCGGCGCGACCTCTGGCTACACGCTCGACTTCGACGTCCGCTACCTGTGGATGAAGCAGAAGGAGATCCTCGGTTCGCACTTCGCCAACGCGTACGAGTGCATGAAGGCGAATCAGCTGATGGCGGAGGGCAAGATCCGGCCGGTGCTGTGGAAGTCGATGGACTTCGACGGGGTCCCCGAGGCGCATCAGCTCCTGCACGAGAACAAGCACTCCGGGAAGATCGCGATCAGGGTCGGCGCCACCGACGACGAGCAGGGCAAGCAGGAGCAGGGCCCCGGGGCGATCTGGGCCGAGGTCGGCGGCTAGGCCGCGAGCGGCCCCCGGCCGACGGCGGTCAATAAGATCCCCGGCGCATGCTCGAGGTAAACGTCATCGACTGGCACATCACCCCGTTCCGGGCGGACCGCTGGTACGCGGCCTGGATGCCGGCCTTCGAGCGGGCCCGCTCGTTCGGCGCCGTCTCGGCGACGATGACCCGCTCCGAGGACGACCCGCTTCACTTCCGCCAGACCACTGTCTGGGAGAGCCGCGAGGACTTCGAGCGCTACTGGTCTTCCGACGAGGCGGCGCGGGCGCGCGAGGATGCGATGCCCTACTACGTCAAGCCGCTGCTGCCGAGCTGGCACATCCCGGCCGGCCGCGACTGAGCGCCGGCGATCGCGGGTCGGGACCGCGGGACGAATCGATCGGCCCCAGGCCGTGTTTGAATAGCTGGATGAAGGGCGAATCGGAGAGCCTCCGCTCCCGGCTCGGCGGTCGTACCCGGTCGGTCTCTCTCGCGCTCGTCGCTGCGGCAGCGCTCGGCCTCTGGAGCGCCGGCGTCGCGAGCGGCAAGCTCGACCGCCCGGCCGATCCGGTCGTCGTCAGCGGCTCGCAGACGCCCTCCCTGCTGGGAGCGGACCCGGATCGGGTCGTGGCGTTCAAGCTCAGCGGCCGCCGTCGCTGGCTCCAGATCCCGGTCCAGGTCGACGAGCGCCGCCGGGTCGACCTCGGCGACGTCTACGCGGGCACCCGGCCCGGGATCGAGATCGATGCCTACGCCGACCCCGGCACCCTGACAGGCGCCGACCCGGCGCCGACCCTCGACGGCGACGACGAGATCGCACTGATGGCGCGTCACGCCGGGCCCCGGCGCGGGCTCAAACGATTCCGAGGCCTGCCCCGGCGCCTGCAGAAGCGGCCGTCGGTCGAGCTGCGGCTGACCGATCCCGACAGCGGCGAGCGGCGCTGGGCCTACCTGTTCGATTCGCGCGGGACGAGGCTCGATCCCGCCGCGGGCCGCGATCTCGTCTCCTATCGCTTCCGGCTCTCGTCCGGGGACTACCCCTCGACGTACGAGTTCTCCGACGGGCCGAACCCGGAGACCTCGGTCGTCGAGAGCCGCTCCTACCGGCTGCGCTTCACCGACCGCTGGATCAGCGACGTGCTCGAGATCACCCGGCCTGGGACCGAGACGGCCGACCTGCTGGACCGTCGCAAGGTCCAGTTCGGACCGGGGGTCTGCGGCCGCTCGACCGACACCTTCACCGAGGCGGAGGGCGCGTTCGTGACCAACGTCGACGGGCCGGTCCGCGCGATCCGCTCGTACGTGGGGGCGAACAGCGGCCCGATGACGCAGCGCGAGCATCTCTTCTACGACCGGCGCGAGGAGATCACGACCTTTCTCAGGGTCCACTCGATCCCCGGCGTGATGGACTTCCTCGACTTCGTGCCGACGCCGAGGCCGATGCGCTACCGCTCCTCGACGACGGCCGCCGTCGCGGTCGACGGAGTCGCGGACGCCCTGCCCTCGGCCCCGGCCGAGTGGGAGCAGCTGACCGGCCCGCACGGGACCCTGACCACCCTGGGCCGGGTCGAGACCGACGTCGAGGGACTCGCCTTCAGCGCCTACTACCTCGACGACTCGACGCCGGACCAGCCCGACCAGGCCCAGTGCACCGGCGACGCGCTCGCCTGGGGCTCGAGCGGCCTCCGCATCGAGGGCCCGATCGCGAACACGGACCCGCTGCGCGGGCCGGCGGCCGAGCTACGCGGGCTGCGGACGATCTTCTACGACGGGCCCGGGCTGAAGCGCCGGGACGCCGTCCTCCGCGCCGGCTGGGTCTCCGAGCCGCTCCGGGTCCGGGCAACCGGCCGGCCGCCACGGCGGCGCTAGCCTCTGGAGCCGAATGGCCGAGGTCCTCTACTACGCGATCCCCTTCTTCGTCCTGCTGCTCGTCGCCGAGGGGCTGTCGTTCCGCTACGCGCGCGACGAGAACGATGAGTACGTCGGCTATGAGGCGCGCGACACGCGCACCAGCCTGCTCCTCGGCAGCGGCAACGTGGTGATCAACGCCGGCTGGAAGTTCGCCGTGCTGGCGCTCTACGCGCTGATCTACGAGCTGACCCCGCTGCGGCTCGACCCCGGCGACTGGTGGGTCTGGGTGCTGCTCTTCTTCGCCGACGACCTCTCCTACTACTGGTTTCACCGGGTCAGCCACGAGAGCCGGGTGTTCTGGGCGAGCCACGTCGTCCACCACTCCTCGCAGCACTACAACCTGTCGACCGCGCTACGCCAGACCTGGGTGCCGATGACCTATCTGCCGTTCTGGCTGTGGCTGCCGGCCGTCGGCTTCGAGCCCTGGATGGTGCTGCTGGCGCAGGCGTGGTCGCTGATCTATCAGTTCTGGATCCACACCGAGCGGATCCACCAACTCCCAAGGCCCCTGGAGGCCGTGCTCAACACGCCCTCCCACCACCGGGTCCACCACGGCGCCAACGAGGTCTACCTGGATCGCAACTACAGCGGCATCCTGATCATCTGGGACAAGCTGTTCGGCACCTACGAGCCCGAGGGCGAGCGAGTCCGCTACGGACTGACCAGGAACATCCACACCTTCAACCCGGTCAGAGCCGCCTTCCACGAGTACGTGGCGATGTGGCACGACCTGCGCCGCACGGTCGGGTTCCGCAACAGGTTCGGCGTCCTGTTCAGGGGTCCCGGATGGTCGCCGCCGGGAATCAGTCCCGCCGAGATGGAGTCGAACAGCCGCGGCTAGGCCGGGAGCGCTGCGTCGCGGGCACCGAAGCGGGCGCTGACCCGCTCGAGGACCTCGAGCATCGCCTCGGTTGCCCCGCTCCGCGACCCCGCGCCCAGCGTCGCGGCCCAGACCCGCCGCACCGGCGGCTCCGGCAGGACCTCGATCACCCTGACGCCGGCGTGCGGCGTGACCAGCGCGAGATCCGGGAGCAGGGTCACTCCCATGCCCGCCGCGACCAGGCTCTGGATCACGTGGTAGTCGTTGCTCTCGAACGAGACGTCGGGCTCGAACCCGACCCGTTGGCAGCTGCGAATCGTCAACTCCCGGCAGGAGCCGTTGGCGGTCCCGCAGAGCCACGGTTCGCCGGCCAGCTCCTCGAGCCGGACCCCGTCGCTCGCGGCCAGCGGGTGATCGGCGGGGAGCGCGATATGCATCCGCTCGATCAGCAGCGGTAGCAGCTCGAGATCGCGATCGGGCTCGAACGGGTGCAGCTCGAAGTCGTAGAGGACGGCGAGATCGTGCATGCCGCGCTTCAGCTGTGGAACCGAGTCCTCGGGATCGCCCTCGGTCAGGGTCAGCCGAATCTCCGGATGCAGCCGGCGGAAGTCCGAGGCCGCCGCCGTGACGACGGTGGCGCTGGCGCTGGGGAAGCTGATCAGGCGGAGCTCGCCGCCGCTGAGGCCCGAGAGGTCGGCGAGCTCGCGCTCGGCCTGGTCGAGCCTGGCGATAGCCGCGTCGGCGTGGGAGACGAGCAGCCGGCCGGCATCGGTGAGCACCGGCCCTCCGCGGAGGCGGAGCAGCAGCTGGCTGCCGGTCTCCGCCTCGAGCGCCGCGACCTGCTGGCTGACGGCCGACTGCGAGACGTAGAGGGACTCGGCCGCGGCGGAGAAGGAGCCGCGGATCGCAACCTCGCGAAGCACCCTGAGTCGCTTCAGATCGAGCATTAGCTCACCTTATCAGCATGCCTGGTCATTTGTATTGCGCTAATCCAACGGCGGCCCGATACTCCTTCTTGCCCGCAACCACAGAGATCGAAAGGACGCCTCCGATGCAAGACAAGCTCCACAGCGACGCGCTGACGATCAGGACGCTCGGCGAAGCTGACCTCCCCGCCCTACGCCGGCTCGCCGAGCTCGACAGCTCTGCGGTCCCCGCGCTGCCCGTGCTCGGCGCCGAGTTGGACGGCGCGCTGGTCGCCGCGATCGCCGTCGGCGAGAACGGGGCCGCGCCGGTGGCCGACCCGTTCGTCGCCAGCGCCGCGGCCGTGTCGGTTCTCCGCCTGCGCGCCCACCAGCTTCGCGACGACGAGCCGCGCCGGCGGCGGCTGCCGGCGCCACCGCGACGCGCCCGCGGCGCCCTGGCCGGATCGCCCCCGGGCGGCGGCAGCCGGCTGCTGCAGCTCTAGCTCAGGCCTCCTCCAACGGGGCCATCGTCAAGCCGGCCGCGGAGAGCTGCTCCCAGTAGTGCTCGGCCGGCTCCCGCTGACCGGACCAGACGATCGCCCGGCCCGAGTTGTGGATCGCGTTGGCGAAGGCCATGCCGCGCTCGTAGCTGACGCCGGGGATGAAGCGCGCAAGCGTGCGGGCGACGTGCTCGAAGGTGTTGTGATCGTCGTTGCGGACGATCACCAGCCAGTTTCCGCCGAGCCCTGAGCCCGGGCCGGCGGCGCGCGGCTTCTCGATCGTGCTTGGAGTCATTGCCGGCGGCGACCGCGTGGCGGCGCCGAGCCGCTAAGGCTAGAGCGGATCGGCCGGTCAGGGCGTCGGAACGAAGACCTTGATGCTGTCGATCACCCCGAAGCCGTCCTTGTTCGCCTTGGCGACGCTGCCGAAGCCGATCGCCGTCTTGCGCCCCCTGACCTCTTCGGGCGAACCGTCCTCGAACTTCGCCAGCCGCTTGCCGTTCACCTTTGCCACTACGGTCCCCCGGTCGATCGAGAGCCGGATCAGGTTGCGCTTGTCGAGCTCTGCGATCGACTTGTTCTTGCCGCCGGCGACCTCCTCGCCGTTCTTCAGGAGCGCGAACGTCCTGCCCTTCGGAAAGACCCTGACCTCGTAGGCGGACTTGCGGTTCGCGCGCCCGGCAACCCCGACGTAGACCTTGTCGCGCACCTTCTTGTTGGTCTTCTTCAGGACCTTGCCCGCCGCCTGAATCGTGTAGTCGGGCTGCTTCGAATCACCCTCGACGGGGGTGCTGAACAGGCACTCGCGCGAGCCCCCGTTGACCCGGGCGCCGAAGGCCTTCTTGCCCTTCCAGGAGCCCTTGCACTTGCCGCCGCCCTGCAGCCGCTCGATCCGCTTGAAGTCCTTCTTCTTGCTGAAGTTGTTCTGGTAGATCACGACGTTCGCAATCGCGCCTGCGGCCAGGGCGAGGGCCAGGGCGAGGACTATCGGCGGGATCAGGCGCTTCATCGCTGGGGAGCGTAGCTTGCCGAGCGGCCTCGGATCGGCTGATCCGATGCGCTCGCACGTCTACAACCGCCACCAACACGAGGCCGGCCGCAAAGTAGCGGCTCGCCGCGCCGGGTCTAGCGGGAGTCGTCTTCGCCGCGCTTGCGCCAGTAGCGCTCGAGCCCCAGCCAGAGCTGCTCGGGCGGCATCACCAGGCGCATCCGCTCCGACGACTCGGGCGGCTGAGCCGCGATCAGATCGCCGAGCCTTTCGCGGAAGCGGTCGCGATCGCCGTCCCGGGCCCATCCCGCGGTCAGCTGCAGCGACTCGCGCGCCGCCAGCAGCTGGGCCTCGGCATCCGCGGCCTCGCCGAAGTGCGCCAGACGCAGGCTCTCCGGGCGGCGATCGGCCAGCGCGTCGAGCGAGCGCAGCCAGGCCTCGACGTCGATCTCCGGCGGCGGTGTCGGCATCAACGTGAGATCCGCCGGGGGGATCCGCACCCCGGCGACGTCACCGACGTAGGCGCTCCCGTCGGCCTCGTCCAGGTAGACGACGTGGTGGCCGGCGTGGCCGGGAGTCGCCAACACCTCCATGCCCTCGACCCGTTCGCCGCCGCTCAGGGCCGTCACCCGCCGCGGATCGACGGGCAGCATCTCCCCCCAGAGCTCCGCCATCCGCCCCGCCCCGTAGAGCCGGGCGGCGCTGTTCCAGAGCCTCGAGGGATCGATCAGGTGTGGCGCTCCGACCTCGTGCACGAAGACGCGCGCCTCGGGGAAGCGGCCGATCAGCGTCCCGGCCGCGCCCGCGTGGTCGAGGTGGATGTGGGTCAGCAGGATCGCCCGAAGCTCGGTGTCGCCGAGCCCCGCGAGAACGGCATCCGCCGTCGACGCCGGTCCCGGGTCGACGATCACGCCGTCCCGCTCCCAGGCGCCGATCGTGCGGTCCCGCCCCAGGTACCCGGTGTCGATCAGCCGCGCCATCGGACGCGGATCTTCCCATCCGGCCGCATCCGGCCCCACCGCTCCCGTTTTCCCCGCGCCTTAGAATTGCCGGTCATGAGCGACCACCGCCTCGAGCAGCGTGACCGTCCCTGGGTGATGCGCACCTACGCCGGCCACTCGGACGCACGGCGATCGAACGAGCTCTACCGCAAGAACCTCGCCAAGGGCCAGACCGGGCTCTCGATCGCCTTCGACCTGCCGACCCAGACCGGCTACGACCCCGATGCCGAGCTCGCCCGGGGCGAGGTCGGCAAGGTCGGCGTCTCGGTCGTCCACCGCGGAGACATGGAGACGCTCGTCGACGGGATCCCGCTCGGAGAGATGAACACCTCGATGACGATCAACGCGACGGCGGCCTGGCTGCTCGGCCTCTACGTGGCGGTCGCCGACGAGCAGGGCGTCGACCGCGGCGCCCTCAGCGGCACGACCCAGAACGACATCATCAAGGAGTACCTCTCGCGCGGCACGTACGCCTTCCCGCCCGGCCCCTCGATGCGGCTGATCGCCGACATGGTCTCGTTCACGGTGAACGAGATCCCCCGCTGGAACCCGATCAACATCTGCAGCTACCACCTGCAGGAGGCGGGCGCCACGCCCGTGCAGGAGATCGCCTACTCGCTCTCGAATGCGATCGCCGTGCTCGACGCCGTCCGCGAGCGGGGTCAGGTCTCGACGGCCGAGTTCCCGAAGGTCTTCGGCCGGATCAGCTTCTTCGTCAACGCCGGAATCCGCTTCATCGAGGAGCACGCCAAGCTCCGCGCGATGGGCATCCTCTGGGAGCAGCTGGGCCGCGAGCGCTACGGCGTGACCGAGGAGAAGCTGCTGCGGATGCGCTATGGCGTGCAGGTCAACTCGCTCGGACTGACCGAGGCGCAGCCGGAGAACAACGTGCCCCGGATCGTGCTCGAGGCGCTCGGCGTGACGCTCGGCCGTGGGGCCCGGGCCCGCGCGATCCAGCTTCCCGCCTGGAACGAGGCGCTCGGCCTGCCGAGGCCCTGGGACCAGCAGTGGTCGCTGCGCATCCAGCAGATCCTCGCCGAGGAGACCGACCTGCTCGACTATCCCGACATCTTCGAGGGCTCGAAGGTGATGGACGGCCTCGTCGGCGAGTTGATCGATGGGGCCCGCGAGGAGATGGCCGTCGTCGCCGAGCAGGGCGGCGCGGTCGAGGCCGTCCCCTACATGAAGGCCCGATTGGTCGAATCGCACCGCGACCGGGTCGCGCGGATCGAGAGCGGCGAGCTCAAGGTGATCGGCCAGAACTGCTTCACCGAGACGGAGGACTCGCCGCTGACCGTCGGCGAGGACGGCGGCATCCTGACGCCCGACCCGGAGGTCGAGCGCGAACGAATCGCAGCGCTGGAGCAGTGGAGGAACGAGCGGGACGGGGCCGCGGTCGAGGCCGCCCTGTCGGACCTCGCCGCCGCCGCGGCGGACGAATCCGCGAACTTGATGGAGCCGACGATCGCCGCGGCCAGGGCCGGCGCCACGACCGGGGAGTGGGCCGAGACCCTGCGCGCGGTGTTCGGCGCCTATCGCGGGCCGACCGGAGTCGACGGCTCCGCGACCGGTGGTGATGCCGACCTGCTCAGCGGGGCGCGCGCGGCCGTCGACGAGGTCTCCGCGGCGATCGGTCATCCGATCAAGATCCTCGTCGCCAAGCCGGGCCTCGACGGCCATTCCAACGGCGCCGAGCAGATCGCGGTCCGGGCCAAGGACGTCGGCATGGAGGTCGTCTACCAGGGGATCCGACTGACCCCGGAGGAGATCTCCGCATCGGCGCTGCAGGAGGACGTCGACGTGGTCGGCCTCTCGATTCTCTCGGGCTCGCACCTGGAGCTCGTGCCCAGGGTCGTCGAGCTGCTCGAGGCGAGCGGGGTCGAGGTACCGGTGGTCGTCGGCGGGATCATCCCGCCCGCCGACGAGCGAGCTCTGCTGAAGCGCGGGATCGCCCGCGTCTACACCCCGAAGGACTTCGACCTGAACCGGATCATGGGCGACATCGCCGCGCTCGTCGGCGAGCGCGCCGGTGAGCGCCAGCCTGCCTAAGTGAAGTCGCCGCGGTTCGATCGGCGGGCGCACCCGCCACAATGTGAGCGATGAGCGAGCAGGCCGACCCTGAGAGGAGCGCCTGGCTCCGCTGCTACCGGTGCTGGTCTCAGCGGCTCGAGGCGCAGGTGCACTACGACGCGATCCTGAGGATCGACCCCGAGAGCGGCGAGCCCGCCGAGCGGGTGGAGGAGGTCCAGGAGGCCGTCGTGCAGTGCCTCGACTGCATGCACGATCAACCACACCTCGGCATCGAGGAGGGCCGGGTCGTTCCGTTCGAGGACCGCTGGGAGCGGCTCGTCGCGGGCACGCCGTGGGTCGCCTCCTGCACGGTCGCGGTCGATCAGGACCTGGTCGAGGTCTGCGCCGGGCCCGACGCTGCCGACAGCCTCACGTTCGGGGCGTTCGGCGAGGCCGGCACGCGCGAGTTCTTCACCCACGTCCGCTTCCACAAGCACGAGGAGGAACGGATCGTGATCCATCTCCTCGTCGAGCTCTACGCGCGTTCCGCCAACGAGGCCGGCGAGGTGCTCGAGGAGGCCTCGAGAGGGCTGCTGGAGATCACCTCGTTGGCCGAGGAGTCGCGGCCACCGGCGCACGCCTCCGACGAGGCGCACTGACCTGGGCGCCGCTCAGCGGGTGAAGTCGCTGTCGGCGTCGATCCTGCCCGCGACCGCGACCAGGAGCCGAATCACGGCCTCGACATCGGAGAGCTGGACCAGCTCCACCGTCGAGTGCATGTAGCGGAGCGGAATCGAGACGAGGCCGGTGGCGATCCCGGTGCGGGCGATCTGGATCGCGTCGGCGTCGGTGCCGGTGCGGCGGCCCGAGGCCTCGAGCGTGTGCTCGATGCCCTCGGCCGCAGCGGTCTCGATCAAGAGGTCGGTCACGGCCGGGTTCAGGGTCGAGCCGCGGCCGATCACCGGTCCGGAGCCGAGCGGGTGGTCGCCGTTCTCCTTCTTGTCGATCCCGGGGGGATCGGTCGCGTGGGTGACGTCGACGGCGACGGCGACGTCGGGATCGACGGCGAATGCGGTCGTCCGCGAGCCCGCCATCGTGATCTCCTCCTGGACCGCGGCGACCCCGGCGACCGAGGCCGCGGCGCCACCGTCCTCCGCCACCCTGCGGGCGACCTCCAGCGCGACGTAGGATCCGAGGCGGTTGTCGAGGGAACGCGACGCGAGGCGGCCGTTCGGCAGCTCGAGCGGCTCGGCGGCGATCACCGCCGGGTCACCGACGCGGACCAGGCCCTCGGCCTCGTCGCGCCCGGCGACGCCGATGTCGATGTGCATGTCGGAGATCTTCGCCACCTGCTTGCGCTGCTCGTCCTTGAGCAGGTGGATCGGCTTCTTGCCGAGCACCCCGGCGACCTCACCCTCACGCCCCGCGATCACGACCCGCTGCCCGACCAGGATCTGCGGATCCCAGCCGCCGATCGGCCCGAACCAGAGAAAGCCCTGCTCGTCGATGTGGGTTACGACCAGGCCGATCTCGTCGATGTGGCCGACCACAGCGAAGGTCGGCGCCCCCTCAGCGCCCGGGACCAGTGCGACCGTCGATCCGAGCGGGTCGATCGTGATCTCGGCGAAGCCCGCAGCGTCGCGCCAGACGCTTGCGGCAGGCGCCTCGTAGCCGGAGGGGGCGGGTACTCGCAGCAGGGCATCGAGAAGCTCAGGGGTGTTGGTCACGCGTCGAAGTATCCCGGCTCGCCGCCCGCGGCGAATCGAGGCCTCGGTCAGGCGTCACGCCGGCGCAGCCGACGGTGGCGATGGGCGAACAGCGCGACGACCACAGCGCGGGCCAACGCACTCGCGCCGGGCAGCCTGGCCAGCGGCGCCCGGAGCTCGAAGCCGAGCCGGTCGGTGAGCGCGCAGCCGGGCCCGATCGGCTCGATCTCCCGCTCGTGCTCCCAGACCGAGAATGCCAGCGTCCGGGAGCGCTCGAGAAAGCGGCGCGGCGGTTCGACCTCGACCAGGCAGAGATCGTCGTAGTCGATCGGGACCAGGCCGAAGAGCAGGATCCAGCTTCGCCCGGCGGGGGTCCCGACCGGGAACTCGTCGAGCGGCAGCCCTCTGAGACGACGCGGCATCGTCATCCGCACGAGTGGCCGCAGCTCGCCGTTGATGCCGGCCGGGCTGATCGCCCGCTCCCAGGCTTGTGCGGCGTCCACCCGAAGCTCGCTGCGCCGCTCCACCCGGACCACGGCCGTCAGTCCTTCCAGCTCTGCCCGGTCGGCTCGACAGGCCAGCCGCTCGCCCGCAGCAGCGACCCCTCGGCGCCGATCGAGGCGACCCGCTCGTAACGGCGCCGCTTGTAGTCGACGACCAGGTCGGCGTGCTCGTAGACGCGATCCGCGCCTGCGTAGAGCAGCCGGGGGCAGAGCGCATCCGCCGCCGCCCCCTCGACTCCGGGGACCTCGGCGGCGACGTCGTATCCGAAGTCGGGATCCGGCTCCCAGACGATCCGCTCTTCGATCGCTGCGACCAGCAACAGCTCGCTCAGGGCCGGCTCGATCTCGAAGGCCCCGGGCCGGCCTGCGGGGCCGGCGACGAGCCCCCGCTTGAGCAACAGCAAGGGGGCGTCGACCGATTCGAGGCGAGCGGCGGCGGCATGTGCAGTCGCCGCGCTATCGCCGGGCGCGATCAACAGCACGACCGCAAGCGGCGCTCCGAGCCGCGCGATCGGCGGCAGCGGGCCGTCGTCGGCGACCAGCACCGCGACGCAGCTCAGCCCGGCGGCAGGATCGAGGCCGGCGGCGGCCTCGAGATCGCCGAGCCCGGCACCGCCGCACGTCCCGACCAGGGCCGCGAGCTCAGCGTCGCCCGCCGGTCGCTCGCCGATCGAGTCCCCATCATCGGTCCTCGCCGCGTAGGGGTCTGCCACCGCGACAGACCCGTCTAGCCGGGGTTCTTCTTCGGGATCAGCACCGCTCGCTTGAACTCGGCGACCAGCGTGTTGTCCTGCTTGTAGACGCGGGTATGGACCTTGACGATGCCGCGGTCGGGCTTCGACTTCGAGGGCCGCACCTCGAGCACCTCCGACTCGCAGTACAGGGTGTCTCCGTGGAACACCGGATTCGGGTGGCTCAGCTCCTCGGTCGCCAGGTTGGCGATCGCCTTCCCGGAGACGTCGCTGACCGACATTCCCAGCGCCAGCGAGTAGACGAGTGGGCCGACGACCACGTTCTGGCCCTGCTGGGACTCCCCCGCGTAGACGTCGTTCAGATGCAGCGGGTGGTGGTTCATCGTGATCAGGCAGAAGAGGTGGTCGTCCGACTCGGTCACCGTCTTCGCCGGCCAGTGCTTGTAGACGGCGCCGACCTCGAACTCCTCCAGATAACGCCCGTAGGCGTGGGCACCGGAGGCCTCACGCTCCGCCTGGTCGGTGCTCAGAACATGGTTGTCGCTGTCGCTCATCGGCTCCTCTTTGTCGTTGCTCTGGGGCGAATGGGGCTAGTTGCCCGAATCCTCGATCGGGACGCCGGCCTCGATCGCGGCGTCCTGAATCCTCGAGAGCTCGGTCTGGAAGGCCTCGGCGACCTGCGGCAGCCCCAGGGCCAGCGTCTGAAGGTCGGCCGCATTGCCGGACTCGGCGGCATCGCGGACCTTGGCGAGCTCGTCGCCGAAGCCGCCGATCGCGGTGATCAGGTCGTCGTTGACCTGCTCGACGTCGCTGGGCACGTCGATCGCCTCCAGCTCGGAGACGGCGGTCTCGATCTCGGACTCGGCCGCGTCGAGGCCCTCCACCAGCCCGGCCTCGTCGGTCGCCGCGCTGAGCTCGCCGCCGAGGCTCTGCAGCTCGGTGCCGAGCGGCTCGAGAACGCTCTCGACCTCCTTCGCGTAGTCCTCCTTGTCGTCGCCGCCGCAGGCTGCGATCAGCCCCGCGGCGAGCAGCAGAGTGGCCAGGGCGGCCAGGGTCCGGGTCTTGTTCATCGAGGCTGTTCTCCCTTGGATCGGGTTGGTTCGTGGACGAGTCGCGCGATGGTAGCCGTCGCCGCGCGGTCGCGAGCGACGGCTCAGCGCACGCGCTTGAGCCTGCTCCGGGCCATGTGCTTGTCGATCACCGTGCCGAGCAGCTTGATCACGTCGGGATCGCCCCCGACCTTGATCTGGCCGTGCTCGAGCGCCTCGCGCCAGTGCTCGAGGTCGCCGTCGTCGGCAAGCTCGTTGAACTCCGAGCGCGGCATCGAGATCTCGAGCCGGGCATCGGCCGGATCGCGCTTCTCGACCTCCGGTCCGGGCGTCGAGACGCGGAACACCTGCACGTCGCCCCGTCCGCGGAGCTCGAGGCGGATCACGAGCTTCAGCTTGTCGAGCGCCGGCAGCTCGGTGACCAGCATCCGGTAGGCGCTCGAGATCAGGTCCTGGGCTCTGGGCATGCGGCTCGCTGCGCTAGATCTTGTGCCGCTGGAGCAGCTTCTTGCCGATCACCATGCGCTGGATCTCGGAGGTTCCCTCGCCGATCAGCAGCAGCGGTGCGTCGCGATAGAGGCGCTCGACCTCGTACTCCTTCGAGTAGCCGTAGCCGCCGTGGATGCGGAAGCACTCCTCGACGCACTCCTTGCCGGTCTCGGAGGCGAGCAGCTTCGCCATCCCCGCCTCGAGGTCCGAGCGCTGACCGGCGTCCTTCATCCGGGCCGCCTTCAGCGTCACCAGCCGCGCCGCCTCGATCTTCGTCGCCATGTCGGCGAGCTTGAACTGGATCGCCTGGTGCTGGGCGATCGGCTTGCCGAAGGTCTTCCGCTCCTGGCTGTACTGGAGCGCCAGCTCGAGCGCCCGCTGGGCGATGCCCACACCGCGCGCGGCGACGTTGACGCGGCCCACCTCGAGCGCGTCCATCATCTGGCTGAAGCCCTTGCCTTCGCCCTCCGGGCCTCCGAGGATCCGATCCGCGGGGCAGACGTAGCCGTCGTAGACGAGCTCGGTCGACTCGACGCCCTTGTAGCCCATCTTCTTGATCTTCGGGGGCACGTTGAGGCCCTTGAAATCGCCCTCGTTGACGTCCGCCCAGGGCTCCTTCTCGGTGATGAAGCAGGTCATGCCCTTGTGGGGCGGGTCGGCCTTCGGGTCGGACTTCATCAGGACGAAGACGACGCCCGAGCCGGACCCATTCGTGACCCACATCTTCTGGCCGTCGAGGATCCAGTTGCCGTCCGCGTCCTGCTTGGCGGTCGACTTGATTCCCTGAACGTCGGAGCCGACCTCGGGCTCCGACAGCGAGAAGGCGGCCCGGATCTCGCCGGTGGCCATCTTCGGCAGGAAGTAGTCCTTCTGCTCGTCGGTGCCGAACTTCATCAGCAGGTACGAGCCGATGAAGTGGGTGTTGACGACGCCGGAGATCGAGATCCAGCCCCGCGAGAGCTCCTCGACGATCATCGTGTAGGTCGTCAGGTCGAGCCCCATGCCACCGTACTCCTCGGGGATCGTCACCCCGAACAGCCCCAGCTCCTTCATCTGCTCGACGATCGGCTCCGGGAACTTGTCCTCGTGGTCGTACTCCTCGGCGACGGGGAGGATCTGCTCGTCGACGAACTGCCGGACCATCTCGGTGATGTCCTTCTGAATGTCGTTCTTCTCTTCGTACGTTGCGGTAGCTACGGCCATGGCTCCTGGGTCGTGGATAGCTGACTGGGAAAACAGGGTGCGACCGGTGCCCGAATCCCCTGAGTGCCTTTCGGGGCGCCGGTGTCGGTCATCCAGGATAGCCGTGCCGGACCTCCGAGGGGCCGGGCGGCGGCCGAATCCACAACCGGGCCGGGCCGGGCGCGCGGCGTTGGGGGCGGGTTCGTAGACTGTCGCCCGCAGATCAGCCCCCGAGCCAGGGAGACACTTGAGAAACCCACGTCAGTTCTTCGAACCGCTTGCGATCGGCGCGCCGACACCGGTCGCCGAGGTGCCGTTCCCGCCGTCGCGGATGATCCATTTCTTCGACGCCTCGAACGAGAAGATGGCGGCCAAGGTGCCGGACATGGCCAAGCAGGCCGACATCCTGCTCGGCAACCTCGAGGACGCGGTGCCGGTCGACAAGAAGGTGCCCGCCCGCGAGGGGCTCGTCAAGGTCGCGAACGAGGTCGACTTCGGCGAGACCCAGCTGTGGACCCGCGTCAACTCACTGGAGAGCCCCTGGGTCCTCGACGACCTGACGACGCTCGTGACCGAGATCGGCGACAAGCTCGACGTGATCATGATCCCGAAGGTCGAGGGCGCCCCCGATATCCACTACGCCGACCGCCTCCTCGCCCAGCTCGAGGCGAAGGCGGGACTCGGGCGCCCGATCCTCGTCCACGCGATCCTCGAGACCGCGCAGGGGGTCGTCAACGTCGAGGAGATCGCGACGGCCTCGCCGCGCATGCAGGGCATGAGCTTCGGGCCAGCGGATCTGGCCGCCTCGCGGCGGATGAAGACGACCCGGGTCGGCGGCGGGCACCCCGGCTACCTGGTGATCAACGACCCCGACCCCGACGATCCGGAGGCGCCGAGGGCGACCGCTCAGCAGGACCCCTGGCACTACTCGATCGCGCGCATGGTGGACGCGTGCACGAGCGCCGGCCTGCTCCCGTTCTACGGCCCCTACGGCGACATCAAGGACGTGCAGGGCTGCGAGGCGCAGTTCCGCGCCGCCTTCCTGCTCGGCTGCGTCGGCGCCTGGTCGCTGCATCCGGTTCAGATCGAGATCGCGAAGAAGGTGTTCAGTCCCGACCCCGAGGAGGTGCTGTTCGCGAAGAAGGTGATCGAGGCGATCCCCGACGGCAAGGGCGTCCACATGATCGACGGCAAGATGCAGGACGACGCGACCTGGAAGCAGTGCAAGGTGATGGTCGACCTGGCGGAGATGCTCGCCGAGAAGGACGACGAGCTCGCGGTCGCCTACGGCTTCCGCTCCTAGGACGGCGGCCGGGGCTGCCGTGGCCGACTTCCCGACTCGGATCGCGCGCGTCACGCTCCGCTGCTCGGACGTCGAGGCGAGCGCCGAGCTCTACGCGGGCCTGGTCGGCCTCGAGATCGCATCGCTGGGCGCCGAGGAGGCGCGGCTCTGCCCCGCGGGAGGCGGCGAGCCGTGCCTGGTGCTGCGCCGGGCCGAGCGGCCCGGGACAGGCGCCACGAGGGGCCAGCGGGCTGTTCCACACGGCGTTCCGCTACCCGACCCGTGCCGGCCTGGCCGCTGCCCTGCGGCGGATCAGCGAGCTCGGTGCGCGGTTCAGCGGCGCCGCCGATCATGGCGTCTCCGAGGCGCTCTACCTGGACGATCCGGACGGACTCGGAATCGAGCTCTACAGGGACCGGCCGCGGGACGAATGGCCGGCCGCAGGGCCGGGCGAGCGGGTCCGGATGTTCACCGCGCCGCTCGATCTCGAGGACCTCGCATCGTCGGCGGCGGCCGCAGACGAGAGCGAGCAGGGCCTCCCCGGAGCCGGTGTCGACGTCGGCCACGTCCACCTCAAGGTGGCGGACACCGCGGCCGCGGAGCGGTTCTGGACCGAGTCGATCGGGCTCGATCTGATGACCCGCTTCGGCGACGATGCGATCTTCCTCGCCCGCGACGGCTATCACCATCACGTCGGCGCCAACTCATGGCAGTCCCGGGGCGCCGAGCGGGAGCCGCTGAGCGGCCCCGGCCTCGACGAGGTCGCGCTCTACGCCGATTCCCCGACCCCGACGGCCCTCACCCCGACGGGATTCCGGTCGCGACCATCGTCGCCTGATGGCGGCTCTGCGCCACCGCCTCCGCGTCCGCTACTCCGACTGCGATCCGCAGGGCGTGCTCTTCAACGCCAACTACCTGACCTACTTCGACATCGCGATCACCGAGCTCTGGCGGGAGGCGATGGGCTCCTACCAGGCGATGCACGAGATCGGCGTCGATCTCGTCGTCGCCGAGGCGACGGTTCGCTACCGGGCGCCGGTCCGCTTCGACGCCGAGGTCGATCTGATCGCGACGGTCTCGCGTCTCGGGAACACCTCCTTGACCACCGCGATCGCGATCGACTCCGAGCTCGGCCGGCATGCGGACGGCGAGATCCGCCACGTGTTCGTCGAGCTCGGCGGCACCGGCAAGACCCCGATGCCCGACCGCGTGCGTGAGGCCCTCGAGCCGTTCACCGGCTGAGGGCGGGACCGCCCGGAAGTCGCCTGCTACCGGACCTCGAACCTGCGGACGCGCGCCTTCGACCTGTTGCCGGCGTTGTCGACGATCCAGGCCTTGACCGTGTACCTGCCGTCGCCCTTCTCGCGGACTCTCGTCTTCGGCTTCGAGTTCACATCCACGCCCGAGCCCTTGCTGCCGTCGCGCAGCTTCGGGTCCCCGCGTCCGACGACCCTGATCTTGACCCTGCCGACGTAGCTGCCGTCGGCGCGCCTTCTGCCGATCAGCCTGAGCTTCGGCTCGCGCGGACCGCTGCGGTCGATCTTGACCTTCTTCGAGGCCCGCGAGTAGTCGGTGCTCAGCACCTGGCCGCTGAGCGCACGGTAGGTCTCGAGCGGCAGATCGGTGCTGCTCTTGACCCGGTACCGGTAGGTGCCCTCGCGCCTCTCCTTGGCGAGCGAGAAGGCGGGGCTTCGCAGCGCATCGGCGCCCGCGACGCCGGACCAGCCTCCGCGCTTGGCTCGATGCTGGAGCTCGAAGGTGGTGTCGGGGGCGGTGCTGCCGAACCAGCCCAGGCTCCGGTCCTCCGACTTCCCGCGGGCCTTCGCCTGGGCTCTGTCGACCTCGGGCCGGGTCGGTCGCAGACGCGGGTACTCGGTCGCCTCGTCCTTGAGCCGCTCTGCCCCCTCGGGAGTGATGAAGCCCTGGGCCAGCGCGGCATCGGCCGCCGCCGCGTAGCGCTCGACGTAGTCGCCGAGATCCCTGTAGAGGCCGGCGAGGGTCGCGTCGTCGAACGGCAGGTTTGCGCCGAGCAGCGTGCAGAAGCCGGCTGAGAAGGGGTCGGTCCCGCCCGGGGCCGGCTCGTTGATCGGGGTGTTCGTGGCGACCGGCACGTCGACGCCCGGCAGCCTGATCCCACCGGCTCCGATGCCGTACGCATCGCGAACCACCTCGTCGGTGCCGTCGTAGGTCATCCGCGGCGCGATCGGAGGTGCGGGACCGCCGCTCTGCCAGCTGACCAGCGCCGCGAGCGCGGCCTGGCGAACCTCACCGAACTGGATGTCGGCCAGCGGCTGCTCCTTGCAGTCGAAGACGATCTCGATCAGATCGCGCCCGTTCAGCGGCTCCCAGTAGCGGCCGGTCTCCTCCGGGACGTGCGAGGTGCCGGCGATCTCCCAGCGGCGGTAGGAGTCGTTGTCGACCTCGCTCGATGGGCCGCCAAGCGTCTCGCGCTCGCTGACCAGCCGCATCACCTTGGCATCGAGATCGTCGCGCAGGGCTCCGTTGGAGACCGTCAGCAGGAACGAGTCGATCACCTCGTGCAGGTTCTGGATCGAGTCGTAGTAGCGGCTCAGCCGGCCACCGGACTGCGAGCCGCCCGATGCGATCAGCATCGTCGGGTCGAGGTTGCCCATCGGATCAGGGCCGTCTCCCGCCCCGAGGATCGCCTTCGCCGCCTGCGAGAAGATGTCGTAGGAGGCCCGGTCGCGATCGGCTCGATCGACGCCGGTGACGCCCATCAGGTCCGCGTAGCGGGTCGGGTCCCGGAACCAGCCGGTGAGGAAGTCGATGCCGACGACCTGGGCCGAGACGCCGACCCAGGCGTAGCCCTCACGCATCAGGTCGCTGTCGTGGCTCGAGCCCCAGGAGGTGTCGAGGTCGAAGCCGGCGGTGACGTTGAACCACTCGACCAGCACACGGCCGTTGAAGTCGGCCGGGCTCGCTGGGCGCCGGACGAGGATCCGGGTCTTGTACGGGTAGGAGCCGTCTCCGTTGGGGCCGTCGGTGAGCTTGGTTCCGTCAGCGCCGGCGACGGTGTCGTACTTGAAGGCGCCGCCCGCGATCGTGTACTCCTCCTCGACGTAGCCGTTGTCGGCGAGCTTCGCCGGATCCGTGGTCGCGCCGAAGGGCTTCGAGTCAGCGGTGATCGGAAGCTTTGCGACCGTCGGCGTCGGGACCTCGCCGACCCCCGCCAGGGCCGGGGTCGCGGGCAAGAGCCACGCGGTCGCCATGGCCGCCGCCCAACCCAGCGCTCGAGCCGTTCCCGATCGAAGCATCCGGACACAACCTCCCACAGCCGCTCAATCCCCCAGCGCGGGCAAGATAGCAGCGGGCGTAGCCCTCCCTCACCCGGCTGCGAGCGCGGCCGAAGCGACATCGGCGGCGGCGATCCCCGATGATGTCGCCGTGAGCGCGACCGAGAACGGCGACGATCGCAGGCGCCGGATCTACATCACCGGGCACAAGAACCCGGACATGGACTCGATCGCGGCTGCGATCGGCTACGCGGAGCTGAAGAGCCGGCTCGACGACGAGCACGAGTACGTGCCGGTCAGGCTCGGCGAGGTCAACCCGCAGACGACCTGGTGCCTGGAGCGCAGCGGGGCGCCGAAGCCGGACCTGATGGGTCACGTGATGCTGCGCGTGCGCGACGTGATGCGAGAGCGATTCCCGGTCGCCAGGCATTCCGAGCCCGTTCGCGAGGTCGGCCTGACGATGGCCCGCGGGCACCTCGACATCGTCCCGATCGTCGACGACGACGAGCGGCTGCTCGGGGTGATGACCGAGCGCGCCCTCGCCCATCGCTACATCCGCGAATCCCGCAAGACCTCGACCCTGGTCGATGCGCCGACCACGGTCGAGGCGATCGTCGAGGTGCTCGACGGGCGGCTGGTGGTGGGCGACGATCAGCTGATCGAGGGCCGCGTCTGGGTCCACTCGATCGACCCCGCTCGGAGCGAGAGCCGGATCTCCGCCGGTGACGTGGTCGTCGTCGGCAATCGGGTCGACGCACAGCTTCAGTCGCTGCGGCTCGGGGCATCGATGCTGGTCGCCTCGAACGGGGTGACGCCGGAGCAGGAGGTGCTCGACCTGGCCGCGGAGCTGGACGCAGCGATCGTCGTCAGCCCGCTCGACTCCTACGTCTCGAGCCGGATGATCACGCTGGCTGCACCCTGCCGCGCGCTGGCCGACCGCGAGCCGCTGACCGTCGAGCCCGACGATCTGCTCTCGGAGGTCGCCGAGCTGGTCAAGGACGTGCACTACCGCGCCGCTGTCGCCGTCGACCCGTCCCTGCGCCCGATCGGGCTGGTCACTCGGTCCGACCTGGTCTCGCCGCTGCCGCGCCGGGTGATCCTCGTCGATCATGCCGAGCAGGGCCAGAGCGTGACCGGGGTCGAGCAGGCGGAGATCGTCGAGATCCTCGACCACCACCACATCGGCTCGATCGAGACGCACGTGCCGGTGACGGCAACGTTCGACCCGGTCGGCTCGACCGCGACCCTCGTCGTCGAGCGCTTCCGGCAGAACGGCATGGAGCCGAGCAGGCCGACGGCCATCATGCTCCTCGGGGCCGTGCTCTCCGACACGGTGCTGCTCAACTCTCCGACCACCACGTCGCGCGACCACGACGTGGTCGAGTACCTAGAGCGGGCGATCGGGGTGGACGCGATGGAGTTCGGCCAGGGCATGTTCGAGACCAGCTCCGACGTCTCCTCGGTGCCCGGCGCCGAGATCGTCGCCCGCGATGCAAAGGAGTATCAGCTTGCGAACGGCGAGACGATCTCGATCGCTCAGATCGAGACCGTCGGCAAGGCGCTGCTCTCCCGCAAGGAGGAGCTGCTGGAGGCGCTCGAGGAGATCCGCAGCGCCAAGGGCTACCCGCTCGCGGCGCTGATGGTCACCGACATCATCAGCAAGGGGACGGACCTGCTGGTCTCCGGCGACGCCGGCCCGGTCGAGCGCGCCCTCGACAGGCATGCCAGCGAGGGCGTGATCGCCCTGCCCGACGTGATGAGCCGCAAGCAGCAGGTCGCGCCCAAGCTGATGAACGCGTTCTAGGTCGGCACGGACCCAGGGGCCGCGACGAACGCATCGTTTCCCACGTCATATGTGGGCAACGGCGCACTCGGCCGCCCAGACCGCGAGTAGCTCAGGCGAGCTTCGACTTGAGGGCCGCGAGCTGGGAGGCGACCTCGTCGGGCAGGGCGTCGCCGAACTTGGCTAGGTGCTCCTCGACCTGGCCGAGCTCGTCGCGGAGGGCTGCTTCGTCGACGTGCAGGAGCTCCGCCAACTCGGCATCCGAGATGTCGAGTCCGTCGGTGTTGAGCTCGCCGTCGGCGGGCACCAGCCCGATCGACGTCTCGACCGTCTCCCCCTTGCCGTCGCAGCGGCGGAAGATGTACTCGAGCACGCGGCTGTTCTCGCCGAATCCAGGCCAGATGAACTTCCCGTCGGCGTCCTTGCGGAACCAGTTGACGTAGAAGATCTTCGGCAGCTTCTCGGGGTCCGCCGCGGCGCCGATCTGCAGCCAGTGGCGGAAGTAGTCGGCCATGTTGTAGCCGCAGAACGGCAGCATCGCGAACGGATCGAAGCGCAGTTGGCCGACGGTGCCGAACGCGGCGGCCGTCATCTCCGAGGACATCGTCGCCCCCATGAACACCCCGTGCTCCCAGTCGAGCGCCTCGCGCACGAGCGGCACGACGCTGGCGCGCCGACCGCCGAACAGAAAGGCGTCGATCGGCACGCCGGCCGGGTCCTCCCACTCCGGGGCGATCGACGGGGCCTGAGCGGCGGCGACCGTGAAGCGCGCGTTCGGGTGCGCGGCCGGATCCTCGGAGTCGGGAGTCCAGTCGTTGCCGTGCCAGTCGATCGCGTGGGCCGGCGGCTCCTCGGTCATCCCCTCCCACCAGATGTCGCCCTCGTCGGTCAGCGCGCAGTTGGTGAAGATCGTGTCGCGCTCGATCGACCTCATCGCGTTCGGGTTGGTCTGATCGCCGGTGCCGGGAGCGACCCCGAAGAACCCCGCCTCGGGGTTGATCGCGTACAGGCGCCCGTCCTCGCCGAACTTCATCCAGGCGATGTCGTCGCCGATCGTCTCCACGGTCCAGCCCTCGATCGTCGGGATCAGCATCGCCAGGTTGGTCTTGCCGCAGGCCGAGGGGAAGGCGCCGGTCACGTACTTGACCCTGCCGTCGGGGGCGGTCAGCTTGAGGATCAGCATGTGCTCGGCCATCCAGCCCTCGTCGTGGGCGAGGACCGAGGCGATCCGCAATGCGAAGCACTTCTTGCCAAGCAGCGCGTTGCCGCCGTAGCCGGAGCCGTAGGACCAGATCTCGCGAGTCTCCGGGTAGTGGACGATGTACTTGACCTCGGCGTTCGTCGGCCACGGCACGTCCTGATCGCCCTCGGCGAGCGGAGCGCCGACCGAGTGCACGCAGGGAACGAACTCGCCCTCGGCGCCGAGCATCTCGAGGGCGGCGATTCCCATCCGGGTCATGATCCGCATCGAGACGACGACGTAGGGGGAGTCTGTCAGCTGCACGCCGATCGCCGACTTGTCGGAGCCGAGCGGGCCCATCGAGAAGGGGACGACGTACATCGTCCGGCCGGCCATCGAGCCGTCGAACAGCTCGCTCATCTCGGTCCTCATCTGATCCGGGTCGCGCCAGTTGTTGGTCGGGCCGGCGTCCTCCTCCTCGAGCGAGCAGATGAAGGTACGGTCCTCGACGCGAGCGACGTCGGAGGGATCCGACCAGGCGAGATAGGAGTTCGGCCGCTTCGCGTCGGAGAGGCGCCGGAAGGTGCCGGCGTCGACGAGCTCCTGGCAGAGGCGGTCGTATTCCTCGGCCGAGCCGTCGCACCAGTAGACCTGGTCAGCCTTGGTCAGCGCGGCGATCTCGTTCACCCAGTCGATCAGGCTCTGATTTGACGTCGGCGCCTCGCTAACTGTCGCGTCGCTCATCGTGGAAAGACAGCTCCTCTCTTGCTGCTGCGGTTATGTCTGCCGTTGGGTCGCGGGGTCCGGCGGCAGGAACAGGCGGCTCGGACCCGGTGGGGGTGGGATTCTGCCGAACGCGGCCGCGCGGCGAAGTCACATGGGTGGAGCCACCACGGGGCCGAGGTTTGTAGGGTTCCGCCCTCGCGGCCCCCGGCCGCGCCCAATCTGACCCATGCGCTTCTACGAGTTCGAATCACGCCGCCTGGTCGAGAGAGCAGGCATCCCCGTGACCGAGTACGGGTTCTGCACGAGCGCCGAGCAGGCCCGTGAGGCGGCGGAGGCGATCGGCGGCCCGACCGTGATCAAGTCGCAGGTGCTGACCGGGGGGCGGATGAAGGCGGGCGGGGTCAAGTTCGCCGACACGCCGGACCAGGCGGCCGAGCACGCGGCCGAGATCCTCGAGCTCGAGATCGGCGGCCACACCCCGGTCGGCGTGCTGGTCGACCCGAAGGCAGAGGTCGAGCAGGAGTACTACGCAGCGGTGCTCTGGGACGGGCGCGCGAAGCGCCCGATGATGCTGTTCAGCGACATGGGCGGGATCGATATCGAGCAGGTCGCGGACGAGCACCCGGACCATGTCGGGCGCGGCCACCTCTCGAACCTCCATCCGATCGCCGACTTCGAGGCGAAGCAGGCCGTGGCCCGCTGCGGCATGACCGGACCGGAGCTCGGGCGCGCGACCAGGGTCCTCGCCGCACTCGCCCGCCTGCAGCGCGACTACGACATGACCCTGGCGGAGATCAACCCGCTGGCGCGTCTCTCCGACGGCAGCTTCGTCGCCCTCGACGCCCACATGGAGATGGAGGACGAGGCCGTCGGGCGCCACAAGCGGGTGCTGGAGGAGATCGGCGTCGATCTCTCCGAGCCGCGTGAGATGTACGAGCCGTCCGAGTTCGAGCGCAACGTGAAGGCGATCGACGCGGCCGACCACCGCGGCGTGATCCAGGGCAAGGACCACGGCTTCCACGGCAACCTCGGGCTCGTGATCGGCGCCGGCGGCGGCTCGCTGACGCTGACCGATGCGGTCCGCTCGCAGGGCGGAAAGCCGGCTAACTACGCCGAGATCGGCGGCAATCCATCGGTCGCCAAGTCCTGCGGCCTCGCCAAGCAGGTGCTGCAGAAGGACGGGGTCGAGAAGATCGCCGTGATGATGTCGATCGTCTCCAACACCCGCGTCGACATCGTCGCCCGCGGGGTGATCAAGGCCTGCCTCGAGCTCGGCAAGGACCCTGCCGAGACGATCGTGATCTTCCGGATCCCCGGTGCGTGGGAGGACGAGGGCTCGAAGATCCTCGACCGCTACGGGGTCGAGTACTGCGATCGCTCGGTCTCGATGTGGGAGGCGGCGGGGCGCGCGGTCGCCAAGGTCCAGGGGGAGGCAGCCTGATGTCGGTCCTGCTGAACGAGGACTTCACCTTCCTGGTCCAGGGCATCACCGGGCGCGAGGCCGTGAACCTGACCCGCGAGTGCCTCGACTTCGGCTCGAAGATCGTCGCCGGCGTCACTCCCGGCCGCAAGGGCCGCGAGGTCCATGGGGTGCCGGTCTTCGACACCGTCGAGCAGGCGGTTGCCCACCACGGGGGCCCGATCGACGGCGCGGTCGCCACCGTCCCCCCCGCCTTCACCAAGGACGCCGTGTTCGAGGCGATCGAGAACGGCGTCAAGCTGATCGTCGTCGTCACCGAGCGGATCCCGAGGCGGGACGTCGCCGAGATGGTCGAGCTGGCAAACGAGCGCGGCGCCCGCATCATCGGGCCGAACTGCCTCGGCCTGATCGCGCCCGGGGTCGCGAAGATGGGCGGCATCGGCGGTCCCGCCAAGGACGCGGCCAAGGCCTACAAGCCGGGTCCGGTCGGGGTCATGAGCCGCTCCGGAGGGATGACCACCGAGATCTCCTCGACCCTGACGGCCGCCGGACTCGGCGTCTCGACCGCGATCTCGATCGGCGGCGACGCGATCATCGGCTCGACCTACGCGGAGCTGATGCCGCTGTTCGAGGAGGACCCGCAGACCGAGGCGATCGTGATCTACACGGAGCCCGGCGGGCGGATGGAGGCCGAGCTGGTCGACTGGCGCGAGGAACACGGATCGAAGCTGCCGATCGTCGCCTTCATGGCCGGTCGCTTCATGGACGACGAGGAGATGCAGGGCATGAGCTTCGGTCACGCCGGCACGATCGTCGAGGGCAAGGAGGACTCGGCCACCGAGAAGATCGCCCGTCTCGAGGAGGCCGGGATTCCGGTGGTGGAGCGGATCGACGAGATACCCGACCGGGTCAAGGAGCAACTCGATGGCTGACGCGATCAGCGGAGGAGAGCAACTCCACGGCGTCTTCATCAGCGTCGAGGTCGACGAGACGATCGCCTCCGACCCCGGGCTCGCGAAGAAGCTCGAGGAGGTCTGCCCGGTCGACATCTTCGTGGCTACCGACGAGGGGATCGGCATCGTCGAGGAGAACCTCGACGAGTGCGTGCTCTGCAATCTCTGCGTCGACGCCGCACCCGCCGGTGGCGTGCGGATCGTCAAGCTCTACGAGTAGGCGTGGCGTTTGCCGCCGGCCCTCGATCACGCGGAGCTACAAGAGGGGGAGGCGGCCGATCACCGCGATCCGGTTCGCGTGGGCGGCCGGCGCTACTCGGTCCTGATCCCACTCGAGTTCACCAGGGGAATCGCCGAGCGCTGCATCCGCGCCTGGACCGCGGACATCCGCTTCCCGCGGGCGCGATACGAGATCATCCTCGCCGCCCCTATCGACTACGAGACGGGCGAGCTCGAGCTGCTCGGCTCGATGCTCGGCCCCGGCGACCGGATCGAGCGGGTCGCCCGCCACCACGACATCGACCTGCTCGCGGCGGCAGCGGAGATCGCCCGTGGCGAGGTGCTGGTGATGACCGAGGCCCACTGCATCCCCGAGCCCGACTTCCTCGAGCGCTGCGAGCAGGCCCTCGATGAGAACCCGAGCTGGGATGGGTTCAGTGGCCGCTCGATCCCGCTCACCCACAATCTCCTCTCTGAGATCGAGGCCGAGATGTACGCCAAGGACATCGCCGCCAATCTCGAGCGACACCCGTGGCTCAAGGTCCTCGACCAGTGCTTCGTCGTCCGGCGCCAGGCCTACGAGAGCAGCGGGGGCATCGAGCCGCAGTTCGGCCACTTCGCCGAGCACCTGCTCGCTGCGCGCCTCTACCGCAGCGGCGCCGTGATCGGCCACGATCCCCGCCCGGCGGTCTACCACCACTACGTCGGCGAGATCGACGAGCTGGTCGAGTTCGCCCGCGACTTCGGGCGCGGCCGGCTCGCCTTCGCAGCCGGTAGTGACGGCGACTCCTGCGAGGACCTGTTCGAGGCACCCGACGGCTGGTCGGCCAGGTACGGTCACGACCGTGAGGTCGCGCGCCGGATGGTCGCGATGCTCGTCCGCGATCTCCCGCGCGCGATTCGGGTCGCCGCCTCACGGCCGGCCGGATTCGCGCCCCAGCGGCACCTCCTGGTCCGCGATCGGGTTCGCTGGCTGGCGAGGTGCGCAGTGCCCGGAAGCGCCCGCCTACCAACCCGGCGCCTCGGGCTCTCGATCAGTGCGCTGCGCCTGCGAACCTGGTTGCGGCTGAACAGAAGGAGCCGAGCGAGACGAGCCTTCCTCCACCTCAACGACGCGGCCGCCCGGCTCGGCGAACAGGAGGCGCTGGACGCGCTGACGACCGACGGGCGCAGCGGTGAGTTCAGGGCCGAGCCCCACCGCTCCGAGTGGACCGCGGCCGGCGCTGCGGTGGTGCCTGCGGTGGGGTTTCACCGCCTCGAGCGCCTCGATCGGACACCGTTCAGGTGGTCGACCCCGGAGGTGTTGCTCGCCCTCCCCGGCCTGCCGCCCGGCGGCACGCTCGAGATCGAGTGGTCAGCGATCGATGCGCAGGGCCACGAGCTGGCGCGGTTCTATCTGAACGAGTCCCCGATCCCGCGGCATCAGATCGATCACGCACCCGACTCGACGAGGATCCACGCCAAGGGGCAGCAGCCGATCAGCCGCCTCGGTTGGATCTCCGGAGCACGGAGCGGGGGGCGGGACCCGCGGCGACTCGGGCTGCCGGTCAGGAGGATCAGCTGGAGCGGCGCCGACGGCGACGCGGACTCGTTCAGCCGGGCAGGCCCCGGCCGAGGGGCGACGTCCAGGCCTCTCCGATGGCGATGGCGACGCCCATCGACGGCCGCCGAGCCGGGCGCCGACCCGCTCTACCTGCTGCATGTGACCAAGTGCGGCGGGACGTCCCTGCGGACGACGATCAGCAACGGCTTCTCCGCCGAGGAGGCGCTCTCGCCGACGAACCATCTCTACTACGCGCGGCAGATTCCGGACCATCGCGAGGCGATCGCAAGCCGGCCTGCGATCGCAGTCGGCCACTTCGGCCTCGACCTTCCCGCGGCGACCCCGGGCCGCAGCTGGCGGATCCTCGCCGTCGTCCGCGAGCCGCTCGATCGCCTGCACTCCCTGCACGGGTATCAGCGTCAGCAGGGTTTCATCGCTGACTCGATGGGCTTCGAGCGCTGGACCACCGAGACGCTCCGGCTCCAGGACTGCCTGACCGGGTTCTTCACGCCCGGCGGCATGACCTCTCCCGAGCGTGGCCTGGCGGCCGTATCGACGGCGGTCGCGGCCGCGCAGCCACGAGCGAGTGTGGCGCTGTCCAGCTGCGCGGCGCTGGGCCTGTTCGAACGCTTCGAAGACACGCTGAACCTGCTCTGCGCGGCGAGCGGAGCGCTGCCCCCGCTGAAGATGCCGCACCTCAATCCGACCTTGGGGGGCGATCGCGGCGAGGCGCCCGACGGCCTTGCCGGCCCTGACGGCCGGGAGCTGCTGACGTCCGAGCGCCATCTCTACGAGCACGCGGAACGGATCTTCGAGCGCCAGCTCCGGGAGCTCCATGCCGAGCTCGGCTCCCCCGGCGAGGCGGCGCCCGACAGTTCCGCGGCGAGGAGCCGCCTGCGGCGGCTCTGGTTCGATCGCCACGCGGCGCGGACGGCGCCGGGCGAACTGTCGCAGCCGATCGCCTGGCTGCCCGGCGACGCCTTCCCGGGCGAGAACCTGCACGACTACGAGGAGCACCACGGCGAGTCACTCCGCTGGACGGGCCCGGGAGAGCGCACCGGTCTCCACCTGCTGGTCGACACCTCCCGGCGCTGGCGGGTGCAGATCGGGCTCCACCCCGCGACCCCCCGCGACCACGTCGACCTCTCGCGGCTGACGCTCAACGGCCGCGAGGTCGAGATCGAGCTCTTGGAGAACGGCTCCGGGGGCAGGCGGCCGTGGGGCAGCGGCTGCCCCACGCTCGAAGGGTCGGTCGAGCCGCCCGCGGCGCCGGCCGAGAGCGCGCCGTTCTCGCGGCTCGAGCTCCAGGCTCCGGTGCGGCGGGGTCGCTCGGAGTTCCGTCTGCTGGGGCTCGCGCTGACCGGGATCGCGCTCTCACCGCAGGACTAAGCCGTCAAAGCCGCCGGCCCCAGTATCGGCGTCCGGGCTTCGTGCGAACATACGTTCGTGCGCTGGGACGACCTCAAGGCCAACGGTAGGCGGTCCTCCCGGCTACCCGGGGTCGACGCCGATCCGGTGGTCCGCACCTTCGACGCACCGGAGGCGATGGGAGTCCGCTTCCACGAGGTCGAGGCGCGCTCGGCCCTGAACCGCGTGCCGCCGATGAGCCAGGTCGACTTCCGCTGGACGATCAACCCCTATCGAGGTTGTACCCATGCCTGCGCCTACTGCTTCGCGCGACCGACGCACACCTATCTCGGCCTCGACGCGCGAGGGGACTTCGAGCGCGAGATCGTCGTCAAGGTCAACCTCCCGGAGGTGCTGCGGGCCGAGCTGGCGCGGCCGAGCTGGCGCGGCGAGCACGTCGCCCTCGGGACCAACACCGACCCCTATCAGTGGTGCGAGGGCCGCTACCGGATCACACGGGGGATCTGGGAGCAGCTGCTGACGGCATGCAACCCGTGCTCGGTACTGACCAAGTCCCCCCTGCTGCTCCGCGACCTCGACCTGTTCGAGGAGCTAGCCGAGCGGACGGAGTTCGCCGCAAGCCTCTCGATCCCGACCCTCGACGAGAAGGCCTGGCGCGCCAGCGAGCCCGCGACGCCGCATCCGCGCAAGCGGATCGAAGCCGTGGCGGAGCTGCGGGCAGCGGGGATCGAGGCCGGCGTGCTGATCGCACCGCTGATGCCCGGGATCAACGATTCGCCACAGCAGGTGAACGAGATCCTCCAGCTCTGCGGCGATGCGGGTGCGACGAGCATCGGCGGCGTCGCGCTCCACCTCCGCGGCGAGGTTCGCGCGATCTTTCTCGACTGGCTGCGGCAATACCGACCCGATCTGCTGCCTCGCTACGAGCGGCTCTACCGAGGGCGCAGCCGGATGCCCTCCGGGGAGCGACGCCGCCTTGGCAGCCTCGTCCGACGGGGCGCGCCCGCCACAAAGCCCACTCGGCGCCCTCGCGCGCTCGGCGGCAGCGGGGGCCGGCCCCAGGCCACGGCGGATATCGATCAACCGGGGGCGGGCTCGCTCGGCGTCCCGCAGCGACTCTTCTAAGGCCGGCCGGTCAGGCGCCGGCGCCGGGCGCCGGCTGATCGGCGGGCGGCACCTCGTAGCGGTAACCGCCGTCGTCATCGGTGAGCGTCACGTTGATCGGGAACTGCTCCCCGTTCGGCGCTGTCCCCGTGCAGACGAACTCGCTGCCGTCCTCGACGTCGACGTCCTCGGCCTCGGGGCAGGCGACCTCCGGATCGGGGAGGCCGGCCTGATCGCCTAGACCACTGGAGATCGTCTTCTCGACGTCCTCGCGGTCGAGCGACTTCTCACCGATCGAGACCTCACCCGAGGCGCTGCACCCGGCCAGCAGACCGACCGCGAGCAGGGCCACGACGGGGGCAGATCGACGAGGACTCATTGGGCTCCCTCCTGGTTCGGTGCAAGTCCGGGCGGCGCCGGCGGATCGGGCCAGCAGACTATTGGACCGATCGACTGCGGGGCCGATCCGTTGCAGACGGGACCGTGGCGTCGTCGATCGCCTCGCGAGATCGGCCCGGCCCCCAATCGCTACGGTTTGCGCCCGCCACGGGGAACACCACCACCGCCATGAACTTCGTCGAAGACGTGCTCGAGACATTCCCCGCCGCCCGGCCGGCGTTGGTCACCGTGAGCGAATCCGGCGAGCGCCGCGTATGGGGCTTCGGCGAGTTGATCGCGCGCAGCGGCGGGCTCTCGGGGGCGCTGCTTGCCCGCGGCATCCGGCGTGGCGACGTAGTCATGACGCTGGTCGGCAGCCGCGCCGAGTGGGTGCTGGCGATGCTCGCCTGCTTTCGGATCGGCGCGATCGCCCTGCCCTGCAACACGCAGCTGCGGCGCGCGGACCTGGCGCACCGGGTGAGCGTCGCGAATCCGAAGCTGGCGATCGGCGAAGCCCGCTACCTGAGCCAGCTTCCCGACGGAGTCCCGTACATGACCCTCGAGGACGTGGCGCTGGTGCTCGACGAGGACCGGGCGCAGGAGCCGCCCGCCGAGCCGAGCGATCTCGGGCCCGAGGACCCGGCGATGATCGTCTTCACATCCGGGACGACAGGCGAGGCCCGCGCAGCAGTGCACCCGCAACGCTACCTCGCTGGACAGGCGGTGCAGGCGGAGCACTGGTTCGGCGCCCGCGCCGGCGAGATCGCCTGGTGCACGGCGGCGACGGGCTGGTCGAAGTCGGCGCGGAACTCGTTCATCGCACCCTGGCTCTGCGGCGCAGTCGCGTTCATCCATGATGGTCGCTTCGACCCCGACGAGCGGCTGGCTCTCTGCGAGCGCGAGGGGATCAACACGCTCTGCCAGGCGCCGACCGAGTACCGGCTCCTCGCGAAGCGAACGGAGCTGCGACCGATCGCCGGCCTGCGCCGACTCGTCTCGGCCGGCGAGCCGCTCAACCCCGAGGTGATGCGCGCCTTCCGGGAGGGGATGGGGCTCGAGATCCACGATGGCTACGGCCAGACCGAGACCGGTGCGCTGACCGGGTCGCTGGCGGGCGCCGACGTCAGGGAGGGCTCGATGGGCAAGGCCCTGCCCGGGATCGACCTGCGGATCGACGGGGGCGAGCTGGTCCTCGATCCAAGCAGTTGCCCGACCTTCTTCAGTCACTACATCGGCTCACCCCCGCCGGACTTGGAGTGGTGGCGAACCGGCGACCTCGTCAGCGAGGACGAGGACGGCTACCTCTGGTTCGACGGCCGGGCCGACGACGTGATCATCTCCTCCGGCTACAGGATCGGGCCGTTCGAGGTCGAGTCGGCTCTGCTCAGCCATCCACAGGTCGCCGAGGCGGCCGCGGTCGCCGCTGCGGACGAGGAACGGGGCTCAGTCGTCAAGGCCGTCGTGGTCCTCCGCGGGACCGAGCCCTCGCAGGAGCTCGTCGACGAGCTCCAGGACCATGTCAAACGGGTCACCGCGCCCTATAAGTACCCGCGCATCGTCGAGTTCGCGTCGGAGCTGCCGAAGACGGCGAGCGGCAAGATTCGGCGAGGCGAGCTCCGGGCCCGCGAGGGCCCGTGAGCGGACCCGCACCCCGGCCGCCCAATCGCCTCAGGCCTGCGATCACACCTGATCGCGTGGCGTTCGCGGGGATCTTCGTCGTCACCGGCCTCGGCCTGTTGACCATCGGCGCCACGCTTCCCGTGCTGCCCAAGTACGTGACCGGCCCGATCGGCAGCGGCGATGTCGCCGTCGGGGTCGTCACCGGCGCGTTCGCCGCGACCGGTCTGCTGTTCCGACCGATCGGCGGGGCGTTCGCCGATGCCCGCGGGCGCAAGCCGGTCGTCGTCGTCGGCGCCCTGCTGACCAGCCTCTCCGGGCTGCTGCTGTTCATCCCCGCCGGCGTCGGGGGGCTGATCGTCACCCGGCTCTTTCTCGGCGCGGGCGAGGGGATGGTCTACACGGCCGGCGCGGCGTGGATCGTCGACATGGCACCGCCGGACCGGCGCGGCCGGATCATCGGGCTCTACGGGCTCGCAATCTGGGGAGGGCTCTCGCTCGGGCCGCCGATCGGCGACGCCCTGCTGCGAGCATCGAGCTTCGAGCTGGTCTGGGGATTCGCGGCGCTCGCCCCGCTGATCGGGGCGCTGATCGCCTCGCGGATCCCGGAGAGCTACTCGCCGCCGGCGCTCGCCGAACGAATCAGCCTGCGCCGGCGGCTGCGGGGCCTGATCGCCCCCGAGGCACTCCGCCCCGGCCTCGCTCTGGCGTTGACGGTCGTCGGTTACGCGACGCTCGCCGCGTTCATCGTTCTGCACGTGGATGAGCGGGGCATCGGCCACGGCGCCCTCGTCTTCGCCGCCTTCGCGGTCACGGTGGTCACCGTGCGGCTCGTCGGTGGCGGCATCCCCGACCGCATCGGCGGAGCGGAGACGGCGGCGGCGGCCGGCCTGGTTCAGGCCGCCGGCCTGTTCATCGTCGCGGCGGCCCAATCGCTCGCTGTAGCGCTCGTCGGGGCGGCGGCCATGGGCGCTGGATTCGCCCTGCTGTTCCCCGCGCTCGCCCTGCTGGTCGTCAACGCGGTCCCCGACGAGCGGCGTGGGGCCGCGATGGGCACGTTCACCGCCTTCTTCGACGTCGGCATGGGCGTTGGCGCTCCGCTCGCCGGGGTCGCCGCTGTTGCCGGCGGCTACGGCCTGTCGTTCGCGACGGCGGGCGTCTTCGGGCTCGGGACCGTCGCGATGGCGGTTCTGCTCCTGCGGCGCGCGCCCGCCCCGGCGCCGGCCTGAGCGCGCCGGGGACTAGGCGCCGGAGGCAGCCCCCGAGGCGAGCGCCTGATCGACGGTGCGGCGTGCCAGGTCGATCACCTCGGGCGGCACCGAGTGGCCGGCCTCGCTCTCGAAGTAGGCGGCGTCGATGCCTCCCGCCCGCAGAGCGCTGACCGCGGCGCGACCGAAGCCGACCGAGATCACCGGGTCGTGGGCGCCATGGTGGACGAACGTTCGCAGTCCGCCGCGATCTGCGAAATCAGGCCCCCAGCCCGCAACCTCGGGGATGAACCCGGATAGGGCAATCAGCCCCGCCGGCACCGGCCGGTCCCCGCCGAGCGCGACCGCATACGACATCACCGCTCCCTGCGAGAAGCCACCGACCACCGTCCGCGACCAGTCGAGCGAGTGCTCGGCGAGCACCCGGTCGAGGCGCTCGGTCAACAGCTCGTAGGAGAGCTGGAAGGTGTCGGGGTGCGGGTAGCCAACACGCTCGACGATGTACCAGTGACGACCGCCGGGCGGAATGCCACGGAGCGGCGCACCGGTCGTCACGCCGAGCAGCCGGCGCTCCGGATCGAGCTCGGCCAGCAGTCCGAGGAGATCGCGCTCGTCGGTGCCACGCCCGTGGTTGAGGATCAACGCCCCCTCCGGATCACCGGAGCTCGGCCGGATCCTGAGATCGACGTCGCCCGCGACCACGGCGCTCAAGACGTCACCGCCCGCGGGTTGCGCAGCGGCTTCAGCGCAGGCTCGACTCGGTCGCGAAGATGCTCGAAGTCGGGCGGAAGCGAGAGCTTCTCACCGAGTGACTCGAGCGGCTCATCGACGGTGAACCCAGGGCCGAGGGTCGCGATCTCGAACAGCACGCCGCTCGGCTCGCGGAAGTAGACCGAGCGGAAGTAGAAGCGATCGATCACCGGGGTCGGCCGGGCCCCGCCCTGGGCTACCAGCCCACGCCAGGCCTCGAGCTCCTCGGGCGTCGACGCCCAGGCGACATGGTGGACGGTGCCGGCACCGTTGAGGCCATGCTCGGCGGGCGGCTCGTCGTAGGCATAGAGCCCACCCCGTTGCGCGCCCCGGGACTCCCAGCCGTCGGCAGCGACCTCGAACCCCAACGCCTCCAACAGACGCGAGCTGACGGCCGGCGCCGCAGAATAGGCACGAACCCCATCGAATCCCTGTAGCGCGAACTCGGCCGGGACCTCGGGGTGATCTGCGATCAGCGGCTCGTCCCCGGTGGCCGAGACCCGCAGCTGATGGCCGAGGCCCTCGGGATCGGCGAAGTCGAGGGTCCGATCTCCGCGCTGCGTCTCGAGGCCCGCATGGGCGAGGCGATCTGCCCAGAAGTCGAGCGCCCCCTCCGAGGCGACCCGCCAGCCGACCGTGTGGACCATCCCCGCACCCGCTCGACCCTCGGGCGCACCCGGGAACTCGAAGAAGGTGATGTCCGAGCCCGCCGACCCCTGCTCGTCTGCGTAGAACAGGTGGTAGACGCTCGGCTCGTCCTGGTTGACGGTCTTCTTCACCAGTCGCAGGCCCAACACGCCCGCGTAGAAGTCCAGGTTCTTCTGGCCGTCGGCCGTGATCGCGGTCACGTGGTGGACTCCTTCGAGCTTCATCTGACCGGTGCCTCCTGATCGCATCGCGGGTTACCTGGCGCTTTCTTGCGTTCGCAACTATAACGCAAACTAGTTGCGTGCGCAAGTGCAATTGGGTAGGATCGGCAGATGAAGAAGACCGCCTCATCGCCGCTGTCCGAGCTCGAGCTGGAAGCGTGGCGTGGACTGCTCGAGGTCCACAGCGCGACCATTGCGCGGCTCGACGCCGAGCTCGAGCGTGAGCAGGGGATGCCTCTGAGCTCCTACGAGGTCCTGCTTCACCTCAACGACGCGCCGGATCACTCGCTGCGAATGGGTGAGCTCGCCGAGCGTCTGTTCCTCAGCCGGAGTGGTCTCACGCGCCTGATCGACCGCCTTGTCAAGGCCGGACTGGTCGAGCGGACCACCTGCGAGTCCGACCGCCGTGGCTCCTACGCCCAGCTGACCACCGCGGGGCGCGAGCGGTTCGCCGCAGCCCGGCCGACGCATCTGCGCGGCGTCCGCGAGCACTTCCTCTCGAAGCTCAGCCGGACGGAGCTCGAACAGCTCGCGAGGACCTGGGCTCGGGTGTCCGGGCCCCCCGGCTGAGCGGCTCCGGCTACCCTCGGAAGATGCCCAACAGGCTCGCCGAGGAGACCTCCCCGTACCTGCTCCAGCACCGCGACAACCCCGTCGATTGGCTGCCCTGGGGTGAGGAGGCGAGGGCGCTGGCGGCCGATCGCGACGTCCCGATCCTGCTCTCGATCGGATACTCGGCGTGCCACTGGTGCCACGTGATGGAGCGCGAGTCGTTCGAGGACGAGGAGACCGCGAAGCTGATGAACGAGCGCTTCGTGCCGGTCAAGGTCGATCGCGAGGAGCGGCCCGATGTCGACGCCGTCTACATGGAGGCGGTGCAGTCGATGACCGGCCGGGGCGGCTGGCCGATGACGGTCTTCTGCGACCCGCAGGGCGTCCCCTTCTACGGGGGCACGTACTTCCCGCCGGAGCCGCGCCAGGGGATGCCGAGCTTCCGAATGGTGATGGATGCCGTGCTCGACGCATGGAGCAGCCGGCGCGAGGAGATCCGCGGGCGCGCTGAGGCCACCCGCGCGCGGCTCAGCGCGATCGCCGATGTCGAGCCTGCAAAGGGCCCGCTCGACGGCGGCCTCGTGGGGCGCGCACTCGAGCGTCTGCGCGGAATGGCCGACCTCCAGAACGGCGGCTTCGGCGGGGCACCGAAGTTCCCGCCTTCGGCAGCGATCGACCTGCTGTTGGCCCACGGTGAGCACCGGATCACCGAGCGCACGCTGGACGCGATGGCCGCGGGTGGCATCTACGACCAACTCGGCGGCGGCTTCGCCCGCTACTCGGTCGACCCGATCTGGCTCGTGCCTCACTTCGAGAAGATGCTCTACGACAACGCGCTGCTGGCGCGGACCTTCCTGCGCGGGTATCTCGAGCTCGGCCACGATCGCTACCGGAGGATCTGCTCGGAGACCCTCGACTGGGCGCTGGCGGAGATGCGGGGTCCCGAGGGCGGCTTCTACTCCGCGCTCGACGCGGACTCGGAGGGAGAGGAGGGCCGCTACTACGTGTGGAGCGCCGCCGAGATGCGGGACGTGCTCGAAGGCGCCGGGCTGACCTCCGAGACCGGCCCGGTCCTCGAGCACCTCGGCGTCACCGAGGCGGGTAACTGGGAGGGCACCAACGTGCTCAACCTCCGCGGTGGCTCATGGGCGTCGCGGCCACCCGGCTGGGAGCGGGCCCGTGAGGCGCTGCTCGCCCGGCGGGCCGAGCGGGTGCGGCCCGGCCTCGACGACAAGCGCCTGACCGCCTGGAACGCGCTGATGATCAATGCCCTGGCGGAGGCGGGCGCGTTCCTGGGCGAGCCGCGATACCTGGAGGCGGCCTCGGCCTGCGGTGCGTTCCTGCTCGAGGAGATGCGCGACTCCGACGGCCGCCTGCTGCGCAGCTACAACCGCGGCCGCGCTCACCTCAACGCCTATCTGGAGGATCACGCCTACCTGCTCGAGGCGCTGCTCGCCCTCTATGAGGCGACCTTCGAGCCGCGTTGGTACGAGGCGGCCCGCGGGACGGCGACGACGATGATCGAGCGGTTCGGGGACGAGGCCCGCGGCGGCTTCTTCACGACCTCCGACGATCACGAGCAGCTGATCGCACGCCGCAAGGACCTCGACGATCATCCGATCCCGTCCGGAAACGCGTCCGCGGCCCTCGGCCTGCTTCGGCTCGAGGCGCTGAGCGGCGAGCGCCGCTGGGGCGAGTGGGGCGAGGGTGTCCTGCGCCTGCTCGCCCGTCCGGCCGAGCGGCACCCCGAGGCGCTCGCCTACCTGCTGACGGCTGCGGACTTCCACCTCTCCCCCACCCGCGAGGTTGCCCTGATCGGACCCGCGGGCGCGGACCGCGGCTCGATCGCCGACCTCGAGCGCGTCGTGCGGGCCCGTTACAGACCGCACCTGGTCCTTGCCGGCGGTATCGAGGGCAGCGATCAGCCGGCGCTGCTCGCCGATCGCCCCGCCCTCGACGACGGCCCCGCGGCCTACGTATGCGAGCGGTTCAGTTGCCAGGCCCCGGTCTCGACGCCGGAGGAGCTCGGGGCGCTGCTCGACTGAGCCGGCGCCTCGGGCGCCGCTAGCGACGGGTTCGCGCGACCTTCAGCGTCGCCTTCATGCCGCGATCGCGGTGCTCGGGCAGCGAGCACCAGAGCCTGTAGCGCTTTCCGCGGCCGAGGCGGAGCTCGACGGAGCCGGCCTCACCCGGCTCCAGCGTGGCGATCCGCCGAACGGCACCGCCCGAGGCTCGCCGGATCCGCAGGTTGTGCGGGTCCTCGCCACCGTTGTAGAGCTGAATGATCGCCGGACCACCCCGCAGCTTCGCCTGCGAGAGCACGTAGCGCCACTCACTCGCGGTGACGAGCAGCCGCGAGGGCGTCCGCTCCGCGGCCGCGAACGTTGCGCAGCCGAGCGCCACAGCCGCGATCGCGATCGCCGCGGCGAGGGCTCCGACGGCGCGCCTGCGGCTCATGCGATCAGGGCCGGGCGCCCGAAGCCCGCGGCCCCCGGGATCACTGCCGCCGCATCGCGGCCGAACCACTGCTCCAGCAGCGAGCAGTAGACGGCCCGGAAGTCGGAGCTGTTGCGCAGGTTGTCGTCGGCGTCGAGCTTGCCGAGGCCGGTCCACTCACCGACCATCTTGCCCCTTGCCTTGGAGCCGACGAGGAATGCGCAGCCGCCGGCGCCGTGGTCGGTGCCCGCGGAGCCGTTCTCCTCCGGCCGGCGTCCGAACTCCGACCAGAGCAGGGTGACGACGCGATCGTCGAGGCCGCGCGCCTCGAGGTCCCGCTGGAAGGCGAGCACCGAGTCGCAGGTCTCCTTCAGGCCGCGGCGGAACTCGCCCTCCTGGTTGTCGTGGGTGTCGTAGCCCCCGGGCGCGCTGAGCGCCGCGCAGCGGATCGGCAGGCCGGCGCCGAGCATCGCCGCGAGTCCCGCGAGGCTCTCGGGGAAGTGGCCGTCGTCGGGGTAGGGCACCGGTGGGGAGATCTGGTCCGAGAACGGCGCCATCTGCTTGCGAAGCTGGCTCGTCTGCCGGGCGACGCGACCGGCGACCCGCAGCCCGGCGTCGCCGCTCCGCTCGTGCTTGGCACCGAGCCGCTGGTAGGAGTCGAACATCAGAGCCTCGACATCGCCCCACACCCCAGGCGTCCAGAGGTCATAGCTGGGCCCCCACATCGCAGCCACGGGGACCTTCGCCGTGGCCAGCGACGGCGCCAGCGAACCATCCAGGGCGAGTCCCTGGATCGGGTTGTCGTTGGAGCCGACGCCGTCGAGCAGGCGACCGAGCCAGCCGGTCCGCGTGCCGGGATCGAGCGCCCCGACCTCCCAGTAGTGACGTGAGGTGAAATGCGACTGATCCGGGCTCGAGTAGCCGATCGCCGGGAAGACGGTGACCTTGCCCTCCTGATGCAGCTCGTTCAGCGGCTCCGCAACCGGGTGCCAGTGCAATCGGGGGTCCTCGGTCCACGGCGACCCCTGCCCGGGGTCGATGCGAAGCGAGGAGCGCAGGCTCTGGTACTTGGGGTCGTTGACCGGCGCCAGCACCGAGAGGGCGTCGATGCCGCCGTCGAAGAAGATCGAGACCAGGACCCGGCTGTTCGCTCCGGCGGCCCGCGCAATGCCCTCGCCGTAGGCACCGGGATCGAGTAGCCGAGCGCCGTAGACCGTCGCCGCGAGCGCCCCGGCCCGAGCCATGAACGAGCGCCTGGAGAGCCCCGTCCCCGCCGGCAGCGGCATGCCCGTCTCGATCGCCGGCAGTCCCTTTCCGGCCTCCGCGAGGCCGCGGCGGGCAAGCTCGGCACGGGTGTGCTCGTTGCAGCAGGTCTTGCGGGACGGCCGGCTCATGACGTCTGGAAGTCGGGGCTGGCAGCGATCAGCGCTCTCAGGGCGTTCTGGCGCAGCGCGCGGTAGGGACCCTGCTGCCACTCGGATACGGCGACGCCCTCCACGTTGCGGGCGAAGCGGAGCAGCTCCTTCTCGGTCCGCTCGCTGATCGTCGGATGCGCCCAGTAGCGCAGCGCCTTCTGCAGCGCCTCCCGCGCCGTCTCGTCCTCCGGGTAGGACTCCTCGTCGACACGGTCGGCATCGACGAGCCTCCCGGACGCCGACCAGCGCCCGGCGACGCTCGCGGTATCGAGCCAGCGCTCCTCGTCCCAGCCCGCCACGTTCGGCGGGTCGAACAGGCGCTGCCCGGCGTTGTCGGCGATCCAGACCCAGGAATCGTCGTCGATTCCGCGCTTGCGCGCCCGCAGCATGCCGGCGATCTGCACGATCGGCGGCTTGACCATGCGGGGGCCCTGGTAGAGCGCCGGATGCATGAGGATCGCCTCGAGCAGGGGCCGGACCCGGTAGCGCTTCTTGCGGTAGAGGCGCTTCAGCTGCCTCAGCGTCTTCTTCGGCGGCTTCGTCGGGATGAAGTACGACCAGAGCCGCCTGACCAGGTAGTCATCGTGCGCCGGATGGCGCAGGCAGAGGTCGCAGGAGTCCTTCCAGTCGAAGCGGCCCCACTTACCGAAGACGCGCTTCTTGTCGGCGTCGTGCAGCTCCGCCTCGAAGCGGAAGTTGGTCATGCCGATGTTGTCGTCCCAGTCGTTGGTCCAGCCGGTCAGCGAGCGGGCCTGCTCGCGCACGTCCCCCTCGGTGTAGCCGGCGCCCGCGCCGAGCGTGAACAGCTCCATCAGCTCACGCGCGTAGTTCTCGTTCGGCGCCCAGAGCGTGTTCTCGTTGCCCGAGAGCCAGACGAGCATCGCGGGGTCCTTGGTCACACGGATCAAGAGGTCGCGGAAGGACCCCAGCCCCTGCTTGCGGAACAGCCTGTTCTGGTTCAGGTTGAGCCCCGTCTGACCGACGCCGCCCGTGGCGAACCAGTCATGCCACACGAGGGTCATCCGCTCGATGAACGGCTGGTTGCTGCGGACCATGCGATCGAGCCACCAGAGGTGGTCGTGACCCCACGCGTCTCCCGGCGCCAGCGGGAGACCGCCGTCGACCCGAGGGGAGCGCCCGATCAGCTTCGCCTTTCCCTTTGGCCTGGTCAGCGAGTAGACGGCGCGCTTCAGGCCCTTGCGGGCGAGCTTGCGATCCTCCCCCGGGCGCGGCCCGAATCCGGCACGCCAGAGCAGCCGTTCCGCCTGCTTCGGCCCGAACTTCCCGTGATAGACCGGCACCGCCATTAGAGATAAGTCGGACGCAGCGAGCGATCGGTTGAATCGTGCAGGTCGGAACTCAGCAACTGTCGAGGTGCCTGGCCCGGCGCCCGAATCGCCGGGCCGCTAGGCTGAACCGCGATGGAGGCAGGTACCGAAGCACCGTCGAAGTCGAAGCCACGCGGCAAGGGTCCGACCACGGTCGCGCGGGAGTACTTCGAGGCGATCAACGACCGCGACCTCGACGCGGCGGCGGCGATGTGGGAGCCGGGATGCATCGATCGTCTCGTCGGGATGGCCGATCTGCGGGTGCCCGGCGAGTTCAAGCGCTGGTTCTCGCAGCTGTTCGCGGCGTTTCCGGACTTCGAGTTCGAGGTGCTGACGATCGCCGCCTCGAAGGAGAACGCCGCCGTCCGCTGGCGGGTCTCCGCCACCTTCGACGGAACCGCGAAGTTCGAGGGGCTGGTCCCGAACGGCGCCATGATCGCGATCGAGGGCTGCGACATGCTGACGATCCGCGACGGCAAGATCGTCGAGAACCACGCTTACCTGAACGGCACCGAGATGGCCCGCCAGCTGGGCGCGATGCCGCCGGCCGGCTCCATCGCCGAGAAGGGCATGGTCGGCGCGGTCAACGCCAAGTCGGCCGTCGCCCGCGGGCTCCAGCGGCTGCGGGACCGATAGCGACCCGCCGAGACCCGGGCTAGGCGGCGACGGCCCGCTCGAGCGCCTCGAGCATGCGGCCGACCGTGTTCGTGACGTCGTGCTCGGCAGCCGCGGCGCGGGCGGCCGGGTTGGGGATCGGCAGCTCCGCGGCGCGGCGCAGGCCCGCGAGCAGCGCATCCTCGTCGAGCGGGTCGACGAGGACCCCGGCTTCGGCCGGCACGAACTCGGGCGGGCCACCGACGCGGGTCGCCACCACGCTTCGCTCCATCGCCATCCCCTCGAGGGTCGCCTGACCGAAGGGCTCACCCAGGGACGGCTGGCAGAGGACGTCGGCGGCCGCGACCCAGCGCGGGACCTCGCTCTGTGGAATGCGACCGACCACGCGAACGTGCTCCCTCCCCTCGAGCTCCTCGCGCAGCGGCCCGTCGCCGACGAACGCCAGGCGACCGCCGCCGAGCCGGGCGAAGGCGTCTGCGAGCCGGATCACGTTCTTGCGCTCGATCAGCGAGCCGACGCAGACGAAGGCGGGCCCCGGCCCGTCCCAACCAAGCTGCTCGCGGGCTGGGGCGGCCGGCAGCGGCGCGAAGGCCTCGAGATCGATTCCGCAGTTCGCGATCGAGATCTTCGGCTCGGCTGCGGGCAGCCGCTCGACGAGCCGACCGGCGAGCCAGTTGGAGTTGACGATGATCTCCTTGGCCCGTCGGATGACCGCCCGCGTCGCGAGGGTCACACCCGGGATCCGACCGAGATTGGCCACGTCCTGCCCGTGGGCCATGACCACCAGCGGCGCCCGGCCTGCGAGCGACGCGAGCAGCCCGGCGAACCCGGCCGGAAAGAGGAAATGGGCGAAGACGACATCCGGCCGAAAGCGCTGCGCCGCGCGGACCGCGTCGAAGCTGAGACGCGCGTACTTCGTCGGTGAGCCGCCGCGCCGACTGATCGCGGCGACCTCGACCAGGTGCCCGGAGCGCTCGAGCTGATCCCGAATCGGGACCAGGAAGCTGCCGAGGTCCGGGTGCTCCGGACTCGGCCACATCTGCGTGACGATCAGGATCTTCAAGGCTCAGAGGCGCGGCGCCGACGATGCGGCCAAGCTCACAGCACGGGCAGGAAGCGATCGATCTCCCAGGGCGAGACCTGGGTCCGGTACTGCTCCCACTCCGCCCGCTTGATCTCGATGAAGCGGTTGAAGGTGTGCTCGCCGAGCGTCCGCAACACGAGCTCGGACTCGGCCGCGATCTCGACCGCCTCACCGAGGTTCTCCGGCAGCTGCTCGATCCCGCGCCGGCTGCGGTCCTCAGGAGACAGGTGGTAGAGGTTCTGCTCCATCGGCTCCGGTAGCTCATAGCCCTGCTCGATTCCCTCGAGGCCGGCCTGCAGCATCCCCGCGAAGCAGAGATAGGGGTTGCAGGCGGGATCGGGGCAACGCAGCTCGGCGCGGGTCGCCCCCTCCTTCCCCGGGTGGTACAGCGGCACCCGGATCAGGGCCGATCGGTTGCGCCGTGACCAGGCCAGGTAGACGGGCGCCTCGTAGCCGGGCACGAGCCGCTTGTAGGAGTTGACCCACTGCGCGAACAGGGGTGAGATCTCGCGCGCATGCCGGAGCTGACCGGCGATGAATGCCTTCGCCGTCTGGCTCAGGAAGAACTGGTCATCGGGGTCGTAGAAGGCGTTCTTGCCGTCCCGCCCGAGCGACTGGTGAACGTGCATGCCGGAGCCGTTCTCCCCGTTCAGCGGCTTCGGCATGAAGGTCGCGTGCCAGCCGTACTTCATCGCGTACTCCTTGACCGTGATCCGATAGGTCATGCAGTCGTCGGCCATCGCGAGCGCGTCCTTGTAGCGCATGTCGACCTCGTGCTGGGAGGGCCCGACCTCGTGGTGGGTGTACTCGACGTGGATGCCGAGTCGCTCCAGCGCCAGCACCGTCTCGCGCCGGACGTCGGAGCCGGCGTCGAGAGTGGTCAGATCGAAGTAGCCACCCTCGTCGAGCAGCTCGGGCGTGCCGCCCTCCGGCCGCGCGCTCTTGAAGTAGAAGAACTCGAGCTCGGGGCCGACGTTGTAGGCGTCGAAGCCGAGGGCCCGGGCGCGCTCCAGCGCGCGCCGCAGAATCCAGCGGGGGTCTCCCTCGTAGGGCTCGCCCCCGGGAACCCGGACGTCGCAGAACATCCTTCCGGTCGGCTTCTCGGACGGTCGCCACGGCAGGATCGCGAAGCTCGATGGGTCGGGCATCGCGATCATGTCCGACTCCTCGATCGGGTTGAACCCGGTGATCGAGGAGCCGTCGAAGCCCATGCCCCCCTCGAAAGCGTCATCGAGCTCGGACGCGTTGATCGAGAAGCTCTTGAGCTGACCGAGCATGTCCGTGAACCAGAGCCGGATGAAGCGGACGCCACGCTCGGCGACGATGTCGCGCACGTCGTCGGCGGTCCTGGTCTGCACGTAGATCGTCTCCTCGCTGCTCACCTTGACCTCCTGTCGCTGCCGGGCTCCCACCTGAAGATAGTGGCGCGAACGCCGCCGGGTTGCGCGCTCCGGGCTTGATCTGTATAACTACTTACGCAACGTAAGTTACCGGCTAAAAGTGAAGTAAAGGCCCACTTAACCCCCGGTAAAGCACCAAACCGACCCTTTGGAGTCAGCGCCATGACAATCAAGACCGACGTAGCCCGCTTCCACGTACACGACGAGCTCACCGCCCCCGAGGGCAGCGACCGGATGCTGAAGACGATCGCCGAGACCGGCGGCTCGATCTCCAAGTTCGTCGGTGTCCTCGCCGGCGCGCCCCGCGCCCTCAGGGTCTTCGCCCGGATGCGCTCCGAGCTCCGTGCCGGCAGTGTTCCGGAGCCGACGCAGGTCAGGATCGCGCTCGCTGTGGCTGAGCGCAGGGGCGACTCCTACAGCGTCGCCCAGCATGCTCGCACCGCGCGGCAGATGGGCCTCGGGCTGGACGAGATCTCGCGAGCCCGGAGCTTCGACTCCTCCGACGAGCGCGAGGCACACCTGCTGCGCCTGCTCGCGGCGACCGTCGACGCAGATGGGCATCCGCCCGTGTACCTGATCGAGGAGGCGCGTGAGGTCGACTGGACCGACGAGCAGATCCTCGAGGCGCTGGCGATCGTCGCCCTGAACGAGTTTCAGAGCCTGATCGCCAACGCCGGCGGACTGCCGATCGACCAGATCGACCAGGCGAAGCTCCCCGACGCTGCCTAGCCGCGCCCCCGGTAGCGGAGCGCCAAGCGCGTCCCGCAGGGGGCGAGCGAGGCGCGACTCAGATTGGCCCGGCGCTGCTGGCGGCCGCGGCCAGCATCGCGATCACGGCCATGAACACCGCCCAGAGCGCGACCCGGTCGGGTCGGCCGGCGACGCTGCTCGGCCGGCGGCGTCGACCCCGTGAGGCCGGGTGACGACGCGAGTAGCCGTCGTCCACCGACCCCTCTCGGGTGTTCATCGATCGGGCGTAGCTTGTGCGGGGAGGACTCAAGGGTCGCGGCACCCTAGCAGAGAGCCCGGGCTGATATTCACAGATCGCTAACAGACGGCTAACTTGGCGCGGCCGCGGTGGACCCGGCGGACCGGGCCGCCACCGGCAGGGGCGGCGGGGGCGCAGAAGTGGAGAGAGCCCCCTCGATCCGAGGGGGCTCTCTCGTCAGCGGGCCGTTAAGCCGGATCCTGTCTGGCACGATCATCTATCTCCGGGGCCGAAGCCCCGGGGGCCGCGTTCACCGCGGCCCTGCGGCCTACCTGGACCTCGCCGGGCCGGGTCGACGGTCCTACTTGGCCTTGCACCGGGTGGGGTTTACCCAGCCGCCGCGTCGCCGCGACGCTGGTGCGCTCTTACCGCACCTTTTCACCCTTGCCTGTTCGCGGCTCACGTGTGGCCGCGCCATCGGCGGTGTTGTTTCTGTGGCACTTTCCCGCGGGTTTCCCCGGGTGGGCGTTACCCACCACCCTTGCCCTGTGGTGTCCGGACTTTCCTCGAGGGATTCACCTCCCCCGCGATCGTGTGGCCCGCATCAGGGATTGTACGACGGCCCGCAAGCCCCCGGCCGCTGCTGCAGCCGCCGGGCCCCGCTCGCTCAGCTCAGCCGCGAGCCGCAGGAACGGCAGCCGTCGGCCGCCGTCAGCGGGCCGCTGCAGACCGGGCACTCGACCGGGTGGCCGGCGTTCAGGGCCGCCCAGGTGGTGAGCATGACCTCCTCGAGCCTGCGCTCGCGCTCACCCCGGTCGGCGAGCGGCGCGGCCTGCGGCGGCCCGGCGGGCCGGGCGCCGATCTCGAACAGCCGGTCGGCGGCGATCGCCCCGCCGCCGCGACGCTGACGGGTGCGGGGCTGATGCACTGAACGCTGACGACGCCGACGCCCGGTCTTCCTGTCTGCCGTTTTCATCTGCCTCACACCTTTCTGAAGACTCCGATCACGCGGCCGAGGATCTCCGCCTCGCGCGTGATGATCGGCTCGTAGTCGGGGTTCTCGGGCTGCAGTCGAATCGCGTCCGCCTCGCGGAAGTACCGCTTGACGGTCGCCTCGTCGCCGAGCAGGGCGACGATGATCTCGCCGTTGGCGGCCTCGTCGGCGGGCCGGACGATGACCAGATCGCCCTCGAGGATGCCGGCGTCCCGCATCGAGTCGCCCCGCACCCTGAGGCCGTAGTCACCGGACTCGGCGCCGAGCATCGCCGGCACCTCGAGCATCTCCTCGATGTTCTCCTCGGCGAGGATCGGTGAGCCGGCCGCGACCTGGCCAACCAGCGGCACGCCCGGAGCCATCACGCGCTTGGCGCGATCGACGAGCACCTCGATCGCGCGTGGCTTCGACGGGTCCCGGCGCAGGACTCCGGACTTCTCCAGCTTCGCGAGGTGCGCGTGCACGGTGGAGGGCGAATGCAGGCCGAGCGCCTTGCCGATCTCGCGCACCGTCGGCGGGTAGCCGGTCTTCTCCAGATGCCGGTTGATGAACTCGAAGATCTCGCTCTGGCGCTTGGTCAGGTTGAGGTCCATTTGATCGGTCACTCCTCAGAAGCCTGCTGACGGCTCGCTCGCGGACGGGAACACACGTTCGTAGAGTAGACCGCCTCGCGGACGGAATCAACCGACCGATCGATCGCCGTCGCCTCCCCACTATGATCCGCCCCGCCCTGCGGCTGTGGCGGAACTGGTAGACGCGCAAGGTTGAGGGCCTTGTGGGCTGAATAGGCCCGTGGAGGTTCGACTCCTCTCAGCCGCACTAAGGAAGCCCTGAACGCCGGGCTCCCGCACTCAGCGAAGCTCCCGGAGCAGAAACGCGCGGCCCGCTGCGCCTTGGTCGGCCGGTTGCCGGCTAGAGCTTCAGCTGGACGATCGTGTTGACGACGAACAGCACCGCGAAGAAGATCGTCCAGCGGTCGAGGTTGCGCTCGACCAGCGATCCGCCCCCGAATGAGCTGCCGCCGCCACCGATCCCGAACGCTCCCGAGAGGCCCGCGTCCTTGCCGGAGTGCAGCAGGATCAGCAGGATCAGGATCACCGAGATCAGGATCTGGACTATGCCGAGCAGTGTCTCCACGGGCGGCAGTCTAGACGGAGCCGCGACCCGGCTCCCGCTCACCCTCGCGGTCGGTCGCCGGCTCGCGAGGGGCGACTGCCGGGCGCTGCGCGTCGATCTGCTTGAGGATCGCGATCGCCTCGGCCCGCAGCTCGGCGTTCTGGCGCCGGAAGTCGGCCTCGCTGAGCTTGCCCTGAGCGCGATCGAGCTCGGTGTCGCGGATCTCCCGGTACTTCGCCTGCTTACGGGCCTCGAGGGCGGCGAGGGCCGCATCGGCCGCAGCTTGGCGGGCACCGTCCGAGCTCGCCGAGCGTCGCAGCGGCACCGAGACGAAGGCGGCCACGAGGGCAAGGATTGCGATCGCGATCAGCACTTCCACCCGTCGATGCCGCCGATCTCTACGTGCGCTGGAGCTCGCGCGCGAGCTTCGCGGCGTAGACGTCGGAGACGCGACGGCGCCGGGCCTCGGCTCCCGGCCAGAGCGCGAACAGGGCACCGAGCATGGCGACGATCCCGCCGATCCAGATCCAGATCACGAACGGGTTCACGTTGAAGCGGATCTCGGCCGGCGGCGTCTCGTTCAGATAGCGGTCGGCGAGGCTGCGGATCGCCTGCCCCTGCTGCGCGGCGATGAAGCCGGCCGCGGCCTCGTCGGTCGGATCGACCCGCTTGGCGAGACGCGCGAACAGCGCATCGCCGCGATCGATCACCGGATCGAACGAGGAGAGGTCCGGCTGGACCGCGGTCCAGATGTCCCGGGCCGCCCCCTCCTTGCGGCCGACCTCGCTCGTCGCCTCGCCCTCGAAGAAGCCGCGCAGCGGCGCCGAGGGGTCGGCGGCGCTCGATGCGAAGTACTCGCGCGACGGGCTCAGCAGGGCGACCTGCTCACCGTCGCGACGGACGTCGATGATCGCCCCGAAGGCGATCTTCTGCTCGACCGGGTCGATCTCCGAGGTCGGCCGCACGTAGGTCACGCTGTAGTCGCCGACGGTGCCCGAATCGCCCGGCTCGAGGCGCAGATCCCGGCTCGTCTGAAAGCTCGACGACGCCGCGACCCCGATCAGCAGCAGGGCGATCCCGATGTGGACGATGTAGCCGCCGTAGCGGCGGCGGTTGCGGGTGATCAGCGCCGTGAACGCGGACAGCGGGCTGCCGCCGCTGAGCGCGCGCCGGGCGGCCGTCCCGCGCCAGAGCTCCTGGCCGACCGCGGCGAGCGTGAAGGCGCCGGCGACGAACAGGGCGAGCGCGAAGGGCTCGGCGAGGCCGTCGGCGAAGGCGACCAGCAGGACGGCGGCGCCGGCCGCGACCGAGAGCGGAATCGCGAACGCGCGGCGCAGCCCGGCGGGGTCGACGCGGCGCCAGGCGACCAGCGGTCCGACCCCGGCGAGGAACAGCAGGCCGATCGCGACGGGCGTCGTGTAGCGGTTGTACCAGGGCGCGGCGAGCGAGCTCTCCTGCCCGGTGAACGCCTCCGAGATCAGCGGGAAGAAGGTCCCCCAGAAGACGATCACCGCGAGCCCGATGAACAGCAGGTTGTTGAGCAGGAACATCGACTCCCGGCTGAGCAGCGAGTCGATCCGCCGCTCGGAGCGGAGATCGTCGAGCCGGGAGATGATCAGCAGGGTCGAGCCGATCAGCACGGTCGCGATCAGCACGAGCAACGGCGGACCCACCTTCGACTCGCCGAAGGCGTGGATCGACTGCAGCACCCCGGAGCGAACCAGGAAGGTGCCGAGCAGCGAGAGCGCGAAGGTGACGACGATCAGCGAGACGTTCCAGACGCGGAGCATGCCGCGTCGCTCCTGGACCATGATCGAGTGGATGAAGGCGGTGCCGGTCAGCCACGGCAGGAGCGCCGCGTTCTCGACCGGGTCCCAGGCCCAGTAGCCGCCCCAGCCGAGCTCGCTGTAGGACCAGCGCGCGCCGAGCGCCAGGCCGAGCGAGAGAAAGACCCAGGCGATCAGCGCGAAACGGCGGGTCGAGCGGATCCAGCTCGCGTCGACCCGCCTGGTGATCAGGGCCGCGATCGCGAATGCGAACGGGACGGTGAAGAAGACGTATCCCGAGTAGAGCATCGGCGGGTGGATCGCCATCGCCGGATGACGCAGGAGGGGATTCAGGCCGGCGCCCTCGAGCGGCACCTGGGCGGCCGCAAGCGCCGCGAACGGATAGGTCTCAGCGCTGGGGAAGATCGTCCCGGCCATCATCAGGCCGATGAAGAAGGTGGCGACGCCGGCCATCACCGCCGTCGCCCACGGCGCCAGCTCGCGGAGGCTGTTGCGCGTCGCGTAGAGCACCGCCGAGCCGGCGATCGAGAGCACGAACGCCCAGAGCAGCAGCGAGCCCGCCTGGCTGCCCCACATCGCGGTCGCCTTGTAGAGCGTCGGGGTCGTCGTCGACGAGTTGCCGGCAACGAGCTCGAGCGAGAAGTCGGAGCGCAGGAAGGCGGACTCGAGCGCGACCACCGCCACCAGGAGCAGGCCGAAGATCGCGTAGTAGGCGCGGCGCGAGGAGTCGACCCAGCGCCGATCGCCGGTCCGGGCCCCGATCAGGGCCGAGACGACTGCATAGATCGACGTGAGCAGGGCCGCGGCCAACGCGGCCGCACCGAGAGCGTTCAAGCCTCAGTCCTCGTACTCGACATTGGGGTCGTCCCCGTACTGCTCCTTGAACTTAGACGGGCACTTTGTGACGAGGCTGTCCTTCTCGCCGACCAAAACACCCTCGCTGTTCAATGCGCCGGTGACGATCACCTCTCGCCCGGGCCGGAACGGATCGGGCACCGCCCCATCGTATTCCACCATCACGGAGTCCCCCTCGCCGTCCTTGTCGACGATCTCGAACCGCCGCGGGTCACCCTGGAGGTCCTTCGTTACCAATCCCTCCACGTCGGCCGTCTCACCCGGCCCACGGGCGAGCAGCTCCGAGGGCTCGATTGCGTCGTTGGCCGCACTGAAAGATGTGTATATCAGCGCCACGGCGAGCAGGACCGCTGCTGACAAGGCGACGACGAGACGGATCTGGCGCTTCTTCTCGGGGTTCATTCGGCGGCTGATTATCGCAGGGTGCCGTCCTCGACCGGCCAACGTCCAGCCCGTGCCACCGGATCCTCGGGGTCGCGCCGAACGGGCGCGGAGCCGGCCCTGATATGAATGTGAGATGGCCGACTCCCGCACGATGCTGATCACCGGAGCGAGCACCGGGATCGGTGCCGAAACCGCGCGCATGGCCCACGAGGCCGGCTACGGTCTGGTCCTCGCGGCGCGAACCGAGGAGTCCCTGCACTCCCTCGCGGACGAGCTCGGCGGCGGATCGGACGTGCTCGCCCAGACCTGCGACGTGACCGAATGGGACCAGGTCCAGGAGCTGGTCGCGGCCGGCAACGAGCGCTTCGGCGGCATCGACGTGGTCTTCGCCAACGCCGGCTTCGGGGCGAGCCGTGGCTTCACCGAGGAGTCGGTCGAGCACTGGAAGTCGATGGTCCTGACCAACGTCTACGGCGTCGCGCTGACGATTCGCGCGACGCTGCCGGCGATGCTCGAGCGTGGAACCGGGCACTACCTGATCACCAGCTCGGTCGCCGGACGGCGCGCCCTGCCCGGCTCGCTCTACTCGGCGACCAAGTGGGCGGCGACGGCGATCGGCGAGGCGCTGCGGCTCGAGCTGCGGGGCATGCACGACAACACCGCGATCAAGGTGACCCTGGTCGAGCCCGGCATGGTCGAGACGCCGTTCTTCGACAACCCGCCGATGGAGGGCGCGCTGCAACCCGAGGACATCGCGGCCGCGGTGATGTTCGCGCTCGAGCAGCCCGATCGCGCCGACGTCAACGAGATCCTGATCCGCCCGACCGGCCAGCCGCTCTAGCAGCCCCCGGCCCGGTCGGCCTCGGCGCGAGATGCGAGAACCCCCTGATAGTCAGGGGTAGGACGACACTCGCGGGACCGTCTAGGCCTTCGGCGGCAACGAGGCCGCGTGGTCGGCGCCGGCTTCCACCCAGGACGCGAGCTCGGCATCGGCGTCGATGCCCTCGGTCCCGACGTAGACCATGCCGCGCAGCGGCTTGCCGGTGAAATCCATCGGGCGGACGTGCTCCTCCGCGAGCGCCCGCTCGGCGTCGTCGTAGTCGAGCCGGACCATCAGCTCGTCGCCGAGCACCCCGCAGGCCATGTTGCGGTTGATCATGAAGGCAAGGCCGCCGAACATCTTGCGCTCGCTGACCCCCTCGCGCGGGGCGAGCAGGATGCGGACACGGTCGGCGAGTGCCTCGTCGTAGGCCAAGGGGATCGCGGGCAGACGATAGGCCAGCGATCAGCGCGGCGCCGTCCCGTTCGAGCGGCGACGCGCACGTCCGCCGTCTCGGGCATGATCGAAGGCGACTGATCGCGGCCCGCGGGAAGAGAGCGCACATGACCTACCAGCTGATCGAGCATCCGAATGAGATCGAGCTCCAGATCGAGGACGTCAACCTCGAGGCGGTGCTGGCCGAGGCGCTGCTCGCGCTGAGTGATGTCTTCGCCGCCGCCAGCGCCGAGTCGGGCACCCCGGTGACGCACGAGATCGTGATTCAGGCCGATGACTTCCAGGCGCTGCTCGGGGCCTGGATGGCGGAGCTCGTCCGGCTCGCCGAGACCGACGGCTTCATACCCGAGCGGGTCGAGACGATCAGGCTCGAGCCGACCAGCGTCGTCGCCGTCGTCGCCGGCGAGCGCGGGATAGCCGAGAGCAAGATCAAGGCCGTCACCTACGACCGGCTCGAGGTGGCACGGCTCGAGGACGGCGCCTGGACCGCCCGCGTGATCCTCGACGTCTGACCCGCTGTACCGATCCCTAGTCGACGAAGAACGGCTTCGAGGCGCTCCGCTTGCAGGTCCCTGACCGGACGCTCTTCTTCGCCACGACCGCCTTGTAGTAGCCGTTTACGACCGGGCCGACCGGATCGTAGGTCCAGGTCCCGTCCCGATTGCTGACGACGCCGTCGGCGTAGGGCGCGTATCCCGAGAAGCCGTCAGGGTCGCGGACGAGCTTCAGCTCGCGCGCCCGGCACGCACCCTTCTTCGTCTTGACCAGACCGTAGAAGTACTCCGCGGTGCCACCCGGCGGCAGGTGCATCGTCACCTTCGCCCCGTAGCGACCACCCGCGAGGGAGGTGCTGCAGACCAGCATCACGAGTACAGCTGCCAGAGGCAGGGCCCTGAGCTTCAAGACAGACTCCGTTCTCTCGAGGACGTGGCGGGTCAGGGTAGTCACCGGCCGGCCCGGCGGATCAGCCCCCGAGCAAACCGGGCGGATGCTGTCCGAGGGCTAGCGCCTCTCACAGCGCTTCAGCTTGTCCTTGCCGGGGCCGCCCCTGCCGGAGTCCCTTCTGCCCGGCCCGCAGTCGAGCTTGTCCCGGCCCTTCTCGCCACGGAGTTTGTCGTTGGCGCCGCCGCCCTTCAGGTTGTCATTGCCGTCGCCGCCGCAGATCCCGTCCTTGCCGCCCTTGCCGTTCAGCGTGTCATTGCCGCCAAGGCCGAGGAAGCCGTCCTTGCGCCCGCTGCCCTTGAGCTTGTCGCGCCCGCTGGTGCCGACGTGGTTGACGAGCGTGCCCGCGCACTTGACCCGCTCGTAGGCTCCGATGTCACAACGCTTCTTCTTCCGCGGAGCGCCGCGCTGGTCGCCGGACGGACAGCCACCGGCCCCGACTGCGACGGCGGCGCGATTGCCCGCGTCGATCGCAGGAGAGCTGCCCAGCAGGGCGTGGGTGAACGTCGGCCCTCCGTTGTCGGCCAGCGACTTGAGCCGGGGGTCGATCGGCGCGAGGGCGCTACCGACCTGGTCGCCGGCCACCGCTGCGAAGCCACACCCCGTCGCGTCGCCGACCAGGTTGAAGCCGGCGCTTGCCACCGCCCCACTGCAGTCAGGAGCCGCAGAGTCCGCGTTCTCGGCGAGCAGGGAGTTGGCCAGGGTCAGCGAGCCGGCATCGACGAAGATCCCGCCGCCGACCTCCAGGCCGCCGCCGTCGCCATCGGCATCGGCGGTGTTGTCGCTAACCGTCGAGCTGCGCAGCCGGACGACCGGCGCGTTCTGGAGATGGATCCCGCCGCCCTGGTCGTCAGCCCGATTGCCGCTCACGGTCACGTTGGTCAGCGTCACGTCAGCGTCGTTCTGGATCGCGAGACCTGCCCCGACCTCGGTGGACGCCACTGACGCGGAGGATCTGTTGTCGCTGATCGTCGTCTGCTGGATCTCGGTGATCGACTCGTTCTGCAGGAAGAGGCCGGCGCCCCGGCCGGCCACGGAGTTCTCCGAGATCGCCGAGTCGCGGATCGTCATCCGCCCGTTGTTCTGGTTCATCACCGCGCCGGCGAACGTGCCGGCGGTCGCGTTCCCGGCAATCGTCGTCCGCGCGATCGTGAGCACAGCGTCGTTCTGGTTCATCACCCCCGAGGCGAAGGAGCCGGTGAGGGAGTTGTCACTGATGACGCTGTCGCGGATCGTCATCACCGAGTCGTTCTGGTTGAAGATGCCGCCGCCGAAGCTGTCGCCGTCGTTGCCGCTGACGCTGACGTCGGTGAGCGTCGACACGGACTCGTTCTCGCCAAGGATGCCGGCACCAAAGCTGCCGGCGCCGTCGGTGATCGTCAGCCCCGAGAGGGAGATCACCGGCGCCGCCCCGCCCGACAGCGGATCGAGTTGGAGAACGCGCTCGCCGGTGACGCTGCCGCCGCCGTCGATCGTGGACTCGTCGACGCCGGCGCCGGTCAGGGTGAGGTCGTCGAGGATGTCGAGGTCGCCGTCGAGCGCGGCATCCTCGTCCGTGCCGACCTGGGACAGCTGGTAGGTCCCCGCGTCGAGCGCGATCGAGTCCTCTCCGGGAGCGAGGTTGGCGGCCCGGATCGCCTCGCGGAGCGAGCAGTCCCCGGGCGCACAGGCGCCGGGCACCGGATCGTCGAGGCGCGTGACCGTGAACGGCGCCGCGAGCGCTTCGGTGGCGAGCAGCGCCGACAGCGCAATCCCCGCTCCGAGGGCAACCAGGGCCCTGCCGGCGATCACACGTGCTCCCCGGCCACAGCGCGCATCCTCCGTCTCCACGGACACACCCTATACGGCTGCCGACGCGCAATCAACACCCCAACGGAGGGCTCGAACGAAGCGGACGACGGGACTCGAACCCGCTACCTCGAGCTTGGGAAGCTCGCGCTCTACCAGGTGAGCTACGTCCGCGAGGGCTCCATTCTATGCCGCAGGAGCCGGAGCGGCGGGCGCCGCTGTCTAAGCTCCCGGCCGATGAGCAACCGCGCGTTTCTCGCTGTAATCGGGGCGCTCGCCGTGATCGCCCTGCTTGCCTTCGGCGTATTCAAGGCCGAGCCCAGCCTGGCGGTGGGCGAGGCGCCGCCGGATGCCCCGCTGCCCCGCCTGGACGGCAGCGGGGACGCCGCGATCGCCGACTTCGCCGGCTCCTGGGTGCTGGTCAACTTCTGGGCCTCGTGGTGCGGGCCGTGCGAGAGCGAGTCGCCCGACATCCAGACGCTGCTCGAGGATCGCGCCGAGGACGGGCTGGTGGTGTTCGGGATCAACTCGCGCGACGCCACCGACAGCGCCCGTGCCTTCGAGCAGGAGCTGGGCCTGACCTGGGAGATGGTCCGGGACGGAGACGGCAAGCGGATGGACGAGTTCGGGATCCCCGGGCTGCCGGAGTCGTTCCTCGTCGATCCGGAGGGCCGGCTCGCGGCGATCTGCCGGGGCCCATTGACGCTCCGGCAGCTGAACGGCGTGGTCGGGCCATTCCTCGACGGCGCGAGGCCGGCGGCGGCCGACGTGCCCCCCTTCTGCGAGGTCTGATGCGGGCCGTGCGGATACTCGCGGCGACGCTCGCGCTGACGGTTCTGATGCCGGCGACGGCCATCGCCCAGCAGGCGCCGCCGTCGCTGCCCGACATCGAGGACGAGGTTATGTGCCCGACCTGCGGGTTCTCGCTCGCGCTCTCGGAGTCGCCGCAGGCGAATCAGATCCGCGACCTGATCCGGCAGCTGATCGACGAAGGGCTGACCAAGGAGCAGATCAAGGACGCGCTCGTCCTCGAGTACGGGCCCGAGGTGCTCGCGAGCCCGGAGACCAGCGGGTTCGACCTCGCCGCCTGGGTCGTCCCCGGGCTCGCGATCCTGATCGCCGGCGGGGCGCTGACGATCGGCGTCCGCCGCTGGCGCTCGGCCGGTGGCGGCGGGCCGGGCGTCCCCTCGCGGCTCGAGCCTGAGCCCGGCGACGACGAGCGCCTCGCGGCCGACCTCGATCGCTACCGGCTCTAGCGGGGGACGACGGTGACCGGGACCGGGCGCGAGTGGGTCGGCGCCCGGTAGGGCCAGTGCGCCTGCCGCGTGACCTTGAGTCGAAACCGGAAACGGGTCGGGCGGCGGTAGAAGCGGCGGAACCGGTAGCCGGTCCGGATCGCCCCACGCCTGTCGGTGTGAAGCGCCTCACCGACGGTGCGGAAGCGCCGCGATCCTGCCTCCCGGGCCTGTAGCTCGACCACCTTGCCCGGCGCCGGAATCCGGGCCCCGCGGGCGCCGACCCGGCCCCGGAACCTGACCCGCTCACCGGCGACGACCCGGCGATCGAGCAGCCTCAGCCTCGCGGTCCCCGCGACCGAGAGCTTGCGCGGCCGGGCGGCGGACGGCTGGTAGCGGCCGCCACCGGCGTAGACGATCTCGATCGTGCGCGAGGGGCCGCGGGGCAGCCGGGCGGAGAACCGCCCGCCCGGTCCGGTCGTCAGGGCTCGCCGGCGCCGCTCGGGACGCGAGCCGGGCTCATAGCTCTCGTGTATCTGCAGCGTCGCGCCGGCGATCCCATCCCCCGAGGCACTCCGGAGGCGACCGCTGAGCAGCGGCCGGGCACCGTAGGCGAGGCGGTGACCCAGCATCCGGGTTCGCGATCTGAGCACGGTCCGCTCCCGGAGCGGGAACTCGAGCACCAGCGGCCGCCCGCCGGGGTCGCGGCTGGTCGTCACCGAGTTCCCCGCTACGTCGCCTGCCCGGAGCCGGAACAGGTAGCGGCCCGGCGGCTCCGCGCTCGAGTCGACGCGGCCCCGGACGCCGCCCGCGACGGGCTCGTGCTCGAGCTCGATCCAGGGCCCGTCGGGGAGCCGCCGGTACTCGATCGCGACCGCCGCGAGCCCGGAGTGGGCATCGCCGACCGAGGCCGAGATCAGCTCGGGGTCGGCGGCGGAGCGCTTGCGGAAGGCGGCCTGCGGCGCGCGGTTGTCGACCTGCACGGTGCGCGCCAGGCAGGTCCGGTTGGCGGGGTCGCCGAAGTCGCGGGCGCAGACCGTGAGCCGATTGGAGCCGTCGGCGAAGGGCGCTGCCGCGGTGTCGAGGCGCGAGCGCGCCGAGTGCGCCCGCGGGCAGGGGGTCAGCGTCTGCGCCACCGAGCTTGCTGAGATCAACGCGCACGGCAACTGCTGCGGGGCGCCGGCCGCGGCGCCGCCGACAGCGACGTCGAGCCCTCGCAGCCCGCCGCCCACGTCGCGCGCCGCGACCACGAGGTCGTGGCTGCCGCGAAGCCAGCCCGGCCCGAGCAACGACCCGGCGAGGGCGAGCGTCGGCGCCGTGGCGTCGCGCAGCGTCAGCTGCACGCCACGGATCCAGGCGCGGGCCTGCTCCGAGTGGGCGCAGCTGCCGGCCGACACGCAGATCAGTTGCGCGGCGAAGCCGGCGCGGCCGGTCCCGTCGAGCCGGTGCCGGTAACGCTCGAAGCCCCCGGGCTCGTCACGACCGGTGGCTATCCGTCCCGCCTGCTCGCCGGAGGCGTCGAGGTAGCTGAGCCGGGCGCGGTGTCCGGCGTCGGCCCGCAGCCGGGCCTCGGCGCCGACACCGACCAGACGGAGCCCGGCCGGGGCGACCCAGGCGATCCGGCCCTCGGCGCCGCTCGGGGCGGCCGCGCGGTTGTCGACCTTGAGCGCCGAGGAATCGGCCGCCCTCTCGCAGCCGCGCGTGAGCGCGTAGTAGGCGCCGTCGGTGCGATCGAAGCGGGCGTCGGCCGCGGCGGGGTTGCCCGCGCCGCACTGGGCAACGGTGAACTCGCCGGCCGCGGCGGGCGGCGCGGCCGCCACCGATGCGAGCAGCGCCAGCGGCACCGGCAGCAGGCGGGTGAGCGTCGATCTCATCTCTGGACCTCCCTCGGTCGGGGCCTTGCCGGCCCGGATCGGGCCCGCACTCCCGCAACCCCGCGGCGGCGGCGGCCGCCCCTCCAATCGGAGGTCCGCCGACGGCGCGGCTGCCGGGCCTACTCGCCGGCGCCGTCGGCGGTCGGGAGCCGGCGCTCGGCGGCGAGCAGGCCGGCCGCGGCGACGAACATCGCCCGTGCCTCCGGGCTCTCGACCGGCGGAGCGTCGATCACGCCACCGGTCCGCCAGACGCGAACGAACGGCCGCGCGCGGTGGCGTCGCCGGCGGAGGAAGGCGGCCGCCTCCTCGGCGTAGGAGGAGACCCGATCGAGCAGCAGACGGTGCGGCTTCTGCATCAGGCGCCTCCCCCCCGCTCGAAATCGCGGAGGGCGGTCCGCAGGTCGGTCAGCATCAACGAGGCGAGCGCGAAGCGCCGGCTGGTCGAGACGATCGCAGCGGCGCCGTCCCGCACCGCGAAGACCTCGCCGTCCTCGGTGCCGACGTGAAGCTGGGTGCTCGAGCCGGTCTCGCCGGCGTCGGCGGCGGCCCACAGCCGGGCGGCGCCCGGCGACCAGTCGCGGCCGTCGCTGGAGCTGATCTGGACCCCGTCGGGGCCGAGGATCGCGGCATCGAGCAGGTCCGGAGAGAGATCGGCCAGGCGTTCGAGCAGGGCCGATGCCCGTTCGGAGTCGGGCGCCCGCTCGCCGGACTCGCTCATCGCAGACCTCGCGTTGACATCTGCGCCAACATACCTGGCGAATGAACCTCGTCAGGGCATCGTGGATCTCGGTCGTGGCCGCCTGCGCGCTGACCGCGATCCTGCTCGCGCTCAACGGCTACACCGGGTACTCGATCACCGTCGCGATGGTCGGGGTCGCGGCTGCGGTCAACCTGAGCTGACCGGCACGACCGGCCGGCTCAGGCTCACCCCTGGCGGTACGGGTCGGCCCCCGCGCCGCGACCCTTGACCGAGCCCTCGGGCTCGACGTGGATCAGGACGTCGGCGTTCGAGAAGCCGGCCTCGATCGCGTCGCGGAGGCTGTGCGCCAGGCGGTGCGCGCGCTCGAGGCTCGTCCCGGCCCGGAACTGAACGTGCAGATCGATGTGCCTGCGGGCTCCGGCGCGACGGCCCCGGAGCTTGTGGTAGCCGACCATCTCGGGCGGGCGGGTCGCGGCGATCGTGCTCTCGATCCAGTCCAGCTCCTCCGGTGGCAGCGCCTCGTCCATCAACACCCGCCCCGAGCGCCACATCAACCGCACCCCGGCGACGACGATCGCGCCGGCGACGATCAGGGCCGCGATCGGATCGAAGATCGGATCGCCGGTGATCTCGACCAGCAGCAGCCCGACGAGCACCGCGACCGAGGTCGCGGCGTCGGCGCGAAGGTGCGCGGCGTCGCCCTCGAGCGCCGGCGACTCGTGCTCACGGGCCCGGCGGAAGAGCAGGGCCGAGACGGCCAGGTTGGCGAGAGCAGAGAACCCGATCACGGCGATGCCAAGCACCAGGTGCTCGACCTCGCCGCCAACGATGATCCGCCTGATCGCCTCGAAGCCGATGATCCCGGCGCCGACCAGGATCAGCATCGCCTCCGCCCCCGCTGCGACGTTCTCGGCCTTCTCGTGTCCGTAGGGGTGATCCGCGTCGGCCGGCTGGTCGGCCTTGCGGACCGAGACCAACGCGACCAGCGAGGCGAGCAGATCGATCGCCGAGTGGATCGCCTCGGTCAGGATCGCGATCGACCCGGTGACGATGCCGGCGACGAGCTTGAGCGCCACGAGGACGGTGTTCGAGACCACCGAGAGCGCGGCGGCGGCTGCCTTGCCGGCGATCACCGTTCCGTCTCCAGCAGCCGCGCCAGGGCTCGCGCCGCCCGTCCCCGGTGGCTGATCCGATGCTTCTCGGCGGCACTGAGCTGGGCCATCGTCCTGCCGTCGGCAACGCCGACATCGACCGGGACGAAAGCCGGGTCGTAGCCGAACCCGCCACTGCCCGCCGGCACCTCGGCCAACGTCCCCTCGCAGCGCCCCTCGGCGAGCAGCTCACGGCCGTCGGCTCCGACGTAGGCCATCGCGCAGACGTACGTGACCGAGCGGTCGTTGCCGCGACCGACCTCCTCGAGCAGCTTTGCGAGGTTCTCCTCGTCGCTCGCGTCGTCGCCGGCGTAGCGGGCGGAGCGCACCCCGGGCCGGCCGCCAAGGGCGGCGGCGGCAATCCCGGAGTCGTCGGCGATCGAGTCGACTCCGGTGGCGGCCGCCGCCGCCCGCGACTTGTCAAGCGCGTTCTCGGCGAACGTCGAGCCCGTCTCCGGTGGGAGCACAACCTCTGCGGGCAGCGGCAAGAGCTCGAACGCCGCGAGGATCTCCCCCAGCTCGACGAGCTTGTGCTCGTTCCGGGTCGCGACGACCAGTTGCCGTCGGGCGTCGGTCATCGGCCGTGAATGGCCCGCTCCTGCGCGTCCTTGAGCACCTCGATCCCGCCCTCGGCGAGCGTCAGCAGCTGGTCAAGGGACGCCCGCGACAGCGGTGCGCGCTCGGCCGTGGCCTGGACCTCGACCAGCTGCCCATCGCCGGTCGCGACGACGTTCGCGTCGACCTCGGCGGTCGAGTCCTCGCCGTAGTCGAGATCACAGAGGGGGCGCCCGTCGACCATCCCGACGCTGATCGCGGCGACCGAGGTGCTGAGCGGGAGGGTCGTGAGCTCGCCGCGCTCGAGCGCCGCTGCGAGGGCCAGCTCGAGTGCGACGTAGCCGCCGGTGATCGCGGCGCAACGGGTGCCGCCATCCGCCTGCAAGACGTCGCAGTCGACCCAGACCGCGCGCTCGCCGAGCGCCTCGAAGTCGACCACGGCGCGCAGCGAGCGGCCGATCAGGCGCTGGATCTCGGTCGAGCGGCCGTCCGGCCTGCCCTTCTTCGAGTCGCGCTCCTTGCGATCTCCGGTCGAGGCGGGGAGCATCGCGTACTCGGCCGTGACCCAGCCTCGGCCACCGCCCTTGAGCCAGCGCGGCACCTCGTCGGCGATCGAGGCCGTGCAGATCACCCGCGTCTCGCCGATCGAGATCAGGGCCGATCCATCCGCCGTGCGGACGAACCCGGGCTCGATCGTGATCGGCCGCGGATCGGAGTCGGCGCGGTCGTTGCTGCGGGCGGCCATCGGCGGGCAGTCTCTCAGACCCCACGGGGTGGCGTGTGAAGACCGCCCGCCGAGATCACCTCCGGCAGCATCCGGCCGTCGGCGCGCCGCTCAAGGGCGGCTCACCTGGCGAACGTGACCTTCTGGACGGCCTGGACGATCTTCTTGGTGATCGCCTCGGCCAACTCCTTGCCGGGCAGGCTGTTGAGGCCACCGACCGCGGCGACCATGCCGCCCATCAGGACCGCGACCAGCAGGACGAGGCCGACGTACTCGACCGTTCCCTGTCCACGCTGATCGCGCAGCCCCCCGGGGCCACGGGCCGCGTCTGCGAGAGCCGTGACAACTCGCCAATGGATCAGTCCGAACTTCGCATGCATCTGAACTCCTTCCCCGGTCGCTCTGACCGGTGATCGCGATTGGAGGCCGATGCTCGACCGCGGGGCGGGACCAAACAAGACCGGGCTGTGACGGTTCCCAGGCCGGGCCGTGGAGATCCCGCCGAGCGCTCTCGCCGGCGGCGCGGGCGACAGCCTCGGTCCTGACGGCGCGGACTTCCCGTAATCTGGCGCCCGCCATGGCACGACGCAGAGGCATACTTGACCGCCTCAGGAGCCGGGGGGATGACGAGCCCTCCGAACTCACCGAAAGCCTGGGCCTAGAGCGCGGGGATCGGGCCCAAGCAGCCGACGCCGAGCCTCAGGACCCGGGGCCGGCCGACGAGCGGCCCGAGGATTGGGCCCCGGCGGAGCAGCAAGGCGAGGCCTCGCCGGGCGAGCGCGCCAACCCCGCAACCGGCGAGTGGGCGCCCCCGGCCGATCCGGATACCGACGCCGAGGCGGATGCCGGGCCGGAGGACCCGCAGCCGGCCCAGGCCCCGACCGGTGACGCAGAAGAGACCACCCGGGAGGCCACGGAGGAGCTGCTCGAGAGGCTCGAGCGGGCTGAGGCGGACGCGGCGGAGGCCGCCGAGCGGGCCGAACGCCACGCGCGCGAGCGCGACGAGGCCGATCGCCGGGCGCAGCGTGCGATCGCAGCCACGCGGCAGCGCGAGGACGACGCTGCACCAATCGCGGATGCGGAGACCGGGATTCCGCGACCAGAGCCCGGATCGGCCGAGGAGCGGATCGCCGAGATCATCGCCGAGCGGGAGGCCGACCTGCAGCGCGAGCGGGAGGAGAAGGTCCGCGCCATCGAGGCCGCAGACCGGCGCCTGGAGGAGCTCGAGGAGCGCGCCGAGCAGGCGGGCGAGCGGCTTGCCGCGGCCGAGCAGGCGCTCGCCGCCGAGGCCGAGCGGCTCGCCGCCGAGGCCGCCGCCAAGCTCGAGAAGGCGACCATCGAGGCCCGCGAGCAGGCCAGGATCGAGGCCGATCAGGGGATAGCGGAGAGGGAGGCAAGGCTCGAGCGGGCTGCACGGGATGCAACCGAGGCACGCAGCGCCGCTGCCGAGTGGCTTCGCAGCCAGGCCACGGCCCTGCGGCAGGAGGGCGAGCGCGAAGGCAGATCGGAGCTCGAGCGGGCCGTCGCGACCGCGCGCAAGAGCGGCGCTGCAGAGGCGGAACGCCGTCTACGGGCCGAGATCGAGCGGGTCCGCGGGCGATCGGACGCGCTCGACCACGGAGACCGGACCCAGTCGCGCGAGCAGCGATTCCGCGCCGCCGCGGAGCGACTCGGCGGCGCGCGGCCGACCGGATCCGCGAGGCCCACCGCCGACACGGACGCGGATCGTGGCAAGGCCCGGGCGCGCGTCAGCCTCGCCGAGGTGAGCTTCGAGCAGCTGCGGGGGACGGGCCTCTCGGTGCGGGAGGCGAAGCGCGTGCTCCGCTACCGGGACGAGCGCGGCCTGTCGAGCGTCGCGGCGCTCGCGGAGGTCCCCGGCCTCTCGGCCGAAGCGGTCGACGAGCTGAAGTCGAGATTGACCGACTGACCGACTGCCGGCCCGGAGCTCGAAGGGCGAGGCGAGGCCCGCCTCAGGCGAGCAGCGAAGGCCAGATCGGGCCGAGGCGCTCGCGGTAGGGGGCGGCCGGTCCGGGGTCGGCGCTCGGCGCCGGGAGCGTGTCGCCGAGCGCCCGGATCGTGGCCACGACCGAGCGCCCGAGCGCCTCGAGGTCGTATCCACCCTCGAGGCAGACGAGCACCGGGGCGTCCAGCTCGGCGCCGAGCTCGCGGACGGTGGCGGCCAGGTCGGAGTAGTCGCGGTCGAGCAGCCTGCAGTCGGCGAGCGGGTCCCGCTCATGGGCGTCATAGCCGGCCGAGACGGCGATCAGGTCCGGGGCGAACTCTCGCGCGAGAGGGGCGACCAGGTGCTGAACGAGGGAGAGAAAGAGCCCGCCCCCGGACCCAGGCGGCACCGGGAGATTGATCGTGAAGCCCTCGCCGGGGCCGGTGCCGAGATCGGTCGCCGCACCGGTCCCGGGGTAGAGCGGGCTCTGATGAATGCTGACGTACAGCACCGACGGGTCCGCCTCGAAGATCTCGGCCGTGCCGTTGCCGTGATGGACGTCCCAGTCGAGCACCATCACGCGATCGGCTCCGCCCTCGGCGATCGCGTGCGCAGCGCCCACCGCGACGTTGTTGAGCAGGCAGAAGCCCATCGCCCGGTCGCGCTCGGCGTGATGCCCGGGCGGACGCATCCCGCAGAACGCGAACTCGCTCTCGCCGGCGAGCAGGCGCCCGGCACCCTCGACCGCGGCGCCGGCTGCCCGCCGCGCTGCTTCCCATGACGCGGCGACCGCGACGGTATCGATGTCGATCATCCCGCCACCGCCGGCGCAGAGGCGCTCGATTCGGTCCAGATGGGCGGGCGCATGAACCCGCTCGAGCTGCGGTCGGTCCGCCGCCGGTGCCTGGACGAGCTCGACCCCCGGCCAGCCGGCGCCGTCCATGGCGGACTCGATCGCGCGGATCCTGTCGCCGCACTCGGGGTGGGCGCCGGTGTCGTGGGCCAACGAGGAGGAGTGGCGGAAGTAGAGCCCCATGTCGAGTCCGGATACCGTACCCGGCCACTTGTCCGCCGGAGCCCACCCATCCCCCGAGCGCTTCGACGTCGCCGTGGTCGGCGGCGGTGCGGCCGGCCTGCACGTCGCGCTCGAAGCGGCCAGCGCCGGAGCGCGAGTCGCGCTGATCTCCCGCAAACCGCTCGCAGAGAGCGCCAGCTTCTGGGCCCAGGGTGGCCTCGCGGCTGCGATCGCACCGGACGACTCGCCCGCGCGCCACGCCGAGGACACCCTGAACGCGGGTCGGGCGCTATGCGACCCCGGCGCCGTAGAGGTGCTCGTCCGTGAGGCGCCGGCAGCGGTCACGAAGCTGACCGACTACGGCGTCGAGTTCGACCGCGATCAGGACGGCGAGCTCGCGCTGGCGCTGGAGGGCGGCCACTCCGCCCGCCGCATCGTCCACGCCGGCGGCGCCGCCACCGGAGAGGCGATCACGCGCTGCCTCGCGCGCCGCGCGGCTGAGCAGGGACGGATCGGGGTGCTCGAGGGGACCTCGGCGATCGCCCTGTGGAGCGACGGTGAGAGCTGCCGAGGGGTGCTGACCGATCGCGGTCTGATCGAGGCCTCGGCGACGGTGATGGCGACCGGCGGTGGGGCGGCGCTGTGGAGCCGAACGACCAATCCGTGGGGGGCGGTCGCCGCCGGCGCCGTGCTCGCGCACCAGGCCGGCGCCGAGCTCGCCGGGCTCGAGCTCTGCCAGTTCCACCCGACGGCCCTCGCGGCGCCGGGCAGCCCGCTCGACGGCCGCCTGATCACCGAGGCGGTCCGCGGCGAGGGAGCCGTGCTCCTCGACGCCGCCGGGCGCAGATTCACCGACGAGCTCGCTCCCCGCGACCAGGTCACCGCCGCGATCCTCGATCGGATCAGCGCCGACGGGACCGCGTCGGTCGGCCTCGATCTGCGACCGGTGGCGCTCGAGCGCTTTCCGACGATCGTCGCGATGCTCGCCGAGGCCGGAATCGACCCGGCCGTAGAGCCGGTACCTGTGGCACCCGCAGCGCACTACCTGATCGGGGGAATCCGCACCGACCTCGTGGGCGCAACCGCGGTCAGTGGACTGTTCGCCGTCGGCGAGTGCGCCTACACCGGCCTGCACGGCGCAAACCGGCTCGCGTCGAACTCGCTCAGCGAGTGCTTCGTGTTCGGCACACGGGCGGCGCATGCGGCCGCCGAGCTGCTCGGGCGCGACCTCTCCGGGAGCCCGCCGCCGGTGCCGGAGTGGCGCTTTCAGCCGCCGACGGTGAGCACCAGAGAGCGGCTCTGGCGACTCGCCGGCCCGCAGCGGACCGCATCCGAGCTGACCGAGATGCTCGACGATCCCTATCCGCCGGCGCGAATGATCGCCGCCTCCGCGCTCGTCCGGGCCGAGTCCCGCGGGGTCCACCGCCGCAGCGACTTCCCGAACCGGGACACGGCCCTCGACGGCGCCCACACGGTGATCGGGCGCAGCGGCGAGGCACGGCTCGAGACCTGGGGCTGACCGTCGCCGCGTGGGGCTCCGGCCCGTCGCGCGGGACGAGTTCGGCGGACAGGTTCTATGTTGGCGCCATGCTGCTCGGAGTCGACGTAGGCGGAACCTTCACCGACGCCGTCCTGTTCGCCGACGGCGCCGTTCACACGGCGAAGGTCCCGAGCACCCCGGCCGACCAGTCGGAGGGGGTGCTGGCCGCGGTCGTGGCGGCACTCGACTCCGCAGGCACCGACGGCGCCGGGGTCGAGGCCTTCAGCCATGGAATGACGGTCGGGACCAACGCGCTGCTGGAGCGGCACGGAGCGCGGACCGCGTTGATCGCGACCGCGGGCTTCACCGACCTGCTCGAGATCGCCCGCCAGGACCGCCTCAGCCTCTACCACCTCTGCGCCGATCGCCCGGCTCCGCTGGCCCCGCCCGAGCTTCGGATCGGTGTCCGCGAGCGGGTCGGGCCACGCGGCGTGATCGAGCCGCTCACCGACGACGAGGTCGACCGCGTCGTCGACGCCGTCGCCGCCACCGACTGCGAGGCGATCGCGATCTGTCTGCTGTTCAGCTACCTCGAACCGGCGCACGAGGCGCGGCTGGCCTCGGCGCTGCGCGCCGCCTACCCGGAGATCCCGGTCAGCGTCTCCTCCGAGGTGCTGCCGAAGTTCCGCGAGTACGAGCGCTGCTCGACGACCGTGATCGACGCCTACCTGGCGCCGCTGCTGCGGCGCTACCTGACCCACCTCGGTGAGCGGTGCGTGCCGATCAGCGTTCCCGAGCCGGTCGTGATGCAGTCCTCGGGCGGCGTCGCGACGCTCGCCGAGGCGACGAGGAGCGCGGCCTGGAGCGTCCTCTCCGGCCCAGCCGGCGGCGCGGTCGGCGCGGCGCTGCTTGCCCGGATAAGCGGCGCGCCCGACGCCGTCGGGCTCGACATGGGGGGAACCTCATGCGACGTCTGCGTGGTCGAGTCCGGTGAGGTCCACCGGACCGCCGGGCGGACGATCGGCGAGCGGCCGATCCAGCTGCCGATGGTCGACATCCACACCGTCGGCGCCGGCGGCGGCTCGATCGGCTGGCGCGACGGCGGCGGCGCCCTGCGGGTCGGCCCCGAGTCCGCGGGAGCCGACCCCGGTCCCGCCTCCTATGGGCGCGGCGGCGATCGGCCCACGGTGACCGATGCCAACCTGGTGCTCGGCTATCTGCCTGAGGGCGAGGCGCTCGCGGGAGGGGTTTCGCTCGACCGCGAGCTCGCGATGGGCGCCATCGGTCGCCTCGCCGACGAGCTTGGTCTGGGGCCGATCGAGACCGCCGCCGGGATCGTCCGCGTCGCCAACCAGGAGATGGTCGGCGCGTTGCGGGTGGTCACGGTCGAGCGCGGGATCGACCCCCGGGGCTTCGCCCTGATCGCGTTCGGCGGCGCCGGCCCGATGCACGCAGCCGCAATCGCCGCGGAGCTGGGAATCGATCGGGTGCTGTGTCCCCGGACGAGTGGCGTGCTCTCGGCCCTCGGCCTGACCGCGGGTGAGCGCCGCCGCGACAGCTCGAGGACGGTGCTGCTGGCCGGGGCGACGCTGACCCGGGAGGCGATCGCCGGTCGCGTCGGCGAGATGGCGGCGACCACGGCTGCAGGGCTGGGTGCGGGGCACCGGCTCGAGGTGACCTATGAGATCCGCTACGCGGGCCAGGCCTTCGAGCTCGACGTCCCCGCCGGACCGGAGCCGAGCCCGGCGGAGCTGACCGAGCTGTTCGCCATCGAGCACGAGCGCCGCTACGGATACCGGGACGACGGCGCCGCGATCGAGTTGGTCGGGGTCCGCGTCGCGGCGATCGAGGGCGGCGCAACCCCCGATCTGCTCGCCCCCGAGGAGCTGCCCGCCCCGGCCCGCTCGAGCCGTCGCGCCTGGTTCGCCGGCGGCTGGACCGAGACCGAGGTGATCACGGGTGAGCCCCGACCCGGGACGGAGCTCGGCGGCCCGGCCGTGGTCGAGCTCCCGGAGACGACGGTTGTGATCCCGCCCGGATCGCGGGGCGGCGTCGATTCACGGGGCACGATCGAGCTCCGGATCGGAGGCGGCGATGGCCGTTGACCCCGTCACCCTCCAGGTGATGGTCGGGGCGCTGCACTCGATCTGCGCGGAGATGGGTGCGACCTTGATCCGCTCGGCCCACTCGCCGAACATCAAGGAGCGCCAGGACTGCTCGACGGCGCTGTTCGACGCGGGCGGCGAGCTGGTCATGCAGGCCGAGCACATCCCGGTCCATCTCGGGTCGATGCCGGACGCGGTCGGGGCGATCCGCGACGAGGCCCACAGCCCGGGAGACCTGTGGATCATCAACGATCCATTCCAGGGCGGCACCCACCTGCCCGACATCACCCTGATCTCGCCGGTCTTCCTCGAGGGGAGCCTGTTCGGGTTCGCCGCCAACCGGGCCCATCACGCCGACATCGGCGGGCCGACGCCGGGCGGGATGCCGGCCTTCTCGACGACGCTGGAGGAGGAGGGCATCGTGATCGGCCCGACCCGAGTCGGGGACGACGAGCTGCGGGCGCTGGCCGCGCGGATGCGCGACCCGGCGCAGCGCCTCGCGGACCTGCGGGCGCAGCGGGCGGCGAACCTGCTCGGCACGCGACGAGTGCTCGAGTTGTCGCAGCGGCTCGGCCGCGGGCTGCTGGCCGCGGGGATGCGCGAGGTCCTCGACTATGCGGAGCGGCGGACGAGGGCCGCACTGAGCGAGATCGAGGACGGCACCTACGAGGCGACCGATGAGCTCGAGTCGGGCGGGACGACGGCACAGCTCAGGGTCGCGGCGCGGATTCACGGGGACCGGCTCGAGCTCGATTTCGGGGGCAGCGCCCCACAGGTGGAAGGGAACCTCAACTGCCCGCTCCCGGTGACGCGCTCGGCGGCGCTGTTCGCGGTGCGGGTGATGCTCGACCCCGACGCCCCACCGTCGGCCGGCGGGCACCGGCCGGTTTCGATCACCGCACCGCCTGGCTCGATCCTCAACGCGAACCCGGGCGCCGCCGTCGCGGCCGGGAACGTCGAGACGTCGAGCCGGGTTGCGGACCTCGTCCTCGCGGCCCTCGGCCGGGTCCTCCCGGCGCCCGCACAGGGGCAGGGGACGATGAACAACCTGACGCTCTCCAACGACGGCTTCACCTACTACGAGACGATCGGCGGCGGCCAGGGCGCCTGCCCGGAGCAGCCCGGACCGGATGCCGTGCACGTGGCGATGTCGAACACGCTCAACACCCCGATCGAGGCGCTCGAGTCGGAGCTGCCGGTGCGGGTCCGGGAGCTCGGGCTGCGCCGCGGCAGCGGCGGCGCGGGACGGCAGCGGGGCGGCGACGGCGTGATCCGCGAGATCGAGGCGCTCGAGCCGATGGAGTTCACGCTGATAACCGAGCGCCGCCGCCGCCCGCCACGGGGCCGTGACGGGGGCGAGGACGGTGCCCCGGGGCGCAACCTCCTGAACGGCGAGCCACTCGAATCGAAGGCCGCCGGATCGCTGGCGGAGGGCGACCGGCTGCGGATCGAGACGCCGGGGGGCGGTGGGCTGGGGCGGCCGCCGGCCGCCGGCTGAGGGCCCGGCCGGAGGGCACGACCCTGCCCTGCAAGATTCATGTAACTCCCGCAACTAACTTGACCTCTGCGGACGCTTCTCTACACTCGCCCTCTGCTGGGCTCAACCCACGCCGGGAGCGACCTTCCAGCGTCCTCCTCATCGTCTCGACCCCCAACCACGGAAGACTCATCAATGCCAATTGCGTTCAAGGAATGGTCCGTAACTGTGCGCGCGCTCGCCGAGGGCGAGCAGCTGATCACGCTCCGCAAGGGCGGCATCCGCGAGGAGAACAAGCACTTCGAGCTCGATCACGAGCAGTTCTTCCTCTATCCAACGTTCGACCACCAGCGCAACGATCTCGTGCGCGAATCACACCACCCTGAGCTCCGCCGGGCGCTCGAGGAAGGCGTCTGGCCCGACGAGGAGCCGCCGCCGCGGGCGCTGCTGCAGGACGGCGGCATCCCACAGCCCGACAGGGTCAGGATCCGCGCCTGGGCCGAGGTCGCCGACCGCTTCGAGATCGACGATCCCCGGATCATCGACTCGCTGACCCCGTTCCACGTCTGGACCCAGGACTACGCCCGCAAGCGGCTCGCCTGGAAGCGAACGCACCCGCTCCACGTGCTGTTGCTCAAGGTCCATCGGATCCCACGCCCGGTCACCGTCCGCGTTCGCGACGAGCATCACGGCTGTCAGTCATGGGTCGAGATCGACCGCGACCTTCCCTTCGAGGGAGTCCCCGTGATGGCGGACGAGGAGTTCCTGCGGGCGGCCGAGCGGATTCGGGAGATCTGCGCAGAGCCGGTCTTCGCCTGACGGCCTCGACGGGCCTCGGTCGGCGTCATCTGTCGCCCGCCCAGCGGTGCTAGGCGGCGCTCCCTGCAGCTGCCACTAGCCTGCACGGGAGATGCCCTGGACAGAGACCGAGTCGCTCAGCTTCGTCGCCCGCCACGAGGAGGGGGACGAGGAATGCGCGGAGCGGGTGCTCGACGATCTCGAGGATCTGCGCCTGCGGCTCGAGGACCGGCTCGAGGCCGCTCCGGGAGACGTCACGGTCGTGATCCATCCGAGCGCGGGCTGGCTCGCGGCCGCCCACCCGCTGCTGCCCGCAGCCCGACTCGCCGCGGCGCCCGCCGGCCGCCGCTACCTCTCGGGCTGGGCGACGGCTGCTGAGCTGCACGTGCTCAACGACGCGGCCCTCGAGCGCCGCGCCGGCGGCGAGGACTCCCTGCGGGCGCTGCTCGGCACCTCCCGGAGGCTGTACGCGCAGCTGACTCTGGCCTCCCACAACGAGAGCATCCCACCACCGTGGGGGCCGGCGACCTTCGTCCGCTACGTTCGCTGGGCCTGGCTGATCGAGGGCGGCGCCCAGTACTTCGCCGGACAGGTGCCGCTCTTTCGCCCGGCCGTCTCCAGGCGGCTGTCGGAGGGCGGCCGGCCCGCCTTCCCGCCTGGCCCAAGGGACGCGATCATCCTCGGCGGCACCGTCTTCGACCTGCTCGATCGCGAGGTCGGGCGCCATGCCTGCGAGCTGCTCGTCTCGCGCTTACGCAAGGACGGTTCCGACCGGTCGCTCGAGATCGCGTTCGGCACCGACACGGCCTCGATCGAGGACCTCTGGCGGGCGCACCTGAGGGCAACGGTCGAGCGCGACACCGCGTGACGGTCAGCCGACGCGATCCCAGACGGCCCCGGCGAGCGCACCGAACAGCAGCAACGCCACGAGCAGCGCGGCAGCGACCCTGAAGCGCACCGCCCGTCCGGGGCGAGCCGGCGGTGCAAGGGCTTCCTCCGGCCCCTCGTCGACCCCGACGCCGTGGCCTCCCTCCTCGACCTCGGAGAGCAGATCCCGTGCCGCATCGACCCCACTGGAGGGGACGAGCACGTCGCGCGGCCCCGCCGCGAGGAAGTCCGGTACGTCGAAGCCGCCGGTCCGCTGCAGGAGGCTCGGGATCCCCTGCTCGAGCAACACCCCCTTGATCAGCTCGGCCTCAGCGAGGTTGCGGCCGACCGCGACGCGGACGAGATCGCCCCGGGCGAACCGCGGATGGATCTTGCGGGCCTGCTCGTGCGCGGGACCGGTTGGCGGATCCTCGTCGCGGTCGGCGACGACCAGGGGCATCGCGCAGCTGTCACAGAGCCGGGCGTCGGCGGGGTGCCGGCGGCCACAGCGCGGACAGGCGAGGGGGCCGTCAGCCGACGACAAGCTCGACCTCCTCGACGGCGCCGTCGCGGATCGAGAACGCCCGGGTCACTGGACGCTCCGGATCGGCCAGCGAGCAGATCAGGTAGAGCGGATCCGGCCAGCCGTCGGCGAGGTTGATGTCGGTCTGGGACGGATACGCCTCGCTGTTCGGATGCGAGTGGTAGATCGCCAGCAGCTCCTCGCCGGCGTCGGGGATCTCACGCTCGACGATCCGGAACAGGTCGCGATCGTCGACCCGGTAGCGGAGCGGGCTCGCGAAGGCGTTGCGGGCGCGGTAGAGGGTCGTCGCCCTGCCGTCCTTGCCGCCGAGCATCCCGCAACACTCGTTCGGCCGCTCCGCCGTCGCGTGAGCGGCGATCGCTTCGAGGACTGATCGGTCGATCTGCATCCGCGGCCAGCGTACAGAGGGCCTCAGGCCGGCCCCGGAGGGCGCCGGGGCCCGGCTACCACCAGACGGTGGAGTCGACGTTCTCGAGCTCTTCGTAGGGCTTCGTGTAGACGCCGGAGGAGAGATACTTCCAACCCTCGTCGGGGACGAGGAAGACGACGTTGCCACCGTCGATCTCAGCGGCGATTCGGCGCGCCACGTAGGCGATCGCGCCCGAGGAGACCCCGGCGAACAGACCCTCCTCGTGCAGCAGCCACTGGGTCCAGCGGATCGCGTTCTCGTTGCTGACCATGATCTTGCGGTCGAGCACCGAGAGGTCGATGATCGGCGGGATGAAGCCGTCGTCGAGTGATCGCAGCCCGGAGACCAGCTCACCCTGCATCGGCTCGGCGGCGACGATCTTCGTCTCCGGATCGTGCTCCTTGAGGCGCCGGCCGTTGCCCATCAGCGTCCCGCCGGTGCCCATTCCGCCGACGAACGCAGCGACCGAGTCGAGCTCCTCGAGGATCTCGACGGCGGTGCCGTTGTAGTGGGCGTCGGGATTGGCGGCGTTCCCGTACTGATAGGGCATGTACAGCGAGGCGTCGCGCTCGGCCATGTCGAGCGCCATCTCGACGGCTCCGTTCGAGCCCTTGGAGCCTTCCGAGTAGACGATCTCGGCCCCGTACATGCTCAGCAGCTGCGAGCGCTCCGCGGTCACGTTGTCCGGCATCACCGCCCGGAACGGGTAGCCCTTGCGATGGCAGATCATCGCCAACGCGATCCCGGTATTGCCGGAGGTCGGCTCCATCACGGTCTGCCCGGGGGAGATCAGGCCCTCGCTCTCGGCATTCTCGATCATCGCCTTCGCGATTCGATCCTTGACCGACCCGGTCGGGTTCCGCCCCTCGAGCTTCGCGAAGATCCGCACCGAGGGATTCGGGGAGAGGCGCGGCAGCTCGACGATCGGCGTGTTGCCGATCGACTCGATCACATTCTCGAAGCGCCCGCCGCAGGGCCGATTGAGGAGATCGCCGCCTGTCACTTCAGTAAGTGTAGTAAAGGACGCAAGCCGCGTGGGACTGCGCGCGGGGTTGCGTACGGATATGGTCTCAGGCTGCGGCCGGGAGGCTCCGCCCGCGACAACCCTGAGAGAGGAAGGGGACCCATCCCAATGCGCAAGACTCGTCTGTGGACGCTTCTCGCCCTCGTCATCGGCCTCACCGCGGCGCTTGGACTCGCCGCATGTGGTGACGACGATAGCGGCGGCGACACCACCACAACCGCGGCCGGCGATACGGCCGATTTCGACCTGATCAAGTCCGGCACCCTGATCGTCGGCTCCGATATTCCGTTCCCGCCCTTCGAGCAGGGCGATCCGCCCGACTACGAGGGTTTCGACATCGACCTGATCAACGAGGTCGCTGATCGCCTCGATCTCCAGACCCAGATCGAGGATGCCCCGTTCGACCTGCTGCTCCAGGGCGGCGGCGGCCAGTTCGACCTCGCGATCGCGGCGACGACGATCACGCCGGCCCGCGAGAACCGGGTCGATTTCTCCGACCCGTACTTCCTCGCATCGCAGGGTCTGTTGGTACGCGCCGACAGCGACGTGGCCAGCTTCGAGGATCTCGACGGCAAGATCGTCGGGGGCCAGGACGGCACCACCGGCGAGACCTACGCGAACGAAAACACCGGTGCCAGCGAGGTTCGCGGGTTCCCGGAGATCGACGACGCCTACAACGCGCTGCTCTCCGAGCAGGTCGATGCGGTCGTCAACGACCTGCCGTCAGTTCAGGACCAGGCCGACAACAGCGGCGGCCGGCTCGAGGTCGTCGCCGACGTCGAGACCGACGAGGAGTACGGCGTCATCTTCCCGCAGGGCGCCAACGCGCTGCGCGAGGCTGTCAACGGCGCGATTCAGGAGATCAAGGACGACGGGACGCTGAACGACCTCTACCAGGAGTGGTTCGAGATCGACGTTCCGGAGAGCGTGCTCAACTCCACCCACGAGCCGAGCTGATCGGTCTCAACAGATGAGCCCACGGCATCGGGCCGTCGGCTTCGACCGGGCGCCCCCACCTGGGGCGCCCGGTCTTGTCTCGCGCCCTCGCCAGCCAGACCAATAGTCTGAGCGGACCAGCGAGGAGAGAGGGGCGGCCGGATGGACAGAATCCTCGAGCAGTACTTCGACTTCGGGGTGATGTTCGACCCGAGCAACTTCGACAAGGTGATCGACGGCTTCGTGTTCACGATCAAGCTCTCGATCGTCGCCGGGATTGCCTCGCTGATCTGGGGCCTGATCCTGGCGATCCTGCGGCAGACGCCGGGGCGGCTGAGCTGGATCGTGCGGGTGCCGACGGTTGCCTACATCGACGTGCTTCGCGGCGTGCCGGCGCTGCTCACGATTCTGCTTGTCTCGACGAGCCTCGGCGCACTGGCGGCGACCGACCCGCTCACCGGGGAGGGCTCGGTGATCCCGCGATGGCTGGGAGTTCCGGAGTGGTTCGGGCAGCCCTCTCCGTTCTGGTACGGGGTCTTCGCGATCACCCTGACCTACGGCGCCTACATGGCGGAGGTCTACAGGGCCGGCATCGAGGCGGTCCCCGGGGGGCAGATGGAGGCTGCCCGCTCGCTCGGAATGAGCTACGGCAAGGCGATGCGCTTCGTGATCGTGCCGCAGGCGATCCGCAAGGTGATCCCGCCGTTGCTCAACGACTACATCGCGCTGATGAAGGACACGACGCTGGTCAGCGTCATCGGCCTGATCGAGGTGGTGCAGGCCGGCCGCGACATCCAGTCGGTCGAGTTCAACTCCTCCGCGCTGATGCTCGGTGCGATCCTGTTCGTGCTCGTGACGATTCCGCTGGCGCGGGTCGTCGACTGGATGATCGCGCGCCAGCAGGCCCAGTACGAGCGAGGCTCGGCATGAGCGCAGAGGTCGACGAACGGCCCGCGAACGGCTACACCGGCCCGATGATCAAGCTCGAGGGGGTCGAGAAGAGCTTCGGGGATCTCAAGGTGCTGACGGCGTCGATCTCGAGATCCGCAAGGGCGAGGTCGTCTGCGTGATCGGGCCGAGCGGCTCCGGGAAGTCGACCCTGCTGCGATGCATCAACCTGCTGGCCCCGCCGGAGGCGGGCCAGATCTCCCTCGAGGGAACCGAGATCACGAGCAAGGACTTCGACGAGGGCCTCGACTTCGTCCGCCGCCGGGTCGGGATGGTCTTCCAGCAGTTCAACCTGTTCCCCCACAAGAACGCGCTCGAGAACGTGACCATGGCCCCACAGCGGGTTCTGGGACGCAGCGCCGCGGAGTGCCGCGCCCGTGGCGAGGAGCTGCTGGAGCGCGTCGGCATATCCGACAAGATCGGCGAGTACCCCGAACGGCTCTCGGGCGGCCAGCAGCAGCGGGTCGCGATCGCCCGGGCGCTGGCGATGGACCCGCACGTGATGCTGTTCGACGAGGTGACCAGCGCCCTCGACCCCGAGCTGGTCAAGGAGGTGCTCGACGTGATGCGAGAGCTCGCCGACGAGGGGATGACGATGATCGTCGTCACCCACGAGATGGGGTTCGCCCGCGATGTCGCCGATCGCGTCGTCTTCATGGACGACGGCGTCGTCGTCGAGCAGGGGCCGCCGGCTCGAGGTGCTCGAGAATCCTCAGGGGGAGCGGACCAAGCGGTTCCTCGGGCTGGTGCTCGAGCACTGAGCGCCCCCGGCCGGCGGGCACAGCTAGCTTTCGCGCCGTGGATGCGCCGCTGCTCGACGTCGTGATCGTCTCCTTCCGCTCGAAGGAGCTGCTCGACCGATGCCTGGGCTCGCTCTCCGAGCACGGTCTCGGCGAGTCGATGACGGTCACGGTCGTCGACAACGCGAGCGGCGACGGCACCGTGGAGATGGTCGCGGCGAGCCACCCCGAGGTTCGTCTGCTGGCTCAGCCCGAGAACCTCGGCTTCGGCGCCGCCACCAACATCGGGCTGACCGGAGGCAGGGGACGTTACGTGCTCGCCCTGAACCCGGACGCGGCGATCGAGGCCGACACCCTGCCGGTCCTGATCGAGCTGATGGAGTCGGATCCCCGGATCGGATGCTGCGGCCCGGCCCTCTACCGGGAGGACGGTAGCTTCGATCACGCGGCCCGGCGCAGCTTCCCGACGCCGCTCAGCGCGCTCGGTCACTTCAGCGGGATCGGGCAGCGCCTGCGGGCGGACGACTCGCCGCCTACCGCGCTCCGGAGGTCGAGCGGGGCCCGGTGGACGCGGTCAACGGCGCCTTCATGCTGCTCCGCCGCAGCGCGCTCGAGCAGGTCGGCGTCTTCGACGCGGGCTACTGGATGTACATGGAGGATCTCGACCTCTCCTACCGGCTCGGCGAGGCGGGCTGGGTCACCTTCTACGAGCCCTCAGTGCGTGCGATCCACACCAAGGGTGGAACCACGGACGGGCACCGAGACGCGCGCCTGCAGATCGCCTTTCACCGCGGCATGGGGCGGTTCTACCGAAAGCACTATGCCGGCGCGCACAGCGGCCCCTTCAACGCGCTGATCTATCTCGGCATCGCGGTCAAGCTGGCCGCCTCGCTGGTCGGCGGCGTGCTCCGCGACGCCGGCGCGGGACCGCGGCCCTAGCTTCGCCCCTCAGCCCGAGCCGGTGATCCGCCGCCGCCGCATCAGCCTGCGGTGGAGGGTCCTCGGCAGGCTGTCTCCCCCGCCCCGGCTGGCGACGATCGATGGGTAGCGCACGCCCGGCTCGGCCGCGCGCCAGCCCCGGACCCTCGCCGGAAGGCCACTGATCGTGCGATCGATGACCGCCTGGCCCGCGAGCAGCGTCGCCTCGCGGACGAGCACGCCGGGCAGCGTGCGCGGGGTGATCACCCGCCACTTCCTCAACACGTATCCGCGACCGAACCCCATCAGCCGGTTCTTCTCGGTCGAGCCCGAGCCGAGCGTGGCCGAATGCTCGTGGGTGCCGAGGGCCTCGCGGGCCAGCCGGCAGCGAGCGCCCTCGCCCAGAAGGCGGAGCACGAGGTCGACGTCCTCCCAGTAGGCGAACAGGTTCTCGTCGAAGCCGCCAAGATCGAGAAAGGCGCCGCGGTCGAAGGCCGCGGCCGCGGCTGAGGGGCCGATCGGGTCCGGCGCCGAGGCGAGCGCCGTGAGCGGCATCCCATTCAGGTAGTCGTATACGAGCAGGGTCCGGTCGAGCTGCATGCCGGCGGTGTCGATCAGCGACCTGTCCACCTTGTCACGCATCACGGCGGCCGCCATGACCACGCTCGATGCCGGTTCGATCCGCTCGCCCAGCCTCTCGACGAACTGCGGCTCGCAGACGCAGTCGTCGTTGAGCAGGACGAGAACGTCGCCGGCCGCCTGCCTCGCCGCGAGGTTAACCGGGGCGCTGTAGCCGGCGTTGCGCTCGAGCCGGATCGCGCGCGCGAAACCGTACCTCGCGGCCAGCGCACTGACCTCGCCGCCCGGCGAGGCGTTGTCGACGATCAGCGTCTCGTGCTCGGTGGACTGGGCCGCCAGCGAGTCGAGCAGGCGGCGCAGGCGCGACGCCGGGCCGCGCGAGGGAACGATGACCGTCGCCGAGACGCTCAGAAGGCACCGGTGCCGCGAACGACCGCCGGCACCGTGTGCAGAACGATGCGCAGATCACGTGCCAGCGACGGGTTCTCGATGTACTCGAGCTCGACCGCCAGCCGCTCGGCGAAGGTCAGCTCGCCCCGGCCGAAGACCTGCATCGGGCCGGTGACCCCCGGCTTGACCGTGAGCCGGAAGCGATCCTCGGGCGAATAGCGCTCGACGATCTCGACCTGCTCGGGCCGCGGCCCGACGATGCTCATCTCACCGACGAACACGTTGAACAGCTGCGGCAGCTCGTCGATCGAGAGACGGCGGAGGATTCGCCCCACCCTCGTCACCCGGGGATCGTCGCGGAGCTTGAACATCGGGTCCTCGAGCTGCTCGAGGCTGACGACGTCCTCGAGTCGCTCCTCGGCGTCGACTCTCATCGTCCGGAACTTGTAGATCCGGAAGGGTCGGCCACCGAGACCCGCGCGCACCTGGGAGAAGAACACCGGCCCACGGCTGTCGAGCTTGATCGCGATCGCGACGAAGGGCAGCAGCAGAGCCAGCAGCAGCAGGCCGATCCCGGAGACGACGACGTCGAAGGCCCGCTTGATCGAGAGCGAAGAGCGCGAGGGATCCCAGGTGTTGTATTCGAGGATCGGCAGATCGGCGACCTGCGCGATCTGCAGGGAAGGCAGCGCCCGGCCGCGAAGCGGCGAGACGACGCTCAGCTTCACCTGCCGCTTGCGACAGATCGTGTTCAGCTCGGCGATCAGGTCGGTGTCGACGGTCTCCGAGGCGAGCACGATCCGGTCCACAGACGCGGTCAGGTCGAGCAGCGCCAGGCTCCGATCCTCACCACCGCCAAGCTCGTCCATGCTGCGCTCCACCGCGAGCTCGAAGTGCATATCGCGAAATAGGCCGAGCTTGCGCCGCATCGACTCCAGTGACGGGCCGTCGCCGATGATCCCGACCAGCTCAGGTGGGGTCCAGGCCCACCACAGCCGGCGGGCAAGCGAACGGGTGACGATCGCCGCCAGACAGACCACGACGAGATTGACCACCGCCGGGACGGCCCCCAGCTCCCCGGCCGAGGTCAGCGGCAGCAGCAACGCGAGTCCCGCCGTCGTCGTCGCCGCCCAGGCCGTGATCGCGGGCACCTCGTCCGCCGTCAGGTGCCGCAGTGCCCGATGGTCGCGATCGTAGAGCCCGAAGAACTTCGAGATCAGAAGCCAGAGCGGAAGAAAGGCAAACGGCCAGGGGCTGCCGATCAGCGTCGCGGTCACAGCCGCCGCCACCGCCACCGCCACGAGGTCGGCGACCGCGAGCATCCGCCGGCGGCGGGCATCGCGCCACCAACGGCGCCGGGTTGCGGGCCGCGGCATCAGCGCGCCCGCCGTAGCCGCCCGCGAACCGCTTTCGGACGCGCCGAGCGGCGGCGACTGGGCGTGGCCGTCCGCTACGGCTGAATGGCTGACAACGTCGCTCAAAATCTAGGCTCCCCGTCTCCGGCCCGCTCAGACCCCGGGGTTTTGAGGATAGCCCGCGACGGCGACATACGCCAGCGCCGGGCGCTCAGGGCTCCGGCAGCGCGTCCTGGCGGCCGAGTTGCAGCGGAGCCAGGGCCTGCGCCCGGAGCCCGTAGGTGCCTGCGGCCGCCAGGCGGCCGAGATCGACCTGGATCTGAGACATCAGCAGCCAGGATCGGAAGTCCTCGGGCGCAAGCCGGATCGCCTCCTTCGCCCTGAGCTCGGCGGCCCCGAGGTTGGCCGCGGTCTGCTCGATCTCGGCCAGGCGCAGGGCGGGCTCGGAGCTCCACGGCTCGATCTGCGCCGCGCTGCGAGCCGCCTCCGCCGCGCCCGTCAGATCACCGGAGGCAAGCCGATCTGCAGACCGGTCGAGCTGAATCGCAGCAAGGGCCAGCACGCATCCCGCCCAGACCGCGGCAAGGAGGCCGGCGCCGATTCCCAGCCCGATCGCCCAGGGGGCGGGCCGGGTCGGCGCATCGAGCGGCTCATAGCCCGCCATTCGCGAGTCGACCAACAGCGAGCCCCCGGGGGCGCCCGCCGGCCGCAGGCCTGAGCCGCAGATCAGGGTCAGGCTGACGAGGAACGGGACGACGACCGCGGGAAGCTCCCAGCTCCAGTCGATCCCGATCGCAAGCAGCCCGGCGAGGAAGATCCCGACCACGGCGGCCGCGGCGCCCCGGGTCCGCCCGCGCTGCCGACGTAGGGTCACGACCGCCCCGAACGCGCCGAGGCCGATCGCCGCGAGCAGCGACAGCCCGCCCGGCAGGCCGAGCTCGGCGAGGGTCTCGAGTGGGGCCGAGTGAGCGTTGCGGGCGGGAACGGCCAGGTCCCCGTTCATCGACCAGTAGGCCTCGTAGCCGCCGGCGCCCACACCGCGAAGCGGGGCCTCACCGAAGGCCCCAAGGGCCGCGTCCCAGAAGGAGCTGCGACCGGAATCGGACGCGAAGCCGACCGACTCACCCTGCACGGCGGTCTCCTCGTAGCGGAACTCCCCGAGAAGCGCGCTAGGCCCGAGCACGAGGATGACCGCGAGCACGGCGGCCAGCGCGGCCACGACCACGCGGCCGCCGGCCTGTCGCGACGGTCGCGACGCAGGTTGCGCGGCGGCGCGCGCATCGAGCCGTCCGAAGGCGAGGTGGGCGCCCGCCGCGATGGCAGCAACGAGGGCGGCGATCGCGAGGCCCGCCGCTGAGGGGCCCCCGATCGGGCTCAACTCACCCCTGGCCACAGCGGCCGCGATGATCACGACCGCCCAGGCCGGCACCGCAACGATCGCCGCCTCGGTGACGCGGTGGCGATCGACCGCGAACCCAAGGACGATCAGCAGACCGATCGCGCCCGCGAGCAGGGCACCGCGTGACGAAGTCAGAAACAGCGCGGTGACGAGCGGAACCGAGCCGGCGAGGGCCGCGCGGGCGATCGAGGTGCGGGCCGCGACCGTCAGCCACGCCACCGCCGGGAGCGTCATCGCGAGCAGATAGCCGAGCCCGTTCCAGTACCCGATCGGATAGCTGAGCCGCTCCGCGGCGAGGTTCAACTCGAGCGCCAGGTCCTGATCGCCGCCGAGGCCGAGCAACCGCGATCCGAGGGCGATCGTCGCGACAACCGTACCCCCAAGCGCGATCCCGGCGAGCCAGGATGGCGCGCTGCCCGCCCTTGCCGCGAGGCCGACCAGCAGCACCAGCCCCGTATAGAGCAGGATCCGGACCAGGTCGATGAACCCCGCGCCGTCGTCAGCTGTCCAGCTCAACGAGAGCGCGGTCCAGACGGCGAGCGCCGCCAGCAGGCCGATCAGTACCGTCAGCCGCCTCGTGACGGCGCCGAGGCCCAAGCTGCCGCCGAGCAGCAGCCCGCCGATCAAGAGCCAGGTCGCGGCAGTCGCGACACCGAGCACCGAGGCCGAGAAGCCGCCTTCGGCAAGCGCCAGGGCGACGATGCCGGCCGCCACCGGGAGGGATATCGAGGGCTGAGGAAGCACTGCTGATCGGCGCCTTCCCGACCCACTACCCTGTTCCGTCGATGAGGCGCGGGACGCAGTCTAGATTGATGCTGGGCGCGGGCATCGTGCTGGCGGTCGTCGCGGCGACCGGGCCGCAGAGCGCCGCCGCCGGCCCACCGGCCGTGGAGGAGTACGTGCTGACGCTGCCGGGCGTGAAGACGAGTGGCGTTGGTGAGACCGGGCCGCTGGACGAGCGGGCCCGCCGCGTCGGGCCGGTCGGGGTGACCGGTGAGCGGCAGCCGGCACAGTCGACGCTGGCCGGGATCGGTGCGGCGGCGGTCTCACCGGGCGGGCTCGCGCTGGCGCTCGCGCTGGCAGCCTCGGTCGCGCTCGCGCTTCGACGCACCCGCGGGTAGCGATGATCCGGCGCCTGGTAGTCGGCCTCACCCTGATCGTGGCGGCGATCGGCGGCTGCGGCGGCAACGAGGCGGACACCGATCGGGGGCCCGCGAGCTTCTTCGGAGTCGCGCCCCAGGATGCGACCAGCGAGGCGGACCTGGCGCGAATGGCCGCCGGCGGGGTCGGCAGCTATCACCTGTTCCTCTCCTGGGCACAGGTCGAGACCAGCCCCGGGGTCTTCGCCTGGTCGGTCTACGACGAGCTGATCGGAAGCCTCGCCGCGAACGGCATCCAGCCGATCCCATACGTGTTCGGCAGCCCGACCGCGTACGCGCCGACGCGGTCCACGCCGCCGACCACGAGCGACAGGGCGATGCGCGCTTGGGAGCGATTTCTGCGGCTGGCCGTCGCTCGCTACGGGCCGGACGGCAGCTTCTGGGAGCGCTTCGCGCAGGCCAATCCCGACACCGAGCCCAGGCCCCTGCGCACCTGGGAGATCTGGAACGAGGTGAACGGGCCGACCTTCTGGCAGCCGCGGCCGGACCCCGCCGAGTACGCGACGCTGCTGCTGCGCTCGGCGGTGGCGATTCGGAGCAGGGATCCTGCCGCCGAGATCATGATCGCCGGCATGTTCGCCACCCCGGGCGGGGAGGGCGCGATCGAGTCATCCAGGTTTCTCCGCGAGCTCTACGCGATACCGGGGGTCGCCGATGCCGCCGACCTCGTCGCGGTCCATCCCTACGGACCGCGGATCGGGGACGTCAGACAGCAGATGCGAGACGCCCGAGCGGAGATGCGGGCCGGCGGCGACGGCGACGACGCCATGTGGGTAACCGAGATCGGCTGGGGATCGGACCCGGGCGGAAACAGCCCGCTGGCGACGACGCCCGAGCGGCAGGCGAGGCTGCTGCGGAAGACCTACACGATGATGCTCGATCGGCGCAGCGGCTGGAACCTCCGGGGCGTGCTCTGGTACACCTGGCGGGACCCCGCGAGCCCTGAGGGGCTGTGCGGTTGGTGCGCCTCGGCCGGGTTGGTCGACGACGACCTCGACCCGAAGCCATCGTGGCTCGAATTTGCGAAGCTGACGGGCGGCGAGCCGTGAGCGGTGAGACCTGCGGCCCGCGCTAGAGGCCGCGACCACCGGCCATCGCGGGCAGGATCACGATCGTGTCATCCGCGCCGACCCCGGTCGCGAGGCCGTCGAGGACGCGGACGTCCTCGTCGTTGAGGTAGACGTTGACGTAGCGATTGAGCTCGCCGTCGTCGCCAAACAGTTGCTTCTCGGTGCCCGGGTGGGCGGCGGCAAGCCCCCGCAGGACCTCGCCGACATCGGTGCCGTCGATCGGGACCTGGGACTCACCCCCCGTCTGGGCGCGAAGGACCGGCGGGATCTTCACGGTCGGCATGGCGGCGCGAACCCTACAGGCAGCCGGACGCCCCGGCTCAGACGAGAACGCTGCCCGAGCAGAACGCCTCGTAGTCGGGGAACTTGCCGAGGTCCTCGTCGGCGAGCTGCGGCGCGTCGGGACCGCAGATCGGGCAGCTCGGGTCGCGCTTGACCTTGAGCTCGGTGAAGGTCGTGCTCAGCGCCTCGAACAGCAGCAACCGTCCGATCAGCGGCTCGCCGGCCCCGGTGACGAGCTTGAAGACCTCGAGCGACTGGAACAGGCCCATCACGCCGGGAAGCATCCCGAGCACGCCGGCCGCCCCGCACGAAGGCGCCAACTCGGGCGGCGGCGGGGTCGGATACAGGCACCGGTAACACGGGCCCTGGTGCGGTACGAAGGTCGAGATCTGCCCATCGAAGGCGAGGATCGAGGCCGAGACGACCGGCTTGCCAAGCCGCACAGAGGCATCGTTCAGCAGGTACCGGGTCGGGAAGTTGTCGGCGCCGTCGACGATCACGTCGTACTGCGAGAGCAGCTCGATCACGTTCGAGGAGTCGAGCCGCATCCGATGCTCGTTGACGGTGACGTCGGGGTTCAGGGCCTCGATCGCGCGCCGCGCCGAGGTCGTCTTCGGGACGTCGATCGTCTCGGTGCTGTGAATCACCTGACGCTGGAGGTTGGAGGCATCGACCACATCGTCGTCGACGAGACCGATCGTCCCGACACCGGCAGCGGCGAGATAGAGCGCCGCCGGCGAACCGAGGCCACCGGCGCCCAGCAGCAGGACCCTGGCGTCGAGCAGCTTCAGCTGACCCTCGAGCCCGATCTCGGGTACGAGGATGTGACGGCTGTAGCGTTCCTTCTGCTCCTGCGAGAGCTTGCGGGGGACGACCGTCTCGTAGTTGCGGTCCTTCCAGAGGGTGATGCCGCCGGCGAGCGAGGCAACGTCGGAGTAGCCGAGCTCCTCGCCCAGCGTCCGCGCCGCGAACGCCGAGCGGTTGCCGGATGCGCAGTAGAGGATCACGCGGGTGTCCTTGTCGGGCACGAACTGCTCGATCCGCGTTTCCAGGTGGCCACGGGGAACGTGGATTGCCCCGGGGATGTGGCGCTCCTCGAACTCGTGCTGCTCGCGGACGTCGACCAAGGCGACTCCGTTTGCCGTGAGCTCCTCATGGGCCTCGGAGGGCTGGACCTCCTCGATCCCCGCCTTGATCATCTCGATCAGCTCTGCGCCGGTCGGCATCTATTCACCTCAAACTCGATCAGGATTAGGGCTATTACTTCAGGAAGTGTAGCAGGGCCCTTCCCGCGCCCCGAGAGGGCGCCGACCGGGGCCCGGCCCAGCGAACTGGGCAGCGCCGCACGCCGCCGCCCGCGGGGCCTGTGCACTCGCCCCGGCGTTCAGCCGACGCTGGTCCGCATCTGACGAAGACGGCGGACCCGCTCCTCGATCGGCGGATGGGTGGAGAACAGGCCGGCGATGCCCTTGCCGGAGAGCGGCTTGACGATGTACATGCACTCCGTCGCCTGGTTGACGTCCATCGGGATGTCCTTGGCGCCCTGTTCGAGCCTCAGCAGGGCGGAGGCGAGGCTCTCGGGCCGGCCGCTGATCTCGGCCCCGGTCGCATCGGCCGAGAACTCGCGCTGGCGGCTGATCGACATCTGGATCAACGACGCGGCGATCGGCGCCAGGAGGACCATCGCGAGGCTGCCGATCAGACCCAGCGGGCTGTTGTTGTCGCCACCGAACCACATCAGCATGTAGGCGAGGTAGGTGATCGCACCGCCGATCGTCGCCGCGACCGACTGGATCAGGGTGTCGCGGTTCTGGATGTGGGCGAGCTCGTGGGCGATCACGCCGCGCAGCTCGTCCTCGCTGAGCAGCTTGGTGATCCCAGCGGTGACGGCGACCGCCGCACGCTTGGGGCTGCGGCCGGTGGCGAAGGCGTTCGGCTGCGCCTGCGGGATCATGTACAGCGCCGGCATCGGCATCTGCGCGCGCTCGGTGAGCTCGCGGACCATCGAGTAGATCCGGGGCGCCTGCGATTCCTCGAGCGGCACGGCACCACTCATCTTCAGCGCGATCTTGTCGCTGAACCAGAACGCGCCGAGGTTCATCAGGGCACCGAAGAAGAGGAACATCAACGCCGTCTGCGGGCCACCGATGGCGGCGCCGATGACGACGAAGAGGCCGGTCAGGGTCGCCAGCAGCAGCGTCGTGCGGACGCCGGCGGCGACGTTCGAGCTGCGGGTGGTTCTCACTGGTTCAAGCCTCCAAGAAGGTCAACTGGGATGAATGGAATATTGCCACACGTCCTTAACCGGCCCCTAAGGTCGGGTTCAGGCCGAGACCGTGCGATAAGGAAGGGTAGATGAGACGCGGGACACTGCTCACCCAAGTCATCCTCGTGAACCTGCTGCTGATCGCCACCGCGGTCGTCGCGGCGGTGATCGCCTCGGCGCCCGACAGCAGCCTGCGCGACACGGGAGCGGCAGGGTTGGTGCTCGGTTTCGCGCTGGCGACCACGGTCGCCGCCAATGTCTTCTTGCTCTCGCGCCGGGTCGAGCCGCTGGAGCGGCTCGCGGATGAGATGGAGCGGGTCAATCTCGCGCGGCCGCAGGCCGCCCAGGAACGGGTCGCGATCGGCGGCCCGGAGGAGGTCCGGCGGCTCGACCAGTCGTTCCGGGAGATGTTGGCCCGGCTCGAGGAGGAGCGGCGAAGCGGGGCCAGCGCAGCGCTCGAGGCCCAGGAGCGCGAGCGGGCCCGTGTCGCCCGGGACCTGCACGACGAGGTCAACCAGGCGCTGACCGGGCTCGTCCTCAGGCTCGAGGCCCTGCGCTCGAAGGCGCCACCGGAGCTCTCCCAGGAGCTGGTCGAGACGGGCGCAGTCGCGAGCCAGGCGATGCAGGAGTTGCTGAGGCTGGCTCGCCAGCTGCGCCCGACGGCGCTCGACGACCTCGGCCTCGAGGCGGCGCTGGCGGGCCTCGTCGAGGACATCGGGCGCCAGACCGAGATCCGCACCGCGTTCGAGCGTGAGCTCAGCACCGACGTGCTCCCGCAGCTGTCCGACGAGCTGCAACTCGTCACCTACCGGGTGGCGCAGGAGGCGCTCTCGAACGCCGTCCGGCACTCCGGTGCCCGTCACATCCGCGTTCGCCTCCGCCTCGACGAGCACAGCCTCGAGCTGCGGGTCTCGGACGACGGCACCGGCTTCGACGTCGACCAAACCGGGCCCGGGCTCGGGCTCGCCGGCATGCGCGAGCGCGCACTGCTCGTCGGGGCCGCGCTCGAGATCGACTCGGGGCCCGGGATCGGCACCCGGGTCAGGTTGTGGCTCCCGATTGCCGATGATGTCAACTGAGGATGCGCGTACTGATTGCAGATGACCACGGAATCGTCCGCTCGGGCCTGCGAATGCTGCTCGAGCGCCAGGACGGGATCGAGGTGATCGCGGAGGCGGACAACGGGGGCGACGCCCGCGAGTTGGCGTTGCAGCACCGCCCCGACCTGGCGATCCTCGACGTGAAGATGCCCGGCCTCTCGGGCCTCGAGGTGACGCGCGAGCTGCGCGAGCAGGCGCCCGAGGTCTCCATCCTGATCCTCTCGATGCACGACGAGGACCGCTACCTCTTCGAGGCGCTGAAGGCCGGGGCATCCGGTTACGTGCTGAAGCGCGCCGCCGACACCGATCTGCTCGACGCGATCGACGCGGTCCGCCGCGGCGAGCCGTTCCTCACCCCCGAGGCGCAGCAGGCCCTGATCAAGGACGTCCTCGGCCGCGGACAGGGCGGCGAGGCGGAGCTGACCCCGCGGGAGCTGGAGGTTGTCACGCTGGTCGCCGAAGCGCACACCAACAGGGAGATCGCCGACATCCTCGGGCTCTCCGAGAAGACGGTCGAGAACCACCGCTCGAACGCCATGCGCAAGCTGGGCATGCGCGATCGGGTGGAGCTGGTCCGCTACGCGATCCGCCGCGGCCTGATCGAGGCCTGAGGCCCGCTCGCGTCGCAGGGCTTGATCTAGTCTGCCCGCGATGACGGCGGGCGAGCTCAAGACCCGGGACGGGCGCACCCTGCTGACGCGACCGATCGAACCGGGGGACAAGGAGGCCCTGGCAGACGGTTTCGCCAGGCTCAGCGACGAGTCGCGGTACCGGCGGTTCTTCGCCCCGCTGAGCAGCTTGAAGGCGACCGACCTCCGCTACCTGACCGAGGTCGACCATCACGCCCACGAGGCAATCATCGCCTTCGACCCCGAGAGCGGCGATGCGGTCGGAGTCGCCCGGTTCGTGCGCTCCGAGGATCCGCGGATCGCCGAGGTGGCCGTGACCGTGGTCGACGACTGGCACGGGCGCGGAGTGGCCACGGCCCTGCTCGAAAGACTGGTGGCCCGGGCCCGGGCGGAGGGCGTCGAGCGCTTCACCGCCCTGATCCTCGAGGAGAACGACGCGGCGATCGAGCTGTTCAAGACGCTGTCCGCCGACGACCCCGAGCCGAGACGCAGCGCGAGCGGCAACCTCGAGCTTCTGATCGAGCTCCCCGAGGACGACGTGGTCTCGGGCACGATGCTCGGCAAGGCGCTGCGGAGCGCCGCGCACGGCAGCGTCGAGATCAACCCCTGGCGCCTACTCAAGCAGCGCGTCCAGGACACGGGCGAGCGCACGCCGCTGAGCGGGCAGGACCCCGACTAAGCCGACCGCACCGCTAGGATTTATCCGATGCTGTTCTCCACGAAGGCCGAGTACGGGGTTCGCCTGCTGGTGGCGCTGGGCAGGTGCGAGGGCGAGGACGCCGTGCCGCTCGCCACCCTCGCCGAGGCGGAGACCCTGCCGCTGTCCTATCTCGAGCACCTCGCCGCGAAGCTCCGCGGCGCCGGGCTGGTTACCTCACAGCGCGGCGCCCACGGCGGCTACCGGCTCGGGCGACCGGCCGAGGAGATCCGGATGCTCGAGGTGGTCGAGGCGCTCGAGGGACCGATCACCCCGATGGAGTGCTTTCAGCCCGACGAGGTCGGCAAGGTCGGCAAGGTCCTCTGCTCGCACGAGATCGACGGTGATCACGCCTGCGCGACGAAGCTGCTCTGGACGCGCGTGCAGGGCGGCATCACCAAGGCGCTGGCGAGCACCACGCTCGCCGAGCTGGTTGAGTTCGAGCGCCGGCGCGAAACCGCCGCCGCGGTGGCCTGATCCGACCACGCTCGCCGCGTTGGCCGATAACCGACCCGCCAGCTAGGATTTACCCGCGGGGCCGATCGCCCGCCGACGACGGGCCCAGCGCCCGATCACCATCCGGGCGGTGGCCTGAACCAGACTGATAGGAGATCAATGGCCGACCTGAAGATCAACAACCTGCACGTATCCGCGGAGGAGAAGGAGATCCTCAGAGGGCTCGACCTCGAGGTCGGCGCCGGTGAGATCCACGCTCTGATGGGCCCGAACGGCTCCGGGAAGTCGACGCTCGCGAACGCGATCATGGGGCACCCCTCGCTTGACGTCACCGAGGGCGAGATCGAGTTCGACGGCGAGAACATCACCGAAGCAGCTCCCGACGAGCGCTCGCGGGCGGGGCTGTTCATGGCCTTCCAGTACCCGGTGGCGGTTCCAGGGGTGACCGTCGCCAAGTACCTGCGAATGATCGTCAACGCCCACCGCGACGCGCGCGGCGAGCCCGAGATCAAGCTCCGGGAGTTCGCGAAGACCACGAAGGAGGCGATGGCCCTGATGGAGGTCCCGGCCGACTTCAACAGCCGCTACCTGAACGACGGCTTCTCCGGCGGCGAGAAGAAGCGCATGGAGATGCTCCAGATGGCCTTGCTGAAGCCAAAGATGGCGGTGCTCGACGAGACCGACTCGGGCCTCGACATCGACGCATTGCGGACCGTCGCCGCCGGCGTCAACCACTTCGCCGGTCCCGACATGGGGGTGCTGATCATCACCCACTACCAGCGGATCCTGCACCTCGTCGAACCCGACCGGGTTCACGTGATGCACGACGGACGGATCGTGAAGAGCGGCGGCCCGGAGCTCGTCTCCGAGCTCGAGGAGAAGGGCTACGGCTGGATCAAGGACGAGGTCGGGGCGACAACTTAGGTGCGCGGATGAGCGGCCAGGCGCCAGTCACGGAGAGGGACTTCCCGATCGCGAAGATCAGGGCGTCGTTCCCGGCGCTCGAGCGCGAGGTCGGGGGGCGGCCGGTCGCCTACCTCGACTCGGGGGCCAGCTCGCAGCGTGCCCTGGCCAGCATCGAGGCCACCGACCGCTACGAGCGCCGCCACCACTCAAACGTTCACCGCGGCTCGCACACGATGTCGGCGGAGGCGACGGCGGCCTACGAGGGCGCTCGCGCCACGGTCGCCGACCACCTCGGCGCGGCCGATCGGCGCGAGGTGATCTTCACCCGGAACGCGACCGAGGCGATCAACCTCGTCGCCCGCGCCTGGGGCGACGCGAACGTCAAGGCCGGCGAGCGGATCGTGCTGACCGAGATGGAGCACCACTCCAACATCGTGCCCTGGCAGCAGCTCGCCGAGCGCACCGGCGCGATAGTCGACTGGGTCGCGGTCGACGACGACGGCCACCTGGTCGATGCATCGCTCGAGGCCGCGCTCGAGCGTGGCCCGAAGCTCGTCGCGGTGACCCACGTCTCGAACGTTCTCGGGACGCTCAACCCGATCGCCGAGATCACCCGCCGCGCCCACGACGCCGGAGCGCTGGTGCTGGTCGACGGAGCCCAGGCGGCGCCGAAGCTGGCGATCGACGTCGGTGCCCTCGGCGCCGACTTCTACGCGATCACCGGCCACAAGATCTACGGGCCGACCGGAATCGGCGCGCTCTGGGCGCGGCTCGACCTGCTCGAGGCGATGCCCCCGTTCCTCGGTGGCGGATCGATGATCCGCAGGGTGACGAAGGCGGGCTCCACATACGCCGATCCACCCGCAAGGTTCGAGGCGGGGACGCCGGCGATCTCGCAGGCGATCGGCCTGGCCGCCGCGATCCGCTGGCTCGCGTCCGTCGGCCTCGAGTCGGTCACCGAGCACGAGCGCGAGATCACCGCCTACACGCTGGGCCGGCTCGCGGAGATCCCCGGGCTGCGGATCTTCGGCCCTCCCCCCTCCCCTGAGCGGATCGGCCCGGTCAGCTTCGAGCTCGAGGGGGTCCACGGCCACGACGTCTCCGAGATCCTCGACCGCCACGGGGTCGCGGTCCGCTCCGGCCACCACTGCGCACAGCCGCTGATGGACCGGTTCGGCGTGCCGGCGACGGCGCGCGCCAGCTTCGGCGTCTACACCATCGAGGAGGAGATCGACCGCCTGATCGCGGGCCTCCACGACGTGATCAGGATCTTCGAGTAGCGGCGGCCCGACTTGGACGAGCTCTACCGCGACCAGATCCTCGAGCACTACAAGCGCCCGCACAACTTCGGGCGGCTCGACGAATACGACCTCGAGGCCGAGGACACGAATCCGTTCTGCGGGGACGAGCAGCACGTCTACATCAAGCTCGGCGATGACGGCAGGGTGAGCGAGGTCGCCTTCGACGGGCAGGGCTGCGCCATCTCGACGGCCGCGACCTCGCTGCTGACCGACGAGCTGATGGGCATGACCCGCGAGGAGCTCCTGCGGATCCCCAAGGAAGACGTGCTCGAGCTGCTCGGGATCGAGATCTCCGCGACCCGCATGAAGTGCGCGATGCTCGGGGTCAAGGTGATCAAGTCGGCCGCGCTCGGCAAGCCGGCCGACTGGGAGGACGAGGGCGATCCGGGGGATCCGGGCGATACCGGGAGCAGATGACCTCTGATCGGCGCCGGCGGCAACGCCCGGTCGCCGGCGCGGCTCTAGAGTCGCCTGCCGATGAGTGGCAGGACCAAGACCGAGGCGATCGAAGGGCGACTCGTCTGGATCATCGGGTCGCCGCGAACCGGCAGCACCTGGCTGCTGCGTCTGCTCTGCTACCCCTGGGGCGTCGGCCGTACCGCAACCGGCATCGACCCGTCGCGCTTTCGGCCGCGTGGAGGCGACGTGCTGCCGGTCAACGAGTCGTATCTCGGCCACCACCTCGGCCCGCTGCGCGACCCGCTGCCGCCGCCCGAGTCCGCGGCAGCCGCCTCGCCACTGCTCAACGACACGCGCCGCGGCGATCCCGCCTACTTCTTCAGCGACGAGTACCGCGACGCCTGGCGGGAGCCGCTGAGGCGGCTCGCGCTCGAGCGCTTCGAGGCCCAGGCCGAGCGGGCGCGGACCGCGCACGGCATCGTCGACCCGCTGATCCTGATCAAGGAGCCGAACGGCTCGCACGCCGCCGACCTGATCGCCGACCTCTTGCCGGAGTCGCGAATGATCTTCCTGCTGCGCGACGGGCGCGACGTCGTCGACTCGATGATGGACGCCGATTCCGAGGGCGGCTGGCGGACCCGCACCGAGGGCGTCAGCCCGCTGCGAACCCCCGAGCAGCGGCTCGCGGGCGTCCGCCGCCAGGCTCACCTCTGGCTGGTCCGGACGATCGCCACCGAGGCAGCCTGCCGCGCCCTCGGGCCCGACGGCTCGATCATGGTTCGCTACGAGGACCTGCTCGCCGACACCGAGGGTGAGCTTGGCCGCCTCGACGCCTGGCTCGGCCTGAATCGCAGCGAGCGCCAGATCCGGTCCGCGGTCCGGGCGAATCGCTTCGGCTCGCTGCGCAACCGCCTGCGCGGGCGCCGCAAGGGCGTGCGGGCGGCCTCACCGGGCCTCTGGCGCGAGAACCTCTCCGCCTCCGAGCAGGAGGCGATCGCCGAGATCATCGGCCCGAAGCTGCGCGAGCTCGGCTACGAGGCCTGAGGATCTGCCGGCCCGGCGCGCCTGCCGCGCCGGGCGGCCCGCCGGCGCCAGAGGATCGCTGCCGCCAGCGCCCGTTCACGCCCAAGCGTCTCGTCGCGCCCGATCAGCGGCCGCAACGAACGGGCTGCCAGCCAGAGCGGCGCGACCGGCGAGGAGTCGGCGGCGGCGAAGCGCTCGAGCTCGCGGCGGCGCCGGCGATCGAGCCGATCGCCGAGCCGCATCGCGGCGACCCTGGCGAAATGGGCCGACTGCAGGTAGCCGTCCCGATAGATCGCGGCGAGGTCGGGGGGCGGCGAGTCCGCGGGCGGGGTCGCCGGGGGGCCGTCGCCGGCGCTGAGCTCGCGCAGCGCCCTCGCGTGTCCGGTCGTGGCCGTCACCGAGTCGAGGTGGCGGACCCGATCGTAGGTCGGCCGATCGAGGTAGGCGAGCCCGCCCGCGGCGAGCGCGCACACGGCCAGCCAGTGGTCGTGGTACGGCTCGCCGACCGGAGGCGGAAACGGCAGCGCCGTCTCGAGCAACCGCCGGCGGATCAGCGAGGCGGCCCCGGTCACCGTGTTGGCGACCAGCAGCGAGGTGAGATCGTCGGAGCGATTGCTACGCAGGATCCAGTAGGTGTCGGAGATCACGTCGCCGGACTGATCGAGGATTCGCATGTCGCTGTATGCGAGCTCAGCGGCGGGGTCTGCCTCGAGGGCGCCATGCAGGGCCGCCAGCTTGTCGGGGAACCAGATGTCGTCCTGGTCGGCGAGGGCTACGAACGAGGCCTCGATCGGCGCCATCCGCAGGGCCCGTTCGAAGTTCCGGTAGAAGCCGAGCCGGCTCTCGGAGCGAGAGACGAGGAAGCGCTCGTCGCCCTCGGTCAACTCCCGGAGCGCGCCCAGGGCCTCCGGCGATGAGGCGTCGTCGCTGACCACGCAGACCCAGTCGCGCCACTCCTGCGAGCGGATCGACTCGAGCTGCATGGCGAGCCGGCCGGGATCCGGTTCGTGGGTCGCCATGCAGACGGCGATCAGCGGCGCCGCATCGGCAACGACCACCGACGGCGGCGGCGGGGCGAGCGCCGGATCGGCCGTCACCAGGCGCAACGGCCCGAGCGGCGCCGCGACCTCTCGTCCGTCGCCGACGGCGCGCAGGATCACCTCGACCTCGACCTCGCCGAGCAGCGCCGGGATCTCGATCGACGCCCACCAGCGGCCGGCCGGGCCCGAGCCCCCGATCACCGGCATCCGCTCGGCGTCGACGGCGAACTCGGCGGCGCCGAGCGAGAGGCGCAGGGAGCCGGGCTCGACGCCCCGCTCGCAGAGGCCCTCGAGATAGAGGACCGTCCCGGCGCCGACCTCGAGCGGGTCGGGAAGCGTGCTCGTCAGCGACGCTTCCAACGGCGCCGCCCCGGTCGCCGGCTGGACGGCAGTGATCGCGCTCAGCACAGCGGCGCAGCTTAGAAGGTCGGATGGCGCCCGACCGCGGCCTCGGCGGACCGCGCAGGCGGTGCGGCTATCCTCGCTGTCCTGATGCAGGCGCTACGGATGATCAGCCACGGAATCTCCGCCACCTTCCTCCGGGTCGCGATTGCCGTGCTCGCCGTCGTGGTCGGCCTCGGCGTCCCGGTGATGTGGGTCTGGATCGGATCGCAGATCCAGGAGACGACCGCCCCCTCGTGGACGGCCTTCGCGGTCGTGCACGTCGGCATGATCTTCACCCTGCTCCTGATCGCGGGGGTCGTCAGCTTCTTCGCCGACCGCTCGCGGCAGACCCACACGGATCGCCCTGATTGGATGCGCGGCATGACCGAGCAACGACGGGTCGACTCGATCAGCGACGTGCATCCGCTCGAGTTGATCATCTTCGGCGCCGTCTTCATCGACGTGATCGTCTTCTTCGTCTGGTTCTTCGCCTTCGCCGACCCGGGAACCCCGGTCGGCCAAGGCTGAGTCCGCCCTTCAGGCCCCGCTCGACCGGGCGGTCAACCGCCTGTACACCCCTATCGGGCGGCGGCGGCACTGAGGTACCTTGAGGCCTATGCACGAGTCACTCGAGACGGATCGTGGTCGGCGTGGCTGAGCTGCTGGTGACCGTCGGCGGGCTGCTGGCGATCCTCGGGCTCGCGTGGTTCTTCTTCGGGCCCCGGCGGACGGCCGTGGGCGAGATCCGCGACGGCGTTCAGGAGGTCGACGTGACGGTCAGCGGCGGCTACTCGCCGAACCTGATCCGGGTCCGCGAGGGGCTGCCGCTGCGGATCAACTTCGACCGCCGCGAGACCGGCGAGTGCACCTCGCGGGTCGTGTTCCCGGACTTCGCGATCAACGCCGCGCTGCCCGCCTACGAGCGAACCAGCGTCGAGCTGGTACCGGATCGGCCGGGCGAGTTCGGCTTCGCCTGCGGGATGAACATGGTCCACGGGACCCTGCTCGTCGAACCGACGGGCCGGCCCGCCAACGGCGCCGCGCCGGCGACCGACGATGCGGGGGCTGAGGCCACGTGCTCGGTCGACCTCGAGGTCCGCGGCATGCACTGCGCGAGCTGTGTGCGAACGGTCGAGCAGGCGCTCGCAACCGTCCCCGGAGTCGCCGAAGCCTCGGTCAACTTCGGCGTCGAGCGGGCGAGCGTCACCTACGACCCGGCGAGGGCGGAGATCGCCGACCTGGAGCGGGCCGTGGCGGAGAGCGGCTACGAGGCACACGAGCGCGGCGAGACGATCGGGGGGCACGCCGGCGAGTCGGAGGATCTCGAACGGGACGCCGAGCTCCGCGACCTGAAACGGCGGGTCGCGATCGGGGCGATCCTCACCGCGCCGGTGCTGTTCGCCTCGATGGCGACCGAGCTGTTCGACGCCGGCTGGGTCCCGGACCTGCTCACCGATCACTGGCTGCAGCTCGCCCTGATCACCCCGGTCTTCTTCTATGTCGGGTGGCCGATCCACGTCACCGGCTGGCGCGCGCTCCGCAACCGCTCGGCCGAGATGAACACGCTGATCACGCTCGGCACCACCGCGGCCTTCGCCTACAGCACGCTCGTCACCGTCGCTCCTGAGCTCTTCCCCGAGGACCTCCGCGAGGTCTACTTCGAGGCTGCCGGGGTGATCATCACCCTGATCCTCCTCGGGCGACTGCTCGAGGCGAGGGCCCGCGCCGGAACCGGGGAGGCGATCCGCAAGCTGATCGGCATGCAGGCGAAGACCGCGCGCGTCGAGCGGGACGGTGAGCCGATCGAGATCGCGGCCGAGGAGGTCCGCCCCGGCGACGTTGTCATCGTCCGCCCCGGCGAGAAGGTCCCGGTCGACGGCGAGATCATCGAGGGCAGCTCGTCGATCGACGAGTCGATGGTCTCCGGCGAGTCGCTGCCGGTGAGCAAGCGCGCCGGCGACGAGGTGATCGGCGCGACGATCAACCAGACCGGCGCCTTCCGCTTTCGGGCAACCGCGGTCGGCCGCGACACGATGCTCGCCCAGATCGTCCGCCTGGTCGAGCAGGCCCAGGGCTCGAAGGCGCCGATCCAGCGGGTGGCGGACAGGATCTCCGGATACTTCGTGCCGATCGTGATCTTCATCGCGATCGCCGCCTTCGTGGTCTGGTTCGACTTCGGGCCCGACCCGCGGCTCACCTTCGCCCTGGTCACGGCGGTCTCGGTGCTGATCATCGCCTGCCCCTGCGCGCTCGGGCTGGCGACGCCGCTCTCGGTGATGGTCGGCACCGGCGACGGAGCGCAGAGCGGCATCTTGATCAAGTCGGCGGAGGCGCTCGAGAACGCCCACAGGGTCGACACCGTGGTTCTCGACAAGACCGGGACGATCACGCTCGGCGAGCCGGCGCTGACCGACGTGGTCGTTGCCGACGGGCGCACCGAGGACGAGCTGCTCGCACTCGTGGCGACCGCGGAGTCGCAGTCCGAGCACCCGCTGGCCGGGGCGATCGTCGCCGACGCCGCCGAGCGCGGCATCGAGACGCTCGCGGTCGAGTCCTTCGAGTCGATCACCGGAAGTGGGATCGAGGCGCGGGTGGGCGGAATCGAGGTGCTGGTCGGCACCCGCCGGCTGTTGGGCGACCGGGGAATCGCGGTCGAGGCGCTCGAGGACGCCGCGGCCACCCTCGAGGGGGAAGGCAAGACCGCGATGCTGGTCGCGATCGCCGGTCGCGCCGCCGGGCTGGTGGCGGTGGCCGACACCGCGAAGCCGGGCTCGGCCGAGGCGATCGCCGAGCTGCGGTCGGCGGGCGTCGACGTGGCGATGATCACCGGGGACAACCGCCGGACCGCGGATGCGATCGCCCGGCGGATGGGCATCGATCGCGTGCTCGCCGAGGTCCTCCCGGCCGACAAGGCCCGTGAGGTCCGCCGCCTGCAAGATGAGGGCCGCCTCGTCGCGATGGTCGGCGACGGGATCAACGACGCGCCGGCGCTCGCGCAGGCGAACGTCGGCATCGCGATCGGCACCGGCACCGACGTCGCGATCGAGGCCGCCGACGTGACGCTCGTCTCCGGGGACCTCGGGGGCGTCGTCGACGCGCTCGACCTGAGTCGGGCGACGATGCGCAACATCCGCCAGAACCTCGGCTTCGCCTTCGGCTACAACCTGATCGGCATCCCGATCGCCGCCGGCGTGCTGTATCCGGCGTTCGGTCTACAGCTGAGCCCGATGATCGCCGCGGCGGCGATGGCGCTCAGCTCGCTCTCGGTCGTCACCAACGCCAACCGGCTTCGATCCTGGCGCCCGCCGAGCCGCATCCGCCTGAGCCGCTAAAATCCGACCGACACGGTAGGGATTAGTTGCGATGAGCACACACACAGTCTGCAAGACCGAGGAGTTGCCCGAGGGCGCGATGCGCCTGGTCGAAGCCGACGGCGTCAAGGTCGGCGTCTTCAACGCCGCCGGCGAGCTGTTCGCGATCGAGGATCGCTGCTCACATGACGACGGCCCGCTGGCCGAGGGGGAGTTCGACCCCACGACCTGTACCGTTGAGTGCCCACGCCACGGATCGGTGTTCGACCTGCGCAGCGGACGCCCGAAGAGCCTGCCCGCCTACACCCCGGTCGAGACCTATGAGGTGCGGGTCGAGAACGGCGAGATCAAACTGGAGGTCGACTGAGATGAACCCACCGGAGACAGCAGCCCCAGCCGAGTCCTCGCTCGACCCGAAGCTGGCGGAGCGCGAGGCGATCAAGGACATCAACGCCGACTACAAGGAGAAGTTCGGCTTCAACGACCCCGAGACCGGCTATGTCTACAAGGCGCCGAAGGGCCTCTCGAGGAAGCTCGTCGAGGACATCTCCGAGTACAAGGACGAGCCCGAGTGGATGCGTGAGTTCCGGCTCAAGGCGCTCGATCACTTCCTCGCCAGGCCGATCCCGCAGTGGGGCGCGGACCTGAACCAGATCGACTTCGACGACATCCACTACTTCGTGCGCGCATCCGAGCGGGCCGAGCACAGCTGGGACGACGTCCCCGACGACATCAAGAACACCTTCGACAAGCTCGGCATCCCCGAAGCCGAGCGCAACTTCCTCGCCGGCGTCGGCGCCCAGTACGAGTCCGAGGTCGTCTATCACCAGGTGCGGGAGGACCTCGAGAAGCAGGGCGTTGTGTTCCTCGACATGGACACCGGCCTGCGTGAGTACGAGGACGTGGTCCGCGAGCACTTCGCCTCGGTGATCCCGGCCAACGACAACATGCTCGCTGCGCTCAACTCGGCCGTCTGGTCGGGCGGCTCGTTCGTCTACGTGCCGAAGGGCGTCAAGGTGGAGATGCCGCTGCAGGCCTACTTCCGGATCAACACCGAGAACATGGGTCAGTTCGAGCGGACCCTGATCATCGCCGACGAGGATTCCGACGTGCACTACATCGAGGGCTGCACGGCACCGGTCTACTCGACCGACTCGTTGCACTCGGCGGTGGTCGAGCTGATCGCCCGCCCTGGGGCGCGGATCCGCTACACGACCGTCCAGAACTGGTCGCAGAACGTGTTCAATCTGGTCACCAAGCGGGCGACCGCCGCAGAGCGGGCGACGGTCGAATGGGTCGACTGCAACCTCGGCTCGAAGGTGACGATGAAGTACCCGTCGATCTACCTGCTCGGCGAGGAGGCCCACGGCGAGATCCTCTCGATCGCCTTCGCCGGCAGGGGCCAGCACCAGGATGCGGGCGGCAAGATCATTCACGCGGCGCCGAGGACGACCAGCTCGGTGTTCGCGAAGTCGATCTCCAAGGACGGCGGGCGCAGCACCTACCGCGGGCTGCTCGAAGTAGCGAAGGGCGCAACGGACGTCCGCTCGAAAGTCGTCTGCGACGCGCTGCTGCTCGATCCCGAGTCGCGCTCCGACACCTACCCGACGATCCGGATCGACGAGAGCGACGCGAACGTCGGTCACGAGGCCTCGGTCTCGAAGATCGGCGAGGAGCAGCTCTTCTACCTGCAGTCGCACGGGCTCGACGAGGAGGAGGCCTCGAAGATGATCGTCAACGGCTTCATCGAGCCGGTCGTCAAGGAGCTGCCGATGGAGTACGCGGTCGAGCTCAACCGTTTGATCGAACTGCAGATGGAGGGCTCAATCGGCTGATCTGGCGGCGCGGGAGCGCGCCTGGCGGCGTCGCCTTCGCCGGGCCCGTGACTGCGTCGCTGTGCCCGGCTCGTCTTCTTGCCAGGCACGCTCCCGCGCTCGCCAGATTGGAATCAGGACCCCAGAATCAGGACCCCAAGATGAGTGAGACCACACCGACAGCTCCACAATGGCTCCGGGAGCGACGCTCGCGGGCCCTCGAGGCTGCCCGCGGGCTTGCGCTGCCCGGCCCGAAGGTCAAGGGCTGGGAGTTCACCGACCTCAGCGGCCTCGACCTCTCGGCATACGAGCCGGCCGCCGCGACCGACGCACCAAAGGCTGTGGCGGGCCACGCTCTCGCCGTTCCCGAGGGTGCCGAGGGACTGACCCAGGTCGACGGCTCGGTGATCGCCGAGCTCGGAGCCGAGCTCGCCGCGCCCGGGGGCAACGGCAAGCCCGAGGGCCCGATCGTGGTCCCGCTCGACGCCGCCGCGGAGCGCTACCCCGACCTACTCGACTCGACGCTCGGCACGATCGTCTCCGGCGAGGACGACCCATTCGTGACGATCAACGAGGCCGGCTGGCGCGGTGGAGCACTGGTCTACGTCCCGGCCGGGATGCGCGCGGAGAAGCCGATCTCTCTGACCGCGATCCAGCGGGCCGGCGGTCACAGCTTCAACTGGCGGACGCTGATCGTGCTCGAGGAGGGTGCCGAGGCGGAGGTCTGGGAGCGCTACCTGTCGGCCGACCCGGACACCAACGCCCTGTTCAACGGCGTCACCGAGCTGATCGTCGGCGCCAACGCGAACCTGCGCTTCGTCTGCGGACAGGCGCTCTCCCCCGCCTCCTGGCTGTTCGCGACACAGCGGGCCGAGGTCGAGCGCGACGGCCAGCTCGAGTGGGTTGCGCTCGGGTTCGGGTCGGCGAACGGCAAGGTGCGGATGGAGACCAAGCTCGCCGGCCGCGGCGCCGGCGCGAAGGTGACCGGCGCCTACGTCGGCAACGGGCGCCAGCACCTCGACTACGACACGACCCAGGAGCACGCCGCCGAGGACACGACCTCCGACCTCGCCTTCCGTGGCGTTCTCGACGACCGCTCGACCTCGGTCTGGCGCGGGATGATCTACGTCGATCGGGGTGCCCAGCGCACCGACGCCTTCCAGGACTGCCGCAACCTGCTGCTCTCGCGCAAGGCCCATGCCGACGCGATCCCCGGGCTCGAGATCGAGGCCGACGACGTCGCCTGCACCCACGCGGCCGCCGTCGCCCAGATCGATCCCGACCAGCTCTTCTACCTGACCTCACGCGGGCTCGACCGCGAGACGGCGAGCGAGTTGATCGTCGGCGGCTTCCTCGCCGAGCTCGTCGAGCGCGTTCCCGCCGGTCCGGTCGCCGATGCGCTGGCGGGAGCGCTCGAGCAGCGCCTCGGCGAGCTGCTCGCCACCGACTGAGCCGATCGCCGACGGCGCGAGGGGGAGGCCGGGGCCCCGCGGCCCGACGAAGCGCCGCGGGCGACCGCGCGCGCACGACCGCTGCGCGTGAACCGTACGGGGCGCGATGACCCACCCAGCGGTTCACGGCCACGCGGGGGGAGTGCGGATGCCGGGGCGAGCCTCGCCGGGCGAGCCGGGGCCCGCTCTAACCTTCATTCCATGTGGGAGATCATCGGCCCACCACTGCGAGCGGCCGCGTTCGTCATCCTCCTCACCGGCCTCGTGATGCTGCTCCTGAACCCGCCCTCGTTCGCGGGTGTCGGTGGCCTGCTGACGCTGTTCGGCGGGGCCCTGTTGATCGTGCTCGTCGCGGGCTGGCTGACGGTGATGCTGGCGGGCGAAGAGATGCCGGAGCCCGAGTTCCGGCGGCTGGTCGACCGCAGCGAGGCGCTCGCCGCGCTGCCGGTCCCCGATCAGCCCCCGAGCGAGTTCGACGAGCTCGTGATCAGCGCGCTCGACGATCTCCCGGAGCAGTTCCGCGGGCTGCTCGAAAGCACACCGGTGGTCGTCTCCGGCCGCGGTCACGAGCATCGGGCCTACGGCCACTACATCGGTGACACGGTCGCCCGGGACGGCTATCCCGACCGGATCGTGATCTACCAGGACACGCTCGAGCGCGACTTCGGCCACGATCCCGAGCTGCTGCGGGCGCAGGTCGAGCGCACGGTTCGCCATGAGCTCGCTCACCACCTCGGCTGGGACGAGAGCGGGGTCCGCCGCCTCGGCCTCTGATCCCGGCGCGGCCGCGGCTCGGTCGATGCCGGCGGGCGCGGCACCGGCGCCCGGGTATGCTCGATCGCCGGATGCTGCGGCCCGGGGAGATCAGATTCGCGACCCCGGCCGGCCGCTGGCTGATCGCGCTCACGGTGCTCGGCTCCGGGATCGCCTTTCTCGAGGCGACCGTCGTCAACGTGGCGCTGCCGGCGATCGGTGAGGACCTCGGCGCCGACGTCGCCGGGCTGCAGTGGACTCTGAACGGCTACCTGCTGACGCTAGCCTCGCTGATCCTGATCGGCGGGTCGCTCGGCGATCGCTTCGGGCGCCGCCGGGTGTTCGTGATCGGTGTCGTCTGGTTCACCGGCGCCTCGCTGCTCTGTGCGCTGGCGCCGACGATCGAGCTGCTCGTCGCCGCCCGCGTGTTCCAGGGCATCGGCGCCGCCCTGCTGACCCCGGGCAGCCTCGCGATCATCGAGTCGGGCTTCCAGCCGAGCGACCGGGCACGCGCGATCGGCGCCTGGTCGGCCCTGGGCGGGATCGCCGGCGCGATCGGCCCGTTGCTGGGCGGCTATCTGGTCGACGCTGTCGATTGGCGCGCGATCTTCTTCATCAACCTGCCGCTCGGCGCATTCATCGTCTGGGCGGCCCCCCGCCACATACCCGAGAGCCGCGACGAGTCGGCCACCGGGCGCCTCGACGTGCGCGGCTCGCTGCTCGCGGCGCTGGCCCTCGGCGGGATCACCTTCGCCTTGATCCAGGCCTCCGAGCGAGGCGGGGTGTCGAGCGGCGTCGCGATCGCGCTGATCGTCGGCCTGATCGCGGGCGCCGCCTTCTTCGCGACCGAGCACCACGCCGAGCAGCCGATGCTGCCGTTGTCGATCTTCCGCTCGCGCCAGTTCTCGGCCGCGAACGCCGTCACCTTCGCCGTCTACGCGGCGCTCGGGGGCGTCTTCTTCCTGCTCGTGATCGTGCTTCAGGTCGTGCTCGGCTACTCCGCGGTGCAGGCCGGCGCGGCGGCCCTCCCCGTAACCGCCCTGCTGCTGCTGCTCTCGGCGCGGGCCGGGGCGCTGGCGCAGCGAATCGGCCCGAAGCTGCCGCTGACGGTTGGCTCGCTGCTGATCGCGGCGGGGATGCTGATGATGGGAGGGATCGAGGCCGGCGACAGCTACGTCAGCGCGGTGCTACCCGCCGTCGTCGTCTACGGGCTCGGACTAGCGCTGGTCGTCGCCCCGATCACCGCCACGGTTCTCGCCGCCGCCGACGAGCGCCAGGCGGGCGTCGCCTCCGGCGTCAACAACGCGGTCGCGCGGACCGGACAGCTCGGGGCGGTTGCGGCGCTGCCGCTGATCGTCGGGCTCAGCGGCAGCGACTTCCAGGACCCGGTCGCGCTCCAGGCGGGCTTCGACACCGCGATGCTCGTCACGGCCTCGCTCGCGGTCGTCGGCGCCGTGCTCTCGCTCCTGTTCATCTCCAACGACGTCTTCGAGGAGGCGACCGAGAAGACCGGCCACTGCCCCGGGAACCTCGACGTCGACTACAGCTGCGGGGTAGACGGACCACCATTGCGGTCGGCCGAGGAGCCGATCGCCGGCGCCCCCAGATAGGGTTGCGACGTGGCAGGCGATCTCCAGCTCGGGCTCAACACCGGCTACTGGGCGGGTGGACCCCCGGCCGGGATCGAGGAGATGATCGCCGAGGCGGAGCGCCTCGGGTTCGACTCGATGTGGACATCAGAGGCCTACGGCTCCGACTGCATCTCACCGCTCGCCTGGTGGGGGTCGCAGACCGAGACGCTGCGGCTCGGCACGGCGATCATGCAGATGTCCGCCCGCCAGCCGGCGGCGGCGGCGATGGCCGCGATGACGATGGACCATCTCTCCGGCGGTCGCTTCATTCTCGGGATCGGCGTCTCAGGGCCCCAGGTCGTCGAGGGCTGGTACGGGATGCCGTTCGCCAAGCCGCTCGCCCGGACCCGCGAGTACATCGCGATCATGCGCGACATCTGGGCCCGCGAGGGCCCGGTGACCAACGAGGGCCCGCACTATCCGCTGCCGATGCCAGACGGAACCGAGCTCGGCAAGCCGCTGAAGTCCTCGATCCACCCACTGCGCGAGGAGATCCCGGTCTTCCTCGGCTGCGAGGGGCCGAAGAACATCGCGCTCTGCGCCGAGATCTGCGACGGCTGGATGTCGATGCTCTTCTCCCCGTCCCACCAGGACATCTACCTGCCCTCGCTCGAGGAGGGCTGGGGCCGCGAGGGCGCCCGTCGCGGCCCCGAGGACTTCGAGGTCGCCTGCATGGTGCCGATGATCGTCGCCGACGACGTGCAGCAGTGTGCCGACGCGCTGCGGCCGTTCTACGCCCTCTACTTCGGCGGGATGGGCGCGAAGGGGAAGAACTTCCACGCCAACGTGCCGATCCGGATGGGCTACGAGAAGGAGGTCCTGGAGATCCAGGACCTGTACCTCGACGGCCACAAGGACGAGGCCGCAGCGAAGATCCCGTTCGAGTTGATCGACGCGATGTCGCTGATCGGCCCGAGGGAGAAGATCGCCGACGATCTCGCCAAGTGGCGTGAGTCGGTCGTCACGACGCTGCTGATCCAGGGTGACGCCGAGCTGCTTCGGACCGCAGCGGAGCTGGTGCTCGAGGGCTAGGCCGACGGCAGCTCAGTCGGAGCCGATCGCAAGCACGAGCTTTCCCCGGGCCCGCCGGCCGTCGAGATCGTTGAGCGCCTCCGCCGCCGATTCGAGCGGATAGCTGCGGCCGACGATCGGGGCGACCCGGCCGGAGGCGACCATCGCCGCCAGCGCCTCGTGGGTGGCGGCCGGCAGGGTCGGCTCGATCGGCAGGAAGCCACCCCAGTTGACGCCGACGACGTCGATGTTGCGGAGCAGGATCCGGTTCGCCGCCAGCGAGGGGATCGATCCCTCGGCGAAACCGATCACCAGCAGCCGCCCCTCCGGAGCCAGGCAGCGGGGCGAGGACTCGAGTCGCTCGCCGCCGACCGGGTCGAAGATCACATTGGCCCCGCGACCGCCGGTCGCCTCGCGCGTCGCTGCGACCCAGTCGCCGCCCGACTCGATCACCTCGTCGGCACCGGCCTCGCGCGCGACGGCCGCCTTCGGATCGTCGCTGACGACCGCCAGCACGCGGGCGCCAAGCCCCCTTCCAACCTGGATCGCCGCCGTTCCGACGCCCCCTGCGGCGCCGTGCACGAGCAGCGTCTCACCGGCTCGCAGGCGCCCGCGGCGGGCGAGCGCGAAATGGGCGGTGTGGTGGTTCATCACGAAACCCGCCGCCTGCTCGAAATCGAGCCCCTCGGGGATCGGAAAGCACATCGCGAGCGGCGCCCGCACCACCTCGGCGAAGGCGCCGAGCATCGTCATCGCCATCACCCGTTCGCCCGGCTCGAACCCGGACCCCTCCGGCGCCTCGCGGACGACGCCGGCGCACTCGAGCCCGGGCGTGAACGGCGGCTCGGGCTTGAGCTGGTACTCGCCCCGCGTCAGCAGTAGGTCCGGGAACGAGACTCCGGCCGCGCGAACGTCGATCAACAGGTGAGCGGGCTCGGGCTCGGGCACCGGGAGATCGGCCCGCTCGAGCTGCTCGGGGCCGCCGGTCCGGTTGAGGATCATCGCGCGCACGCCGCAACCGTATCGGCGGGGTTAGGACGGCGCTCAGCCGAGCCGGCCCCGGGGCCGGAGGGCAATCAGGACGAGCGAGATACCGACCGCGACGAGGACGATCGAGGCGCCGGCGGCGACATCGAGGTGCCAGGAGACGAGCAGCCCGAGCGGGCCGCTGGCCGCCGCGATCGCCGCCGAGACCGCGATCATCGCCGGCAGGCGGCGGGTGATCATCGCCGCCGCTGCGGGGGGCGCGATCAGCAGGCCGAGAACCAGCAGCGCCCCGACGACGCGAAAGCCGATCACCACTGCGAGCGCGAGCAGGATCATCGTCGCCAGCTCGATCCGGTCCACCCGCAGCCCGGCCGCGGCGGCGCGGCGGCGGTCGAAGGTGACGAGAACGATCGGCCGGTAGAGCAGCGCGAAGGCCGCGAGCACAACGGCGGCGAGAGCCACCGTCAGCGGCAGCTCGGCGGCGTCGACGCTGAGCACGTCACCGAACAGGAACGCGGTCAGATCAACCGCGAAGTTGCTGACGCGGGAGATCAGCACGACACCGAGCGCCAGCATGAAGACGAACATCACCGCGGCCGCCGTGTCCTCCTTGAGCCCACTTCGGCGCAGGATCAGGGCCGTGCCGGCGGCGGTCACGAGCCCCCCGGCAAGCCCCCCGGCCAGCACTGCAACCTGGGAGGGGTCCGCCTCGGCGCTGGTCAAGAGGACCGCGATCGCGACGCCGGGCAACACGCCGTGGGCGAAGGAGTCCGCCAGCAACGCCATGCCGCGGACGACGACGAGCACCCCGACCGCCCCGCAGAGCACGCCGATGATGATCGCGGCGGCGGCTCCGGTGCGGATGAACTCCGACTCGAACGGCTCGACGATCGGCCCGAGCAGACCGATGACCTGGGGCGCCGCCGACAACTCAGGCCGCCCCCGGATGCTGATGCGAGGTATCGACCAGGTCCTCGCCGTCGAGCCGCGCGACGTGGCCGCTGAACGTGCGGCGCAGGATCTCCTCGGTGCAGACCTGCGCGGCGGGGCCGTATGCGATCACCCGCCGGTTGATCGCGATCACCCGATCGTAGTCGTGGGCGGCCGATTCGAGGTCGTGGGTCGCGACCATCACCGCCCGGCCCTGATCACGCCAGCTGGAGATCAGCCTCCCGATCGCCTCGCCCGTCGGTCGGTCGACGCCGGTCAAGGGCTCGTCGAGCAGGATCAGGCCGGCGTCCTGGGCCATTACCTGCGCGAGCAGCGCCCGCTGACGCTGGCCACCGGAGAGCGAACTGAGGCGCCGGCCGGCGAGATCGGCGATGCCGAGCTCCGACATCGCCGCCTCGACCCGGCGCCGGTCCTCGCGGTCGAGACGGCGGAGCCAGCGCCCGCGCCCCCAGCGGCCCATTCGCACCACATCTTCGACGGTGACCGGGAAGGCGGGCTCGAGGTCGAGCTGCTGCGGCAGCCAGGCGACACCGCGATCGCCGACGCCGACCGAGCCGGCGCTCGGCCGGAGCAGGCCGACCGCTGCTGCGAACAGCGAGCTCTTGCCGGCCCCATTCGGCCCGAGGACCGCGACCGAGACGCCGTAGGGAACCTCGAGGTCGATCCCCTCGAGCGCGACCACGCCCCCGTAGGAGGCGGTCAGGCCATGCATGCACAGCGCCTGACCCGGGTGCGCCGGGGCGGGCTCCTGGGCGACCTCTTCGAGCTCGTCGCTCACCGGCCACCCAGCGCCGTGACGATCCGCGAGGTCGAGGCGTCCATCATCGCCACGTAGCTGTCCGCCTCCGGTCCGAGCGTTTCCAGCAGCAGGTCATCGACGACCTCGACGTCCGCTTCCTCAGCGACGCGGCGCAGGACCTCGGGATCGTCGCCCTGCTGAGCGAACACCGCCGGCACGGACTCGGCCCTGATCCGGTCGATCAGTTCCGCGAGCTCCCCGGCGCTCGCCTCGGCCTCCGGCGAGAGCCCGAACGGCGCTCCGGTGATCTCGAACCCGTAGCGGGCGCCGAAGTAGCCCATCAGGTCATGCGAGGTGACGAGCTTGCGGGATCCGGGCGGGACCGTCTCCACCATCTTCGTCAGCTCACGATCGAGATCAGCGAGCTCCCCGGCGTAGTCGCGGGCCCTCCGCCGGTATCCCTCGGCACCGGCAGGATCGATCTCGGCGAGCGCCGCGGCGAGATCCGGCAGCGCCGCCGCGATCAGGGTCGGGTCGAGCCAGAGATGCGGATCCTCACCGACGGAACCGGCGTGGTCGGCGAACGCGAACCGGCGAGCTGCGAGATCGAGTGGCAGGCCCTCCTCGAGCGCCGGTGAGAAATAGACGACGAGATCGCTCTCGTCGAGCTCCTGCTGCTCACGGGCGCTGGGCGCGTAGCTGTGCGGGCTGGCACCGTCGGGAACGAGCTGCACGACGTCGACCGCATCGCCGCCGACCCGGCCGACGATGTCGGCGGCGATCGAGGTCGTTGCCACCACCTCGGGCCGGCCCCCGGACGCCCCGCCGTCGCCGCCGCAGGCGCTCAGCAGCGCCGTGGCCACGGTCGCGGCGAGCAGGGCGATCGGTGTGATCGGAGATGAGGGGGCGGGGTCTCTCACTGGTCCGGCGCCCGCCCTGAAAACCGTGGATGCGCGTTCTGTGATCGGGAGGCGGCGCCTCCGAGGAGTCTAGCCCATAGTGAGAAGGATTATCATTATCGCGCCGCGGTACGATCCCCGGCGATGGCTGGACCGCAGCGCGAGAAGGGACCGGGGCCGGAGCTGAGCGGGCTCGGCGGCGATTGGGCGCGCCACGCCCGGGGCGAGCTCGCCGCGCGCGGGTACCGCGCGGGCGAGGCGCGAACCGCGGTGATCGAACTGCTCGGGGCCGAGGGCGGCTGTCTGGAGGCGGAGGACGTCGCCGACCGACTGCGCGAACGGGGCCGGAGCGTCGGTACGGCCAGCGTCTACCGGGCCCTGGCCTTGCTCTCGGATCTCGGCCTGCTGCACAAGGTCGTCGTCGCGGACGGCGCCGCCCGCTTCGAGCTCGTGCTCCCCAGCGGCGAGCACCACCACCACATCGTCTGCGACGTGTGCGGCCGCACCGTCGCCTTCTCCGATCAGGGCCTCGAGCGGGCGGTGCACGCGATCAGCGGGCGGACCTCGTTCCAGGTCGAGGCCCACGACGTCACCCTGCACGGGATCTGCGAGGACTGCCAGGAAGGCTGAGCCGCTTTCACGGGGGCGCCGCAGCCTACGATCAAGCCGATGGAGCTCCGGCGGCAGAGGCGACTGTGGCTCGTATGCGGATCGCTGCTCGGGGTGCTCGCACTGGCCGGATGCTCGGACGAGCGCAGCTTCGACGCGGAGACCGTGGTCGCCGAGCTCAACGACGCAGGCGCCGGCCTGGTCCTCGGCGAGAGCCTGCCGAGCACGGAGGAGAGCATCGAGGTGCGGGTGGTCGACTTCGCCGCCGGCGGGAGCTCCGGCGGCGACGCGGGCACGGTGGTGATCCTCGCCGACGCCGATGCGGCCCAGGCCGAGTTCGTCCGCTGCGAGCAGGCGGAGGCGTTCGTCTGCTTCCGGGCCGCCAACACGGTGCTTCGCTTCACCGGCCTCGACCCGGCGGGCCAGCAGCGGATGACCGGCGCGGTGCTCGCAATCGAGAACGATCCCGACGGTTGACGGGAAGACGGCGGCCTCAGGACCTCGGCTCCGGGCCCGGTCCCGGCGGCCCGTCCCGGGAATCGCCCTCGGACTCCCCCTCCTCCCCGAGCCGCCGCACGCGGATCGAGCTGATCACGAGGGCGATCACCACCGCCACCACCGGCGCGCTGTAGAGCACCCACAGGGCCCAGTGGCCGGAGTGGGCCAGCAGCAGGTTGGCGCCGAGCTCAGGCATTCGCCTGACTGAGCAGGTAGAGGCCGAGGGTGCTGAAGATCAGCATCACGGCGAGCATCCATAGCTGTGACCACGACGCCGCGCGCGAGCCCCCGAACACCGCCAGGGCGCGATCGTGGCCGACCGCGAGAGCGATCGCGTGGCCGACGACGATCGACCAGAACTGGACCCACTGGACCGCCGTCGCGCCGATCAGCGTGTAGTCGATCGCGGAGTCGGCGGTGCCGAAGAGGTCGGAGCCGTCGCCGAGCGGATCGGAGAGCAGGTACGTGAACTGCGCCTGCTCCTGGAAGGCGACGAGGCTGAAGTAGTGCGCGACCAGGTAGGCGAGGGCGATCGGGATGAAGGCATGCGCGAACAGCCGGCCGAGATCGCGGGCACTGCGCTTGGCGTCGACGATCCGCATGCCCTCGATTCCGGCCCAGAAGATCCCGGCGACGACGAGCAGCGCGCCGGCGAAGTAGAGGGTGTTGGTCAGCCGCAGGGCCGTGATCGGCGACAGGCCGCCGTCGGTGAAGCTCTCGAAGGTGCTCGTGATCGCACCGCTCAGCGCCCCCTCCTGGGCGCCGTCGAAGCTGGTGCCACCGATCGCGAGCAAGACCAGGGCGACCGAGCCGGGCACCACGGCCCAGCCGGTCATGCCCTCGAACACCCGCCGCCGACCGAGCCGGCCGTCGCGGACCTGCAGCGGCGAGATCGTCGCGAACATGCCGAAGTAGACCGAGAACGTCTCGCCCCGCTCGTGCCATCGATCGACCCCGTAGAGCGCCATCCCGACGAAGGTGATCACCGAGTAGACGATTGCGGCGACGGCCACGTCCTGCGGCGAGACGCCCGATGCTGCGAAGCCGCTCTGGCCCCAGACCAGCTCGAACCAGAGGAATGCAACCAGCCCGACGGCGGCCGGCCAGCGGCCGAGCCGCTGCGGATACTGCAGCGGAGCCGGAGCGCGCTGCCCGGCAACCATTGAGAAAAGCGATGAGACCCCGCGGCCGATTGCGCGCCACGGGCTGAGCGCGTCGAAGACGTTTCCGAAGAGGACGCTGAGCACCACCAGCCCGAGCCAGAAGGTGACGAAGACGAAGGTCACCGAGAAGTTCCGATCGGGCGCCGGCGACCCGTCCAGTCCCGAGTAGATGACGAGCACGAGCAGGCCGGCGGAGAGCAGGCCGAGCAGCGTCGTGGTGACCGGGGCCAGCAGCACCGCCGACAGGCGCGGAGCGATCGGGCGCCAGGTGTCTCCCTCCAGCTTCGGCTGCTGCCAGAGCAACACCAGCGCGGCGAAGGAGCCGATCAGAAGCAGCGTCGCACCCCATGCCAGAAGCCACTCGGGCAGCGGCAGATCACCGCGGCCGATCAGACCGTGAGCCTCGGCGTAGCTGGGAAAGGCCGCAGCCGCCGCCAGCACCGCCAGGAAGGCGGCGACGGCGGCGGGGAAGCCGATCCGGAGCAGGCGACCGAGGCGTGCGATCACGGCTTCACGGTCAGCTGCGCGATCTGAACGGCCGAGCGCTCGAGCTCGACCTCGAACACGCCCTCGATCTCGGCGCCGAACTGGAGCTTGACCTGATCACCGGCGTCGACGCTCTTGCTGATGTCGTAGCCGTGGACGTGGACCTCCTCGGCGACATCAGAGGCGACCTCGAGCCTGATCTCGTCGCCCTTGCTGTAGCTGAGGTCGCTGACGCCGCCCTTCGGCTGGCCGTTGACGATCGTGATCCGGGCGAACTCGGGCTTCGCCGGCTTCTCGGGCTTCTCGGCCCCTGCGGAGGAGCCGCCGGAGCCGCCCCCGGCCTCGACCGTGGTCGCGGGCGCCGAGGCGGTCGTGCCGCCATCCTCGTCGTCGCCGCCGGCGAAGACGATCAAAAGGACGACGATCGCCGCGATCGATCCGATCGCGACAAGCGCCTTCGCTGCATTGGACTGCATCTGTTCGAACTCCTTGCTTCGAGCCGCCGGCGCTGGGAGGGCCGGGCGGCGGACTATCGGCCTGCTGCTGCCGAAGGCGGCGGCGGGCGCCGGGCGAGTCCGAATGCAAGCGGGGAGATACCGGCCCCCCTGACGACCGAAGCGGGCCGGGGTGGCAGCCGTCGAACGGCGCCCGCTCAGCCTCCGGGCAGACCCGACGAGACGCACGATCAGCTCCGAGGTGCGCTCGAGCCCGACGATCAGGAGCGTGGCGCAACTGCCGAAGACCAGCGCCAGCGGCGGCACCGCCCAGGCCGCCGCGAGCGAGGCGCCGGCGCCTGCGAGCCCACCCCCGAGCAGCACGGCCTCGGCCAGCTCTTGGAAGGCGAAGATGCCGACCAGCGCGCCCGCAAGCGCGAGCGGCGCCCGGCCACCATGGCGATCCTCCGCGGTGCGCGCCAGCAGCGGGGCCAGGATCGCGGCGGCCGCCGCAGATGCCGTCAGCGCCGCGAGCAGCGGCACCGCCAGTTCGAGGTAGCCGTGCGAGGCGCGCAGGCCGCCGCCGGAGATCGCGAAGGCCGTCTGGTGCAGAAGCAGCGCCGCGGCCGGCAGGGCAGCGAGCAGCCGCAGGCGCAGCGCATTCATGGCTGCTGCCCCGCGTCGCCGTCGCGCGGTGAAGGGGGGCCCTCGGCGGCGGGGGCGCTGCTCTCCGGGGCGCCCGGCTGGTCGAGCGACGGGGCATCGATGTTGCCAGAGCCACCCGCAAACACGAAGATGATCACCGCCGCGACCCCGATCAAGAGGCCGAGGACGATCCCGATCATGCGATCGCGCCCGCTCATCGCGATTAAGGCTAGACGACCGCCGGTGCCTCCCGGGGCGGCGTCCGGAGCTGGGCTTCGCCTGCCGTCAGACGGCAGCCCGGCGCCGGCGGCTCAAGAAACGCCGTCCAGGAGCCTCCAGTTGGCCCTGAACGCATCCTCCGCAGCCTCAACCGCCAGATCGGCGTTGCTCTCATCGAGCACCGACTCGAGCAGCGCGCGTCCCTCGGCGGCGTGCTCGACGTCGCGACCGCGGTGGACCGTGAAGTACTCGGTTCCGCGCCCGTCCCCCACGCCGTAGTGGGCGGCGAGGCCCTCGAGCTTGGTCCGGGAGATCTCCGGCTGGCCGCTCTCGATCGCGTAGAGGCGCGCAAGTGCAGCAACCGTGCCGTCGGTGCGGGTCCAGGCCTCGACGCAGTCGCTGGTCTCGGGCGTCGGCTCGGCATCGGCGCGCCCCGCCACGGCCTCGACGAAGCCGTCCCAGAGGGCGACGTGCTCGGACTCCTCGCGAGCGTGGCCGACGAGGTCCGGCTGATCAGGGAGCTCGCGGGCGATGTAGGCGGAGACCTCGGCGATCGCCTCAACCGCGTGGCGGTACTGGCCCGAGTAGTCGGCCAGCTCCTCGGCGCTCAGCTCGCCCGCCGACCAGCGCTGATAGAAGGGGTGCTCGAGTACGTTCCAGCGGTCGCGGGCTGCTTCGATTCGGTCCCAGACGGTGTGATCCACGGTTCCTGCTCCTCGGTCTGACATGGCGGGCGCTGAGCATACCGCCGCGCGGCTGCGGGCACGGGGCCGCGGCCCGCTCCCCTACGATCCGCGCTCGTGCGACCCGATCGCCCCGACATCCCGGTGCCGCCGTTTCCCCCGGACGCGACCTGGATCGGCGAGGCACCTCCGGCCGTCGAGCGCCTGACAGCCGCCGGGCCGCTGCTCGTTCATTTCTTCGAGGTCGGCGAGCTGAGCAGCGTGCAGAGCCTCGACCTGGTCGATCGCTGGGCCCGCCACTACGCACCCGCCGGCCTGGCCACGGTCGGCGTCCACACCCCGCGCTCCGATCTCGCCCGCTCCCCGGCGGACCTCGCCACGGCCGTCGGTCGGCTTGGGCTCGGCTTTCCGGTCTGCAGCGACGGCGACTACCGCGTCTGGCATGCCTACGGCTGCAAGGGCTGGCCGTCGCTGTTTCTCTGGAGCCGGGGCGGCAGGCTGGGCTGGTTCCACCTCGGGATCGCCAACCTCGCGGGCACCGAGGAGGCGATCCGCGCGGAGCTGCTCGCCGCCGACGCCGAGCGCGAGCTGCCCGAGCCGCTGACGAGCGCGCCGAGCGGCAGGCGGAAGCTGATCAAACCCAGCGACGAGGTCTTCCCGGGCGGCGGGCACGACAAGCCGTGGTCGCCGGCTCCCGGCGAGCCGCTGCAGGTCGAGTACGCCGGCGCCGGCGCCTGGGCCGCGATGGACGGCGCAGGAGCCGTCGCGGTCGCGGTCGACGCCGGGCCGACCTCGGTCAACCTCGAGATCGATGGGCCCGGCCTCTACAGGCTCTCCGAGCACGAGCGACATGGGATGCACGAGGTCGCCCTCACCTTCGACGGCCCGATCCGCGTCTGGTCGGTCTCCTTCGCCTCCGGGCCCGCCTGAGCAGAGCTCGGGACGGCCGACGGTCGCTCAGCCGCGTGCGGCGAGCTCCGTGCGGATCTCCTTCGGGAGCATGAAGCGGACATCCTCGTCGACGGTCCTCAGCTCCCTGACCTCCTCCGCGCCGCGCTCGCGGAAGAACTCGACCAGTGCCGTCACCAGCTCCTCCGGAGCGCTCGCACCGGAGGTGATCCCGACCGTCTCGACCCCCTCGAGCCACTCCTCGTGCACCTGCTCGGCATTGTCGATCAGGTGCGAGGCGGTGCCCAGTTCGCGGGTCACGTCGACGAGCCGATTCGAGTTCGAGGAGTTCTTCGAGCCGATCACGAGCACCAGGTCGCACTCCCGCGCCAGCTGCTTGACCGCCAGCTGGCGATTGGTGGTCGCGTAGCAGATGTCGTCGGACTTCGGCGAGATGATGTTCGGGAACTTCTCGCGCAGCGCGGCGATGATCCCGGCGGTCTCGTCGACCGACAGCGTCGTCTGGGTGATGAAGGCGACCCGGTCCGGGTCCGGAAGCTCGAGGTTGGCGACGTCCCGCTCGGTCTCGACCAGCACGATCGACTCCGGTGCCTCGCCCGTGGTGCCCTCGACCTCCTCGTGGCCGTCGTGGCCGATGAGGACGATCGTGTAGCCGTCCGCCGCGAACTTGCGGGCCTCGACGTGGACCTTGGTGACCAGCGGGCAGGTGGCATCGATCGTCTGCAGACGGCGCTCGGCGGCGTTCTCATGGACCGAGGGCGCGACGCCGTGAGCGCTGAAGACGACGTGGGCGCCCTCCGGCACCTCCGAGACCTCCTCGACGAAGACCGCCCCACGCTCGGCGAGCTCGCTGACCACGTGCTTGTTGTGGACGATCTCCTTGCGGACGTAGACCGGCGGCCCGTAGACGTCGAGCGCGTGCTCGACGGCCTGCACGGCACGATCGACGCCCGCGCAGTAGCCGCGCGGCGCCGCGAGCAACACCCTGCTGGGTGCGAATGTCGGTGCGGTCGGCACGGGCCAGAGGTTAGCGGTGCGGGCGCGGCGGCCCACGGTCCCGTCGCGCGCGCTAATCGCGATCGGAGTGGGGCGCCCGCGGGTCCTCGTAGATGACCGTCGTGTCGGCGATCAGATCCTGCCAGCCGCGGCGCTCGTCCTGGACCAGCATTGCCAGGTAGCCGACCCCGAACGGGATCAGCGCCGCTAACAGGCCCAGCAATCGGCGGACCGCCCGCTCGAACCCAATCCGGCGCTCGCCCTCGAAGTCGAGGCGAATGTTGAGGAAGGCCATCCCGGGCGTCTGTCCGGCAAGCGCCCAGAACGAGACGAGGAGCGTTCCCGCGAGGACCCAGGAGAGCGCCGCCGCGATCACGGCGGCGGTGGCCGAGAGACCGTCGCCCGGTCCGAAGACGGCGGTCTTCAAGGCGGCGATCACCCCGGAGAGAAGGGCCAGGCCGCCGACCATCAGGAAGGCGTCGACCGCCCCGGCCAGGGACCGGGTGACGAGGCCGGCGTTCTCGGTCGGCACGGTCCGGGGCGGGCGCCGCAGCAGCGCCCGCGCGAGCCGCTCCAGGCCGCGATCGAGCGGCCGCGTCAGGCGGCGGACCTGAAGGCCGATGTCACCGAGCAGTCCCAGGCCCTGCTGCGCGATCGCCGCCCGCACCTCAGGCGCGTCGGCGATCCGCTCGACCAGCGTCTGAGCCTGATTCGAGGCGAGGATCTCGGCCCAGATCCGATCGGTCGCCTGGCTGTCGAGCGCCGTGGTGACTGCGTCCTCGACGTCCGCCGATCCCACCGCCCGCTCGAGGACCTTCAAGAGCTTCCCATCCTCGGCGAGCCGGATCAGCGCCCGCTCGAAGGCCGGGCTCTCGAAGGCGCGAACGATCGCCTCCTCAGAGGCGCTGTCGAGCGCCTGGTCGACGCCGGTCACCCGCGCAACCCGTTGCGTCACACCGACGCCGGTCTCGAGCAGGCGCGACGCGATCGGCTCCCCGCCTGCAGGCGGCTCCGGGGGGCTCGGGGGCTCGGCCATCAGGCGACGAGTCTAGTGCCCGCCCGGGCGTCGAGCCGGCGCTCAGCGGATCCGGGGAATCGCCTCCAGCGCGGCGTTGCCCACCGCCCCCAGACTCGCAGCGCAGACCTTGTCCAGGGTGTCCTGCTCGGTGTGCCAGTAGGGCCCGGGAGTCTCGTCGGACCCGAAGCTGAAATCGATCAGGTCGACGGCCGCTATCCCGGCCTCGATGAACGGGACGTGGTCATCGGCGATCGCGGCGGTCACGCCCTCGAACGGCTCGCCGCCGGCCGCCTCGGCGAACAGGTCGTAGAGCGCCTCGTCGGAGCCGAGCTCGCGCGGCAGCTGCAGGTCACAGTCCCCGACCATGTCGAAGAGGACCATCGCCCGGATCCGCCCCAGCGGCGGGGCGCCCTGGGCGCCGCGCGCGGCGTCGGCGACGTATTGCCGGCTGCCCCGTGTGCCGTCCTCCGAGAACGGCGCGTCGCCGCGCGCCTCCTCGGCGTCGAACAGCGCGATCGCGACCGACGGTCCGGGCAGTGGCCGCGGCAGCTTCCGCGCCAGCTCGAGCACCACCGCCACCCCCGAGGCACCGTCGTTGGCGCCGACGAAGCCGGGCCCGACGCCGCGCTTGGTGTCGTGGTGGGCGCCGACGACCACGTAGCCGGGGCTCCGCCCGGGAATCGTGCCGATCACGTTGCGGTGGGGTCGCTGGATCCGGACCGCCTCGACCCCAGCCCGGCGCAGCTCGTCGGCCAACCACCGAGTCTGGCGCCGATTTGCCGCCGAGCCTGCGGGACGTGGCCCGAGCTCGACCTGGGCCCGCACATCGGCCAGCGCCCGCCCGGAATCGAAACCGCCGGTCCCGCCGGTCGCCTCCCCGCCGGCCACCGGGGCCGCATCGCCACCGCAAGCTGCGATCGACGAGCCCAGCAGGAGGGCAGCCAACAGCCCGAGGCTGATCCGTGCTCGACCGTCTCGCCGCCCGGCGCTCACTAGCGGTACGTTAGGCATATGAGCCAGGGTCACATGGAGCGCCTGTCCTCGATCGACGCCTCGTTTCTCACCAACGAGACCAGCTCGAGCCACATGCACATCGGCGCGATCGTCGTCTGCGAGGGCCCGGCCCCGAGCTACGAGGACCTGCTCGACCACATCCAGGGCCGGCTTCACCTGGTGCCCCGGTACCGGCAGAAGCTCGCTTTTCCGCCCGTCGAGACGGGCCGTCCGTTCTGGATCGACGATCCGCAGTTCAATCTCGCCTATCACGTGCGTCACTCGGCGCTGCCGCCGCCGGGTGGCGAGGACCAGCTGCGAAAGATGGCCGCGCGCGTCTTCTCTCAGCAGCTCGATCGAACCAAGCCGCTGTGGGAGCTATGGCTCGTCGAGGGCTTGAAGCGCAAGCGTTTCGCGCTGATCTCGAAGACCCACCACTCGGTCGTCGACGGGGTCTCCGGCGTCGACATCGCGACCGTCCTCTTCGATGTCAAGCCGGTGCCGGCGCCGGCGAGCGACGAGCGCGAGTGGCAGCCGAACCCGGAGCCGTCGCCGGCGGAGCTCGCGGCGCGCGGAGTCGAGGGCCTGGCGAGAACCCCGGTCGGGCTCGCGCAGCGTCTCGAGACCGCCGTCCGCCACCCGACCGCGACCCTGGGTCGGGCCCGGGAGGCGGTCGAGGGGGTGGCCGAGGTCGCCTGGGCGCTCGCCAATCCCTCGCCCGACGTGCCGCTCAACACCGAGATCGGTTCCCATCGCCGGTACATCTGGGTGCGCGCGGACCTCGATGAGCTGAAGCAGATCAAGCGAGCCCTGGGCGGCACCGTCAATGACGTGGTGCTCGCGGTCGTCTCCGGCGCGTTGCGCCGCTGGCTCCACACCCGCGGGGTCCGCACCGAGGGGCTCGAGCTACGGGCGCTGGTCCCGGTCTCGATCCGCGCCGAAGGCGATGGGGGCTCGCTCGGCAACCAGATCGCGGCCGTCCGGGGGCCCCTGCCCGTGTTCGTCGCCGACCCGGCCGAACGTCTGCGGGTCGTCCGCGAGGAGATGGGCCAGGTAAAGCGCTCGAGCCAGGCGATCGGCGCTGAGGTGATCTCGCGATTCAACGATTTCGCGCCGCCCACCCTGCTCGCCCAGGCCGCGCGACTGAACTTCTCGACGCGGCTGTTCAACGTGATCGTCACCAACGTCCCCGGCCCGCAGATCCCTCTCTACGTCCTCGGGCGGGAGCTCGAGGACGTCTTCCCGGTCGCCTTCTTGCCGGAGAACCACGCGCTCGCGATCGCGATCATGTCCTACAACGGCGGCATCAACTTCGGGCTGCTGGCCGACTACGACGCGATGGACGACGTCGGCCTGATCGGCGAGGGGATCGAGGCCGAGATCAGCGAGTTGGTCGAGGCGGCGCGGCGGACTGCGGCGCAGGCCAAAACCGGGGAGACTGTGCAGGCCGAGAGCGCAAACGGCGGCACCCCGGCCTGAGCCGCGACTCGAACCGATGCCGGCAGCGACGAAGAGGAAGCAGTGAGCGACGACGAAACCCCCACACCCAGCCCCGGACCCTTCCGCTACCACCTGGAGCTGAGCCCGGCCCAGCTGAAGATCACCCACACCGCCCTGCACACGCTGCTCGACGACTTCGGCCACGAGCAGTCCGACGTCCACACGGTGATCCGCGAGGTCCTCGACAAGCTGCCGGACGAGCACGCGATGCGCGCGATCCGGCTCGAGACCGAGATCGAGCGCGAGCTCGAGGGAGGCGCCGGTCCGGCGGTGCTCGAGTCGGCTCCCGACGAGGGGGACGACGGGAACGACGGCGGGCCGTCGGCCGCGTAGCGGCCGGATCCGCCCGCCGAGGATCCTCCGGCGGCAGAGCCGGTTGAACGGCGGTTGAGGTCCCGGCGCTAGCCTGCCGCGCCTCGGATGTCTGTCTCGGTCCAGATCGGCCTGCTGTTCGCGGTTGCCACCGCGTTCGCGTCGGTCGTCGGCTTCCTCTACAAGCACCGCGGCGCCGTCGAGTCGCCGGATGTCGAGTGGCGGCGGCCGGTGAGCACCTCGCTGGCCCTGTTCCGAAGCCCCTGGTACGTGCTCGGCATCGGCATCGCGCTCGTCGGCTGGGGGTTCCATGTCGCCGCGCTCGCGCTCGCTCCGATCTCGCTCGTCCAGTCGGTGATCGCCGGTGGCTTGGTGCTGCTCACGGTCGTTGCCGATCGCCTCTTCGCCCACAGCGTGACCCGCAGGGAGTGGATCGGCGTCGGCTTGGCCGCCGCCGGGCTCGCCTTCCTCGCGGCGACGCTGGACGGCGCCGCCGGAGAAGCGCACTCCGGCTTCCAGACCTCGCGCCTGCTCGCCTTCCTGCTGGCGGTCACCCTCGGCGCGGCGCTTGTCGGCTACTTCGGCCAGCGAACCCACCACGCCGGGGTCGCGCTCGGCGCCGCGGCCGGCCTGCTCTGGGCCGCCTCCGATACGGCGATTAAGGCATCGAGCGACTCGATCGGCGAGCAGAGCGTCCTTCTGATCCTGCTCAGCCCGCTCGCCCTGCTGATCCTCGCCTACTCGCTGATCGGCCTGACCGTCTCGGCCAAGAGCCTGCAGATCGGCAAGGCGGTCCCGGTGATCGCGCTGACCAGCGTCGCCGCGAACGCGCTGACGATCGCCGCCGGCCCCCTCGTCTTCGAGGAGCCGATGCCGGACAGCGCCCTCGGGTTCTCGGTCCGAATCCTCGCCTTCGGCCTGGTGATCTCGGCCGCGGCGCTCACCCCCGCCCCGGTCCGCGCTGCCGAGGCCGAGCTCGAACCCGCGCCGGCGCGCGCCTAGGCGCTCATCTCGTAGGCGCCCGCCAGTGCCCGGACCTTGGCGACGGCGGCCTCGAAGCGCTCGGAGTCGGCGGCGGGAGCGGTCACTGCCCGCAGCGCCCAGTCCCGCTGGGCCGCGGTCGCCGAGATCTTGCCGTGCAGCTCGATCGCGTAGGCAGAGAAGTCGCGTACGAAGACGTCGAAGATCTGATCGAGCGTCTGATCGGACAGCCCGATCAGCTCGGCCTGCTCGAGGATCAGCTGACCGTAGGGAATCAGCGTGAACAGCTCGCCGAGCGTCAGCAGGTAGTCGAGGTCCTTCTGCTGGTGCTCATCGGGCGGGGCGGTCGTCAGCAGCTCGGTCAACGAGCCGGCCTGCTCGGCGAAGACGGCAACGTTCGGCACCCGGGAAAAGCGACTGTAGAGCTCGCGCCAGTCCGCAAACTGGATCTTCGAGAGGCCGCGGGTAGGGCCCTGGTCGAAGAGGAAGCTGTCGTCGACGGCGTCGCGTCGCTGCGGCACCGGCTCGAACTCGCCGGGGTTGAACAGGTAGCCCGCCATGAACTTGAGCACGAGCGCCATGTTCACGTGCACGGTGCCCTCGAGCTTCGGCAGCGCCCGGATGTCGCGGGCGGCCATCTCGAAGTACATGTCCTTCTCGAAGCCCTTCGCGGCGATCACGTCCCAAAGGTTGTCGATCACCCGCTCGCCCTCGGTCGTCACCTTCATCTTCGTGATCGGGTTGAACAGCAGGTAGCGGCGATCATCGGGACCGGCGGAGCGCATGTAGTCGATCGCCCGGGTCGCGAACAGCTTCATCGCGACGAGCCGCGCGTAGGCATCGGCGAGCAGCCGCCGGACGTGCGGGAACTCGGTCACCCGGGAGCCGAACAGGACCCGGTTCTCGGCGTGGGTGATCGCCTCATACATCGCGTGCGTGGCGATCCCGATCGAGGCGAAGCCGAGGTTGAACTTGCCGATGTTGATCGTGTTCAGGGCCGCGTTGAAGGCCTCCTTGCCGGTGTGCAGGACGTCGTCGGGCGCGACCGGATAGTCGTGCAGCTCGAAGTTCGAGACGTAGTTCTGCGAGTTGACGACGTTCTTGATCAGCTCGTAGCCGGGCCGGCGGGAATCGGCGACGAAGAACACGTAGCCGTCCGGTCCCTCGACGTCGGCGCGGCGGCCGAAGACCGAGACCATCCCGGCCTCGTTGCCGTTGCCGATGTAGTACTTGGCGCCGTTGGCGCGGAAGCCGCCCTCGACGTCGGGGTCGGGGTCGAGCACCATGTCGGTCGAGTAGATGTCGGCGCCGTGAGCCTGCTCGGAGAGCCCGAAGGCGAAGATCGCGCCCTCGTCCAGCAGCCCGGCGGCCTTCGCCCGGGCGGCCTCGTTGTCGGACATGAAGATCGGACCGAGGCCGAGGATCGAGACCTGCCACGTGTACCAGTAGGCGAGCCCGTAGAAGCCGGTGATCTCGTTGAACTGGCAGTTGCGGTAGGTGTCCCAGCGCTTCTCCGCCGCCCCGCCGCCGTCGCGCTCGGGGGTCAGCAGCGTCGCGAACGCCTTCTCGGCGGCCTGAAAGCCGAGGAAGTCCCGGTAGAAGGTGCGCTCGTGATCGGCCTCCTTCAGGGCCTCCTTGCCGCGGGTCTCGAACCACTCGATCGTCGCCCGCATGATCCGCCGCGACTCGGGGTCGAGCTCCGCGCCCTCGTAGGCGTGCGGATTGAGCAGCACGCCGTCGGCCTCGACGCCGGCCGCGGCCGCGGGCTCGCGGGACTCCTTGACGCTGCTCTCCATCTCTGACCTCCGGGACTCGCTCTGCTGGGCCGGGGAGCGGACTCTAGATGGACCGCCCGGCCGCCGCGGCTAGCCGGACGGGACCGCGATCTCGGGCTCTGCCACCTGGAGGATCAGCTTGCCCCGGTTCTCGCCGTCGAACAGCATGTTCAGGGTCTCCGGCGCCGCCGTCACATCGCCGCTGACGAGCGTCTCCTCGTGCTTGAGCTTCCCCTCCTGCATCCAGGGGATCATCACGCCGAGCGCCTCCATCGTGCGCCCGCCGTAGTCGAGGATCAGGAAGCCCTGGACCGTCAGCCGGGCGAAGATCACCTTGCCGAAGTTGGTCGGGCCGCTCGGCGGGCGGTTCTCGTTGTAGTCGCTGATCAGCCCGCAGACCGCGACCCGGCCGTGGACGTTGAGCAGGTCGAAGACGCCGTCCATGATCTCGCCGCCGACGTTCTCGAACTGGGCGTCGACCCCGTCCGGACAGGCCTGCTTGAGCTCGGCCCTCCAGTCCTCGTCCCGGTAGCAGATGGCCGCGTCGAAGCCGAGCTCCGAGGTCAGCCACTCGCACTTCTCCGCCGTCCCCGCGATCCCGACCACGCGGGCGCCGAGCGCCTTGGCGACCTGACCCGCAACCGAGCCGACCGCGCCGGCGGCGCCGTCGACGACGAAGGTCTCCCCCTCCTGCACGCGACAGACGTCCGTCACCCCCCAGTAGGCGGTCATCCCGGTCATCCCCAGGGCGCCGAGCATCGTCGTCGGCGGCAGCCCGGTCCCGCGCGGCAGGACGTTCCACGGCACCTGCGCATCGGCAGTGTTCGCGTACTCCTGCCAGCCGGGAGCGCCGACGCAGAGGTCGCCGATCGGGAAGTCCTCCGAATTCGACGCGACGATCTGGCCGAGGCCCAGTCCCCGCATCACCTCGCCCTCGGCCACCGCCGGCAGATACGAGTCGCCGGCCATCCAGACCCGGTTGGTCGGATCGAGCGAGAGGAAGAGCGTCTTGATGATCGCCTCGCCCGGCCCGGGCTCGGGCAGATCGGCCTCGTCGACGGTGAAGTTCTCAAGCGAGACCCGATCGGCGGGCCGCGACTTCAGCAGCAGACGGTGATTGACGGCGTCGGACATCGATCGATCCTCTCGGCTGGGGCAGGGCCGGCCAACCCTACCGCCCTGCCGGCGCCTGGTTGCGCCGGCGTACGATGGTGACCGTGTCAGTCTGAGTAGCGGCGGCACAGGTGTCCGACTCGACGCGAAGGAGCTGAAGATGCGTTACGGGGTGCTGGGTACGGGAATGGTCGGACAGGCGATCGCAGGCAAGCTGATCGCGCTCGGCCACGAGGTGACGATGGGATCGCGCGCCGCCGGCAATGAGAAGGCGGTCGCCTGGGCCGCCGAGGCCGGCGAGCGGGCGGGCGAGGGCAGCTTCGACGATGCCGCGGCTTTCGGCGAGATCGTCTTCAACTGCACCTCCGGATCGGGGTCGCTGGAGGCGCTGGATTCGGCCGGCGCCGGCAACCTCGCCGGCAAGGTCCTGATCGACGTCGCCAACCCACTCGACTTCTCCGAGGGCATGCCCCCGACCCTGTTCGTCTCCAACACCGACAGCCTCGGCGAGCGGATCCAGCGCGCCTTCCCGGACGCGAAGGTGGTCAAGGCGCTGAACACGATGAACTGCGGCGTGATGGTCGATCCCGACATGATCCCGGGCGATCACGCTGCGTTCATCTGCGGAGACGACGAGGGGGCGAAGGGCCAGGTCAGGGAGCTGCTCGGTGAGTTCGGCTGGCCCACTGAGCGGGTGATCGATCTCGGCGACATCGGCGCCGCCCGCGGCACCGAGATGTTCCTGCCGCTGTGGCTGCGAATGATGGGTGTCCAGGGCAGCGGCCAGTTCAACATCGGGGTGCTGAGCGCTGCGGGAGAGATCGAGGGCACATAGCGGCCCACGCGGGCCGCGCGGCGCTCAACGCGGTCGTAGCCCGAGATAGACGCGGCCGGCGCCGAGCAGCACGAAGACGATGCTGATGACGAAGGCCGCCGAGCCGGGGCCTTCGCCGGATGCCAATGTCTCGATCGCTCCCCAGGCCCCGAACGCGACGATCACCGCGCCAAAGCCGATGCTGGCGGCCTCGTAGACACCGCGGTCTCCACCCCGCTCTCGTTGCTTGCCGCCCACGTCGCCCGATTATCGCTGAGCCCGTATGCGAGCACGACGCGGCGGGGCCTGATTCGCACTTGATCCAGCCGGCGGAGGAGGCTACGGTGACGGCACCCAACGGAAGGAGTGCAGATGGCTGATGCCGCACTATTCATTGGCTGGGGTCAGGTCGTTCGCGGCCGCGAGCAGCGGGCGGTCGACGTCTTCAACGACAGCGTCGCGTACTGGGGTCGGCTCCAGGGTGACGGCAGGATCGAGGACTTCGAGACCGTCCTGCTCTCCCCACACGGTGGCGATCTGGCGGGGTTTGCGCTGTTGCGCGGAAGCGCCGAGCAGATCGCCGCGCTGCGCGCTGACGAGGAGTTCGAGCAGCGCACGAGCCACGTCGACATGATCGTCGACAACCAGGGCGTGGTCGACGCCGTGATCAACGAGGGGATCGCCCGCACGATGGGCCAGTACCAGAACGCGATCGCCGAGCTCGGCTAGCGGTCGGCGCAGCCGGGCCGTCCCCTCCCCTCGTGGGGGGACGGCCCGGCTTGCTCGCTCGAGCGAGCGGTCAGCGGCTCAACGGCGCGGGGGCCTGCAGCGGAGCCTTCCCCGGTCGAGGACCTTGCCCGCCGTCGTGACGAACTTCCAGCGGACCCGGCGGGGCTTCAGCACCAGCCTCAGCGCCCCGTTGCTCGTCGTGTCCGCGAAGGCCAGTCGCGGGTCGTTGGGATCGACGTCGTAGTGGCTCCCACCGCCGGCTCCCGAGATCAGCGGGACGATCCGATCGACGCGACGAAGCCGCTGCATGTTGTGCTCGTGCCCGTTGACGACGAGCCGCGCCCGCCCGGCCAGCGCCTCCCAGAACGGGGCGATGTCACCCTGATCGCCGTGCTTTCCAGCGCTGTAGAACGGACGGTGCCAGAACGCGATCCGACAGTCGCCGCCGGCCGCCACGCGGTTTCTCAGCCACCGGACCTGCTCGGAGTCGGCATCGTGCGCCGACTGGCTGTTGAGCGAGATCAGCTGCCAGCGCGCGATCCGGACCGCGTAGTGATCGCGAGGAAGGCGGCCGCCGGCCAGGCCGTCCCAGTAGGGGTCGTAGCCCTGCGCGTGGTTGGGCCAGTCGTGGTTGCCGGGAGTCGGCAGCGTGATCCGCTTCAGCGCCCCGAAGGCCGGGTCGTAGTTGCGCCTGAACTCGGCGGCGGTTCCATCCGGATAGACGTCGCCGAGGTAGAGCAGCCGGTCGGGGCGATCCGACGCGATCATCCGCCCGACCGCCCTTGACACGCTGCTGCCGTTGGCCGCATCGCCGACGGCCCAGACCACGGCCTTGCGGCGGGGCTCTTGGCGTGGGGCCGGCGGTGAGTTCCTCTGCGCCTCGGCGGTGCGTGGGGCCGTCGGCCCGGCACCGCCCCCGGCCGCCAGAGCGGCCGGCACGATGAGCGCCGCGAGGAACAGGAGGACGGCTGCTGAACGGGGAATCAGACCCCAAGCCTAGCGGCGTCGGACCGCGCCTGGCGACCGAAACGACCGGGGCCCACGGTCCCCGCTAGGGCCCCGCACGCGGTCCTGCTGCGGGGTTGCCGGCAGCCGGTGCCGTGTGAGGAGCCCGCCAACCGTGCGGACTCCTCACCGGCCTCGGCCGTCAGCTTCAGGCTGCTGCCTCGTCCTCCCCGAAGACGATGATCCCGTAGACCACCCAGATGCAGAGGAAGAAGACGCAGAGCGACCACCACGGGTTGTTGCCGCCGATCGACAGCAGCGCGCCGATCGCGCCGAGGGAGCCGCCAACGATGCCGACCACCTGACCGTAGGTGTTCCCGGCCGCGAGTGAGAACCCCCCAGTGAGCTGAACGATCCCAAGAATGATCAGGACCCAGCCCAGGGTGTTGAGGTTGTCGAGCACGAACCGCGTATCCCCTACGAAGTAGTTCGCGTCGTCGAGCGCCCCGATCCCGTAGATGATGTTGATCACCCCAAGCATTCCCAGGATGATCGCCGCGAATACAACCCGGCCTGTGCCTCTCATCGGTGTTCCTTTCTGTAATCCGGCCACCTGATGCGGCCGAAGCCTGATGCGGGGATCGTACCCTTGCGGGCGGCCCGACTCCCCGGCCTCGGTGGTTAACCGCACAGCCTCGCCCAGCGCGCCTGGCGGCCCGTGCAGGACCGGTCGTCCGTCTTGACGACGGGGCGATCGCCGTATGCTTGCGCCGTCGTAGTGCGTGCAGCGGGTCGGGGGGCAGATGTCATCGTCAGAGCGATCGGGCTCCAGTTCGATTCGGACGACCGTCGCGGTCGCACTGGTCGGTCTCAGCGGGGCCTGGAACGCCGGCAACGTCGGCCCCGTCGCCTCCGAGATCGCCGGCGAGTTCGACGTCTCGCTGGCCGTCGTCGGGCTGCTCGCGGGCACCCTGTTCCTCGGCTCGGTCGTGATCGGGTTGCTGGTCGCCGCCCCGATCGGCGAGCGCACGGGTGTCGTCCGGGGGCTGAAGCTCTCCTGTGCGCTGCTGTTCTTCGGCAACCTGGTGATGGCCCTCAGCCCGATCTTCATCGGCCTCGCGGTCGGCAGGGTGATCCCCGGGCTCGCCTTCGCCCTGACGAACACGCTAGGGGCGGTGTGGGCCCGAAGCGCCGGCGGCGTCCGCCTGCTCGGCGTCTTCGGCGCCTCGATCCAGCTCGGCATCGCGCTCGCCCTGCTGACCGGTAGCGGGCTCTCGGATCTGGGAGTCGACTGGCGGGTGGGGTTCGCGATCAGCGCAGCACTCGGCGCGATCGCGTTCTTCGGCATCCCGAGCAGCTCGGAGTCGGCTCCGGCGCCGCAGCAACACGGCACCGGGTTCCTGACCGCCGCGCTGAGGCACGCCCGCGTCTATCGGCTGGCGACGATGTTCATCTCGATCTACGGCGTGCCGATGGTCCTCAGCGCCTGGCTGATCGAGTACCTGTCACGGGAGGGAGACGTCGCCAAGGCCCTCGCCGGCGCCGTCGCGTTCCTGCTGTTCGGGCTCTCGGCGGCGATGCGGGTGTTCGGCGCGAGGCTTCAGCAGCGTGGCGTCCCGCACGGGCTCCTCGGGGGATCCCTGGGGCTCGCCGCGGTCGGGATGGCAGCGTTGACGCTGGACCCGGTCGCCGCGATCGCCTTCGCGGCGGTCGTCCTGCTGGGGACCGGCTTCGGGATCCCGTACGCAACCGCGTTGATCGAGGCCCAGGACCTCTATCCCGAGGCCCCGAGCGAGCCGGTCGCCCTGATGACGCTCGCGGCGCTGATCCCGCCGGTCGTCGCGATCCCGCTGATCGGCCACGCGATCGCCAGGGGCGACGGCGACGTCGCCCTGGGGATCCTCGCCGCCTTCGTCTTGCTCGCCACCGTGGCGAACCTGCGACGGACCGGGATCCCGCTGGCGGGCGCCGATCCGGCGCCCCGCTGAGCCGCTGTTTTCCCCGTGTCGCGCTAGCCCTGCTTCGGCGCGCGGATCACCTCGCTCGACCGCGACCGCTCGCGAACCTCCTTGGCGCAGAACGGCGGGTCGCTGGTGCCCGGCCCGCAGATCCGACACGGGGTCAGCGAAGGCGGCCGGGAGCTCGCTGCCGGCCGTGTTGAGCCCGAACGGGGGTTGACGGGATCCGCTCAAGCAGACCAGCGACCCGATCCACCCGGAGGAGCCGGCGTAGGCCGCCGGCGCCCGCTTCCAGCTCAGGGCATACGGTACGTGGGCGCCGCGTCGGGCGCCGACGATCTTGGAGGACTCGTTCACCACCATCTACCTGCTGCCGATCGGCCTGGCGGTGATCATGCTGATCCTCGGCCTGTCGCTGATCGCGGCCGACTTCCGCAGGGTCTTCACCGCTCCCCGTGGGGTCGGAGTCGGCCTGGTGAACCTGATGCTCGTTGCGCCGCTGCTCGCCTTCGCGCTCGCCGAGGCGTTCTCACTGCCGGCCGAGCTCGCCGTCGGCCTGGTGTTGCTCGGCGCCTCGCCCGGCGGGATCATGGCCAACACGCTGACTCACCTGAGCGGCGGCGAGACCGCGCTCTCGGTGACGATGACCGCGGTCAGCAGCGCCGCCTCGGCGCTGACCGTCCCCCTCTACCTGGCGCTCGCCACCGCCCATTTCGACGCCGTCGACCTCGGCGACGTCGACATGGGAGCCGTGGTCCCCAAGGTACTCGGAATCACCGTCGTGCCGCTCTCGATCGGGATGGCGATCCGACACCGCAACCCCGACCCTGTCGCCGCCGCCGACCAGACGCTGCGCCGGGTGGTGCTCGCCGTCTTCGCCGTGATCGTCGCCGGGGCGATCATCAGCGAGCACGACACGGTGATCGACAACATCGCGGCCGTCGGGGCGGCCTGCCTCGCCCTGAACCTGCTGGCGATGGGGATCAGCTTCGGCGCCTCGCAGCTGGCGCGGCTGGACTCCCGCCAGGCGACCGCGATCTCGCTCGAGCTCGGGATCCACAACTCGGCGCTCGCGATCACCGTCGGCGCCGCGATCGACCCCGAGCTCATCGTCCCGGCGGCCGTCTACAGCACCTTCATGGTCCTGACCGGCTCCGCGTTCGCACGGATCATGCTGATCCGCAACCGCGCCCTCGACCCGGCCGAATCGCTCACCGGGTGAGGCCTCAGACCTTGCACGGGCCCAGGACGGCGCCACCGTCAGCGCGTCTGCAATCCGTTTGCAGGACGGCCTCAAGACCGCCCAGGGCCGGCTGGCAATCCGCTAACTCAAGCCCCTAGAACCCCAGCGCGAACTTCGCGTCCTCGGACATCATCTCCGGGGACCAGGGGGGATCGAAGATCATCTTCGGGTAGACGTTGGTGACCCCGTCGAGGTCGCCGACGAACTCCTTCATCTGCTCGGATACCTGCGGCCCGATCGGGCAGGCGGGGGTCGTCAGGGTGAAGGTCACGTAGACCTCGCCGTCGCCCTCGATCTCGACGTCGTAGACGAGCCCGAGGCTGACGAAGTCGAGCCCGAGCTCGGGATCGATCACCTCTTCGAGCGCCTCGTAGACCTCTTCGGTCGTCACCTTGGTTGCGTCAGTCATCACCGTCAAGGTAGCGGAATCGGCCGGCGGATCCGGACCGAGGTCATGCGCTCACGCTGCGGGAAACCCCGCTGTCAGGGCCCCGCGTAGCCGTTCGAGTAGCACGGTCCGCCACAGTCCCCGAGCAGGGCGCCGGCGGGGCGCAGCCAGTCCGACATCTGCTGCTGGGCGTCGGGGTCCTTGCGCGGGTAGCTATGCGGATCGCCGCCGAAGCCGTCCGCCTCCCGCGGCGGGATGTTGCCGTTCGGCGGCAGGGGCGTGCCGTCGCCGTCGACGCCGACGAAGCCGAGCGGCCCGCCGTCCCAGTAGACGAGTGTCGATCCGGTCCATGGGAAGCCGGGCACCGGCTGCAGACCGAAGAATGGGTCAGGCTGCCAATGCCTGCCCGGGTCGAGCGCCGGCTCCAGCACCTTGGCGCCGATCGTCCGCGCCTCGATCTCGGCGGTCAGGTTCGCAACCTGGTGATCGCCGAGCGCGGCGTGCAGCAGCACGTTGTGGGTCGGCGTGTTCGGATAGGGGTCGTCGGTCATGTGATGCGCGTAGCCGTTCGCCTCGCCGCGGTCCCAGCCGAGCTGCATCAGGCCGAGCAGCAACGGCCGCTCGAGCTCGTTCGGGTAGTTGGCGTAGAGGCCGATGCCCGGCAGCAGGGCGTAGTCGTCGAAGTCGACGCTGCGCCGCAGCAGGGTCGAGTAGTTCATCCCGGGGACCCCGAGCACCGACTGCTCGATGTCGGGCGAGATCGCGGTCAAGGCGCCGCCCATGATCCCGCCCTGGCTGTTGCCGTAGTAGTAGAGCTCGGTGTCGTCGATCACCGACTCCAGGCCCGAGCCCGCGTCGTAGTGGAAGGCGGGATCGGCGGCGAAGCCGTCGGGATGGGCGAGCGCGCGGCCGAGCATCATGAAGTTGATGAAGCCCTGCTGCATCCGATCGAAGGCGCTGTTGAGAACCGTGACGTCGGTCAACGCCGGCAGGACCACCGGCAGGACGTCCTCCTCCGAGAACCCGGCCCAATCGACCGCGCAGTGCATGACGTTGTGGGCATCCGAGAACGAGCGGACATAGGAGGAGCCGGCCTGGCCCCTGCTGCCGAGCAGGCCGTGCCCGTACAGCGCCGGGCGCGCCGGCCTGACCTGGCCGGCGCCGACGATCGCGTTCGGGATGTCGCACTGGAACGGGACGTCGACCGTGTAGGAGGGATCCCAGGTCGGCATCGTCGAGTCGGCGGAGTCGAACATGAAGTGGGACCCGGGCGGGCAGCCGTTCTCGTTCAGGTAGCAGGGCACGTCGTCGATCGTGCCCTTCACCCGGCGCAGAATCTCGACGTTGGGGTTGTCCTCGACCTCGGTCACCGTGAAGTCCGGGGAGGCCCCCTGGATCGTGCGGTCGTCGAGATCGGTGTCGCCGAGCCTGGCGAAGGCGTCATCGCGCATCGCCAGGACGCGCTCCGAGAGGCTCTCGCCGCTCGCCACCGAGAAGTCCCAGGCCATGTAGAGATCCTTGCGGCGGCCGGTTCGCTTCGCCTGCTTCAGCGGCTTGAAGACCCGCTGCTCGAAGTAGGGACGCCGCTTCTCGACCTGCTTCTGCTTGGTGATCAGCTTCTTGCTGTAGACCTTGAACGCGTTCGGCGCCTTGATCCTCTTGCCCTCGGCGGTGCGCAGATTGCGGAGGGCGACGATGTAGCGCTGGCCCTCCTCCCAGTTGCGCAGCGGCCGGATGATCAGGTTGCGGTCCTCGTCGGCCTCGGCGGCCTCATCGATCTCGGCGAACACGGGGTGCCGCTTCTTCGTCTTGGCGTTGATCACGATCACCGGCTGCTTCTTGTCCCTGTACTCGGCGGGCGCGTCGATCGGGACGATGCCGCTGCGGTCGAAGGCCGCCTGGCTCTCGAGGCCGTCGATGTGGACGATGATCGCCTGGCCCGGGACTGAAGCCGTCGTTGCGGTTGATCTCGGTCGGATCGATCGCGGTGCCGGCGGTGTTGACCGGCATCGACTGCGGGCTCAGGTCGAGCCGGTTGCCGGTCGCCGTGTCGGCGTCGGAGTCGAGGTAGAGGTTGTTCGGGAACGGCTGCAGGCAGACGCTCGGGTCGAGGAAGTCGCAGCGGCTCGCGTCCGGGGTCGGGATCTTCGGGCCCTTGTACCGCTTCTCCTTGCCCTTGCCCTGTTTGGCGACGGCGGCGCCGTCGGCGCTCGGGGGCGGCGCCAGGGCCAGCAGCGCCAATGCGGACGCCAGGACGACGATCGAACCGACGGCCACCCACACACCATGAACTCGGCCGAGCCCGCTCGCCATATGTCTCCTCCCGGATCCCTCACGGCCCGCTCCCGCTGAGGGGCCACCTGAGGGCCAGACGGTACTAGAGAGCCGCTCGGCGAGGACCGATGGTGCCGGTGATCTAGATTGGGCGCATGGCGCTGCTGCTGTTCGCGGTCTTCATCCTGCTCCCGCTGCTGGAGCTCTACGTGATCATCCAGGTCGGACAGGTGATCGGCGTGCTCCCGACCCTGACCCTGATGCTGATCACCGGCGTCGTCGGCGCGATCCTGGCGCGATCGCAGGGCCGCCTCGCCTGGACGCGCTTCAACCAGACCCTGGCCGCGGGTCGCGTGCCGGCCCGCGAGGTGATCGACGGGGCCCTGGTGGTGTTCGGCGGCGCCCTGCTGCTCGCCCCGGGGTTCATCACCGATGCGATCGGGATCTTCCTGCTTCTCGCGCCCGGCCGGGCGCTGACGCGGAGCATCCTCAAGCGCTCCGCGGCGCGCACTCCGACCGGTCGCCCGGTGGTGTTCATCTACGACCGCTTCCCCCGCCGCGGCCCCCGACCCTCGCCAGGCGCCGCGCGCGGAGGCGCGGGCGCCGCAACCGGCCCGGCCGGCGGCGATCCATTCGCATCCACGCGGGCTTCGCGCAGCTATGACGTCGAGGGGTCGGCGCACGAGATCGACGAGGCCGAGTACCGCCTCCCATCCGGCGACGGAGACCAATCGGCCGATGCCGACGCTCACGAGCAGCCATGATCGATCGGCTGATCTCGTTCGCCGAGCCGGACGGCGAGGCCTATGGCGCCATCGCCCTGAAGGGCGAGCGCCTCGGAGGCGGCTACCTGCAGGGGCCGGATACCACGCTGGTGATCGACGACGGCGCGCTCACCCGTGGCGAGGGCAGCCTGCGGATCGAAGCCGACGGCGAGGACCTGCTGATCGGCCTCGCGGCGCAGACGAGCCCGCTCGCCTTCGAGACCGGCGGGGGACGCAGCGTCACGGTCCAGGCGGTGGGCGCGAGTTGCGAGCGCGGCTCGTGGGGGTTCGAGGCCAGGGGAGTCGCCTGGGCGATCGAGGGGGAGCAGGATCAGGGCTCGCTCCGGGCCCTGTGGGCACTGCTGGCCGACGGGACGCTGCTGTTGCTGTTCGCGCTGCGAGCGATCGATGTCGGTGAGCACGGCTCCGAGACGATCGGGGCGGCGCGGATCAGCCGCGACGGCGCCGTCAGCTCCTACGCCGAGCCGCTGATCTCGACCGAGTACGACGCGAGCGGCCGGCAGACCCGCGCGACGCTCGAGCTCTGGCACGACGACCCCGACGAGGGCGCCCTCGCGGACCGCGCCGGGGGCACGCGGGCCTCTGGAGGTGCTGGGCGAATCGCGGGGCAGACGCTGCAGGCGGCGCGCTTCGACTGGCGCGTCGGGGGCGCGCCCGGAATCGGCGCCTACGACATCGTCAGCGGCTAGGCAGCCGCTGACCCGGTTGCGCCACAATCGGGCCCGATGCCGATCCGCGCCGTCATCTGCGACTTCGGCGGCGTGCTCACCTCGCCACTGATCGAGGCGTTCGCCGCCTACCAGGACCACTCGGGGATCTCGCCCGAGCAGCTCGGCATGGCGATGGCCGCCGGCGCCGGCGACCTCGACGGCGCCCACCCGCTGTTCGAGCTCGAGTGCGGGCGGATCAGCGAGCAGCGCTTTCTCGAGGTTCTGCGCAACAACCTCGAGCCGATCCTCGGCCACCGGCCGGAGCTGCACAGGTTCAGCGAGCTCTACTTCGAGGCGCTCGAGCCGAACCAGCCAATGATCGATCTGATGGCCAGCCTCCGCGAGCGCGGCTATCGAATGGCGCTCCTGACCAACAACGTGCGCGAATGGGAGCCGCTGTGGCGGGCCTTCCTGCCGGTCGACAGGATCTTCGAGACCGTGGTCGACTCCGGCTTCGTCGGAATGCGCAAGCCCGATCGGGAGATCTACGAGTTGACCGTGGCGAGGCTGGACGGCGTCGTGCACGGCGACTGTCTGTTCGTCGATGACGTCGAGGCCAACTGCGAAGCGGCCCGCGCACTCGGGATCGAGGCGGTGCGGTTCCTCGACAACGAGCGCTCGATCCCGGAGATAGAGTCCGCGCTTGCGATGGGACGCGATGACTGATCTGACGGTCAGGCCGGTATCCGGCCGCCGCGAGCTGCGTCAGTTCATCCTGCTCCCCTTCCGCCTCTACGAGGGGGTCGAGCAGTGGGTGCCGCCGCTGATCAGCGAGCGCAAACGGCACCTCGATCGCCGCAAGAACCCGTTCTTCGAGCACGCCGAGGCGGAGTACTTCCTCGCCCGCCGCGGCGATCGCGTCGTCGGCCGGATCAGCGCCCAGGTCGATCGCCGCTTCAACGAGATCCAGGGCAACGACTGGGGGCAGTTCGGGTTCTTCGAGTCCGAGGACGATCGCGAGGTCGCCGGCGCGTTGCTCGACGCGGCCCGCGAGTGGCTGCGCGAGCGCGGGCGCGATCACATGATCGGGCCGCTCGACTTCTCGACCAACCACGAGTGCGGGCTGCTGGTCGAGGGTCACGAGCGGCGCCCACAGATCCTCGAGAACTGGCACTTCCCCTACTACGGCCCGCTGCTCGAGAGCTGTGGCCTGACCAAGGCGATGGACCTCTACAAGTGGAGCCTGCACGTCAGCGGCCGCGGCGAGGTGCTGCCGATCATCTTCGACCTGGCGGAGCGACTCGAGCCCGAGCACGGAATCACGATCCGCGGCATGCGCCGTCGCAACATGACCGAGGAGATCGGTGCCTTCATGGAGATCTACAACGCCGCCTGGGAGAAGAACTGGGGCTTCGTGCCGCTGACCGAGGCCGAGATCGAGCACTACGCGGCCGAGTTGAAGCCGATCATGGACGAGAACTGGGCGATGGTCGCCGAGACCGCCGAGGGCGAGACCGTCGGCGTCGCGTTGACGCTCCCCGACTTCAACCAGGTCCTGAAGCAGCTCGGTGGCCGCCTGTTGCCGGTCGGCTGGATCAAGGCGCTGCACCAGAAGCGCAAGATCGACTCGGTTCGCGTCTTCGCGCTCGGCGTCAAGCCCGAGTACCAGCACACCGGCGTCGCCGCCGCGCTCTACAAGCGTCACTTCGACATGGCCGAGGTGACGCCGCAGAAGGGCGGCGAGATGGGTTGGATCCTCGAGGTCAACAAGCCGATGAACAAGGCGATGGAGGCGATGGGCGGCGAGATCGTGAAGACCTACCGGATCTACGAGCAGGACCTCTAGCCGCGATCCCAGCCCCAGCCTCGCGAGGCTGGGACGCCGCCAACCAAGGAAGAGGGAGCCCGGCTATAGCAGCGCTATGCCGGGCGACCGATGACGCCGAGTGGCGGCGTCCCAGGCCGCGAGGTCAGTTGTCGGAGCCGATCCGGTCCCAGAGGTAGAGCTCCATCGCCTCGGCGGCGAGCTCGATGCGACGCTCCTCCGAGAGCCACTCGAGCACCGTCTCCAGGGCCCGCTCCTCGGTCACGCCCCGATCGACGGCCTCCTCGCCCCGGAAGCCTGCGGCGAGCTTCAGGGCCTCGCGACGATGCTCGCCCAGCGATCCGAACGAGCCGATCAGGAAGTCGCGACTCGGCAGCGGGTGACCGACGTTCATCGACGCATGCCAGGCGGCGAGCATCGAGAGGTCGTGCTCGTCGAGCTCGGAGATCGCCTTCGTGTAGTGGCCCTCGAGCTCGTCGTCCGGGATCTCGTCGACCCAGGCGCGGACGGCCTCTCCGAGCAACTGCCGGCGGGCCTCACGACCGACCGTGTCGGCGACGACCCTGATCGCGTCGGCGGGATCTATGAAGCAGAGCGGCACTGTGCGGTTGGCTCCTTGGGTGGCTGGACGATTCCACGGCCAAGATAGACGCGGGTGAAGACGGTAAAACGGCGCATGAGAATGCGCTAGGAGCGGGTTTACTCGCAGGGCGGCGCGGCCCGGTCAGGAACGCCGCCCGCGGCGCGACCTATGCTCGCGAGGATGGATCGCGAGAGCGAAACGAGCGCCGCCCGATGAGCCTCGAGCTGATCGTCGGGCCGCCCAACTCGGGCCGGGCCGGGGCAGTCCTCGATCGCTTCGCCGCCGAGCAGGATCTCGACCCGTTGCTGGTCGTGCCGACCCGCGACGATGTCGACCGCTTCGAGCGGGAGCTCTGTGGGCGCCGGGGAGGCCTGCTCGGCGGCGGCGTCACGACCCTGCTCGGCCTGTTCAGAGAGGTGGCCGGCTGCTACGGGGTCGGCGATGGGCCGCCGCTGAGCCGCTCGCAGCGCATCTGGATCGCCAGGGCGGCCGCGAGACAGGCGGAGCTTCGGCTCCTGCGACGCTCGAGCGGGCACGGAGGCTTCGCCCCGGCGCTGGAGCAGCTGCTCACCGACCTGCAGGCGGCCGGACTCGACGCGGCCGCGCTCGAGGCCGCGGTCGAGGAGCTGCACGAGGAGGGGGGCAGCGCGCAATACGAGCGCGAGGTGGTGCGCCTGTTCGCTGCCTTCGAGGAGCTCCGGGACGGCCTCGGTCGCAGCGACGAGCACGGCATCGCGCGGCGGGCGACGGCCGCCCTGCGCTCGGACCCGCGGCCGTGGCGCCGTCGTCCGGTGATGCTCTACGGCTTCGACGATCTCGCCCGCGAGCAGGTCGAGCTGCTCGCGGCGCTGGCCGGCGCCTGCGATGTGGTCGTCGCGATCGCCTTCGAGGACCGGCCGGCGCTCGCGGCGCGGGCCGAGCTGATCGGGGTTCTCAGGGACGAGCTCGGCGGCGAGATCGTCGCCGAGCTCGAGCCGGATCGCGCCCACACCCACAGCCCGACGCTGTTTCACCTCGAGCGCAATCTGTTCGATCGCGAGCCGGAAACGGCCGAGTGCGACGACTCACTGGCCCTGTTGGAGTCGGCCGGCTACCGGGCCGAGGCCGAGCTGATCGGCCGCCGCGTCGCCCTGCTGATCGCGGCCGGTCGCGATCCCGACCAGATCGCGATCGCGGTCCGCAATCCCGACCGCCAGGCGCCGCTGATCGCCCGGGTGCTGACCGGGCTCGGGGTCCCGGTCGCCGCCGAAGCCGAGATCCCGCTCGCCTCGACGGCGACCGGGACGGCGCTGCTGCGGCTGCTGGCGATCGCCGATGGCTCGGGGACGGCGGACGACGTCGTCGCCTTTCTCCGCGGCCCGGCGACGGCATCCGCCGACGCCGTCGATTGGCTCGAGCGGACCGTTCGCCGCCGCCGGCTCGAGACCGTCGAGCAGGCGCTGGAGGCGTGGCGGGGCGATTGGGACCGGCGGGTCTGGGCGCTCGACCAGCTCGAGCGGGCCGGCTCCGATCCAGGGCCCTTCGCGGCAGCGGTCGCCGCGGTCGCAGCCGATCTCGCCGAGAGCCCGCATCGTCGCCTCGGCCGGGTGCCCGCGGCCGGCCCAGCGGTCGAGCTGCGCGCCGCCCGCGAGGTCGCGGCGACGCTCGAGGAGGCGGCCGAGCTCGGCCCCCTTGCCCCCGGCCCGGCCGAGATCGCGGAGCTGCTCGGCCACGTCCGCGTGCCGCTCTGGCGCGGGCCGACCGAGGGCCGGGTGAGGATCCTCAGCCCCTACCGCCTGCGTGCGACCCGGGTCGCCGATCTGTTCGTGGCCGGGCTCGTCGACGGCTACTTCCCATCGCCCGGAGCCGGAGACCCGCTGCTGTCCGACAGCCGGCGCCGCTCACTCGGGCTGCCCTCGCGGCGCGATCCGGCAGCCGAGGAGCGCTACCTGTTCTACTCCTGCGTCTCGCGCCCGGAGCGAACCCTGCAGCTGAGCTACTCGAGCGCCGACGAGTCGGGGGCGACGGTCGCGCGCAGCCCGTTCGTCGACGAAGTCCGGTCGCTGCTCGAGCCGCCTCCGGACCCGAACCCGGTCCGAGACGCGCTCGAGCAGCGGCTGACCGAGCGAATCGGAATCGGCGATGTCGTGGTCGATCCAGAGCTCGCCAGCTCGCCGCGCGCACTGGCCCGGGCGATCGCCGCACTGCCGGGTGAGGCCGGCGAGCGCCGCCTGGCGGCGCTCGATCTGCCGGACGAGGTTCGCGAGCGGGTCGCGACCAGGGTCGCCGCGGCGCGACGGCGGATCCACGAAGCGAGGGATCCGGGCCCGTTGACCGACCCGGCCGTGATCGACGCGCTCGCCGCCCGCCAGCTGTATGGGGCCTCGACGCTGGAGGAGTTCGACAACTGCCCCTACCGCTGGTTCGTCGGACATGAGCTGCGGCCGCAGCGAATCGAACCCGATCCCGAGGCGCTGGAGGCAGGAAGCATCGTCCACGACGCGCTCGAGCACCTCTATCGGGAGCCACCGGTGGGCGCACGGCCGAGCGCCGAGACGTTGGCGCCGTGGATCGCCGCCGGCCGGACCCGGCTCCGCGAGGCGGCGGAGCGTCGCGAGTGGGAGCTCGAGGGCTCGCGGGCGCGAATCGCCCTCGCCCGGCTCGACGCGATCGTCGAGCGCTTCATCCGTCGCGATGCCGAGACCGGCGGGCCGATGCTGCCCGATCCGCAGCTGCTCGAGGTGGGGTTTGGCGAGCGCGAGGGCGATGCCTACCCGCCGGCCGACATCGGCACCTTCAAGCTCCACGGCCGGATCGATCGGATCGACGTCTCCGGCGACGGCAAGGCCCTGATCCGGGACTACAAGCTGAGCTCGAAGGTCGTCACCGGCGCCAGGCTGCTCGCCGAGGGCAAGCTGCAGCTCCCTCTCTACATGCGGGCGGTCGAGGGGATCGGGCTCGAGCCGATCGGCGCTCTCTACCATCCGCTCGCCGCGAGCAGGGACGATCGGCCCCGGGGCTTGATCGTCAAGGACCACAAGGACTCGCTCGTGCCGGGCGCAACCAGCGCTCAGGTCGGCACCGACTTCGTCGCGGAGGACGACTTCGACGCGACCGTCGAGCGGGCCGCCGTCCGCGCCCGCGAGATCGTCGCCTCGATCAGGGCCGGCAGCATCGACCGCGCCCCGCGCGACGGGACGTGCCCGCCCTGGTGCGGCCTGGCGCCGATCTGCCGCATGGAGCGCGGCGTCGTCGATCCCGAGGACGAGGATCAGGAGACGCGCCGGTGACCGGCGCCGAGCAGCTCAGCCTCGAGGCCGCTGCCGCGACCCCGTCCGAACGCGAGTCCTCCGGCGTCCCTGCCCACCGATTCCCGCCGACGGCGGAGCAGGCCGCCGCGATCGACTCCCGGGATCGCGACGTGTTCCTCGAAGCCGGCGCGGGCACCGGCAAGACGCGGGTGCTGGTCGACAGGTACTGCGACGCGATCGACCGCGACGAGGTGGAGCCCGAGCAGATCCTCGCGATCACCTTCACCGAGAAGGCGGCGGCCGAGATGCGGCGCAGGGTCCGCGTCGAGCTGATGCGCCGCTCGCGAGTCGCCGACGACGACGGACGGCGGCGGCGGCTGCTCGAAGCGGCGCGCTCCGGGGAGGGCACGCAGATCACGACGATCCACGGCTTCTGTCGGCGCCTGCTCGCGGCCAACCCGGCGGCCGCCGGCCTCGACCCCCGCTTCCGCGTGCTGGCCGCCGAGGAGGCGATGCGGCTCTCGCGGCTCGCCTTCGAGCGGGCGCTGGACGAGCTCGCCGGCGACGACGGCGACGTCGCGATGGTCGCGGCGGGCTATCGGCAGGGGCTCGAAGGCCTGATCCGCTCCGCCTACGACGACCTGCGCAGTCACGGGCGGCGCCGGCCCGAGCTGCCGCCGCTTCAGATCACCGCCTTCGAGGGCGCCGACGACGAGCCGCCGGACGCGGCCGACGTCGAGCTCGCCGACCGCTCGTACCGCTCGCTGCAGTCCCTGTTGATCCGCTTCGGTGAGGCCTATGAGGAGGTCAAGGCAGAGCGCTCCGGCGTCGACTTCGACGATCTGCAGCTGCTCGCGCTCGAGCTGATGCAGCGCAACGCGACGATCGCCGCCGCCTACCGGGAGCGCTACCTGCACCTGTTGGTCGACGAGTTCCAGGACACGAGCCCGCTGCAGGTCCGGCTCGTTCAGGCGCTCCAGGGGCCGGCGACTCGGCTGTTCACGGTGGGTGACGAGTTCCAGTCGATCTACGCCTTCCGCGGCGCCGATCTGGCGAGCTTCCGTGAGGAGCGGGAGCTGGTGCGCGCCGAGCGGGGCATCGGGGCGGTGCTGCCGCTGAGCGGCAGCTTCCGCTCCTCGCCCGAAGTCGTGGCCGCGGTGAACGCGGTCGGCCACTGCCTGCTGGAGGGGTTCCGTGAGCTTCGCGTCGGGCGCGAGCCCGCCGGGCCGCCGCCCGGGCCGCCGGGCCCCGTCGTCGAGCTGCTGCTGACCGAGCGCGACGGCTGGAAGGACGAGCGGATCGAGATCCCGACCGCCGCCGTCGAGACCGAGCCCAACCGGATCGCCGAGGCGAGGTTCCTCGCGCGCCGGCTGCGTGAGCTCGCGGACTCGGGCGTGGCGCCGGGGTCGATGGTCCTGCTGTTGCGCGCGTTCACCCACGTCGATGCCTATGCCGAGGCCCTCGATCTCGCCGGGCTCGATCCCTACGTCGTCGGCGGGCGCGGATACTGGTCCTCCCAGCAGGTCGAGGACGCGCTCAGGCTGCTCGCCTGCGTCGCCAACCCGCTCGAGGACGAAGCGCTGTTCGGCGCGCTCGCCTCACCCGCCTGCGGGGCGAGCCCCGACGCGCTCTGGCTGCTGCGCCGGGCGGCAGGGCCGGACCGCCACATCTGGCCGACGGTCCGCCGCCTGGCCGGCGCCGAGCCCGACGAAGCCACCGACGAGCGGGACAGCACCGACGAACGGGAGCTGGAGCGCCGCGGGCTGGAGCGGGAGTGGCTGGGCCGGCTGCCCGCGGCCGACCGGGAGCGGATCGGCGACTTCGCAGGCCGGCTCCAGCGACTCCGGTCCGAGGCGCAGCTACTGCCGCTCGACAGCCTCGTCGAGGCGACCCTCGAGCGCTTCGACTACGACCTCGCCGCACTCGCGATGCCGGGCGGGGAGCGCCGCTCCGCGAACCTGCTGAAGCTGATCCGGCTGGCCGGCGAGTACGAGGCCCACGAGGGCCGGGACCTGCGCGGGTTCCTCTCCCACGTGGCCGAGCGCGCAGCGCTGTCCGACCGCGAGGCGGAGGCCACGGTCGCGGCGGAGGGCCACGACGGCGTCACCGTGATGACGGTTCACGCCGCCAAGGGACTCGAGTTCGACTGCGTCGCCGTCGCCGACCTTGGGCGCCGGATGGCGGGCGCCGGGGCGCCGCCGGCGCTGCGGCTCGCGTTCGGGGACAGCGAGGGCGCAGCCGGCGCGGACGCCGACGGCGCTCCACGGGTCGGGCTGCGGCTTGCAAGGCCGGGAGGGCCGGCGCTGACCCTCGACGGCTACCGGTCGCTGAACGATGATGCCGCGGCCGCCGACGCCGAGGAGGCGGGGCGACTCGCCTACGTCGCGGCCTCGCGGGCGAGGCAACGGCTGATCCTGAGCGGCATGTTCGATCCGATCGACGTCGACGGCGGCCACGCGGATCCGCGGCCGGGCCACTCGGTGCTGGCCAGGCTGCTGCCCGCCCTCGAGGTGGGCGGCGAGGACGGCCTTGTCGAGCTGCCGCCGGCGGAGCCGAGCGCCGACCTCCCGGGCGGGACAGCCTTCGAGCCCGTCCCGGTCGGCGTCCGGGTCAACTGCCCGGGCCCGGACTCGGCCGCCGGACTCGCGTTCGACCGGCGAACGGAGGCGGGAGGATCGGACCCGGCCCCGGGGGGGCGGCCACCGCTGCTGGCGCTCAGCGAGCGCGGCGGCAGCGCCGCGCGCAGCCTCTCCTACGCCGCCCTCGCCGAGTACAACCGCTGCGGGTACCGGTTCCTGACCGAGCGGGTGCTGGGGCTCGGCGCCGGGCGCGAGGCATCGACGCTCGGAGCGTCCGCTGCAGCCGAGCGGATCGCCGATGCCGAGCCGGCCGCGGGCGAGCAACGTGGCTCCCGGCTCGGTTTCGGCCGCGCGGTGCACGCGCTCCTCGAGCGCTCGGCCCGGGCGGGCTGGCAGGCGCCCGAGACGAGCACGATCGAGGCGGCGCTGGCGAGCGAGGGGGCAGACCCGGGACTGGCCGGGGAGGCGGCGGCTCTCGTCTCCGGCTGGCTCGGCTCACCGCTGTTGGCCGAGCTGCTCGCCGCCGGCGCCCGGCTGCGGCCCGAGTTGCCCTTCCGCCTCGCGCTGGGCCCGGATACGGTGCTCCGCGGCACGATCGACCTGCTGGCCGAGATCGAGGGTCAGCCGCCGCTGGTGATCGACTACAAGACCGACGCCGCCGTCCCCGCCGGAGGCGAGGGTCTCGCGGAGGGCTACGTCCTCCAGCGAGAGCTCTACGCCCTGGCCGTCGCCGAGGCCACGGGCGCGGGCAGGGTGCGGAGCGCGTACGTCTTCCTCGGCGCCCCCGAGCAGCCCCTCACCGCCGAGCTCGGCGCCGAGGACGTCGAGGCGGGGCGAGAGCGGATCGAGCGGCTGATCGAGGGGATCCGCGGGCGCCGCTTCGAGGTCACCGACGCGCCGCATTGGGGCCTCTGCCAGGACTGCCCCGCGCGGCGGCGGCTCTGCTCTCACCCGTGGGAGTTGACCGGCTCGAGCGGGAACGGCCGCTCGGGGGGCGGCGCGGCCGAGTAGGCGACCTGGCCGACCGGCGCCGATGCGGGTACGCTCGCGACGTGCCGCCACTCGCCGTGTTCGCGTACGGATCGCTGGTCGATCGCGACAGCGCCGGGCGAACCCTCGGTCGTGACGTGGAGCGGATCTGGCCGGCGCGGCTCGCGGGCTGGAGGCGCCGCTTCTCGCAGGCGCGGGACAACCTGGCCTGCGAGAAGACCTTCGCCCGCGCCGATGACGGCAGCGTGCCTCGATGGATCCTGGGCCTCAACATCGAGCCCGCCGATCAGTGGCCGCTGGCGCCGAACGGCGGATTGATCGCCGTCACCGAGACGGACCTCGAGCGCCTCGATCTGCGCGAGCTTCGCTATCAGCGTCGGGAGGTGACCGCGGCCGTCGCCGCCGAGGCCGGATGCCCTCGATTCGAGCGCGTGATCACCTATGTGGCTAGGTCCTCGAACCACGCCCTCAGGCCGCCGTCGGGGGCCGTGATCCTGTCGAGCTACGCCCGGGCGGTGGAGCAGGCGTTCGAGCGGCTCGGCAGCGGGCACGGGGACGAGTACCGCAGGACGACCCTCCCCCACCCGGCCGAGCTCGTCGACGGAACCCTGATCGGGGACCGGATCCCTCCCGGGAACCCGCGCGACTGGTAGCCGCGAGCGCCCTGCGGTCAGGCGGTCGTCTCGCCGGCCGCCTCCCAGCGTTGCGCCCAGGCGTGGAGCTCGCGAATCGCGGGCTCGAGCCCACCCCCGGTCTCGGTCAGGGAGTAGGAGACCCGAGCGGGCGGGCCGTCGTGCACCCGACGCTCGACGAGGCCCTGAGCCTCGAGCTCGCGGAGCCGCTGGGAGAGCAGCCGGTCGGACATGCCCGGCACCGCGCCACCGAGCTCACGGAAGTAGAGCGGGCCGTCGAGCAGCGTGATCAGGATCGCGCCGGACCAGCGGCGACCGATCAACTCGACGGCCGCGTGAAAGCGCGGGCAGACGGTCGCAGGCGCCCCGTTGCCGGGCAGCCTGGCTTCGGCGCCCTCCCTTCGGGCGTTGTCCACCGAGGTGGAGGCCATGCGATCAGGGTAGCGGAGCGCCATCGCGGCCCCGGTGGGTTGCCGCTCAGCGGTCCCGGGTGGCCGCCCGGCTAGCCTTCTAGGACTCCTCCGCCACGGCGGCTTCTGATCGAGCCGCCCGGCAAGCGAACCCGCCTGAGACTTGAGTCGGATCCCACCAAACGCACGCCGTCGCCGCCGCGTCATCAGCCGAGCAGTCCCGGTCGGCCTGCTGGCGGCGGGAGCGTTCGTCGCCGGTGCCGTCACGGCGTCGGGGTCCTCGGAGCGGGATTCCGCAGAGCGCTTCGCCGACGCGTGGGCCGCCGGCGACTACGACGGGATGTACGCGGAGCTCAGCGCCGCGGCTGCCGCTGAGATCAGCCGCAAGCAGTTCGAGCGCGCCTACGATCAAGCCGGGAAGACCGCAACGATCACATCGGTCGCGGTCGGGGAGGCGCGCGGTCCGATCAGCGAGGGCAGCGAGGAGACGGTCCCGGTCAGCGTCGATCTGACCACCGCGTCGTTCGGGGTGATCAGCGGCGAGATCGCGATCCCCGTCTCCGACGGCGCCGTCGACTGGCGTCCGAGCCTGGTCTTCCCCGGGCTCGAGCCGGAGGAGGAGCTGGACCGCCGGATGAGGGCCCCGAAGCGGGCACCGATCCTCGCCGCCGACCGCTCACCGCTGGCGACAGGGCCCGCGGAGGCCCGGACCACCGTCGGCGCCGGCGGCATCGTGACCGGGGAGCTCGGCGAGGCACCGGCCGAGCGGGCGGCGGAGATGCGCCGGCAGGGCTTCCCGGAGGGCACTCCCGCCGGCAACAACGGCCTCGAGCTCGCCTTCGACGGCCTGCTTGCGGGCACGCCGGGCGGCACGCTGCTCGCGGTCGGGCAGGGGGGCCGACGCACGCTCGCCGAGGGGGATCCGATCCCGGGCTCACCGCTGCGCACCACGATCGACCCCGAGCTGCAGGCGACCGCGGCGGCGGCGCTGGGCGAGCAGTTCGGCGGCGTCGCCGTGCTCGATGCCCGCAACGGCGAGGTCCGGGCGCTGGCCGGGCTCGCGTTCTCCGCTCCGCAGCCGCCCGGCTCCACCTTCAAGGTGATCACCGCCGTCGGAGCGCTCGAGGAGGGCCTGGCGGAGCCGTCCACCGAGTACCCGGTGGTCACGTCGGCCGACGCCGGTGGACGTCAGATCGACAACGCCCACGAGGAGGCCTGCGGCGGCACCCTGGTGCAGAGCTTCGCCCGCTCGTGCAACACGGTCTTCGCACCGCTCGGGGTCGAGCTCGGTCCGGAGCGTCTGCTCGAGCTGTCCGAGAGGTTCGGCTTCAACTCGCCGCCGACGATCTACAACGAGGACGCGATCGCGGCGACGCAGCCGGCATCGAGCACGATCCCCGATCCGATCGAGAGCGACCTCGAGGCCGGCGTCAGCGCGATCGGCCAGGGGGAGGTGCTGGCGACCCCGCTACAGATGGCATCGGTCGCACAGACGATCGCCAACGACGGCGTCCGCTCCCCGACCTCGATGGTCAAGGACCCTGAGCTGGTCTCCGAGGTCGGGGACGTCGAGGTGACCACCCCCGAGGTCGCCGCCGAGGTGGCGGAGATGATGGTCGAGGTCGTCCGCTCGGGCACCGGGAGCGCGGCCGCGCTCCCCGATGTGACCGTTGCCGGGAAGACCGGAACCGCAGAGCTCGGCCCGAAGGCAGGCTCGGTCCCCGACCCCGCCGATCCCGACGCGGAGCCCGAGCTCGAGGTTGATGCCTGGTTCACCGCCTACGCGCCGGCGAAGAGGCCGAAGCTCGCGGTCGCGGTGATGATCGTCAACGCGGACGGGGACGGCGGAGTCATCGCCGCGCCGATCGCGCGCCAGATCCTCGACGCGGCTCTCTGAGGCGCTGAGCGTCCGCGCGGCGGCGGGCTCAGATATCGAGCTCGATGATCCCCATCTCGCCGTCCGGGCCCGGGATCTCCAGCTCGAGCGGGCGGTTCTCGGTCGCCGCCTCCTCGATCAGGTAGAGGACCATCGCGCCCTTGATCGGGCCGCTCGCCGCGGCTGTATCGAGCCTCGGCAGCTGGCCGTCGGGCTCGATCTCGGCGCCGAGCGGCAACGCAAAGGGGTTCTCGTTGACGTCCAGGGGCTCGAAGGTCTCGTCGCGGCTGCTGCGGATCGTGAACGAGTCGGGGATCTGCTCGGTCCCGTCACCCTCGTTCTGGATCCGCATGAAGACGGCGAGATAGTCCTCGCCGAGGGGCGGCGGCGGCTGCCCCTCGAGGTAGTCGGCGTCATCGGTGGCTGCCGGGTTCAGGAAGCGGGTGATCTGCACGTTGTAGAGCAGGTTGCCGACCTCGAGAGGCTCACCCTCCACGGCCACGCCCTCCTCCTCCTCCGCACCGCAGGCGGCGAGCAGCCCACTGCCGAGCAGCGCAAGCGAAATCAGAACCAGTGTCGTGAATCTCGGGCGCATGAGAGGGCGAGAGTCTATAGGCGTCGCGACGACGAGTCGCGCCGGCCGCGGACTAGATGCGGCTGGTGCCGGCAACGTGAAGCGGCTCGATCGGCTGGTCGCTCTCGATCACGTCACGGAGCCGCCTCAGCGCCTTGCGTAGGTGCTTGCGATACCAGCGCGCCGCGCCGAGCTTGCTCCGGACCTTGTCGAACGGGTTGCCGGGCTCGGCCCAGAAGGTCACCGACAGGTCGGTGGTCGCAGCCGGGCCCTCGACGAGCTCCCAGATGAACCCGAGGGCCATGCGGTCGGCCCGGGAGCCGCGGCCGCGCTCGATGATCGTGTGCGGGGGCTCGAGCTCGGTGACCACCGTCTCCATCCAGATCGGAAACAGCGTCGCGTCGGCGTGAAACCGGGCCGCGGCGCCGACCCCACGCGATTCGAGCCGCTGCAGATGGAAGTCCTCAGCGAAGTGATCGAAGAAGGCCGGTCGGTTGGCGAGATCGGCGACCAGGTCGAAGACGCGCTCGCGCGGAGCGTCGATCGAGATCTTGGCCGTGACGGGTCTCATCGGCGCGGCGATTCTATCCCGGCGGGCCCCTGCGAGCCGTGGGAGGAGGACGGCGGCCGGCAGCGAAGCAGACGCCATGGAGGCAGCAACGACAGCGGAGCTCCGAATGCTGACCCGCGACGGGGCCGTTCCGGCGGCCCCACCTCTGGCCGGCGATCCCGCGATATCGAGTCGGCAGCCGATCGACGGCGTCGCCCGCTGCTGCTGCTGCAAGCGGTTCCCGCTTGTCGGCGAGCAGGTCGTACGCCATGCTGGACGCAAGGGCGACGGATGGGTCTGTGAGCGCTGCGAAGCGGCCGGTCGGGGCGACGCGATCGGCCCCGCCGGTGAGCGCCTGAGGATCCGCTCGATCGGCGGAGCGATGAACGTCCGGCGCTCGGCCTGAGTTCGCAAAGAGCGCCCGTTTTCACCGGAATTTCACTTGCGCGCCCCGGATCGGCGGCTACGATACTTAGTGACGATGATTGCTAGCCAATCCATCGGGACGCCGGCATTGATCCGCGACGGTGCGGCGCCGCAGGCGCCGATCGAGATCCCGCTCGGCTGGAGCAGGGTCGGACGCAGCCCGATGGCGGAGATCCGGCTCAACCACCCGAGCGTCTCCCGGCGACACGCGATGATGGTGCGGACCGAGGACGGGCGGCTGCGGGTGATCGACGACCGCAGCCTTACCGGCGTCTACCTGAACGGCAAGCGGGTCCGCTGGGGGGAGCTCGCCGACGGCGATCAGCTCTCGGTCGGAGAGATCAGCTTCACGGTCCGCCGGCCCGACTAGGCCACGGCCTGACTCCCGACGCGCAGCGCGCCCGACCGGCTGGGCGGCCTCTATAGTCGCGGCGTGGCCAGCGCCAGCATCCAACCCCAGGGGCCCCTCCAGTGTCGGTGACGATCTCGGTGCTCTCCCAGAAGGGCGGCACCGGCAAGACGACGACCGTGCGCAGCGTCGCCGACGTCCTCACCCGCCTCGGGCTCGACGTCCTGTCGGTGGACGCCGACCCACAGGGCAACCTCTCCGACTACTTCGACGTCGATCCGAGCGCCCAGCCGACGCTCGGCGAGGTGCTCGCGGGCCAGGCCGAGGCCGCCGATGCGATCCACGGCCCGATGATCCCAGCGAACCTCGGCCTCGCCGAGGCCGAGCTGGTGCTGGCGGGCAAGATCGGCCGCGAGGTGACGATGCGCAACGCGCTCCGCGACGTCAAGCACGACTACGACGTCGTCCTGATCGACTGCCCCCCGACCCTGGGCCTGCTGACGGTCAACGCCCTGGTCGCGTCCACGCACGCGATCCTCTCCACCCAGGCCCAGCACTTCTCGCTCCAGGGAGTCGAGCAGGCGGTCGAGATCTTCAACCTCGCGCGCGACACCCTGAACCCGGATCTGGAGCTGCTCGGCGTCGTCCTCAACATCGCCAACATGCGAACCCGTCACGCCCGCCAGACGCTCGAGGCGCTCGACGAGCGCTTCCCCGAGAAGGTCTTCGACACGGTCATCCGCCAATCGATCGCCTACGCGGAGTCCGCCGAGCGCGCGGTCCCGATCCTCGACTACAGGCCGGACCGCGGCTGCGACTACCTGGCGCTGACCGCCGAGATCGTCGCCCGGCTGGGGATGCCGGAGAGGCTCGCGAGCCTCGAGCAGATCCGCCGCGAGGCGCTGCCCCCCAGCGTCGTCGAGCAGACCGAGCCGATCGGCACTCTGGTCTGAGCCCCGGCCTCGGCTGAGCCTCGCTCCGGCTCCGTCGGCCCCCGTCGAACGAGTGTCAAGTTCTCCCGCATAGTCAGGGGGAACTCGACAGTCGCCGGTCGCGCGGCCGCAGCCTCGCAGTTGCTCCTTGTCTAACTTCTGCTGGACGCGCTCGGACCCGGGCGGACTGCCGCAGCTGAGAAGGAGGCACGAGACGGCCACAGAGCAGCCAGAGGATCCCGACGTCGACGGACCTGAGCGGGGCGTGGCGGCGAGCGAGCGGGCGCGCCAGCGGGCGGCGGCGGTCCGGCGGCGCACCGCGCGCGCCTTCGACACCAAGACCGAGCTCTGGCGAGAGGCGGGCCTGGGCGCCGAGATCAGGGAGGCCGAAGCACGCAGGGCGACGGGCGAGGCCGTGCTGCTGCTGCTCCTGCTCACCGCCGTCCTTGTCGCCTTCGCCTTCCGCAACGACCTCTTTCCGGGCGCCGGCAAGCCGATTCGCTACGCCACCGCGGTCCTGCTGATCGTCATCGGCTGGGGCCTGGCGCGGACGATCGCCAGGGGCATCGCACCGCGGCTGATGCGGAGGATGGACCCGGCGACCGCGGGCTCGGTCGGCTTCGTGATCCGGCTGCTGACGATCTTTGTCGTCGTCCTCGCGTCGCTTGCGATCGCCGGCGTCAAGCCGGCGGCGCTCGTGCTCGGCGGCGCCTTCACCGCCGTCATTCTCGGGCTCGCCGCCCAGCAGACGCTCGGCAACGTGATCGCCGGGGCGGTTCTGCTCAGCGCCCGGCCGTTCCGGGTCGCCGACCGCCTCCGCGTCCAGGGGACCGGGATCGACGTCGAGGGCACCGTCGCCTCGCTCGGGCTCTTCTACACGGTCCTGGTCAGCGGCGGCGACCGGATCCTGATTCCGAACAGCGTGCTGATGACCGTCGCCGTGATGCCGCTCAGGGAGCCGCAGGCGGTGCGGGTCACGGCGCGCTTCGAGGCGGACGTCACGCCGGCGCTGCTGCAGGGCGTCCTCGAGGAGCGCATCTCGGTCGGCCTGGTCCGCCGGCCGGAGGTCGAGCTCGGCGAGATCGCGGCCGACGGGACCTCGAGCTTCGAGATCACCGTGACGCCCGATCGCTCCGCCGACGGGGCACAGCTCGCCGAGGACGTCCTCGGGGCGATCCAGGGCCTGGGCGGCGAGGGCGACACCGACCCGCGCGGGGAGCCCGCGGTCGGCTAGAGCTCGACCGCGGCGCCGAAGGGGCTGAACGGGACCCGGGAGACCTGCGCCCAGTCGCCGGCGACGGCGGCGAGATCGTTGCTCAGGTCGGAGCTCGACTGCCAGTAGCTCCAGACGAGCACGGTCGGGCCGGCGCCGGAGATCGTCGCCCCGAGGGCGCCGAGGTCGCGGGCGGCCTCGACGACCTCCATCGAGCGCTCGTAGAGCGGGCGCCGGTGGGGCTGATGCAGGCGGTCGGAGAGGCCGCGCTCGATCAGGGTCAGGTCCGAGCGCTCGATCCCGAGGACCAGGTGCGAGGCGGCGGCGACGTTGTGGGCGGCGTCGGCGATCGGCACCTCGGCCGGCATCGCCGCCCGCGCCGCCTCGGTCGGGACCTGCTCGGCCGGGATCACGACCAGCGTCTCCACCCCCTCGGGCGGCGCCAGCCGGGCGGGCACCGGAACCCGCGCGGGCGCCGGGGCGCCGGCCGCGATCTCAACCGGATCGGGTGGCGTCTCACGGAAGGGCGCCCCCGGGGGCGAGCAGACGGTGATCCCGCCGTAGAGCGCTGCGGCGACGTTGTCGGGGTGACCCTCGAGCGCGCAGGCATGAGCGAACAGGTCCTCGCGGGAGTTGCCGAGCTCGAACAGGTGGTCGGCGGCCATCAGGCCGGCGAGGGCCGCGGCGGCGCTGGAGCCGAGCCCGCGGGCGATCGGGATCTCGTTGCCCACGACCTCGAACCGGAGCCCGTCGGCCGGGTGCAGGCGCTCGAACGAGCTGACGATCAGGTTGCTGCGATCGGCGGGGAGCCCCTCCCCGCCGGGCTCGATCGAGAACTCCCCGTCCGGGCTCTCGCTGACCTCGAGCTCGAGGAACAGCGACAGCGCCGCCCCGAGCACGTCATACCCGGGGCCGAGGTTTCCCGAGGATGCGGGGACGCGGACCAGCCGGCGGCGGGAGGTCACTGACGCCACTTGATCGAGCAGCCGATCGGCTGCGTCAGGCGCGGATCGGGCTGCTCGCCGGCGAGCACGGCAGTGAGCGCGTCCCGCAGCCACCCGGCCGCCAGCTCGGGCCGCTCGTGGTCTGGATCGGGGGCGCCCCGGTAGGCGAGCCGCAGATCGGGGTCGAGGACGAAGACGTCGGGGGTGGTTCGCGCGCCCCAGGCGCGGGCCGCCGACTGATCGGCGTCGTGCAGGTAGGGGACCGGCCAGCCCTCGGCCCGATGCCGATCGCGCATCGCCTCGAGCGAGTCCGCGGGGTAGCGCTGGGCGTCGTTGGAGTTGACCATCAGCAGGCCGACGCCGGCCTCGGCGTAGTCACGCGCGACATCGAGCAGGCGATCGTGCCAGGCGAGCGCGTAGGGACAGTGGTTGCAGGTCCAGACGACCACCGTCGCCGGCGCGTCGCCGGGGTTCGGCAGGGTGTGCATGGCCCCGTCCGTGTCGGGAAGCTCCAGCGGCGGCGCCGGATCGCCGATCGCGAGCCCATCTGCGTTCACCTGCTGCTCCTTTCGATCCCCTGCCTGAGCGCGTCGCGGATGTCGGCCGGGTCGGGGATCGCCGAGATCCGCCCGTCGCGCAGTCTGTAGACGCGGCAGGTTAGCCCGGTGGCGGTCTCAGCCGGCGCCTGGATATCGCGGCCCTCGACCCGGATCGTCGGTGAGCCGACGAACCGCTCGGCGTCGGCGTCCTCGTCGGTCTCGACCTCGTGCACGACGACCGCCGCGGGATCCAGCCCGACGGCCTCCATCGCCGCCCGCAAGCGCTCGAGTGCCTGCTCCCAGGAGGGACAGCCACGCCACCAGAGCAGCTCGACCGAGGGGCTCGGGGAGGGTTCGTCGACCACGGCGCGAGAGTAGTGCAGCGCCCGGCCTGCCGGCCTACCAGTCGCCGGAGGCGAGGCGCTCGGCGCCGCCGGCGATGCCGTGAGCGAAGACACCCCTCGCGGGGACCTCGGCGCCGGGCAGCAGCACGCCCGCCCGCAGCCGGGCACCGGCGCCGATCCGCGAGCCCGCACCGACGATCAGCGGCCCGACCAGGTTCGCCCCGGGCCCGATCTCCACGTCGCTGCCGATCAACACCGGCCCGCTGACCTCGACCTCGCCCGCGAGCGTCGTCTCGCCCTCGAGCAGCTCGCCGACCGGATCGACAGCCACGCGGCCCCCGAGCGCGTCGAGATTGCCGGTCACGTACTCGGGCAGCGTCCCGATGTCGTTCCAGTAGCGGTCGATGCGGTGGACGTGGAAGGGCACGTCATGGGCGAGCAGTGCCGGGAAGACGTCGGTAGCGAAGTCGAGCGGGTCGCCGTCGGGGAAGTAGTCGAAGACCTCCGGGCTGAAGGCGTAGATCATGCAGTTGACGAGGTCCGAGAGCGCCTCGGCCGGGTCCGGCTTCTCCTGAAAGCCCTGCACGCGCCCCTCGCCGTCGGTGACGATCACCCCGTACTGGCTGACGTCAGCCACCTGCTTGACGGCGAGCGTCGCGACGCCGCCGTTGGCGCGGTGGGCGGCGACGAGGTCGGCGAGGTCGACATCGGTGAGGGCGTCGCCGGCGAGCACCACGAACGCATCATCGCCGCCGCCGGCGAGGAACTCGGCGACCCCGCGCACCCCGCCGGCCGTGCCGAGCAGCTCCTCCTCGTACCGGTAGCTGAGCTCGACTCCATACTCGGAGCCGTCCCCGACGCAGGCCTTGACCGTCTCGGGGAACCAGTGGAGGTTGGCGATCACCTGGTCGAATCCGTGGCTCGACAGCAGCTGCACCAGGTGAGCGGCGATCGGTCGATTGCAGACCGGGACGACCGGCTTTGGGATCTCCCAGGTGATCGGGCGCAGCCTCGTGCCGAGCCCCGCTGCCATGACCATCGCTCTCATCTCGGCAGCAGGTTAGTCAGGGCCGGCCCAACTGGTCCTTGAGCCTCTCGATCACGGCCACCGGGGTCGGGTCCACTCCTCCCCGCGCCGCGAGCTCCAGCGAGAGCAGGTCACCGAGCATCACCGCCCAAAGCAGGCGCTCGGTCCGGGTCTCGCCCTCGGTGTGCAGCCGGATCACGCTCTTGGCGTTCGGGGCGATCAGCTCGGCGGTCAACTCGGCCCGCTGGTGCTCCCGCGGTGGCTGATCCTCGTCCCCGAGGAAGATCGCCGAGTAGGCGGCGTCCGCTCCCGCCCAGCCGACGATCTCGTTGTGGTCCAGCTCGGGCAGGACGTGGTCGAAGCAGGGCAACTTCGCGTTCTCGTTGATCTGACACTTCCAGCGGTAGGCGACGGGTGCGGTGAGGCCGCAGCCGTAGACCAGCGGCACCGACCCCGAGACCGCATCGGCGAGCTCCGCGGCCCTGTTCAGCAACGAGTCGCGGGCGGCCTCGAGGTGGGCGGCGGAGCTGTCGATCTCCATCCGGATCGTGGGGCCGACACCGACCGCGGCGGCAACCTCGGCCGCGATCGCGAACGTGTACCCAACGGCGGCCCGCGGCTGCAGCCCGGCGGGCATCCCGACCACCGGGACGCCGTCGGCGCGAGCAGCCTCGGCCAGGACGCCGCCCGTCGTGGCGACGATCCGCTTCGCCCCAACCGCCTCGGCGGCCGCGTAGCAGGCGATCGTCTCCTCGGTGTTGCCCGAGTAGCTCGAGCAGAAGATCGCGCAGTCGGGCGGGGTCCATGACGGGACCCCGTAGCCGCGGACGACGTCCAGCGGCCTGCCGAGGCGGCCACCGAGGGCGGCCGCGGCGAGGTCGCCGCCGATCGCCGACCCGCCCATGCCGCAGACGACGAGGCCGACCGACTCGACCGGCTCGATCTTCGCCGACGAGAAACGCCAGAGCGCGTCGCGCAGATGCTCGGGCAGCGCCATCGTCGCGCCGTACTGGTCGCCCGAGTCGAGCTCCGCCAGACGCTGCCCCAGGTCGCTCATGCGGTCTCACCCGGTCCCACCCTGGCGCCGGCGCCGAGTGCCGCGGAGGCGGAGATCGTCGCGCCCTCACCGATCACCGAGCCCTCGGGGACCGAGGCCCCCTCCTCAACGGCTACGCCGGCCGAGAGAATCGCCCCGACGACCGTGGCACCGGCACCGATCGTGCAGCGGCCGTGCAGAGCCGAACCCTCGATCCGCGCGCGCTCGCCGATCGTGGTGCCGGGGCCCACCACCGCGCGGGGGCCAACCGTGGCGCCGGCCGCGAGGGCGGCGCCGGACTCGACGAAGGCCGGGCCGATGATCTCGGCGCCGTCGCTGATCTCCGCCCCGGCATCGACGTAGACGCCGTCGCCGTCGACCATCTTCCCCGGCTCGGTCTCCACCCGGCGCTCGAGGATGTCCCAGCAGGCATCCAGGTACCGGGCCGGAGTCCCGATGTCCATCCAATAGCCCTCGAGTCGCCGCGCGTAGAGGCCGGCGCCGACCAACTGCGGGAAGACCTCGCGCTCGATCGAGACGTCCTGATCGGGTGGGACCAGGTCGAGGACCTCCTTCTCGAGCATGTAGGCACCGGCCGAGATCTCGTCGGTGTCGACCTCGTCGGGATCGGGCTTCTCGACGAACTCGATCACCTCGCCGTCCTGCCGCCGCCGGACCAGTCCATAGGCGGTCGTGTCGGCGACCGGGTAGAGCGCCAGCGTCGCCCTGGCGCCGCTGCTCTCGTGCCGCTCGCGCAGCTTGGTCAGGTCGAGGTCGGTGAGCGAGTCGCCGTTGAGCGCGAAGAAGCGGTCCTCGAGCAGGTCCTCGGCGAACTTGATCGCGCCGGCGGTTCCGCGCGGCTCCGGCTCCTCGACGTAGCGGATTCTCGGGCCGCCGGCCCCGCCCTCACCGAGGGTCTCGCGCAGCTTGTCGGGCAGGAACCCGCAGGCCATGACGATCTCGTCGACCCCGTGCCGGGCGAGCCAATCGACCATGTAGCGCATGAATGGACGATCGACGAGCGGGATCACCGGCTTCGGCAGCGTCAACGTCACCGGACGCAGCCTGGTTCCGTGCCCTCCGACGAGGATCAGCGCCTGCAAGCTCCCTCCTCGGCTCGGCTCTCGGGAGACGCTCTCCGCATCAGGCTGTCTCATCCGCGAGGGAGCCGGGCTGGCGGCTGAGCGGGCGGGCCGTGCCGCGGCCGATCCCCTCGTAGATGATGCCCGCCTCGCGCATCGCCTCGGGATCGAGGAAGTTGCGGCCGTCGACCACCACCGGGCTCGCCATCTCCGCCGCCATCGCTCGCCAGTCGAGCGCCGCGAACTCCGGCCACTCGGTGACGAGGACCGCGGCGTCGGCGCCGCGCAGCGCCTCCTCCGCCGAGCCGGCCATCTCGACCGAGGGCAGCAGGCCGGACCCGTTCTCGCGCGCGACCGGGTCGAAGGCGACGACCTCGGCGCCCTCACCCTGAAGGCGCGCCGCGAGCACCAGGCTCGAGGCCTCCCGCATGTCGTCGGTGTGGGGCTTGAAGGCGAGGCCGAGGAGGACCACCCGCTTACCGGCCAGCGGGCCGAGATGCCGGGCGAGCTTGCCGAGCACGCGCCGCTTCTGCAGCTCATTGACCTCGATCACCGAGTTGAGCAGCTGGAAGTGGTACCCCGAGTTGCCGGCGAGCTGCTTGAGCGCGGTCACGTCCTTCGGGAAGCAGGAGCCCCCGTAGCCGATCCCGGCGTTGAGGAACTGCGGCCCGATTCGCTCGTCGAGGCCCATGCCGCGCGCCACCTCGGTCACGTCGGCACCGACCTCCTCACAGACGTTGGCGATCTCGTTGATGAAGCTGATCTTCGTGGCGAGGAAGGCGTTCGAGGCGAGCTTGATCATCTCGGCGCTCGCGACGTCGGTGCGCACGAGCTCGCCGCCGAGTGGCCGATAGGCATCGGCGACCGCGTCCGCGGCCCATTCGTCACCGCGGTCGGCCCCGATCACCACCCGGTCCGGATGCAGGAAGTCGGCGACCGCCGAGCCCTCCTTGAGGAACTCCGGACAGGAGACGTAGGTGAGCGAGGGCAGGTCGCGGCGAATCGACTCGCCGGTCCCGGCCGGCACCGTGCTCTTCATCACCAGCGCATGCTCGGAATCGCCGGAGAGCTGCCCGACCACCGCCTGCACTCGGGAGAGGTCGGCATCGCCCGAGTAGGTAGGCGGCGTGTCGACGCAGCAGAACAGCAGCCGGACGTGATCGAGCAGATCGCCCATCGACGTCGTGAAGTTGAGCCGCTCGGCGTTGCCGCGCACGAGCTCGGGCAGGCCGGGCTCGTGAATGCCGACCTCGCCCGCCGACAGTGAGCCGATCTTGTCGGCATCGACGTCCATCGCCCAGACCTCGTGGCCCTGCTCCGCGAAGCAGGCCGCGGTGACCAGGCCGACCCAGCCGACGCCGACGACGCCGATCGGCTCCGGCGCGCCGCTGTGGTTTTCGCTGCTCTCGCTCATCGGGCGGGAATGGTCGCAGGCCCGGCGCTCACGCGCGCCGAGCGCAGCGCGCGAGCGCTACGCCTCGCGCATCGAGGCCGCCATCGCCAGCATCTCGGCCTCGCCGATGCTCTGGACCAGCGTGTTGTTGAGCCAGTAGGAGTTGCCCTTCTGCTTCCAGCCGACCAGCCGCAGGCGTCCGCCGTCGTAGAAGAGGAGATACTCGCGACCGTCGATCTTCCGCACCTCGGAGGCGTTGCGAAGGATCGGTGGGTCCTCCCAGGTGGTGCCCATCACGCCGTAGTACTCGGTCAGCGTCGCGGGCGTGGTCAGCGCGATCACCGTCTTGTAGGCCGACTCCTTCTTGTTGTCGTCGTTCTCGTACTCGTAGGTGCGCGAATCGGTGCTGAAGGTCGACCCGGGGACTACCGCTGTCGGGTAGAAGACGGGGATCCCGAGTCGGCGGGCGTTCTTTTCGGCATCGGCCTCGAAGCGGTCGGCCAGCGTCGGGAACTTTTCGTCGGCGAGCGAATCGGTGGCGATCACGTCGGCGCCGTCGCCGTCGTCCTTCTTGCCCTTCTTCTTGCCCTTGCCCTTCTTCTTGTTCGACTTCTCGCCCCCGCGCTGGCCGGACGAGCCGACGCCGTTGAGGAACTCGTCGATCGCCTTCTCGACCTGTTCGTCGGTCGAGGTGACGAACGGGTCCTCGGGGCCGCCGATATCGCCCTCGAAATGGACCTCGTTGACCGGCACGTCCCTGACCGCGGCGAACGACTTCAGGATCCCGATCACGTCGCTGCCGCTGTCGATATCGGAGCGGGTGTACTCGGTGAAGATGTCGATCAGCTCGGTGCCGATCCCGATTCCCGCCACCGCACCGAGCAGCTCGCGCGGCTCGACCTTCTGGCGGGCCTCGCGCAGGAAGTCCTGCTGACGGGCTGCGCGGACCAGGTCGGTATCGAAATGCCGGTAACGGACGTACTGCAGGGCCTTGAGCCCACAGAGGCGCTGGTAGCCGGCGTTGATGTCGATCTCGGCGTAGTCGTTGGCGACCGTTCCGTCGTTGACGTTGAAGTACTCGCGGTCGACGTCGATGTAGACGCAGTCGATCGCGTTCACCGCGTCGGCGAAGCCGTCGAAGTTGATCTCGACGACGTGGTTGATGTCCAGGTCGGTGAACCGCTTGACGGTCTCCAGCGTCTTCTTCTCGCCGCCGACGGCATAGGCCTCGTTCAGCTTCGCGGGGCCAAGGCCGGGTACGTCGACCTTGAGATCGCGCGGCAGCGAGAACAGCGAGAGGACCTCCTTCTCGGGGTCGACGCGCAGCAGCATCGTCGTGTCAGAGCGGGCGCCGGCGTCGGGGTCATCGCCGGCGCGGCGGTCGGAGCCGATGATCAGGATCGTCTGCGGCTCGTCGCTCTCGACGTTGGTGAGCTGTTCGCCGATCCCCGGGATCGGCTGTAGCTGCGCGGCGATGTCCTGGACGAAGAGCAGGCCGACGACGGCGACCGAGGCCGCGATCGAGGCGACGATCAGGACCGAGCCGCTGAGGAAGCGCAGCCAGAGGTTCGAGGAGACGGACTCGAGCTCGGCGTCGCTGACGGCCGGGGCGACGGGCGGGCGCGACGGCGGCAGCGGGCGCACGGCTGCCTGCTCGGTTACGGGAGTCCCAGGCGGGACCGCATCATCGGAACGCACCCCGGCACCGGCAGCATGGACCGCGGTGACCTCAGCGGCCTCCGGGGGGTCAGGGGCCTCCGGGGCCTCGGGGGCCTCGCCCGGATCCTCGGCAGGCTGGTCCTGGTCTGCGGCGGAGGCCTCGGCCGGTGGTCCGGCCGCGGCCGCGGCCGCATGATCAGCGGCCTCCCCCTCCGCGGCGGGCTCCCCCGCGGCCACCACCCACTCCTCGTCGGTCGGCTGGGTGGGCTCGCCGCTGGGCTCGGCGGCCTCGGCGTCGCTCGCGATCTCGGCCTCGATCCGGGCGAACTCGTCGGTCAACCCGAGGCCGGAGGCCTCGGTCTCTTCGGGCTCGAGCCCATGGTCATCCCCCTCGCCCCCGGGGCCCTGGGGCGGCTCGGCCGGGCGCGACGGCTCGGCCGGCTCAGGGGCACCTTGGTCGCGCTCGTCCTCGGAGCCCGGCCCGTCACGCTCGACGTCGCTCACGCGCTGCCGTCGCTTTCCAGGGCCGGCCGCAGCGCGGTGGCGAAGTCGCAGAGAGCGCGGCGGTAGGCCCCGAGCGAGGCCAGCGACACCCACTCGTCCGGCCCGTGGTGGCCGGCACCGCTGGGGCCGAACTCGACCGCCGGAACACCCGCGCGGATGAACGAGATCGCGTCCGAGGCACCGTCGCGACCGACTCCGGTCACGTCCCCGTCGTGATGGGCGCTGGTCGCGGCGCAGAGGGCACGGACGAACGCGGAATCGGGATCGACCTCGACCGGCGGCCGCGTGAACGTCGAGATCACCCGCGAATCCGGCAGCCCCTCGATCTGGGCGAGGATCTGCTCCTCTTCCTGCTCGGGTAGGTAACGGATATCCACGTCGATCACGCAGGTGTCGGGCACCTTGTTCAGGGCGTCGCCGCCCAGGATGCGACCGAGGTTGATCGAGGGGCGATCGAACAGCTCGGACGACTCCCGGCTGAACGGTAGCGACTCGATGTTGCGGAACACCGCGAACGACTTGAGGATCGCGTTGTCGCCCTCCCAAGGGGTCGAGCCGTGCGCGGCCCGGCCGCTGACCTCCAGGCGCACCGCCAAGACCCCCTTGGCGGCCACCCCGACGTGCATGTCGGTGGGCTCGCCGGTGATCGCGAAGCTCGCCCGCAGCCCCTCGTCGACCAGCAGATCGGTGCCGCGGTAGTCCTCGTCCTCGCTTTCCTCGTCGGGGACGATCGCGAGCAGCACCCGGACATCGCGCTGATCCTTGAGGTCGTTGAGGGCGAGCATCATCGCGGCGGCCGCGCCCTTCATGTCGTAGGCGCCGCGGCCGATCAAACGGTCGCCCTCGACCCGCGGCTCGAACTGCCCCTCGCGCCCCGGCACCACGTCGATATGCCCGTGAAGCACGATCGCCGGGGCCCCCTGCGGGCCGACGGCGGCCGTGAGGATCGGCAGCCCACGGATCTCGAGCTGGGTGGTCGGGATCTCTCGCGCCTCGAGCCAGCCCTTGACGAACCCCGCGCAGAGGCGGATCCCGTCACCCCGGGAGGTGTCGTAACCGATCAGCTTCTCGGCGAGTTGCCGCTCTTCCATTCGGGGAAGGGTAGTGATGAGCCGGGAGCGGCCTGCGGGCTCGAGCACGCAGCCGGCGCCGGCCCTTCGGCGCGGGTCGCGTCGCGCTCAGCGCTCAGCGCTCAGCGACCGACAGAAACGCCTCCGCGCGCTCCAGGTCCTGCTCGGCGACCTCGTAGGCGGCGGACTCCTCCTCGGCCTCCTCGAGGCGCCGGCGGGCATCGGCGATCCGCTCCTTGAGCTCGGCGCTGTCCAGGGTCTCGGGATCCCGGGCCTCCTCGACCAGCACCACCACCCGGTTGGCGAAGACCTCGAGCCAGCCCTCGGCCGCGGCGAACTGCCTGCCCCGCTTGGCGTTGAACTCCTCGGCGCTCTCGTAGAGGCGCAGCTCGTGCGGAACCAGGCGCGCGAGCATCGGCGCGTGGCGGGCACGGATGCCGAGCTCGCCGATCACGGTCCGTGTCGACACCTGGAAGAGGTCCCCGTCGAAGACCGGGCCCTCCGGGGTTAGGACCTCGACGCGGATCTGCCTTGAGTCGGCCATCAGCTCGATGGGGCGGTCAGGACCGCGCTAGGCGGTCGCCGCCGCCTCCTCCTTCTCGTCCTGCTCGGCCGCCTCGGCTTCGGCGCCGGCGGTCTCATCCTCGCCCTGGCCCTTCGCGGCCGCGATCACCTGGTCGATCGACCCCTTCATGTAGAAGGCGCTCTCCGGGATGTCGTCGTGCTCGCCGTCGACCAACTGGCGAAAGCTCTCGACCGTCTCGGCAACCGGGACGATCTGCCCGGGCGTCCCGGTGAACTGCTCGGCGACGTTGAACGGCTGCGAGAGAAACCGCTCGATCTTGCGGGCGCGGTTGACCATCAGCTTGTCCTCGTCGGAGAGCTCGTCGATGCCGAGGATCGCGATGATGTCCTGCAGCTCCTTGTAGCGCTGCAGCACCTCCTGGACCTGGGTCGCGACCCGGTAGTGCTCCTCGCCGAGGATCGCCGGCTTGAGGATCGTCGAGGTCGAGTCGAGCGGATCGACCGCCGGGTAGATGCCCTTCTCCGAGATCGCCCGCGACAGCGTCGTCGTCGCGTTCAGGTGGGCGAACACCGAGGCCGGGGCCGGGTCGGTGAGGTCGTCGGCAGGGACGTAGACAGCCTGGATCGAGGTGACCGAGCCCTGGGAGGTCGAGGTGATCCGCTCCTGGAGCTCGCCCATCTCCGTCTCGAGCGTGGGCTGGTAGCCGACCGCCGACGGCATCCGCCCGAGCAGCGCCGAGACCTCGGAGCCGGCCTGCACGAAACGGAAGATGTTGTCGATGAACAGCAGCACGTCCTGGCCGCCCTCCTCGCGGAAGTACTCGGCCATCGTCAAGCCGGTCAGAGCGACGCGGAGACGCGCGCCCGGCGGCTCGTTCATCTGGCCGAAGACCATCATCGTCTTGTCGATCACCCCGGACTCGGTCATCTCGACGAACAGGTCGTTGCCCTCGCGGGTCCGCTCGCCGACCCCGCAGAAGGCCGAGAGACCTCCGTAGGAGGTGGCGATGTTGTTGATCAGCTCCTGGATCAAGACCGTCTTGCCGACGCCGGCGCCGCCGAACAGGCCGACCTTGCCGCCCTTCGCGTACGGGGCGAGCAGATCGACGACCTTGATCCCGGTCTCGAGGATCTCCTGCGTCGGGGTCAGCTGCTCGGCCGAGGGGGCGGAGCGGTGGATCGGCCAGCGGTCCTCGCCCGCCACGGGCTCGCCCTCGTCGATCGGCTCACCGAGCAGGTTGAAGATCCGTCCCAGCGTGTCCTTGCCGACCGGCACGGTGATCGGGCTGCCGGTGTCGATCACCTCGTCGCCGCGTCGCAGCCCGTCGGCGGCGTCCATCGCCACGGCCCGGACGCGGTCGTCTCCGAGGTGCTGCTGGACCTCGCAGGTGAGATCGATCGCGCTACGGCCGTCGCCCTCGGGGATCTCGATCTTCAGGGCCGAGTAGATCTCGGGCAGCTTGACCGGGAAGACCGCGTCGATGACGACGCCGATCACCTGCTCGACCGTGCCTACGTTGGTCCCATTTCCGTTCTCGGACATCTCTTCTCCTTCGCTTTTCAAGTCAGTTGGCGTTTCCTACGAGCCCAGCGCCTCGGCGCCGCCGACCACCTCGAGGATCTCCTGGGTGATCTCGGCCTGGCGGACCCGGTTCATCTCCAGTGTCAAGCGCTCGATCATCTCGCCGGCGTTCTCCGCGGCGCTCCGCATCGCCGTCATCCGCGCTCCGTGCTCGGAGGCGGCCGACTCGAGCAGCGCCCGGTAGACGGAGAGGTCGACGTACTCGCCGAAAAGCAGCGACAGCGCCTGCTCCGGCTCCGGCTCGTAGAGCCAGTCGGCGCGGTTGTGGGCGTCGGCGAGCCCGAGGTCCTCGACGGCCTCGGGCTCGGGCAGGCCCTCGCCGAAGACCTCGGCCTCCTGCAGCGGCAGCAGCGTGTGGCGTCGCACATACTGGGTCAGCGGCGAGACGTACCGGTTGTAGATCAGGTCGACCCGATCGACGTCGCGGTCGATGTAGCCGGCGCTGAGCACATCGCCGATCGAGCGCGCGTCGGCAAAGCTGGGCCGGTCGGTGAAGCCGATGAACGACTCGCTCACCCGCTCGCCCCGGAAGCTCAGGGTCGAGTTGCCGCGCCGGCCGACGACGTAGAAGGAGGCCTCCGTGCCCTCAGCTGCCAGCTCGTGCTTCAGGATCAGCCCGGCGCGAATGATCTGCGTGTTGAACGAGCCGGCCAGGCCGCGGTCGCCGGTGACGAGCAGGATGCCGACCCGCCCGGTCTCCTCGCGCTGCTGCAGCAGCGGCACGCGCTCGGCCTTCGGCCCGGCCGCCTCGGCGACCTGACGGGTCACCTTGCGAATCGACTGCGCGTAAGGGCGCAACGCCTCGATCCGCTGCTCCGCTCGGCGCAGGCGGGCGGCGGCCACCATCTCCATCGCCCGCGTGATCTTGCGGATGTTCTTGACGGAGTTGATCCGCGTCTTGACTTCCTTCTGGGTGGCCATGGCGTCTGCCCTCTACCGCCGAAACGGTCGCTCTCAGGCGGGGACCTCCTCCGGCTCGCCGGCCTCGGGCTTCGCCTCGCGCTCCTCCTGCGACTTGATCCGGTCGGACTCCCCCTCCTCGAGCGGATTGCCCTCGGCATCGAAGTCGGGCCCGAAGTCGTCGATCATCTCCGCGATCGCGCTGCCCAGCTTCTCCTCCCTGTCGTCGTCGAGCTCGCCGTCCTCGTCGATCGCGGCCATCAGCTCGCTCTGCTCGGAGTGCAGGCGCGTCTGCAGGTCGTCGAGGAACTGCGGCACCCGCTCGGTCTTGATCCGGTCGAGGAACCCGCCGGTGCCGGAGTAGATCATCGCCACCTGGTCGGCGACGGAGAGCGGCTTCCTCTCGTTCTGGTTGAGCGCCTCGACGAGCCGCTCACCGCGGGCCAGGGTTCGCTGCGTGTCCGCGTCGAGCTCCGAGCCGAACTGCGCGAAGGCCTCGAGCTCACGGTACTGGGAGAGCTCGAGCCGGAGCTTGCCGGCGACCTTCTTCATCGCCTTCGTCTGGGCGTTGCCGCCGACCCGGGAGACCGAGATGCCGACGTTGATCGCCGGCCGCACGCCCGAGTAGAAGAGGTCCGACTCGAGGAATATCTGCCCGTCGGTGATCGAGATCACGTTGGTCGGGATGTAGGCGGAGACGTCGGAGGCCTGCGTCTCGATGATCGGCAGTGCCGTCAACGAGCCGCCGCCGAGCGCGTCGGAGAGCTTCACCCCACGCTCGAGCAACCGCGAGTGCAGATAGAAGACGTCGCCCGGATAGGCCTCGCGACCGGGTGGCCGTCGCAGCAGCAACGACATCTGGCGATACGCGTAGGCGTGCTTGGTCAGGTCGTCGTAGATGCAGAGCGCGTGCCCGCCCTTGTACGTGAAGTACTCGGCCATAGCGGTGCCGGCGTAGGGGGCCATGAACTTGATCGGCGCCGCCTCGTCGGCGGGGGCGGCGACGATGATCGTGTTGTCCATCGCCCCGTTCTCCCTCAGTGTCTCCATGAACTGCACGACCGTGGACATCCGCTGGCCGATCGCGACGTAGACGCAGATCAGGTCCTTGTCCTTGTTGCTGATGATCGTGTCGATCGCGATCGCCGTCTTGCCGGTCTGGCGGTCGCCGATGATCAGCTCGCGCTGGCCGCGGCCGATCGGGATCATCGAGTCGATCGCCTTGAGCCCGGTCTGCATCGGCTCCTTGACGCCCTGGCGCTGGACGACGCCCGGCGCCTTGAACTCGGCCGGCCGGAACTCGGTCGTGTTGACGTCGCCCTTGTCGTCGAGCGGCCGGCCGAGCGGGTCGACGAGGCGGCCGAGCAGCTGCTCCCCGACGGGGATCTCGAGCAGCCGGCCGGTGCGCTTGACGGTGTCGCCCTCGACGACCTGTTGCCACTCGCCGAACAGCACGACGCCGACGTTGTCCTCCTCGAGGTTGAGCGCGAGGCCGGTGACGCCGTGGGGAAACTCGAGCATCTCGAGCGCCATCGCGTTGTCGAGCCCGTGGACACGGGCGATACCGTCGGCGACCGAGAGGACGGTGCCGACCTCGGAGAGGTCGGCGGTACCGGTCTCGAGGCCCTCGATCCGCTGTCGCAGAATCGATGAGATCTCGTCGGGCTTGATTTCCATCTGGCTAGTCGTCTCCTTGGTCTCTTTCGAAGTTTTCAGCGAGGCGCGCTGCGGCCGGGCCCGGTCGGGCCTAGGCAGCCTGCGCGACCTCCTTGCGCAGCTTCTCGAGGCGGTTGTGAATGCTCGCGTCGAGAACCATGTTCCCCACCTGCAGCACGAGTCCGCCGATGATCCCTTGGTCCACGACCGTGTTCAGCTCGATCGTCTGCCCCGTCTGCCGCTCGATCGCGCTTCCGACCTCCTCGGCGACGCTCGGGTCGAGCTCGACGGCGCTGGTCACGGTCACCGTCAGCCGCTTGTTCGCCTTCGCCCAGAGCTCGTCGAAGCGACCGCGGATCCTGAACAGGACGGGCATCCGGTGCTTCTCGGCGAGCAACTCGAGGAAGTTGACCAGCTCCGGGTTGGCTCCGGTGATCGCCCGGGAGATCCCTTCCCGCTTCTCCTCCGAGGAGAAGTAGGGGCTGAAGAAGAAGACCTGCAGATCGCGGTTGGTCGACAGGGCATCGGTGACCTCGCCGAGCTGCTCGTGCACCTCCTCGAGGTCCCCCCGCTCGCTCGAGACGTCGAACAACGCCTCCGCGTAGACCCGGGCGATCTCCTCCATCGGCTATTCGCCCCCGCTCCCGGAGTCGCCCGCCAGGGCGGAGAAGTCGACCTCTCGCAGCGCGTCCTCGACCAGCCGCTGCTGATCCTCGGCGGTGAGCGCCTTGCGCGTCACGCGCTCGGTGGCGAGCACGGTCAGGTCCGCGATCTCCTTGCGGATCCTCTCGAGCGAGCGCCTCGTCTCGGCCTCGATGTCCTTGCGCGCGGCCGCGATCAACTCCTCGCGCTTGACGCGGCCCTCCTCGGTCGCCTCCGCCTTCGCGTTGTCGCCGGCCCGCTTCGCGCGGACGACGATCTCGTCGGCCTGCTCGCGTGCCTCCTTGAGCCGCTCCCGGTACTCGGCGAGCAACTCGTCGGCCTCGCGACGCTGACGCTCGGCGGCCGTGATGTTCTCGTTGATCGCGTCGGCGCGCTTCTGCAGCGCATCGCGAATCCGCGGGAAGGCGGCCTTCGAGAGCACGACCAGCGTGAACAGGAAGGCGATCACCGTCCAGATCATCAGGCCGAGCCCGGGCTCGACCAGAAAGGCCCCGCCGCCCTCGTCCTCGGCGGTCTCGGCGCCGAGCAACAGGACGCCGGCTATGTCGCTGACGAACTCCACGCCGGCCTAGAGGAAGAAGGCGATCAGGCCGAAGATGAAGGTGTAGAAGGCGACCGCCTCGGTCAGCGCGAAGCCGAGCCAGCGGATGCTCTGCAGCTCTCCCGCCATCTCCGGCTGGCGCGCCACCGACTCGATCTCCTTGCCGAAGATGAAGCCGATGCCGATGCCGGCGCCGATCGAACCGAGCCCGGCGCCGACGCCGAGTGCGATCGCCTTGCCGGCGTCGGTGATGCCGTCGGCCAGCACCTGTTCGGACGCCTGGGCCAGGGGTAGAAAGTCCATTGGTCGTTGTCTCCTTTTCTAGTGGCTCTCGGCGGTCGCGCCGCCGATGTAGATTGCGGTCAGGATCGTGAAGATGAAGGCCTGAAGGCCGGCGACGATGCCGATCTCGAAGACGAAGAAGGCGAAGGCGGCGGGGAGCGTCAGCCAGCCGAGCGCCGTGACGCCGAGCAGCACGGCGAGTCCGCCGCCCATGAACAGCAGCAGCAGGTGGCCGGCGAGGATGTTGGCGAAGAGCCGCACCGAGAGCGAGACCAGCCGGACGACGTTCGAGATCGCCTCGATCACCCAGACGAACGCCTTGAAGGCGAACGGCATCTCCTCGAGACCGGCCGGCAGCCAGGTCCCGAAGTACTTGAAGAAGCCGTGCTCGCGGATGCCCTCGACGTTGTAACTAGTCCAGACGATCAGCGTCAGCACCAGCGGGACCGAGATGTTGGCCGTGGCCGCGTACAGCGCGAAGGTCGGGATCTCCATCCCGAAGACGTTGACCGGGTGCTCGGTGTTGGTCGGCAGCGGGATCAGGCCGATGATGTTCGAGACGAGGATGAAGAAGAAGAGCGTCGCGAGAACCGGGAACCAGCGCTGGGCTCGCTGCTCGTCGAGGTTGTCCTCGGTGATCTGGCCGGCGACGAGGTTGTAGGCAAGCTCGGTCGTGGTCTGGACCAGGTTCGGCTTCTCCGTCATCCGGCGGGCGATCCAGACCATGCCGCCGATCGTGATCGCCGATGCGAGGGCCAGGTAGAGGACCGCCTTGTTGATCGACATGTCGATCCCGAAGATCGTGATCTCGACCCAGGGTTCGAGCCGGAACTCGTCCTGGGGCTTGAACGACTCGTTCTTGCCGTCGCTGCCGAAGATCAGCCCGAAGGCGACCAGGCCGATGAAGTAGACCGCGGCGATCACCAGCACCTTCTTGCCGGTGCTGAGGCTGCTCCACCGAGCCCTCATCGCTGCGCCTCGCCCTCCTGCAGGTGGGCGACGCCCTCGCCGAGCAGGTGTGCCGTGACCAGCGCCGCGGCGAGCAGAGCGGCGGCGAGGCCCGCCTCGCGGTCACCCGCGAGGCCGACGATCAGGATCGCCGCGGCGAGGATCCAGAGGCGGCCGAGCATCGCGGCGGCCGTCAGGCCGAGTGCAGCGGTGCGGTTGGCCGCGCCGAGGGCTTCGGCGCGGCGGCGGTCGGCGAAGGCCTTGCCAACCCGTCCCGCGACCCAGGCCCCACCCGCGGCGAGGTAGCCGGCGATCGGCGCGCCGACGGCGATGAAGACGGGCAGCGCGAGAGCGAGCACGAGCAGGTCGAGGTTGCGCGCAACATCGGCCGCCGTGATGCGGGGTGCAGTCACCGACATGAGCGGAGGCGGCGCGCCCTGCGGCTCTCGCCGCCGAAGGCCCTGTAGGCCGTCTCGCCGCGCTCGCGGCCGAGGCGGAGAGGACAACGCCGCCGGGTGGCGAATCGCTTCCCGAAGCTGGGGTGCGTGCGCGCGAAACGCCGGTCGCCGCGATTGTCGAAGTGAGGTGTTTCCATCCTGAAGCGCCGGCCGGTGGTCACCCGCGTCGCCGGCTGCATGGCTGCGGGAGCGCGAATATAACCGAAACCGGCCGCCCTCACGGACCGCTTCCGAGGTGGTCACAATGGGCACAAGAGATGGCGCGCACCCACTCTCATCACGGCGGCCCGGGTCAGGGGCCGAGCCCCGACAGGGCCGCCAACCGGCGGGCGCTGACGATCGCGTTCGCCCTGACCGCGTCGTTCACGGTCGTCGAGATCGTCGGCGGCATCCTCACGGGCAGCCTGGCGCTGCTCGCGGACGCGGTTCACATGCTCTCCGACAACCTCTCGCTGGCGCTGGCGCTGCTCGCGATCCGGCTCGCCGATCGTCCACCGACGCCGCAACGCAGCTTCGGCTACAAGCGGGCCGAGATCCTCGCGGCGCTGTTCAACGGCGTCGCCCTGGTAGCCGTCTCGGCCTGGATCCTCTACGAGGCATGGCAGCGCCTCGCCTCGCCCGAGGCCGTCGCCGGCGTCGGAATGCTCGTCGTCGCGGTCGCGGGCGCCGGCGCGAACCTCGCCGCGATTCGCGTGCTGATGCCGGGCTCCGGCGACAACCTCAACATGAGGGGGGCGATGCGCCATGTGATGGCCGACCTCGCGGGGTCGGTCGGGGCGATAGCCGGGGCCGTGATCATCATCGCGACCGGCTTCGACCAGGCCGACTCGATCATCGGCGCGCTGATCGCCGTGCTCGTCGCGTTCAGCGCCGCGCCGATCATCCGCGACTCGGTCCGGATCCTGCTCGAGGAGGCGCCGGAGGGCCTCGACGCGGCCGAGATCGGCCGGGCGATGGCGGCGGCGCCCGGCGTCGTCTCGGTCCACGATCTGCACGTCTGGACGATCACCTCGGGATTCGCGGCCCTCTCCGCGCACGTCGTGGTCGGCACCGAGGAGGACTGCCACGCCCGTCGCCGCGAGCTCGAGGAGCTGCTCGCCGCGCGCTTCGAGCTCGAGCACACGACCCTGCAGATGGACCACGCCGAGCCGCGAGCGCTGCTGCAGGTCGAGGGCGTGGACTGATCGGAGGCGGTGAGGCCGCCGACGCCGGGCGGCGTCGCTGTGCGAATCTAGGGTCGATGAAGCGCAAGCCCCTCCCCCTGCTGCTCACCTCGCTGCTCGCCGCCCTCGCGCTCGCGGCATGCGGCGACGACGACTCCCCCGCGACCACGAGCGCCGCTGAGCCCGCCGGCGCCGCCGATGCCGCGGTCGACACGTCGACCAAGCCGGAGGTCGAGACGCCCGCGGACCTGCCGGATCAGCTCGTCATCGAGGACATCGTCGAGGGCGACGGCCCGACCGCGGAGCCGGGCAGCCTGGTCACTGTCCAGTACGTCGGGGTCGACGCGGACACCGGCGAGGAGTTCGACTCCTCCTGGGACCGGGGTGAGCCGTTCAGCTTCCAGCTCGGCGGTGGCGAGGTGATCCGCGGCTGGGACGAAGGCGTCGAGGGGATGAAGGTCGGGGGGCGGCGCGAGCTGATCATCCCGCCGGACCTCGCCTACGGCAAGCAGGGCTCGCCGCCCGCGATCGCCCCCGGGGCGACGCTGGTCTTCGTCGTCGACCTGCTCGGCGTCGGCTAGGGCTCAGCCCCGCTCGACCACGTCGAACTCGCCGGTCTCGGGGTCGATCTCGCGCAGCTCCCCGGTCTCGGGGTCGATCGCCGCGAAGGAGCCGGTCTCGAGCTCGCGAGCCACCCCGAGGTCGATCTCCTCCTGATCGATCGCCGCCGCCCCGGTCGCATCGCTGACCTGACGGAACCGGAAGCGGCGCAGCTTGAGGATCTCGAGGGCGACCAACAGGCTGATGCTCGCGGCGACCGCGAAGACGAAGAAGCCGACCATAACCGCAGTCCAGAGGGGATCGAAGTCGCCGCGATCGTTGGAGTAGGGGACGAACCGGAGCGCCAGCGCGAACGAGGCCATCGCCGCGGTCCAGCCGTACAGGTAGGCGATCGTGCGCCGCTGGCTGAAGCCGACGTTGGCGAAGCGATGGTGGAAGTGCGAGCGATCCGCGACGAAGATCGGCTGCCGGTACTTGAGGCGCTTGGCGAGCACGAAGCTCGTGTCGAGGATCGGCACCGCGAGGACGACGAGCGGGAAGGCCAAGGCGACGACCGCGTTCGTCTTCAGCGCGCCCTGAACGGCGATCGCTCCGAGCAGGAAGCCGAGCAGGTTCGAACCGGTGTCCCCCATGAAGCTCGATGCCGGCGGAAAGCCGTGCCGGAGAAAGCCGAGCGCGGCGCCGGCGGTGATCGCCGCGAGGACGCCCGCCGCGTTTCGATCGAGCGAGAGCGCGATCGCCGCCAGGGTGGCGGCGCTGATCACGCAGACGCCGGCCGCGAGACCGTCGACCCCGTCGATCAGGTTGATCACGTTGGCGATCCCGACCAGCCCGACCACGGTGATCACCTGGCCGAGGTCGACCTCACCGAGGACGGGCAGGTCGAACAGCACCGTCGAGCCCGGCTCCACCCCGCCGATGAACGGCAGCGTGAAGACGTCGACGGTGACCCCGGCCGACACCGGGATGATCGCCGCAAGCGTCTGGCCCGCGAGCTTTGCCGGGGCCGGCAGCTCGACGATGTCGTCGACCATCCCGACCATCGAGATCACCGCGGCGCCGCCGAGGATCGCTCGGGTCTCGGCGTCCCAGGGCAAAAAGATCGCCCCGGTGGCGAGCACCGCGACCAGGATCGCAGCGCCGGAGAGCCGTGGCGTCGGCTTCGTGTGGAGGCTGCGCTCGCGGGGGACGTCGATCGCCCCGATCCGGATCGCGAGCGCCTCGGCGACGGGAACCAGCAGCCAGGCGATCGCCAGCGCGGCCGCGAACGCGAAGAATGCGTCGATCGTCTCAGGCATGTGGATCGGGGCCCCCGCCGCCTAGCAGGGCCGCGGCCGAGACTACTCGACCGCCCCGATCACCCCGTCGACGAGCAGCCCGGGATCCCGCGGGTCCCGCGGCCCCGGATCGCTCGACCGCCGGCGCAGCTCGAGCGCTTCGGGATCGCCCAGCTCGAGCAGCCGGCCGCTGCTGATCAGCTGCTCGTCGACCGCGCCCATGCGGCCGCTGAAGATCGTGTAGACCGGGACCCCGAGGGCGACGGCCTCCCGATTCATCGTCCCGCCGGCGCTGACGACGAGGTCCGAATAGGCGATCAGGCTCTGCGCGTCGATCGCCCGCTCGGGGATCAGCAGGTTCTCAGCCCCGCGCTCGGTCGCGGCACGCCGCTGTTGCTCGGTGCGGGGAATCAGGACCGTGACCGCGGCGGGCTCAGCGACGAGACGGTCGAGGAGCCGTTCGTAGAGCGGGTTCTCGTGGTGGTAGGCCGAGCTCTCGGGCGGCGGCCTGACGACGACCAGGATCCGCTCGTCGGCGGCCCGCACCGGATCGACGCCCGCAGCGATCAGGCCGAGCTCGGAGAGGACGGCGGGGTCGGGCTCGAGGTCGGCGAGGTAGTAGTCCTCCTTCAGGCCCGGGTAGCGGAACAGCTTCTCGGGGCGGGCTCCGGCGGCCTCGAGCCGCTCGAGGGGTATCGCGTCGGGGACGATCACCCGTCGGGCCGAGCGCCAGGCGAGCTTGCGCTGCAGCCCGGCGTACTCGTAGTCCTGCATCTGCACCTGCGGGATCCTCAGGATCGAGCCGACGACCGCGACATCCACGGATCCGTGGGCGAGCGCGAGATCGAATCCACTGCCCCGTGCCCACCCGAGCAGGGCCCGGCTTCGGGAGCCCAGCGCCAGGGCCTTGGCCGCGGTCCCGGCGTCGGCGTGAGTGCCGAACGACTCATATGGGATCGCAAGCCGATCGAGCACGCCCTCCGTCTGCCCGTAGCTGCGGGCGGTGACGGCGACCTCGTGACCACGCTCGACGAGCCCGGCGACAATCGGCCGCAGCACCAGCGGGTGCGCCGCGGCCGTGCAGTCGACCCAGACCTTCAACCGGTCAGGCCGTTATCGGTGCCAGCTGTGGATAGAGCGGATAGCGCTCCATCAGCGCGGCGCTCCGCGCCCGCAGCGCGTCCTTCTCGGCCTCGAAGCGATCGGAGAGGGCGACGGCGATCAGGTCGGCGATCTCGCGCATGTCGTCCTCGAGGAGTCCGCGCGTGGTCAGCGCCGGCGTGCCGATCCGTAGCCCCGAGGGGTTCATCGGCGGGTTCGGGTCGAACGGGATCGTGTTGAAGTTGACGGTGATGCCGATCTCGTCGAGCCGGGACTCGCCGGCCTTCCCGTCGAGCCCGCTGGGCCGGAGGTCGACCAGCACCAAATGCGTGTCTGTGCCGCCGGTCAGCACCTCGACGCCACCGGCGATCAGGCCCTCCGCCAGCGCCCGGGCGTTCGCCACGGTCTGGCGCTGACGGGCCCTGAACTGCTCGGTCTGGGCGATCTTCAGGGCGACCGCCTTGGCGGCGATCACATGCATCAGCGGCCCGCCCTGGGTGCCCGGGAAGATGCCGCGGTCGATGTCCTTGGCGAGCTCCTCGGTGCAGAGGATCATCCCGCTGCGCGGCCCGCAGAGCGTCTTGTGGGTCGTCGTCGTGACCACGTCGGCGTGCGGGACCGGGTTCGGGTGCTCCCCCGCGGCGACGAGGCCGGCGAAGTGCGCCATATCGACCATCAGCCTGGCGCCGACGGCGTCCGCGATCGCGCGGAAGGCGGCGAAGTCGAGCTGCCGGGCGTAGGCGGACCAGCCGGCGATGATCAGCTTCGGCCTCGCCTCGTGGGCGACGCGCTCGACCTCCTCCATGTCGACAAGCAGCGACTCACGATCGACGTGGTAGGCCGCGACCTCGTAGAGCTTGCCGGAGACGTTGAGCTTCATCCCGTGGGTGAGGTGACCACCGTTGTCGAGGGCGAGGCCCATGATCGTGTCGCCCGGGTCGAGCAGCGCCAGGTAGACGGCGTTGTTGGCCTGCGCGCCGGCGTGCGGCTGGACGTTCGCGTGCTCGGCCCCGAAGACCTCCTTGGCCCGATCGATCGCGAGCTGCTCGGCGACGTCGACGTACTCGCAGCCGCCGTAGTAGCGCCGACCGGGATAGCCCTCGGCGTACTTGTTGGTGAGCACCGAGCCGACCGCGTCGAGCACGGCCTGGGGAACGAAGTTCTCGGAGGCGATCATCTCCAGGGTGTCCTGCTGGCGGCCGAGCTCGCGATCGAGCACCGAGGCGATCTCGGGATCGACGTCGGCGAGGGGAGCGGTCTGGAAGTCGTCTGGCAGGTCCGTCACGGGATCTCCTTGGGGTAGTGGCCGTCTAAAGCTCCTCGCCGCGCTCGACCGCGGCGATCTCCTCGACCCGGCGCTCGTGTCGCCCGCCCTCGAAGTCGGTTGCGAGGAAGCGCTCGACGATCGGCGCCGCCTCGGTCGGCGGCAGCCGCCGACCGGCGAGGGTCAGCACGTTGGCGTCGTTGTGTCGGCGGCTCATCTCGGCCTCGTCGGGGTCGTGGGCGTTGACGGCGCGGATGCCGTCGATCTTGTTCGCGGCGATCGAGACGCCGACGCCCGAGCCGCAGACGATCACCGCCCTCTCGGCCTCGCCTCCGGCGACCAGATGGGCGGCGCGCGAGGCGTATACGGGGTAGTCGACGGACGCCTCGGAATCGGTGCCGACGTCGACGACCTCGTGACCGGCCTCGCGCAGCATCGGGCCGACGGCCTGCTTCAGGTCGTAGCCGGCATGGTCGGATCCGATCGCCACCTTCACGCGGGCGACGATAGCAGCGGGAGGGGTGCCTCCATCGCGCCTGGATACGCGCAATTTCCGGGTTTCGCGGGCCCCGGCCGCGGGCGCCCGGCAGCCCGTATCCTTGCCGCGGTCGGACTCATGGGCAGCGAGGAAGGGAGCGGGCGATGAGCACAGCACACGACGAGAACGGGGGCCATGACCGCCACCGCTTCCGCACCCCGACCTCGCAGCTGCCCCACGCCGAGAAGATCGCCCGCCAGAACCTCCACATCGAGATCCTCTCGATCGTGCTGCTGCTCGTGCTGCTGCTGCTGGTCTATTCCGCGGCCTTCGACATCGACCACTGGGCTGAGTGGATCGTCTTCGGCGGCATCGTTGCCACCGCGATCGGCGCCGGAGTGGCGATCAATACCCACGGTAGGGCGTGAGCCCGGGCCCGGCACCGGAGCAGTCGGTCAGGCTGCCTCGAGGCGACGGGCGAGCTCCTCGGCGTCGATCGCGCCCGCGCGCAGGATCTCCGGGGCTCCCCCCCGCTCGAGGGCAGTGAGATCGACGACGGTCGAGGGCGAGCCGCTGAGCTCGCCGCCGTCGATCGCGAGATCGACGGACTGGACGATCTCGGGGTCGATCCGATCGAAGCGCGAAGCGGGTGGCTCTCCTGAGCGGTTGGCGCTGGTCTGGAAGACCGGAACGGCGGCCCCGGCCAGCGGGCCCTCGATCAGGCGGACGCCGAGACGCTCCGGGTCCTCCCGGCAGGCGAGCGGATAGCGGCGATCGGGGTTGGCGACCACCAGCGTCAGCGGACCCGGAAGCAAGGCGCCGATCGCGGCCCGCGTCCGCGGACCGAGGGAGGGCAGCAGCTCGCGCATCGCCAGCGGGCTGAAGTAGAGGATCGCCGCAGGCTTGCCGTCGTCCCTGCCCTTGAGGGCGTAGATCCGCCCGATCGCCGCCGCCGAGAGCGGATCGCAGGCGAGGCCGTAGACGCCGTCGGCCGGAAACAGCACGACGCGGCCCCCGGCGATCGCTCCCTCGAGCGCCGATCGCGCCTCCGCGGCCGCGCCGGCCGGATCGGCGCCGGCGATGCGGATCGTCCTCACCTTGCCACCACGACCCGCTCGAGGCCGGCGAGATCCCGCCTGACCTCGGTGCGCGTATAGCCGGCGGCCTCGAGCAGCGCCGCCACCGGCCCGGCCTGGTCGATGCCGACCTCGAGGCCGACCACGGCGGCCCGCAGCCGTCCCTCACCGCCGGGCGGCGAGAGAGCGCGCGTCAGCGCCCTGATCGGGTCGAGGCCGTCGCCGCCACCGACCAGTGCAGCGCGGGGCTCGAAGCGGTTGATCTCCGGCTGCAGCGCCCTCCACTCGGAGTCGCGAACGTAGGGGAGGTTGGCGACCAGCAGAGCCGCCTCTCCCCGTGCCGGAAGCGAGCCGGCCTCGAACGCGACGCGATCAGCAAGCCCGAGCCGCGCGGCATTCGCGGACGCAACGAGAAGCGCCTCCGGCGAGGTGTCGGTCGCGACGACGGAGCACGACGGCAACTCGTCGGCGACCGCGAGCGCGACCGCGCCGGAGCCGGTACCGACATCGATCACCGTTGCCGGCCCGAGCTCGACGGCGAGCTCGACCAGCAGCTCCGTCTCCGGGCGCGGGATCAGCACCCTCCGATCGACCGCCAGCTCGATCCGGCGAAAGCCCCTGCGACCGAGGATGTAGGCAATCGGCTCGCGGGCGATGCGACGGCGGACCATCGCCCCGAAGGCCCGGGCCGCCGCGGGCTCGACCGGGGCCTCCGGGGCCGCGGCGAGCTGCACGCGCTCGACCCCCATCGCCTCCGCCAGCAGCAGCCCGGCGTCGAGCCTCCGGTCATCGACGCCGGCCGCCCCGAGGGCGTCCGCCGCTGCGTCGAGCGCCTCGCGGACGCTGCCGGTCACCGCGGCGGGCATCGGTCAGGGGCCGGAGGCCTCGGCGACGACAGCCTCGGCCGTCTGCGCCTCGAGCTTGGCCCGCTTCTCCTCCGCCGCCAGGGCCTCGGTGAACTCGCCGAGCGACCCCGCGAGCACCTCCTCGAGGTTGTGGGACGTGTACTTGATTCGGTGGTCGGTGACGCGGCCCTGGGGGAAGTTGTAGGTGCGGATCTTCTCGGAGCGCTCCCCGGTCCCGACCTGCGCTCGGCGCTCCGCCGACTGCTCGGCCTGCTGTTCGGCGATCGCGTGCTCGAGCAGCCTGGCCCTCAACACCCGCATCGCCTTGTCCTTGTTCTGAAGCTGCGACTTCTCGTCCTGCATCGAGACGACGATGCCGCTCGGCTCGTGGGTGATGCGCACCGCCGAGTCGGTGGTGTTGACCGACTGCCCGCCGGGGCCGGACGAGCGGTAGACGTCGATCTGGAGCTCGTTCGGATCGATCTGCACGTCGACCTCCTCAGCCTCAGGCAGGACCGCGACGGTCGCAGTCGATGTGTGGATCCGGCCCTGGGACTCGGTCTTTGGAACGCGTTGAACGCGATGGGTGCCGCCCTCGAACTTGAACACCGAGTAGGCGGCATCCCCTTTGATCGCGAACGTCACCTCCTTGAACCCGCCGACCTCGGCCGGGCTCTGCGAGATCACCTCGGTGCTGAAGCCGAGCTCCTCGGCGTAGCGAGCGAGCATGTTGTAGACGTCGCCGGCGAAGAGCCCGGCCTCGTCGCCCCCGGCGCCGGCGCGGATCTCGACGAGCACGTTCTTGTCGTCGTTCGGATCCCGCTCGACCATCGCCATCCGGATCTCCTCGGCGAGCCCGTCCAACCGCGCGGGCGCCTCGGAGACGAGCTTCTGCAACTCCTCGTCCTCTCCCCCTTCGGCCAGCAGCTCCCGCGCCCCCTCGAGGTCGTCGCTCAGGGTGCGGTACTCGCCGGCCAGCGCCCGGGCGGGCTGCAGGGCGCGGTACTCCCGCCCAACCTCGGCGTAGCGCTCCCGGTCGCCGATCACGGCCGGGTCGGACATCTCGGCCTCGAGCTCGCCGAAGCGCCGCTCGATCTGCTCGACAAGCTTCTCGATCACCCTCCTGACGATAGCCGCGATCCCCCGTGGGCCGGGTCGGAGGCGGCTCGCTAGGCGACGATCTCGATCGGGGTCTCCTGGTCGGGCTCGGCGCCCTCCACGGCCAGCACCCCCTCGAGCGCCGCGATCGCGACCTCGAGCTGGTCGTGATCGGGCTCACGGGTGGTCAGGCCCTGCAGCATCAGGCCCGGCCACATCAGCGCCCGGACCCAGGCCCGCTGCCGGTTCCGGCCCGCCCACTTGATCACCTCGTAGGCGAGCCCGGCGATCAGCGGGATGCCGAGGATGCGACTGAGCAGCAGCCAGTACCAAGCTGGAAGGCCGATCGGAGCGAAGACGAAGATCGCGAGGACCATCACGATCAGCAGGAAGCTGGTCCCGCAGCGCGGGTGCATCTGCGAGTAGCGCTGGGCCCGCTCGGCGGTGAGCCGATCTCCCGCCTCGAAGCACGAGATCGTCTTGTGCTCCGCGCCGTGGTACTGGAAGACGCGCCGCAGATCGCCGATCCGGCTGATCATCACGAGGTAGCCGATGAAGATGCCGGTCCGCAGGAGGCCCTCGACGAGCCAGAAGAGGAAGGCCGAGCCGAGCTGGTCCTTGATCAGGCTGGTCAGTCCGACGGGGATCACGAAGAACAGCACGATCGCCAGCAGCAGCGAGCCGGCCACGGTCAGGCCCCAGGTGAGGCCCCCGATCTCCTCGAAGTCGTCCTCCTCGGTGATCTGCGCGTTGGCCGAGATCGAGAGGGCCCTGAAGCCGAGCTTGAGCGATTCGCCGAGCGCGACCACGCCGCGAATCACCGGCAGGCGCAGCAGGCGATGTCGCTTCGCCCAGCTGACGATCGGCTCGGAGACGACCTCGATCTCACCCGCCGGCTTGCGCACCGCGACCGCCCAGGTCGAGACGCCACGCATCATCACGCCCTCGAGCACCGCCTGGCCGCCCAGCGGCGCGTCCCGGCAGCCGACCGGCTTGCCGTCAGGCATCGCCTCGGTGGAGATCAGCGCGGGACCGGAGGCACCGGCACCGCCGCTCTGCTCAGCGTCCGCCATCACTGCAACTGAATCGGCATTCGGGCCCGAAAGCTTCAGCCAAGCGGACAGGGGCAGCGGATCGGCCGCCGACCATCAGCCCCCTTGGCCCTGTTCCGTCAGCCCTGTTTCTGCGCGGCGCGCCGGCGGAAGCGCTCGACGCGACCGCCGGTATCGACCAGCTTCTGCTTGCCGGTGTAGAACGGATGGCACTCAGAGCAGAGCTCGACGTGGATCTCAGGCTTGGTTGAGCGGGTGTAGAACTCGTTGCCACAGGAGCAGCGCACGTGGGCGAGCACATAGCTGGGATGGATCTCGGTCTTCATCGCAGGCGATTCTAGAGAAGGCGCGTGGGCGGCAGCGGGTCCCGCGCCCGCGGCGCGCTACGCTCGCTGCCAGATGGGCGACGAGAAGATCGAGGTGGTCCTCGCCGACGACCACGCCGTGGTGCGCAGCGGCCTGCGCCTGGTGCTGGAGTCCGAGCCGGACCTCAGCGTCGTCGCCGAGGCGGAGGACGTTGACGGCACGCTGCGCAAGGTGATGGCCTACAAGCCGACGGTGCTCGTCCTCGACATCAACATGGCCGGGCGCTCGAGCCTCGACGAGCTGGCGGAGATCCGCGCCGCGTCGCCCGAGACGAGGATCGTCGTGCTGACCATGCAGAAGGAGACCGCCTATGCGCGCGAGGCGCTCCGGGCCGGGGCGAGCGGCTATCTGCTCAAGGAAGCGGCCGACACCGACCTCGTCGAGGCCGTTCGCTCGGCGGCATCGGGGCGCAGCTACGTGCAGCCCACGATCGGTGCCCAGCTTGCCTCCGAGCCGCACGAGGACTGGCCGCCGGACGGGCTCAGCGACCGTGAGGCAGAGGTCCTGCGCCTGATCGCACTCGGACATACGAACAAGGAGATCGGCGAGAAGCTGTTCCTCAGCGTTCGCACCGTCGAATCCCACCGCGCCCACATCCAGCAGAAGCTCGGCCTGCAGACCCGCGCCGAGCTCGTCGCCTACGCGCTCGACCGGGAGATGATCGGGGCGCAGGACGGGCTCGGGAGCCCCTAGCCCGGGTCCAGCCGCCGGTCCTCGATCGGCAGACGCATCCGCACCGTGGCACCGCGGCCGGGCGCCGACTCGATCGCGATCGACCCCCCGGCGAGCTCCGCCCGCTCCCTCATGCCGACGATCCCGAAACCGAGGTCGGCGGACTCGGGGTCGAATCCGCTGCCCTCGTCACTGACGCGAAGCTCGACGTCGTCGCCGCGCGGAGCGAGCCCGACCCGGATCCGCTCCGCGAGCCCGTGGCGGATCGCGTTGGTTATCGCCTCCTGGGCGACCCGATAGACGGCGATCTCGACCGCCCCGTCGAAGCGCCCACGCAGGTTCCGGTCGGTCTCGACCTCGATCCGAACACCCTTGCTGCGGGCCTCCACCCGACGCGCCAGCCCGTCGAGGGCGGCCGCGACCCCGAGCCGGTCGAGCGAGTCGGGGCGGAGGTCGCTGATCAAGGCGCGCATCGCGGCGATCTCCGCGTCGATCTGCTCGAGGGCTCGATCGACCGCGGACACCAGGCCCCCGTCGCCGAGGCGGCGGCCGCCGGCGAGCATCAGCCGGATCGCCGCGAGCCCCTGCAGGGACTCGTCGTGCAGCTCCCGGGCCCACTGCAACCGCTCCTGCTCGGCCGCGTCCATCGTCAGCCGCAGCCGCTCGGCGGCAACGGAGCGGGCGTTGTCGATCGCGATCGCCGCCCACTCGGCCAGCACCACCGTCGCCGCCTGATCGGCCTCGTCGAAGGGGACCGACCCGGCCTTCTCGGTCAGATAGAGATTGCCCCAGGGCTCGCCGTGGATCACCACCGGGACGCCGAGGAAGCCATGCATCTCGGGGTGCCCCTCGGGGAACCCGAGAGAGCTGGGATGGGTCGCGACGTCGTCCACCCGCAGCGGTCTCGGCTCGTCGATCAGCACACCGAGGACGCCGCGGCCGGTCGGCAGGTCGCCGATCCGCGCCCGGGTCTCGGCGTCGATTCCCCGATAGATGAAGCTGGCGAGGCCGGTGCGGTCCTCGTTGAGGACGCCGATTGCCGCGTAGCGGGCCCCGGTGATCTCGACCGCCGTCTCCAGCACGCGGCCGAGCAGGCTGTCGAGATCGAGATCCGCGACCAGCTGCCGCCCGGCGCGGAGCAGACGTCGCAGCGCATGTTCGTCGAGGTGGGCCTCCACCCTGAGGCAGCGTAGAGGCAATCGAACCGCGAGGCCGGCGGATAGGTAATTCTCCGATGGCATTCGCGGAATCAAGCGGATGGAGCCGGCCGCCGCCGCCCGTAGCTTCGATTCGTGATCAATCGGTCCGAGCGCGGAGATGCGGGCCGCTCGAGCGGGCTCGGCGGCCGCAAGCGACGCCGCCGCGGCGGTGGATCGTCGCAGGCGCCGATCCGCGTCGGGCTCGTCGATGACCACGCCTCGGTACGGCGGGCGATCGGCAACCTCCTATCGGGAGAGCAGGGCATCGAGGTTGCGGGGGAGGCCGAGACGATCGAGGGGGCCTTGAAGATGGTCAGGGACGACGCGCCTGACGTGGTCTTGCTCGATCTCGGCCTGCGGGACGGTCATTCGCTGCCGGCGATCCCGGCATTGACCGATGCCTCGCCCGGCCTCGAGGTGATCGTGCTGGCCATGCACGACGAGCCGGGGTTCCGCGCCGGCGCCATGCGGGCCGGGGCCGCCGCATACCTGCTCAAGGACGCTCCCCCCTCGGTGCTGATCGAGACGATCAGCGCCACCCAGGGCCAGGACTCCTGAGCCGCCAGGGGCAGGGTCCGCGGCCAGCGTCCGGCTACCTCAGCCGCGCAGCACCCGCAGCGCGTTGAGGATCACGGCGACGTCGATCACCTCCTGCAGCAGGGCGCCCGCAACCGGGGTCAGGTAGCCGAATGCCGCGAACCCCATCGCGATGCCGCTGAGGCCCATGCCGGCGATGATTCCCTGGCGGGCGACCCGCAGCGAGCGCCTGCCGATCCGGATCGCATCGGCGATCCGATCGACGCGGTCGACGGTCAGCACGGCATCGGCCGACTCGCTGGCCGCCGTCGCCCCGCGAGCGCCCATCGCGATCCCGACATCGGCCAGCGCCAGCGCCGGGGCATCGTTCACCCCGTCACCGACCATCACCACGGCGCCCCCGCCGAGCTCGCGCTCGTCCCGCACCAGCTCCAGCTTGCGCTCGGGCGAGCACTCCGCGTGCACGTCGGTCAGCCCAACCGAGGCCGCGACCCGCTCGGCGACGCGCCGATCGTCGCCGGTCACCAGGACGAGACGATCGAGCCCCGACTCGCGGACCGCCGCGATCATCTCCGCGGCGTCATCGCGCAGCGGGTCGGCGAGCTCGATCGTACCCGCCGGCTGACCGTCGATCGCAACGGAGACCGTCGCCGAGCCCGCGGTCCGGTGCCGCACGCTCTCGGCGAAGTCCGCGTCGCCGGCGTCCGCGACCCTGTCCTCGACCCAGGCAAGCCGGCCCAAGACCACACGGTGCCCATCGACCGTGCCCTCGATTCCCTGACCCGGCTCCTCGTCGGTGTCGGCCGGGGTGCTGAGCTCGAGGCCGCGCCCGCGGGCGGCCGCCGCGAGCGACTCGGCCAGGACGTGGGCCGAGGCCTGGTCGAGCGAAGCCGCGTAGAACAGCAGGCGATCGGGATCGACCCCATCGAGCGGCGCGATCCGGCTGATCTGCGGTTCGCCCTTGGTCAGCGTTCCCGTCTTGTCGAGCAGGATCGTGTGGGCAGCGCCTAGCGCCTCGATCGCGCCGCCCCCCTTGACGACGATCCCCCGGCGGGCGGCACGCGATACGCCTGAGATGATCGCTATCGGCGTCGCGAGGATCAGCGGGCACGGCGTCGCGACGACAAGCACGGCGAGTGCCCGGACCTGGTCACCGGAGCCGATCCAGGCGGCCGCGGCGACGATCAGCGTGACCGGCAGGAAGATCACCGCGTAGCGGTCGGCGAGCCGGACGAACGGAGCCCGCTCGCGCTCCGCCGAGCGCACGAGGCGGACGATCCCGGCATAGGTGCTGTCGGCTGCGGTGCGCGTCGCCGCGACGTCGATCGGGCTGCCGAGGTTGAGCGTCCCACTGCGCAGGATCTCGCCCGGCGAGACCGAGACCGGCAGCGACTCGCCGGTCACCGCTGACTCGTCGATGCTCGTCGCGCCCGATTCGATCAGGCAGTCGGCCGGCACGACCTCGCCGCTGCGAATCATCAGCCGATCGCCGGGCGCGATCAGCTCAGCGCCGATCTCCTCCAGGCCCGAGTCGGTGTAGCGATGCGCAACCCGCGGGGCGTGCTCGAGCAGAGACCGCAGCTCTCGCTTGGCCCTGCCTGCGGCGTAGTCCTCCAGCGCGTTGCCCCCCGAGAGCATCAGCGCCACCACCGCACCGGCGAGGTACTCGCCCATCGCGAGGGCGGTAGCCATCGCGAGAAGTGCGATCGCATCGACCCCGGGATCCCCCCGCATCAGGCTGCGGCCGACGTCCACCGCCAGCGGCACGAGGACGATCGCCGTGACCACGGCCCAGACAGCATCGGCGGCGCTCGCGTCACCGGCGAGCGCCAGGGCGCCGCCGACGGCGATCGCCACCGTGGCGAGCAGCGCCAGGACCCACGGCTCTCTCAACCGCCTCAGGTTCACCCGCTGATCATCCCCCAAGCGCGGGACGCGGGGCTCCGTAGGCCTTACGGGGGGCGGCTCCGCGGCGATCCCCGATGACATCGCGACGGCCACCTAGCTACCGTGCCCGTGAGACCCGACCGGCGGCCGACGAGCAGAAGGGAAACCGTGACCGAGAGGATCATCATCGCCGTCGACGGCCGGCCCGAGTCGCGGGACGCGGTCCAGCTCGCGTCCGAGCTGGCCGCTCCTATCGGTGCCGAGCTCGACGCTGCCGCCGTCCTCGACTACAGCCCCCTGCCGATCGACCTCGAGCCGTACGAGGTCGCCCTGCGCGATCACTTCGAGCGGATCTTCGAGCAGGTCACGGCGCAGGCGCCCAGGGTGACCTACACGGCACACCGCCTGACCGGACCCTCGCCGGCGGGTGCCCTGTCGGCGCTCGCTGAGGAGCTCGAGCCGATCATGGTCGTGCTCGGCTCCACCCACCGCGGCCGGGTCGGTCGCGTTCTCCCGGGGTCACTGGGAGATCGGCTGCTGGGCGGCGGCCCATCCCCGGTGGCGATCGCGCCCCGCGGCTATGCCGAGAGCACGCACGCCCTCGAGCGGATTGGCGTCGGCTTCGACGGCCGCGGGGAGTCGGCCGTCGCCCTCGCCTTCGCCGCCGGAGTCGCCGAGTCGCTGGGAGCCGGGCTGCGCCTGATCGCCGTCCTCCCCCCGCCCAGCTCGACGCTCGAGGCGATCGTCGCACCGCTCGGCTACGAGGAGGCGCTGCGCGAGCGGCTCGAGGGCGCATTGGCCGAAGGCGCGGCGGCCTTCCCCGCAATCGAGACCGAGACCTCACTGCTGGCAGGCGATCCGGCCGCGACGCTCGCCGCCGAGAGCGAGGATCTCGACCTGATCGTCGTCGGATCGCGCGGCTACGGGCCGCTCCGGCGCGCCCTGCTCGGCAACGTCAACTCACAGCTGACCCGTGAGGCGGCCTGCCCGACGATCGTCGTGCCGCGGGCCTGGAGCGGGCCCGCATCGGAGCCGGCGGGCACCTAGGCGCCGCGGCCCGCGGCGATCGCAGAGCCGATGGAGGGATACCTGCTCGCAGCGGCGACCGTCTTCGCGGTCAACCTCCTGCCGGCCTTCGGGCCGCCGACCTGGGCCGTGCTCGTCCTCCTGCAGGTCAACCTCGGCCTCGAGCCGGCCGCGCTCGTCCTGATCGGCGCCGCCTCGGCCGCCTGCGGCAGGCTGCTGCTCGCGCTCGGGGCGCGACGGATGCGGGGTCGGATGTCGGCGGAGCGGCTCGAGAACCTCGACCTGGTGGCGGCGGAGTTGAGCGCGAGTCGGGCGCGAGGCCTGGGCGCGCTGGCCCTCTTTCTGATCTCACCGCTTCCCTCTGCCCAGCTCTTCATCGGTGCCGGGCTGCTCGATGCGCCCCTGCGACCGCTGCTCGCCGCTTTCGTGGTCGGTCGGCTGGTCGCGTACTCGATCTACGTCGGGCTGGCGACGGTCGCCGCCGACAACCTCGGCGCGCTGCTCGGCGAGACGCTCGGCTCGCCTCTCGGGATCGCGCTTCAGCTGCTGATGCTCGGCGGGCTCGCAGCGCTGGTCAAGGTCGACTGGGCCCGAGTCCTTCGGGGCCGCAGGCCCGCCGGCCATCCGTAGGAACTGCGGTCCCGATTCGCGACATTGACCCGAGGGCCGCGCGGGCGGACGATCTATTCTGGAGCCCTGGAGTCGCCGACCACCACGGATCGGAGAGAGAGACTGCCAACCACGAGCTCCCCCAGAACGCTGCAGCGCGACGACTTCGACCTGCTGCTCGAGGCGATCCGGGCGGCCGGCTATGAGGTGATCGGTCCGCGGGTGGCATCCGGGGCGATCGAGCTCGGCCCGATCGCCCGCGCTGCCGAGTTGCCGATCGGGGTCACCGAGCAGCAGGACGGCGGCACGTACGCGCTCAGCGATCGTGGCGATCGGGCGTTGTTCGGCTTCTCGACCGGGCCGCAATCGTGGAAGCGCTACCTCCACCCCCCGGTCCTGAGCCTGTGGAGATCGCGTCGCGACGCCGACGGGCGTCTGGAGATCGAGGCGGAGCCGCAGGACGCTCCCCGGCGCGCCTTCCTGGGAGTGCGCTCCTGCGACCTGCACGCGATCGCCGCCCTCGACGACGCGCTCCTTTCGATCGAGCATCCCGACGACGGCTACCGGGCGCGGCGCGAGTCCACCTTGATCGTCGCCCTCAACTGCAGCACCGCCGGCGGCACCTGCTTCTGCGTCTCGACCGGAACCGGGCCGCGGGCCAGGTCCGGCTACGACCTGGCGCTGACCGAGGTGACCGACGGTGACGCCCACTACTTCGTGATCGCCGCCGAGAGCGAGGAGGGCGAACTAATCCTGGCAGCCCTGCCGACGGCCGAGGCAAGCGAGCAGGAGCTCGCGGGAGCCGAGCGCGTGGTCGCGGGCACGGCGGCGAGCATGGGTCGTGAGCTCGAGACCGACGGGCTCGCCGAGCTGCTCGGCCGGAATCTCGAGCATCCTCGCTGGGGGGAGGTTGCCGATCGATGCCTGAGCTGCGGCAACTGCACCAGCGTCTGCCCGACCTGCTTCTGCACCGACGTCGAGGACACGGTCGACCTCACCGGCGAGACGGCCGAGCACCGTCGCCGCTGGGACTCGTGCTTCACCCTCGACTTCTCCCATCTACACGACGGCAGCGTGCGCCAATCGGTGGGCTCGCGATACCGGCAGTGGATGACCCACAAGCTCTCGACCTGGAACGAGCAGTTCGATCACAGCTCTGGCTGCGTCGGCTGCGGGCGTTGCATAACGTGGTGCCCAGTGGCGATCGACATCACCGAGGAGGCGGCAGCAATCCGCGCGACCGACGGGGCAAGAACATGAGAGAGATCAGCGAGCTGCTCGAGGAGATCGAGGTCCTGCAGGGGCTCGAACCGGCGGACCGCGACCTGGTCGCCGGCTGCGGAGTAAACGCGGTCTTCGGCGACGGCGACTACCTGATTCGGGAGGGCGAGCCCGCCACCACCTTCTTCGCGATCCGGCACGGCACGGCCGCGGTCGAGATCGCGACCCGCTCGGGGTCGCCGCTGGTGATCGAGACCCTGCACCAGGGGGACGTGGTCGGCTGGTCGTGGCTGTTCGAGCCTCACCGGAGCCGCTTCGACGTCAGGGCGGTCGGTGATCTCCGGGCGATCGCCTTCGACGGTGCCTGCCTGCGCGGCAAGTGCGAAGCCGATCACGATCTCGGCTTCGAGCTGATGGGCCGCTTCGCACGGCTGATCTGCGAGCGCCTACAGACGACGAGGCTGCGGCTGCTCGACGTGTACGGAAGCCCGGTGGGAGGGGCCGTGGGCGCCGGGGGCGGGGACCCTTGACGGCGCTGATCCCGTCGCCCTACAGGGTGGCCGCCAGCCGCGAGGAGACCGACGACACCCAGACGCTGGAGCTCGTGCCGGTGGAGGGCGAGCGCATCCCCTACGAACCGGGCCAGTTCACGATGATCTACGGCTTCGGGGCGGGCGAGGTGCCGATCTCGATCAGCGGCGACCCTGGAGTCGCGGGGACCCTCGTCCACACCGTGCGGGCAGTCGGCCCGACCACCGAGATGCTCTGCGCACTCTCGGTCGGTGACGAGGTCGGAATCCGTGGCCCCTACGGGCGCGGCTGGCCCGGCCCCGAGCGCGACGGGGACGACCTCGTCCTGGTGGCCGGCGGCCTCGGCCTGGCGCCGCTGCGGCCGGCGATCTACCGCGCCCTCGCCGAGCGGGAGCGGTTCCAGCGCCTGGTCCTTCTCTACGGCGGACGCGAGCCGGACCAGCTGCTGTTCCGCGACGAGCTCGAGGAGTGGGCCGACGGCGAGCAGATCGAGTGTGAGGTGATCGTCGACGCCGCCCGCCCCGGTTGGCGGGGCCGGGTGGGGGTCGTCCCGAGCCTGATCGAGCGGCTCGACCTGGAGCCGGAGCGCACGACCGCCCTCGTCTGCGGACCTGAGGTGATGATGCGCTACGCCGCTGCGGCGCTGCTCGAGCGCGGGATCGCCCCGCGGCGCCTGCACCTCTCGATGGAGCGCAACATGCGCTGCGCCGTCGGCCACTGCGGCCACTGCCAGTGGGGAAGCTCGTTCATCTGCCGGGACGGTCCGGTGCTCGACTGGGCAACCGTCGGCCCGCGAATCGGGGTGCGGGAACTGTGAGAGAGCGCCCGAGGCCAAAGCTGGCCGTCTGGAAGTTCACCTCCTGCGACGGCTGCCAGCTTCAGATCCTCAACCTCGAGGATGAGCTGCTGGTGCTCGCCGATGCGGTCGAGATCGCCCACTTCACCGAGGCAACCCGGGGAACGCTCGACGGGCCCTACGAGATCTCGATCGTCGAGGGATCGATCTCGACGCCGGAGGAGGTCGAGCGGATTCGTGCGATCCGCGACGCGTCCTCGACCTTGATCGCGATCGGCGCCTGCGCGAACGCCGGCGGGATTCAGGCGCTGCGCAACTTCGCAAGGCTCGATCAGACCCTGTCCGCCGTCTACGCGACGCCCGAATACGTCTCCGCGCTGGAGAGCTCACTGCCGATCAGCTCGGAGGTCGAGGTCGACTTCGAGCTTCAGGGTTGCCCGCCCGACCCCGCACAGCTGCTCGAGGTGCTGGGCGCCTACCTCGAGGACCGGCGGCCGCGGATCAGCTCCCGCTCGGTCTGCATGGAGTGCAAGGAGAGAGGCAACACCTGCGTGATGGTCGCAGGCGGCACGCCCTGTCTGGGTCCGATCACGCACGCGGGCTGCGGCGCGATCTGTCCGGCCTATGCACGCGGCTGCTACGGCTGCTTCGGCCCCAAGGAGACCCCGAACCCGCCGTCGCTGAGCGCCTGGTGGGGGCGTCTCGGTGTCTCCGATGCGGACCTCGAGAGCGCCTACAGGCACATCAACGGCTTCGCACCCGAGTTCGCCGACGAGGCGGCGGCGATCGCCGGCCGCGACCGGGAGGGTCAGACATGAGCGGCGACAACGGCGAGCGCACGATCAGCGTCGGCGAGCTGGCCCGGGTCGAGGGTGAGGGGGCGCTCCACGTCCGGATTCGCGGCGACCGCGTCGAGGACGTGCGGCTCGAGATCTTCGAGCCGCCGCGATTCTTCGAGGCGCTGCTGCAGGGCCGACCCGCGGCGGACGCGCCGGACATCACCTCGCGGATCTGCGGGATCTGCCCGATCGCCTACCAGGTGAGCGCCTGCGCGGCCGTCGAGGACGCGCTCGGGATCGAGATCGACGAGCGCGCTCGGGCGCTTCGGCGCCTGATCTACTGCGGCGAGTGGCTCGAGAGCCATTCCCTGCACGTCTTCATGCTGCACGCGCCCGACTTCCTCGGCTACGAGGGAGCGATCGAGATGGCCCGCGACGGGCACGAGCAGCTGTTCCAGCGCGGCCTCCTGATCAAGCGGGCGGGCAACGAGCTGATGGCATTGGTCGGCGGGCGATCGGTCCACCCCGTCAACCTGCGCGTCGGTGGGTTTCACCGCTCGCTCCGAGCCGAGGAGCTGCGAGGGGTCACCGAGACCCTGCGCCGCGCCCGCGACGAGCTGGTCGAGGCCGTTGCCTGGGCCGGCGGGCTGCCGTTCCCCGACCGCGAGTTGGAGACCGAGTACGCGTCGCTGCGAACCGAGGACGACTACCCGATGGAGCGGGGCGAGCTCTACTCCAGCGCCGGCGATCCGATCGGCCCCGATCGCTTCGAGGACGACTACCTCGAGTCCCACGTGAGCCACTCGACCGCCCTGCACTCGAGGCACCGGGAACGCGGCAACTACATCGTCGGCCCGATCGCCCGCTACAGCCTCAACTTCGACCTGCTGCCGGCGCCGATCGCCGATGCCGCCCGCTCGGCAGGCCTCGGGCCGATCTGCCGCAATCCGTTCCAGAGCATCGTCGTCCGCTGCGTCGAGATGCTCTACGCCGCCGACGAGGCGCTACGCCTGATCGACGCCTACGAGCCACCGCCCCCGGCCCCGCCGCTGGAGCCGCGAGTCGCGGCGGGAAGCGGCTGGAGCGAGGCCCCCCGGGGCATGCTCTGGCATCGATACGAGCTCGACGCCGACGGGCGGATCAGCAAGGCGCGGATCGTCCCGCCGACCTCCCAGAACCAGGCCGCGATCGAGGACGATCTCAGCGGCCTCGTGCAGGCCAGCCTCGACCTGCCGGACGACGATCTGCAGTGGCGCTGCGAGCAGGCGGTCCGCAACTACGACCCCTGCATCTCCTGCTCGACCCACTTCCTGCGAATGGAGATCGACCGGCGTGACTGAGCCGCAGATGATCATCGGGCTCGGCAACGAGATGCGGGGCGACGACGGCGCCGGCCTCCGCGTCGTCGATCTGCTCACCGATCGCGGGTTCGATGCGACCCGCTTCGACGGCGAGCCGATCTCCCTGCTCGATCTCTGGCCGGGGTCCGATCGGGTCCTGGTGATCGACGCGGTCTCGGGCTCGAGGCCGGGCAGGATAAGCCGCCTGCTGCCGAGCGCAGACGACCTACCCGTCGTGCTCGCCCCGGGCTCCTCGCACCTGGTCGGGCTCGCCGAGGTGATCGAGCTGGGATCGCAGCTCGACCTGCTGCCCGCCCGGCTCGAGCTGATCGGAATCGAGGGCACCGAGTTCGCCCTCGGCCGGCCGCTCTCGGCGGCCGTCGAGGCGGCCTGCGAGACGGTGGCGGCAACGATCATCGCCGAGCTCGAGTTAGCGGGTCCGCCGGGCGCAGCGGCGGGGGTCGGCGCGCGGGGTACCACGATGACGGCCGATCGCCCGACGCGCTGGGTCCACGCCTTCTCGTCGGGCGACGGCTCGATGGGCAGCCTGCTGGGCAACAAGGGAGCGAACCTGGCGGAGATGGTCCGGGTCCTGGGGCCCGAGATGGTGCCGGGCGGCTTCATCGTCAACACCGCAGCCTGCGTCGAGTACATGCGGACCGGGACCGTGCCCGACGGTCTCGACCAGCAGATCGATGCCGAGCTCGCGGAGCTCGAACGCGCCTCCGGAAAGGGCTTCGGCGACCCCTCCGACCCGCTGCTGCTCTCGGTTCGATCCGGCGCGCCGGTGTCGATGCCGGGAATGCTCGACACGATCCTCAACCTCGGCCTTAACCGGCTCAGCCTCGCCGGCCTCGCGGAGATCAGCGGCGAGCCCCGATTCGCGCTCGACTCCCGCCGGCGGCTCGTCCAGATGTTCGGCGAAGTCGTCCGCGGCGTTCCGGCGGACGCCTTCGAGCGGGCGCTGACGGAGGCCCGCGAGCGGGCCGGGGTCGCCGTTGACAGCGAGCTCAGCGCCGAGGCGCTCGAGGGGCTGATCGAGGAGTTCCTCGGGCTGGTCGCCGACGCGACCGGCGATCCCTTCCCCGAGGACCCCCGGGAGCAGCTGCGGGAGGCGCTGATCGCGGTCTTCGACTCGTGGCGGAACGAGCGAGCGGTCACCTACCGGAGGCTGAACGGGATCCCCGACGAGCTCGGGACCGCGGTCGTCGTGCAGCGGATGGTCTTCGGGAACCTCAGCTCGGGCTCGGGCTCGGGGGTCGCCTTCAGCCGCAATCCGACCACCGGCGAGGCCGTTCCGGACGGCGACTACCTCGACGGGGCCCAGGGCGAGGACGTGGTCGCGGGCGTGCGGAACACCGAGGACCTCGGGGGGGTGAGGCGGCGGATGCCGGAGATCCACGCCGAGCTGCTCGCGAGCCTGGCGAAGCTCGAGCGCCACTTCGAGAACATCCAGGACATCGAGTTCACGATCGAGCGGGGCCACCTCTTCATCCTGCAGACCCGCAACGCGAAGCGCCACGCCCGGGCCGCGGTGCGGTTCGCGGTCGACTCGGTCGAAGAGGGCCTGCTCGACCGCGCGGGCGCGCTGCAGACGATCGATCCGGCCGCGCTCGAAGCGCTGATGCACCCGTCGATCGCGCCGGGGAGCGAGTACCAGGAGATCGCTCACGGGGTCGGCGCCTCCCCGGGCGCCGCGCGCGGGGCGATCGCCTTCACCGCGGAGCAGGCGATCGCGAAGGCCGCCGAGGGCGTCGACACGATCCTCGTCCGGACCTTCACGTCGGCCGACGACGTCGGCGGCTTCAACGCGGCACGCGGCATCGTCACCTCGCATGGGGGCAAGTCGTCGCATGCCGCGATCGTCGCCCGCGCGATGGGCCGGCCCTGCGTCTGTGGCGCTGCCGAGCTCGAGATCGACGCCGAAGCCGGGGTGGTCCGGGCCGGCGGGCTCGAGCTGGCGGCGGGGGCCGAGATCACGATCGACGGCACCTCCGGAGCGATCACGGCCGATGAGGTCCCCCTGCTCACCCCCGAGCTGGATCCCGCCTTCGCGACGGTGCTCGAATGGAGCGATTCGATCCGCCGGCTCGAGGTCCGGGCGAATGCCGATACCGCCGCCGACGCGGCCCAGGCGCGTCAGCTCGGCGCCCAGGGGATCGGGCTCTGCAGGACCGAGCACATGTTCTTCGGAGACGGACGCGAGGCCCTGGTCCGCGAGATGTTCATCGCCGGCGAGCTCTGGCGACGGGAGCGCACGCCCGCGAGCAGGCAGCGCTTCGTCGATGCGCTCGCACGCCTCGAAGGGCTCCAGCGCGACGACTTCGCGGAGCTGTTCGGCGAGATGCGCGGCCTGCCGGTGACGATCCGCCTGCTCGACCCGCCGATGCACGAGTTCCTCGACCTGAACGCGCTCGAGCGTGACCTCGCCGACGCCCGGGCCGCGGGCGAGGAGGCGGTCGCGCTCGCGAGCGAGGGGCTCGAGGTCGCCACCGCGGCGCTGGAGACGAACCCGATGCTCGGATCACGAGGGGTGCGGCTCGGTCTGCTGCTGCCGGAGCTGTACGGGATGCAGGTGCGGGCGATCGTCGACGCGGCCGCCGCCGTCGGCGCCGACGGCGAGCCTCCCGAGGTCGAGATCATGGTCCCGCTGGTCGCGTTCGCAAGCGAGTTCGAGGAGATGCGGGCCCGAATCGAGGAGATCGTCGCATCCGAGGCCGAGGCCGAGGTCGGGCGATCGGCGCCGAGCTACGCGATCGGCACGATGATCGAGCTCCCACGCGCCTGCTTGACGGCCGGCGCGATATCGGCCCACGCCGACTTCCTCAGCTTCGGCACGAACGACCTCACGCAGACGGCTCTCGGCTTCTCCCGCGACGACGCGGAGCGCGAGTTGATCCCGCTGTACCTGGAGCGCGGCCTGCTGCCCCGGAGCCCGTTCGAGAGCCTCGATGTCGAGGGTGTCGGCGAGCTGGTCAGGCTCGCCGCCGATCGCGGCAGGGCGAGCCGGCCCGAGTTGCGGCTCGGGGTCTGCGGCGAGCACGGCGGCGATCCCGCGAGCATCGCCTTCTTCGATGCGATCGGCCTCGACTACGTCAGCTGCTCGCCGTTTCGGATCCCGATCGCGAGGGTCGCCGCCGCGCAGGCCGCGGTCGGCGCCGAGAGCGAGCGGTGACGCCGGCGGACGCCTCCGTTGTTTCTACTGCCGCTCCCCCGTGCTCAGCGCGGAGGCCCCGCAAGCGGTTATCCCATAGCGTCATGACCTCGTGGAGCAGCCGGCCGAGAGACTGACCGCCCTCGACGCGACCTTCCTCGAGCTCGAGGAAGCCGACGAGTGCGCACACATGCACATCGGTGCGGTGATCCTGCTCGAGCCGCGACCGGGCGGCGGCGCTCCGCCGCTGGGCCTGATCCGCAGCGAGATCGTCGCCCGCCTCGATCGCCTTCCCCGCTACCGGCAGCGGCTCTCGAGCCCGAGGACCGGCGGGCTCAACTGGCCGGAGTGGGAGACGGACGAGGACTTCGACATCGCCCACCACGTGCGGGCCGAGGGGCTGCCGGCGCCGGCCGGGACGGACGAGCTTCGCGAATGGGCGGGCGAGTACTTCTCGATCAGGCTCGACCGTTACCGCCCGCTCTGGGAGCTGGTCGTGCTCGAGCTCGGCGACGGCCGTTGGGCGATGGCCAGCAAGACCCACCACTGCCTGGTCGACGGAGTCGGCTCGGTCGACGCGGCGAAGGCGATACTCGACACCGAGCGAGCCCCCGAGAATGGGGGCGGCGGCCGCTCGGAGCCGCGGGCCGATCAGGACGGCAGCGGCGCCTCGGAGGAGGGGCGTTCGGCGGGGCTCGACGTCGGCGCCGTGGCGCGGCTGCCGCTGCGGGTGGCCGGCGGAGCGATGCGGGCCGCATCGACGGCGCTCGGCACGGCCGCGTCAACTCTGGAGCGGGTGACGGACCCCCATCAGCTCGCCGAGACGATGCGGCGGTCGAAGGCGATGGTCGAGCTGCTCTTCCGTGACGAGGTCGTGGCCGCCCCCTCGGTCAGCCTCAACGGGCCGATCGGGGCGCATCGTCGGCTCGCCGTGATCGAGGTCCCGCTCGAGAAGCTGAAGGGGATCAGGGCCGGCCTCGGTGGCACCGTCAACGACGCCGTATTGGCTGCCGCCACAGGCGGCCTGCGGGCGTTGCTGATCGAGCGCGATGAGAGCCTTCCCGAGCAGGGTCTGCGGGCGATGGTCCCGGTCAACATCCGCCCGGCGGCCGACCGCCTCGCTCTCGGGAACAGGATCACGACGCTCTACGTCCACCTCCCGGTCGCCGTCGAGGAGCCGGCCGAGCGCTACCGGAGGCAACTCGAAGAGGCGGAGGGCCTGAAGTCCTCCGACCAGGGGATCGGGGCCCGCGCGCTGATCGACCTGACCGCGATGGCGCCCCCAGTGATCCACAGCTTCCTCGCTCGCTCGCTGTTCGCGACGCGGCTGTTCAACGTCACGATCACCAACGTGCCCGGACCACAGATGCCGCTCTACGCGATGGGCTCGGAGGTGGAGGAGATCTGGCCCCTGGTCCCGCTCGCCGCCGAGCACGCCATCGGGCTCGCCGTGCTCAGCTACAACGGGTCCGTCTTCTTCTGCATCAACGCCGACCACGACTCGGTGCCGGACCTCGCGGTCCTGCGCGACGCGATCGAGGCGGAGGTCGACTCGCTCGCCGAGCTGGCTCAGGCGAGCATGTCGCTGAGCAAGTCGACGTAGGCGATCAGGTGCCGGGTGCCCAGGTAGCGGTCCCGAACGCGCTCGTGCCCGGCGGCGCCCATCAGCTCGACCAGCGATCGGTCCCCGAGCAGCTCGGCCGCGGCGCGACCGAACGCGTCGAGGTCGGCCGGGTCCTCGATCAGGCGTCCGGTGACGCCGTCGATGATCTGCTCCTGTAGGCCGCCGACGGCGCCGGCGATCACGGGCTTCGACTTCCACATGGCCTCTGTCGCGGTCAGGCCGAAGCCCTCGGCGAGGCTCTTCTGAGCGACCACCGTCGAGCGGCGCTGGATCGCGTTGACCATCGCCGCGTTCTCGGCGACGTCGTCCATCGGCAGGCTGACCAGATGCACTCGCCGCCGGTCCTCGTCGCCCAGGGCCTCGCGGGCGGCGACCACCTCCCGGTAGACCTCCGCCCCCTCCGGGTCGTCCGCGACGCCGTCGGCGATCGGCCCGACGAGCAGCAGATGGGCGCCGGGATCATCGACGTGCTCCGCGAAGCCCTCGAGCACGCCGACCGGGTCCTTGAGCCGGTCCCAGCGAGAGACCTGGGTCAGGACCCGGGCGTCCTTGGGGAGCGGCTCATCCTGGACGATCAGCGCCCGCCGGTCAACCCGGGCCACGCTTCCGTCGAGCCGGCGAAAGACCGCCGCGTCGCCGCTGTCGGGGGAGAGACCGATCCGGTCGAGAATCGAGGCCACCGCCATCGGGGGCAGCTCCTCGTTCTTCGGGGAGAAGGCATCGATCGACGGGTGAATCACTGCCACCTTGGCCGGGTCGAGGCCCTCCCAGGCGTAGTCGGCGCGGGAGAACACGTACTTGTGGGCCGGCTCGATCAGCGGCCGCAGCAACGACCAGGCGTCACGAACCGTCGCGTTCGGATCGTCCGCCCCGATGTGGCAGCGCCAGATCACGATCACGCCCGTCTCGACCATCCGCTCGGTCATCCCAGCCGTCTGGGGGTCATGCAGGTAGACGATGTCGCCGGGCCTGACGAGGCCGGCCAGGGCCTCGGCGTTCTCCTCGCAGACGCTCATGTATTCGCGACGATCCGCCTCCGTGATCCCTTCCTGCTCGCTGTCGATCCCGTGCAGCCGATTGTGGAGGCCCTTGGTGATCCTGAAGAACTCGGCGTTGCCGCCCATCACGCTCCAGCGGACATCGACCCCGGCGCCGCGGGCGTAGGCGAGGAGCGAGTGCAGCAGCTCGGCGACACCGCCTCCGGCCGCGGTCGAGTTGATGTGCCAGATGGCCCTGCCCTCCAGCAGTGTCCGCGCCCGCCCGATCGCCTCCTCGACGACGTCGTAGCCGTCGCCGAGCACCACGCGGAACCGCTCAGGGGGCATCGGCGCGATCGGAACGGATTCGAGCGCCATCGGAGTCGAGGGGGACGCGCCCCCTCAGCCCCCCTCGGGCGGCTCGTGGGCGCCGGAGCTCATCGGCTCGGCGTGCCATTCGTGGGGCAGTGAAACCTCGACGTCGATCGAGCGGGCGGGGGGCTCGGGCTGTAGGGCGAGCGACTCCTCGGCCAGCCATGGGGCCAGATACCGCCCACTGACCTTGTGCGGCGGCCACCACAGATAGTCGCTGGAGACCGTGCCCTCGCCACTGCCGCCGCTCACCTCCGAGCGCATGTGGACGCTCTCCCCACCGGTCAAGAGCTTGCCCCGCAGGACCGGCCGGAAGGGTTGGGGATCGACGGCGGCGCCGAGCTCGAGGGCGATCTGCTCGGCGCAGGCATCGGCCTGCTGGGTGGCGATCCCGCCCTGCTTGATCGGGAAGCCGGTGCCGTCACCGGCCGCAAAGACGCCGTCCAGGCCTCGCACGCGACAGTGCTCATCGATCGGAATGAAACCATGCTCGTCGGCGGGGAGCCCCTCGATCCGCCTTCCCTCCATCACCGGCAGCGCCACCGCCGGCCCGCCCAGGTCGGGATTCCTGCCGGTCGCGTGCAGGATCCCGTCGTCCGCCTCCGTCACCCAGGTGTCGGGGCAGAAGCCGATGCCGCGCAGCTCGAGTAGCTCCGCCACCTCGGCGGCCGCCTGGGTCCCGAAGACGATCAACGGAGCCTGCTCTGGGGTGATCACCATCAGCTCGATGCCACGCTCGCCTAGCTCGCGCAGGCGTCGCGCCGTCATCAGCGCGAACTCGTAGAGCGGCAGCGGCCAGGTGACGCCCGGCGGGACGATCAGGTTGAGCCTGCCGCTGTCGGGGACGCCGGCGAGGATCTGCTCGATCGTCTCCGGCGCCGACTCCGACCAGAGCGTGTGAGCCGACGGCAGCGCCGGGAGCATCCGCGCACCGACCGCGATCAGCGCCTGCCCGAAGGGCAGCTCGCCACCCTCGGCGAGGCCGATCCGGCGCGCATCGGCGTCGACCGAATCCACTGCGGACTGCACGAACGACGCTCCGAGCGACTCCGCGATGGCGGGAAGCGACCGGCGATCGGCCGGCTCGGGCGAGAACGGCTCCCTGACCAGCAACGGCCGGTAGGTGAACTCATCGCCGGGCGCGACGAGCGTCACCTCGGCCTGACCGTCGGTCAAGTCCTTGATCGCAAGCAGGCCCTCGAGCGCCGCGATTCCGCCACCGGCGATCACGACCCGCTGCGCAGCTGCCTCGACCACGGATACGACCCTACCGACCGCCGCGGGGGGAAGGCAAGCGAACGGCGCCCCGGCCGCTGCGGGCAGCTTCTCAGGCGTCTCATCTATAGGCTTGCGCCGTGTCGCACAAGCCGGCTGATCGGATCCGCAACGTCGCCCTGATCGGCCATCGCGGCTGCGGCAAGACCTCGATCTGCGAGGCGCTGCTGTTCGAGGCGGGTGCGATCAACCGGCTCGGGCGCGTCGACGACGGCACCGCCGCCGCTGACTTCGAGGAGGACGAGCGCGAGCGCGGAATGTCGATCACGGCGTCCGTCTGCGCCGCCGAGTACGGCGACCGCAAGCTCAACCTGATCGACACTCCGGGCGAGCCGAGCTTCATCGCCGAGACGCTCAACTCGCTCTCGGTCGCCGACTCGGCGATCGTCGTGGTCAGCGGCGTCGCGGGGGTCGAGGTCGGCACCGAGCGGGTCTGGGAGCACGCCGCGGGGGCGGGACTGCCGCGACTGATCTGCATCAACATGCTCGATCGCGAGCGGGCCGACTTCTTCGCGACGCTCGATGCCCTGAAGTCGGCGTTCGGTCCACACGTGGTCGCGACCGAGATCCCGATCGGCGCCGAGCATGAGGTGCGCGGCGTGGTCGATCTGATCGACATGAAGGCGTTCGTTCACGATGGCCCCGGCCGCGGCGACTTCACCGAGGCCGAGATCCCCGAGGAGCTGCTCGAGCGGGCGACCGAGTTCCGCGAGAAGCTGATGGACGAGGTCGCCGAGAACTCCGACGAGCTGATGGAGCGCTACCTGGAGGGTGAGGAGATCTCGCACGATGAGATCGTCACGGCGCTGAAGCGAGGGGTGACCGAGGGTCACCTGTTCCCGGTCACCGGCAGCGTCGCCACCCAGAACCTGGGCACGGCCCGCCTGCTCGAGGCGATCGTCGAGGATCTTCCATCCCCGGCAATGCGAGGTCCGAAGACCCTGCTGAACGGCCAGGATGAACCGATCGAGGTCGAGCCCGACGACGACGGCGAGCTCGTAGCGCAGGTCTTCCGGACGACCGCAGATCCCTACGCCGGGCGCCTGAATCTGGTCCGGGTGCTGCGCGGGACCCTCGCCACCGACAGCCAGGTCGAGAACGTGACCGCGCGCAAGCGGGAGCGGATCGGGGCTCTCGGCGAGCCTCGCGGCAGCGAGATCCGACCGGTCGACGACCTCGGCGCCGGGGACATCGGCGTGATCCCGAAGCTGAAGAGCACCCGTGCCGGCGAGCTGCTCTGCTCGGGCCCCGAGGACCTCGCGGTGCCGCCGCTCGAGTTGCCGTCGCCGGTGATGGCGTTCGCCTTCGAGCCGCGGAGCAAGGGCGACGAGGAGAAGGCAGCGAAGGCGATCCGGCGCCTTCGTGAGGAGGACCCGACCCTCGACGTGCACCGCGACCCGCAGACCGGTGAGCAGATCATCGCCGGGCTGACCCAGATCCACGTCGAGGTGGTGGTCGATCGGATGCGGCGTCGCTACGGCGCCGAGATCGAGCTGCACCCGCCGCAGGTCCCGTACGTCGAGACGATCCGGCGCCCGGCCGACGCCCACGCGCGCTACAAGAAGCAGACCGGGGGACGCGGCCAGTTCGCCGACTGCAAGCTCAAGATCAGCCCGGCCGAGCCCGGCAGCGGCCTGACCTTCGTCAACCAGATCAAGGGTGGAGTGATCCCGACCGGGTTCATCCCTGCAGTCGAGAAGGGGGTCAGGGAGGCGATGGAGCACGGCACGCTCGCAGGACACCCGGTCAAGGACGTCGAGGTACGGCTCTACGACGGCCAGCACCACTCGGTGGACTCCTCGGAGATGGCCTTCAAGATCTGCGGCTCGATGGCTTTCAAGCAGGCGATGGCCGCGGCCGACCCCGCCCTGCTCGAACCGATCGTGCAACTGGCGATCACCGTGCCGGAGGAGTCCGTCGGTGACGTGATCGGTGACCTCAGCTCGCGGCGCGGCCATCCGCTTGGGATGGAGCCGAAGGCCTCGGTGACCGAGATCCGGGCCGAGGCGCCGATGTCCGAGGTGCTCGACTACGCGCCCGAGTTGCGGGCGATGACCGCGGGGCGCGGTGAGTACACGCTCGAGTTCGCCCGCTACGAGGAGGTCCCGGCGCAGCTGGTCGCAAAGGTCGTGGCCGCCGCCGAGCCCGCGGCTAGGCCGGCCTAGGCATCGGGCCCCGGTCCGCTCGCGCCGGCGCTAGACGCGGTGCGTGACGATCATCGGGCACTCCGACGAGGCGATCAGCTCGCTCGAGACGCTGCCGAGCAGCACACGCCGGATCGGGCCGTAGCCCCGGGAGCCGACGACGAGCAGATCGAGCGACGCCGAGCGGGCGAGCAGCTCCGCCGCGGGATCACCGTGGACGATCTCGACCGTGCGGGGCAACTCGCCCTCGAGCCGCCCCAGCTCGACCTCCGCGGCGTCGCGAATCGCCTCGCCGCGGCGATCGTGCAGGCCCCGGCCCACCAGTGCATCGAGCGCCTCGCCGACGACGCGTGACTCCGCATGAGAACGGAGATCAACCACGCCGATCACCTCGAGCGCCGCGCCGTGCGCGAGCGCGAGATCGGCGGCAAACCGGAGAGCCTGCGCGGAGGTCTCCGAGCCGTCGAAGCCGACCCCGATCCGCTCGAGCGGGCCCGGCTCGGCCTCGGCGTAGCCGCGCGGCGCCAGCGCCACCGGACAGGGCGATCCGCTCAGCATCCGGTCGACCGTGGTCCCGGGGGCGAGCCTGCCGATCCGGCCGCGATGAGTCGAGCCGAGCACCAGCAGGCCGGCCGACTCGCGCTCGCAGAGTCCGGTCAGGCCGCGGCCGGCCGAGTCGTCGATCAGCACCCGCGGCTCGACCTCGAGGCCCCCCAGCCGGCTCGATGCCATCCGCTCGAGCGCCTCCCCCCCCTGCCGCTCGAGGTCGGCGGTGATCTCCTGCCAGGTCCTGGCCTCCGGCGAGGGGCGCAGCGGCGGCTCGCCGATCTCACCGGGCGGCATCGGCACGACGATCGTCGCCAGCACCCGGCCGCGCCCCGTCGCCAGCGCAGCCGCCAGCGCGGCCGCATCCTCTCCGCCCGCGCGGGCGTCGAAGGCGACGACCATCGCGGGCGCTTGATCTCGATCGCTGGCGGGCATCGGAGGGGGCGGACGATAGGCGATGCCGTCTCCCTCCCGGCGGCGGGGAGAGCCTCGAGCGGAGCAATGCACCGGTCTGCGGCTAACTACGGAACGGGATAAGTACCCGGCGGGAAAGGATTCAGCCCGTCTCGCCCGGATGAACTCAACTCAGATCCTCATCACAGTCCTCTACGGGGCCGCCGTAATCGTCGCGGTCTTGATCTCGATCTTCGTGATCCGCTCGACCTCGGAACGGCGTCGCAGGCAACGCGGCGCCGACCTCGACGTGATCGTCGAGCGGGAGAACCGATACGCGCTGGGCGTCGCCGCCGCCCTGCTCGTCCTGCTGGTCTCGACCCTGTTCGCGATTCCCTACGGCGACACCGACGCCGAGGGGGCTCAGGTGGTCACCGTGGACTCGTTTCAGTTCGGCTGGACCCTGAGCCCCACCCGGGTCGTCGCCGGCGAGCCGGTCGTGTTCGTGACGCGGTCGAAGGACGTCCAGCACGGCTTCGGGCTCTACGACGACACGAAGCTGCTGAAGCAGGTCCAGGTGCAGGCGATCCGGCCGGAGTCGGGCGACGAGTTCGGCCGCGAGCAGCGCATGACCTACACGTTCGACGAGCCCGGCACCTACGAGATCAACTGCCTCGAGTTCTGCGGCGTCGGCCACCACCTGATGATCGCCGAGCTGGAAGTGGTCGGGGGCGAGTAGATGGAGGCGGGAACCGCACCGACGCTGGCGCTCGATCGTGCGGCCTCGACGGTCAGCGAGGAGGCGGTCAAGGGACTGGTCAGGCGCTACGTCTACGCGGCGACCGCGGTCTTCATGGTGGCCGGCGCGCTCGGGCTGCTGATGCGCCAGAGCCAGGCCGACGTGTTCCGAATCGAGGACAACTTCTTCTACGCGACGATGACCGCGCACGGGCTCGGGGCGTTCATCGCCTGGGGAGCCTTCGCGGTGATGGGCTTCGGCTTCTGGGTCCTGAGGGAGTCGGGCTTCGAGCTGCGGACGGCCGGCTACCGGCTGGCGAGCGTCACCTGGTGGGTCATGGTGACCGGCACCGCCGGCATCATCCTGACCACGCTGCTGATGGGGTTCGCCGGGTCGTGGGTGTTCCTCTACCCGCTGCCCTTCTTCGCGGCCGATCAGTGGGGAGAGCTCGCGACCGCCCTGTTCGCCGGATCGGTGCTGCTCGTCGGCGTCGGGATCCTCACCTGGTGCGCCGCGATCCTGCACACCGTCGTCGGGCCCTCGAACCCCGCCAAGCGCGAGTTCCTCGTCGACCGACTCGCCGTGGCGCTCGGCGTCGGAATCATCTTCAAGAAGCGCTTCCCGACCCGCGGCGACGGCATCCCCTACGCCGTGATCCCGCTGACGGTGATCGCGATCGACATGCTGATCGCGACGCTGCCGCTGGCGGCCCTGCTGGTCGTGATGATCCTCGAGGCGATCAACCCGTCGATCACCGTCGACCCCCTGCTCGCGAAGAACATGCTCTGGTTCTTCGGACACCCGGTCGTCTATCTGCTGCTGTTCCCCGGCGTCGCGATCCTCTACCTGCTGATCCCGCGCTACGCGGGCCGCCCGCTCGCCGCCGCGAACGTGATCGGACTCGCCTGGCTGATCGCGGTGGTCGCGAACGTCGTCATCTGGGCGCACCACATCTACGTCGACTATCCGGAGGGCTCGGCCCAGAGCGTCCTCAACGTGGCGATGCAGCCGCTGACCTTCTCGATCACGCTGGTCTCGGCGCTCAGCCTCTACAGCCTCTCGGCAACGGTCTACAAGTCGGACTTCCAGTGGAACCCGGCCTCGAAGTTCCTCGTCGCGGGACTGGTCGGCTGGATCACCGCCGGGCTCTCGGGCGTCGTCAACGCGACGATCGCCCTCGATGTCGACGTCCACAACACGCTCTGGGTCGTCGGCCACTTCCACCACATGGCGGTGCTGACGATCGGCGCCTTCATCTTCGGTGCCACCTACGCGTTCCTGCCGAAGCTCGTCGGGTCCGAGTGGTATTCGGAGAAGCTCGGCAACTGGCACCTGTGGCTAACGATGGTCGGCGGCTACGGCACCTATGTGCCGTGGCTGATCCAGGGACTGACCGGGGCGCCACGGCGCTGGTCGGTGCTACCCGACTTCTACGACCCGTGGACGCTGATCTCGGTGCCGTTCATGCTGCTGATGGCGGTCGGCCAGCTGATCTTCGTCTACAACATCGTCCAGACCATCAGGGGCCGAAAGCGACCGAACGACCGGCGCCGGCTGCTCTCGGACCCGCGCCAGATCGGGCTCGCGAGCGGTACGATCCTCGCCTCGATCGCGGTCCCGGTGATCGCCCTGGGAATCACCCGGATCGAGCCGCGGTCGGAGCCGGTTACGGCGGCGGCCGGCAAGGAGGCGCAGGTCGACGAGGCCGCCGTCGAGCTGTTCAGCTCGAGCTGCGGCTCCTGCCACACGCTTGCCGTCGCCGGCACGAGCGCCACGATCGGGCCCAACCTCGACACGACCCCCCTAAACTCCGCGGCTGTGCTCGAGGCAATCGAAAACGGCGGTCGCGGCACCGGCGGCATGCCCGCCGGGCTGCTGCAGGGCGAGGACGCGAAGCGCGTCGCCGAGCTGGTCGCAGGGGAGTAGGAGTTGACCGCTGAGCCCGCCACGGGCGAGGACTTCACCGTCGTGATCGCCGGCGGCGGCATCGCCGGCCTCGAGGCGATCCTCGCCCTGCGTGAGGCCGGCCCGCCTTCGTTGCAGATCGATCTGCTCTCACCGTCGCCGGAGTTCGTGATCGCGCCGCTGAGCGTGGTCGAGCCCTTTGGCGGCGACGCGGCGCCGCGGATCGACCTCGTGCAGTTCTGCAAGGAGCACCACGTCGACCTGATTCAGTCCGGGCTGTCGGAGGTCTGGCCCGGTCAGCAGCGCGTCCTGACCGAGGACGGCGACGAGCTCCCCTACGACGCGTTGCTCGTCTGTACCGGCGCCCGCCGCCGCCCGGTGCTCGAGGCCGCGCTCAACTTCCGCGGCTCGCACGATGCCGCGGCGATCGAGGATCTCGTCGAGAGCGTCGCCTCGGGCGAGGCGCAGCGGATCGTCTTCGCGGTCCCCGACGAGGTCAACTGGCCATTGCCGCTCTACGAGCTGGCCCTACAGGTGGCGAGCCGACTGAGCGACACGGACGCCGAGATCAGCTTCATCACCTATGAGGCCGCTCCCCTGGATGTCTTCGGCCCGGCCGCCGCCGCCCGGCTGGAGACGATCATCGCCGCAGCCGGCATCGATCTCCGCTGTGGCGAGACGGTGACCGCCGCGACCCTCGCCGATCTCAAGGCGGACCGGGTTGTCACGGTCCCGGCGCTCGACGTGCCCGAGGTCCCGGGGCTCTCCCAGTCGGCCCGAGGCTTCGTCGCCACCGGCCCGACGATGAGGGTCGCGGGAGCCGAGCGGGTGTGGGCGGTCGGCGACGTCACCTGGACCCCGATCAAGCAGGGCGGGATCGCGGCTCAGCAGGCCGACATCGCCGCCGCCGACATCGCCGCAGAAGCGGGCGCCGACGTCGAGGTCCCCGCCTACGCCCCGGTGCTCCGCGCCGCGCTGATGACCGGCGAGGGCCCGTTCTACCTGCGTTCCGGAACCGACGAGGACGGCGGACAGCGGGCGCCTCTCTGGTGGCCGCCGGCCAAGGTGGCCGGCCGGCTGCTCGCCCCCTACCTCGGCAGCCGGGTCGATCCGACGCTGGTCGACGAGGAGATGCTCGACCTGCAGGCGGACGCGGGCAGGGACGCCGAGCACGCGGAGGCGTTGGAGCTGGCCCTGCGATGGGCGGACCTCGATGCGGCCGCCGGCGACTACCGGCGCGCCCTGCATTGGCTCGAGGTTGCCGAGGGGCTGAACCTCGTCGTCCCGGAGGCCTACCGCGACAAGCGCCGCGAGTGGCAGGAGCGGATCACCTAGAGGGCCGCGGTCTTCGGCGGCGCCTCGCCGAGCCGCTCACCCTCGTGCCGATCGACGATCAGCTGACGAGGTCCGCGGCGAGCACGAAGATCGTCACCGTCCCGAGCAGCAGCGATGCGTGAACGAGCCCGGAGAGCACCCCGACCGTACGCTTGCTGCGCTCGATCGCCGGGTCGGCGGCTCCCCGGCTGAGCTGTCGCTTGAGCTCGCGGAGCCGCGGCCCGAGCACGAAGCTGTGGACCAGCGCGAGGCCCAAGAGGACCACGAAGATCACCGTCTTGGCGATCACCAGGCCTCCGTCCGGTGCACCGTCGATCGCCGACAGCGATCCGAAGCGATCGCTCGCGAGCTCGAGGCCGGTCCCGAACAGCACCACGGCAGACAGCGCCGAGACGATCAGGAAACGGCGCCCGACGACGTGGAAGAGCTCGCTGCGATCAGCCTCGCTCAGCGCCCGGCTCGCCGAGGCCGCGACCAGGGCGAGGATCACCAGACCGCCGCCCCAGACGGCGGCCGCCAGTAGGTGCAGCGAGCGATAGGCGAGGTCCATGTTGGTGGCGAGCCTCGCGTGGGCTCGGGCCTCAGGTCTCCTGGTAGAGGGGGCCGTCGCCGCCCTCGGGCATCGTCAGCCGGCCGCCCTTGGCGGTGATCGCCCCACACTGGACGCAGTTGGAGGCGGTGACGTGGACGTCCACCACCGGGGCCTCGCCCTCGAGCTGGTCCTCGGGGATCTCGTAGACCTGGGCCGGGCACATCGAGACCCAGGTCTGCGCCACCTCGCGCGGGACGTGCTCCTGGATGCGGACGTGATTCGGCGCGTCGTCGCGGGTCGCGTTGCCGGAGAGGAAGACCGAGTCGAGCTTGTTGAAGGTGAGCTCGTTGTCGGGGGCCGGGTAGGAGTCGGCCGCCTTGCCGATCGTCATCTGATGGTCGGCGTCGTCCTCCTGATCCCACTCTCCCCCGGGAACCGCGCCCTTGGTGATCGTCATCGCCGAGGCGATCGCCCCACCGACGAAGAAGCCCTTCTCGAAGGGCTGGCGCATGTTGCGCGAGCGGTACATGTCGGTCTCGATCGCCGAGCCCCGGACCTTGTCGTCGTAGGCCGAGAAGTCGACGCTCTCGGGGTCCGCCTTGAGCTGCTCGACGATCGCCTCCGCGGCGTAGATCCCGGCGTGCATCGCGTAGTGGATGCCCTTCAGCTCCGGCACGTTCAACATCGTCGCCGCATCGCCGGCGATCATCATGCCCGGCACGGCGAGCTTCCTCGGCATCGCCCAGTAGCCGCCGGAGGGGATCGTCTTCGCGCCCCAGCCGACGCGCTTGCCACCCTCCAGGAGCTTGCGGATGAAGGGGTGGGTCTTGAACTCCTGCAGCATGTCGTGGCAGGAGACCGTGGCGTCCGTGTAGTCGAGCCCGATCACCATCCCGATGCAGAGCTTGTCCTCGCCCATCGGGTAGATGAAGGAGCCGCCGAACTCGTTGTACTTGGCGCCCTTGCGCATCGGCCAGCCCATCGTGTGGATCACCTTGTCGAGCGGCTTCGGGACCTCCCAGATCTCCTTCACGCCGAGCTCCCAGCGCTGCGGCTGGCTGCCGTGCAGATCGAAGTAGTCGAGCGCGCAGTTGGTGAGATGGCCGAGCGTCCCCTCGGCAAGCACGGTCGCCTTCGCCATCAGGTCGGATCCGGGCTCGAAGTTGGCGAGCTCCTCGCCCTCCTTGCCGCGGCCCTTGTCGCCGGAGCGGACCCCCCTGACGATCCGATCCTCGACCAGCAGCCTGTCGGCGACCGTCTCGGTGAGGATGTAGGCACCGGCCTCCTCGGCCCGCTCCGCCAGAAACCGGCAGAGCTTCGAGACCGAGAGCGTGTAGTTGCCGTGGTTGCGGAAGTTCGGCGGCATCGGCACCAGCGGCAGCGCCCGCTTCTTGGTCAGCAGGTAGACCGCGTCCTTCTCGACCGTCTGGTAGATCGGCCAGTCGTCGGGGCCCTCGTCCGGGAACAGCTCCTGCAGGGCCGAGGGGCGGACGTTGGCACCGCTCAGATTGTGGGCGCCGCAGACCTTGCCCTTCTCGATCACGGCGACCGGCACCTCCCCCAGCCTCTCGGTCAGCTCCGGCTCGTCGGCGAGCAGCTGCATCAAGCGGTTCGCGCAGGCGAGGCCCGCCGGGCCGCCGCCGACGATCGCCACGCCGACCTCGAGCCGCTCGTCCTCGGCGTCGGTGGGCGGGCCGATATAGACCTCGCCGTCGAACGGGGGCGGGAACTCTGAGGGTGCAACGGACATAGCCGGGGGGTCCTTTCGTCGGTCCTTTCGTCTTCGGGCGTCAGCGGGCGGCGGGTCGGACTCGACTCGCCGCCCTCTGATCAGCGCGGCAGTACGGGCTCAGCCGCCCTTTTTCGCCTTGATCGCCTCGGTCAGCTTCGGCATGATCTTGTGCAGGTCCCCGACGATGCCGAGGTCGCAGTACTCGAAGATCGGCGCGTTCTGGTCCTTGTTGATCGCGACGATGTTCTCGCTGCTCTGCATGCCGACCTTGTGCTGGATCGCGCCGGATATCCCCGCTGCCAGATAGAGCTTCGGCGCGACCGTCTTGCCGGTCTGACCGATCTGCGTGGCGTAGGGGTACCAGCCGGCGTCGACCACGGCGCGGGTAGCCGCGACGGCGCCGCCCATCGCCCCGGCGAGATCCTCGGCGAGGCCGAAGTTCTCCTTCTCGCCCAGGCCGCGACCGCCGCCGACGAGGATGTCGGCGTCCTCGATGTTGACGCCGCCCTCGTCCCCGGACTCGCCGCGACTGACCATCTTCGCCCGGGTCGAGAACTCGCTCAGCTCGACCTCGATGTCGATTACCTCGGCGTCCGCGCCGCCGCCCTCGCTGATGTCGAAGGCGTTGAGGCGCCCGATGATCACACCGGGCTCGCCGACGTAGCCGACGTCGACGATCGCCGAGTCCTGCAGTACCGGGCGCTCGGCGATCAGCTTCCCGTCCTCGGCCCTGACCGCGGTCACCTCCATGGTCACGCCGGCGCCGAGCCGGGCGGTGAGGCCCGCACCGATCTCGAAGCCGAGCAGCCCTCCGCCGAACAGCGCGTAGGAGATGTCGTTCTCGGTGATCACCTTGGCCATCGCGTCGACGATCGGCTGGGCGAGACCCTCCTCGATCGAGGTCGCGCGATAGACCTTGCTGGCGCCGTAGGCGCCGAGCGATGCGGCCTTCGCGTCGTCGACGTCACCGACGACCAGAGCGGCCGCCTCGCCGCCGATCTCGCCGACCAGCTTCGCGGCCTCCGAGACTGCGCCGAGTGAGTTGTTGTTGAAGTTGCCCTCTCCATCATGAAGGGCGTAAACCAGAATCCCGGACACTTAGATCAGCTTCCTTTCGTCGAGCCAGGCGACGATCTTCTCGACCGTCTCGTTGGTGTCCTCGTCCTCGATGATCTCGCCGGCCTCCTTCTCGGGCGGCGGATTGATCGCGAGGACGGCCGTCTGCGACCCCGCCTCGCCGACCCGGTCGGACTCGATTCCGACATCGGCGGTGGCCTTGGTGTCGAGCGGCTTCTTCTTCGCCCCCATGATCGCCTTCAGCGAGGGGTAGCGGGGCTCGTTGATCGCATCTCCGACGCTGATCACCGCGGGGAGAGCGACGTCGACCGTGTCGTAGCCGTACTCCGCCTGACGCTGGCAGCGCAGCTGCCCGTCCTCGACGTCCATCTTGATCACCTGCGTGAGCGACGGCATCTTCAGATGGTCGGCGACGACCGCACCAATCGTGTAGCACTCGCCGTCATCGGACTGCTGACCGAGCAGCACGAGGTCGGGCGACTCGGCCTCGAGCACCTTCGCCAGCGCGTAACCGGTGGCGCAGACGTCGGAGCCTGAGAGGGCGTCGTCGGTGAGATGGACCGAGCGATCGGCGCCGAGCGCGACGGCCTTGTGCAGTGCGCGCTGCGCGGTATCGGGACCCATCGTCACCGCGACGATCTCGTCGACCTCGACGTCGCCGCCCTCGCGGAGCTGCATCGCAGCCTCGATTCCGTGCGTGTCGAATGGGTTCAGGTTTCTCTCGCCTGAGCGGTCCAGGCGCTTGGTGCCGGGGTCGATCCGCTTCTGAACAGCGGCGTCCGGCACCTCCTTGACAAGACAGCAGATCTTCAAGTCGGGTGCCTCCGAACGTTCTCTGGGACTTCGCGTGGCGGCTGAGGATACTGCAACCGGAACCTGGTTGACTGACTAGTCAATCAACCGCCGTGCAGCAGGCCCGGCTTCAGGCGGGGGCGCCCAGCGCGGAGCGCAGGAAGCCGACGATGTCGTCGGTCGATGCCCCCGGCGTGAAGACCTCGGCGACGCCCTGCTCCTTGAGCGCCGGGATGTCGTCGGCGGGAATCGTGCCGCCGACGGTGACCAGGACGTCATCGGCACCCTGCTCACGCAGCAGCTGGACGACCTTCGGGACCAGGGTCATGTGGGCGCCGGAGAGGATCGACAGGCCGACGGCGTGGGCGTCCTCCTGGATCACCGTGGCCGCGATCTGCTCCGGGGTCTGGTGCAGACCGGTGTAGATCACCTCCATGCCGGCGTCGCGCAGCGCACGGGCGATGATCTTCGCCCCGCGGTCGTGGCCGTCGAGGCCCGGCTTGGCGACGACGACGCGGATCTTGGCTTCGCTCATGCCCGCAAGCGTAGAGAAGCCGGGGAACGCGGGCTCAGAAGCCTGCGCCGGCAAACCGGAGGCCGAACAGCAGACCGGGGGCCGCGCTCGAGCCAGCCGACCCGCGCGACTCGAGGGCGATCAGCGGGATCCCGATCACGGGCGCCGTGAGCGCGTGGTCGAGGCCCGAGGTCGCCCCCAAGGTCAGGCGCCGGTCGCGTAGCGGTTGTGGATTCCGAGGGCGTTGCCGTCGGGATCGGCGAAGAAGGCCATCTTGCAGACGCCGGAGTCGATCGTGTCCGCCCCGAATACGACCCCCTTCGACTCGAGCTCAGCGCGAGCCGCATCGACGTCGTCGACGTGCATCGTGATCGGTGCCACGTTGGGGCGGAACTCGAGCCCGAAGGCATCGGTCTGCATCAGCGCCAGCGTCAACTGGCCGGCGTCGTACTCGTAGGCCGGCATCTGTCCCCATTGCTTCCGCCGCGGCAGCCCGAGCGTGTCGCCATAGAACTCGGCGGCGGCTTCAGCGTCTTGGACGGGGATCCCGACGAAGTCGGTCCCGGTGATGAGCTGGCTGGTGTCGGTCATCTGGCTCCTTCGCTGGAGGGGATCGGAGCAAGCGTATTCGGCGGCCTAATAGACCGGCGTCTCGGTGTAGGTGCCGAAGACCTCCTGCAACGCGGCGACGATCTCGCCGACCGTCGCCCGGGCCCGGGCGCACTCGAGGATCGGGGCCATCAGGTTGGCGTCACCCTCCGCCCGGCGGCGAAGCTCGGCCAGGGTCGCCTCGACCCCGGCGCCGTCGCGCGCGGCGCGAGTGGCCGCGATCCGCTCCCGCTGGCGCGCCTCGTGGGCGGGATCGATCTTCAGGGTCGGGATCCGCGCATCGTCGGAGATCTCGAACTCGTTGACGCCGACCATGATCTTCTCCTTCGACTGCAGCTTCGCCTGATACTCGAACGCCGCGTCGGCGATCTCGCGCTGGGGGAAGTTCTCCTCGATCGCGCGAACCATGCCGCCGAGCTCGTCGATCCGCGCGAAGTAGTCGTAGGCGGCGGCCTCCATCTCATCGGTCAGCTTCTCGACGAAGTACGAGCCGCCGAGCGGGTCGACCGTGTTGGTGACGCCGGTCTCATGGGCGATCACCTGCTGCGTGCGGAGCGCGATCCGCACCGCGTCCTCGGTCGGCAGCGCCAGCGCCTCGTCGTAGGAGTTCGTGTGAAGCGACTGGGTCCCCCCCAGCACCCCCGCCAGCGCCTCGACCGTGGTCCGGATGATGTTGACCAGCGGCTGCTGTGCCGTGAGGCTGACGCCGGCGGTCTGCGTGTGGAAGCGCATCCGCCACGACTCGGGCTTCTTCGCGCCGAACGTCTCCCTCAGCTCCCGCGCCCAGATGCGCCGCGCGGCGCGGTACTTGGCGATCTCCTCGAAGAAGTCGATGTGGGCGTTGAAGAAGAAGCTGAGACGCGGCGCGAAGCTGTCGACATCGAGCCCGCGCTCGACCGCCTCCTCGACGTAGGTGAGCCCGTCCTTGAGCGTGAACGCCAACTCCTGCTGGGCCGTCGCCCCGGCCTCGCGGATGTGGTACCCGGAGATCGAGATCGGGTGCCAGCGCGGCATCTCGGCGGCGCAGTACTCGACCATGTCACCTACCAGCCGCATCGCCGGGCGGATTGGGAAGACCCACTCCTTCTGCGCGATGTACTCCTTGAGGATGTCTGTCTGGATCGTGCCGCCGAGCGACTCTGGACCGATCCCCTGCTCCTCGGCGTTGACGACGTAGTAGGCGAGCAAGATCGCCGCCGGGCCGTTGATCGTCATCGAGGTGGTGACCTCGTCGACCGGGATGCCGCTGAACAGCGTCTCCATGTCGTCGACGGAGTCGACCGCGACACCCTCGACGCCGACCTCACCGAGGCTTCGCTGATGGTCGGAGTCGAGGCCCATCAGGGTCGGCATGTCGAACGCGGTGCTGAGGCCGGTCTGGCCATGCTCGAGCAGGTAGCGAAAACGCTCGTTCGTCTCCTCGACGGTTCCGAAGCCGGCGAACTGGCGCATCGTCCAGAGGCGCCCTCGATGCATCGACGGATAGACACCGCGGGTGAAGGGGTAGGAGCCGGGGAAACCCTCGTCGCGGTCGCGGTCGTGACCGGTCTCGTCGAGGTCGTCCTGCGTGTAGAGCGGCTTGACCGGGTGGCCCGAGAGCGTCTCGAAGCCCACCTCACGCTCGCTCTCGTGCGGGTACTCCTCCTCGAGCCACTGGTGGGCTCGACGCTGGGCGTCGGGCTCGATCGCCATCGTCACAGGCTAGCGCCGATGGTCTGGCCCGAACCGGGCCCGTCCCACGGCCGGGGGGCGCCCGCCTCAGGCGGCCAGCGAGGGCATCTGGTCAGGCCAGCCGATCGCGGCCTCGAGCTGGGCGCCGAGCGAGATCAGCAGGTCCTCCCGGTTGGGAGGGGCGACCAGCTGAACGGCGAGCGGCAGCCCGTCCGGGCTGCTGCCGGCCGGGATCGAGGCCGCGGGCTGACCGAGGTAGTTCCAGGCGATCGTGTGCGGGTAGATGCGGCTCATCCCGAGCAGGGTCCGCAGGGCACCCCGGCCGGCCCAGCGGCCGATCTCGACCGGCGGGGTCGAGGTCACAGGCGTGAGCAGGACGTCGCAGTGCTCGAAGATGCGGTTGATGCGCTCCGCGTGACGGGCCTCCGCGGCCATCGAGCGACGCAGGAGCGGGTCCGGGACCAGGCGGGCGAGGCGCTTGAAGCCCCTCGTGCGAGCCTCGAGGCGCTCGGGGTGCGGGACCAGGTCGTAGTCGGACTCGATCCCCTTCAGGTAGCGGTTGACGCAGTCGTTGCCGACCATCCCCCATTCGGGGTCGCGCTCGCTGACCTCGTGACCGAGGTCGGCGAGCAGCCCGGAGACGCGCTCGACGGCGCCCGCGATGATCGGATCCCTGACCGGCGGCAGCGCTGCCCGTGGCGCCGTCAGGCTCCAGCAGACGCGAATCCGGCCCGGGTCGCGGCGGGCCGCCTCGCGGTAGCTGCCGGCCGGCGGCGGCGGACCGAGATCACCGGCGGCGGGCCCGGCGGCGACGTCCATCCACAGAGCCGTGTCGCGGACCCGGCGGGCCAGACAGCCGGCGACCGACATGCCGAGCCAGTGCTCCCGCGCCGGCGCGAGGCTGATCCTGCCTCGCTGGGGCTTCAGCCCGAAAAGGCCGTTGCAGGCCGCCGGGATCCGGATCGAGCCGGCGCCGTCAGAGGCTGAGGCCGCTCCGATCAGGCCCGCCGCCACAGCGGCGCCCGAGCCGCCGCTGGAGCCACCAGTCGTGTGGTCCGTGTTCCAGGGGTTGCGGGTCTCTCCCCAGGCCTCCGTCTCGGTGAAGCCGACGATCGCGAGCTCCGGCAGCGTCGTCTTCGCGAGCAGGATCGCGCCCGCCCCCTTCAGCCGCCGCCAGTGCTCGGCGTCGGCGAGCGCCGGATCGGAGTAGGCGCTGGTCCCGTGCTGGGCGATCAGGCCCTCGACCTCGACCTCGTCCTTGAGCGCGATCGGCACGCCGAGAAGCGGCGCACCCTCCCCCGCTTCGCCTCTGCCGATCCGCTCGTCGGCGGCGGCTGCCGCGGCGCGCGCCTCGTCGGCGAAGACGTCGGTGAACGCGTTCAGCTTCGGGTTTATTCGCTCGATCCGCTCGAGATAGAGGTCGACCAGCTCGGCCGAGGAGACCTGCCGCTCGCGCAGCAGCTCCGCCTGGCGGGCGATCCCGGCGAACGCGAGCTCCGCTTGATCCATCGCAGCGATCCTATTCGTCCGGCCGGGCCCGGTGCCGGGGACTAGATTCCGCCACGTGGCCCGAACCGCGACCGTGATTCGACTGGCGATCGCCTCCGGGCATGGGCGGCTGCCCTTCCTGATCGGCCTCTCGGCGCTGATCTTCATCCCGCTCGGTCTGCTCGACGCCGTCGACGAGGCGGCCGGGGGGATCGACACCGACCGGCTCGACGACCTCGAGCTGATCGCAATCACCGCTGAGACCGCGGTCCACGTCGGCTCCGCCCTGCTCGGGCAGGTGCTGTTCGCCGGCGCCGTCTCGATCGCCGTGCTCAACACCCCGCCCGGCGAAGACCCGTCCCTCCGCCGGGTCATCCGGCAGACGCGCTGGGGCGCCCTGATCGCGATCGACCTGCTGTTCACGGCCGGGATGATGGTTTCGCTGCTGCTGCTCGTGGTCCCGGCCCTCTTCTTCTTCGCCCGCTACGTGCTCGCGGCCGTGCTCGCCGAGATCGAAGAGCTTGGCGTTTCGGACTCGTTCCGCCGCAGCGCCCAGCTCTCCCGCGGATCGCGTCGGCTGGTGTTCGGCATCCTGTTCACGGCGGCTGTGGTCGGCGACCTCGGCACCGAGCTCGCCAAGGAGGCGATCCAGCAGGCCGGCGCCGACACCTTCCTCGCCAACTGGCTCGCTGCCTCGGGCGTCGAGATCCTCTTCAACCCGATCCTCGCTCTGCTCACCGTCGCGCTCGCGCTCGAGCTAGGGGCAGACCCGGTCAGCCCGAGCGGCCGCGGTCCCGACCCGCAGCGCTGAGCTGCAACAACGGCGCGTCTAGCCGGATCCGATTCGCCGGCCGCCCTGACGCGGCCGGCGGCGGGCAGCCAGCCAGGTGCCGCTGCCGCCGATCGCCCCGGCGGCGATCACGGTCGCGGCGACGGCCAGTCGCCGGCCGAGCTTCTCGAACCGCATCACGCGCCAACCCCGGTCCTTGGCGACCCTCGCGAGCTCCTGGTCGGGGTTGACGACGACCGGGTTCCCGACCAGCTCCAGCATCGGCAGATCCGAGGCCGAGTCCGAGTAGGCCCACGAGTCCTCGAGGACGATCCCGTGCTGCTCTGCGTAGCGGCGCATCGGCGGGACCTTGCCCGGGCCGTAGGTGAGGCCACCGTCGAGGCGGCCGGTGTAGTTGCCCTCGGCGTCGATCTCGTAGCGGGTTCCGATGCCGCCGTCCATGTCCAAGACCAGGGCCAACAGGGTGACGATGCCGTCGCCGGCGGCGCTGACGATGAAGGTGGGCCGGCCCGCGTCCTGGTGCCAGCGGACCTCGTCGATCATCTGCGGGTATATCCGGGGCAGGATCCCGGCCAGCAGGTCGGGGACCATTCGCCGCAGGCGCCGCTCCGGCACCCCGCCGAGCAGCTCCTCGACCTGTCTGACCAACTCCTCGGTGTCGGCGTCGGTCGAGCCGCGGAGCCGGAATCGCAGGTGATCGACGGCCCAGCGGGCCAGCTGCCGCCGCGAGACCATCCCGGAGCGGTAGACGGCGCGGCCGAACTGCATCCCCGACGACCCCGCCATCAGGGTCCGGTCGAGATCGAAGAAGGCGGCGGCTCCGTTCACCCTCCCAAGGCTAGACGGCCACGATCGCGATCAGACCTCGATCAGGATCGCGTCCCCCTGCCCGCCGCCCGAGCAGATTGCCGCGCAGCCCAGTCCGCCGCCGCGGCGCTGGAGCTCATGCACCAAAGCGCCGATGATCCGCCCGCCGGAAGCCCCGATCGGATGCCCGAGCGCGATCGCGCCGCCGTTGGGGTTGACCTTCTCCTCGTCGACGCCGAGCATACGCACCGAGTTGAGGGCGACTGAGGCGAACGCTTCGTTGATCTCCCAGACGTCGACCTCCTCGGCCCGGCGGCCGGCCTTCTCGAGGGCGATCATCGCGGCCTTCGCCGGGGTCCTGGCGAGATAGGGGAAATCGTCGCCGATCATCCCGTAGCCGACGACCCGTGCCAACGGCCGCTTGTCGTTCGCCTCGGCCCAATCGGCCGAGGCGACGACGACGGCGGCAGCGCCGTCGTTGACGCCCGGGGCGTTCCCGGCGGTGTGGCTCGCCTCGTCTCCGCCGATCGCGCGCAGCCCGGCGAGCGTCTCCTGGGTCGTCTCCGGACGGATCGCCTCGTCGACCTCGACCACCGTCTCCGCCTTGCGGGACTTGACCGTGACGCCGACGATCTCCTCGGCGAGCCGGCCCTCGTCACTCGCCTTCGCGGCGAGCTGGTGGGAGCGAGCGGCGAAGCGGTCCATGTCCGGACGGGTGATCTCGAGCTCGTTCGAGACCTCGCTCGCCTCGTTGATCATCTGCTTGCCGCTGAACGGGTTCGTCAAGCCGTCGTGGGTCATCGCGTCGACCGCGGTCACGTCGCCCATCCGGAACCCGAAGCGGGCGCCGGGCAGCAGGTAGGGAGCGCTCGACATCGACTCCATGCCGCCCGCCACGCCGATGTCGATATCGCCGGCGCGAACCGCCTGGTCGAGCAGGCCGACGGAGCGCATGCCCGAGGCGCAGACCTTGTTGATCGTCTCGGAGGGCACCTCCTTCGGGATCCCCGCCTTGATCTGCGCCTGGCGCGAGGGGATCTGGCCCTGGCCCGCCTGCAACACCTGGCCGTAGACGACCTGCTCCACCTGCTCGGGGTCGACGCCGGCCCGCTCCAGGGCGCCGCTGATCGCCCGGCCGCCGAGGTCGGTTGCATCGAGCGACGCGAGGGCGCCGCCCATCTTGCCGAACGGGGTGCGGGCGGTCGAGAGAATCACGGACTGAGACATCTTTGTCCTCCTGGGGCCTGATCGTGTGCGTGCGAAGAAGTCGGGGGTGGAACGCTACAGGCCCCCGGCCCGCCGGGCGCGATGTCGACCGCTCTCGGGCTCGCGGCGCTGAGGCTCATATACTGCCGCGCCCGTGGAGGTCGAGCTCAACCCCGCACCCGCATCGGAGACCGAGGCGGACGTCCTCTGTCTCGGTCTGTTCGCCGACGAGGAGCTGCCCGGCTGGCTGGCCGATGCCCCCGGCGCGGCCGATGTGCGGTCGAAGTTCAAGGAGCTGACGATGATCCGGCCGGGCTCGGGGTCACGTGTATTGGTCGTCGGCCTCGGCGAAGAGCGGGAGTTCGACGCCGAGCGCGCCCGGGTGGCCGCCGCCCTCGGCGTCAAGCAGGCGCGACGGTACCGGGCCTCGAGCATCGCCTGGCTGGTCCCCGGCGACGAGCGGATCGCCGCGGCGCTCACCGGGGGCACGATCCTCGCCGCGTATCGATTCGACCGCCTCAAGACCGGCAACGACGACGACGCCCCACCCGGCCCGGCCCTGCTCGAGCTCCACGGAGCCGAGGGAGCCGAGGAGCTGGTCGCCACCGCCCGGGTCGCGGCACTGGCCGCGAACCGGGCGCGAGACCTACAGAACCTGCCCGCCAACATCGCCGACCCGGGGTTCCTCGCCGATCGCGCCCGCGAGATCGCCGCCGCCTCCGATGCCGTGGAGGCGGAGATCCTCGGGGTCGAGCGGCTGGCCGAGCTCGGAATGGGAGGCCTGATCGCGGTCGGGGCGGGCTCGGCGAAGGACCCGGCGCTGATCGTCCTCCGCTACACCGGCAGTCCCGGCGCCGAGCCGCTGGCGCTGGTAGGCAAGGCGGTGACCTTCGATACGGGCGGCATCTCGTTGAAGCCGTCGCAGTCGATGCAGGAGATGAAGATGGACATGTCGGGCGGGGCGGCGGCGCTGGAGGCGACGGCGGCGGTCGCTGAGCTCGGGCTCGCGCTGAACCTGCTGACGGTTGTGCCGGCGGTCGAGAACATGCCCGGCGGCCGCGCGACGCGGCCGGGCGACGTGATCACGCAGCTGAACGGCGTCACGGTCGAGGTCAACAACACCGACGCGGAGGGCCGGCTGATCCTCGCCGACGCCCTGACCTGGGCGGCGCGCGAAGGGGCGGGGCGGATCATCGACCTGGCGACGCTCACCGGCGCGGTCGTGGTCGCGCTCGGCTCGAGCTACGCCGCGGTGATCGGCAATGACGACGAGCTGATCGGGGAGCTGCAGTCGGCGGGGGCGCTCGTCGGGGAGCTCGTCTGGCGGCTGCCCCTACACCCGGAGTACAGGGAGCTGATGAAGGGCACGGTCGCCGACCTGACCAATGCTGCCCCGAAGCGCAAGGCGGGGTCGATCACGGCCGCAGCGTTCCTCGAGGAGTTCATCGAGGGCGCCCGCTGGGCGCACATCGACATCGCCGGCACCGCCTGGGACGTCGGCCGCCCCTATCTCGGGAACGGCCCGAGTGGCTACGGCGTCCGCCTGCTGGTCGAGCTGGCGCGCTCGCTGGCGCAGGGAGCGGCACCCGCCTAACCTCCACCCCTGGTGGACTTCGATCTCACAGACGAGCAGCGGCTGCTCCGCGACACCGTGCGTGAGTTCGCGATCGGCGAGGTCGCCCCGGCGGCCGAGCAGCTCGACCGTGAGCATGCCTTCCCCTACGAGCTGGTCAGCAAGATGGGCGAGCTCGGCCTGATGGGGATCCCGTTCCCGGAGGAGTTCGGGGGTGGTGGCGCCGACGGCCTGGGCTACGCGCTCGCGGTCGAGGAGCTGGCCCGGGTCGACTCCTCGGTGGCGATCACCGTAGCGGCGCATATCTCGCTGGGAACGATGCCGATCTACCTGTTCGGCTCGGCCACACAGAGGGAGGAGTGGCTCCCGGAGCTGACCGCCGGCCGCCGGCTCGCCGCTTTCGGCCTGACCGAACCGGAGGCGGGCTCGGACGCGGGCAACACGCGAACCACGGCCCGGCTCGACGACGGGGAGTGGGTGATCAACGGCAGCAAGCAGTTCATCACCAATGCCGGCACCCGGATCTCCGGCTGCGTATCGATCACCGCCGTAACCGGAGACGGAGACGGCGGCCGCGAGATCAGCAACATCATCGTCCCCAACGGCACCCCTGGGTACAGCCAGCAGGATCCCTACCGGAAGATGGGCTGGAACGCCTCGGACACGAGGCCGCTGGCGTTCGACGACTGCCGGGTACCCGCCGAGAACCTGCTCGGGCCGAGGGGCGCGGGCTTCAAGCAGTTCCTGCAGATCCTCGACGGAGGGCGAATCAGCGTCTCCGCGATGGGGGTCGGTCTCGCCCAGGGCGCCGTCGACGAGGCCCTCGCCTACGCGAAGGAGCGGCAGGCATTCGGCCGCTCGATCTCGAAGTTCCAGACGATCCAGGCGAAGCTCGCCGATCTGACGACCGAGATCGAGGCGGCGCGGCTGCTCACCTACAAGGCCGCGATCCTCAAGGACCGGGGCGAGCCGTTCACGCTGACCGCCGCCCAGGCGAAGCTGAAGACCGGGCGGTTGGCAGTCCGTGCGGCGGAGGAAGCGGTCCAGATTCACGGCGGCTACGGCTTCATCGAGGAGTACCCGGTCTGCCGCTTCTACCGCGACGCCAAGATCCTGACGATCGGCGAGGGCACCGACGAGATCCAGCAGATGGTCATCGCCCGCCAGCTCGGCTGCTGATCGGACCCGCGAGCGGCCGGGGCCTGCCGGCGGCGGCCTTCGCGATCGGCGGCCCCTCCGTGCTGCCGAAGCCGGTGGAGTACGCTGCGAAGCGGGCAGCGGCCCGGCCGGCGGTCGGGTCCGCGGCGGCCGAGTCTTGATGAGCGAGGAACCCACACAGATCCCCGACCGGGATGGAGAGGGCCGGCCGATGGCGGGCGGCGTGAGCTTCCCGGAGGGGACACTGGCGCCGGAGATCTCACGCCGCGTGACCGCGATCCTCGATGCGGTCGAACGGGAGGCGGAGCAGCTCCGCGCCGATGCCCATCAGGAAGCGCGCCGCTACCTGAACGAGGCCTGTCGCCACGCCGACAGCTTGATCGATCAGCGCCGTCGCCGGATCGCCGAGATCAGCGACGAGATCCTCGCCAAGGCCGAGGAGGTCGTCGCCAAGCTCGACGACGCGGCGCCGGTTCGCGAGGGCTTCGAGAGCCTCGTCCGGAGTCTCGGTGAAGCGGCCGAGCGGCTCAGCAGCGAGGCCGAGCTCGGCCGTTCCGAGTTCGAGCCATCGGCTCTGCATCAGGGCCTCGCCTCCCCAGAGCCGACGCCACACGAGCCGTTCGCGGATCAGGCCTCGTTCGACGTCGGGGCGATCCCGCCCGGCCCCTACGGGGCCGCCCCCGAAGCAAGCGCCCCGGGACAGGCGTTCGAGCCACAGCCGGAGGCGGGCGCGCCGGCATGGACGGCGTCCCCCCCACCGCCGCCGCCCCGGCCGCCGGCAGCCGGGGAGCCACCCGCCGCGGACGCAGCCCGGGCGCAAGCTCAGTCGCCTGAGGCGGGTTGGCGGGGTCTGGATGACATGCGGCTCGTCGCGATGCGGATGGCGGCGACCGGCCAGACCCGCGACCAGGTGGGCGATCACCTGCTGAGCTCGATCGGCGTCGCCGATCCCGAGCCGATTCTCGACGAGGTCTTCGGCGCCGGCAGCGCCGGGGGCGCTCGCGTTCCCTGGGCGGCGTTTCCCCGCTAGCGCGATCCGCTCTGGGGCGCGGGCATTCGCCCTCCGGGCGGCTTCTCCCGCCGCGCCGGTTCCTAGACTCAGCGAGTCAGCGGCCACGCCGGAGCCGTGATCAACCGAAGCTGTCGAGAGGAGAGCCGATGCCCGACCACGAGGACAGGTCAGCGCGACCGCCGGCTTCGAGCCTGGAACCCGACTGGGCCGGTAGCGACATCGATGCTGCGATCTCCGGCCTCGACCTCGCAACCCGTGACCTCTCGCGAAAGGTCGAGGCGCTCGCCCAGCGGGCCGCCGCCCGCGAACAGGCCAGGTCGATCCACGTCGACCGGCTCGGGGCCTTCGATCCGCCGATGCAAACCGCCGAGCGCGAAGCCCATGAATACCTCGAGCGCGCCAAGCGGCGGGTCGAAAGCCTCGTCAACACGATGCTGGGCGCGGTCGAGCGGGACGCGGCGGAGATCCGCCGTGACGCCGAGGCCGGGATCCGCGAGCGCTGGGACGCCGCCGCGCAAGAGGCCGGGATCTATCTCGACGATGCGCGGCGAGTCTCGGAGGCGATGGTCGCCCACCAGCAGCAGCGGCTCGGTTCACTGAGCGAGGGAATCGCGCAGCGCGCCGAGGCTCTCAGCGCCGGGATGGAGGACGCCGAGCGGATTCGTCGCCAGTTCGACGACTTCGTCCGCGCCCTGTCGGAGACGGCGCGACAGATCGGCGAGCCGCATCCGGAGGACGGCGCTGCCGAGTCCGCGGCCACCGCCCTGCCCGAGGGGCGCGGGGCGGCGGCCGACGACGCAATCGCCGCCTGAGCGCAACGCCACTCGATGGTGAATCCGGATCGGGGCCCGCAGCGGCGCGCGGAGCGTCGGGCGGGCCGCGCCTCAGCTCGGCGGCTCCTCCACCGGCGTCATCCTGAATCCCTTCAGCTCACCTGAGATCCGCAACTCGCCCTCGAACTGCATCTCGATCCTGTAAGGCCTGTCGAGCGCTTGGATCACCGGGATCGCAACTGCGTCCCGATCATCGCCTGAAGGGCTCGCCGTCCTGCCCGGCGCAGCCGACGCCGCGTCGCTGTCGCTCGGGACGCGATCGTCCTCGACAGCCGCCAGCGACGGCTGTCCCGGGCGCCGTCCGGGCTCCGGAGCGGGCGGGGTCGCCGGGGCTGGGGGGTACGAAGCACCGCGAGGGCTGAACGGCTCGACCGGCGCCGCCGCCGGCCGCTGCTGCTGCGGCCCGCTCCGCCCGGGCACGGGCGCTGGGGCCGGCGATGGGAACTGGTGGACGGGCGCCGGGGGCCGCGGCGGCGGCGGGGCTGCCCGCATCGGGGGAGCGCTGCGAGGCGGCATCGGGGGCGCCGGGCGGGTCGGCGGTGGCTCGGCGGCGAAGTACCGGGCCCGTGAGTGGGTGGGCTCGGGCGGCAGCTGCGGGTGGCCGGGCCGCTCCGGCATCGATGGGTACGAGGGTGCGGGCTCGTAGGGTGGCGTTCGGTGGGGTTCGTACCCGGCCCGGTGGGCCGCCGGCTGCTGATCGAAGGTCGGCGGCTGCGGCCCCGGATGCCGGTGCTCGTAGGTGGTTGCACCGGGCCCGACGGCCGGCGCATGAGGGGCGCTCCCGTGCGGAACGGCCGCCGCGGCGCTGGCTGCATAGTGCCGCCGCAGCGCCGCCTCGAGCTGCTGGGTCAGGGGCGAGCCCGGCTCGACCTGCGGCGCGCGCCGGATGACGTCCTGCTCGTAGGGGATCCAGACCCGGCCGGCGCCGGCGCCGGCATCCTCGAACGGGATCAGCGTCGCGCGGCCGTCGAAGCGGCCCTCCTTGACCAGCAGCCAGCGTGGAATGCCGGTTCCGGGATCGATCCAGATGTCCTCGAGACGGCCTACGCCGACCCCGTAGAGGTCGTCGACCCGAGAGCCGATCCAGCCGAGAGCTTCGTCAAGGCTCAGCCTGCTACCTCCGCCCAGCTCAGCGGCGATCATCCATTCCTCCGATACGGTTGCGCCGTGGCGCCGAAGGGGGAAACCTACCACCCGTCATGGCGGCGCGGTAGGCGGCGGTCGGCGGCGATCAGCGGAGAGGTAACCTCGCCGCTGAGGTGAGCGCACCCCCCGACAACACCGACCAGGGCGGCGGCGATCCGGGAGCGTCCCGGGGGCAGCACTTCGAGCCACCGGGGCCCGACCCGTCACGGCCCGACAGTCCGCGCCTGCGCCGAGGCCTGCTCGGGGTCAGGGCGGGCGACGTCAGCGCGGAGATCGGCCTCAGGGACGCCGAGATCGCCGAGCTGCGGCGTGACATTGCCGCCCTGTGGCTCGCCTTCGGCCAGCACGAGCGGACGATCCAGGAGCTCGTCAGCGCGATCGATGACCGCGGGGGCCGTGCGCTCGACCCGCCCGGGGGGCGTCCGCCGGGCGCCGAGCAACGGAGCCCGGCGGGCCGGGAGCCCGGTGCGGCGCCGCGTGGAGCCTCGATCGCAAAGCAGCTCTCGAGCCTCGATGAGGTGCTGGGCGCAATCGAGGAGGCGACGCGGACCCTCGAGCGGAGCTACGCCGAGGAAATCGAGGAAGGTGGGACCGAGAGCCCTGCCGAGGCCGAGTCGCGCCGGAGCCGGGACGAGGGCGGGGAGCCGGCCCCCGACCGCTAGCCCGTCGGGGCCGGGACCGAGCCGTCGGCGCCGAGCACCCCGGGCCCGCCAGCCGCGCTCGAAGTGGCGGGGATGTCCGGGATGCCGTAGTGCTCACGCAGCACCGCCTCCCGCTCAGGTCCGATCCCGGCGCCAGGGTCGATCTCGGGGGAGCTGCGAATCAGATCGCGCGGATACGGCACCCAGACATGCCCGACGCCGCCCGCAGCAGCCCCAGCCGGCACCGCCGAGCGGTGCCCGAGCCGCCCGACCCTGATCACCAGCCAGGTCGGCGTCCCGGACCGCCCGTCGACGAGGACGCCCTCGACCCGGCCGGTCGTGGCCCCACCGATGTCGTCGAGCTTGAAGCCGACCCAGGCCAGGGTCTCCTTCAGACCCGGGGCGGACTCAGCCACCGCGATCGCGCTCCAAGAGCTCGTCGGCGGCCGTGGCCGGATCGGTCTCGCGCCGGACGACGCGGTCGAGCAGCTGCGCGACCTTGGGATCGTCGCGGGCCCTGGCCTCGAGCCCGCGTCGCAACCGGGCGGCGGCAAGGCCGAGCACCTCGTTGCGGAGATTGCGGGCGCGGCGCTGCTCGAGCGTCCCCTCGGACTCGATGTGAGCCCGATGAGCGTCGATCTGCTCGCGTAGCTCCGCGATGCCGGCACCCGTGGTCGCCTCCGTCTTGACGATCGGCACCTTCCAGTCCTCCTGCGGGCCGAGCGAGAGCGCGGTCCGCACCTCGCGCACCATCGTGTCGGTCAAGGGGTGATCGGCCTTGTTGACGACGATCACGTCCGGGATCTCCATCACCCCGGCCTTCAACGCCTGGATCGAGTCGCCCGATCCCGGCATCAGCGCGAGCACCACCGTGTCGGCGTGGTCGATCACGTCGATCTCGGCCTGGCCGACCCCGACCGTCTCGAGCAGGATGTCCTCGAAGCCCGCCGCATCCATCACGAGCGCGGCCTGCAGGGCGGCCTCGGCAAGCCCCCCCAGCGCACCTCGAGTTGCCATCGAGCGAATGAACACATCCGGGTCGAGGAAGTGCTCGGAGAGACGGATCCGGTCGCCGAGCAGCGCACCCCGCGTGAACGGACTGGAAGGATCGATCGAGAGCACCCCGACCTTGCGGCCGGCGGCCCGGAGCTCGCGCGTGAGGGCGCCGATCAGGGTGCTCTTGCCGACCCCGGGTGGCCCGGTAAATCCGACGACCCGCGCGTCGCCGGTCCGCGGGAACACCGCTCCGACGAGATCGGCGCCGTCGCTGTCTCCGCTCTCGATCAACGTGATCGCCCTCGCGAGGGCGCGCCTGTCGCCGCTGAGCAGCCTCTCCGCTAGTTCGGTCACGGTCGTCATCGGCCGGCGGATGATTGCAAGGCTCACCAGCGGACCGAGGGACCCTCGCGGATCGCCGCACGGCGCCGTCGGGCGACCCTATGATCCGCACCGTGGGCGCCCCGACGACGACACCCACCGGGCCGGCCACCGGCTCCGAGCCGGCCACAGAGACGATCGCCCCCAAGCGCGGGCCGATCGCAGCGCTCCGGTTCGCATCCGCGAACGGGATGCTGACTGCGAAGTACGCCCGCCTGCTGGTGCGGTTTCTCGGGCGCCGCTTCCTGACGGCCGCCGGCCGGCGCATGGAGACCGACGGCATGGTCTTTCTCGGTCCCAGGCTGCAGCTACAGATCGGGCGGAACGCGAGCGTCCGGTTCGGGCGCTTCGCCTGGGTCGGCCACGGCTGCAAGATCCGCTGCCACGAGGGACGGGTCGAGATCGGTGCGAAGACCGTGATCGGGCAGGACTGCACGATCTCCGCCTACCAGCGGGTCTCGATCGGTGAGCAGTGCGTGATTGCCGACCGGGCGATGTTCATCGACTTCGACCACACCGTCTCCGACGTCGAGCAGCCGATCCGCAGACAGGGCATCTACAAGCGTGACGTGATCGTCGGTAACAACGTCTGGGTCGGCTACAACGCCCAGGTGCTCAGGGGTGTGACGGTCGGGGACAACTCGATAATCGGAGCGAACTCAGTCGTCACCCGCGACATCCCCGCCAACGCCGTGGTCGCCGGATCGCCTGCCCGCGTGATCCGGATGCGGGAGGCGCCGAAGAGGCTGCGCTGGCGAGACCCGGTCGAGCCCGGCGGCTACGGGCCGTCCGGCCCCCGCTGAGGCCCGCTCAGGCCGGCGCGCGCTCGGCGATTAGCCGCCCGTAGAGGCTCGCGGTCTCATCGGCGACCTCAAGCCAATCGAAGGAGAGGACGTGCTCGCGCGCCTCGCTGACGAGGTCGCTTCGCAGGCGCTCGTCCGTCAGAGCCCGGCCCGCGACCTCCGCGAGGGCCTCGGGATCCCGCGAGCGGAAGCGCAGGCCGACCTGTCCACCGTCCGGCACCACCTCGCGCAGCCCGCCGGTGTCGGCGACGATGCACGGGCACTCGGAGGCCATCGCCTCGAGCGCGACGAGGCCGAAGGGCTCGTACAGGGACGGGACCACGCAGACGTCCGCGATCCGGTAGAGGGCATGGAGGACGTCGTCGCCGATCCAGCCGAGGAAGGTTCCGTGCTCCATCAGCCCCAGCTCCTCTGCCTGGCGGCGGAGCTCCTGCTCGTGCGTGCCCGAGCCCGCGACCAGAAAACGGGTACCGGGCACGCGCTCGATCAGGGACGGCATCGCCTCGAGCGCGAACTGGAACCCCTTCTCGTAGACGAGCCGGCCGATCAGCAGCACCAGGCGCTGCTCGGGGGCGGCGAACTCGGAGCGCAGCCGCGCCAGCTCGCCGCTCTCGGGCAGCGGCAGATCGCCGGGGTCGATCCCGTTCGGGATCACGCTGACCCGGCGCTCGGGGACGTCGAATACGTCGGCGATCTGCTCGCGCATGTAGTAGCTGCAGGCGATCACCCGGTCGGCGCGATTCGAGATCCAGCGCTCGACCTCGTGGATGTAGGACTGCGGGTGCTTGTCGACCCAACCCTGATGACGGCCGTGCTCGGTGGCGTGAATAGTGGTCACCAGCGGGGCGCCGAACCGCCGCGCGAGGTGATCGCAGGCACCGGCGACGAGCCAGTCGTGCCCATGGACGAGCTCGAAGTCGAAGCGGTCGCCGAGCTCGACCCCGGCGGCGAGCATGTCCGAGTTCATCCGCTCGACCCAGGCGACGAACTCACCCAGGTCTCGGGGCCGGTTCGGCTCGAGCACCCGATGGATGTGGACGCCGGCGCTGCGCTCTTCTCGCGGCGACTCCTCGCCGCCGCGGGTGAGCACATGGACCTCCGTGCCGCGCTCGACCAGGGCCTCGGAGAGCTTGCGTACGTGGCGCGCCAGGCCGCCCTCGATCAGCGGCGGGTACTCCCAGGAGAGAATGAGGATTCGGCTCAACGCGTGGTTCTCAGGGCTCGAGCAAGGGTGCCAGGGTGAGGTCCGGCGCCAGGTTCCGCAGGGCCGGGGTGGCGCGCCCGGGGGAGTCTATGGCCTCGAACAGCTCCAACGCATGGCCGAGGCTGCGCTGGTAGCCGTAGTCGCCGGCCTCGCGCTTGTAGTCGAGGAAGGCCCAATCGCTGGCCTGGACCGCGAGCAGCTCACGAGCCGCCCGCTGCAGTGCGGCACCGCGCAGCCGTCCGGCGAACAGCTCACGGAGGAGGCGGAGCTCGAGCCGCCGCGCCCCCCAGGCGAGGTCGGCGACCGCGGGCGAGTCCCAGGTGCGGAAATCCCGGCCCTCCCCCCACGTGGCACGGTGCAGCGGGCGCTGCTGGGCCGGGTGCTCGGCGAGCGCCTGCGAGAGGGTCAGGGCCCTGACCCCCCTTGCCTCGAGTCGCTCGAGCGCCGCCGCGAGCCATCGCGGCCCCTCCCACCACCAGTGACCGATCAACTCGGTGTCGATCGCGAAGGTGAGCAGCCCCGCGACTCCCGAGCGCCGCCGATGGTCGTCGAGCCTGCCGGCGACCGCCGCGGCGAACTCGTCCGCCTGGGCCACGGCCCGCCCGGCAGCCGCCTCGGGGTCGTAGGGGCGGCCGCTGATCGCCCAGGGCCGGGTCCCGCGGAGGGACCTGCGATGGAAGTCGGCGTAACCGGGATCGGACGGATAGCCGTCCATCGCCCACAGCCACTCGACCGCCTCACGGTCGATCGTGAATGCCGTCATCCCGCGGCTCTCGGCCGGCCTCATCGCCGCGGCGGCGGGCTCGTGCCGCGACTGGTCGACGAGGAAGTAGCGGATCCCACCCTCGGCGAGCAGATGCTCGAGGCCGGGCTCGTAGGCGCATTCGGGAAGCCAGAAGCCCTGGGCGCGCCCGAACCGGCGGCGATGTGAGCGCAGCCCGGTCTCGATCTGCATCCGACGAGCGCCGCGGGTCGCGATCAACGGCAGGATCGCGTGCGTCGCCGAGGAGGGAATCAGCTCGACCCGCCCGCTGTCCGCCGCGTCGCGGAACGCTTCGAGCAGGTCGCCCCCGAGCTGCTCGAGCGACGCGACGGCGTCCCGGTATCGGTCCGCCTCCGCCGAGCACGCGGCACCGAGCTCGGCGCTCTCCATGTCATCGGAGTCGAGCTCCGCCGATCCGAGTCGGAAGCGCCGCGCGAACTCGAGCATTCGGCCGTGCACGCCGGGATCCTCGAGCTGGTCGGCGAGCACCGGGGTGATCGTCATGGTCAGCCGTCTGGCGATCGCGAGCACCGGCAGGTAGGAGCGGATCGCGGCGTCGAACAGCCACTCCTCCCCGAACGGGTAGGTCCCGAAGCCCTCGACGTAGGGCATGTGACTGTGCAGGACGATGGCGATGTCGCCGACGTGGTCCGATCTGCGTTCTCCGCCCCCCTCCAGCACGGCTCGCAAGGCGCTAGCGACGGCAGACTGCGAGGAAGTCGAGGGCCCGCTCGAGCCGCTCACCCCCGAGGCTGAAGTCGGCGGCGCTGATCGCCGGCGTGAAGCGGTCGTAGAAGGCGTCGGTCACGCCGAGCGCGGCATGAAGCCGGTCCCAGCCCAGCCTCAGCGCCAGCTCGTGGACCCGCAGCTTGCCGGCGTGCCTGAGGCCGAGGATCTCGACGCTGGCGAAGTGCGGGGCCAGCAGGCTCCGGTACTCGCCGAGCGTGTACTCGCGTAGATGCCAGGGGTTGTCGGATTTCTCCGCGCCGGGCGGGGCCAGCGTCAGGCGGTTCGGCGTCGAGATGTAGGCGAGCGGAGCCGCCGCGGCGATTCGCTCGAGCAGCGCGTCGGGGTCGGCGATGTGCTCGATCGTCTGCAGGAAGACGATCGCGTCGCGGGGCCCGGAGACGTTCTCGACGAGATCGCGCTCGAAGCGGAGGTTCGGGCGCTTGTAGCGGGCGACCGCGTGGGAATGGGCCTCGGGGTTGGCATCGACGCCGACGACCTCCCTGGCGGCCCGCGCGAGCACGTCGGAGCCGTAGCCCTCACCGCAGGCGAGATCCGCGACCGCCATCCCCCGGACCCGCTCGGCGATCCACTCGTAGACGGCGAGGTGGCGTCGGAACCAGTAGTTCTCCGCCGGCACATCGGGCAGGGTGCGCTCGCCGGTCAACGGGAGGGGCGGCACGCCCGCCGGCTGATCCTGCTGCAGGTAGGGGGTTTCCATCCGAGTTTCGGACGCTACAGTGCCGCGAATGCCCGCGGCACCCGACGCAACCGCTGAGCGGATCAAGGACGCGAACACGCGCTACCACGATGTCGCGGCCGAGAGCTACGACGCAAAATGGGGGATCAACTTCGGCGAGACCGGTCGCGGGCAGGTGACGGAGAAGCTCCGCAAGGCGCTGGGAGGCGCCGAGCGACGCCACGGGGACGCCCTCGAGATCGGCTCTGGAACCGGCTACTTCTCGCTCAACCTGTTGAGCGCGGGCGCGATCGAGACGGCGACCTGCACCGACATCTCCCCGGGCATGCTCGCAACGCTGCGCGGCAACGCCGGTCGGCTCGGCTTCGAGGTCGAGACCGTCGTGGCCGAGGCCGAGCGGCTGCCGTTCGCGGATGACTCCTTCGACCTCGTCTTCGGGCACGCGGTCCTCCATCACATCCCCGACCTGCGGCGGGCGACAGGTGAGTTCCTACGCGTGCTGCGCCCCGGCGGCACGGTCGCCTTCTGCGGCGAGCCGAGCGCCAACGGCGACCGCGTCGCCGCGGTGCCGAAGCGCCTCGGCGCCGTCGCCGCACCGGTCTGGCGGGCGCTCGTTCGCGCCCCGAAGGCGCACGGAACAGCGGCGGCGGATGCCGAGGAGGCGGCCGGCCACGAGCTCGAGAGCGAGGTGGACGTGCACGCCTTCGACCCGGAGACGCTGGCGAGGACGTTCACCGAGGCCGGGTTCGAGGCCACCCGCATCCGCGGCGAGGAGCTGCTCGCCAATGCCTACGGCTGGGGGCTGCGGACGGTCGAGGCGAGTGCCGACCCCGACGGCATCCCGGCGCTCTGGCGGCGATTCGCGTTCCGCTCCTACCTGGCGCTGCAGAGGGTCGATGCGGAGTTGCTGGAGCCGCGCCTGCCCGCTGCGCTCTTCTACAACCTCGTGCTATCGGCCCGCAAGCCTGAGGCGCGAACGCCGGGACCGCCTCAGAACAGCTCGTAGCCCTCGCGGGAGATGGTGAACCCGCGGCCGGTCTCCACGTCCCGGCAGCCGATGCCCGAGCGGCTGCTCTCGCAGCGCAGCAGGCCGGCGGCGATCGACTCGCCGTAGGGGAGCGACGCATCCGGACCCGCCGCGCCCAGCGTCGTGTCGCCGGCGCAGACCAGCTCGGCCGTGCCGCCCGCCTGCAGGGTCACACCCTGCCCGTAGTCGAGCTCGCAGTCAGCGGGGGGCTGCGGAGGCTCCCAACTCCGCTCAGCGATGTCGCATCGCACCGACAGCGGCTCGATCACGCAGCCGATGTTGCCCGTCGGCGAGGAAAAGGGGGTCGCCTCGGTCACGACCATGTCCGCACCCGGGGCGGCACCGTCGACCCCGGTAGTCGGCTCCTCGGCGCCGGTGCCGGTGGCCGTCTCGGTGACCGTGGTCGTGGCACTGCCCTCGGTCGCGGTCGCGTCGTCGTCGTCACCGCAGCCGAGCAATGCAAACGGTGCGCAGAGCAACAGCAGCGGGATCGCAAACCGTCCAGACCTGGGGCGGATCATCGCCGTCAGCGTAGCGGGCAGGGGCCCTCAGCCAAAGGTGAAGGCGTAGCCGGAGACGCCGCGACCAAACTCGAGGCTGAGGACGTGCTCCTCGGCCCTGCCGGTGTCGATCAGCCGGTAGAGGCGCTGCTCGTCGACCTCCACCCTGCCGTCCTCGACGTCCTCGCCGGCGAGGCGATCGGGCAGCGGCTTGCCGTCGAGCAGGACCTCTACCTCGCCCGGCCCGCCCGGCGAGCCGAGCACCAGGAACACTCGGCGCGCGCGGTAGTGCCCATCGATTCGGGCGCGGTCGAGCCCGGTCGCATCCTCGGTCGAGATCCGCCAGCGGCCCTGGTAGGCAAACGCATTCGGCGGCAGCTGACCGACGATCCGATCGCCGATCCTGCCGAAGTCGGTGATACCCGTCGGGAAGCGGCCGTTGACGAAGCCCTGGGCGCGGGCGGCCCCGAGATACGTCTCCGGGGTCCCGAGGCCGGGCGCCGCCCGCTCCGCCCGAGCGTCGGTGAGATCGCCGAGGTCGCCACCACGGTCGCCGGCCTCGGCCAGCAGGGCGCGGATCGCCCGCTCCGTCGTCCCGTACTCGCCCTCACCGAAGTGGGCATAGCGGATCTCGCCGTCGGCGTCGATCAGATACTTCGCGGGCCAGAACTGGTTTCCGAAGGCGTCCCAGGTCCCGAGCTGGTTGTCCTGCACGACCGGGTAGCGCAGCCCGTTCTGCTCGATCGAGTCGCTGACGTTGTCGGCCTCGCGCTCGAACGGGAACTCCGGGCTGTGCACACCGACGATCACCAGGCCGTCGTCGCGGTACTTCTCGTCCCACGCCTTCAGGTAGGGGAGCGTGCGGATGCAGTTGATGCAGGTATAGGTCCAGAAGTCGATCAGGACGACCTTGCCCTCGGAGCTCAGCCGCTCGATCGAAAGCGGCTCGCCGTCTGTGTTGAACCACTCGCCCGTATCGACGAAGTCCGGCGCCCGGCCGAGGTCGGGGAGCTCGTCCCCTGACTTGATCTGCTCGACCCCCGCCTCGACGGCGCCGCCGTGGGCCGAGAGCAGCCGCAGTTGCGAGGCGACCGCGTCGCTCTCCTCGATCCGCGCGCTCGCGCTGGTCAGGAACCCCGGGAGATCGTCGGCGATCGAGTTCTGAAAGCGGGTATCGAGATCGACCGCCATCAACGCGGCGACGGCCACCATCAGGGCGCCGATCCCCATCTGCACGCGGCCTCCGATCGGTTTCAGCCGATCGGACAGCCGGCGACCGCCGACCATCAGCGCGTAGAGCACCACTGCCGAGCCCAGCGCGTAGGCGAGCGCGACCGCCAGTCGGCCGACGGTGAAGTCCTGCGCGGCCGAGACCGTGATCACGCCGGCGAGGATCGGCCCGGCGCAGGGAAAGTAAGCGAGCCCGAGGCCGCCGCCGAGAAGCAGGCCGGAGCCGAAGCCCTCGCCCCTGCTCATCCGCGGCGCGCCGACGAGGCGCGAGATCGCCGCCTCGATCCGGTCGGATACGGGCGGGATCAGCAGCGCGATTCCGAAACCGGCGAGGACGACGATCGCGATCGTGCGCTGGATGTCGTTGGGCAGCCCAAGCGCATCGATCACGTAGACGAGCGCCACCGCGGCGAACGTGAACGAGAGCACCAGTCCGGCGACCACCCCCAGCGGCCGACGCCGGCCGCCGGTCACGCCGGCCCCGAGGACCGCGGGCAGAATCGGCAGCACGCATGGCGAGAGAGCCGTGGCCGCGCCCGCCAAGAGCGCGAAGAGCATCAGCAGCAGCATCCGCGTCGGATCCTGGTCAGGGGCGGTTAACGACGGCTAAACGGGGCTGCGCGTCGGCAGGGGTCAGAATGTCGGGCCGATGGACTACGACGCGGATGTGGTGATCGTCGGCGCCGGGCTGGCCGGGCTCTTGGCCGCGCGTCGCCTGCGCGAGCGCGGGCGGTCGGTCGTCGTGCTCGAGGCGCGGCCGAGAGTCGGGGGGCGGATGCTGAACGCAACCGTCACCGACGGCGCGATCGTCGAGGTCGGCGGCCAGTGGGTCGGTCCCACTCAGGATCGGGTGCTTGCGCTCGCCGACGAGCTCGGCGTCGAGACCTTCCGGACGTTCGACGAGGGCAAGAGCGTGCTCGAGCTCGGGGGACGGCTGAGGCGCTACTCGGGCACGATCCCCCGCGTCGGACCGCTCGTCCTGGCGGACATCGCGAGAGCCCGGCGCCGGCTGCGGAAGCTCGCCGCGAAGATCGATACCGAGGCCCCGTGGCAGAGCGCCGATGCAGCGATGCTCGACGGTCGCACCCTGCAGAGCTGGCTCGACGGCGAGATGCGAACCCGCCCGGCGCGGGCGATGATGCGGATCGCCGGACGCACCGTCTGGGGCGCAGAGCCGGAGGAGATGTCCCTGCTGCACGCGCTGTTCTACATGCGCGGCGCGGGCGGCCTCGACCCGCTGCTCGATGTCGAGGGAGGCGCGCAGGAGTCACGGATCGTCGGCGGATCGCAGATCCTCGCCGAGCGGACCGCCGCCGATCTCGGCCCGGCTCTGCGGCTCGGCTCACCGGTGACGGCGATCAGCTCCGAGCCGGACGGCGTTCGCGCGGAGGCGGGCAGGAGCTTTCGCGGTCGCCGGGCGATCGTCGCGGTGCCGCTGCCGCTGCGCAGCCGGATCGCGTTCGCGCCGCCGCTCCCGGATCAGCACGGCGATCTCAGCCGCATCGCCCGCTTCGGCAGACTGATCAAGTGCGTGGCCGTCTACGACGAGCCGTTCTGGCGCCGGAAAGGGCTCTCGGGCGAGGCCCTGAGCGACATCGGCCCGGCGACGCTGAGCTTTGACAACTCGCCCCCGCGGGGCCGGCCGGGGATCCTGCTCGGGTTCGTCGGCGGCGAAGACACCGTCGCTCACACCGAGCTCGGCCCGGCGGAGCGCCGGGCAGCGGTGCTCGAGGGCTTCGCCCGGCTGTTCGGAGACGCGGCGCTCGACCCGAGGCTCTACCGCGAGCAGGACTGGGCGGCCGAGGGCTGGAGCGGCGGCGGGCCGACCTTCGTGATGCCGCCCGGCGCCTGGACGACTGCCGGCGCCGCACTGCGGGAGCCACATGGAAACGTGCACTGGGCGGGCTCGGAGACGGCGACTCGCTGGGCCGGATTCATGGACGGTGCCGTGCGCTCCGGGGAGCGGGCCGCCGCGGAGGTCGACTCGGAGCTCGGCTGACCGCCCTGGCGCGGCCGCGCGAGCCGGCCGCCGGCCGCTGCCTCCTATAGTCGGGAGGATGGAAAGGCCGAGAACCGAGATCCCGCTGTTCGAGCTGCCGCTCGTCGCCGTGCCCGGCGAGCGGGTTCCGCTGCACATCTTCGAGGAGCGTTACAGGAGGATGTTCGCGGACTGCCGAGACGACGGCTCACCGCTGGCGATCCTGCTGCGCACCGACGGGGGGACCAGCTCGATCGGCTGCGCCGTCGAGCTGACTGAGATCCTCGAGGAGTTCGACGACGGGCGACTCAACGTGATCGTCACCGGTCGCCACCGGATCCGCATCGTCGATCGCCGCGAGGGCGAGGACTACCCGCTGGCGACGGTCGAGCAGCTGCCCGAGGGCGACGGAGGCGCGGCGGATCCTGGGCCCGCCCTCGCCGCCTTCGAGCGCCTGCTGGCGGCGGCCGGCTCCACGTCCGAGCCGGCCCCGACGATGCGCTCGGCTTTCGAGATCGCGGCCCGCGTCGAGCTGCCCGTCGCCACCAAGCAGGCCCTGCTCGAGTGCGATTCCGAGGCGATCCGCCTCGAGACCCTGCGCGAGACCCTCGACGCCCTGGTCGAAGGGGCCGAGCGCTCACGCCAGGTCGCCGAGCGGGCCGCGGGCAACGGCCACGCCCCGATCTAGGCTCCTCGACCGGGCAGCCCCCGCAGCCCGGTCAGGTCACCGCCACGGCGCCGCCGCGACGCGGGTCGCCGCCACCCTGGAGGCGACCGTCCTCCGGATCGCGGACCACCGCGTTGACGCCGCCGAAGAACAGGTTCGGGGAGCGCCAGCGGACGACCTCGTAGCCGCGCTCGGAGACGGAGCGCAGCTGATCCTCGCCGAGCCCCGGCTCGGCGTGCACGACGCCGTCCTCGAGGTGCGCGCGTGGTGCGCTCACGGCCTCCGGCGCCGACATCCCCTCGGAAACGGTCCTGAGAATCGCCTGCAGGATCGCCGAACGGATCCGGTTGGAGCCGGCGCTTCCCAACCCCGCCTCGAGCTCACCGTCGCGGAGCACGACCGTCGGCGACATCATCGACGGCATCCGCTGACCCGGCCTGGTCAGGTTGAACCCGAACGGGTTCAGGTCCTGCTCTCCGAGCATGTTGTTGACGTGCACTCCGGTCCCGGGGACGAGCAGGCCCGAGCCGGTGCCGTTCGAGCAGGTGACGCTCGCGCAGCGGCCGTCGGCATCGACGGCGGTCAGATGGGTCGTCGACCCGAGCGCGTCGCCGGGATGCTGCCCGGCGGCGGCGGGCCGGATCGCGCTCCGGCAGCGGCGCTCGGCGGCGGCCAGTCGCGACTCGTCCAGGAACCTGGCGACGAAGCCTTCGTCCTGGAGGCCGGCCAGAAACTCCTCGGTGCGGGCCGCCTGAGCCTCCTCCATCGCGGCGACTACCGCCGCCAGGTCCGTGCGCCCGAGCCGCTCGAGCAGGGCCAGCGCGAAGCCGATCAACAGGCCGCCGGACGACGGCGGCGGGTTGGTCAGGATCTCGCGACCCTTGAAGCTGATCCTGACCGGAGCCCGGGCGATCGGCCGGTAGGCCGCCAGGTCCTTCCCCGAGAGCGCACCACCGCGCTCCTCGACCCACTCACCGACCCGATCGGCAACCTCGCCCCGGTAGAACGGCGCGGCGCCCTCGGCGCCGAGCAGCTCGAGCGCGTCGGCCAGCTCGGCGAAGACGAAACGGTCGCCCTCGCGAAGCGCGCGGCCCCCCGGGGCGTAGATCGCCGCGCCCGCGGGCTCGAAGGTGAGCACCGGCGCGAGGATGTCCGTCAGGAACGCCTGCTGGCGATTCAGCGGTACCCCCTCGCGGGCCAGCCGGATCGCGGGCCTCACCAGCTCTGCCATCGGAATCGAGCCGAAGCGGCGGGCAGCCTCGGTCAGCCCGGCCGCCGTGCCGGGGACGGCGCAGGAGGCCGCTCCGATGTTGAACACCTGGGTCGTGCCGCCGAAGTCGATGTCGACCGGGATCAGCTCGGCGGTGTGCTCGGCCGCTCCGAGGCCAGGCGCCGCGACGAAGAAGTCGAGGACGACCGCCTCGCGGCCGGGCTCGTGAACGAGCATGTAGCCGCCGGCCCCGAGCCCGGTCAGCGGGCTCTCCGCTGCCATCGAAGCGAGCACGCCCGCGATCGCCGCGTCAATGGCGTTGCCGCCCTCGTGCAGCGCCCAGACGCCTGCTTCGGCAGTCGCCGGATGGCCGGCAGCGACCGCACCCCGGCTCATGGCGGTCAGTTCGGTATGAACTCGGGGACGTCGATGCCCAGTTCGCTGGGCTGCTTCTCGTAGCCGGGAACCCGGCGGGCGCCGGTCTGATCGCCACTGCCGCGGCGTGCCGACGGCCGGGCGGTCGAACGGTGGACCCCGGTCGAGCTGCCGTCGGCCCGCCGTCCGCGGGCGTCGAACCGGGTCGCGATCACCGTCACCCAGATCTGCTCCTCGAGCTCGTCGTCGACGTTGGCGCCGAAGATGATGTGCGCGTCGGGGTGCGCGGCCTCCTTGATCACCGCGGCCGCCTCGCTGATCTCGACGAGCGACAGGTCCCCGCCGCCGGTGATCGAGAGCAGGATCGAGCGCGCGCCCTCGATCGAGGTCTCGAGCAGGGGCGAGGAGATCGCCCGCTCGGCCGCGTAGCCCGCCCGCGTGTCGCCGGTTCCCATGCCGATGCCCAACAGGGCCGGCCCAGCATCACGCATCGTCGTCCGAACATCGGCGAAGTCGAGGTTTATCAGGGCCGGAAGGGTGATCAGGTCGCTGATCCCCTGGACCCCCTGACGCAGGACGTCGTCGGCAACCCGGAACGCCTCGACCATCGAGGTGTTGCGCTCGAGCACCGAGAGCAGGCGATCGTTGGGGACGACGATCAGCGTGTCGACCTCCTCGGCCAGGGACTCGACGCCCTTCTCGGCCTGCTTGGCGCGACGGGTGCCTTCGAAGGAGAACGGCCTGGTGACGATGCCGACGGTCAGCGCGCCGACGTCCCGCGCGAGCCGCGCGATCACCGGCGCCGCGCCGGTCCCGGTGCCGCCACCGGCGCCCGCGGCGACGAAGACCATGTCGGAGCCCTTCAGCATGCGCTTGATCCGGTCCTGCTCCTCGAACGCGGCCCGATAGCCGAGCTCGGGGTCGGACCCCGAGCCGAGGCCGCGAGTCACACCGCCGCCGATGTGCACCGTGACATCGGCGGCGCTGCTCTGCAGAGACTGAAGATCGGTGTTGATCGCCATGAATTCGACCCCGGTGACGCCCCCCTCGACCATGCGGTTGATCGCGTTGACGCCGGCGCCGCCGACACCGATCACCCGGATCACGGGGTCGTGGGCCAGGGCCGGGGCGGTCGCCGAGCTCGCCGCCGTGGGCTCGCCACGCCCGTAGGCGGGCTCGCGGTCCTCGCGCTCCTCCCCCTCGTGGCTGAAGACATCCCGAAGCCGGTCCTTCGGCCGGCGGCGCGGCGGCCCCTGGTCGGCACGGTAGGCGCTGACCTCGGCATCGGCGGGCACCGGCTCATCACGGGGTGCGGCGGTCGGCTCGCTCTCCTGCTCGGCGGCGGGGGTCGCCTCCTCGCCGGACCGGCCCGAGCCCTGCTCGCGCTCTCGGGGCGGCTGCGGGTGCGATCGGGCCTCGGGGGGATCCTCGGGGGGTTCGGTCGAACGGAAGAGGTCGGCGAGGGGGCCCTCGCGCATGCTCGCCCGCTTAGGTCGCCTGGCCATGTGTCAGGACCTCCTCCGCAAGGTCTCGATAGTACTTGGCGGCAGTGCCGTCCGGATCGTACTTGAGTACGGAGCTGCCCTTGACAGGAGCCTCGGCGAACTTGATCGTCTTCTTGATTCGCGACCTGAACACGAGCTCACCGAAGTTCTCCTCGAGGATCTCGACCGCCTCCTTGGCGTGAACGGTGCGCGAGTCGAGCATCGTCGGCAGGATGCCCTCGATCTCGACGTCGGGGTTGAGGTTCTCGCGAATCATCTCGAGCGTGTTCTGAAGCTGAACCAGGCCGCGCATCGACAGATACTCGCACTGGACGGGGACGATCACCTTGTCGGCGGCGGTCAGGGCGTTGATCGTCAGCAGCCCAAGGCTCGGCGGCGTGTCGATGCAGACGAAGTCGTAGGTGTCGGCAACCTCGTTCAGCGCCTTCTGCAGGGCTCGCTCCCGCCCGATCTGGGTGCTCATCGCGATCTCGGCGCCGGCGAGATCGATCGACGAGACGGCGATGTCGATCTCGGCGTGCTGGATGATCTCGCTGATCGGCAGCCGACCGGTGAGCACGTCGTACATTGACTTCTCGACCTCGTCGGGATCGATTCCCTGGCTCATCGTCAGGTTTCCCTGCGGATCGAGATCGATGCAGAGCACGTTGTGCCCGGACTCGGACAGCGCGACGGCGAGGTTCAACGTCGTCGTCGTCTTCGCGACGCCGCCCTTCTGGTTCGCGAAGGCATAGACCTTCATCCGCCGGTCGGTGCGCTGAACGACCGACTCGGGCTGATAGGGGTGCCGCTTCGGCGTCGGCGCGATCAGCTCGTCGGCCGAGACGCGCTCCGGCTCTTGCTCCGCTCCCGTTGCCCGTTCCGGGGCGTTGTTGGTTGAAGCACTCATGGCTCGTCGCAGTTCCTCCTTCTCGATGCCGGCCGTATCTCGTCCGGCCCTGTCAGCCCCTTCGTCGTCACCCTCGTCCACGGTGGCCCTGATGACGACGGGCTCCTCGGCCTCCGGCTCGGGCGGGACGATCTCGTCCCGCTCCCGCTCGACGCTCATCGGCTCGGTCGGTGTCTCGTCCGTCGGACCGTCCTTCTCGTCGAGGCCCCGGACTCGCGGATCGCCCTCCGCCGGGTCCCTTTCAGTTGACTGCTTCCTCTTGAACAAGCCCATCTCGTCGGCACTTTTCGCGCAGCGCAGCTCGTTTCCTCCCCGCCCGATCCCAACTCCACAGCGTGCAGGGCACCACCCGCCCGGTCGCGGCGTCCGGCGATTGCCAGAATGCCCGACCGTGGAGCCCCTCGAGAAGCGCATCCTGTTCGTCACCGGCAAGGGCGGCGTCGGCAAGACGACGGTCGCGTTCGCGCTCGGGCTCGCCGCCGCAGCCGGCGGCAAGCGGACGATCGTCTGCGAGGTGGCTTCGCAGGAGAACGCGTCGAGGGTCTTCGGCCGGGCCGAGATCGGCTTCCACGAGGTCGAGTTGCGCGACGACCTCTATGCGATCTCGATCGATCCCGACAACGCGACCCGCGAGTACCTCGAGCAGCAGCTGCCGGTCAAGGCGATGAGCGATCTGCTCTACCGGAGCAAGATCTTCAGCTATCTGGCCGCGGCCACGCCCGGGCTTCGGGAGATGGTCACGATCGGCAAGATCTGGGAGCTGGCGCTGCCCGAGCGGAGGACGAAGAAGGCGAGTCCCTACGACCTCGTGATCGTCGACGCGCCGGCGACCGGCCACGGCGTCGGGCTGATGCAGACGCCGAAGAACTTCGCCGAGATCGCCAAGGTGGGGCCGATGGCCCACCAGGCATCGCTGATCAACTCGACGATCACCGACCACGACCAGGCCGGCGTCGTGATCGTCGCCCTGCCCGAGGAGATGCCGGTCAACGAGACGGCGACGCTCGAGGAGGAGCTGATCGACACGATCGGCGTGACGATCGATCGGATCTACATGAACGGCATGTACCCGAAGCGGTTCGACGCATCCGAGCGGGCGCTGCTGACCGAGGCGCTACCGAGGGCCGAGGGCGACACGGCCGCCGCGATCACCGCCGCGATCAATGAGTCGCGCCGTTGCGAGAGCCAGGGCAAGCAGCTCGAGCGGCTGCGCGAACTGACCCGCACCGAGGTCGAGACGCTGCCCTTCTTGTTCGCCCCCGAGCTCGGCATCGAGCACCTGCGCGAGCTTGCGGAGCTGCTCCGATGAAGGACGTCGAACAGCTCCTCGAGGGCAAGTCGATCTGCATCTGCGCAGGCTCGGGGGGCGTCGGGAAGACGACGACCTCGGCAGCGATCGCCGCCGGGATGGCGGCTCGCGGAAAGCGGGTCGCGGTGCTGACGATCGACCCGGCGAAGCGGCTCGCCGACTCGCTCGGCCTGCAGGAGCTCGGGAACACCGAGCGGCAGGTCGACCCCGCCCTGTTCACCGAGGCCGGGGTCGAGCCCGGCGGCGGCGAGCTCTGGGCGATGATGCTCGACGCGAAGGCGACCTTCGACGAGGTCGTCGGCAAGCACTCGCCCGACGAGGAATCCAGGGACCGGATCCTCGAGAACCGGATCTACCGTCAGATCTCGAACGCGCTGGCCGGCTCACAGGAGTACATGGCGATGGAGAAGCTGTTCGAGATCCACCAGGAGGAGCGCTACGACCTGCTCGTGCTCGACACGCCGCCGAGCCGCAACGCCCTCGACTTCCTCGACGCGCCACGACGGTTGACCCAGTTCATCGAGGGCCGCTCGCTGCAGCTGTTCATCAGGCCGAGCGGTTTCGGCATGCGGGTCCTGGGTCGCGGCACGTCGGTGATCTTCTCGGTGTTGAAGCGGGTCACCGGCATGGATCTGATCGAGGACCTGTCTGAGTTCTTCACCGCGATGAGCGGCATGGTCGCCGGCTTCCGGGAGCGCGCCCAGCGAGTCAACGAGCTGCTCGCTGACCCGCAGACCTCGTTCCTGGTCGTCTGCGGTCCCGCGGGCGAGCCGATCAACGAGGCCGTCTACTTCCACCGCAAGCTCGTTGAAGCGAAGCTGCCGTTCGGCGGCGTGATCGTCAACAAGGTCCACGTTGAGGGCAGGGGGAGCGAGATCGACGAGGGGCTGACGGCGTCGCTCGAGACGCTGATCGGTGACGCGGACCTCGCCGGGCGGGTTCGGTCGAACTTCGACGACTACCGGTCGCTGGCCGATCGTGACGCACGGAACATCGCCCGGCTCACGCGGGAACTACGCTCGAGCACGGTGATCGAGGTCCCCTACCTGACCGACGACGTCCACGACCTCGCCGGCCTCTTCGAGATCGACTCGTACCTGTTCGCCGATCGCGAGCCGGCCTGAGCCCGAGGGCCGCCCGGCGGCGGCTCAGCCGGCGGAGGCGCCGCGGCGATCGCCGCGCCCGCCGACGGTCCAGTCGGTCTCGGTCCGCGGGAACAGGTACTGAACGCGGGCCTTGACCTCCTCGCGCTCCATCGGCGGCTTCGACAGCTCCTCGATGTGGTTGTCGTCGCGCCTGCGGGGAAACTCCATCGGCACGTCGGGGCCCTGATCGACCTCCTCGAGCCATGCCGGGGGCTGGTATCGGGCTGACCGCTGTGGTCGAGCTTCGGCCGCGGGCCGCTCGATCGCGTCGAGGACCCCCGTCTCGTGCTCCTCCGAGGCCTCGCGCACCTCGCCGAGCTCGTCCTCGAGATCGACGATCTCACGGCCGAGCGATCCTGGATCCGCCGCGGGCCGCGCGGGCTCGTCCGCGGTCCTCGCCGCAGTGATCGCCGGCTCGGGATCCGCCTCGAAGCGCTCGAACGCCTCGGCGGAGTCGTGCTCGCCGGTCGCCGGCTCGAGGTCCCACTCCGTGTTGGAGCCGCGAATGACCGGGCTCTCGCCGACACTGACGCCGTCGGCGAGCAGCATCTCGTCGGCGGCGGCGCGGAGATCGCTGCCGAGCTCGCCGGTGACTCCACGGCGCAAGATCGTCCTCAGGAGGCCCTCGATCGCGGTGGCGATCTGAGACGGCGAGGTCTGGCTCTGGCCGGCAGGCTCCCCGCTCCAGAGCTCGCGCTCGAGCTCGATCGCCTGCTCCACGGTCCGCTTGGTCGCGGCCCTATCGCTCGCGTCAGTGGCGAGCGCGGCCACCCGCATCGGCAGGCCGACGCCGGCCGGCCCCTCGCCGTCGAGCAGGAAGCGAAGCCCGAGAAGATGGTCATTGAGCGCGTCGATCGCGCCCCTGCGATCGAGCCCGCTCTCGAAGCGGAGCAGCGCCCGTCGCAGGCGCGAGACCCGCTTCGGATGGACTGAGACCGTGCGGGCCAGGTCGATCAGGGCCGGGATCTCCTCCTCGGTCAGCCGGTAGCCGCCGGAGCGGGGGCTGCCGGCGCCGGTCGCGATCCGTCGCCACCGGTCCCCGGCGATTCGAACCCAGCCGTGGGGGCCGAGACCGACGCCCCCCGCCTTGTGCAGCCTCAGGGTGGTGATGACGCGCTCGAAGGTTCGCGCGACGCGCTCGCCGGCGCCGGCGAGGCCGCCGTCGGGGTCGAGCGCGATCCGGGCGCTGATCACGAAGTTCGGCTCCCAGTCGGCGCCGGCCGGGCCGTCACTGCGGGCGGCCTCCGGAGGCACGTCGACGGTGTCGGCGCGGACGATCGCGGCACCCTTCAGGTCGATGCGGGACGTCGGCGCAACGAAGCCGATCAACGGCACGATCGCCTCGACCTCGCCAACCTCGGGCTCGGCGCACTCCTCGAGCTCGTTAAGTGCCGCCGCAAACCGATCGTCGTCGATCTCGAAGTCCGAGCAGCCGTCCCAGAGGCGCGCGAGGAAGTAGGTGACCGCAAGCGTCGCCCGCTCAACCGCGTCCGCCGGGGGGCCGATTCCGGCCTCCTCGAGATAGGTGGCGGCGATGTCGCTTCGACGCATCGTCTCGGTCGCCTCCCGGAAGCTCTCGAGCTCGCGCAGCTCGGCGGCGTTGTCGCGAACGAACTTCGCCGTCAGCGGACGGTACTGACAGAAGCCGATCGCGTCGCCCGGCTCGGCGATCTCGTAGGGGATCTCCTGACCACCGTCAACGATCTCGGCGAAGACCGCCGCTGCGTCACGGGACAGGTTGGTCAGGGTGTGTCTGAGATGGAGGTCGCGCACGACGTCGGTCTTCGCCCGGACACGGCACGATCCTGCCGGGCGGCCGGCAATCGACGTTCTGCAACTTTCCTTGCGCCTTATGCGCAGCCGAGAGGGCTGCGGAGGAGCGGCTCAGGCGGAGGCGGCAACCGGCTCGGCGTCGGCTGCGGGCCGATCGTCCCGGCAGAGCCAACGACGCCCGTACTCCCGCATGTCGTCGATCAGAGGCGCGAGGTCACGACCCATGTCGGTGAGCGCGTACTCGACCCGCGGCGGCACCTCCGGGTAGGTGTGGCGCTCGACCACTCCCTGCTCCTCTAGTGCTCGCAGCCGCAGCGACAGCGTCCGCGGGCTGATCCCCTCGAGCGAGCGCTCGAGCTCGCAGAATCGGCGGCTGCCGTCGGCGAGGTCGCGGATCACCAGCAGCGTCCACTTGCCGGAGACGATCTCGGCACACGCGCAGACGGGGCAGTTGTCGCTCTTGCTCATGCTCATCGGTTGGCTCCCGCGGCGGGCTTCGGCGCACAACGCGAAACCCTCGCAAACAGGAGGATAACGCATACTTCACGAACTGAAGTAAAGGCCCGACCACGAGTGATCCGCAGCCGGGATCAGCCGTTGTTGGGCCCGTCGGGCCGGAACTCCGAGAGCCGGTCCACATCCGCTCCGGGGGGGCGTGGCGGCGGCGGAACGCTCTCGACGGTGCCGGGGTCCGGCAGCGCCGGGTCGCGGGCTCCGCCGTTCCAGGGCGGCACAGCGTCGGGGCTGGGGCCGTGGTCGGCTCCCACCTGGCCGGGGCCGGACGACTCCACCGGGGGCTGGGGCGGGGCGGGAGGCCCGGGCGGCGCGGTCGGCCCGCTCTCGTGCAGGTGCCCCGAGGCGCCGTTCTCGGCGTAGGCCTCACCTGGCCCGACCGACTGGCCCACGGGCGGCAGCGGCGACGGGCCTACGTGCTCGGCGGGCTCGACCACGTCCGCCGCGTTCGCGTAGGGCTCCGGCTGCGGGAGCGGCGTCGGCTCGGCGGGTGCCGGAGGCTCGCCGGCAGCGGGCGCGGGCTGCGGCTTCTCAGCGGTGAGCTGGCTCAGGTCGCTGGCGGCCCGGCCGGAGGAAGCGAGCATCAGCTTGAAGTCGTGCGGGCTCGAGGCGTACTCCATCGCGACTGCCTCGTCGACGGTTCCAGCGGTCACCTCCTTGAGCAGCGACTGATCGAAGGTCTGCATCCCGTAGTACTCGCCCTCACCGATCACCTGACTGATCTTGCCGGTCTCGGCCGGGTTCAGGATCAGATCCTGGACGCGACCGGTAACGACGAGGATCTCGCTGGCGGCGACGCGGCCGCGGCCGTCCCTGGTCGGCACGAGACGCTGGGAGATCGCGCCCTTGAGCGTCGCTGCCAGCATCACCCGCGCCTGCTGCTGCAGGTGCGGCGGGAAGAAGTCGATGATCCGGTTGATCGTCTCGGTCGCATCCAGGGTGTGCAGCGTCGAGAGCACCAGGTGGCCGGTTTCGGCCGCGCTCAGCGCCGTGCGCACCGTCTCCTCGTCGCGCATCTCGCCGACAAGGATCACGTCCGGGTCCTGACGGAGGACGCGCTTCATGGCTCGCGAGAAGCTCTTGGTGTCGAAGCCGACCTCACGCTGATTGATGATCGAGCGCTTGTCGCGATGGAGGTACTCGATCGGATCCTCGAGCGTGATCACGTGATGCGAGTACTTCGAGTTGATGTGGTCGATCATCGCTGCGAGCGTCGTCGACTTACCCGACCCGGTGGTCCCGGTCAGCAGGATGATCCCGCGCTGCTCGTCGGCCAGCTCGCGGATCACCGGCGGCAGGCCGAGGTCCTCGATGGTTCGCACCTGGAAGGGGATCGCACGGCAGACGATCGACACCGCGCCCCGCTGGCGAAAGGCGTTGACGCGAAACCTCGAGACGCCCTCGAGCTGGTAGGAGAAATCGGCCTCCCCGTCCTCGGCGAACTCCTCCCGGGTCCGATCGCTGTCGATCAGCTTGCGCAGCGCGGCCTCGGTCTGCTCGGAGGCGAGCGGGCCGAATCCGTCGATCGGCCGCAACTCGCCGTGAATCCGCGCCATCGGCGGGGATTCGATCTTCACATGGAGGTCAGAGCCCTCGTTCTCGACCACATAACGAAGGCAATCGTCGATCTCGAACTGCATCAGCAGCTATATCGGCGGTTCTCCCGAGGTCTTGAGCCGCGTCGCCCGCTATTCACAGTAGCCGCCCGGTGAACGCGGATCGCGACCGGCGATCCCGCTGCACGAACGCAGGCCGTCGAGCCGCGAGGTCAACTCGGAGCGTTCCGCTCCGGCCGAGGACCCCGGCGGCGGGACCAGGTTCTCGAGCTGAAACGGATCCGAGCGCAGGTCGTAGGACTCGTAGACGAGGCCGTCCTCGCAGCGCCCCGTGACCGGGTCGGGGACCGCGGAGCTCTCGATCAGGACCGCCTCCGTAGTGCGGACGGCCCGGAAGGCGCAGGCGGTGCTGCGAGCATCGCGACTGGTGTCCTGCATCTCGATCAGCACCGCGCGCCGCTCGAGAGCGCCGGTCCGACCGCGGAGGGCCGGCAGCAGCGAGCGTCCGTCGAGCGTCCGGCAGCGGTCACCACGGCAGGCGGCGGCGCCCGCCAGATCGATGATCGTCGCCGGGACGTCGATCTCGGCGGCCTGCGCGTCGACCGCTGCAACCGAAGGACGGTGGTCCCGCGGCGGCCGGATCACCAGCGGCGTTCGAATCGCCTCCTCCCATGGGCGCGCCTTGCCGTCGCGGATCCGGTGCTCGCCGAAGAAGTAGCCGTTGTCGGTGAGGAAGACGAAAGCGGTATTCCGCAGCTCGCCGGCCCGCTGGAAGCTCCGGACGACGCGGTCGATGCCCCGATCGACGCCTGCGACCGACTCGAGCGTGCAGCGATAACGGCGGTCGAGCTTGGCCAGCTCGCCGGCATCGAGCTGCGGCCGCCGCGCGAAGGCGGGCTTGTCGGAGATGTCGGCCTCGTTGAAGGACGGGACCCTTGGGGCGCCGATGCCCGAGACGGTCCCGCGGTCCCGCGGGGCCGGCTCCGGCGCGCCGATGCAGCGGCTGACGCCGACCCCGTTCGTGTACCGCGCCCCGACGTGCGGCGCGAAGTAGTCGAGCTGCAGGAAGAGCGGTCGCCGGCCACCGACCTGCTCGGAGACCCAATCCGTGCTCGCCTCGGTCATCACCCGGGTCAGATGGTCCCGCGGCCGGGTCCCCCGGTAGACGGTGCGGCCGTCGGCGGAGAGCCTGTAGTCGTAGTAGCGCCGCGGCTCGAGCTGGGTCAACCACCGTCCCCAGCCGGGCGCCGGCCGGCTGCCGCGGAGCCCCTCGTAGCCGTGCAGCCACTTGCCGAAATGCGCGGTCCGGTACCCGGACTGCCGAAGCCAGACGGGCAGCACGTTGCGCGGTCCCCGAAGCGCTCCGTAGCCGGGGCTGTTGCTGAGCACGCCGTGGTTGTGCGGGTACTGCCCGGTCAGCAGGGTCGCGCGGGAGGGACAGCAGAGCGGTACGTTGACCACCGCATCGGTGAAGCTGGTCCCGGGGTCCACGAGCCGGCGGAAGGTCCGCGGCATGTAGTCGCGCTGGAACGTGCTCAACGGCTGGTCGTCGGAGGTGATCAGCACGATGTTCGGTCGCGGCTGCGCCCGCTTCGCCTCCGCGGGAGCCGGCGGCCCCACCGCCAGCGCCGCCACCAGCAATACCCCTACGACCCCGCGCATCACCCGCAGGCTACCGTCGCCGCGTCCCCACACGGCGCCGGAGCGTCGCGGGCAAGGCCGCAGCGGCGCCGCATAGCAACGCTATGCAAGCGAGCGAGAACGCAGCCCGCCGGTCTCCTGACGAGCGCCGGAGCGTCGCGGGCAAGGCCGCAGCGAGCGCCGCATAGCAACGCTATGCAAGCGAGCGAGAACGCAGCCCGCGGCGCTCCGGCGCCGTCAGGCGACTTCGCGGAGCTTCTGGGCCTCTGCCAACGTCTGCAGCTTCTTCAGGCTCTGGTTCTCGATCTGCCGGATCCGCTCGCGGGTGACGTTGAACGTCCGGCCGACCTCATCGAGCGTGCGCGGGTGCTCGCCGCCGAGCCCGTAGCGAAGCTCGAGCACGCGTCGCTCCCGGTAGGAGAGGTTCTCGAGCGCCTCTCGCAGCGCCTCCTTGGTCAGCAGGTCCGCCGCCCGGTCGAACGGCGACTCGGCCTTCTCATCGGCGATGAACTGGCCGAACTCGGATTCCTCCTCGTCGCCGACCGGCTTCTCGAGCGAGACAGGAGCCTGGGCGGACCGCTTGATCGAGTCCACCTCCTCGGGCTCGATGCCGGTCACGTCGGCGATCTCCTCAGGGGTCGGCTCGCGACCGAGCTCGGTGACCAGCTTGCGCTCAGCGCGCCCGATCTTGTTCAGCTTCTCGACGACGTGAACCGGGATCCGGATCGTCCGCGCCTTGTCGGCGAGGGCACGGGCGATCGCCTGACGAATCCACCAGGTCGCGTAGGTCGAGAACTTGAAGCCCTTGCGGTAATCGAACTTCTCGGCCGCCCGGACCAAGCCGAGCGTTCCCTCCTGGATCAGGTCGAGAAACGGGAGCCCCTGGTTGCGGTAGTTCTTCGCGATCGAGACGACCAGTCGCAGGTTGGACTCGACCATCTTCTCCTTCGCGGCGAGGTCGCCGCGCTCGATTCGCTTCGCGAGCTCGACCTCCTCGGCCGCAGTCAGCAGGCGGACCTTGCCGATGTCCTTGAGGAACAGCTGCAGGCTGTCCGTGGTCATGTCGGGCTTGAGGTCGATCGCGGTCTTCGTGCGGCGCTTTCCGCGCTTGCCGTCGTCACGCTCGGGCTGACTGGCCTGGGCCGGATCGACGTCCTCGACCAGCTCGATGCCGGACCGCTCGAGGTGGCCGTAGAGCTCCTCGATGTCCCCTTCGTCGACGTCGACCTCCGCGACCGCGGTGGCGATCTCGCCGAAAGTGAGCACCCCGACCTGCTGGCCCTTGGCCAGCAGGTTCTTTACCTCTTCGAGTTCCTGAAGCTCAGCTACAAGCATTCGTGTCTTCGTGCTCCGTTTCTGCGTTGATCTTGGCCGGGCCTCCACCGCCGTACCCGGCTGTTTCCGTCGGCAAGGGAGTTATCGGGCACCCGAGGGTCCGAGTTGAGCTCTTCGCACCAAAAGAGCGGATCCGACCGGTCCGCTCCGTCCCGTGCTCGCCCCGATGTGCTGTTTCGAGAGCTATTGCTGTGCGGAGTCTACTTACTATATTTTCTGAAGTCAAGGCGATGGGCGGTCACGAGAAGCCGCTATTTGGGGAGATTACGTGACGCTCGGGCTGTGCCCGGGCGGCGGGCCCCACTGGTCGATAAACACGGGGACGGGCCGTTGGTTACGGTGAACAGGTGGAATCGGATGCGAACGTCCGCGAAGACCGCTGAAATGGACCGATGAGCCGCCCCGAACAGACCTCTTCGGGACCAGCGCTCGGCGACCAGGGTGAGCCGGGCGCGAGCGTCTTCGGCAGCCTTCCCAGGACCCGTCCCGCAGTCCGCAGTCCACGCCGCGCAGCATCGGTCACCGCAGATCCAGCGCCGGAGACCGAGGCGTCCGAGGCGGAGCCGCGCGGGCGTGAGGCGGAGGTGGAGGCGCTGGCCCGCGCCGGGATCTCGTTCGCCGGTGAGGCTGCGACGCTGGGCTTCCGGATCGCGGGGCGGGCCGCCGCAACCCTGCGGAACGCCGTCGAACGACGGTGAGCGGCGGCAGCGCCCGGCGGTCTCTGGCGGCCTTCTGGCAGAGGGCCTACAAGGAGAACATCACCGGAATGGCGGCGATGGTCGCCTACAACCTGATGCTCTCCGTGTTCCCGTTCGCGCTGCTGGTGCTCTTCATCTTCGGTCAGATCCTGCAGAGCGGCGACATCGAGTCGACCGTACTCCGCGACCTGGAGGAGCTGTTCCCGTCGACCGAGCAGGACAAGCTGCAGTCGGCACTCGATCGCGTACAGGACAGCTCGACCGAGATCGGCATCGTCGCGGTCGTCGCCGGCCTCTGGATCGGCTCCTCGTTCTGGGGAGCGATGGACACCGCCTTCTGCCGGATCTACCACGTCGAGTGCCGGGGCTGGCTGGAGCAGAAGCGCTTCTCGCTGATCATGCTCGCGGTGGTCACCGTCTTCCTCGCCGCGAGCGTCACGATCCCCGTGCTCGAGACCCTCGTGCTGACCGGAGTCGACGACCTGCCGTTCGGGCTGTCTAGCCTCGATTGGATCGCCAACCTGCTGCTGATCGGCGGCAGCGCAGCGATCACCTTCGCGATCCTCAGCGTGATCTACTCGACGGTGCCGAAGGGCCGGATCCCCTGGCGCGGGGTCTGGCCGGGGGCGCTGTTCGTGACGATCGCCGGCGGACTCGCCAACGTCCTCTTTCCGGCCTACCTCGTCAACCTCTCGACGATTGGGGAGTTCGGCCGGATCGTGAGCTTCGTCCTCGTCGGGTTGATCTGGTTCTACGTGCTCGCTCTCGGGCTGCTGGCCGGCGCTGTGATCAATGCGCTCCGCTACGAGCTCCATGACACCGGCACCGTCCGCGGCATGACCGCCGACTTCGCGTCCCGTGAACTGGGTGAGGAGCAGGCCGGCGATTGGGAGCCGCAGCAGAGCGACTCGCCGGACCGCGCCTAGGCCGGCGCGCAGCGATGGCGGACGAGGCCGAGATCCACCTGCTCCCGGACCCAGTCGGCGCGCCCGCAGGCGCCGAGGGGCCGGTCCGCTCGGTTCAGGCCGCGGCGATCAGCCTGCCGCTCGCCTATCTGGAGCGCAGCTGGAGCGCGGAGTACCTGGAGCGGCTGGCGCGGGCCTACTGGGCGTACCTGGAGCGGATCTCGCTCGGCGCCCTGCGGGTGATCTACGAACCGCACTCGCGGACGGTCGTGCTGCTGACGCGGCGGCTGCCGTTGCTGCGGTTTCGCGCGCCGAGCTACGAGATGGCCCCCGGGCTCGGACAGGTGACCTGGCCGATCGAGCGTGGCGTCTTGGTCGCGCCGGCCGGACGTGGGCGCGGCTGGCTGCGGATCTCGATCCGTCGGGTCGAGGACCCAACGGTGCCTGCGGGTCGTGCGCTCGTGCGAGTCGCGGCCGAGGTCGCGAACTTCTACCCAGGGCTCCGCCTCAGCGGCCCGCTGGCCCGGCTCGGAACCTGGATCTACAACCAGACCCAGGCTCGGATCCATCGGCTCGTGACGAACGGCTTTCTGCGCTCTCTCGCCCGGCTCGAGCTGCCTCCGTCACGGGTCGGAGCGCTGAGCGAGCCCGCCGGGCCGGCGACGGGAAGCGACTGATCGGATGAGCGGCACCACAGCCTGGGTGCTGGGCGATCAGCTCGCCGCCCGAAACGCGGCGCTCGACGGCGCCGACCGGGTGCTGATCATCGAGTCGCGGGCGAAGCTCGGCGCGCTTCGCTTCCACCGCCAGAAGCTCCATCTCGTCCTCTCCTCGATGCGGCGCTTCGCCGCCGAGCTTCGTGAACGGGGGCTCGAGGTCGACTACGTCCAGGCCGAGTCGTTCCGAAGCGGGATCGCCCGGCATCGCGAGCGCCACTCCCCGGAGCGAGTTCGGACGCTGGAGCCACAGAGCCGAGCCGGGCGGGCGCTGGCGGCGCGGGAGGGCGTCGAGCTGGTCCGCGGAACGCTGTTCCTCACCCACCCCGACCAGTTCGAGGCTTGGGCCAACGGCCGCAAGCTGCTGCGAATGGAGGACTTCTACCGCGCCCAGCGCCGGCGCCTCGGGGTGTTGATGGACGGCAGCGAGCCGGTCGGGGGGCGCTGGAACTTCGACCTCGAGAATCGCGAACCGCCGCCCGCGGACCGCTCCCCGCCAGAACCCTTTCGACCGCACGAGGACTCATTCGACGCGGAGGTCAGGGCCGAGCTCGACGAGCTCGGCCTCGACACCTTCGGCGAGGACGGCCCGCGGCTCTACGCGGGATCCGCGGCCGAGGCGAAACGGGCCCTCGCGCAGTTCGTCGAGACGCGGCTCGCCGAGTTCGGCGCCTATCAGGACGCGATGATCGAGGGTCAGCGGTTCATGTGGCACTCACTGCTGTCCGGGGCTCTCAACCTCGGCCTGCTCGATCCGATCGACTGCGTCACGGCGGCCGAGGGCGCCTATCACGACGGCGCCGCAGCGCTCGCCTCGGTCGAGGGATTCATCCGCCAGATCATCGGCTGGCGGGAGTTCGTCTGGGGCCTCTACTGGCACCAGGGGGCGCGCTGGCAGCGGATGAACGCTCTCCGCGCCCGGCGCTCCCTTCCGGAGGCGCTGTGGAGCGGCCGGACGGAGATGCGGTGCGTCGCCGACGCGGTCGAGGGGGTCGCCGAGACGGCCTACGCCCACCACATCCAGCGACTGATGGTGCTCGGGAATCTCGTCCTGCTGGCCGGGATCGAGCCGCGCGAATGCCGAGACTGGTTTCAGGCTGTCTTCATCGACGGCTACGAGTGGGTGATGGACCCGAACGTGCTCGGCATGGCCACCTACGCCGACGGCGGCGTGATGGCGAGCAAGCCGTACGCAGCGAGCGGTCGCTACATCGACCGAATGTCGAACCACTGCCACTCCTGCCGCTACCGACCCGACCGCAGGACGGGTGAGGAGGCCTGCCCGTTCTCCGCCATGTACTGGGACTTCCTCGAGCGCAATCGCGATCGCCTGGGCGACAACCATCGCCTCGGCTTCGCCTACGCCAACCTCGAGCGGATCGGTCCGGAGGAGCTGAGGCGGATCCGGTCCCGGGCCCGAACGGCCCGCAGGGAACTCGGGGCACGCTAGCCGCCAGGATGGCCGCCGGCGATCGATTCGAACGGCGCCTCAGCGCCCCTCGATCGTATCGACGGCATCCTGCATCGCGGTCTTCAGAGGGGTGGGCTCGATCTCGAAGTGGGCCATGCCGGTGGGGTCGCGCACGACGGTGTCGGTCGTCAGGCCCTCGACCAGCGGGCGGGCGACGCCGGTGTCCACGGGCGTGACGAGGCCGAGCCAGCGGGAGCTGAGGCCCGGGCTGAGGACCGGGACCGAGATCCGCGGACGCGGGCGGATGCCGATCGCCTCGGCGACGGCGTCCATCATCCCCGCGTATGTGGTGACCTCAGGGCCGCCGATCTCGATCGTCGCCCCCAATGCGTAGGGCTCGCGGGCGCCGGCCTGAAGATAGGCGAGCACGTCGGCGATCGCGATCGGCTGGGTCTCGTTCTCGGTCCAGCTCGGCGTCAGCATGAAGGGCAGCCTCTTGACCAGGTAGTAGACGGTGCGGAACGACTCGCTGCCGGCGCCGATCACCGCCGCGGCCCGGAAGTATGTGAGGGGAGTCCCCGAGTCGCCGAGGATCAACGCCGTCTCATGCCGGGAGCGCAGGTGCTCGGACGTGTCCACGTCCCCGAGACCGCCGAGATAGACGATCCGCTCGACCCCCGCCTCCCGCGCGGCGGCGCCGAAGTTGCGCGCGGCCTGCTTGTCACGCTCGGCGAAGTCGCCGCTGCCACCGCGCCCCATCGAGTGGATCAGGTAGTAGGCGACGTCGACACCCTCGAGCACCCCGGGCAGCGACTTGGGCTGGAGCACGTCGGCGACAGCGCCCTCGGCGCCGCGTCTCTCGAGGTCCGAGGCGCCCCCGGGCGAGCGGGCCATGCAGCGGACCTGCTCGCCGGCATCGAGCAGAGCCACGGAGAGCAGATGTCCGATGTAGCCGGTTGCGCCGGCGACGAGGATCATCGACGCATTGCCGCGGTATCAGCCATAGAGCCCGCCGGTCACCTCGCGCAGCTTGGCCTGATCGTGCGTCGCAAGCACCTTCCGCACGGTGCCCGAGCGCGAGCGCATGACCAGCGACTCGGTCGTCGCCTTGCCGTTGCCCAGGTAGCGGACGCCCTGCAGAAGATCGCCGTCGGTGACGCCGGAGGCCGCGAAGAAGGCGTCGTCGCCGCCGACCAGGTCATTGACGCCGAGCTCCCGGTCGACCTCGTAGCCGGCATCCTCGGCGGACTTGCGCTCGGCGTCATCCCGCGGCCAGAGCCGCCCGAGAATCTCTCCCCCCAGGCACTTGATCGCGGCCGCCGACAGCACGCCCTCGGGCGTCCCGCCGATTCCCCAGAGCAGATCGACACCGGTGCCCGGAGTGACGGCGAGCAGCGCCGCCGACACGTCGCCGTCGGAGATGAACCTGATCCGCGAGCCGGCTTCCCGGATCTGGCGAACGCCCTCGGCGTGGCGCTCGCGGTCGAGAATCACGGTGGTGACATCGGTTGCGCTCACCCCGCGGCGCTCCGCGACGCGCCCGACCACCTCACCGATGGGCTCGCTGAGGCTGAGGCAGTCGGCGATCTCGGGGCCGCCGACGAGCTTCTCCATGTAGACGCAGGGACCGGGATCGAACATCGTCCCGCGCTCCGAGAGCGCCACCACCGTGAGCGCCGACGGCATCCCGCGCGCGCACAGCGTCGTGCCCTCGAGCGGGTCGACCGCGATGTCGACGTAGGGCGGGCTGCCGTCGCCGATCTCCTCCCCGTTGAACAGCATCGGCGCCTCGTCCTTCTCGCCCTCGCCGATCACCACGACGCCGTCCATCGGCACCGTGTCCATCAGCAGCCTCATCGCGTCGACCGCGGCGCCGTCCGCGGATTCCTTCTCCCCGCGGCCGACCCAGCGGGCCGCCGCGAGCGCCGCCGCCTCGGTCACGCGAACGAGCTCGAGGGCGAGGTTGCGATCGGGCTTCGAGCCCGAGCGAACGTCGTGAGAGATCACTCCCATGCCGATCCCCGCGGCCCTAGACGGTGCCCGGGGTCTTGCGCAGGTTCCCCTTCTGAGCCTCGACGGCACGCATGACCCCGGCCGCCGATATTCCGATGGCGGAAAGCAGGGCTACGTAGTAGCCGACCTGCTTGGTGATTCCGATCTCCTCGAGGTTGGAGCCCGGTGGATCGATGATGCCGTTGTAGGCGATCAGAACGAAGGCGATGAAGCCGGAGATCATCGTCAGCTCGCCCGGCGGCCACGAGAGCTTGTTGCCGCTGGCGACGATGTAGGCGAGCACCAGCGGGGCCGAGGCCGCCAGGAGCAGCAGCCAGCGCAGGATCGGGAAGGTCTCCCAGCCGGTGCACTCGAACTCGCCGACCCCGCAGATGAAGCCCTCTCCCTGGTCCCGGACCTCGTTCGGCGCCAGGTGATACCAGTCGAGCAGGAACAGGCTGATGACGAGGGTCAGCGAGGCCACGGCCCCGACCACCTCCCAGCGCGACAACTTGGAGAAGTCCATACCGCGGGCGAGCCTATAGCACGGCGACCGGCTCGGGTGAGGCGCACCGGCGATCGAGCCGGCGCGATCGCGGTGGGATAGCCTCGGAGGCGATGGGCGAAGCCGCACAGCGCTGGGGACTGACGGTGCCGGTCCCGGGGCTGTCACTCGCCGAACACGAGCCGGTTGTTCGCGCGGCCGAAGCCGCCGGCTACACGGACCTCTGGTCCGGTGAGACGCAGGGGCCCGACGGGTTCACGCCGCTGGCCCTGGCCGCGTGCTGGAGTGATCGGCTGCGGCTCGGCACCGGGGTCGTCGGCGTCTTTCAGCGTGGGCCGGCGCTGCTCGCAATGCAGGCCGCAGCCCTCGCGGACGCCAGCGGCGGGCGGTTCGCGCTCGGCATCGGCTCCTCGTCGGACGTGATCGTCGAGCGCTGGAACGGGATCCCGTTCGAGCGCCCGCTGAGCAAGGTCTCGGAGACGATCGACTTCCTCCGCGGCGCCCTCGCCGGGGAGCGTGTCGGCGGCGGCTTCAGGCTCGAGCAGCCGCCGAGCGAGCCGCTGCCGATCATCGTCGCCGCGCTGCGCGGAAAGATGCTGGCGATGGCCGCGGCGAAGGCCGACGGCGCGTTCACCAACTTCCTGCCACTGAGCGGGCTGGAGCGGGTGGTCGAGCAGCTCGGCGATGCGCCGGAGGGCTTCGAGCTGCTCTGCCGGTTCTTCTGCCTGCCGGGCCCGCGCGAGCAGGTCGAGGGCACGGCACGATTCATGTTCGCCGCGTACGCCACGGTCCCGGTCTATGAGCGTTTCTTCCGCTGGCTCGGACACGGCGAGCAGATCGACGAGATGGTCGAGGCGTGGCGCGCCAAGGACCGCGAGCGGGCTCTGGCGGCGGCGCCCTGGGCGCTGATCGAGGAGATCTTCATCCTCGGCGAGCCCGAGCGGATGCGCGAGCGTCTCGATCGCTTCGTCGCCGGCGGCATCACGCTCCCGATCCTGACCCCGATCACCCAGCCCGACTCGGTCATCGAACTGCTCGAGGCGCTCGGCCCGGGCTCGCCTTGAGCGACTCCCACCAGCCATCATCCGGCCTCCCGGAGTCCGAGCAGGAGGCCGGCGAGGAGCTCGAGGTGCTCGCGCTCGAGGAGGACGCGGGCGGCGATCGCCTCGCGAAGCTCGCACGGGCGGTGCGCCGGGTCCTGCCGGGCGACAGCTCCTTCGGGGACTCGCTGTCGACCAGCGGCGAGGGAGCCTCGCAGCAGCTCGGGCGCCTCCTGGCCGAGGCCAGCACCGAACGCCCCGGCGCCCTGCGAGAGCTCGGGCTCGGCGCCCTTCAGGTCTACGAGGCGCTCGCCGCCGGCGGCTGGGGTGAACAAGGCGAGACGGAGCTGACGATCGTCTTCACCGACCTCGTCGGCTTCTCGGACTGGGCGCTCGAGGCGGGGGACGAGGCGGCCACCACCATGCTGCGCAGCGTCGACGACGTCCTCACCGCGACGATGGAAGCCGAGGGCGGCCGGCTGGTCAAGCGACTCGGCGATGGCGCGATGGTCACCTTCCTCGAACCCGCCGCGGCGGTCCGCGGCGCCCTCGATTCCCAGGCGGCCGTTGCCGAGCTCGAGGTCGAGGGGGCCCATCCGAGCATGCGGGCGGGGGCGCATCACGGACTGCCGCGTCGCGTCGGCCGCGACTACGTCGGCGTCGATGTCAACATCGCGGCCCGCGTGGCGCAGGCGGCGAAGGGTGGTGAGCTCCTCGTTTCCCAGACGGTGCGCGAGCAACTCGATGACGAGCTCTACCAGGCAAAGCGCAAGCTGCTGTTCCGGGCGAAGGGCGCGCCAAAGGATCTCACGGTCTACTCCGTGCGAGCCCGATCCTGAGCGGGGGGCTCACCTAGCCCGCGCGCGCGAGGCTGAGGCCGAACTGCTGATCCGGGTCGGTCCAGAACTCGACCAGGCGCAGGCCGGACTGCTCGTAGGCCGCCTCGATCGTTTCCCTCGTGAACTTGCAGGAGATCTCGGTGCGGATCTCCTCCCCGTCGCGAAGCTCGACCTCGATCCCCAAGCCACGGACCGAGACGATCTGATCGGCCAGCGAGCGCAGGCGGATATCGATCCACTGCCGCTCGGCGTCGTAGAACGCGCGGTGCTCGAAGGCCTCGAGGTCGAACTCGGCCCCGAGCTCGCGGTTGAGGACCGTGAGAACGTTCTTGTTGAAGCGAGCTGTGACCCCGGCGGAGTCGTTGTAAGCCGCTTCGAGCAGCGCCGGGTCCTTGACCAGGTCGGTGCCCAGCAGCAGGCTGTCCTCGGGCCCAAGCATCCTCGCGATCCGGGAGAGGAAGGCAACGCGCTGGGCCGGGGGAAAGTTGCCGATCGTCCCGCCCAGGAAGGCGATCATCCTGCGCTGTCCCCAAGCCGGCAGGCGCTCGAGGTCGTTCTCGAAGTCGCAGATCACCCCGTGCACGCGCAGGCCGGGGTACTCGGAGATCAACTCGACGGCCGTCTGCCGGGTGATCTCCTCGGAGATGTCGACCGGAACGTAGGTATGCAGCGAGCCACGATCCCGCATCGCATCGAGCAGCGTCCTGGTCTTCGACGCGGAGCCGCTGCCGAGCTCGATCAGGCACTGGGGATCGGCGGCGTCGACGATTGCCGCGCCCTGGTCGACGAGGATCTTGCGCTCGATGCGGGTCGGGTAGTACTCGGGCAGCTCGGTGATCTGCTCGAAGAGCCGCGAGCCGAGCTCGTCATAGAAGTACTTGGGGGGTAGCTCCTTGAACTCCGCGCCGAGGCCCTCGCGGGCATCCTCGGCGAGTTCGGCGACCGGACCGTCGCCGTTGAGGCGCACGTCGATGCTCACCTGCTCGGCCGCGGTCGACCCCATCAGCCTCCGCCGCCTCTCGGGCCGCTCGTGCCCCTCGGGCCTTGTAGTCCGGCGAAGTGCGTGGAGCTCATCAGTACCTTGACCAACGGGGCGGCCGTTCGTTTCAAGATCCCACTCCCGAGTCGGCCGCGCAGCGAAAGCCGGCGAAAATCTGGCGGCGGACCGGCAGATCCCAATTGCGGAACGACGGCCGCACCACGTCGCGGGTCGCCGCCCAGGCGCCGCCGCGCAGCACCCGGTAGTCGCCACCGAAGAAGACCTCGGAGTACTCGCGGTAGGGGAAGGCCTGGAACCCGGGGTATCCGGCGAAATCCGTGGCGGTCCACTCCCAGACGTCGCCCAGCATCTGCAGCGCGCCGCAGGCCGAGGCACCCTCCGGGTAGGCACCCGCCGGCGCGCAGCCGTAGGCGAGCTGATCGAGGTTCGCGTGGCCTGGATCGGTGCCCGCCGCCGCCGCCTCCCACTCGTACTCGGTCGGCAGCCGCTTGCCCGACCAGCGGGCGAAGCGCTCGGCCTGCCCCCAGTCGACGTGGATCACCGGCAGCCGTCCGTCGACCGGCTCGCGCCGGCCGAAGACCGTTCGCAGCCAGCCGCCCTCGCCGTCAGGCTCCCAGTAGAGCGGCGGCTCGTCACCGGTCTCATCGACGAACCGGGCGAAGGCGGCATTGGTCACCGGCGTGCGATCGATCAGGAACGGGTCGATCTCGACCGTGTGCCGGGGACGCTCGTTGTCGTAGGCGAAGCCCGCGCCCGCGGCGCCGATCGAGTAGCTACCACCCGGCACCGCAACCATCTCGGGGCCGGGCTCGACCGCGAGCTCCACGACCGAGGGGTCGTAGCCGGGGCATTCGTAGCCGTCGACCATCTGCAAGAGCTGGAGCATCGTCTCCTGGTGCTGGCGCTCGTGGGCGATCAGCATCTCGTAGGCGAACGCGCCCTCGAGCAGTGGATCGTCGGTCCGGTCTAAGTCGGTCCGATCGAGCACGTCCAGAGCGCGCCCGCGCACATCGGCGAGGTAGCTGCGGAGCTCCTCGCCGCGGAGCAGCGGGAGCTGGTTGCGGACCGGGCGAGGATTCTCGATCGCGTCGTAGTAGCGCCCGAGCGCACCGTCGAGCGGCTCCAGGCCGCCGACGGTCTGCACGAGCCAGAGCTCCTCGAAGTTGGCGATGTGGCCGAGATCCCAGGCGAGAGGGCTGAGCAGCTCGCTGTAGACCGTGTTCAGCTGCTGCTCGCTGAGCGGCTCGATCAGCGCGAGGGTGCGCTCACGAGCGGCCGCCATCCGCTCCGCGATCCGCTCCTTGCCGGTTGCCTGGGCGAGTTCCGCGATCCGCAGACCCTATCGAGCCGCGGTCGTCGGTCACCGACCGCGGCGGCACGGGACGCCGCGCCGACCCCTGCCCGCTCAGGTGCCGAGCTGCTCGGGATCACGCCAGACCGGCTTCAGCCAGGGCGGCTCGACCGCGAACTCGAGCTCGCTCAGCCGGCGCAGCTCCGCCTCCATCGGAACGAGCCGCAGCCGGCCGCGGGGAATCGAGCGCGTGTAGCTGCCGCCCACGACCCGCCCGGCATGTGAGCCGGCCGAGACCCAGAGGAAGCCGCTGGAGGGGCCCCAGGCCGGCCCGCGGGCGTCGACCGCGATCGGTCCGAAGCCGATCCGGCCGAGGTCTGAGATCGGGTCGGCGCCGTGGTTGTATCCGTGGTGCGAGCTGGCCCGGGCCGAGACGTCCCGCCCGGGGCCGATCCGCACCTGAAAGCTCTCCCAGTCATCGCGGTGGAACCCCTGCCCGCCCAGCGGCCTCGTGGCCGACTCCGGGTAGTAGAGCCAGTACTGGATGTAGAGCCTTCCCCTACGCGCCCCGCTGCAGTCCGCGCCGGCGGGCTCGGGCGCGGGGCCGCGGCAGTCGATCGGGTGGACGAAGGCCGTCGCCGGGTAGTCGTCGAACGACCGGCCGAGCCGACCGGGCTCGCTGCTGTCCGCGCAGCGCCGCTCCCGACACGCCCTGGGATCGACGGGCAGCGAGACGAACTCCCCGTCCTCGAAACGGACCTCGGGGGCATGCCGCTGCACGAGCGCGGCGAGCTCAGTGCCGTAGGCAGCTTGCAGAGGGCTCGTCGGCGGGCGGCAGCCCGCCGACGCCTTGACCACGCACAGCAGGCGCCCGCTGATCGTCGCGACGAGCTTGGCGAGGCCTGCCGGGGCAGTCACGGCAAGCAGAGAGCCGAAGAGGACGGCGACTACGAGCATGATCCCGACCAGCTCGACGCTCGCCTGCCCGCGACCGGAGCCCGCTGATCTGCCCATCGCCCGAGCCTAGAACGCCGCAGAGCGCCGATCGGCAACGGCGAGTGACTTCCGGCGCTCGGATCGGCAACCGCTCTGCGCAACCCCGTGTTCGGCGCTGGTAGCCTCGGCGCGGAGATGACCGCCGGTGCCCACGACCCAACGCAGCAGGCCAGCGGCCACCGACAGCGCGGATGGCGCTTCTACGTGGCCACGGCGGCGGTGGTGCTGGCGCTGATCTTCGTGCTGCAGAACACCGACGAGACGAACATCACGTTCCTCTTCGCCACGGCCGAGCTACCGCTGTTCTTCGCGTTGATCATCGCGATCGGGCTCGGCGCCCTGATCGGCTGGCTGACGCCACGCGTGCGGCGCACCGACCGCGACCGCTGAACGATCCCGCCCCGACTAATGCCGGAGCCGGATGCTGACGATCAGCATTCGAGATGAGCGACCGCATGCGAGATCAGGCCGCCCGATCGAGGCGCGCGATGACGCGAGGGCTCGGCGACGAGCCCGGCTTCACCCTGGTCGAGCTGCTGATCGTGATGCTGGTGCTGGCGCTGCTGGCGGCGATCGCGATGCCTTCCTTCTACGGCCAGCGAGACAAGGCCCGTGACGCGGAGGCGAAGCAGACGCTGACCACCGCGCAGCTCGCCGCCGAGACCTACGCGCTCGACAACGACGGCAGCTTCTCGGGCGTCACCGTCGCGGACCTGGCACAGATCGAGCAGACGCTGAACGGCACCCCACTGACAGTGCTCGCAGCCGGCCCCCGCACCTACAAGCTGGAGGTGGTCTCGGGCAGCAACAGCGTCTTCTCCCTTGAGCGCACCGCGGCCGGGACCGAGCGCAGCTGCACCCCGCCGGGCGCCGGCGGCTGCGAGGCTGTCGGGACCTGGTGAGCAACGACCTCGCTCCCACGCCGGCCGGCTAGCCCGAGTTCCGCGGCGGGGCCTCAGAGCTCGGTGATCTCGCTGGTGATCTCCTGCGCGGCGCCCTTGGCGTCCATGAACAGCATCGCCGTCTTGTCCATGTAGAAGAGGTCGTTGTCGATCCCGGCGAAGCCCGGGCTCATCGAGCGCTTGATCACGATCACCTGACCGGCCTCGTGGGTCTCGATGATCGGCATCCCGGCGATCGGGCTGTCCGGGTCGTCCTTGGCCGCCGGATTGGTGACGTCGTTGGCGCCGATCACCACCGCGACGTCGGTGCGCGGCATGTCTGGGTTGATGTCATCCATCTCGACCAGCTTCTCGTAGTCGACGTCGGCCTCGGCCAGCAGCACGTTCATGTGGCCCGGCATCCGGCCGGCCACCGGGTGGATCGCGTAGCGGACCTCAACTCCTCTGCGCTCGAGCTCGTCGGCCATCTCGGCGACCGCGTGCTGGGCCTGGGCCACGGCGAGGCCGTAGCCGGGCACGATCACCACGCTGTCGGCATAGGCGAGGGCGATCGCCGCATCCTGCGGGCCGATCGAGCGATGCGGGCGCTCCTCCCCAGCCCCCGCCCCGGCCGCCGGGGCCCCGCCGAAGCCGGCGAAGAGGATGTTCGCGACCGAGCGATTCATCGCGGTCGCCATCTCCATGGTCAGAATCGTGCCGGAGGAGCCGACCAGGGTGCCGCCGACGATCAGCGCGGTGTTGTCGAGCGAGAAGCCGGCGGCGGCGGCGGCGAGACCGGTGAACGCGTTCAACAGCGAGATCACGACCGGCATGTCGGCTCCACCGATCGGCAGCACGAAGAAGTTGCCGAGCAGCGCCGCCGCGATCAGGCAGGCGACGAACAGGCCCTCTGAGGGGGACTCGTTGTCGACTGCCATCACCACGCAGGCTGCGATCAGCCCGAGCAGCAGCAGGCCGTTGATGAACTGCTGGCCCGGGAGACTGACGGAGCGCTGCGGCAGGATCCCCTGAAGCTTGCCGAAGGCGATGTTCGAGCCCCAGAAGGAGATCGAGCCGATCACCATCGAGAACAGGATCGGGATGAAGACGTCGAGCTCGAACAGCCCTCCGTGCCCCTCGATATCGCGGAACTCCGACCAGGCGATCAGCGCGACGGCGCCACCGCCGAGGCCGTTGTAGAGGGCGACCATCTGCGGCATGTCGGTCATCGCCACCCGGGCCGAGGCGATCCAGCCGACCGCGGTGCCGGCGGCGATCGCCGTGAGGATGATCCCCCAGTTGCCGATCACGTCGGTGGCGAGCGTCGCGCCGACCGCGATCGCCATGCCCGCGGCGGCGAGCAGGTTGCCGCGCCGCGCCGTCTTCGGGTGGGTGCCCTGACGAATGCCGAGGATGAACAGGGAGAAGGCGGCGATGTAGCACAGCGCCAGCAGGTCGGAATCGAGCGACAGCGCGCCGACGGCGATCACTTCTTCTGCTCCTCGGCCGCGGGCTTCGGCTTGCGGACGAACATGCCGAGCATCCGGTCGGTGACGAGGAAGCCACCGACCACGTTGACCGTTCCGAAGAAGATCGCGATCCATCCGATCACGTCGGTGAGCAGGCCGTCGGAGGCGCCGATCACCAGCAGACCACCGAGGATCACGATGCCGTGAATCGCGTTGGTCTGCGACATCAGCGGCGTGTGCAGGGTGGCGGGCACCTTGGAGATCACCTCGAAGCCGACGAATGCGGCGAGCACGAAGATCGTCAGTTGATCGACGAGGTCCATCAGGAATCAGCCTCCTCGGCGTCGGCCCCGTCCGCTTCCGCGACGGGATCGGGGTCGGCGCTCGGCGCGGGCTCGGCGCTGAGGCCGGCGACGGCGGCCGCACGCTCGTTGCGCACGGCCCCTTCGTGGGTGATGCAGGCGCCGGCGACAACCTCGTCGCCGAAGTCGATCGCCAGCTCCCCCTGGTCGGTGATCAGGTCGATGAAGTTCTCGAGGTTCTTCGCGTAGAGCTGCGAGGCGTGGGCCGCCATGTCCGAGGTCAGGTTCCGCGGCGCGATGATCCGCACGCCGTCGACCTCCACGGTCTCCCCGGCCTGCGTCAGCTCGCAGTTGCCGCCCGAGTCGCCGGCGAGATCGACGATCACCGATCCCGGCGACATGTTGCGCACGGCCTGCTCGGTGATCAGGATCGGGGCCTCGCGGCCCGGGATCTGCGCGGTGGTGATGATCACGTCCTGCTTGCCGGCGTTCTCGGCGAGCGCATCGCGGACCTGCGCGTTCTCCTCCTCCGTCAGCGGCCTCGCGTAGCCGCCCTCGTCCTCGGCATCGGGGATGAAGTCGAGCTCGAGCGGACGCCCACCGAGCGAGGCGATCTGCTCCCAGGCGGCGCGGCGGATGTCGAATCCGCTGACCACGGCGCCGAGGCGCTTCGCTGTGGCGATCGCCTGCAGGCCGGCGACCCCGGCTCCGAGCACCATCACGCGCGCCGGTGAGACGGTTCCGGCGGCGGTGGTCATCATCGGGAAGAACCGACCACACTCGCGGGCGGCGAGCAACGCCGCGGCGTAGCCCGCGACGTTCGCCTGCGAGGAGAGGCCGTCCATCGCCTGGGCCCGGGTGATCCGCGGGATCGACTCGATCGCGAAGCCGGTCACCTTGCCCTCCGCGAGAGCGCGGGTCGTCTCGCCCGAGGTCAGGGGGGCGAGGAAGCCGACCAGCACCTTGCCGGGGGCGATGCCGCCGATCTCGGCCACCGAGGGCGTCGCAACCCGAAGCACGACGTCCGCGCCGTAGACGTCGTCGGCGGTACCGAGCTCGGCACCCGCCTCCGCGTACTCGCTGTCTGGATGGCCGGCGAGCTCGCCGGCGCCGGACTCGACGACGACGGCGAGCTGCTTGTCAACGAGGCTCGCAACCGTGTCGGGGATCAGCGCGACGCGCCTCTCACCTTCGACGGGCTCTTTGGGGACGCCGATCCGCATGCGCGGTCGCGCACCCTAACCGAGCCAGGGTCCCCGACGCCACGCGACCCCACCCCGAGGTGTGAAGAGGACCACCCGCCGGGCGGTCCGAGTACCCCCCGCGGACCCCTGGTTCCGGCGCCCGATCCGGGCGATCTTTCCCCTGCCGGCGCAAACGGCCCGGCCCAGCAAGACCAACCGAAAGGAAAGATGATGATCCGCTCCAACACCAACATGATCGCCAAGGGCAGCCGAGCCGCGAGCGGCGGACGTGCCGCGATGGCCGGCCTGCTGACGCTCGTCGCAGCCCTGATCGCGATCGCGATCGGCGCCGGGGCAGCGCAGGCCGCCTCGTTCGGCTCCGATCTCAACAAGAACGTCCAGCCCTCCAATGCCGGCACCGCCCACGACTGCGAGTCGCCCGGCAAGTGCACCTGGGTGATGGGCGAGGCCTACGGCAACCCCGGCGGCGAGGAGTCCCCGAAGACCGGCTACCTGAAGAAGGTCAAGCTGATCGCCGGCGAGTCAGGCAGCTTCAAGCTGCAGATCGTCAAGACCACGTTCGACGGCCACACGAAGATCAAGCGCAACGGTCCGAAGGTCAGCTACCAGGGCCAGGAGCAGGCGAACTGGGACAACGACAACTACCGCGTCGAGAAGTTCGCCACCCACGTCAAGATCAAGCAGGGCGAGCGCCTCGCGATCAAGACGGCCGCGACGAGCACCCTTCGGTGCAGCTCAGGTGGCGATAACACCCTCCAGCACAACCCGCCCCTGAAGAAGGGGGACGGCTACCGGGTCTACGACGACACCGACGGCTGCTGGATGCTGATCGAGGGCAAGGTCAAGTAGCCCCCGCCCCGCTCCACCGGTCCCCGCGACCGAAGCCACCACGACGAGGCCCCCGCCGGCGCGGGGGCCTCGTCGCGTTCGTGGCGAACGGCGATAATCACCTGATGGCGGACGAGCCGGCCTTCGGCACCAAGGAGCTCGAGCTCAAGCAGGCGCCCGACGCACTGCTGGGCACCGCCGCCGAGCACGCCAGCCGGCATGTGCCTGAGGCGATACCCGGCCAATCGGCCGGTGAGGTCCGGAGGGGGCTGATCGGGATCGCGTTCACGACCGCCAACGCGGTGGCGGTGTTGGACGGGGATCAGTTCGTCGGCGTCGTCCCGTTAGCGACGCTGCTCGCCGCGCCGGAGGAGGCATTGATCGAGCGGCTCGTGGAGCCGGGCCTGCCGATGATCGACCCGGAGGCCGACCAGCAGATCGTCGCCCGTGAGATGGCCGACCGCCGGGTGTCCGCGCTCCCCGTGGTCGACTCCGAGGGTCGCTTTCTCGGCCTGATTCCTCCGCATCGAATGCTGCGCGTGCTGCTCGAGGAGCACAGCGAGGATCTGGCGCGGATCGGCGGCTTCCTGCACGGCAGCCGCCGCGCCCGCCACGCCGCCGAGGAGCGGGTCGGTCTTCGCATCTGGCACCGGCTCCCGTGGCTTCTGATCGGCCTGCTCGGGGCGATGGCCTCGGTCGCCCTCGTTTCGGGCTTCGAGCGCCAGCTCGATGAGAAGGTCCTGATCGCCTTCTTCCTTCCGGCCGTCGTCTACATGGCGGATGCCGTCGGCACCCAGACCGAGGCGCTGGTGATCAGGGCCCTCGCAACGCGGGTGAGCTGGGCAAGGGTGGTCCGCCGCGAGCTGCTCAGCGGGGCCGTGATCGGGCTGCTGGTCGGCGCCCTGTTCATGCCCTTCGCACTTGTCGGCTGGGGTGATGGTCGCATCGCTATCGCGGTCGGCATCTCGCTGACCATGGCCTGCGCGACGGCGACGGCGATCGCCATGGCCCTGCCCTTCGCCCTGCAGCGGCTCGGATTCGACCCGGCCTTCGGTTCGGGGCCGCTGGCGACCGTTGCCCAGGACCTCGTCTCGATCGCCGTCTACCTGGTGGTGGCGGTGGCGATCGCGGCCTGAGTCAGCTCGGATCGATCGGGATCACGGTCCCGGTCCTTCCGGTCGTGACCCACAGTTGCTTCCCGTCGAAGGCGATGTCCTCGGGCTCGGAGCCGGCGAGCTCGACCCGCCCGAGCTCGGAGCCGTCGCCGGGATCGAGGGCGCTGACGTACCCGTCGCCGTTGCTGACCCAGATCCGCCCGCCGGCCTCGACCAGATCGCGGGGCGTGCCGCCGACCCTGGTGGTCGTCGTCTCGCCCGCGTCGGGGTCGAGCCGGGTCACCGACCGGCCGCCGGCGTTCGCGACCCAAACCGCTTCCTCGGTGACGGCCACGCCCTTCGGATTGACGCCGACCTCGAAGGACTCCTGCTCGCTCTGCGGATCGCCGAGACCGACGCGGAGCAGCCGGTCGTTCTCGCGCGAGCTGACCCACAGTGCCTCACGGTCCCGGTCGAAGGCGATCCCGTGCGGCCCGTCCGCGTCGCCGAGCGGAACGGCCGGCTCGACAACAGCGCTGCCTTCGCCGAGCGCGATCCGCGTGATCGAGTCGTCCGCCGAGTTGGTCACCCAGAGAGCGTCGCCGCCCTGCTTGGCGATCCCCTTCGGCTCCGCGCCGACGTCGACCTGGGGAACGAGCGCATCATCGCCCCCGGCGCCGACCACCTTCGAATCCCCGGGAGCTGTCGCCCACCAGACCCCACCCGAGAAGACCGTATCTTCGACCGAGGCGACGCCGAGCTCGATCGGCCGGCCGGGGTCGTCGACCTCGACCAGGGTTCCGCCCTCGCGAGTCGCCACTCGCACGCCACCGCCACCCGCGGCTACCCCGACCGGAAAGCCGTCCACCTCGACCGGCCCGCCGGCGGCCCCGACCGGGCCGGGCTGGGGGTCCGGGCCGGACGTCGGAGCGGAGTCATCGCCCGATCCAAGCACCAACAGGGCGGCGACGGCGGCCACGGCGAGCCCCGCCGAGGCCGCGATCAGGCCGAGCCGGCGGCCCGACCGCCGGCTCGGGCGAGCTTGCCCGGCGGGGCCGGGCGGGGTCTCGCGGGGGGCGGGATCCGCCGTCGTCGACCCGAGCTCGGTCGCCGCCCCCGTGGCCGATTCCGAGCCCCGATCCGGCTCCGGCTCCCGCTGCGCGCGAGGGGCGGCGGGAGCCTCGGCTGTGTCCGCCGCATCGACCGCCGCGTAGGCCATCGTCGGTGCCGCCGGGCCGACGCCGACGCTGCGTTCGGTCTCGGTCACCTCGCCGCCCTCGAGAGCGGCGGTCGCGGCGCGGGCGAGATCGCCGGCCGAGGGGAAGCGCTGATCGGCAGCCTTTGCCATCGCTCGGGAGAGGACCGGATCGAACCGGGCCAGCTTCGCGCCCAGCGGCCGTGGCTCATCCTGGAGGTGGGCGTAGATCTTCGCCACCTTCTCCTCACGGTCGCCGAACGGCGCCTGATCGCCGAGCATCTCGTAGAGCACGCAGCCGAGCGCGTAGACGTCGGTGCGGGCGTCGAGACGGTCGCCGCGGATCTGCTCCGGAGCGACGTAGTCGAGCGTGCCGACGAAGGCGCCGGTGCTGGTCAGAGCGCTGACGTCGGTCGCCTGGTCCATGCGCTTCGTCAGGCCGAAGTCGGTCAGGTAGGCGTGGTCGGGCCCCGCGCGCTCGTCGATCAGGATGTTGCCGGGCTTGATGTCGCGGTGGACCAGTCCGCGGGAGTGGGCCACGTCGAGTGCCGACGCTACCTGTCGCAGGATCGCGATCGCGTGGTCGGGCTCCAGCGGACCCCGGGCGATCAGGAGCTTCCGCAGGTCGGGGCCTTCGATCAGGTCCATGGTCACGAACAGCAGCCCCTCTTCCTCCCCCGCGTGGTGGATCGGGACCACGTTCGCGTGCCGCAGGGAGACGGCGATCCGCGATTCGGACTTGAACCGCTCGCGGAACGACTCGTCGCCCGCCAGATCCGGTGCGATCACCTTCAGCGCGACGAGATGATCGAGCGCGATGTGGGTCGCCCTGTAGACCGTGCCCATCCCGCCCCGGCCGGCCACGCCCTCGATTCGATGACCGGCGAAGATTGCCCCTTCGGCGAGATCGGGCATGGGCCAGTTATAGATCGCGGCGCGCCAACACGCGCTCAGCCCCGACGGCTCAGACGACTGCCTGCACGCCCGCCAGCGCGGCGAGACGCTCGATCGTGTGCCGGCGCTCGGCCGGGTCGAAGTGGGCCAGCGAAACGATCAGGCGATCGACGCCGGCCGCCTCGATCGCGCTCAGGCGGTCGGCAACCTGCTCCTCGGTCCCGATCAGCGAGGTGGCAGAGACGAGCTCCTCGGGAACTGCCGCGTAGGCCTGTTCGCGCTCGCCGTCCAGGTAGAGCGACTGGACGTTGCGGGCCTCCTCCCCGTACCCGAATCGCTCGCTGAGGTCGACGTAGAAGTTCTTCTCCTTCGAGCCCATCCCGCCGAGGTAGAGCAGCAATGACGCCTGAACGAGATGCCGGGCGCTCTCGAGATTCCCGTCGATCGCCACCGAGATCGTCGGGCTCACCTCGAGATCCTGCCGCGTCCTGCCCCCCTTCTCGAAGCCGGTCGCGAGGCTCTCCCCCCAGACCTCCTCGATCCGGGTCGGGTCGCAGAACGCCGGGATCCATCCCTCGCAGATCTCGGCGGCCAGCTCGACCGACTTGCTGCCGATCGCCCCGACGAAGACCGGGATCCGGTCGCGCACCGGGTGGAAGTTGAGCTTCAATGCCTTGCCCTGGCCGGTCGCGTCGGCGCTGGTCAGCGGCAGGTCGTAGTGGGGGCCGTGATGCTCGAGCGGTCCCTGACGGGCGATGATCTCCCGCACGATCTCGATGTACTCGCGAGTCCGACCCCACGGCTTCGGATAGGCGACGCCGTACCAGCCCTCCGAGACCTGTGGCCCCGACGGCCCGAAGCCGAAGATGAACCGACCGCCGGAGAGCGCATCGATCGTCGCACCCGCCATCGCGGCGGCGGCGGGCGGGCGGGCCGGGACCTGCATGATCGCCGCACCGAGCTTGATCGTGGTGGTCTGAGATACCAGCGAGGCGAGGACCGAGACGACGTCGGAGCCGTAGGACTCGGCGGCCCATACCGACTCGAACCCGGCAGCCTCAGCCGCCTGCACCAGTTCCACCGCCTCCTCGCCCTGAGGGCCGATTCCCCAGTAGCCGAGGTTGATTCCAAGCTTCAGCGCCATGACGGAACCCTACCTTCCGACCGGGGAGGCAGGCCAACAGCCCCACCGGGTGTTCGCCCTCGGTCGCTTTCTGTATGAATGGCAGGATGCCCGCGGCAATGGCCGACACCGCCCCGCTCGGGCTGAGCTCCTCGGAGGCAGCCCGCCGTCTGTCCGAGCTGGGTCCGCCGGCGGACACCTCCTCGCGCTCGACGCGCTCGATCATCTACGCGAACGTCTTCACGCTGTTCAACGCGATCGTGCTGGTCTTCTTCATTCTCGTGATCAGCCAGGGGCTGTTCGCCGACGCGCTGTTCGGACTGATCGCGATCGTCAACTCCGCGATCGGCATCCGCCAGGAGCTGCGTGCGAAGGAGGTGCTCGACAGCCTTGCGCTGCTCGTCGCTCCTCGCGCGAGCGTGATCCGCGACGGCGAGCAGGTCGAGCTTCTCGGCGAGGAGGTCGTGCCCGGCGACACGATCAGGATCGTGCCCGGCGACCAACTCGTCGCCGACGGCCGGGTCACCTCCTCCCGCGGCATGACGATCGACGAGTCGCTGCTGACCGGGGAGGCGGACGGCATCCGCAAGGACCACGGGGACCAGCTGCTGTCGGGCTCGTTCTGCGTCTCCGGCTCCGGCTACTTCGAGGTCGAGGCGGTGCGCGAGGAGAGCTATGCGGAGCAGATCGCGGGCCAGGCGAAGGAGTTCCGCCACCCACCGTCGCCGCTTCAGACCGAGGTCAACAGCGTGCTCTGGGCGACCGCCGTGCTGCTCGTCCCGATGGCGATCATCATGCTGATCGGCCTCAGCGTCCGCAGCGTCGACTTCACCGAGGCCGCCCAGCAGGCGACGGCCGGGCTGATCACGCTCGTCCCCGAAGGCCTGGTGCTGCTGATGAGCGTCACGCTTGCGGTCGCAGCGATGCGCCTCGCGCGCCAGAACACGCTCGTCCAGCAGATGGCGGCAACCGAGGCCCTGGCCGCGGTGGACACGGTCTGCGTCGACAAGACCGGCACCCTCACGGACGGGACCCTGAAGCTGATCGACGTCGCGACTCCCGACGGCGCCGAGGCCGATGTCCGGCGGCAGCTGAGCAGCTTCGCGGCATCGGCCGGCGAGCGCAACCGGACGCTCGAGACGATCGCGGAGGCGTTCCCCGGTGAGCCGCTGAGCGTCGTCAGCGAGGTGCCGTTCTCCTCGAAGTGGAAGTGGAGCGGGCTCAACCTGAACGGTGACGCCGGGCCGCGCAGCTACGTGATCGGAGCGCCCGACGTGCTGATCGGGGCCGGAGCGCTGGAGCTGCCGCCGAAGCTCGCCCAGGTGCTGAGCGAGCAGACCGCCGGCGGCCGGCGGGTGATCGCCTTTGGCGAGGCCACGGGCGGCCTGCCCGACGACCCGGCGAGCTCACCGCCGCCGCGGCTCGAGGCACGGGCACTGGTGGTGCTCGAGGAGACGATGCGACCCGACGCCGAGGCGACGATCGAGTTCATGCGCGAGCAGGAGGTCGACCTCAAGGTGATCTCGGGCGACGCCCGCGAGACGGTTACCGCGGTCGCGAAAGCGCTCGGGCTGCCCGGCGATGCCGGCGTGATCGAGGGCCCGGCGCTGCCTGACGATCCGGAGCGCCTGGCCGAGGCGGCGGGCGCGAACACGGTCTTTTGCCGGATCACGCCCGATCAGAAGAAGGCGCTGGTCGGCGCCCTGTCCGAATCGGGGCGGTTCACGGCGATGATCGGCGACGGCGTCAACGACGTGCCGGCGTTGAAGCAGGCGCGACTGGCGGTGGCGATGGGCTCGGGCAGCCAGATCACGAAGGGGATCGCCGACATCGTCCTGCTGCGGGACGAGTTCTCGATGCTGCCGCGCGCGGTCGCCGAGGGCCGGCGGATCGCGCGCAACATCCACCGGCTCGGCCGGCTCTACATGACCAAGACCTTCTACGCCGCCTTCCTGATCCTCGCCGCCGCGCTGTTCGGCTTCCCGTTTCCCTTCCTCCCGCGGCAGCTGACGATCGCGGCGACGTTGACGATCGGCATCCCCTCGTTCGTGCTCGCCCTGGCCCCGAGCGAGGGGCCGCTTTACCGGGGCAGGCTGCTGCGGGCGCTGACCGCCTTCTCGCTACCGGCGGGAATCGGGATCGGGGTCGGCTCGCTGCTCTCCTTCTTCCTCGTCGATGCGATCTTCGGCGGCAGCCTGAACGAGGGCCGGACCGCGGCGACGACGACGCTGATCATCCTCGGGCTGGCGTTCATCCTGCTGCTCGAGCGCGGGCCCGGACGCGAGCACATCGCGATCCAGAGCTACATGCTGGCGATGGTCTCCGGGCTCGGCGCGCTCTACGCGCTGGCCCTGGCGGCGGCCCCGGTCCGCGACTTCTTCGAGCTCGCCCTGCTCTCCGCCGGTCAGTGGTTCCTGGCGCTGCTCTCGGTGGCGATCGGGCTGATCACGGCGAGCCTTCTGTGGCGGCTGCCCGTGATTCAGCACCTCGAGGAGCCGGAACCGGATCGGCCTGAGGCCCCGGACGGGACGACGATGCCCGGCCCGACGCACCGGCTCGCCAGAAGGGTCAGCGAGTACGCCGGGCGGTGGGGCGGTTGAGCGAACCGAGGGCCCAGCGCCGGACCAAGATCGTCGCCACGATCGGGCCCGCCTCGCGGGACGAGCCGGTGCTGGTCGAGATGATCGAGGCCGGCGCCGATGTCTTCCGGCTCAACTTCTCGCACGGGAGCCCGATCGAGCACGCCGAGACGATCGAGCGGATTCGCTCCGCCAGCGAGAGAACCGGCAAGTGGGTCGGCGTGCTCGGGGATCTGCCCGGGCCGAAGCTGCGACTGGACGAAGTCGAGGAGGGGATGGTCCGGGTCCACCCGGGCAGCATGCTGACGCTGACGACGATCGAGTGCCTCGGGACCCCAGAGCTGTTGCCGGTCTCGTTCGAGGGCCTGCCCGACGCCGTCAAGGTCGGCGATCCGATCTTCCTCGCCGACGGCCGCGTTCGCCTGCGCGCGAAGGAGGTGCGGGAGGCAGACGTGGTCTGCGAGGTCGAGACGGGCGGCTCGGTCTGCTCGCACCAGGGCGTCAATCTGCCCGGTGCGATCGCCGGGATGCCGTCGGCCGGTCCGAGCGACCTCGACTGGATCGAGTTCGCGGTCGAGCGGGGCGTCGATCTGCTCGCGGTCTCGTTCGTGCGCAGCGCCGACGACCTGCGCCCGATCAATGACCGCATCCGCGAGCGCGGCGTCGACATCCCGCTGATCGCCAAGATCGAGAAGCCGCAGGCCCTCGACAGCGCGACGGCGATCATCGACGAGGCGACGAGCGGAATCATGGTCGCCCGCGGCGATCTCGGGATCGAGCTACCGATCGAATCGATGCCCTCGACTCAAAAGCGCCTGATCGCGCTGGCTGGAAGCCGTTCGAAGCCGGTGATCACGGCGACCGAGATGCTCGCCTCGATGGTGCACAGCGATCGCCCGACGCGGGCCGAGGTGACCGACGTCGCAAACGCGATCTACGACGGGACCGACGCGGTGATGCTCTCGGAGGAGACGGCCGTCGGCGAGTACCCGCTCGAGGCGGTCCGGATGATGAACCGGGTCGCGATCGAGACCGAGCGCGACCTGCCGTACGAGTCATGGCTCGGCAATCGGGTTGACGCCGCCGCGGACGACATCGCCGCCTCGGTCGCCCAGGGTGCCGTCGCCTCCACCTATCGCCTCGGCCTGGCGGCGATCATGGTCCCGACGAACAGCGGACGCACCGCGCGGCTGGTCTCGGCCCTGCGGCCGCGGGTACCCGTCGTCGCGATCTCGCCCCGCAAGGAAACGGTCCGGCGCCTCAACCTGCTGTTCGGCGTCAGCTCGGTCTTCCACGAGGACTGGGAGGACCTGCGCGAACTGCTCGACGACTCGGCGGCCATCGCGCGCGCGGTGGGGGTGGCGGCCCCCGGGGATCTGATCGCCGTCGTCGCCGGGCTGCCCGAGCAGCAGCTCGGGACGAACCTGTTCGAGATTCACCGGGTCTAGCTACCGGCTCAGGCGCAGGGTAGGGCCGCTAAGCGCCCGATCCATCGATCCAGCGCGGGGTGAGTGCCCCGCGAGAGCTCGGCGTGCAGAATCGCGTGGAAGCGCTCGTCGTCGTCGGGGTCCGGTGCGCGTGCGGCGTAGCGCAGAAACGGGTAGGCGCAGACGTCGGCAATCGTAACCCGACCGCCGAGCAGGAACGGCTGGGCTGCGAGACGGCGCTCGAAGCGCTCGGTCCAGGCCTGCATCCGGGCCGAGAGCGCCACCGCATCCGCCGGTGGGACGTCGGCGTCGAGGGCGTTCGGCGGCCCCTTCCAGACCTCGTTGAACCACTCGACGAAGGTCTCAGCAGCGGCGCGTTCCGCCGGCTCAGGGGGCCAGAGGGGCGGATCGGGCACCAGCGCCTCGAGACGCTCCAGGATCCGCATCGAGTCGCCGACCACCTCGGCACCGAACTCGGCGACGGGCACCAGCGGGCCGCCGCTGAGCGCGAGCACCGCGGCGCGGTCATCGGGATCGTGATCCACCCACTCGACCTCGACCCCCTTGATCCCGCAGCCCAGGGCGACCCGCTCGACGTTGGTCGAGAACGGAATGCGGTGCACACGGATCACACAGCTAAGCGTGACGGCGCCGGCCACGGCCCGCAATCGGAATCGCTTGCCGGGGCCATCAGCCGCCCTGATCGGCCGCGCCCACTGCGTAGCCGGTGATCCGCTCGTCGCGCTCGGTCATGTCTCGATCGAGCCCCGGGGCCGCATCGGTGGCGAGGCCGGCCCCGCCCGGCGCCGCCCGACGGGCGGTGATCGCCCGGAACGAGCCGATCGGATGCTCCGAGTGCACGCCGTCGAAGCCTGCGGTCCACAGAGCTGTTTCCAGCTGCTCCGATCCGAGCACGCCCCCACCCCAGATCCGGGCCCGGAAGCGGCGCGCCGCGGCCACCATAGGCTGGTCTTCCGGCAGCTCGCTGGTCAACATGACCAGCCACCCTCCCGGCCGCAGGGCGGCATGGATTCGCGGCAACCCGGCGAGCAGCGACCGTGCCGGGAGAAAGGGCTGCGGCACGAACGCGAGGTCGTAGGCATCGAGCTCGGCGAGCATCTCGACCGACTCGTCTCGGAACGCAATCCGCTGATTGAGACCGGCGCCGGCAACCCGTGAGCGACCGAGCTCGCGGGCAGTCCGATGAGGCTCCAGCCCGACGGCCTCGGCCCGGGGCCAGAGCCGGCAGAGCTCGATCGAGACAACGCCGACACCGGCGCCGACGTCGAGGATCCGAGCTCCCGGTCGCTGCATCCTCGCCCCGAGCCCATCGAGCCCCGGAAGCAGCGCCTCGATCAGCAGGCTCGTCGAGCCGCCCGTCTCACCCTGGGCGGCGAGCGCCACCGGGTCCTCCAGGCGCCAGCCGCTGAGCGGCTCGCCCTCGCGCGCGCGACGCAGCAGGCTCCTGGTCTGCAGATGGTCGCCACGGATCTCCGCCTGCAGGACCTTCGCCACCGGCGGTGAGAGCAGGGTCTGAAAGGAGGGCGCCGGAATCAGGCTGCCGTCGCTGCGGCTGACCGCCCCGATCGCGATCAGGGCATCGATGATGTCGGCGCAGAGCTCCGGATCGACGTCGCAACGCTCGGCGACCGCGGATTCCGCGACCGGCTCGGCGAGTTGCTCGAGCATGCCCAACTCGAGCGCGGTCGCCAGCGCCGCATAGGTCCAGGCCGAGCAGCTGAGCTGCTCGAGCGCCTCGGTGAAGTCGATCGGTCCGGGCATCCGCGGGTATCTAATACCGAAACGTTAAGGGTCGCGAAACAGCCCGAGATCCCCGAACGGCTGATCGCGCTCGCGAACCGCCTGCTTGAAGCCCGCCTCGGCCGCGCGCTGCTGGAACGCGAAGCCCTCCGGCGTGTGCCGCGCGATCCCGTCGAAGAAGACGCTGATCGTCTGCGTCGCCTGGAGACCCTGCGCGTAGAGCGCCTGGTTGATCGCGAGCTTGTGCATCACCAGCTGGTTGATCGGCAGGCGGGCGACACGCTCGAGCAGCGCCTCGAACCGCTGGTCGAGCCGCTCGGCCTCGACGGCCTCGCTGACCAGCCCCCACTCCGCCGCCGTGGCCCCGCTGATCGAGTCGCCGGTGAGCAGCAGGCGCCGTGCGCGCTCGAGCCCGATCCGGTGCGCCCAGAGCATCGACGTCGGCACTCCCCACACCCGGGCGGGCGGATACCCGATCTTCGCCCGGTCCTCGGCCACGATCAGGTCGGAGCAGAGCGCCATGTCGGTGCCGCCGGCCACGCAGTAGCCGTGGACCTTGCAGATCACCGGCTTCTCCGAGTGGAACAGCGACATGAATCCACGCAGGTTTCTCGACATCATCTGGAAGTCGGTGACCGGATCCCAGGTCCCCTCCGGATCGTGGTTCGCGGCGACGACGGCGGGGTCGGTCGGCGAGCCCTGCGGCGCCGGCGGCGCCCCGGCTGCGCCCTCGGCCTCGCTCCCGATCCGCTCGGCCGACGCGACCAGGTCGTAGCCGCCGCAGAAGCCGGAGCCCGCTCCCGAGAGCGCGATCACGTGGATCGCCGGGTCGAGGTTGGCGCGCTCGACGCAGGCCGCGAGCTCGCCCGGCATCTCGAGCGTGATCCCGTTGCCCCGCGCCGGTCGGTCGAGGATGATCCTCGCGACACGTCCCTCGGTCGCGTAGCGCATCGTCTGCAGCTCGCTCACGATGCGAATCTCACGCCACGGGTCGGACGGCTTCGCCACCGGGGGCCAGGCCTTACGCTTGCGCGGCCACGATGGCCAAGGAAGCGATCGAGATCGAGGTATCCGGGCGCAGCGTTCGCCTGTCGAGCCCGGGCAAGGTCTTCTTCCCGGAGCTCGGCATCACGAAGCGGGATCTGGCCGAGTACTACATCGCGGTCGAGGCGGCGGCGACCAACCACCTGCGCGAGCGGCCGACGACGATGAAGCGGTTCGTCGACGGGGTCGAGGGCGACTTCTTCTTCCAGAAGCGGGTGCCGAAGGGGGCGCCGGATTGGCTGCAGACCGCGACCGTGCACTTCCCGAGCGGGCGCAGCGCGACCGAGCTCTGCGCGAACGACGCCGCCCATCTCGTCTGGGCGGTGAACCTGGGCGTGATCGACTTCAACCCCTGGCCCTGCCGCCGCTCCGACCTCGATCACCCGGACGAGCTCAGGGTCGACCTCGACCCGACGCCGGAGGCGAGCTGGGACGACGTCCGCCGGGTCGCGCTGGTCTGCGGCGAGGTGCTCGACGACCATGGATTGGTCGGGTTCCCGAAGACGTCCGGGGGCCGCGGCATCCACATCAACGTCCGGATCGAGCCCGACTGGCCGTTCTCCGAGGTCCGGCGCTCGGCGCTGGCGCTCGCCCGTGAGGTCGAGCGACGAACCGACCTGGCGACGAGCAAGTGGTGGAAGGAGGAGCGGCACGGCGTCTTCGTCGACTACAACCAGAACGCCCGCGACCGCACGGTCGCCTCCGCCTACTCGGTCCGCCCGACCCCCGACGCCCGGGTCTCGACGCCGCTGCGGTGGGACGAGGTCCCGGCGGTCGACGCGGCGGCGTTCACGCTGCGAACCGTGCCCGCCCGGATCGAGCGCGACGGCGATCCCTCGGCGGAGATCGACGAGCGCGTGGGCAGCCTCGACGGTCTGCTCGAGCTCGCCGCCGAGGACGAGCGCAAGGGCCTCGGCGACGCGCCCTGGCCACCCCATTTCCGCAAACAGCGCGGCGAGCCGAAGCGCGTGCAGCCGAGCAAGGACCGAGACCGGCCCGAGGCCTAGGATGGCCCGGTGACGCCCGCTCGCAGACGGCTTTACTCGCGCGGGCTCGCCGGGCTCGCGGTGTTTGCGGTCCTGGTCGCCTCGGTCGCGGCCTACGCCGAGGAGACGCTGTTCGACTCGCGGACGTTCTCGAACCGCGCGGTCAGCATCCTCGACGACGAGGCGGTCCAGAATCAGATCGCCGGGGCGATCACCGACGGGGCGACCAGCGAGGTGCCGAACGCGGTGGCCGCCCGGCCGTTGATCGAGGCGGTGGCGGGGCTGCTGGTCCGCTCCACAGCGCTTCAGTCACTGCTCGCCGGCGGCGTCGAGGACGTGCACGCCACCGTGATCGAGGGCAACACCGACACGGTCACGGTGACCCTGGAGAACATCGGGATCCTGATCCGGCAGGGGCTTCAGGCGGCCGCCCCCGAGGTCGCGGACGAGGTCTCGCGCAAGCTCGACGTCCCGTTGGTGAACCAAGGCGACGGCGAGGGCGAGGGGATCATCATCGACGTCGCCCAGACCGGAAACGACCTGGGAGTCCTGCATTGGATCGCGCTCGCGCTGGCGCTGGCGGCGGCGGCGGGATCGATCCGCCTTGCGCCGAGCCGGCTCGCGGGCATCCGCCGGCTCGGCCGGTCGCTGGCGATCGGCGGTGTCGCTGCGGTGGTCGTCTGGCAGGTCGGGCGCGTACTGGTCGTCGGCCAGTTGAGCGGCGATGCGGCCGATACCGCCCGTGCCGTCTACAACGCCTTCCTCGGCGATCTGCGGACCTGGTGGATGCTGCTCGCCGGATTCGGGATCGTGCTCACGGCCGGGGCCAGCAGGACCCGCGAGCCGATCGACGTCGGTGCACTCGCGGTGCGCGGCTGGCGTCGACTCACCGCCGTCCCGGAGCGCGCCTCGCTGCGGGTCCTGCGTGCCCTCGTCCTGATCCTGGTGGGGATCCTCGTGATCCAGAATCGCGACGCCGTGCTGGCGGCGCTGGTAGTCCTCCTCGGCGCCTTCGTCATCTATGTCGGCGCCGCGGAGCTGATGCGGCTCGCCGCGGGGGCCGTCCGAGGCGACGAGGCAAGCTCGGCCGAGGCGCTGGCGGCCGAGCGGGACCTGAGCGGGAAGGCGATGGCCCGGGTAGTCGCCGTCGGAGCAGTGCTGCTCGGCGGCTTCGCCCTGCTTGGGCTCGGCACCAACGACCCCGAGACCCCCCCGCTCCGCGTCGACGCCTGCAACGGCTCGGTCGAGCTCTGCGACCGCAGCCTCGACCAGGTCGCCTTCGCCGGCACGCACAACTCGATGTCGGCGGCTACCTACGACAACTGGTTCTTCGCCCAGCAGGAGGCCGGGATCGGCGAGCAGCTCGACGCCGGCTTCCGGGCGCTGCTGATCGACCCGCACTACGGAGTCGAGACGGACAACGGCGTCGCCACCGACCTCGAGAAGGGCTTCGGCAGCCGCGCGAAGATCGAGGCCGGACTGGGGCCGGAGGCGGTCGCGGCGGCCGAGCAGATCAGGCGCCAGATCGGCTACCGGGGCGGCGGCGACAGCGAGGTCTTCCTCTGTCACGGCTTCTGCGAGGTCGGCGCGATCCGCTTCGAGGCCGGTCTGCGCGAGGTCAAGGACTTCCTGATCGCCAACCCGGGTGAGGTGGTGGTGATGTCGATCGAGGACGCGACGGTGCCCGCCGACACCGTTGCCGCGTTCGAGAACGTCGGGCTCACCGACCTCGTCTACACGGGCCCCGACTCACCGCTGCCGACGCTGCGGGAGATGATCGACCTCGATCAGCGGCTGTTCGTGATGGCCGAGCGCGACGGGGGCGACCCATCCTGGTATCGCGACCAGTTCGCGATCACGCAGGAGACCCCGTTCTCGTTCAGCAAGCCCGAGCAGCTGACGCGGCCTGCCTCCTGCGACGAGAACCGCGGCAAGCCCGACGCGCCGTTCTTCCTGATGAACCACTGGGTCGACACCTCACCCGCCCCGCGCCCGACCAACGCCGAGGTGGTCAACCGGAAGCGGTTCATCCTCGACCGGGTCACGATGTGCACGCGCCGGCGCGGCCTTCAGCCGAACATCATCGCGGTCGACTTCTTCAAGCGGGGCGACGCGGTCGGCGCCGTCGAGGAGCTGAACGGCGTCGGCGAGTGAGCCGTCGCGCGGTGGGAAGGTCCCGGCACGATGACTGATCGCCCATTCATCCTCCCTCGAGTCGCTCGATTCGCGGCGGGGGAGGCACTCGGTCTTGCGTGGCTTGTGCTCGGCCTCGTCGTAGCGGTCAACGACGACGGTCTGTTTGGGCGAGGGAACGGAGCCAGCAGCGGCCTCGTGATCTTCGCCGCGCTGGCCGCCCTTGCTTCCATGGCCGCGGGCTACATCGAGCTCGCCGGTGCGGCATCTTCCCGAAGCCGCTGGCTCCTGCTCCCGGCAGCAATAGCGTTGCCCTGCTGGGTGGTCGCGGTCTATCTCGTCGGACAGACATAGATTGCGCACCCCGCCGGCCGCAGTCACGGCCCGCTACGCGCGGGCCGTTGCGCTTACTGGTGCTTCTCGCGGAGGCTGTTGCAGAAACCCCCGCTCCGTCCGTGGCGTTTATGACAATCCGGGCATGGCTCAGAACTTCATCGAATGCGACCGTGACCAACCAATGCTCTTGCCGCCCGATCTGCGCGAGTGGCTGCCCGAAGACCACCTCGCCTGGTTCGTGATCGAGGCGGTCGCCGAGCTCGATCTCGACCCCTTCTACCTACCTCGTCATCCCCCGCGCCCGCCTCGATCACTGCAAGTCCGCCGCTACGAGCGGCGTCGAGCTCGACGCGATCGTCGCCTGAGCCGGCGTCAATGTAGGCCTCGCCGACGTCAACGTCGAGCCGGTCATCGCCGCCCCCGGCGTCAATCTGCGACCGTCCGCCGCCCTGATCGAAGATCCGATCACGGCCCTCACCGGACTCGATCTCGTCGTTGCCTGTAGCGGCGACGATGAAGTCATCCCCGGCGCCGGACCAGATCAGGTCGTTACCGCCCAGAGCCCCGACGGCGTCATCGCCGCTACCGGAGAAGATCTCGTCGCTTCCACGGGCGCCCACGACGATGTCGTCTCCGCTGCCGGTGATCACGCCGTGACGGAATCGACACACTCCCGTCGCTCGATTGCCCCTCGCCGTTTCCCACCGGTGACGGATTGCCATGCATGCTGCAGCTGTGGAGGGTAGATCGGCTTGATGGCCAGCTCGGAGCAAGAGGGCAAGCCGGTGCGGCTGGTCGCAGCGCTGGCGATCGAGAAGCGGATCGTGGTCGTCGGCGGGAGGCCGGTGATGGTCGACGAGGACCTCGCCGAGCTCTACGGCGTCGAGACTGGAGCGCTGACCCGGGCGGTCCGGCGCAACAAGGAGCGGTTCCCCGAGGACTTCATGTTCCAGCTCGGCGATCGGGAGTGGGCAGCTTTGAGAAGCCAATCTGGCATCTCAAACCAGGGCCGCGGCGGGCGCCGCTACGCGCCCTACGTGTTCACTGAGCAGGGCGTCGCGATGCTCTCGGGCGTGCTGCGCAGCGAGCGCGCGGTTGCGGTCAACATCGAGATCATGCGGGCCTTCGTCGAGCTGCGGCGGGCGGCCGCCTCCTCTGCGGCTCTCAACAAGCGCCTGGAAGATCTCGAGCGAGAGACAGCCGCCAGGCTCGGGCAGCACGACCAGCAGCTCACGCAGATCTTCGAGGCCCTGCGGCAGCTGATCTCGCCGCCGGCGAGGACGAGGCGCCAGGTCGGCTTCCGCCTTCCGGAGGACGAGTAGGTCTCACGTTTGCGGCTCCGTGATGAGCGCGAGGGCCGGGTTCATTGTTCTTTCGTGGGATTGGCCCACGCCTGAGGGAGTGTTGCTTTCGTGGTGATCCGAGCGTTTCGCGGCACGCGGATCATGGTGCTTTCGCTTAATAGGCACACTGAAAGGGCGAGCGTCGACCGGGCGCCGGCCGAACGCTCCCTGGCTGTCGGCCTACTGATCGAGCTGGTCGATGGTGCAGGACCTGGGGTCGCGGTCGTCGCGCCAACGAAGGATCTTCGAGCCGTGGCGGATGCGGCCGGCGGAGACGTGGTCGAAGCTGACCTCGATCACCAGCTCCGGTCGCAGTGAGATCCACTCGAGCTCGCGGTCCGCGGCCCAGCGGCTCGGGTCGGCGGAGCCGCGCTCGCCGGTCTCGTAGGGGGCGAGCTTGGCGACCAGGTCGCGCTTCTCGGCCGCCTTGAGGCCGGAGCTGTGGCCGACGACGCGGAGCTGATCGCCGTCGTAGAGGCCGAGGATCAGCGAGCCGACCGTGCCCTCCTCCTTGCCCGGCCGCCAGCCGACGAGCACCGCGTCGATCGTCCGCAGGCGCTTGATCTTCGACATCCCCTTGCGCTCGCCGGGGAGGTAGGGGGCATCGAGCTGCTTCGCGATCACGCCCTCCCCGCCGGATAGCCAGGGCTCCGCCGCGGCCGGCTCCAGGGTCAACGGAGTGAGCTCGATCGAGCCTGCGCTCCAGCCGCCGGGACCCTCCTCGCGGGCCGACTCGAGGCCCGTGATCAGCTCGACCAGGGCGGCCCGGCGCTCGCTGAACGGGCGCGCCAGCAGCTCCTCATCGTCGAGCGCCAGCAGGTCGAAGGCCCGAAACCGCGCCGGCGTCCGCTCGGAGAGCAGCTTGATCCTCACCTCAGCCGGGTGGATCCGGCTCTGCAGCGCATCGAAGACCTCGTGGCCTTCGTCGTCGAGGATCACCAGCTCACCGTCGACGACGTAGCGGCCGGGCGGGAAGACGAGCTCCGGGAAGTAGCGGCTGAGCGGCTTGCCGCCACGGGACTGGACGTAGCTCTCGGGCCCGTCGACGAAGACGATCGCGCGGAAGCCGTCGTACTTCGGCTCGTAGGCGACGCCGTCGCCGTCGGGGAGCGTCTTGCGTGAACGCGCGAGCTGCGGCTTGACCGGGGGCTTGAGCGGCAGCGAGACGGGCATCGCCATGCCATTCAAGCAGCGACGCCTCGGCGGTTGAACTAGCGTCAGGCGCGATGGCCGGCGCGCGACCACCGCTCAGTTGCGACATCTGCGTGGTCGGAGCCGGGATCGTCGGCCTGGCGGCGGCCAGGGCCCTGCAGCGGCGGCACCCAGGCGCCGAGATCGCGGTGATCGAGCGCGAGGCTGGTCCCGCCCAGCACCAGAGCGGTCACTCGAGCGGCGTGATCCACGCGGGCATCTACTACCGGCCCGGCTCGCTCAAGGCGAGGCTCTGCGTCGACGGCGCGAGGGCGCTCTACGACTACTGCGCCGAGCGCGAGATCGCGGTCCGTAGAGACGGCAAGGTGATCGTCGCCACCGCCGAGGCCGAGCTTCCCCGGCTCGACGAGCTCGAGCGGCGCGGGGTGGCGAACGGGGTGCCGGGGCTCGAGCGAATCGGCCCCGAGCGTCTGCGCGAGCTCGAGCCGCACGCGGCGGGGATCGCGGCGCTGCACTCGCCGAGCACCGGGGTGGTCGATTACTCGGTCGTGGCCGGCGCCTACGCCGAGGATCTCCGCGACGCCGGCGCCGAGCTGACCTACGACTGCGAGGTCCGCGGCCTGAGCGAGGGCGGCGGAGGCGCGGTGATCTCGCACAGCAAGGGCACGACCGCTGCCCGGCGGGCCGTCGTCTGCGCGGGACCGTGGGCGGATCGGATCGCGGTCGCGGCCGGGGCCGATCCCGATCCCCAAATCGTCCCCTTCCGCGGCGCCTACCTGCGGCTGCGGGACGGCCGGGCCGACCTCGTCCGGGCCAGCATCTACCCGGTCCCCGACCCGGACCTGCCGTTCCTGGGGATGCACCTGACCCGCAGCCCGGCCGGGGAGGTGCTGCTCGGTCCGACGGCGCTGTTCGCGGGCGCGCGGGACGCCTACAGCCTCCGAAGAGTGCGGCCCCTGGACCTCCGCGAGAGCCTCGCCTGGCCCGGCACCTGGCGCCTGTTCCGCAACCACTGGCGGACCGGCATGGCGGAGATCGCCCACGCGGCGAGCATCCGCTCGTTCGTCGCTCAGTGCCGGCGCTACGTGCCGGAGCTCAGGGTCGCCGACGTCGAGCGCAGCGCGCACAGCGGCGTCCGCGCCCAGGCGGTCGGGCGCGACGGGACGCTGGTCGACGACTTCGTGGTCAGCGAGACTGAGGCGACCGTCCATGTCCGCAACGCCCCCTCCCCCGCCGCGACAGCCTCCCTTGCCCTTGCCGAGGAGATCTGCGACCGCCTCGATCGGCTCGGATGAGCGCTGATGCGGCTGCCCCGAGAACAGCTGCTGCAGTTCCTCTCTCCGGCGAGCGCCGACGCGGTGCTCGCCAGCCCCGAGGATCTGCTGCGGGGCCGCACGCTCGAGGTCAGCGTGCTCTGCTGCGACGTCGCCGACTTCCGGCCACTGGCAGAGACCGATCCGACGGCCGCCCTCGACGTCCTCAATCTGCTGCTCTCCGCGATCTCGCACGCGATCCTCGCCCGCGACGGCACGCTGATGTCGTTCCCGGGGGACGGGGCGCTCGCCGTCTTCGGCGCGCCGATCGCGACCGACGACCATCGCAAGCGGGCGACTGAGGCCGAGGCCGAGATCGCCGGGCTGACGCTCGCGACCGTCAACCTCGAGCTCCGGGAGCGCGGCCAGGGGCCGCTCGAGATCCGCACCGCGGTGCGCTCCGGTCCGGTCGTCGCCGGCGCGATCGGCGCCTCACCCCGCTGGGAGTACGCGGCGATCGGCGCGCCGACCAGCCAGGCCGTCGCCGAGGTCTAGCCGCGGCGATCAACCAGCCGCGCGAAGGCGGCGAACAGGGTCTCGGCCAGCTGCCGTTGCCCAGGCATCCGCTGCGCGTCGGCAGCCCTGCCCTGCCGCTCGGTGATCGCGGCCTGCTCGAGCACCTCCGGGCGCGCGTACCAGCCGTCGAGAATCGACTCCTCGGCCTCGGGGTGGAACTGCAGACCCCAGGCCCGCTCGCCGAGCCGGAACGCCTCGCCACCGAGATCCGAACGCGTGAGCAGCTCGACGGCGTCGTCGGGGACCGTGAAGAAGTCCTCGTTCCAGTGCAGGGCGGCGACCATGCCCGGTAGACCGGCGAACAGCGGGTCCGCGGCCGCGGCCGCGGTGCGCGCGACCTCGGGCCAACCGATCACCCGCCTCGGCAGGCGCTCGATCGCAGCGCCGTGAGCGCGGGCCAGGAGCTGGCCGCCGAGGCAGATGCCGAGCGTCGGCACGCCGGCCGCGACCGCATCCCGGAGCAGGTCGAGCTCGTCGCCGAGATACGGATAGCGGTCGATCTCGCGCAGCGACTGCTCGCCGCCGAGCGTCAGCAGGCCGTCGAAGGCCCCGGGCTCGGGCAGCGGATCCCCGGCCCGCAGGTCACGCTGGTCGAGCTCCAGCCCGGCTCGGCGCAGCGGGGCCTCGGCGAGCCCGAGCGAGGGCCGCTCGAGATGGTGGATGCAGGCGAGCACCGCCACGCCCACAGTCAACCACGGGGATCGGGCAGGCGCGTGGGGCTGGAGCCGCTCGTCGCCGGGGCAAACCGCTCTTTCCCTGCGCCGGCTCCCAGGCCTAGACCCGCTCGACGATCATCGCCTCGCCCTGGCCGCCGGCGACGCACATCGTCTCCAGCCCGACCTGGTGGTCGTCGGTCTCCATCACGTTCAGCAGCGTCCCCATGATCCTGGCTCCGGTCATCCCGAATGGATGGCCGAGCGCGATCGCGCCGCCGTGCGTGTTGAGCTTCTCGAGGGCGATCCCGCACTGATCCATGATCGGGATCACCTGAGCCGCGAACGCCTCGTTGAGCTCGACCGCGTCGACGTCGGAGATCGTCATTCCAGCCCGGTCGAGGACCTTCTTGATCGCGCCGATCGGGGCGACGCCCATGAACTCGGGGTTGTTGCCCTCGGTGGCGGCGGTGATGATCCGTGCCCGCGGCTTCAACCCCAGCTCCTTGGCCTTCGTGTCGCTCATCACCAGCACAGCCGCAGCGCCGTCGTTGAGCGGGCAGGAGTTGCCGGCGGTGACGCCACCGCCGCCCTCGAAGGCCTCGCCAAGCTGGCCGAGCTTCTCGCGCATATCGCCCTCGTCGCGCCGCGGCCCGTCGTCCTTGCTGATCTCGTTGCCATCGGGACCCGGAATCGGCACGATCTCGCGCTCGAAGAAGCCCGAGTCCTGGGACCCGACGGCGAGGTGCTGTGAGCGGAGCGCGTAGTCGTCCATGTCCTCGCGCTTGACGCCGTACTGCTTGGCGACGTTGACGGCCGTGTCGCCCATGTCGATGTAGACGTTCGGGTAGCCCTCGTGCTCACCGGTCAGCTTCTCGTTGCGATCGGCCGCTCCGGCCGGTTCGGTGCGCTCGTTGAAGCGGCTGACGAACTCGACGCCGGCGGCGATGTAGGCGTCCCCCTCGCCGTTCTTGATCGCGTTCGACGCGTGCCGGATCGCATCGAGCGAGGAGGCGCAGTAGCGGCTCACCGTCACCCCGGTCGTGGTCTCCGGCAGGTTCTCGCTGAGCAGGACCATGATCCGCGCGATGTTGAACGCCTGCAGGCCCTGCGGCATGCCGGCGCCGCAGATCACGTCCTCGACGAGGCTGGGATCGAGATCCGGGTTCCGCTCGAGCAGCCTGTCGATCACGAAGGCGCCGGTCTCCTCGGGGCGGAGCTGGGCCAGAGAGCCCTTGAAGGCGCGACCGATGGGGGAACGGAGGGTGTCGACGATTACTGCTTCAGGCATTTCCTTCTCCTTTGGATGTCATGCAGGCGGGGGTTGGAAGCACCGACAATGCTATGGGGACCACCACCTCGGACGCGGGCACCCCGCGCGGTCCGCCCCGGCCCAGAGGCCGTATCCTGGCCGCATGAACGACGAGCCACACGCCGAGAACGGCGTCAGCGCAGCCCGGGCCGCCGCGATGCTCGAGTCAGGAGGCGTGCAGATCGTCGACGTCCGCGGGGTCGACGAGTGGGAGGCCGGCCGGATCACCGGCGCCACCCACATCCCCCTCGAGGCGCTGCCCGAGCGCAGCGGCGAGATCGCCCGCGACAGGCCCGTGATCTTTCAGTGCAGGAGTGGCGTCCGCTCGGCGATGGCCGCCGAGGTGATGAGGGCCTCCGGGGTCGAGGCCCTGAATCTCGAAGGCGGGCTCGAGGCCTGGATCGAGGTCGGGCTCCCGGTCGAGCCGCGAGCCGGCACCGCTGCCAGGCCGCGGCCGGAGAACGGCTAGCGGGATGGAGGCCGCCAATGAGCCGCCCGGCACGGGGTCGGGGCCACCCGAGGCCGAGAGCCGACAAGCCTCCCTTGCGCAACTCGAGCGCAGGCTGAGCACGAGGACCTACATCGGCGCAGCGGCCGCGGTGATGGCGCTTGCCGCCGCGATCGTTGCCCTGGTGTTGGCGATCGACGCGAGTGACAACTCCGCCACCAAGGGCGACGTCAAGCGCATCGAGCAGGAGCTCGGCGCCATCGCAGCGGACGCCAGCAGCGCCAGCGACCTCCAGGACAGCATCGATTCGCTGAGTGGGCGGATCGATGGGCTCCAGGACTCGATCGACGGCGCGAGCAGCAGCCAGGACCAGCTGCAGAAGCAGGTCGGCGTCGTCGAAGACGACATCGAGGATCTGCGCCGGCAGCTCTCCGAGCTCGAGTCGCAGGGACAGGGGACCAGCGGCGGCACCGGTAGCGGCGGTTGAGCCCTACCGGCTGAAGCGCCGAGCACGACCGACGCGAGCGTACGGTCAGGCATGTCGTCCGCCGCCGCGTCTACATTCGGATTGATGGCGATCGTGCCGTACGGCACGATCGCCGGGTCAAACGGGGTGCGATGCGCCCGGAAGGAGAGGTCTCAATGGCCGAGGGATACTGCGTCAAGGAGCGCAAGAAGGTCGAGATCAAGGACCCCCAGCAGATCACGATGAAGAACGGCCGGCCGGCGATTCAGGGCACCTGCCCCGACTGCGGCACGAAGATCTTCCGGATCGGGAAGCTCAACGGCTGACCGTCGGCGGGCCGCTCTGCGGCCCACGACCTTCCGCTGATAACCGTACCCATCCGACCGCCTAGGGCAGTCGGTGAGCGTCGTCGCGCCGCCCGAGGCGGCCGGCGGGTGGGCCGCGGGCCACCGCATCAAGCGCCCCAGGAGCGGTGGGCGAAGGTGACCGGACGGGCGCCTGATGGAACAATGGGCCGTCGCGCATGTCGGGGCAGCAAAAACCGCTCGAACTGATCCTCGCCAGGAACCTCCTGACCAGCATCGCCACGCCGGCCTTCCTGGTCTCCAAGGACGGCTCCTTGCTGTTCTACAACGAGGCGGCCGGGGCCCTGCTCGGCGTACCCTTCGAGGAGATCGGCCGGATGAGCCCCAGCGAGTGGATCGAGACGTTCGGACCCTTCGACACCGAAGGCAACCCGATCGAGGTCGAGAGGCTGCCGCTGACCGTCGCCCTTCGTGACGGTCGCCCGGCTCACGCGAGCTTCACGATTCGCTCGACCAAGGGCCACCGGCATGAGATCGCGGCCAGCGGGATGCCGATCATCAGCAACGTGCACGGCGCCTCGGGCGCGATCGTCTTCTTCTGGCCCCTGGACGAGGCGGAGGCGCGCAAACTGGCGACCGGGCGGCACGAGGCAGTCTGATGGAGACCGCGCGATGAGGGTCAGGGTCTGGGGCGCACGGGGATCGGTACCGGCCCCCGGTCCGGAGATGAACCGCTACGGCGGCAACACGTCCTGCGTCGAGGTGACGCTCTCGTCAGGCGAGACGTTGATCATCGACGCGGGCACCGGGATCCGCACGCTGGGCTTCGCGCTGCCGCCCGACCTGCCCCGGATCAACATCCTGCTCACCCATCTGCACCTCGACCACATCCAGGGGCTGATGTTCTTCCCGCCCTGCTTCCGAGCCGAGTCGACGATCCGGATCTGGGGACCGAGCTCACCCGAGGCATCACTGGAGGCACGGATCGCCCGCTACATCTCGGCGCCCCTGTCCCCGGTCGAGGTCAGGGAGCTCCCCTGCGACGTCTCGTTCCTCGACGCGCCGGCGAGCGAGTGGGAGCTCGGGGGGGCGAGGATCCGCGCCGAGGCCGTGACGCACCGCGGACCAACGCTGGGCTTCCGGATCACCGACGGGGACACGACGCTCTGCTACATCTCCGACCACGAGCCGGCGCTGGGAGCGCAGCTGCACGAGCTCGATCCCGAGTGGATCTCGGGCTACAACCTCGCCCGCGACGCCGATCTTCTGATCCACGACTGCCAATACACCGACGACGAGTACCCCGGCCACGAGGGCTGGGGCCATTCCCGGGTTACCGACACGCTCACGTTCGCCAAGCGGGTCGGCGCGAAGCGGACGCTGCTCTTCCATCACGACCCGCTCCACACCGACGGCTTCCTCGACGACCTCCACGCCGCCGCTCGCGAACGCTGGGCCGAGCTCGGCGGCCATCCGGACGCGATCGAGATCGCCCGCGAGCGCGAGGAGCTGCTCGTCGGGGAAGAGGTCGGATCGGCGGCCACGGCAGCCGGGGCCGTTCCTACGACTGCTCCGGCCCGAACCTTCCGCTGAGCGCCGCGGGGCCGGTCCGCCGCCGCGTACAAGGCGCCGGACCCAATTTTCGACCCCGGTCCAAACACGGGGCGCGACTCGAGCCGCACACTGGTGCTGTCCGAGAACGCGACCGCCGCGTGCCCATGCGGCGATTGGAAAGGAACAGCACATGACCAAGAGGCTCAGCCTCGCGGCCCTGATGGCACTGGCGATCTCGTTGGCCCTGCCGACGATCGCCTCCGCCCAGGACATAACCGAGGTGGTCGAAGCCAAGGCTCTCGAACTGGACATGGTCTGGGTGGCGGTGGCAACGGCCCTCGTCTTCCTGATGCAGGCCGGGTTCCTGTTCTTGGAGATCGGCTTCTCCAGGCAGAAGAACGCGGGGGCGGGGGTCGCGAAGATCCTGATCAACCTCGGGATCGTGACCATCGCCTGGTGGGCGATCGGCTACGGAATCAGCGGAACCGGGAATGACTTCTTCGGCACCGACGGGTTCTTCTTCAGCTTCGGCCAGGTGATCGGAAGCGGAGCGGACGCGTTCGAAGTCGCCGGCGCCGACGCGATGCTGATGCTGTTCGGCCTCGCCTTCTGCGCGGTGTCGCTGGCGATCGTCTGGGGGACCACGCTCGAGCGGATCAAGTTCGCAACCTATGTGATCTACGCGGTCGTATTCGGCGCGGTCATCTACCCGCTCGTCGCCCATGCCGTCTGGGGCGGTGGACTGCTCTCGGTCGACGGCCCGCTGTCGAAGCCGGTGATGGACTTCGCCGGGTCCTCGGTCGTGCACCTCACCGGTGCGGTCGGAGGCCTCGCGGCGCTGCTGCTGCTCGGCCCGCGGATCGGCAAGTACGGCAGCGACGGCAAGCCGCGCGCGATTCCCGGCCACTCGATGCCGATCGTCGGCCTCGGCGTGATGATCCTCTGGATCGGCTGGTTCGGGTTCAACGGCGGCTCGACGTTCGAGACCTCGGGCGCGTTCTTCGGCGAGGTGATGCTGAACACGCAGCTGGCCGCGGCCGCAGGCGTGATCGGTGCGCTCGGCGTCGTCTACATGAAGACGAAGACGCTCGACGTCGGCATGGCCGGCAACGGGGCGATCGCCGGCCTCGTCGGGATCACCGCCCCGTCCGGCTTCGTCGAGTACTGGGCGGCCCCGATCATCGGCCTGATCGCCGGTGCGGTGGTGGTCTACGGCGTGCTGGCTATCGAGAAGTACCTGGACGACCCGGTCGGGGCGCTCAGCGCCCACGGCCTGGCCGGCATCTGGGGCACGCTCGCGGTCGGCCTGTTCGCCTCACCACGGCTGATCGTCGAGGGCGCGAGCCCCGGCCTCTGGTACGGGCTGACCGACGGCGACGTTGCCATCGGGGGCACCCTCGGCCAGCTCGGTGTCCAGGCGGTCGCCGTCGTGGCGACGTTCGTGGTCGTGTTCGCGATCTCGTACGCGACGTTCGCGATCATCAAGGCGACGATCGGCCTCCGGGTCTCCGAGGAGGAGGAGCTCTCGGGTCTCGACATCTCCACACATGGGATGTACGGGTACCCCGAGGCCTTCATTCCGCAGGAGGAGTACCCGGTCGGTAGGTTCGAGCCGAGCGTGGCCGGAACACCGGTAGCCACAGAGACGGCAGCGTCAGACACGCGGCCGCTCGTGAAGTCGTAGGAAGGAGGTGGGAAAGATGAAGAAGGTAGAGGCGTTCATCCGCCATGAGGCGTTCGAGCCGATCCGACAGGAGTTGCTCGAGCGGGGCATACCGTCCCTCTCGATCTCCGAGGTCAAGGGCTCGGGCCGCCAGAAGGGCGTCGTCGAGCACTATCGCGGCGCGAGCCTGACCGTCAACGTGCGGCCGAAGCTCAAGATCGAGTGCGTGATCGACGACTCCGAGAAGGACATCGTGGTCGAGACGATCCTCAGGCACGCCCGGACGGGATCGGTGGGTGACGGCAAGATCTTCGTCGTCCCCGTCGAGGAAGCGATCCGCATCCGGACCGGCGAGGAGGGCGAGGACGTCCTCCAGGCCCACGAGGGATCCGAGGTCCCGGCGACCTGAGCCGCGTCCGATCCGCCCCAAGCACGCGGGCCGGCCCTACCGTTCAGCGGGGCCGGCTCGCGGGGCGGGACGGACTAGGCGCTCTCGAGGAACTCCCGGCGGGCGCGATCGGCCGCCTCCCGGGCCTCACGATCGGCGCGCTCCTCGAGCTCGCGCTCGATCTGAGCGCGGCGGCGGCGCGTCTGTTCCTCCGACCGCCGCGCGGCCTCTCCCGCCTCACGCTTGGTCTGCGCGCGAAGCCGGCGCTCGAGCTCGGCGGCGCGGCGCTCGCTCTCCTCGCGGGCGCGCTGCTCGGCCTCCTCGCGGACCCGCCGCTGCTCCGCCGCCAGCCTGCGCTTGAGATCCTGCTCCGCCTCGCGGGCCTCCCGCGCAAGCTGTTGCTCGGCGTCCGCCTGCTCACGGCGGCGCAGCCGTTCGGCCTCCGCCGCGAGCCGCTTCTCGGCCTCGCGGCGAGCCTCGGCCTCGACCTCGCGGGCCAGTTGGTCGGCCGTTCGCTCCAGCTTTGACTCCGCCGACCGGAGGCGGCGCTCGAGATCCGCGCGGGCCTCCTCGGCGGCCTCCGCCCGCTCCTCGGCGGCCCGGGTCCGATCGGCGATCTGATCCTCGAGCCCCGCCCGCAGGGCGTCGGCCTCGGCATCGAACTGCTCCTGGCGTCGCTGCAGCTGCTCCTCGATCTGCCCGCGCCGCTCCGCGACCGAGGCCTCGACCTGGTCGCGGATCCTTCTCGCCGCCTCACGTTGAAGCTTGAGACCCGCCGCTTGCAGCTTCTGCTCGGCCTGCCGCCGGAGTTGCTCGCGGACCTCGGTCAGCCGCTCCTCGTAGCGCTGCTCGGCGCTGCGCGCCGCGGCGGCCGCAGCCTCCTCGGCCTCGCGGGCGATCGCCTCCGCGCGCGCCGCCCGCTGCTCCGCCTCCGCCCTCTCCTCGACAGCGCTGCCCGCCCGGGCCTCGGCGCCGGCTGCTCGGACCCCGGCTTCGCGGGCCTCGCCTGCGATCCTGCGGAGATCGTCGGCGAGAACGTCAACGCCGTCACGCCGCGCCTCGGCGACCGTGGCGCTAAGCCCCTCGATCGCCTCGCGGGCGACGGCCGCCGCGTCTCCGGCGCGTCTCCCCGAGATGCCGATTCCGCTGTTGGAGCTCTCCTGGTCAGGCATCCGGGGTCCAATACAAGCGCAATCGCGCGCTGGCTGAAGCGACGACTCCGCGGCGAGGGGGTGCCGAGCCTCCGGATCGCATCACGGAAGCGGCGTCCCCGGGTCGCCCTCGAAGCCGCGCGCCGCCAGAAGCGTCAAGAGCGTCGTCAGGAATACGAGCAGAATTGAGAATGCGACCAGTCGCGGCATCTTCGCCGCGTGAGCGTATACGCCCAGCAGCAAGCCGATGCCCATCATCACGCCGTAGTAGGTGGATGAGTCCGGCAGCAGGCCTGCGAGGGTCAGCAACATACCCGCATTATCATCAGGCTTCCGATGGCTGATGCAGCAGACACCGCGGTGGGCGAGCCCGAGTCCGTCGAGGGCACGCGGGGTGCGCTCGAGGCGGTTGGCTACCTGGCCGACGAATCCGCGGCCCTGGTCTCGCATCTGGCGCAGCGCCTCGGCAAGCCGATCCTGGTCGAGGGACCCGCCGGGGTCGGCAAGACGGAGCTCGCCAAGGCGCTCGCCCGGGCAAGCGGCCGTGAGCTGATTCGCCTCCAGTGCTACGAGGGCCTCGACGAGTCGAAGGCGCTGTATGAGTGGAACTACCGGAAGCAGCTCCTGCGGATCCAGGCCGAGGCGGCGGCGCCCGCCGGCGACGGAGCTCCGGACGCGGCCGCGACGACCTCGTTCGACGAGATCTTCACCGACGAGTTCCTGCTGACGCGCCCGCTGCTCACGGCGATCGCGTCCGAGCGGCCGGTCGTGCTGCTGATCGATGAGATCGACAAGACCGACCAGGAGTTCGAAGCGATGCTGCTCGAGGTCCTCTCCGATTTCCAGATCTCGATCCCCGAGCTCGGCGTGGTCGAGGCGAGGACTCACCCGATCGTGGTTCTGACGTCGAACAACTCCCGGGAGCTGACCGAGGCATTGAAGCGGCGCTGCCTGTACCTCTGGCTCGACTACCCGGAGGCCGAGCGGGAGATGGCGATCGTCCGCCTGCACGCGCCCGAGCTCGATCAGGCCCTTGCCCGCCGGCTGGTGGAGGTGGTGAGCATGGTGCGCGAGCTCGATCTGAAGAAGCCGCCGTCGATCGCCGAGTCGATCGACTGGGCACGGGCCCTGCTGCTGCTCGGGGCCGACGACATCGACGAGCAGCTGTTCGAGCAGACGATGAGCATCATCGTCAAGCACCGCACCGACATCGACCTCGTCGCCGAGCGGGTCGGGGCGCGACTCACGAAGACGCTGCCCGAGCAGGTCGCGGGCGGCAACTGAGGGTCGATGGCCGAGCCACCGCCGCTCCCGGCTGGGCTGGCTCCGAAGATCGTCGCCTTCTGCGAGGAGCTGCGCCGGCAGGGCGTCGCGGTCGGGACCTCGGAGATCCTCGACGGCTTCGCCGCCGTCTCTACGATCCCCTGGGAGCAGCGGGAGGACTTCCGCGAAGCGCTCGCGGCCACCCTCGCGAAGTCCCAGGAGGACCGGCGGATCTTCGAGCTGATCTTCGATCGCTTCTTCTTCCGCGCCACCGAGCGCGAAGCGCTCGAGCAGGGGATCAGCGAGGGGGAGCAGCGTTTCGAGGGCGGCGAGCGGCTCGACCTCGAGCAGCTCCAGGAGCTGGTCAGGCAGGCGATCGCGGAGGGCTCCGAGGACGAGATGCGCGACTTGGCCCGACTTGCCGTGGCGGCCTTCGGTCGCCAGGGCCAGGGATCCGGCGTCGTCGGCGTCGACGTGCAACGGATCCGGCGCACGCTCGGCCTGCAGCCCGGGCAGGCCGCGCCCGGCGAGGAGATCGGCTCCGACGAGGCCCCGACGCTCGATCGCGAGAGCATGCGCCACTTCGAGGGTCATCTCCGCCGGGAGCTCGAGCGGGCGCTGATCGAACGGACCGAAAAGCTCCCTCCCTCCCGCCCCCTGGCAGAGCTCGATCGGGCGCTGCCGACCAGCCCGACGCAGGATCTGGCAGCCGTGCACCGGGCCGTCGCCCAGCTCAAGCGCCGGCTGGCGACGCTGGGCCATGAGCAGCGCGGACGCCGCCGGGGACAGGCCGTCGACATCCGACGGACGATGCGTAGCTCGCTGGAGACCGGCGGGGTGCCGATGCGCCTGCGCTACCGGCCGAAGCGCCCGCGGCGCCCGGAGATCTACGTGCTCTGCGACGTCTCGACCTCCGTCACCTCCGCCAGCGTCTTCTTCCTCAGCGTCCTGCACGCCCTGCACGACTCGTTCCGCAAGCTGCGTAGCTTCGTCTTCATCGAGCGGATCAGCGAGGTGACCGAGACCTTCGAGAAGGAGCGGGACTTCCGCAAGATCAGCGAGGCGATAAGCCGCGACGGCGGCGTCGCCGATGTCTCCGGCTACACCGACTACGGGCGCGTCTGGAACGAGTTCATGGCCGAGATCTCCGGCGACCTCGATCCCCGCTCGACCGTGATCATCCTCGGCGACGCCCGGACCAACGGGCGCGATCCCCACCCCGAGGTCTTCGCCCGGATCACCGAGCGATCGGGGCGCAGCTTCTGGCTCAACCCCGAGCCCCGTCTCTACTGGAACTACGGCGATTCGGTGATGGCCGCCTACGAGCCGTATGTGACCCGCGCCTTCGAGTGCTGGACGACGAAGCATCTCGAGGACTTCGTCAACGTCATCGCCGGCGGGATCGAGGCGGCCGAGTAGGCCTGCACTAGACTGGATCGGAGTACGAGATCGGGGGTGCTCGCGGTCGAGCGGGCTGAGATAGCGCCCCCCGGCCCTTTGCCGGCCCGGCGCTGACCCTTTGAACCTGTGCGGTAATTCGCGCGGAGGGAGAATGCGACAGACGGTGGCCGGTCCGGCCCAAGCACCAAGAGCCACGGAGCCCGCCTCGCCCGAGGTCGAGGTCGAGTTGGAGCTTGCGGGCGTCAGGCACGGGTTCGGTGGGCTCGAGGTGATCGACCGGCTCGACCTGCGGGTCGGGCGCGGCGAAACGGTGGCGGTGGTCGGCCCGTCGGGCTGCGGCAAGTCGACTCTGCTGGAGCTGGCCGCCGGGCTCAGCGAGCCGCGCTCCGGGCGGCTCTCGGTCGAGGGCGTGGAGACCGCCGCGGGACGTCTCCGCCGCTCCGCCTACATGCCCCAGCGCGACCTGCTGCTCCCCTGGCTGACGGCGATCGACAACGCCGCGCTGGCGCCGCGGCTGCGCGGCCTCTCGCGCGAGCGGGCGCGGCGGGAGGCGGCGCCGCTGTTCGAGCGACTCGGGCTCGACGGCTTCCAGCTCGCCCGGCCGGCCGAGCTCTCGGGCGGGATGCGACAGCGGGTGGCGTTCGCCCGGACGCTGCTCACCGGCAAGCCGCTGCTGTTGCTGGATGAGCCGTTTGCGGCCCTCGACGCGATCACCCGCGCCGACCTTCAGACCTGGTTGATCGACGCCCTGCGCGCAGAGCCTCGCACGGTGCTGCTCGTCACTCACGATGTCGAGGAGGCGCTCTACCTGGCCGACCGGGTCCTCGTCCTCTCGCAGCGTCCCGCCCGATCCTTGTTCGCCGAGCCGAGCCCGGCCGATCGCGCCCAACCGCGGGCCGAGGCCGTGACCGATCCCGCCTTCGTGACGGCTCGGGAGCGGGCTCTGCTCGCACTAGCCGGGGGCGAGCGGCCGCGGTGAGGCGCACCGCCAACTACCTGGCCCCGGTGCTCCTGCTGCTCCTGCTGCTGGCCGCCTGGGAGCTCGCCGCACGCTGGGAGCTGCTGGCCGATCTGCTGAAGATCGAGCCGTTCCTGATACCCGCGCCGAGCGAGATCGCCGTCTCCCTCTGGGAAGATCGCGCCCTGCTTGCCGAGAACGCCTGGGTGACGCTGCGGGAGGTTGTCGGCGGCTTCCTCGTAGCCCTGCTCGTCGGCACTGCCTTTGCCTCCGTCCTGCATCTTTCGCCAACGTTGCGGCGCGCCTTCTATCCGCTGGTGGTCGCCTCCCAGACGATCCCGATCATCGTCATCGCCCCGATCTTCGTGATCTGGTTCGGCTTCGGGATCGGCCCGATCCTCGCGGTCATCGCCTTGATCTGCTTCTTTCCGATCGCCGTCAACACGCTCGACGGGCTGGGCACCGTTGATCCCGAGCAGCGCAAGCTGATGCGGTCGCTGGGGGCCGGACGCGGACAGACGTTCATCCGGCTCGAGGCGCCGACCGCGCTCCCGTACATGCTGAGTGGAGCGAAGATCGCCGTCGCCGTCGCGGTGATCGGCGCCGTCTTCGGCGAATGGAGCGGCTCGGCCTCCGGCCTCGGTCACCTGATGCTGATAGACAATGCGCAGCTCGAAGTCCCGCGTCTGTTTGCGGCGATGACGGTGCTGTCGGTGATGGCGGTCGGCCTGTTCGGCCTGCTCGCCGCGATCGAGCACCGCTTCGCCTGGTGGGGTGAGCCGCGCTCACGTTCCTTGACCTGACCAACCACAGACCGGAGAGCACGTGACCAAGAGAAGACGCCCGAGCCAGCTGATCGTCGTCGCCCTGCTCGCGGGCGCGCTCGGCGCGGTGGGCTGCGGTGAGAAGACCGAGAACGCAACCGGCGGCGCGACCGAGCAGTTCGACCTGGCTCTCGACTTCTTCGTCAACGCCGATCACGCCGGCATCTACACGGCGCTCGAGCGCGACTACTTCGCCGACGCCGGCCTCGACGTCCGTCCCCGGGTCCCCGCCGACCCATCCGCCCCGATCAAGCAGGTCGCCGCGGGACAGGTCGACCTCGCGATCTCCTACGAGCCCGAGGTGATGCTCGCCCGCGACCGCGGCCTCGACGTGATCTCGGTCGCGGCGCTCGTCCAGGAGCCGCTCACCTCGCTGATCTCGCTGCCGGCCGCGAGGATCACCGAGCCGGCCGACCTCGCCGGCAAGACCGTCGTCACCGCGGGCATCCCGTACCAGACCGCCTTCCTCGAGACGATCCTCCAGAACAGCGGGGTCGACCCCGGCGACGTCGAGCAGGTAGACGTCGGCCTGAACCTGCTGCAGCCGGTGCTCAGCGGCCGGGCGGACGCGATGTTCGGTGGGTTCCGCAACGTCGAAGGGGTGCAGCTCGAGCGGGCCGGTGAGAACCCGTCGGTCGTACCGGCGGACCGGCTCGGCATCCCGACCTACGACGAACTGGTTCTCGTCGCCCGCGGCAGCCGCGTGCTCGACGACCCGGAGCCGATCCGCCTGTTCATCGCCGCCCTCGAGCGCGGTACCGTCGAGGCTCGTGAGGACCCGCGGTTCGCGACCGACGCGCTGATCGAGGCCTCGAAGGAGCTCGAGCCGAAGCTGACGCTGGCCGAGGTGCGAAAGACGCTGCCCCTGTTCTTTCCGCAGCGAGGCAGGCCGTTCGGCTACATGGACCCGGCCGAGTGGGACCGGTTCGCCGGCTTCATGGCCGACCAGGGACAGATCGGGCAGCGGCTTGCGGCCGACGACCTGCTGAGCAACGAGCTGCTGCCGGGCAAGATCCCCGAGTAGCGCCTCAGGCCGCCTCGAGCTCCGGGCGCGGCGGGTGATAGCGAAGTGGCTTGCCGCCGCCCCGCGCGCCCGGCCCAGCGGCCAGCGTGAACAGCCCCGCCCAGCCCCTGAACGGCGCGTACGGCGCGTAGAACTCCTCGACCTCGGCGATCGTCGCCCGCCGGTCCATGCCGACGAGTCGCGGCACGAGCTTCAGGTAGGCGAGATCCCCGGCCGGCAGCGAGTCGGGATCACCACGACCCTTCTGGCCGAGGACCTGGACCGTCCACGGGCCGATCTCGCTGATCGCGAGCAGCCGCCTGTCGTGCTCGGGGCGATCGAGGTCCGCACGTCCGCAGGCGACCTCGCGCGCCACCTTGATCAACGCGGACGCCCGCTTCGGCGCCAGATCGGCTGCGGCGAGCTCGGCGGGCGAGCGGGCCGCAATCACGGCCGGGGCGGGCACGTCGCGGAGCGGCCGGGGACGGTCCGGCGGCAGGGCGGCGGATCCCCAGCGGCTGATCATCCGGCGCTGGATCAGATGCGCACGATCGACCTCGATGAGCTGCTCGGTGACCGCCCAGGCGAGCGACTCCCACGGCCACAGGCAACGACGCACCCGTAACCATGGGCGCCGCCGAATCGCCGGCCCGAGCAGCGGATCTCGCTTGAAGCGAGCGTAGAACTCGCTGTAGTCGTCGTCCACGCCGAGTGCCCCGCGGGTCCGCTCGATCGCCCGCTCGAGCTGCTCACGGCCGGCCCGCGGGGTTGCCGGCCGGGCCTCGGGGGCGCCACGCCGCCCTCGGAGCCGACCGTGGACCGCCCGCCCGCCCGCCTCGAGCCAACCGGGCTCGACCGGAATCGCCGCCACCCTGACCGTCCTCTCGCGACGGCGCTCCCAGGCCCGGACCAGAACCGGCGCGCCCTCGACGTGCAGGAACCGCTCGAAGATGCCGCTGCGGACGCGGGAGACGCCGTCCGGCCCACCCCGCGCCGGCAGCCGGAAGGGCCATCGGGGGGTGAGCTCCGCGAGCACGCCCGGGCCGGGCGTCGCGACGAAGCTCATCAGCGGTCGAGCAGGTGAATGTCGATCAGAAACGACCGGGTTGCACGCACGTTCTCGGCCTTGCGCCCACGCCTGATCACGCGCGTCGGCTGCTTGCGCTCCCTTCGGGCTCTGACCGCCGTGACGGCGGCGACCGTCGCGGCGCCCGCCGCAATCCCGGACGCCGCGGCCAACGCGGCAACCCTGACCTCGCCTCGCCAGGCATCGAGCTCGCTTCCGGACCGCCGCAGCGGCAGCGGACGCACCACCTGCTCATCCGCCTCGGTGTCGGGCGCCGGTTCTTCGACCGCGTCGGCTTCGAGCACCTCGTTCGTCACAGGCGCGAGTCTACGCGGAGGCGAAGACGGTAGGCGCTCTGGAACACTTGTAGAGATGGAAACCGGAACTCAGCCGCGAATCGGCGTCGACCTCTTCGAAAAGGCTCGCAACCACGACCGTCGCGAGCAGCTCGAGATCGCCAGGCGGGCGGACATGCTGCCGTACTTCCGCGTGCTCACCTCCGAGGCGGGCCCGGTCGTCGAGATGGAGGGCCGGGAGACGATCATGCTGGGCTCCAACAACTACCTCGGCCTGACCGGGGATCAGCGGGTCAGGGCGGCGGCCCGCGAGGCGTTGGAGCAGTACGGGACCGCACTTACCGGCTCGCGGCTGCTGAACGGGACGATCCCGCTCCACGTCGAGCTGGAGCAGGAGCTGGCGGAGTGGATGGGCACCGAGGCAGCGCTCGTGTTCACGACCGGCTATCAGGCGAACGTCGGCTGCATCGGGACGATCCTCGAGCCGGGCGACACCGTGATCTGCGACTCGGGCGATCACGCGTCGATCCTCGACGGTTGCCGTCTGTCGGGCGCAAAGCTGCGCCCCTTTCGCCACAACCGCATGGACAAGCTCGAGCGGATGCTCGAGCGCGCGGCCGACGACGGCGGTGGCGCCCTGGTCGTGGTCGACGGCGTCTTCTCGATGGAGGGCGACATCTGCAACCTGCCTCCGGTGGTCGAGCTGAGCCGCCGCTACGGCGCCCGGCTGATGGTCGATGAAGCGCACGGGGTGGGAGCGATCGGAGCGCGTGGGGCCGGTGCCGCCGAGCTGTTCGGCGTCGAGGCCTCGGTCGACCTGCGGATGGGCACCTTCTCGAAGAGCTTCGCCTCCTGCGGGGGCTTCATCGCCGGTCCCGCCGAGGTGATCGAGTACCTGCGGATCGCCGCCCGCTCCTTCCTGTTCAGCGCCGCCGCAGTCCCGGCGGCGGTCGGTGCCGCGCTCGGTGCACTGCGGGTGATCCGCACGGAGGGCCCGGAGCTGATGGCGAAGCTGCTCGACAACGCCGCCTACCTCCATCGCGGCCTGACCGACCTCGGCCTGCGCGTGGTCGAGCCCACCGTTCTCCCCGACGGCAGTCGGGCCCTGACGCCAATCGTCCCGGTGATCGTCGGCGACGACATGCTTGCCGTGACCCTCTGGAAGGCGCTCTACGACGCCGGCGTCTACACCAACGTCGCGCTGCACCCGGCGGTGCCCCCGGCCGGCGCGCTGCTCCGAACGAGCCTGATGGCGACCCACGAGCGCGAGCACCTCGATCGGGCGCTGGAGACGATCGCCGCGGTCATCCCCGACTTCCCCGATCTCCCGCGGACCTGAGTTCCGCGACCTCGAAGGGGCGTCACCGCGGTGGCCGGGGTCCGGCTCCCTACCCCGCCGAGGGTAGTTTTCCCTTGTCCAGAAGATCACATGCGGATTCTCGGCCCAGCCGGCTGCGAAAAAGCTGCTGATAGCGAACGTCTCGGGGCCGGGTCACGAGAGCGGCGCCATCCGCGGGGGCGAAGTCGCTAGGTTGGTGCCCGCACCGTGCGAACGGGGCAGGGAGCTAGGGGGAAGAGCTAGGACCTCATCCTCCGCCGCTCATCCGGCCGCCGCGCCGTACCTGGTCGCATCGGTGTGACGACCCACGACGAAACTGAAACCGCCGCTGATCTCACAAGAGGAGGAGTGAGTATGGAAGTTGCCTCTACGGCTGCGCAGGTGTCCGTCCCGCAGCACCTGGAAGCGCTCGAGCATGCGAATCGGGTCCGCCTCGCCCGAGCCGCACTGAAGCGGGCGATACGCGCCGGCGAGATCGAGGCCCATCAAGTGGTCCGGAGCTGCCCCTGGGAGGCCGAGACGATGTCCGTTTCCGAGCTGCTCAGGAGCCAGAGCCGCTGGGGCCGGACCAGGGTGCGCAAGTTCCTGGTGCCGCTCGCCGTCAGCGAGAACCGCCAACTCGGGCGACTGACCCTGCGTCAGCGGGAGATGCTGGCCGGAGCCCTGGAGGCGAAGGCCGTCGCAAAAGCCCACAGGGCCTGCTGACCACCGACCCGCCGCCCGGCGGCAAGCACGAACCGAACGGCCCGGGCGCGATCCCGGGCCGTTTCATTTCTGGGGCTCAGCGCCGGCTGAAGCCGCTGAACCGGTAGGCACGGCCGCCCGAGCGGTCGCGGAATACCCTGACGAGAAGGGCGGCAGCCGCGGCGAAGACCGCCAGCCCGATCAGCGCCCGGGCGATCGACGGTAGGCCGTCCGGGCCGGCGTAGAAGAGGACGCCGAGGACGACCGCTGCCGGCACGCCCGCGAGCACCAGGGTGTGGGAGCGGTAGCCGGCGAAGTGCTCTCGGATCGAGAGCTCGAGCCCCCCGATCGAGGCAAGCACGAGGCCGGTGCCGATCAGGATCGTTCCCCGCTCCCCCTTGACCGCGACCAGGCCGGCGATCAGCATTACGATCCCGGTCAGGACCGCCAGCTCGACCAGTGGGAAGCTCCCCCATGGAGCCGGCGGCCGCTCATCGTCCGGCCCCCGGCGCCGGGCCGTCGTCGGGCGTCGCTGCGTCGGCGCGGCGGCGTCATCGGCGCCGGCCGCGCGCTGCTGCTGCGGTCCGCCTCCGGGCCGCCGCTTGCGCCGTCGCCTGCTGGACTTCGAAGCCACTACTGGATCGTCAGCGGGGGGATTGGTGCGGGCCGCGGCAAACGCCGCGCCCGGCGGCTAAGGGACAGCCGGAGGACAGCTTCACCCGCCACCAGCCGAAGAGCATCCCGAGGATCCCGAAGCGAGGCCGCGAGTGCCAGTGCTTGCAGCCTGGCTCGCCGACGTCCTCGTTCGACACCCGGACCCATCGATACTCGTCCGGGTCGGCAATCATCCGCTCGACCAGCGCGCGGCCGGCCTCCTCGGCGTCGGCCCTTCGAGCGACCTCGGCCCTCGCCTCCGCGAGGCGATTCGCCAGGCCGTCCCTGATCCGCTCGAGCTCGCCGACCCCGAGGACCCTGGGCCCACCGGCGGCACCGACCGTCCAGTTGATGCCCCGGCGGGGGAATGTCGAGGCGAACAGCTCACCGAGCTCGCGCTCCAGCCGAGCGATCTGGCGGCGCAACTCACCGCGGGCGGCGCGGTCGGTGGACGGGGCAACTGGAGCCGAGACGGCAACCGCGGGATCAACGGACTGCGGGTAACGCGGATCGAGTTCTAAAGCGTCGGGCATCTGCCGCAAGGCCCTTCCCAGTCGTGGACTCCCGCATTGTAGACCGGAGCGCAAGCGGGGCCGGCCGCAGGCTCGGCCTTCAGCCGGTCTCCAGGGCCTCGACCACCAGCCACAGAGCCTCCTCGACCGCGATGTCGGGAACCCCCTTGACCTGGATCGAGCTGAGCAGCATCCGCCGCGTCTTCGGGCTCACCCCCCTGCCTGCCGCGATCGCTCCGAACAGCAGCCCGATCGGCCTTCCCCGATCGGCGATCACGATCGTGCCCGGCGGCAGCTCCCCGCGTCGTCCCTCGAGCCCCTCGCCACGGCGGCTGAGGCGCAGCCCGAGCGGAACGGAGACCCGATCGGCATCGAAGGCTCGCAGCGCGACCCCGGACTCGATCGTCGCGATCGTCAACGCATCGTCGAGCAGGTTCTGGCTGACGAAGCCGCCCTTCTTCATCCGCTCGAGCGCGATCCCCTCCACCGGCGTCGGCTGCTCGTCGGGATCGAGCCCGATATGCCGGAAGAAGACGCGATAGGCGCTGGGGATCGGGCGGCGGCGGAGGGTGATGGCCTGGGCGCCCGTGAACCGGTCGGAGAGGACCCGAAGCCGTTCCTTCAACGCCTGACTGCTCCGCCCCGATCCGCGGTCGACGGATACGTAGCGCAGGCCGAGGCCGGGGAACTCGTCACGCAGAGAGGGGTCGAGAAAGCCGGCCTCCGTCGGCCGATCATCTACGGGGTCGCTCATTCCGGGTCCCGCTCCCGGGCGGCGCTCGCCGCGAGCAGCTCGTCGACGGATCCCTCGATCTCGTCGACGCTGAAGTTGCCGGGCTTGATCTCGGCCGAATGCAGAATTCCGCCGGGGTAGGCGAACACGAGAGTCGGGCAGATCCCGACGCCGAACAGGTTCGAAACGGCGCCGTCGGCGTCATGGGCGACGGGAACCCCCCAGCCCCGCTCACGCACCAGGCGCTTGACGTCGTCGATCTCATCGAGCACGTTCACCGAGAGGAAGTTGAGCTGATCACCCCGCGCGGAGCTGACCCGATCGAAGGCGTCCTGGGTCGGCAGGCAGTCGCCGCCCCGCGTGAACCAGAACGAGATCGCAAGCGGCCGGTCGAAGAGGTCGCAGACCCTGATCGCCCCCATTGCCTCGATCCGGCAGGCCGGTGTCCGGACCTGGTCGGCCGGGCACGGGTTGCGGGAGGTCTCGCAGTCATCCTGGGCGATGTTCGCGTCGAGCTCGCCCCCGAGGTCCGCGAGGACGTCGGGCGCCGCGAATTCGGGGATCGGCTCGCCCCGTCGCTCGGTCGGATCCGCCCCGAGCAGGCCGCCCTCATCGGTCTGGATCGCGTTGAAGATCGCGACCAGGACGATCGCGATGAACGCCAGTCCGACGAACAGCGAGTACCGGGAAACGAGCTTCGGCCGGTCTCGCGACTCGAGCCCGCGAGGCCGCCGCGGCGGTCGCCCCTCTCCGCCGCCGCCGTCCCGCCCCTCGCCCTCGGGCCTGGGTTGCTCGTCGGGCCACCAGCCGCTGCCGCGATCGTCCATCGCAGCTCAGGCCGCCGGCTCGGTCGGATCGGCAAGCTTCGAGCCGCCCGGTCGCCGCCGCAAGGCGGGAAGCGGCCGGAAGCCACCCTCCGCCCAGACGAGCGTCGCCGGGAGCACCAGCATCACACCGAGCAGGGCGACGCTGAGATCGACGATCGTCACCAGGCCGAAGTCGCGCAGCATCGTGATCCCGCTCACCGCGAGCACGCCGAAGCCGGCGATCGATGTGATCCCGGATGCGAGCACCGCGGTCCCGGCGCGCGCGTAGGTCCGTCGTAGCGCCTGCCCGACGCTGAGACCGGTTGAGCGCTCATCGTGATAGCGGGCGGAGAGAATCACGCTGAACTCGGTGGCGACCGCGATCACCAGCACCCCGAGCGTCGCCGACATCGGGTTCAGCGGGATCTGGATCGCCGCCAGGATCAGCGCTGACCAGCCGGTGGCCAGGCCGATCGGAATCAGCGGCAGCAGAGCCCGGCGCGGGCTGCGGTAGACGGCGAGTAGAACCAGCGCAACCGCCGCCAAACCGACGAGCGTCAGCCAGTAGCGTGAGCCGGAGAGCTCGGCGTTCGCGTCGGCGGCCAGCACCGACAGCCCGACGACCTCGGCGCTGAGCCCGTCGGGTGGATCGAGCTGGTCGCGGATCTCGCCGATCAGCGCCTCCTGCTCGTCGAGCGGCATCACCGGGATCAGCAGCGAGATGTTGGCGACCTGCTCGCCCTCCTCGGGCGTCGAGAGGATCGCCTGGAGGAAGTAGTCGGGCACGACGTCGAGCACGCCGTCGATCCTTGCCTGCGAAGGCTCGCCGCCGGTCCGGATCAGGTCGGAGAGCGCCGGCCCCGGGCAGAGCTCGGTGCCCTCGGCTCGGCAGTCGGGGAACTTCCCCCCGAACCCGCGCTGCTCGAGCATCCTCTGCTTGAAGTCGCGCATCCAGGCCACGGCCGCGGGCGTTGTCACGTCCTCACCGCGAACGATCACGTTGAGCTCACTGGAGACGCCGGTTGCCGACTCGAGCGTGTTCACCGACTGCAGCGCCGGCAGGTCGGACGGGACCAGCTCGCGGATGTCGGAGACGACCTCGGTCCGGGGTGAGACGGCCCAGCCGGCGACGGCCAGCAGCGCCGCGACAGCCAACACCCGGCCGGGCCGGGAGATCGCGGCGCCGAGCGCCGAGCGGCCGAGGCCCACGGCCCATCCGCGGGCAGGCTCCGAGAGGCTCCGAAGCCGCCCGCCGAGCGCCCGGGTGCGGTCGCGGGCTCGGGCCCCAAGGGCAGACCCTGAGCGCTTGCCGCCCGTATCGCCCTCGATCGTAGACAGCGCCGCGAGGCCCGCCGTCAGGGCGATCGCGAGCGCTGAGATCACCCCGACGACCAGCGCGAAAGCGAACTCACGGACCATCGGGATCGGGGAGAGGAGCAGCGAGAGGAAGCCGACCGCTGTCGCGACCGCGGCGACGGCGATCACCGGGCCGCCCCTGACCGCAGCCGTGACCGCAGCCGCCGCCGGGCGCGTCCCGGCGGCCAGCGCCTCGCGGAACCGTGCCTGGAGCTGGATCGCGTAGTCGACGCCGAGACCGATCACCACCGGTAGGACCGCGACCGAGGCCATCGTCAGCGAGCCGCCGATGATCGACAGCAGGCCAAAGGCCATCGCCGAAGCACCGAGGGCAACGAACAGCGGCAGCAGCGTCAGCGGCGGCCCGAAGGCGGCCACGAGGGTGACGGCCATGACCACGAGCGCCGCCCCGAGCAGAATCAGGATCTCGGCTCCGAGCTCGTCGGCGAGGCCCTCGACCAGGACCGGCAGGCCGCTGAGCTCATAGCTGCCACCGTCGAGCTCGAAGGCCGGGTCCGCGACGGCCTCGCGGATCAGCTCGATCGCCTGCCGTCGCGTGTCCTCGTCGAGGCCCGGCTCGAGGCGGACCGAGACCAGCGCTCCATCGCGGGAGGGAAACAGGTACCCGAAGCGCGACTTCGGGGTGCCCGGCGGCAGCCTGGAGTCGAAGACGACCGCGGATACGAACCGCGGATTGTCGATCCCGGGCGAGCCGAACTCGCCCAGGCTGCCGGCGAGGTCCTGGAACTCGGCGATCGCCTGACCGATCACGGCCTGCTGCGCGTCGGCGGCCGCCTGGCGTTGCTGTGGGGGGCCGAGGCCGCGCTTGGCCGCGCCTCTGGACGCCGCGCTCGCCGCCCGCTCCGCCTCGGCCAGGGTCGACGCGAGCTCCTGCTGAATGAATGAGGAGGCCTGCAGGGCGGACTGATTGAGGAACGTGGCGGGACCGAAGACGACGCGGGTGGCCCCGAGGCCACGGATCTGCTCGCAGACAGCTGGGAAGGGCTCCTCGCCCTCGGGAATCTCGGCCGGCGTCGGCGCGTTGCCCGAGAGGCACGCCTCGAGCTTCAAGAGCTGGCCGAGCTGGTCGCCCTTGACGAGCTGCTCGAGCTCGGCCTGGGCGAGGATCACGATCGCGTCGTCGCCGAATCGCTCACGGAAGTCCACGGTCCCGGCGTAGGCGGATGTTCCGTGGTCGACCAGCTTGTCGGTGCCGGCGTCCGGCGTGAGCCGCAGGACTCCGATCACGCCGACGATCGCGACGATCGAGATCACCGAGGCAATCGTCTGCCCGGGGTGGGCGACCGCCCACTCGCTGACCCTGCCCAGCAACGCCGTCACGGGGACAAGCTTAGGTAGTGGCGGAGCCCGGGACGCCGCCGGGGCCGCCCCTACGGTTGGCCCGATGAACGGCCCCGGACCGAACCGCTTCGTCGCCTTCCTCGGCAGCATCAACGTCGGTGGACACCGCGCCACCTCCGATCAGCTCCGCGCCCCGTTCGAGTCGCTCGGCCACCGGCGCGTCGAGACCTTCCTCGCGAGCGGCAACGTGGTCTTCGACGCTGCCGACCCGCCGGCGCCCGACGCTCTCCGCGCCGAGCTGAGCGTGGCCCTGGGCGAGGCGCTCGGATTCGAGGTGCCGGTCTACCTGCGCACGGCCGACGAGGCCCGCGCGATCACGCTCGAGCGCCCGTTCGCCGAGGCAGAGCTCGGGCGCTCGACGGGCAAGCACCAGGTGATCCTGCTACAGAGCGTCCCCTCCCCCGCAAGCCGGCAGCGGGCTCTGGAGCTCGCGAGTAGCGACGACCGGCTCCACTTCGGCGACCGGGAGCTGCACTGGCTCCCGAGCGGCGGTGTCAGCGACTCGAATCTGGACCACAAGGCCCTGGTCGCACTGCTCGGTCCGACCACGATCCGCACCCTGAACACGATCGAGCGAATCAGCACCCGCTTCCTGGCCTGACCCACGGCCGCACCAAGGACGCGGCCGCCCCGGCGAGCCTCGGAGGCCGCTGGGCAAGGACGCAGGAAGCGCCGCATAGCACCGCTATGCAAGCGCCCGAGGACGCAGCCCAGCGGCCTCCGAGGCCGCCGGGGTCAGTCCATCGCGAGCGGGCCGACTACCTCCGCATTGAGGAACTGCCGCACGAAGTCGTTCGGGCTGTCGAAGAGCTCCTCGGAGGGACCGCTCTCGACGATCCGGCCCTTCCAGAGCACCGCGATGAAGTCGGCGATGCGCCGCGCGGTGGCGAGATCGTGACTGATCACCATGTAGCAGCCACCGTGCTCCTCGTGGATCTCTCGGATCAACTCGCAGAGCAGCGCGGTGCGGACCGGGTCGAGACCCGAGTCCGGCTCGTCGAAGAAGACGATCGCCGGGTCGAGCACCAGGGCGCGGGCAAAGCCCGCCCGCTTGCGCATGCCCCCCGAGAGCTCGTTCGGCATCTTGTAGTGAGCCTCGGCCAGCCCCACCTCCGCGAGGCGCTGGTTGCAGATCTCGCTGATCTCGTCCTCCGACTTGTCGGTGTGCTGACGAAGCGGGAACGCGGTGTTGTCATAGATGTTCATCGAGCCGAACAGCGCCCCGTCCTGGAACAGGAGACCGAACTTCTTCCGCATGTCGAAGAGCTCGTCGTCGGTCATGCTGGGGACGGACTCGCCGTGGACGAGGATGTCACCGGCGTCGGGGTAGAGCAGGCCGACGATCAGCTTGATCAGCACCGACTTGCCGGTACCCGACGGTCCGAGCACCATCGACACCTGGTCCTCGGGCAACCCGAGGTTGAGCCCGTTGATGATCCGGGTCTTGCCGAACTGCTTGACCAGGTCGATCACCTCGATCGAGTCCTCGCCGCCGTGATCGCGCTTGCGGCCGGTGTGCCAGCGATAGGGATCGGAATCGCCGGGATCGACGCCTGGAATCGAGTAGTCCCTGTTGAGCCGGCCGAGCTCAGGGGCGGCCGAGTCCGGGTCCGCCGCGCGGTCGTCGGGGATCTGAGCCCCTAGGGGCTCGCCGCCGTCTGATGCTTCCATTCGCTCTCTCCTCCTCGATTCGGTTCCGGGACGCAGGGCGGTGCCTAGCCGCCGATCGGCGCTCTCGGATTGGCCCCCCAGAACACCAGGGTGCCCATCATGCCGATGATGTGGACCAGGACGATGTTGAGCGCCATCGACTTCGCGGTCGCGGTGCCGACGCCTACCGGCCCGCCGCCGGCCGTGTACCCGTAGTAGCAGCCGACCAGAACGATCACGGTGGCCATCGTCATCGCCTTGATCACGCTGAAGAGCAGATCGGGCGGGTTCTGGAACATCCAGAAGATCAGCAGGTACCCACCGGACGAGACCTCGCCGATCTGCTGCACGACCGCCAGCCAGGAGGCGAAGAAGCCGACGCCGATCGCCGCCAGGTACATGAACGGCAGGACCATCCAGGCGGCGAGCAGGCGGGTCGCGGCGAGGAAGGTGACCGGCGGGATGCCCATCACCTCCATCGCGTCGATCTCGTCGGAGATCCGCATCGCGCCGAGCTCGGCGACGATCCCGGTGCCGACCTTGGCGGCCATCATGTAGCCGAACGCGTAGGGGATCACCTCGCGCAGATCGCACCAGGCGGCGAACACCCCCGCATACGCGGGGGAGCCGACCGAGCGGTTGAAGTAGGCGCCCTCGATGCCGCAGGTGAGGCCAAGGATGAAGACCAGGCCCCAGATCACGATCGTCGAGCCGAGGATCAGGATGCCCGCCTGCCGCAGGGTCTCGCCGAAGAACTGGAACACCCGGCCGGAGAAGACGAGGCCGATCACCCGCAGGCAGAAGCGGGTCATCTCGCCGAACGAGGAGAGCCAATCCCGCGGTATCGCCAGCCAGCCGGACATCTACTTGATCGTCGAGATCTCCGGATGGGTCGCCAGCAGGGTTTGCGTGAACACGTAGTTGAACGCGAACACGCCCATGAAGGCGATCACGACCGCTTCATTGACGGCGGTGCCGACTCCCTGCGCACCTCCGGACGCATTCATCCCTTTGTAGCTGCAGACGATCGCGATGATCGCGCCGAACAGGGTCGTCTTCAGGACGCTGCCCCAGAGGTCGGTCACCGAGGCGTTGTTGAAGAGTGTGGCGAAGAAGCCCCCGAGCGGCTGCCCGTAGGCGAGCTCAGCGAAGATCCCGCCGCTGATCCCGAACAGCAGCGCGTAGATGTTGAGCAGCCCGGTGATGATCATCAGGCTGAGGAAGCGGGGCACGACCAGGTTCTTGATCGGATCGACGCCGAGCACCATCAGCGCGTCGAGCTCCTCGCGGATCTTGCGGGCACCGAGATCGGCAGTGATCGCGGTGCCGGCAACGCCGGCGACTACGACGGCCGTCACGAACGGGGCGAACTCGCGAACGGTGGCGAGGATGAAGAAGCCGCCAAGCCGATCGAGCGCGCCGAACAGGCTGAGGAAGTTCGCGGCCTGAAGCCCGGGTGCGCCGAAGCCGAAGGCCACGGTGCTGATCAGCATCGGGAACCAGCAGAGCTGCAGGGCGAAGAGGAACTGGCTAACGAACTCGCCGCCGTAGGGATACGGGGGCCTGACGGTCGCCGTGATCGTCTTGCCGGTCAGGATCATCATGTTCCCGACCTGCTCGAAGAGGCCCTTCGCGGGTAGGAATGCCCTGTCGGCGACTGCTCTGACCATCTGCTCCTCCGGGGGTCCGGCTCCTCTCGCGGCCGGACTGATCTGAAACTTAGTCCATCGGGAGGTCGGGCGCCACTCGCCGCGCGGGCGCCGGGTCGATCGGGCGGGCGATCAGCCGATCGAGTGGACCGTTCGCCAACTCGCAATAGGGTGCCCCGGTGCGTGGTATGTTGCGCCCGCCTCGGGGGAGAGTCCTGAAGGCAGCCCATGTCAGTGCCTCGCCGACTCGCACTAGCGCTCGCCATCGCCTCGACGGCGATCCTGATCAGCGCCTGCGGAGGCTCCGATGAGCCCCAGGATGCGAACGAGCCAAGCGGTGAGTTCGTCGTCGAGGTGACCAAGGCCAAGCTCGACAAGGACCAGCGCCTCGCGGAGACGAGCGACCTCGTGCTCGCGGTCAGGAACACCGGAACCGAGACCCTGCCCGAGCTGGCGTTCACGATCTACACCGACGACGGCACGGCGAACGGCTCGTTCATGGTCCGCTCCGAGCAACCGGGGCTTGCGATCCCAAGCCGTCCGGTCTGGGTGCTGGAGAACAAGTACCCGCGGTTCGTCGGCGAACCACCGCCGAAGGGCCTGTCGGGCGGCTTCCGCGCCCAGACCAACACCTTCGGCTTCGGTCCACTGGAGCCCGGTGAGACCAAGTCGGTGGTCTGGAGGCTGACGCCGGTGCAGGCCGGTACCTACACTCTGACCTACATCGTCGAGGCGGGCCTGGACGGCAACGCGAGGGCCGTTACGACCGACGGCGAGCAAGTCGAGGGGGCCTTCACAGTGAAGATCACCGATGCACCAGCGCAGGCACGGGTCAACAACCAGGGCGAGGTCGTCACCGAAGAGTGACCGGATCGCGCCCGCCCGCTCGCTCGCTGCCGCGTTCCTGCTGACCGCCGCGCTGCTGGCCGCGGGCTGCGGGTCCGACGAAGGCGCGGAGACCACCGCCGCCGAGTCGCCGCCCGCCGACGCCACCGGATCCGGGGCACCGGCCGACGACTCCGGCGGAGCTCGACCGGCGATCGGGGACGGCAGCGGTGGGGTCGCCCTCGTGGAGATCGGCAGCTTCGCGGCGCCGCTCCATCTGGCACAGCCGCCGGGGGTGCGGGACGCCCTGTACGTCGTCGAGCAGGGCGGCCGGATCGTCAGAGTCGCTGCCGACGGCTCGACCTCGACCTTCCTCGACGTCTCCGGCGAGATCTCGTCCGGTGGCGAGCAGGGCCTGCTCTCGGTCGCCTTCGCCCCCGACTTCCGGCGCTCGGGACTGCTCTACGTGGATTTCACCGACCCCGACGGCAACACCCGCGTGGTCGAGTACCGATCCGATGACGGGCGCAGCGTCGACAGCTCCTCTCGCCGGGAGCTGCTGCGGATCGATCAGCCGTTCGCGAATCACAACGGCGGGTTGCTCGAGTTCGGCCCGGACGACCTGCTCTACGTCGGCACGGGCGACGGCGGCTCGGCCGGCGACCCGCAGCGGAACGCTCTCGACCGCGACTCGCTGCTCGGCAAGCTGCTGCGAATCGACCCAAGGCCGAGTGGGGATCGGGCATACGGCGTGCCGCCGGACAACCCGTTCGCCGACGGAGGCGGGCGGGGTGAGATCTACGCCTACGGTCTTCGCAATCCCTGGCGGTACTCGTTCGACCGGGAGACGGGAGCGCTGGCGATCGGAGACGTCGGCCAGAACACGAAGGAGGAGGTCGATCTCGTCGCTCGCGACGAGGGCAACGGCGCCAGCTTCGGCTGGTCGGCGTTCGAGGCTGACCTGCGCTTCAACGACGATCAACCGGCCGAGAACGCCGTCCCCCCGGTGCTCAGCTACGCGACCGACGGCGGCAACTGCTCTGTGACCGGCGGCTACGTTGTGCGCGACCCGCGACTGGACTCGCTCTATGGACGGTACCTGTACGGGGACTTCTGCCGAGGTCAACTACGCAGCTTCCCCGCCCGTCCGAACCGACCGGCGAGCGACGACCGGGCTCTGGGCCTCGAGGTCCCGCAGCTTTCGAGCTTCGGCGAGGACAACGAGGGCCGGATCTACGCGACCTCGTTGGACGGGCCCGTCTATCGGCTCGATCCAAGGGGGTAATCTCGAGCGATGGCGGGTTGGCGGAACAGGGTGGGGGCGATCGGCGTGTGCGCGACCCTCGCCGCGGCGCTGGCGCTCCTCGGCAGCGACGGTGTGTCCGCGCCCGCAGCGGAGCCGGCGCGAGACGGTCGCGGTGGCTTCGAGCTGAAGCCCCTGGCCTCGTTCAAGGACCCGATCTACGTGCACGGGCCGAGCGGCGCCGGCGGGCTCGTATTCGTCGTCGAACAGCGCGGGGTGATCCGGATGATCAAGGGCGGCAAGCGCCTCGCCGGCAAGTTCCTCGACATCAGGGGGCGCGTCGAGGCCGGCGGCGAGCGCGGCCTGCTCTCGGTGGCCTTCTCCCCCGCGTATCGTCGCAACGGCCGCCTCTACGTGTTCTTCACCGACGGCGACGGCGATCTCCGCGTCGAGGAGTACAGGCGTTCGCGCCGCGGCCCCAGGGACGCCAGGGAGGCGAGCGCGCGCAGGGTGATCGAGATCGACCACAGCGCCAACGCGAACCACAACGGCGGCCAGCTGCAGTTCGGCCCCGACGGCAAGCTCTACATATCGACCGGCGACGGCGGCGCCGGCGGCGATCCCCCCGAGAACGCCCAGAACAAGAACGTGCTGCTCGGCAAGATCCTGCGGATCGATCCCCGCCGCCGGCGCGGGAAGCCGTACACGGTGCCCGCCGACAACCCGTTCGTGGGCCGGCCCGGCGCCAACGAGATCTTCTCCCTGGGCCTGCGCAACCCGTTCCGCTTCTCGTTCGACCGCGACAGGCGCCGAATCGCGATCGGCGATGTCGGACAGGACCGGCGCGAGGAGGTCGACTTCGAGAAGCTCGGTAGGGCGAACGGCGCGAACTTCGGCTGGGATGCATTCGAGGGCAGGATCCGGTTCGACTCCCCCGATGCGAGCCCGCCGCCGAGCAAGCACGAGCCACCGATTCACGACTACGCGCACTCGGGGCGCAACTGCGCGATCACCGGCGGCTATGTGGTCCGGGATCCGCGGCTGCGGTCTCTGTTCGGCCGCTACGTCTACGCCGACTTCTGCGAGGGGGATATCCGCTCGCTCTCGCCGAGCACCAGACGGGCGCGCGGCGATCGCTCGGCGGGGCTTCCACGCCAGCCGGGGATCTCGAGCTTCGGCGAGGATGCGCGCGGGAGGATCTACGTCGCCAACCTGTTCACCGACACGGTCTCGGTGATCAAGCCGACCCGCTGACCCGCCCGGGCCGGCGCCGAGGCTAGTCCCGGCGGGAGTCGCGCCGGTCGAGCCGATATCCGGCGAACGGCTCGCCCGCAAGGCTCAGGGCATCCTCGAGTGAAATCTGCTTGCTGTCCGCACCCTCCGGCCGGCAGCGGGCGAGCGCATCGGACTCGTTCTCGAGCACGAGCCGGGAGCCGTCACCGAGCTCGAACTCGGTGACCGGCTCCGCCGTCTGATCGGGCTGACGCTCCATCGCGCCTCACGTTAGCAAAGCCTCACGATGTACTCGTGAAACATTCGTTTCAGGAAGAGGTCCCCTTCGCCGCCGCCTCGGGCCTGCCCGCGCCGGCGCCCGGGAGCTGCAGCCTCATTGATAGCTGTCGGCCTCGTACTCCTTGAGGAAGCCCTCGAACTCGCGCATGTGCCCCTGCTCCTCGCGGAGGATCGCGATCACCATGTCCTCGGTGACGGGATCGATGCCCTCGCAGGCGGCGATGATCGTGTTGTAGTGATCGATCGCGCCGCGCTCGGCGTCGATCACCCCCTTGATCACCGCGGTGATGTCGGTCGGCTCCGCCGGCGGTTGCAGGTAGCTCTGGGCCGCCTCGAACTGCTCGGAGCCCGGGACGGTGCCGTAGAGCTCCTTGATCCGGGCGGCGAACTGCTGGGCGTGGGCGAGCTCCTCGACGATGTCGTTCTGCAGCGATTCCTTGATCTCCGCGGCGCGCACGCCGTCGGGATTGACCGAGCCGGCGACGTAGCTCATCACGGTCTCGATCTCCATCCAATAGGCCTGCTCGAGCAGCGCGACGATCTTCTGCCGCTGCTCGCGGTTGGACTCCGAAAGTACGTTGCGATCACCCATCCGAGGCCTCCTGCTCGATTGCTATACGCCCGGCGAGGACGGTAAACATCTGGTCGTGACGGATACCCCCACGGCCCGCAATCTACCCGTAACCGAAGAGCGGCTCGAGCTCGGCGGAATCCCAACCCGGCGGCTGGCCGCCACCGGGGCCGGACCGCCGTACCTGCTGCTGCATGGCTTCGCGGACAGCGCCGACACCTGGAGGCCGCTGCTCGGCGAGCTGTCGGCGGCCGGCCGCGGCGCGGCCGCGATCGACCTCGCGGGCTTCGCCACCGCCGGGGGTCTCGAGCCGGGCTCGCCAATGCTCGGGCAGTGGGACCTGATGGTCAACCAGGCCGTGCGGGAGTTGAGCGAGGCGCACGACGGGCAGCCGGTCTACATCGCCGGCAACTCGCTCGGCGGCTGTCTGGCGATCCGGGCTGCGCAGCGGCGGGAGATGCCCCTTGCGGGAATCGTGCCGATCGCCCCGGCCGGGCTCGAGATGGCACGCTGGTTCCCGATCATCGAGGGTGAGCGCCTGATCCGGCTGCTGCGCCTCTCCCCCGTCCCGATCCCCGAGCTGGCGGTGCGAGAGGTCGTCGGGCGCGTCTATTCCAACCTGGCCTTCTCGACGCCGGGCCGGGCCAGCGCCGAGGCGATCGCCTCGTTCACGCGCCATATCCCCTCGGTCGAGCGCAGCAGTCAGATCCTCGATATCGGGCGGCAGCTACTGCCGGAGCTCGAGGACCCGTTCCGGCTCGAAAGGATCGACTGCCCGCTGCTGCTCGTCTGGGGCGACCGCGACCGAATGGTGTACACCGGCGGTGCCGAGCGGGTGCTGAGGACGGTGCCCTACTCCGACATCGAGGTGATCCCCGACTGCGGCCACTGCCCGCAGGTCGAGGTCCCTGCGCGCCTCTGCAGGATGCTGCTCGCCTTCCCCGAGGGCTACGAGCACCCCTGACGACAACCGCGAGGGCGAGGCGGCGCGGCGATCATCGGCGCGGAGACGGCTAGGAGGCCGACGGCGTCGGCGGCACCCCGGCTGCAACGTCGACCTCGGCGGTGACCGTGCCGTCGCCGCCGAAGTCCTGATCCGGTGGCAACTCACCACCGCGCGCGGTGCCGGCGATCAGCTCGTCCGGCTTCGGCTCCCGCGGAATGAAGCCTGACTTCATTCCAAAGTACACCGCCTGTGGATGGTGGGCGATGATCGCGACCGTCGACTGCTCGGGCTCGACGGCATGCGCGCCGGAGAGCGTCATGCCGACCTCCTCGAGGCGGAGCAGCCGCCAGATCTTCTCGTGCTCGGACTGCTCCGGACAGGCCGGGTAGCCCCATGAGTACCGGCGCCCCTGGTCCGGACCGATGCCGAGCGCGGTTCGCACCTCCGCGTGGTTCCATTCCGCGAGCCCCTCGGCCGCCTGCACGCCGAGACCGTGCACGAACAGCTGCTCGGCGAACTCACCGTCGCGCTCGAGCCTCTCGATCAGCTCGGTCACCTGCGGGCCCACCGTCACGCCCTGCAGCGCGACGACGTCGCGCTCGCCGGTCTCGAGCGGCCTGAAGAAGTCAGCCAGGCAGATGCGGTCGTGCCGCGGCTGCCGCGGGAAGACCAGGCGCTCGAGCTCACGATCGTGATCGGTGGGATCGAACACGATCAGCTCGTTGCCGTCTGAGTTGCACGGGAAGTAGCCGACGCGGCCGGCCGGGTGCAGGTAGTCCTGCTCGAGCCACATCCGCCGCAGCCTGTCGGCAAAGCCCTCCTCGCCGTCGTGGCCCTCGACGATCCGCCGCCACTCCTCCCCCTTCTTGCCCCGCCCGCCCCAGTGGAGCTTGAAGAGGACATGCCGATCGAGGTAGGGGAAGACCCGATCGAGATCGAAGTCGATATCGCGCGGGCCCCAGAACGGCGGCTCGGGAACCTCGACGTCGATCCGGGCAGCCGATCGGATGCTCGCATCGTCAGTCGGCGGAGCATCGTCCACCGCCTCGACCTTCCCGCGCAGCGCGCTCGCCTCGCTGCGGAGCTTTGCGATCAGGGCCTCTCGCTCGGCCTCATCGATCAGCGCGTCCATCGTGTCGAGCCCGGCGAAGGCATCCTTGCAGTAGAAGACCCCCGGATCGTAGATCTCATCGGAGTCGCGGCCCTTCGGATAGAGCGCCCGGCGACCGAAGTCGCGGTTGATCGCCGCGCCGCCCAACAGCACGGGGAAGGCGTGTCCACGGTCATGCAGTTCCTCGATGCAGGCAGGCATCTGCTTCGAGGTGGACACCAGCAGGGCACTGAGCCCGATCGCGTCGGCGTCGTGCTCGACGGCAGCGTCGATGATCCGATCGATCGGCACCTGCTTGCCCAGGTCGATCACCGTGTAGCCGTTGTTGGTGAGGATCGTGTTGACGAGGCTCTTGCCGATGTCGTGGACGTCGCCGAACACCGTCGCGATCACGACCGTGCCCTTGGTGTGTCCCTCGATCCGCTCGAGGTAGTCCTCGAGCCTGGCCACGGCGCGCTTCATGACCTCGGCCGACTGCAGGACGAAGGGCAGGATCAGCTCGCCCGCCCCGAACTTGTCGCCAACCTCCTTCATCGCCGGCAGCAGTACCTGGTTCAAGGTCGGAACGGCGCCGATCTTCTCGACCGACCGATCGATCCAGTCCTCGACGCCGTCCTTCTTGCGACGGAGGATGTGCCAGTGGAGAGCCTCCTCGGGATCCATTCCCTCAGTCGGGTCGGCGGCCGTCTCGGCCTCCTCCTCGCCCCTGCTCTCGAATTGGGCGATGAAGCGCTCGAGCGCGTCCTCGCGCCGGTTGAAGACGAGATCGTCGGCGAGCTCGCGCTCCTCGGCTGAGATCTCGGCGTAAGGGGTGATGTGGTTCGGGTTGACCATCGCCAGGTCGAGCCCCACCTCGACGCAGTGATGGAGAAAGACCGAGTTGAGCACCGCCCGGGCCGGCTGCGAGACGCCGAAGCTGACGTTGGAGACGCCGAGCGAGGTCTTGACGCCCGGCAGTGCGCGCTTGATCGCTCTGATGCCCGCAATCGTCTCGACCGCTGAGGGGCGCCACTCCTCGTCGCCGGTGGTCAGCGTGAAGGTCAGGGCGTCGAAGATCAGCAGTTCGGGGTCGAGGCCGTGCTCGTCGCAGGCGTAGCCGTGGATCCGCTCGGCGACCTCGACCTTGCGGGCGGCGGTCTTCGCCATCCCCTGCTCGTCGATCGTCAGCGCGATCACGGCGGCACCATGTCGGCGGGCCAGCGGCACGACGCGATCGAGCTTCTCGCGGCCCGCCTCGAGGTTGACGGAGTTGACGATCGCCCTCCCCGGAATCCTCTCGAGCGCGGCCTCGATCACCTCGGGCTCGGTCGAGTCCACCTGGAGCGGCGCCGGCTGGGTCAGGGAGACGCGCTCGACCAGCGCCCCCATCTGCGCATCCTCGTCCTGGCGCTCGGTCAGCGCGACGCAGAGGTCGAGCACGTGTGCGCCACCGTTGATCTGGTCCTCTGCGACCGCGACCAGGCCGTCGTAGTCGTCCGCCAGAAGCAGCTCCTTGGCCTTGCGCGAGCCCTGCGAGTTGACCCGCTCGCCGACCAGCGTCGGGGCGGGCTCCTGGACCAGGTCGTAGGCGGTCATCATCGACGCCATGCGCGGTGGGCCCGGCGCCGGACGAGCACCGGGAGCGACCCCGTGGACACGCTCTGCGAGGGCGGCGATGTGCTCCGGCGTCGTCCCGCAGCAGCCGCCGACGAGGCCGACCCCGTGGCGGTCGACGAACTCGCCGAGCACGGTCGCGATCTGCTCGGGGGTCTCGGGAAAGACCGTCTCGCCGTCGGCACCCTGCACGGGCAGGCCGGCATTGGGGATGCAGTGAACCGGCAGTGGCGAGCGCTCGCCCAGATAGCGGATCGCATCGCGCATGTCCTCGGGACCGGTCGAGCAGTTGAGGCCGAGGATGTCCACCTCCATGCCCTCGGCGATTGCGAGCACCGCCTCGATGTCGGTGCCGAGCAGCATCTTGCCGCCGTTTGGCAGCAGCGAGACCGAGACCTGGATCGGGACCCTGCGGGAGATGCGCTTGAACGCCTCGCGGGCACCGACGATCGCAGCGCGCACCTCGAGGATGTCCTGGGCCGTCTCGATGATCAGCAGGTCGGCGCCGCCCTCGACGAGTGCCCCCGCCTGCTCGTCGAAGACCTCGACCAGGCGCCGGAAGCTGATGTCGCCGAGGGTCGGGTCGTCCGAGGCCGGGAGGAAGCCCGTCGGCCCGATCGAGCCGGCCACGAAGCGATCCGGCCCCGCGGCCCGGCGGGCGATCGCCGCCGCCGAGCGATTGATCTCGACCGTCTCGGAGTCGAGCCCCCATTCGGCCAGCTTCAGTCGCGATCCCTGGAAGGAGTCGGTCTCGATCACCTCGGCCCCGGCATCGAGCATCGAGTGGTGCACCGCTTCGATCACATCGGGCCGCTGCAGGACGAGCGCCTCGTGACACTTGCCCTGAAGCCCCCCGTAGTCCTCCGAGCTGAGCTCCATCGGCTCGAGGGTCGCGCCCATGCCGCCGTCGTAGACGACGACGCGGTCCCGCACGGCCGCAAGGATGTCGCGTGTCTCACTCATCGGTTGGACGGTCACCTCCATCGATCCCGGCAGTCGCACCATGCTTCGCTCCGGAGAGCCTCGTGGGTTGCGGCGGCGTCCGCGGTCCGGGTCCCTCAGCCGCTCTGGATGGTGCATTCAGCATACCGAGCGCGACAAGCGAGCCCGCCGCCTCCGAGGCCGGCGAGGCTAGCCCAGCGCCCGGCGACCGTCGGCGGTCGCCAGCGGCTTCAGTCTCACCGGAGCGGCGCTCATTGCCCGCAGTCTGACGTCGGACCAGGTCATCCCCTCGCGAACCAGAGCCGGAAGCCCGAGCGCGACAGCTGTCGCGATCTCCACCGCTTGCAGAATCACGCCGTAGGCGAGCGCGTCGGCCGCGCCGACCCCGAAGCCGGTGGTGAGAACGGAGATCACCGCGAGTTGGAAGATGCCGATGTTCGAGGGGGTCGCCGGGATCGCGGCCGTCACGTTGACGGCGAACAGCACCGCGGCCGCGCCCCCGACTCCCATCAGCGGCTCGAGCCCCATCGCCACGGCGAGCGCGTAGCAGGCACCAACCTGAATCGCCCATGCCGTGAGCTGGGTGGCCAAGGCGAGAGGCCCCCGGCGCGGGTCCCTGAACACGATCAGCCCACTGCGCACCTTGACCAGCGCGTCACGGACCAACGCCGCGACCCGCGCCAGCCGACCGGACCCCCGGCGGCGAACCAGGGTTGGCGCAAGCAGGACGATGAGCAGCAGCACGGCCGGAGCCATACTGGCGAGGAACAGGTGCTCGGACGTGCGGCTGAAGAGGTCGCTGGTGGTGACTATCACCACGCCCAGCAGCGCCAGCGCGAGGATGTTGAGCGTCGTCTGGGTGACGAGCGTTCCGAGCATCACCGGAAACGACTCGCGCACCCGCCCGATCCGCCGAGCCATGATCATCGCGCGTGCCGGCTCGCCGAGCCTGGCGGGGAGCGTCGCCGACATCAGCACGCCGATCATCGTCGCCGACGTGAAGTCGCGCCGACGCAGGTGTGCCGCGGGCAGGGCCGAGCGAGCCGCGAGGAACCAGGTCGCAGATCGGAACAGCAACGAGACGGCCATCAGCCCGGTTGCCACCAAGACCCAGGCGAGGTCGGAGCGAACGGCGCTGTGCACGACGTTGTCGAAGCCGATCCGCTGGGCCGCCAGATAGGTGAGCCCGGCCCCGAGCAGCCCGGCCGTGACCAGCCCCACCTGTCGCGCAACCCGTCGTCGCCTCGAGCCGTGCGCCGGCGCCGGGTCGAGCGAGGGAAGCCGCCGCGCCGGGACGCGCTCACTGCCGTCCGCCGGCACGAACCCCGTCGATCGCGCGAATCGCTCTGCCGCCCCCGACGGCGCCGGGGCCGCCAGCGCCCGCTCGTAGATGCACTCGATCCTCGCGGCGATCCGCGACCAGGAGTAGCGCTCCGCCGACTCCCTTGCCTCCGAGCCCATCCGCGCGACGCGGGCGGGGTCGTGGTAGAGAAGCTGCAACTCCTCCGCGAGTCGCTGTGGATCCCCTGGTGGGATCAGCATCCCGTCGTCGCCGTCGCTGACCACGTCGGAGTAGCCGGCGATCGCCGAGGCGAGCACCGGCGTCCCGGAGGCGAAGGCCTCGGTCAGGACCATGCCGAAGCTCTCGCCCGAGAGGGACGGCGCGCAGAGCACATCGGCCTCCCGATAGGCCTGCCACAGTCGCTCCTGGCTGACGCCGCCGCGTGCGTCGATCCGCTCGAGGATCGCCGGATCGGGAAGGTGTCGCGCGATCTCCTCGGTGGTGACGCCGACCGCCACCAACCTTGTTGGGACGTGCTCGGCGAGGGCCTCGAACGCCCGGAGCAGAACCGGCAAGCCCTTGCGCTCCTCCGCTCGACCGACGAACAGGACCTCGAGCCGGTTTGGGGCCGGGGCGGCGCCCGGGGCCGCAGCTTCGGCGCCGCGGGCGAGGTCGACGCCGTTCGGGACGATCTCGTACTCGCCTCCGAACCAACGGCGGCCCGTCCAGGCGGCGGCCTCGGAGACAGCGATCCGGGCATCGAGCTGGTTGAACTTGCGCCGCGCCCCGAGCAGGCTGGCGATCCAGTTCGGGCCGGCCTTGGTCGAGTAGGCGTGGAAGGTGCCGATCACAGGCGCCCCCTGGAACGAGCACGCGTCCCAGGCGAGGGTCGGGGCGGGCGGCTCCTGCACGTGGACGACGTCGAAGCCTCCTCGTCGCAACTCGCGCCGCATCTTCGTGACCGCATCGGGGAACACCGACAGATTCGAGACCGCGCCGTTGGCCGGAAAGCCGACCGTGCGCCCGAGCGAGGTCAGGTACTCGGGCATCGGTCGCCGCCGCGCCGGGACGCCGCGGTGCAGGGAACGACTGAGACGGTCCGGCGGATCCCAGGGCGCAAGCACCCGGACCTCGTTGCCCCTTTCAAGGAGGTGCTCGGCCAGTGCCTGGGTATGCCGGTTGACTCCGCCCTCGTACGTCCACGAATATGGCGTGACCAAAGCGACTCGCATGCAGAGGCGCCTAACCTTAGCCGGACTCCCCGACCGATGCCGTGCAACGCGACGACCAGGCGAGCCCCGCGAACCCGGTGAGGTATGCGGTCCCAACGAGGATCAGCAGCGCTCCGGAATCGTTGGCCAGCGCACCGACCGCCGATGCCGCGATCCCGCCGAAGAAGCCGGCCCGGGCGGCTGGGCGGCCCGCGAACCAGGAGAGAATCCGCCGACGGCCGACTACCGCAGCGACGATCACCGCTGCGGCGATCATGTACGAGGTCGTATCGACGAAGCGCCCGAAGCTGCGCGCGCCGAGCCTGACCCGCCGCTCGACGATCTGCCCGAGCTCGTCGAGCCCGCCGGCATCGAGCACCGATCGGGAGAGATGCGCATCGCCGCCGATCAGCAGATCGATCGCGATCAGGGTGAGTACGGCCAGCACCGGCACCGCCGCCAGGAGCAGCAGGCGGCGGCGCCCGCCCCCGAGCGCCGCCAGGACGACGCCTGCGGCGCCGGCGGGGAAGGTGATCGCCGCGCCCACGTCCGCCCCGAAGCGGCCGGGCGCAAAGACGAGCACCCCGATCAGTGCGGCGACCGCGGCGACGATCGCTACCGCCCGCCTCGGATTCGCGGGCCGGGCGGCCGCAACCGCCGCTCCCGAGCCGAGCGCGAGCAGCGTGCCGAGCACCGCCTCCAGCTCGTTGCCGATCCCGAAGAAGCGAACGCCCAGATCCGGGTTCGGGCCGATCAGCGAGCGAGAGGTGAGCGGTGAGCCGGCGATCACGTCCACCCCCGTCGCCGCAACGCTGATCAACGACGCGAGGGCGAACGCCGCATAGCCGGCGCGGGGGCCGAAGCGCGGGCCGGCTGCGGCTGCGCTGGCGAGGGCCAGCGTCGGAGCGCCGACACCGACCACGAGGCGCTCGGCGAGCAGGCTCGGCTCGAGCGCGGCGGTCAGCAGCAGCAGCGCCGGGAGCCAGGCGATCGTCACCGCCAGGGCGCGCAGCGCCACGGCCGCGCCCGGGCGGCCGAAGACCGCGGCGGCGGCGATCGTCAGCGCGACCCAGATGATCAGGTTGGTGCCCAGCACCGGCCCGCGACGGGGATACACCTCCTCGAGCCGATCACTCAACGCCGTCAGCGCGTCGAGGTCGCGATCACCGCTCGAGCCGATCACCGCACCGCTCATCGCCTCCGGGGCCGCCAGCCCGTAGCGCCGCAGCACGGTCGGGGCGATGTCGGTCGAGAGCACGTAGCCGTCGATCCGGGTCGTCGGCGAATCCAGGGTCCCGGCGTAGCCGTCCCCGGCGATGCCGATCGCCAGCCGACGGCCGAGTGGCGGCGCCCGCTCGAACGCGATCAGCATGTCCCCCTCACGCAGGCGCGAGACGAGCCCTGCAACCCCGCGGGTATCGATCCTCCCGATCGTCACCCCCGGGCACTCGCCGAGCCGGCACCCACGGCTGCGGGCCACCCTGCCGTCGCGGTCGATCAGCGTCAGCAGCTCCTCACGCGCCGACGGCATCGCCGCGACCGGCACCCCGGCGTCGAGCAGCGTCTGCCCGAGCAGCCCGGGCTCGATCGTCGCCGGCGCAGCCTCGGCCCGCGCAACCACACGGCCCCAGGCGCCCGGCGGGACGCCGAGGCGCCCGACCCGGAGTGGGGACAGCGGCCGCGGGTAGAGGGAGTCGAAGAGCCGGTTCCCCTGGCTCATATCGAGGTAGGTCTGGCCGACGAGGACCGAGCCGAGGCCGGCGCTCATCGTGCCGGCTGCGATCCGCGGAGACTCGGCCGCGATCCCGCGGATCGTCGTCCCGCGGGGAACGGTGACGATCGTCACCCGGGGCTGCGACTCGGCGGCGGCGTCCGCGGCCGGCGCCGCGGCGAGCAGCGCTAGCATCGTGGCAATGGCCGAGCGGACCTTCGTCAAGTTCACCTTTCTCAAGATCGACCCCGCCTGGCAGCGCCGCGACACCGAACAGCGGGCCCAGGATAAACGGGAGTTCCTCGCGGCCTGCGAGGACTACGCCACCGATCGGCCGCTGAGGGCCTACTCGACTGTAGGCACCCGCGGGGACGTCGACCTGCTGATCGTCAGCCAGAGCCCGAGCCTCAGCGAGATCCACACCTTCCATGTCGTGCTTGCGCAGAGCGGGCTGGCCAAGTGGGCCTCGACCCCTCACTCCTACCTCGCGATGACCAAGCCGTCCCCGTATTCGGACTCGGAGACGCGGCCCGAGCTACTGGTCAGCAAGCGCCGCTACGCCTTCATATACCCGATGGAGAAGAGGCGCGAGTGGTTCCGCCTCGATCCCGAGGAGCGGATGCGGATCATGCGCGACCACATCGAGACCGGCCGCCGGTATCCGCAGATCACGATCAACACCGCGTACTCGTTCGGCATCGACGACCAGGAGTTCGTGGTCTCGTTCGAGTGCGACGAGCCCGGCGACTTCCTCGACCTGGTCCAGGAGTTGCGGGGTACCGAGTCGAGCGCCTGGACGCTCCGCGACATCCCGATCTTCACCTGCATCGCGGTCTCCGTCCCGCAGGCGCTCGATGCCCTCGACGGCGCTGCCACGGCCCGCAGTGAACCCGCAGTGATCTGAGGGTCGCCCGGCTCGGGCGGCTAGCGTTCCGACTCCAGATGAGCGCTCCAGGCACTTCCGACGACCCGCTCCGGGTCGCGATCATCGGCTCCGGGCCTGCCGGCTTCTACGCGGCTGAGGCCCTCTTCGCGCATCCCGAGATCGACTTCGAGGTCGACATGATCGACCGGCTGCCGACCCCGTTCGGGCTGGTGCGGGCGGGAGTGGCACCCGATCACCCAAAGATCAAGAACGTGATCCGGCGCTACGAGAAGACCGCCGGCCACGAGGCCTTCCGCTTCTTCGGCAACGTCGACGTCGGTGAAGCCGTCTCGGCACCCGAGCTCGCCTCTATCTACGACGCGGTCGTCTGGGCGTACGGTGCGAGCGCCGACCGCAAGCTCGGCATCCCGGGCGAGGATCTGCCGGGCTCGCATGCGGCGACCGAGTTCGTCGCCTGGTACAACGGCCATCCCGACTTCGCCGATCGCAGCTTCAACCTCGACTGCGAGCGGGTCGTGGTGATCGGCAACGGCAACGTGGCGGCCGACGTGGCCCGGATGCTCGTCCTCTCGCGAGAAGAGCTGCAGCGGACCGACACGGCTGATTACGCGATCGAGGCGATCGCATCCTCCCGGGTGAGAGAGGTCCTCGTCCTCGGCCGGCGCGGGCCCGCGCAGGCCGCCTTCACCAACCCCGAAGTGCGTGAGCTGGGGGAGCTCGTCGAGGCCGACGTGGTGATCGACCCCGCGCAGGTCGAGCTGGACGAGCCCAGCCGGGCATTCCTCGATTCCGAGGCGGCCGATGCAACGAACCGCAAGAACCTCGAGACCTTCCGGGAGCTCGCCCGGCGCAGGCCGAGCGGCAAGCCGAAGCGCGTCGAGCTGCGCTTTCTTCGCAGCCCCCTCGCGATCACCGGCGAGGAGCGGGTCACCGGCATCGAGCTCGCCGTCAACGAGCTCTATCGCGGGCCGGGCGGATCGGTCCTGGCGCGCGAGACCGGGGCCACCGAGGACGTCGAGTGCGGGCTCGTGCTGCGCTCGATCGGCTATCTCGGGACTCCGCTCGGCGGCGTCCCCTACGACGCCGACCGCGGGGTGATCCCGAACGAGCAGGGTCGCGTCCTCGACGCGGGCGGAGAGCCGCTCGCCGGCCAGTACGTGGTCGGCTGGATCAAGCGCGGACCCAGCGGCGTGATCGGGACGAACAAGAAGGACGCGGCCGAGACGATCGAGTCCGTCTTCGAGGATGTCGCGGCCGGCCGGCTGCCGGGCCATACCGGCGGCCGCGATGCCCTGCCCGGGCTGCTCGCGGATCGCGGGGTCGAGTACGTCGAGTACGAAGGCTGGCGGGCGATCGACGCCCTCGAGACCGGCCGTGGCAAGCCACTCGGCCGGCCCCGGGTGAAGCTCACGTCGGTCGAGGAGATGGTCGCGGCCGCCCGCAGGCGAAGCCCCGAAGACCGCGGCTCGAGTCGCGATTAGGCCTCCGTCGGCGCCCGGCTCCGGCGGGCGACGGGAACCAGGCTGCCCGGCGCTAAACCCAATCCGAGGCGCTGCCGATGGGACGGATGCCAATACCGGCAGTCTGCCCATGCCAGGAGGGCCGATAACTGGCCGACAACTTCGATCGATCTCATGCAGCGGGCGCGGATCAGAGCTTCGACGAGCTCGCCCGAGCGCGCTTCGAGAAGGCCGCCCGCGAAGTGGCCGAGGCGGCCGGAGGCGGCCCTGCTCCGCCGCAGACGGAGGCGACGGCGGATGCCCGCGGGGCGGCGACGCTCGATGCGGTTCTCGATGCGGCGCCGGAGGCGATCGTGCTCTTCGATGCGAGCGCCACCGTGCACCACTGCAACGGCGCGGTTGAGCAGCTCCTCGGCCGCCCTCGGGAGCAGCTGATCGGGGCGAACTTCGTCGAGCTGCTGTTCCCGGAGCGGCTACGGGCAGCGATGCAGGGGGTCATCGAGTCACGCGGTGCCGGCTGGGCCGGTTCCTCGCAGCGATCGATCGAGGTGATGCTGCTGAACAGCGAGGGAGCCGAGGTGCCCGCCGAGCTGACCCTCGCGTGGGCAGCCGAGGCCGGCCGCTTCGCGGCTCATCTCCGCGACAACCGTGAGCACGGGGAGCGCGAGCGCGAGCTGGCCGCCGACGCACGTCGCCGAACGCGCCTGCTTGACCTCGGGCAGACCGCGCTCGCAGAGCCGGGCGTGGAGCGGCTGATCGAGCGGGCCCTCGCCGCCGCCGGGGATGAGCTCAACCTCTCGAGCTGCGAGATCTGGGACTACGACCCGGATGCGGGAGAGCTGGAGCTCCGGCGCTCGACCGGGGCGGCGATCGCCGCCGGCGTGCATGCCCGCCCCGCCCCGGGCTCCCGCCTCGCCAAGGCCCTCGACGACGGCGACGGCGACGTGCTGGTCGGTGACCGCCTGCTCCCCAACCCGTGGCTGGCTCCGAAGGACTTCCAGGAGAACACGCCGGCGGTGATCGCGGTGTTGCTGCTCGGCGCCGAGGGCGTGCTCGGGGCTGTCACGGGAAGCGCGACGGTCGGGCGCCGCTTCTCGAACGCCGACATCACCTTCATCGCATCGATCGCGCAGACCCTCGCCTCGGCAATCGAGCGGGGGCGCGTGACCGACTCGCTGAAGAGCGCCGAGAGTCGGCTGCGGGCACTGGTCGAGAGCCTGCCCGCGATCACCTACCGCGCCGGGCTCGGCGCTGAGGGCCGCTGGGAGTACATCTCGCCGCAGGTCGAGGAGATCATCGGCCTCTCGCCCGAGGAATGCATGGCGGACCCGGGATGGTGGGAGACGAGGATCCACCCCGCCGACATCGACCGGGCGATCGCAGCGGAGGAGCGTGCCGCCGCCGAGCTGAGGCCGCTCGACGTCGAGTATCGGATCACCGCGACGAACGGCCGCACGCTCTGGATCCGCGACCGCGCGTCGGTGGGCGCGCGAGGGCCCGACGGCGAGGTGCTTGCCGAGGGCCTGATGTCAGACGTCACGGCGCAGAAGGCCGCCGAGATCAAGCTGCGCCATCTCGCCGACCACGATCACCTCACCGACCTGTACAACCGGCGCGGCTTCGAGACCGCCGTCGACGCCGAGCTGGCCGACATGCAGGCCGGCGATACAGCCGCCCTCGCGATCATCGATCTCGATCATCTCAAGCTGATCAACGACTCGCACGGCCACGCCGCCGGTGACTCGCTGCTGAGGGAGGTCGCGGCCGCCGTCCGGCTCTCGCTTCGGGACGGCGACGTCCTCGGTCGCCTCAGCGGCGACGAGTTCGGGCTGTTCATCCCGCGGATCGCGGGCGTCGCAGCCCGGCGCCGGCTCGCCGATCTGATCGACCTCGTCCGCGTCAGTCGACGGGGAGGCCCGTCGGTGACCGCCAGCGCCGGGGCGATCATGGTCGACGATCGCGAGGAGATGAAGGCCGCGGAGCTCTTGATCCACGCGGACCTGGCGCTGTACGAGGCTAAGGAGAAGGGTCGCGACCGGGTCGTCTTCTCCGAGGCAGAGCACACGGGGCATCCCGGCTGGCTGACCGAGGTGCGCACCGCAATCGAGGAACGCCGGCTGGCGCTGTTCGCGCAGCCGATCTTCGACCTGCGCACCGGCGAGCAGTATGCGAGCGAGTTGCTCGTCCGCCTGATCGACCGCCGTGGGCGCGCGATCTCGGCCGGCCAGTTCATCCCGACCGCGGAGCGCTTCGGGCTGATCACCGAGATCGACCACTGGGTGCTGGCACACGCCGTCGACGCCGCTGCATCCGGAATGCGAGTCAGCGTCAACCTCTCGGCAGCATCGATCGCCGACGACGAGCTGACCGAGATGGTGGGAGAGCGACTGAAGGCGACCGGGGCCGATCCGGCCCGGCTCACGTTCGAGATCACCGAGACGGTGGCGACCCCGGCGATCGAGCTGCTGGAGGGCTTCGCAGGCCGGGTCGAGACCCTCGGCTGCGGGCTCTCGCTCGACGATGTCGGTACCGGGTTCGGCACCCTGACATACCTGCAGAACCTCAACTTCAGCCAGCTGAAGATCGACATGACATTCGTCCAGCGGATGCTCGAATCCAGCACCGACCTCGGCATCGTCCGCTCGCTGGTGACGATCGCTCGCGAGCTGGACCTGGCCACGATCGCAGAGGGGGTCGAGTCGGGCGAGACCGCGGAGCAACTCCGAGAGCTCGGCGTGGACTACGCGCAGGGCTACTTCCTCGGCGAGCCGGCGCACCTGGAGACGACGAGCCCCTGAGTGCCCCGCTCCCGCTGCGGCTCGAGGCGGCTCGGGAGCCGGGCCGGGAGCCCGACGCATCGCGCCGACGGCGTTATCTAGGATCACGGTGATGGCTGACCTGATCGAGCTCGAGCGGATGATCGAGGCGGCGCTGCCGGGCGCGGAGGTCGAGGTCGTCGACGAGGGTGGCGGCGATCACCTGCGGGCGATCGTCACCGCCGAGCAGTTCTCGGGCAAGAGCCGGATCGATCAGCACCGGATGGTCAAGGCGGCCGTCAAGCCGCGCTTCGAGGACGGGACGATCCACGCGCTCTCGGTCAGCACCAGCGTCCCCGACTGAGCGGTATCGGCTGCCGAGCCGCTCCGGCGGCTACCCTGGGCGGGAACGATAGAGCGACCCCAGGAGGCAGGCAGAGCGATGGCAGCCAATCCCGAGCTTCGCGAGCAGCTACAAGAGGCGATCAGCAGCAACCGGGTGCTGTTGCTGATGAAGGGCACCCCGGAGGCGCCACGTTGCGGCTTCTCGATGCGGACCGTCGGCGTGCTCGAGCAGGTCGGGGTCGAATACGGCGCGATCGACGTGCTCCCGGTCCTCGCGCCCCTACGCGAGGTCACGGCTGAGCTCTCCGACTGGGAGACCTTTCCGCAGCTCTACGTGAACGGCGAGCTGATCGGTGGCTGCGAGCTCGCCGAGGAGATGCTCGAGTCGGGAGAGCTGGCGGAGCTGATCGGCGTCAGCCAGCCCGAGGACGTGGCAACGGGCGGCGCTCAGCCCGCGACGCAGGAGCCGTACCAGAGTCCACCGATGGAGATCGAAACCTGAGCTGGCCGAGTCGCGACGGGCTTGTCGGCCCTAGGCCGTAGGCCCGCCCTAGGCGGTCGCGCCGGCCGGGGCGTCGTCGCGGACCTGGAAGGACGAGCCGCAGCCGCATGCGGCGACGACGTTCGGGTTGTTGACCGCGAAGCCGGCCCCCTGCAGCCCCTCGACGTAGTCGACCTCGGAGCCGAACACGAACGGCATCGAGACCTTGTCGACGATCACCGCCACCTGGTTGTGCTCGAAGACGTGATCGTCTTCCTTCGGCTTGTCGAGGGCCAACGAGTACTGAAAGCCCGAGCAGCCGCCGCCTCGGACGGCGACGCGCAACGCCTGGCCCGGCTCATCCTGACCCGCCAGCAGCTGCTTCAGCCGCTCGGCGGCGCCGTCGGTGATCTTGATCGCTGTCTCGGGAGTGTCCATGTGCTTCACATTGTATAGGGCGGTCAACCCGACGCGGTCGCGCTCCCATCGTCGTCCCGATGCCCGCCTGCTGCCTCAGGGCCGTATCGCCACTCGAGGTACTCGAGGATGCGCCTCGAGTCGTGGATGACCTCCTCACCGTCGACCAGCAACGGCACGCGGCTCTGCCCAGTCAGCTCGACGATCTCCGGCCGGCCGGAGCGCCTGTACGGCACCCTCTCGACGCGATGTCGGATGCCGAGCTTGCGCAGGCGCCGGGCGACGCCGCCACACGGGCAGAGCAGATCGGTCGGCGTCGGGCAGCGATAGAGGACCAGCTCCCTCGCATCCGGCCCCCGGCCGCTCACCTCGGCACCAGCCTGCCGAGTAGCCGGGCGGCGCCGCCGGCCGCGGCGAGGACCTGCTCCGCCACCCCCGGATCCCCACCGACGCGATCACCGAGCTGCTCGGCCTGCCAACTCACGGCGTCGACGAGCGTCTCCTCGTGAGGACGGGGCCGGTAGCCGAGCTCGCGCTTCGCCTTCGCGGGCGTATAGGTCCACCAGAGAGTCGCCGAGCGCGTCTCATCGGCTGAGACCGGGATCGGCAGGTCGAACTTCTCGATTGCCTCGGCAGCGCCGACCGCGAGCCCGCCGGGCAGCCTCAGAACGGGAGCCGGAACGCCGGATATCCGGGCCAGATCCGCGAACAGGCGCTGCAGGGTGAAGTTCCTTCCGGCGAGGATGTAGCGCTCCCCGGAGACTCCCGACTCCTCGGCGAGGATGTGGCCCCGGGCGACATCACGGACATCGCTGATGTTGATGCCGCCGTCGACGTAGACCGGGATCGACCTGAGCAGGAACCGCTCGACCAATCCCATCGAGCTACCGGTCGGATCGTTCGGGCCGAGCACGAACGTCGGGTTGACGATCACGACGTCGAGTCCGTGCGCGGCGACGCGAAGCGCTTCGGCCTCGGCCTCGTGCTTGGAGTGAACGTAGGGAATCTCGCGGGCGCTGACCGGGAAGGGCTGGTTCTCGTCGGCGCGACCGCCGGCCGGTGCGGGGCCGATCGCGGCCGCCGACGAGCAGTGGACGACCCGGCCCGCGCCCGCGGCGAGCGCCTCCTCGCAGACGATCCGCGTCCCGTCCACGTTCGTGGCGATCACCCGCTCGGCAAGGCCACGCCGCATCGATGTCATCCCGGCGAGGTGAAAGACCCTGTCGACGCCCTCGACCGCACGTCGAACAGCGCGTCGATCGGTGATGTCGCCGTTGATGCGCTCGAACTCGAGCGGCTCGAGGTGCGTGGCCGGGCTCGCCGAGCGGATCAGGAGCCGCAGATCATCGCCCCGAGCGGCCAGAGCCCGAACGAGGTGCGAGCCGATGAACCCGGTGCCCCCGGTGACCAGCGTCTTGCTCATGCGGCTCTGATGCTAGATCAACCGCTTTGGCGCGATCGCGGGTCCGCAGGCCGCTCCGCGTCGCGGCGGGCTCAGCCCCGCAGGCCGGCGACGGTGACACAATGCTCGCGGTGAGTGAGGCCCCGAAGACCGCCGTGGTCTGCGATAGCACGAGCTACCTGCCGCCCGAGCTGCTCGCCGATCGCGGGGTCGAGCAGATCAGCCTCTACGTGACGCTGGCCGGCCGGCAGCAGCCCGAGACCGAGATCGACGACTACGCGGGCTTCTTCAGGAAGCTGCAGCGGAGCGACGAGGGAGCGACGACCTCACAGCCGTCGGTCGGCGACTTCGTCTCCGTCTACAGGCCGCTGTTGGACGCCGGCCTGGAGATCGTGTCGATCCACCTTTCGGCGGGGATCTCGGGCACGTTCGAGTCCGCCCGCCAGGCGCGGCAGCAACTTGTCGATGATCGCCTCGGCGGCGACCGAATCCGGATCTACGACAGCCGCTCGGCCTGTGGCGGCCTCGGCATGACCGTGCTCGCCGCGGCGAAGGCGGCCACCGCCGGCGCCGGCGGTGAGGAGGTGCTCGCCGCGGCTGAGGCGGCGCGCGGCGATCTGCGGATGTGGTTCGCGGTCGACACGCTCGAGTACCTGCGCCGCGGCGGCCGGATCGGCGCCGCCCGCGCCTGGCTCGGGTCGGCGCTCCAGATCAAGCCGATCCTGACGCTCGAGGAGGAGGTCACTCCGGTCGAGCGCGTCCGCACGCGGCGCCGAGCTTTCGAGCGGCTCGTGCAGTTCGCGAGGGAGATGGAGGAGTCCGGGCGCGACGGATGGGTCGTCCAGCACGTCCAGGATCCGGAGAACGCTCAGCGGCTGGCCGCAGAGGCTCGCGAGGTGTTCGGATCCGACCCCGTCTTCGTCTCGGAGATCGGGCCGGTGATTGGGGCCCACACCGGACCCGGGCTGCTCGGCATCGGCGGGCTTCCGCGCAGACACATCGACTGAGCCCGGCGGGTCGCTGCTGCGGGGGCGAGTCGGCCGCTAGCGGCGCCGGCGCCGGCGCATCATCAGCAGGCCACCGACCACGAAGCCGGCCACCGCGGCGGCGGTGATCAGCTGCTCGCGATGGTCGCTGACCTGTCGGCGCCAGTCGGTCAGATCCGTCACCTTGCTGCGGAGCATCTCGACCGAGCCCGCGAGCTGCTGCTGCTGGGTGGCGATGTCGCGCCGGATCTCCTCCGACGAGCGGCCCGGTGCGCCTGGGCGCGCCGCGCCGGACGAGCCGCTCACGACTGACCCTCGAGCGTGTCTCGAGTCACCTTCGCCTCCTCGATCGCCATCGTCGGAGCCGGCGGGGCGCCCCGCTGGACCGCCCGCTGAGCGATCAGCGCTGCGATTGCCGCGATGATCAGAAAGAGAATCGCCATGATCCCGAAGCCGGCCCAGACGGCGGACTCGACCCCGAGCAGGTCGTTGATCAGCCAGGCACCGAACTGCATCAACATCGCGATCGCGAAGATCACGAAGATCCCGGCGGCGATCGCGACGACCGAGCCCTTGGCGAGATAGCTGACCTTCTCGCTGACCTCGGCCTTGGCGAGCTCGATCTCCTCCCGGACGAGGATCGAGACCCGCTCCGAGACGTCGAGCACGAGCTCGCCGACGGTTCGATCCTCCTCCTGCTCCGGCGGCTGCATCTCGGGTTCGGTGGCCATTACTCGGGCGGCTCCTCGTCGAACACGCGCTGCCAGATCAGCACCGAGAGCCGGTGCGCGGCAATGCTTGCCAGTGCACCCGTGAGGGCGAGCAGGCCCGACCAGATGAGTCTTCTGACGACGTCGCTTTCCATCAACTGCTCCTTGCCCGCCCCGCGGTCTTCGGGGGACGGCGCGGCGACCATACCGCGCCGGGCTGGGCGTTGGTTTGCAGGATGTCCGCAGCGGGCCTCAACCGCGGCGCTCGAGCCCGCCGCAGATCAGCTCCACGACCATCTCGCGCGCCCCCTCGAAGACCTCGTCGGTGGCCGGCATCAACTCGAACACCCAACCGCTGAGCAGCTGCTCGATCGCCCCGTAGAACGACATCCCGACGAAGTCGGGATCGATGTCCGCGCGGAAGACGCCGTCGCGCTGCCCGTCGGCGACGATCCGCGCCACCTGGTCGTAGGCCTGCCGGATCTCGGGCAGATGGGTGCGCCCGAACGAGTTCGCGGCACGGGTGACCTCGATGATGATCACCTTCATCAGCTCCGGGTCGTGCCGGTAGGAGTCGATGATGAAGCCGGCGATCGCCGAGAGCTTCTTCCGCGGCGGGTCCTCGTTCGCCATCACCTGCTCGCCGGCGGCGAGCAGCAGCGACCAGCGCTCAGTGAACAGCTCGTTCATCACCGCTTCCTTGCTGCGGAAGTAGTGATAGACGAGCCCGTAGGCGACCCCGGCCTCGTCGGCGATATCGGAGACGCGCGTCGCGTGGTAGCCCTGGCGGGCGAAGACCCGGACCGCGGCATCGAGGATCGCGCGACGCTTGTCGATCGCGGCGGGTCGTTGAGTCTCCGTCTCAGGCATGGGCTCCAATCGCGGGGTCTCCGGCCGGCCAACGGTATGCCGCCGGGCGGCGGCTGGCGAGGGAGGGAAGCTCGCTGCGGACGCGCGTGATCTCGCCCGGGTCGAGGTCGGCGATCGCCAGGCCCTCGCCGGACTCGCAGACGGCGAGGATCCGGCCCCATGGGTCGACGATCATCGAGTGCCCCCAGGAGTCGTAGTCAGGCGCGGCGTGCCCCCACTGGTCGGCCGCGACCATGAACAGCTGATTCTCGATCGCGCGGGCCCTCAGGAGCGGCTCCCAGTGCGGCTCGCCGGTCGCGGCGGTGAACGCGGAGGGCAGGGTCACGAGCCCGGCTCCGCGCAGCGCGAGGATCCGGAACAGCTCCGGAAACCGCAGGTCGTAGCAGACGGAGAGCCCGAGATCGAGGCCGAGGCCGGCGTCGGCGACGACGATCTCCTCGCCCTCGCGTTCGTGCTCGGACTCGCGGTAGGAGACGCCGCCAACGTCGACGTCGAACATGTGGATCTTGCGGTACGTGGCGACAACGACGCCGTCGGCGGCGATCAGGACCGAGGTGTTGGCGATGCGATCGTCGTCGCTGAGCCGCTCGGCGACGCTGCCGGCGACGATCGCGACGGCGAGCTCCCGGGCCCAGCGCCGCGCGGCGCTGATCGCGGCCCCGTCCAACGGCTCGGCTCGCTCGGCGAGCATCGCGCCCGCCCCGAGCAGGTCCCACTTCTCCGGCAGGACGACGAGCTCGGCTCCCTCGGCCGCGGCAGCGGCGACGAGCTCGGCCGCGCGGCGGATGTTCCGCTCGCGGTCGGCACCTGAGTTGAGCTGTACGGCGGCTACACGCATCGGGCTACTCGTCCCCTACAACGGCCGACCGATCGACCGATCGACCGATTGACTGACCGGTCAATCTAGCTCAGCCGCCTCCGATGGAGAGGCCGGATCGAGGCCGCCGCGACGACGACGTTGAATCTCGCGCGCAAGCAGCTTCGTGTGCATCGCCGCGATCAGGGCCCGCAGCGGCTCGACCCCGGCCTCGAACAGCTCGATCGCCTGCTCCTGCTCGAAGCGCCCAGCGAGCTTCTCGGTCAGCAACGAGGCCTCGCGGGTCGCGAGCTGCTCGAGCGGATCGAGGAAGCGGGCGGCGTCGTGAACGGTGAAGCCGATCCGCTCGTCGTATCCGCCGGCGCGAAAGCGCGCGATCGCCTCGACGATCCTGGCGTCGGACGGCGAGAAGCCGCCGTCCTCGGGCCCGATCACCCCGAGCTCGGCCAGCCGCCGGACCACCTCCGGCGGCGTGTCGGATCGCTCGGCGAGCTCGGCCTCCGAGACCCGCTCGCGCTCGTCGGCCAGGGCGAGCTCGAACAACCGCTCCTCGGTCTCGAGCAGGGCCTGCAGGCGCTCGGGGTCGGCGCCGTCGTCGGGCAGCAGCTCGGCGATCACGCGCAGCGGCATGTAGCGCTCCTCCTGGAGCTGCTTGATCAGCCTGATGCGCTCGACGAGCTCGGGCGGGTAATAGGCCATGTTCGGCGACGTCTTCTCGCCCTCAGGCAGCAGGCCCTCCCGCAGGTAGTGCCGCACCGTCGCCACCGGGACGCCGGCCTCCTCCGCGAGCTCGCTGATCTTCAGCCGGCCGCGCTCGTCGCTCATCGGTCCGCCTCCGGGGCGATGACCTCGACCGGGCAGCTGACCGAGTTCGCCAAGAAGCAGCGCTCGTGCGCGGCCCGGTGCAGCTCCTCGCGCACTTCCGACCCGGGGTCGTCCTCGAAGCGCACCTCCGGTGCGAGCTCGACCCGCGTGATCCGCCCGCCGTCGAGCGTGCCGACCGCCGGATCCTCGTAGGACCGCACCCGCAATCGACGCTCGCGGGCGAGAGCCAGGAACCAGAGCATGTGGCAGGCGCTGAGCGAGGCGACGAACATCTGCTCCGGGTCGGCCTTCGCCGGATCACCGCCCCACTCGGCGGCGCACGAGGCGGCGATCACCTGCTCCGCGACCTCGACCCGGTGGGCGCGGAGGTCCTCCCCGCTGCCCTCCCAGACGATCCGCGCCCGGTGCAGGCTCAGCGACCCTTCCACTCCGGCTCCCGCTTCTCGAAGAAGGCGCTGACGCCCTCGAGTATGTCCTCGGTGGAGAGGGTGAGCGTCAGCTGGCCGCGGAGGAACTCGAGCGCATCGTCGAGCGCCATGTCCTGCTGGCGGTACATCGCGTCATGGCCAAGCTTCATCAGCAGAGGCGATTTCGAGGCGAGCCTGCGCGCCCACTCGTCGACCGCGGCGCTGAAATCGGCCTCCGGCACGACCTTGTTGGCGAGGCCGTACTCGACCGCCTGATCGGCGGAGAGCCGCTCGCCGAGCAAGAGCATCTCGTTGACCTTCTTGCGCGGCACGTTGCGGTAGATGATCGCCATGATCATGTACGGGAAGGCGCCGATGTTGATCTCCGGGGTGCCGAAGGTGACGCCCCGCTTGGCGATCAGCAGATCACAGCAGAGCGCCAGGCCGAGACCGCCGGCGAGCACATGGCCGTTCGCCGCGCAGAGCGACGGCTTTCCGAGCCGGGGCATCAGCCGGAAGAACTCGAGGAAGCGGTCGTTGGCGAGGTGCTTTTCGAGCAGCGAGGCATCGGCCGCAAAGCCACTCAGATCGGCGCCCGCGCAGAAGGCCTTGTCGCCGGCCCCCGTCAGGACGACGGCCCGCACCCGATCGTCGTCGCGGGCTGCCCGCACCCCATCGACGAGCTCGTCGAGCAGCTGCGCGGAGAGCGCGTTGCGCTGCTCGGGGCGGTTCAGGGTGAGGGTCGCGACCCCCTCCGAGACCTCGTACAGGAGTTGCTCGTAGCGGCTGCCCATTCGCCGGCTCAGGCTACCACTCGTACGAAGTAGGAAGTCACGCTGCCTACTTTTCAACCCGACCCATCCCCGGTCTCGTGACGCCGCCGCGCGGTAGGCTCATCGCTCCAATCGAGGGTCGGTCGAGGAGGCAGGTCTGCGCTCGCTCAGCGAGTTCACCTATCGGAGGGCGAAGTGGGTCGTGCTCGCGGCGACGCTCGCGCTGGTGGTCGCGGCGCCGTTCGCGGCGGACGTCTTCGATCGGGTGGAGCCGTTCGACATCTCCGACCCGGAGTCCGAGGTCGAGCGGGTGGACGCGATCTACGCCGCCGTGACCGGGCAGCGCGCCGAGCCCGACGTGCTGCTGCTGCTCGAGCGTGAGGGCAAGGACGGGCCCGAGCCGCTGGCCGTCGCCCGGCGGCTCGAGGCGATCGAGGGGATCGCGTCGACCAGCACCCCTGAGGAGGAGCCGGGATTGATCTCCAGCGACGGCGACGCCGCCGTGGTGGCCGGGTTTCTCGCGGCCGGCGCGGGCCGGGTAGAGGTCGGCGAGCGAGTCGAGCGCGCTTTCGCGTCGAGCCCGAACGTGGTCGCAGGGGGCACCGCCGTCGCGGCGGCCCAGATCGGCGAGCGCACCGAGCGGGACACGCGCCGGATCGAGCTCTTCGCCGCGCCCCTGCTGCTCCTGCTGCTCCTCTTCGCGTTTCGCTCACCGGCCGCGGCAGCCCTGCCCCTGGCGCTCGCGGGCTTCTCGATCGTCGTCACGCTGGCGCTGCTCAGCGCCCTGGCGGGCGCCGTCGATATCGACCTCTTCTCCCTGCAGGTGGTGACGGGGCTAGGGGTGGGCCTTGCGATCGACTACAGCCTGTTCGTCGTCGCGCGCTATCGGGCCGAGGTGGCTGGGGGTGCGGCGCCGGAGGCGGCGCTGGAGCGAACCGTGGCGACGGCGGGACGCACGGTCGCCTACGGCGCGATGACCGTGGCGACTGCGATGGCAGCGCTGATCATCTTCCCGCAGCAGTTCCTCAGCTCGACCGGGATCGCCGGCGCGATGGTGGCGCTGCTCTCGGGAGCGGCCGCGCTGATCGTGCTGCCGGCGCTACTGAAGCTGCTCGGACCTCGGGTCGCCCCGCCAGGCGCGGAGCGACCCGACCCGCTGCGCGGCGGCTCGCGCTTCTGGGCGGCGCTCTCGCGACGGGTGATGGCCGAGCCGGTGCCGGTCGCGATGCTTGCCCTGCTCCTGATGCTGGCGGTCGGGAGCCCGGCGCTCGGCGGCCAGCTGACCACCCCGGACGCCCGCGTCGTCCCCACCGATCAGAGCGCGCGAATCGTCGATGACGCGGTCAGGACGCGCTTCGACGACCTCAACGCCAGCCGGATGCAGGTGCTGCTCGCGGCGGCGGCGGCGCCGGATGCCAGCAGGCGGGCACGGACCGAGGTCGAGGGACTAACGGGAGTCGAGTCCGTATCGCCGCCGAAGGCGCTCGGAGACGGCAGCTCACTGCTGGTTGTCGTCGCCGACCAGGATCCGCTCTCCGATGCCGCCCAGGACCTGCTCGACGAGGTCCGCGACGCCCCCTGGCCGGACGGCACCCTCGTCGGTGGCCGCGCTGCGGAGCTCTCGGACCAGCGATCCAGCATCGGCGACGTTGCCCCGGCCGTGGCCGCGGTCGTCGTGATCACCAACCTGCTGCTCGTCTTCATGATGGTCCGCTCGCTGCTGTTGCCGCTGGTCTCGCTCGGGCTCAACGCGCTGACCGTGATCGCCTCGTACGGGATCATGGTCGCCCTGTTCGAGCACCGGGCGACGGCGGAGCTGCTCGGCGCCAGCGTTCAGGACGGGATCGACGTCTCGGTTCCGATCCTCGCCTTCGCGGTCGTCTTCGGCCTCTCCACCGACTACGGCATCTTTCTCTTCTCGCGGATCTCGGAGGCGCGGGAGACCGCCGGCTCCGAGCAGGCGGCGATCACCGAGGGGCTCGCCCGGACCGGCCGTCTGATCACCACGGCCGCGGTGATCTTCAGCGTCGCGATCGGCGTCAACGTGTTCAGCGGCCTGGTGATCGTCAAGGAGTTCGCGGTCGCGGTCGCGGTCGCCGTGCTGCTCGACGCCACGGTCGTGCGCGGGCTTCTGGTCCCCGCCGTGCTGCGACTGCTGGGAGCCAGGGCGTGGTGGCCCGGCGCCCGCCAGAGGACGGAGTAGGCTCGGGATACCGTGTCGTCCGAGCCGATCCTCAGCGAGCGCCGCGACCGGGTCCTGGTGCTGACCGTCAACCGGCCCGAGGTCCGCAACGCGTTCGACTTCGCGACCGCGGATGCGCTCAGCAACGCGCTCGACGTACTCGAGCAGGAGGACGAGCTCCGGGTCGGGGTCCTGACCGGCGCCGGCGGGCACTTCTCGGCGGGAATGGACCTCGAGGCGTTCCAGCGCGGCGACGTCCCGTACGTGGCCAAGCGGGGCATCTTCGGGATCGTCAACGCGCCGCCGTCGAAGCCGCTTATCGCCGCCGTCGAGGGCGGGGCGCTGGCGGGCGGCTTCGAGCTGATGCTGGCCTGCGACATGGTCACTGCCGCGGCCGACGCCCGCTTCGGGATACCCGAGGTGAAGCGGGGGCTGCTCGCCGCGGCCGGGGCGCTGCTCGATCTGCCGAGGCGGATCCCGCCGGCGATCGCCTATGAGCTCGCCCTGACCGGCGAGCCGATCGCCGCCTCCCGGGCAGCCGAGCTCGGGCTCGTGAACCGGGTGACCGACGCCGGCGGCGCACTCGAGGAGGCGCTGCGGCTGGCCCAGGAGATCGCCGCGAACGCACCCCTGGCGGTCGCCGCCTCGAAGCGGGTACTGGCCGAGACCCTGAGCTGGGACCCAGGGGAGCGGTGGGCGATCCAGGGCGAGATCGCGGGCCCGGTTCTGACCTCGGAGGACGCCAAGGAGGGGGCCCGGGCGTTTCTCGAGGGCCGCGATCCCGAGTGGCGGGGCCGCTAGCCGGCACGAGCGCGCGTCGCTAGCCGGCGAGCGGGGCCTCCGCGTCGGTCGCGTTGAGCACCCGGACCAGCGCGTCGACGACGGCGCCGTCGAACTGGCTGCCCGAGTAGCGGCCGAGCTCGGCGATCGCCTCCTCGGTCGAGAGGGCAGGCCGGTACGGGCGCTCGCTGGTCATCGCGTCGTAGGACTCGGCGACCGCGAGGATCCTCGACTCGAGCGGGATCGCGTCCCCGCTTATCCCCCGCGGGTAGCCATGGCCGTCGGGCTGCTCGTGCCGGGCCAGCACCCACTCCCGGATGTCGGTCAGCTCCCGGGCCCCGAGGATCCGCGCCGCCATCTCGGGGTGCTTGCGGACCTGATCCCACTCGGAGGGAGACAGGGGGCCGGGCTTGTCGAGGATCGAGTCGGCGATCCCGACCTTGCCGATGTCGTGGAGCAGGCCGGCGAGCCGCAGCCGCTGGATACGCTGCTCCGAGAACCCCATCTCGGCGCCGATCAGCTCGCAGTACCGGGAGACCGCGAGCGAGTGGCTGGCGGTCCGGGCGTCGCGGAGGTCGAGGACCTCGGCGAGGCTGAGCACAGTGCTGAGATGGGTACGGCGCTCGGTCAGCGCCCGAGAGGGATCGCCGGAGAGGACGTCCTCGAGCTCGGCGCTGTAGACGACCGCCCGGTCGCCGCCGAGCGCCTTCGCCGCCTCACAGGAACCGCTCGACGAGTGCATCAGGGCCTCGGAAGTCGCGGCGTGCTTGGGAAACGACGCGACGCCGATGCTCGTCGAGAGCGGCAGGTCCCACTCCCGGAAGCAGCGGCGGAAGCGGGCCAGGAGTTGCTCGGCCAGCAGGAAGGCTGTGTTCTCGTCGGTCTCCGGCAGGGCGACGCTGAACTCCGCGGACCCGGTCCGCGCGACCGCATCGATCCTCCGGGTGCAGTCGTCGAGCAGCTGGCCGATGTCGACGATCGTGGCCTCGGCGCGACGGTCGCCGAGCTTGGCCCTGATCTCGAGGATCCCGCTGATCTGGATCGTCAGCAGGCCGACCCGGTGAGCGCCCATTCGCGCCCGGTCGATCTCGGCCGTGAGAACCTCCATCAGGCCCTTCGCATTGCGAAGTCCGGTGCTCAGGTCGGTGCGTGCCGATTCGACCACCTCGGCGATCAGCCGCTCGACGCGGAGCCGAAGGAACATCAGCATCGACCCGACCACGATCAGCGATCCGACCGTGATCACGAGATGGTGCAGGACGCTGCCCTGCTCGATCACCGGGGCGCCCGGCATCGCGCTGATGATCGCGATCGCGATCGCGTAGTTGATCGCTGCGAAGCCGATGTGCAGGACGGCGTCGACGCGGGTCAAGAAGTAGTAGACGTAGACGCAGGGGAACAGGTAGAGCAGCGCGTAGGCGCTGGTGGCGTCCCGGCTGAAGACCACTGAGGCGGTGATCAGCAGGGTGCCCGCCGCCGGCAGGTATCGCACCGCGCCGGGCGGGATCCGGGCGGCGAAGAGCACCGTTGCCGCCGCGGTGACCACGCTGACGCAGTTGAGGAGCAGCAGCTCGGAGGTGAGGAACGACGCTGGGTGGGGCAGCACGATGCCGAGGATCCCGACGATCGCGCCGCAGAACAGGAACGCCGCCTGGACGCGCACCATCAACACCGAGTCCGTGTTCAGCGACTCGGCCGGGGTGCCGTATGCGAGACCGCTGTTGCGGTCGCCTCGGTCGTTATCTCCAACGGGCATCAGGCCCACCGCACAGAACCTCCGGGGGTTCGGTTGACGCTTCGCAGGCGCCGAAGCCGGGCGAGCGCTGGTCAACGCCCGATCCGAGCACCTGCTGGTCTATCGGCGGCGAACGGGCGAAAGTAAAGCCCGCGGGCAGCCGGATCGGGTCACCCGAGCGGCGGCGATCCCAGCGGCTCGCTGCGTGACGCCCGGACCTTCCCCGGCTCCAGGCGCCTGGTCATCCGTGCGCGGGCCCCGAGGGCGGGGCCCAGGGTGAAGTTGCGGCGGACGATCTCCTCGGCCTCCGGCCTCTCGGGCTCGAGCTCGGCCAGCCTGAGGACCGTTGTCAGAATCACCTTGATCGCCATCGTCGAGAGCGGGGCGCCGATGCACCGCCGCGGGCCGCCCCCGAACGGGAGCCAGACGCGGGGGCCCGGCCCACCCGGCTCGAGAAAGCGCTCGGGGCGGAAGCGCTCCGGCTCCGGATAGACCTCGGGGTCGTTGTGGATCAAGAAGATGCAGGGCATCAGCGTCCAGCCCCTCGGGAACACCCAGGGCCCGAGCTGAACCGGGGCGGCGAGCTTGCGGGCGGTGATCGGCAGCACGGGGCGCTGGCGCAACGTCTCGCGCACGACCGCGTCCAGATAGGCGTCGTCGCCCCCCGCCTCGACCTCGGCGAGCACGCGCCGCAGTGCTTGGGGATGGCGCAGAAGGCGCTCGAAGGCCCAGGAGAGCGCGGTCGCCGTGGTCTCGTGGCCGGCGATCAGCAGCGTCAGGAGCTCATCGCGGATCTCGCGATCGCTCATGAACCCGGGCTCGTGCGGCTGCGGACCGACGAGCATCGAAAGGACGTCGTCGCGCCTGCTGGAGCCGGGGTCGTAGCGGCGCGAGCCGATCTCCTCGTACAGCATCCGATCGATCTCCGTGACCAGCGCCATCAGCCGCCCGAACGGGCTGCGGCCACCGAGCTCCCGCTGGAACGCGGGCAGCACGGCGATCGGGTTCTGGACCAGGTCGAGCAGCTCGTGAATCCGCTCACGCAAACGGCGGTCGCGACTGTCGTCGACGACGCCGAGCACCGCCCGCAGGATCATCGTCAGGGTCACGGTCCGCATCCGCTCCTGGATCGAGAACGGCGTGTCGAGCGGCCAGGTGGCGACCTCGCGCGCGGCGAGCTCGCCGACGAGGTCGCCGTAGCGGCGGACGGCCTTGCGGTGGAAGGCCGGCATGATCAACCTCCGGTGGCGCTTGTGCTCGGGGCCGTCGAGCAGGAACAGGGAGCGATCGCCTAGGACCGGCCTGAAGATGCCGTTGGTGGAACCCATCCGCATCAGCTCCGGGTCGCCGGCGAGCACCTCCCAGGCCAGCGCCGGATCGGCGAGCACGGTGCAGCGGCTGAGCCCACCGAGCCGCACCGAGAACACCGGCCCGCGCCGCGCCTGGTTGCGGCGCAGGAACCCGACCGGATCCCGGAACCACTGCAGCGACTGCGCCGACGCCGGCAGCCGCGACCCGGCGGGGACGCGTGGCTCCGGATCATGATCGAGCACCCGAACCGAGACGGGCACCGGCTCGCTGTCTGTCATCTGCTCACCCTGCTGAGGAAACGGGGTTTGACACGGCGAGGTTCACAGTAGCCGACGCAGGCACGGGCGACCACCCCTTGCCCGCCCTTCTGACGGGCGCCGTGCAGGCCGCTCGCCGGTCTTCGGGCGGGCGGAGCCGCGCCTGAAGTAGGAAGTGCTACTGTCTACTTTCTGAGAGAGCGCGGGGGTCCCCCGCACTCGGGCGGGAAAGCCCCGCTCGTTCCCACCGGAAGGAGATCCACCCGTGGCCACTGCAACCGCCGAGGGCAGCCCAGAGGTCGTCAAGCCCGACTTCTCGAGCAAGCGCAAGCACCTGATCTTCACCGACGAGCACGAGGACCTGCGGGAGTCGATCGAGGCCTGGGTGAAGAAGGAGCTGGCCCCGCACGCGCACGAGTGGGAGGAGACGCTGTGGCCCGATGAGGTCCTTCGTCGGATGGGCGAGCTCGGCTTCATCGGGCTCTGCTTTCCCGAGGAGTACGGCGGCCAGGGCGGCGACTACTACTACTCGCTCGTCCGTGCCGAGGCGCTCTCGCACTCGGGCTCGGGCGGCCTCAACATGGGACTGGCCGTGCACACCGACATGGTCCTGCCGCCGATCGAGATGCTCGGCACCGAGGAGCAGAAGCGACGCTACCTCGAGCCGGGGATCAAGGGCGAGAAGATCGGGGCCCTGGGAATCACCGAGCCCGGAGCGGGCTCGGACGTGGCCGGCATCCGGACCAGCGCGATCCGCGACGGCGACGAATACGTGATCAACGGCTCGAAGATGTTCATCACCAACGGCGCCCGGGCGGACTTCATCGTGCTCGTCACCAAGACCGACCCCAGCGCCAGGCATGACGGGATCACGCTGTTCATCGTCGACCTCAAGGACGAGGCCGGCAACAACGTCCCCGGCTTCACGGTCTCGCGAACACTCGACAAGATGGGCATGCACGCATCCGACACGGCAGAGCTCTCGTTCGAGGACGTGCGGGTCCCGGCCGAGAACCTGCTCGGGCAGGAGGGCAAGGGCTTCTACCACATCAGCTGGGAGCTACAGGGAGAGCGGCTGGTCGGCGCCGTCGGCTCGGTCGCAGGCGCCGAGCGGGTGTTCGAGAAGACGCTCCAGTACGCGAAGGAGCGCGAGGCCTTCGGGCGGCCGATCGGACGGTTTCAGGCGATCCGGCACAAGTTCGCCGAGATGGCGATGAAGATCGAGGCCGCCAAGCAGATGGTCTACTCAACCGCCTGGCGCTTCAACAACGGCGAGTACCCCGTTCGCGAGATCACGATGGCGAAGCTGTTCTCGGCGCGAATCGGCTGCGAGGTGGCCGACGAATGCGTCCAGATCCACGGTGGCTACGGCTACATGAAGGAGTACGACGTCGAACGCGCCTACCGCGATACACGCCTGAATCGGATCGGCGCCGGCTCGGACGAGATCATGCTCGACGTGATCGGCCGCAGCTACGGAATCTGAGCCATCCGACCCGCGGGCGCGCCGACGCGCGCTGCCGCAGCGGAACTACGGCACTGGGCGCTAGGAATGCTTCGCGGGCACGCGCCTGGCACGTGCCTCACCCCGTGACGGAATCCCGTCGAGGAGAGTCTGCAGCGAGGCATCCGCACCGGGAACCGAGGGCCCCCTGCGGCGGCGGGCCGCATCGCTCCGCCGTGAGAAGACGCTCCAGCGCATCACCCGCGATGTCGCGTCGATCCTTCGTCTCAGTCGATCGGCGGGGTTGGACATCTCAACGATCCGGCCGCGGGCGGCCGGCCTCAGTGCCAATCTGCGTCCGGGCACCCGACATCAACCCCCCATCGGCTGCGATCGGGTGGGCCCGATCACCCCTGCGGTTGATCGTGCGGCTGAATCCGCCTCCCCCGATCGGCATCGCGTCGCTCGTCCCCCGCGCCGGCGGACGCAGCGGCCCGCGCCGGCGAGCTCTTGCGGGCCCCGCCCTGAACGGCCCCCGCGCCAGCGCCTCGACTGGAGAAGGCGCCGCCTTCGCGGCGCTCCGAGCGGCTTAACTAGAGAAGGCGCCGCTTTCGCGCCGCCTTCTCTGCCGTTCCGCCGCTCGGGTGTCGCTGGGAAACCACGAGCGGTGAGTATGTATCTGAGTTGGGCGTTGTATCTCGCCCGTACCGTCGGCTTCATGCCGGGGGACAACCGTGTCGCCATTAAGCATCGTCCCCAGCGCGCCCGACTCCATCGACCGCACGCCGGGTCCGGGGGATGAAGCGTCGCCATCCGATCGGATGAGCGGCAACCCAGCCGATCGAATCGCGCGGCGGATCCCGCGGCGGCGCCGCCGGCGGACTCTCGGTCGAGGCACTCGGGAGCGACCCCCGCCCGTGCGAGAATCACCGGGATGAGCCAGCGCCAGAAACGCCTGCGGATCCTGATCGCAGACGACCATCCCGTCTACCGCCAGGGCCTCGAGCGCGCGGTCAAGGAACGGCCGGAGCTCGAGTTGATCGCCTCCTCCGGCGACGGGCGCGACGCGCTCGAGCGGATCACCGCCGACGAGCCCGATGTGGCGATCGTCGACGTTCGCATGCCGGGGCTCGACGGGCTCAAGATCCTCAGCGCCGTGAAGCGCGACAAGCTACGCACGAAGGTGATCCTGCTGACCGGCTACGAGGACTCCGCCAGCGCCTACCGCGCGCTCGCGGCGGGCGCGGCGGGTTACGTCTCGAAGAGCTCCGACCACATGGAGCTCTGCGACTCGGTGGTCGCGGCCGCCCGCGGTGAGACCGTGATCGCGCCGCAGTTCGCTGCGGGGATCGCGAGCGAGATACAGCTTCGGGAGACGACCGACCGGCCGGCTCTGACCGAGCGCGAGGGCGAGGTCCTGAGGCTGCTGGCGGAGGGGCGAACGGCGCAGAAGATCGGCGACGAGCTGCACCTGTCCGAGGCGACGATCAAGACCCACCTACAGAACCTCTACTCGAAGCTGAGCGTCTCCGACCGCGCGGCCGCGGTCGCCACCGCGATGCGCTGGGGCCTGCTCGAGTGAGCGCCGGGGACCACAGCTACGGGGAGTTGTCCGAGCAGCAGGAGACCGAGACGCCGCTCCAGGTGATCGGTCAGCTCTCCGGGGGGATCGCCCACGACTTCAACAACATCCTCGGGGTGATCATCAACTACGCCCGGTTCGCCGCGGGCGGGGTCCCGCCGGACTCGCCGGCCCAGGCTGACATCGAGGAGATCAGGCGAGCCGCCGAGCGCGGGGTCGGCCTGGTTCGCCAGCTGATGATCCTCGCGCGGCGGGAGCCGGGCGAGCAATCGGTCTTCAGCCTGAACGAGATGATCGAGGAGCTGGACGGGTTCCTGCGCTCGACGATCGGCGAGCACATTCGGGTCGAGCGCAAGCTGCAGGCGGATCTCTGGCCGATCTTCGACGACCCGGCGCGAATGGAGCAGGTGCTGATCAACCTCGCCGTCAATGCCCGCGACGCGATGCCGGAGGGCGGATCACTGTTCTTCGGAACCCAGAACGTCGAGCTCACCGAGGCCGACACGCTCGCCGACCCCGGGATCGAGCCGGGCCGCTTCGTCCGCCTCGTCGTCTCCGACACCGGAGTCGGGATGGACAGCGAGGTCGCCTCACGAGTGTTCGAGCCGATGTTCACCACGAAGTCATCGGGGCAGGGCACCGGGCTGGGGCTGGCGACCGTCTACACGATCATCAGCCAGACCGGAGGGATGATCACCCTCGACTCCGAGCCCGGCATCGGGACCAGCTTCGAGATCCACATCCCGGCCAGCGAGAGCGGCGCGCCGCAGGCGACGCAGCCGACCCGGGCCGCCCCGGCGGGTCGCGGCGAGGCGATCCTGATCGCCGAGGACGACCCCGCGGTCCGCCGGGTGACCGAGCGGATCCTCGGCGGCGCCGGCTACGCCGTGACCACGGCGACCAGCGGCGCCGAGGCGCTCGAGCTGCTCGACAGCCCCGGCCGCGAGGTCGATCTGCTGCTCAGCGACATCGTCATGCCCGGGATGCGTGGAGACGACCTCGCCGAGCGGGCGGTCGCGATGCGACCGGGCCTGCCGGTGCTGTTCATGTCCGGCTACAGCGACCAGGCGCCGCCCGAGGACCTCGGGCCGACATCGGGCGGCACGGCCTTCATCCACAAGCCGTTCGATGCCGGAACGCTGCTCGAGCGCGTTCGCGAGTTGCTGACCGTGGCCGCCCGATCCGGCTGAAGCGTCACCCGGTACGGTCCCTCCGGTGGCCGTGATCAAGGACAGCGGCGAGCGCAGCCTCGCGCCGCCTTTCGAGGACGAGCACGAGGAGCTACGGGCGACCGTTCGCCGCTGGGTCGAGACCGAGGTGGTGCCGCACCAGGACGAGTGGGAGGAGGCGCGCGAGTTCCCGCGCGAGCTGTTCGAGCGAGCCGGCGAGCTCGGCCTCCTCGGTCTCAAGTACCCCGAATCGCTCGGAGGCCAGGGCGGCGACTACCTGCACGACGCGGTGTTCACCGAGGAGATCGCGGCCGCCGGGATCAGCGGCGGCATCGGGGCCGGGATCGGGGCGCACACCGGGATCGCGACACCGCCCGTCTGGAAGTTCGGGACCCCGGAGCAGCAGGATCGCTTCCTGCGCCCGGCGATCCGCGGCGAGAAGATCGCGGCGCTCGGGATCACCGAGCCCGGAGCCGGCTCCGACGTGGCGGGCATCCGCACCTACGCGAAGCCGGTCGACGGCGGCTATCTCGTCAACGGCTCGAAGACCTTCATCACCAACGGCGTGCGGGCGGACTTCATCGTCTGCGCGGTGAAGACGACGCCCGAGGGCGGCCACGGAGGGATCAGCTTCCTCGTGCTCGAGCGCGAGATGGAGGGCTACGAGGTGACGGCGAAGCTGGAGAAGATGGGCTGGCATGCCTCCGACACCGGCGAGCTGTCGTTCACCGACGTCGCCGTCCCTGGGGAGAACCTGCTCGGGGAGCAGAACGGCGGCTTCCGCCTGATCATGGCCAACTTCCAGTGGGAGCGCCTGATGATGGCGCTCGGGGCGCTCGGCGGGATGCGCTGGTGCCTCGACCGGACCCTCGCCTACGTCAAGGAGCGCGAGGCGTTCGGGCGGTCGATCGGGAGCTTCCAGGCGATTCGCCACAAGGTGGCGGAGATGGCGACGAAGATCGAGGTCGGCCAGGCGATGACCTACAACGCCCTGCGCCGATTCCACGGCGGCGACGACGTCGTCCGCGAGGTCACCCTCGCGAAGCTGTTCACGCAGCGCGCCGCGGTCGAGATCGCCGACGAGGCCGTGCAGATTCACGGCGGCTACGGCTACATGCGCGAGTACCACGTTGAGCGGGCCCTCCGCGACGCCCGCCTGGGGCCGATCGGCGGTGGCACCGACGAGGTGATGAAGGAGATCGTCGGCCGCGGGCTCGGCCTCTGAGGCCGCGACCGGGACGACGACCGAAGCGGTGCGCCTGGCGATCGCAACCTGCGCCGAGCTCCCGGACCTCGACGGAGAGGGCCGCCTGCTGCTCGGTCGCCTTCGGGCGGCCGGACTCGAGGCCGAGCCTGCGGTCTGGGACGATCCGGCGGTCACCTGGGACGGATACGACCGGGTCCTGCTCCGCTCCACCTGGGACTATCCGCGCACCCCCGACTCGTTCGCGGCCTGGGCCGCGGCGCGCGGGCGGCGGCTGATCAACGCGCCGGAGATCGTCAGCTGGAACATCTCCAAGCGCTACCTGGCGCTGCTCGAGTCGTGGGGGCTACCGATAGTGCCGACCGATTTCATCGCCCCGGGCGAACCGGTGAGACTGCCTCGGGACGCCGAGTTCGTAGTCAAGCCGGCCGTCTCCGCCGGCTCCCGCGACGCCGCTCGCTACGCACGCGGCGAGCGCGAGCGCGCTCGGCTCCACGTGGCAGAGCTGCTCGCCGCGGATCGCGAGGTGATGGTCCAGCCCTACCTGAACAGCGTCGAGACGGTCGCCGAGACGGCCGTGATCGTGCTCGGCGGCCGCTTCTCCCACGCGATGCGCAAGGGCCCGCTGCTGGAGCTCGGTCAGGAGCCGGAGCGGGGCCTGTTCCGTGAGGAGCAGATGGCAACGCGAGAGGCCGGGCCCGAGGAGATCGAGCTGGCGCAGACGGTGATCGACCGGTTCAGCGCCGAGGTCAGTCCTCCGACCTACGCTCGGGTCGACCTCCTGCGCTCGGTCACCGGAGCCCCCCTGATCCTCGAGCTCGAGCTGATCGAGCCCTCCCTGTTCCTCGATCACCGTCCTGATGCAGCCGATCGGCTCGTCGAGCTGATCGCCGCCGCCGATGCCTGAGCCGACGAGCGCACCGCCCGGGGGCGAGCCCGAGCCACTCAGCCCAGCCCACGCCTGGCGGGCCGCGATCACGGTAGCTCGGGCATTCGCGTGGCATGAGCCGTGGGGAGCATGGGCGCTGCCCGATCCCCGAACTCGCGAGCGGACCCTCGCGCAGCTCGTCGGCGCCGACATCCGCGATCGCTTCCTGCCCTACGGCGAGGGGTCGACGATCGCGGGATTGGCCGTGACCCTCTGGATCCCTCCCCGCTCCCACCCGGGCGGCCGCGAGTTCGGGGGCCGACGCGGCGAGGCCGAGTACGCGGCATACGGGCCGCAGGAGGACGCGATGCGGGCCGGAGACGAGCTCGTCTCCCGGCTCAAGCCCGCCGGCGACCACTGGTACCTCGACACGATCGCGACCGACCCCGAGTGGATGCGCCGAGGCCTCGCCGGGCGGCTGCTCGACCACGACCTGGCCAGGCGCGACGCGCGCGAGGAGTCATCGGCCCTGGACACTCACGGCGCCGAGAACGTGCGCTTCTACGAGAGCCGTGGCTTCGAGTTGACCGCGCAGGCCACGCTGCCCGCGGGCGGCCCGGACCTGTTCGTGATGGTGCGCCCGCCGCACGGCTGAGCGTCCGGGCGGCTATAGAGTTCGCGGACGAAGGCGACGGCAAACGAGCGATCGAGCGGAGGGCATCGGATGGGACTACTCGACGGCAAGGCGGCAATCATCACCGGGTCGGCCCGCGGCATCGGGCGGGCGACGGCGGAGCTCTTCGTCAGCGAGGGCGCGAAGGTGCTGATCAACGACATCGACGGCGACGTCGCCGCCGAAGCCGCGAGTGAGATCGGCGGGGAGACGGCCGTCTTCAGCGGCGATCTGACCGAGACCGGTGCCTGCGACGAGCTGGTCGCAGCCGCCTATGAGGCCTTCGGCACGGTCGACTGTGTCGTCAACAACGCGGGCTACACCTGGGACGGCGTCATTCACAACATGAGCGACGAGCAGTTCCAGGCGATGCTCGATATCCACACGGTCGTGCCGTTCCGCGTGACGCGGGCGCTGGCGCCCCATTGGCGCGAGGCCGCCAAGGCGGAGAGGGACGAGGGCAGGGAGGTGTTCCGCAAGATCGTCAACATCTCATCGGTCTCGGGGACGATGGGCAACGCCGGCCAGGCCAACTACTCGGCGGCGAAGGCAGGGGTCACCGGCCTGACCAAGACGATGGCGAAGGAGTGGGGGCAGTTCAAGATCAACGTCAATGCGATCGCCTTCGGCTTCGTCGAGACGCGCCTCACCCAGGCGCGCGAGAAGGGGGAGGAGCTGGAGACGAAGACCGGCGAGCGGACGCCGCTGGGGATTCCCGAGCAGATGCGGGAGATGGGCAAGATGATGATCGCGCTCGGCCGCCCGGCCCGGCCGGAGGAGGCGGCCGGCCCGGTGCTGTTTCTCTGCTCGGAGCTCGGCAACTACGTCCACGGCCAGGTGATCAACGTCACCGGCGGCCAGTTCACCGGCATGTACAGCTGAGGGCCGGGCCCGGCCTCAGGCCCGCGGACGGCGCTCCTCGGAGAGGGGCTCGCCGTCCCGGGTGCCCAGCGCCGGCGGCCAGGAGCCGAACCAGTTGTCGCGGCCGCCGTCGACGGTGACGGTCGTGCCGCTGAAGAAGTCGCCCGCCGGCGAGGCGAGATAGGCGATCAGCCAGGCAACCTCCTCAGGGCGCCCGAGGCGCCCGAGGGGAATCGTCGAGTCCATCGTCTCGACCATCTCGCGCGGGTACTTGGTCATCAGCGTCTCGGTTCCGATCTGCCCCGGTGCGACCGCGACGCAGCGGATCCCGAAGCGGGACCACTCGATCGAGAGGCCACGCATCATGTTCTCGACAGCGGCACGGGCAGCGCCCGAGTGAACCATGCCGGGCATGCCGTTGTGCGGGGAGAGGGTGATGCTGATCACCTTGCCGCGCTCCTGTGGGATGAATGCGCGGGTCGCCGCTGCGTGAGTCATGTTCCAGGTTCCCTGGACGTTGAGCTCGGTCACGGTGCGAAAGCCCTTCGCCGAGATCGCCTCGGCCGGTGCGAGGAACTGGCCGCCGGCGTTGTTGACCAGCACATCCAGGCGGCCGTGGCGTCCGAGCAGGTCCTCGACCATCCGCGCGACCGCCTCCTCATCGCGAATGTCGCAGGCGAACGCGTCGCCCGAGCCGGCCTCGGCCTCGATCAACCCGATCGTCTCCTCGACCGGCTCGACCCGCCTGCCACAGCCGACCACGGTCGCGCCAAGCCGCGCCAACTCGAGCGCCGTCTCGCGCCCAATGCCGCTGCCGGCGCCCGAGACCAGGCAGACCAGGCCCTCGAGCAGGCCTGGGGCGAAGATCTTCGAACTGCTCGCGGACACGGCGGGAGCCTATTCGACCCACCCGGAACAGCGCCTGAGCACGCGGCTGCAGCCGATTCGATCGGCGGCTGCGAGGGAGCGTGCGCATCAGCCGGCGGTCCGGTTCGACGCCGTCGCGCAACGCTAGCCTGCCCGCGATGAGTGTCAAGGCGGAAGCCAGACCGCTCAGCGGGCCGCTTCCGCACGGCGGGCCGCCGGGCGCCACGGTCGCGGTCGAGCCCCTGCTGGGAGCCGAGCTCCACGTGCCGCGGCAGTTCTTCGAGAGCTCCGGAGGGCGTCTGGCCGTGCTCAGGGCGACCGGGATCGGCGTGCCCCGCTCGCGCTGGTGGTGGGCGCCCGTGCCGGCGTACCTGATCCACCATCCATCGGCCGGGCCGGTGCTGGTCGACACGGCGATGCACGCCTCGGTCGAGGCGAAGCCGGCGGCGAACCTCGGTCGGGTCGTCTCGGCGATCGGCAGCTTCCGGATGCCGAGTGGCGACCTACCGACCCAGCTTCGCGAACGAGGGATCGATCCGAAGTCGATCGAGACGATCGTGATGACCCATCTGCACGTCGACCACGCGTCCGGCATCGCTGAGTTCCCGAACGCCACCTTCGTCCTCAGCAAGCGCGAATGGGAGGCGGCGACGACGATCTCGCGCCCGCTGCTGCACGGTTACCGGCGGGCCCACTTCGACTACCTGTTCGACTACCGGACGATCGACTTCAACGGCCCGCTGATCGACTCCTACGCGACCTTCGGCCGAACGTTCGACCTGTTCGGCGACGGCAGCATCCGGCTCGCCTTCACCCCCGGGCATTCGGAGGGCCACGTCTCGGTGGTTGCCCATCTCCGTGAGCGCGACTTCGTGATCGCCGGCGACGCGGTCTGGACCCGCGATCAACTGGCGGGCAACAACGTCCCTCCCCGGCCCGAGGACATGCACGAGTGGCAGCGCTCCCGACGCGAGTTGCAGCGCTTCCGGGAGGGCTTTCCCGACGCGGTTGTCGTCCCCGGCCACGACCCAGCCGTCTGGGAGGAGCTCGAGGCCCGCTACGAGTAGCTCGGGCTGCCGGCCGAGGGCTCGCCGTCGCGGAGGCGCTTGATCACGCCGCCGCGGCCCTCGCGCTCGAGCTCGCCGTACATCGCGCGAATCACCGAGAAGACCTCCTCCGCGCACTCCAGTTGCTGCTCGCGGCTCGGCTCCTCGACGACGTCGAAGCGCATCGGCTCGCCGTAGCGGATCGTCACCTTGGGGAACGTCAGCCGCTTCCAGCGCCGGATCCGCTGCGAGCCGTGGATCGCCATCGGCACGACCGGCACGCCGGACTCCAGCGCGGCCCGACCGACGCCGGGCCGGGGCCGCCCGAGCTCGCCGGAGCGGGAGCGTCCGCCCTCGACGTAGATCATCATGCAGCCGCCGCGCTCGAAGATCGACTGGACGGTCTTGAAGGCCTCCTCGTCGGCCTTGCCGCGCCGCACCGGGAAGACGCCGCCGATGCTGAAGATGTAGTCCCCGATCGGATTTCCGAACAGCTGCGACTTGGCCATGAAGCGGATCTTCCGCCGCAACCAGACGCCGGCGAGGAAGTGATCCATGTTCGAGAAGTGATTCGAGGCGAGGATCACCGGGCCGGAGGCGGGCACGTTGTCGACTCCGATCGAACGGGCCCGATAGAGCAGCAGCATGATCGGGGTAACGACGACCCGCACGAAGTTGTAGGTCCAACCGGCCTCATGTGCCCGAGCCCGCTCGTGGAAGCGCCGGAAGTACTCCTCCGGGCGATCGTCGATGTAGTTCTGTGGCCTCAGCTCTGACATGGATCGACGCCTCCGCGCCTGCTTCCACTAACCCCCGTCGCGGGGTCGGTTACGTGACCCGATGATGGGTGGCCGTGCTGACTCCGCGAGGGCCCGCCCCCCGGCTGGGGGTGGCGGGCCGGCCGCACTAGACTCGGCCTGCGGTGGAGGGCCGGACGACAACCGCGGAGGCAAGGACGGACCGGCGGCGGGCCGAGGTCAAGGCCCGCCTTCAGGAGGCGATGCTCGAGCTGCTCGCCGGAACGTCGTTCCGCGACCTGCGGGTCGAGGACGTCGCCGAGTCCGCGGGGCTCTCGCGCAGTGCCTTCTACTTCTACTACCCGGACAAGCAGGCGCTGCTGATCGACGCGACCGAGGTGGTCAGCGGCGCCCTGTTCGAGCAGGCGGCCCGATGGTGGCACGGCCGGGGCGAGCCGGCCGAGCTGATCACCGAGGCGCTCGAGGGGGTCGCCGGGCTCTGGGTCGAGAACGAGGCCCTGCTTCGAACCACGATCGAGGTCGCAACCTACGACGAGCGGATGCGCGGCTTCTGGCATCGGCTCGTCGGCCGCTTCGTCGAGGCGACGGCCGAACACATCGAGCGCGAGCAGACCGAGGGCGTGATCGATTCCCGGATCGACCCGTGGGGCACCGCGGAGACCCTGATCTGGGGCGCCGAGCGCAGCCTCTACATCCTCGCCACGATCGGTGAGCGGCCCGCCGACGAGGTGGTCGACGCGACGGCGGCCGTCTGGCTGCGGGCGATCTACGGCCTGCCGCGCTAGCGCCGGGGCCGGGCTAGGGGGCCTCGCCGGCCCAGCCGCGCGAGCGGTCGACGGCCTCGAGCCAACGCCGGTGCAGCTCCGCCCGCTGCGCCTCCCCCATCCGCGGCTCATAGCGAGCCGCCTCGCGCCACATCTCGCGGACCTCCCCCTGGGTCCAGAGGCCGGTCGCGATGCCCGCGAGGTAGGCGGCGCCAAGCGCAGTCGTCTCCGAGATCTCGGGAACGATCACCGGTGCGCCGAGGACGTCGGCCTGGAACTGCATCAGCCAGCGGTTGGCGACTCCGCCGCCGTCGGCCCGCAGCGCCCGCAGCTGCTCCCCCGAGGCTCGCTCCTGCGCGGCCACCGCATCGAGCGTCTGGTAGGCGATCGACTCGAGCGCGGCCCGCACGATCTGCTCCCGCCCCGTCCCACGTGTGAGCCCGACGATCGTTCCCCGGGCGTAGGGGTCCCACCAGGGTGAGCCGAGCCCGGTCAGGGCGGGCACGAAGTAGACGTCGTCGTTGCCCTCGAGAGCGGCGGCGATCGCCTCGGTCTCGGACGCATCCGCGATCAGGCCGAGGCCGTCGCGCAGCCACTGGATCGCGGCGCCGGTAACGAACACCGCGGCCTCGAGCGCGTAGGTGACGGCGCCGTCGAGGCCCCAGGCGACGGTCGTCAGCAGGCCCTCCTCGGGCTCGGGCGGCCGCTGCCCCGTGTTGAGCAGCACGAAGCTGCCCGTCCCGTAGGTGTTCTTGGCATCGCCCGGCGTCTGGCAGGCCTGACCGAAGAGCGCCGCCTGCTGGTCGCCCGCGATCCCGGCGACCGGAACGTCGCCGCCGAAGACGCCGGTCCTGCCGAACTCGTGAGCCGAGGGCAGCGGCTCCGGAAGCGAGTCCGGCTCGACGCCGAGCAGGTCGCAGAGCTCCGGGTCCCAGCGCAGCCTGCGGATGTCGAAGAGCATCGTCCGGGAGGCGTTCGAGTAGTCGGTCACGTGCTCGCCGGTCAGCTTGTAGGCGAGCCAGGAGTCGATCGTCCCGAAGCGGGCGCCGGCCGCACCGGTGGCGTTGCCGATCAGCCACTCGATCTTGGTGCCGGAGAAGTAGGGGTCGAGCACCAGGCCGGTTCGCTCCCTGACCAGGGCCTCGTGCCCCGCAGCCCGCAGCTCGTCGCAGCGCCCGGCCGTGCGGCGGTCCTGCCAGACGAGGGCGTTGTGGATCGGCTCGCCGCTGCGCGGGTCCCAGGCGACCACGGTCTCGCGCTGGTTGGTGATCCCGATCGCGCGCAGATCGGCGCCGCCGATCCCGGCGTCGGCCAGCGCCCGGTGCCCGACCCGCTCCGTCACCTCCCAGATCTCGCTCGCATCGTGCTCGACCCAGCCGGGCCGCGGGAAGTGCTGACCGAACTCCGAGTAGGCGCGGCCGACGATCTCCCCGCCCTCGTCGAAGACGAGGCAGGTGCTGCCGGTGGTGCCCTGATCGATCGCGAGGATCATCGCCGCGGCAGCAGCCTATCCGTGCCGGCGCTGACGGTAGGCCGCCGCGATGTCGCGGAGCTGCCGACCGCGGTGCAGGAACCCGGCCGGGGTCCTGCCGGTGGCCCGATGCGCGAGATCGAGCTTCAGCTCGGCGACTCGGCAGCCGCTGCGGGCCGCGTCGATCGTCATCCCGACCTCCATCCCGTACCCCCTCGCGAAGGGCAGCAGCGCGCGCAGCGTCGTCGCCCGCATCGCCCGCTGGCCGGAGAGCGGCTCGAGAGCCTCGTACCCGCCCAGGGAGCGGATCGCCCAGCGCCCAAATCCCTTCGCCGCTCCCACACCTCCGCCGACCCTCTGCGAGAAGGCCGCGATCGCGAGATCGCAGTCGTTGCTCTCGACCGCCTCGATCAACGGCAGCAGCCGGCCGGCGGTCTCGCCGAGGTCCCCATCGCAGAGCAGGAAGGCGTCCATCGTCGCGGCGCCGCCGAGCGCCGCCTCGCAGGCGGCCGTCACGTTGCCGCCCTTGCCGTGGGGCCGGCCGCGGCTGACGACCTCGGCTCCGGCCCGCAGCGCGACGTCGGCGGTCCCGTCCTCGGAGGCATCATCGGCGACGACGACCGCGATCCCGGGGCTGGCGGCCCGCAGCGCGTCGATCGTCGCTCCGATCCGATCGGCCTCGTTGCGCGCGGCAACGATCGCGATGCGCTTAGTCGCGATCGCCGCTCGCATGGTCGAGGTTGAGATCGACCACGGATATCGGTGTGAGCTTCAACTTCGCGGCCCGGCTCTTGCCCGCGCGGCGTGGGATCGGGCCGATCAGTCGCGCTTGCCGCGGCCCCAGAGCAGGCGGAAGGCACGGCCGAGCAGCCTGGTGACGCTCGCGCTTTCGTAGGGAAGCATGTGCAGGTCCTTGTTGGTCGGCGCGAAGCGCGTGACCAGCAGGCTCTGTCGCTTCGTGTACTTGCGGATCCCGTCCGGCCCGTGGCGCGAGCCGACGCCGGAGTCCTTCCAGCCTCCCATCGGCAGCTCGAGCGCGACGTAGTTGAGCTGCGCGTCGTTGACGCAGACGACCCCGGATTCGAGCCGGCGGGCGATCCGCTCGCCGGTCGCCGTGTCCTTGGTCCAGACCGATGCCTGCAGGCCGTAGGGGGAGTCGTTCGCGAGCTGGATCGCCTGCTCGGCGTCGGCGACCTTCATCACCGGCAGCGTCGGCCCGAAGGTCTCCTCCGTCATGCACTCCATCTGGTGATCGACGTCGAGCAGCAGGGTCGGCTCGAAGAACTGCCCGTCGCCGGCGCCGCGCTTGCCGCCGACCACGGCACGCGCGCCCTTGGCGACGGCGTCGTTGACGTGCTCCTCGACGAGATCGGCCTGCGAGGCGGAGGTCATCGCGCCGACGTCGGTGCTCGCCGGCCCGCCGGGCACCCCGTGCCGCAGGGCGCTCATCTTCTCGGTCACCTTGGCGACGAACTCGTCGTAGACGGGCTCCTCGACGTAGACCCGCTCGACCGAGATACAGGTCTGGCCACCGTTCTGCATCGAGTAGTGGACGGCGGCGTTGGCGGCCCGCTCGAGGTTGGCGTCGGAGAGGACGATCATCGGGTCCTTGCCGCCGAGCTCCATCGCGACCGGCGTCAACGTCTCGCCGGCGCGGATCATCACCTTGCGGCCGACCTCGGTCGAGCCGGTGAACATGATGAAGTCGACGGCGTCGATCAACGCATTGCCGATCGCTGATCCCTCGCCGACGGCGACCTGGAAGACATCCTCGGGCAGGCCGCACTCGAGCAGGCCTTCGCGCATCAGCAGCGACGTCATCGGGGTCAACGTCGCCGGCTTGAGCACGACCGAGTTGCCCGCGGCGAGCGCCGGAATGCAGTCGCCGAAGCTGTTGGTCAGCGGGTAGTTCCAGGGGCCGATCACGCCGACGACGCCGATCGGCGCGTAGCGCACGGCGAGCTTGCGGCCGAGCACGAACGGGGAGACGGAGCGGATCTTCTCGTCGGCCAGGTACTTGGGCGCGTTCTTCGCCCAGAAGCCGAAGGCCGAGGCCGCGTACGAGAGCTCGGCGAGCTGCGCGTCCTCGTACGTCTTGCCGTTCTCCTGGACGATCGTCTCGATGATCCGATCGGCGTTGTCGAGCGTCCACTTCTGCATCCGCCGCAGGATCCGGCCACGACCGTCGAACCCGAGCGCCGCCCAGGCCGGTTGGGCGATGCGGGCACGGTCGACCATCGCGGCGACGTCCTCGGGCCCGAGCGCCGCGACGGTGGCGATCAGCTCGCCGGTGGCGGGGTTGTGGACCTCCACCGTCTTTGCGGTCGGCTTGCCGTTCGTCGGGGCGGTCGTCTCAGTCGCTGCTGTGGGCTCCACGCGTGCCTCCTGGTCGATTCCTCTGCTTCCGAGACTACACGCCTTCCGCCGACGCGTATGCCGCTTCCGCTGCGGCACGGGCGGCTCGACGATCAGGCCGGCCGCGCCCAGCGGCGGGCGGGACGTGCACTAGCCTTGCCGCGTGCCCGGAGATCGACCGACCGAGCTCGCGGGGGGCGAGCTCCGCCTCGACTTCCCGCGCGACGCCGTCGCGCGCCTGACGCTGACCAACGCCGAGAAGCGCAACCCGCTCTCACACGCCGTCCTCGACGCGATCGCCGAGACCCTGCCGAGGCTCGATCACGGCATCGACATCCGCTGCGTCGTGATCACCGGCGAGGGCGAGGCATTCTCCGCCGGCTACGACATCGGTGGGATCCCGGACGAGAGCTTCGAGCACGACGCCGAGGCCCTCGTTGCGCACCCGTTCACGGCAGCGATGGAGGCGATCAGCGCCCATCCCTACCCGGTCGTTGCGGCAATCAACGGGCACTGCCTCGGCGGCGGCCTCGAGCTGGCGATCCGCTGCGACCTTCGGGTCTGCGCGGCCGAGGCGAAGCTCGGGATGCCGCCCGCGCGACTCGGGCTGGTCTACGGCCACACCGGTCTCGAGCGGTTCATCGAGACGGTCGGGGCGGCACGGACCAAGGAGCTGTTTCTCACCGGGCGCAATGTCGACGGGCCGCGCGCGGAGGAGATCGGACTCGTCCACGAGGTGCATCCGGCGGCCGAGATCGAGCCTGCCGCGCTCGAGCTCGCCGAGGCGATCGCCTCGAACGCGCCGCTGTCGATGACCGGCAACAAGCGCGCGATCGAGACGCTGCTCCGCTTCCCGCGGCTCAGCCCGGCCCAGGAGCGGGACCTGATCGAGCTCCGGCGCGCCTGCTTCTCGTCCCAGGACTTTCGCGAGGGCATCGCGGCCTTCGCCGAGAAGCGGGAGCCGAGATGGCAGGGTCGCTGAGCGCCGAGGCGCTGGCGCTGGCCGAGCGCGATCCGGCGCTGGCCGAGCTGATCGACCGGATCGGCCCGAAGTCGCTCGACGAACGTCGCAGCCGAGCGGAGGATCCGTTCGCAGCGTTGGCGCGAATCATCACCGGCCAGCAGGTCTCGACGAGCGCCGCGCGGACGATCTGGGGCCGGGTCTGCGACGAGTTCGGCGGCCGGCCGCCGACGGCGCTGGAGGCGCGGGGCGGCGAGCACCGCCTGCGAGGCGCGGGGCTGAGCGGCCGCAAGGCCTCCTACATCGCCGGGCTGGGCGCCGCGGTCGCCGGCGGCGAGCTCGATCCCGAGGCTCTCGGGGATGCCCCCGACGAGATCGTGATCGAGGAGCTGGTCAAGCTCAGGGGACTCGGGCGCTGGAGTGCCGAGATGTTCCTGATGTTCCATCTCGGTCGGGAGGATGTGTTCAGCGCCGGCGACCTCGGCCTGCGAAACGGGATCCGGATCGCACACCGACTCGAGGCGAATCCCTCTCCGGAGGAGGCGGCGGCGATCGCGGAGCGCTGGCGCCCGCAACGGACGCTGGCCGCCGTCTACCTCTGGGCCGCGGTGGCGGTCGAGCTGCCCGCCTGAGCCCGGCCCAACTGAAACGGCCGCCCGAGGGCGGCCGTTTCAAGGGTGGGGGCGGGTAAAGGGGAGCAAACACCGCCCCCGCCCGCGCAATATACCGAAACACAGTTCCTAAGTACCGATGCCGGTGACGGGTGGCCGCCGAAGGCGCGAGATCGCGGCTGCTATGCGTGGCCGTCGATCACCCCGAGGATCGCTCCGGACTCGACCTGGTCACCCTCCGCCACCCGCAGCTCCGTCAGCGTGCCGGCGACCGTGGCGACCAGCTCGTGCTCCATCTTCATCGCCTCGAGGACCGCGACGACGTCGCCGGCGCCGAGCTCGGCACCCTGATCGACGGCGACTCGGATGACCTTGCCGGGCATCGGCGCGACCAGCGCACCCTCGGCCTCGGCCTCGGCGGCGGACGGATAGCGAGGGACCTCCCGGAGCGTCGAGTGGCCGAGCGGGCTGACGACGTGCCTGCCGGAATGCTCGGCCGATGCCTCGACCTCGTAGCGACGGCGGATTCCGGCGACCTCGAGGTCGACCGAGCGGCGACGCGGACCGATGTCGGTCGACCGATGCAGGATCGGATCCCGGAGCGGATCACCGTTGACGGCGATCAAGAGCCGGCCGCGGCGGGTCTCGTAGTCGACGACGAGCTCCCCGGCGACGCCGACGAAGGCCCGCCGCTGCGGTGCCGAAGGATTGTTGCGCCAGCCCGCCGGCGCGAACCCGAGCGGCCCGGCGCGGCCCGTATCGATCGCGGCGAGGGCGGCGGCGGCGGCGTGGAGCCTCTCGCCCTCCGCGTCGAGCAGCGGCTCGTCGAGGCCGTCGTGCCGCTCGAGGAAGCCGGTGTCGGTCTCGCCGCCGAGGAAGTCGGGCTCGCGGAGCACGCGGACGAGGAGATCGCGATTGGTGATGAGGCCCGTCACCTCGGCGCCGACGAGCGCGCTCGCCAGCAGGCCCGCGGCCTCGATCCGGGTCGGGGCCCAGACGATCACCTTGGCGAGCATCGGGTCGTAGTGAGGCGAGATGACCGTGCCGGGGGCGACGCCCGAGTCGACCCGCAGCGACGCCGGGCCCCCGGCCGGGTCCGCGACCGCGAACTCCGCGTATCGGCCACCCGGCGCGCAGCGATCGAACGAGAATCCGTCGACCCTGCCGGCCTGCGGCAGGAAGCCGGCTGCGACGTCCTCCGCGTAGAGCCGCGCCTCGATCGCGTGCCCGGCCGGCTCCACCTCGTGCGCCTCGCGTGGCAGCTCGGCGCCGCTCGCGACCAGCAGCTGCAGCCGGACGAGGTCGAGCCCGGTGACCATCTCGGTGACCGGGTGCTCGACCTGGAGGCGGGTGTTCATCTCGAGGAAGAAGAACTGGCCGTCGGGCGCGAGCAGGAACTCGACGGTCCCCGCGCCGACGTAGCCGACGGCATCGGCCGCCGCGATCGCGGCCTCCCCCATCCGGTCGCGGAGGTCGAGATCGACGGCGGGCGACGGCGCCTCCTCGATCACCTTCTGGTGGCGGCGCTGGATCGAGCACTCACGCTCGCCGAGGCTGACCGTGTTTCCATGGGTGTCCGCGAGGACCTGGACCTCGACGTGCCTCGGCCGCTCCAACAGGCGCTCGAGGAAGACGCTGTCGTCGCCGAATGCGCCGGCGGCCTCGCGCCTGGCGGAATCCACGGCGTCACCGAGATCGGCCGGATCGGCGACGGTTCGCATTCCCTTGCCTCCGCCGCCGGCCGACGCCTTGACCAGCAGCGGAAAGCCGACCCGCTCCGCCTCCGCGAGTGGGTCGGCGCCGTCGATGAGCTCGGCTCCCGGTAGCACCGGGACCCCGGCCCGCTCCATCATCTCCCGCGCCCGGACCTTCGAGCCCATCGCCTCGATCGCCGCCGGCCCGGGCCCGATCCAGACGAGCCCGGCGGCCTCGACCGCACGCGCGAAGGCGGCGTTCTCGGCGAGGAAGCCGTAGCCGGGATGGACCGCATCGGCACCCACGGCCGCGGCCGCGGCGACCACCGCATCGGCCCGCAGGTAGGACTCGGCCGCGGTGGTGCCGCCGAGCGCGACCGCCTCGTCCGCGTCGGTCACGAACGGCGCCTCGGCATCGGGCTCGGAGTAGACGGCCGCGGTGGCGATGCCCATCCCGCGACATGCGGCGAAGATGCGCCTGGCGATCTCGCCGCGGTTGGCGACGAGCAGCTTCGATATCGGTCGGGACGCGCTCAAGGCGACTACATCCGGAAGACGCCGAACCGGCGTGAGCCGGCGACCTCGTTGTTGTGGCAGGCGGAGAGCGCGATCCCGAGCGCCGTCCGGCTATCGCGCGGATCGATCATCGCATCGTCCCAGAGCTCACCGGAGGAGATGAACGCGTCCGACTCCGCCTCGATCTGCTCCTCGACGGCGCTGGTCGCGGCTGCGAGCTGCTCCTCGTCGATCTCGACGCCGGCGCGGGCCGCCTTGCCCCGGGCGACGATCTCCATCACCCCGGCGAGCTGCTTGGGGCCCATCACCGCGGTCTTGTAGTTCGGCCAGGCGAAGATGAACCGGGGCTCGAAGCTGCGGCCACACATGCCGTAGTTGCCCGCTCCGTAGGAGCCTCCCATCATCAGGGTCAGCTTCGGGACGCCGGTGTTCGCCACCGCGTTGATCATCTTCGCGCCAGCCTTGACGATGCCGCGCTGCTCGTAGTCGGTGCCGACGATGTAGCCCGAGGTGTTCTGCATGAACAGCAGCGGCGTGTCGACCTGGTCGGCGAGCTGGATGAAGTGCGCCGCCTTCTCCGCATCCTCGTTGAAGAGCACGCCGTTGTTGGCGAGGATCGCGACCGGGTACCCATGGAGCTCGGCCCACCCGGTGACGAGCCGGCCCCCATAGCCGGGCTTGAACTCGTCGAAGCGCGAGCCGTCCACGAGGCGCGCGATCACCTCGCGCGCCTCGAACGGAATCCGCAGATCATGCGAGGCGATCCCGAGCAACTCCTCGGCGTCGTAGAGCGGGTCGTCTCCACTCCCGCGCGGCTCCGGGCCGCGCTTGCGCCAGTTCAGATTGCGGACGATCTCGCGCCCGATCCGGCAGAGATCGACCTCGTCGTTGGCGACGAACTCGGAGACCCCGGAGACCCGCGAGTGCATCTCGGCGCCGCCGAGCGCCTCCTCCTCCGCCTCCTCCCCGGTCGCCATCTTGACCAGCGGCGGGCCGCCGAGGAAGACCAGGGCCTGCTCGCGGACCATCACGACGTAGTCCGACATCCCCGGCAGATAGGCGCCACCGGCGGTCGAGTTCCCGCAGACGAGCGCGACCGTCGGGATCCCGGCGGCCGACTTCTGGGTCAGGTTGCGGAACGTGGCCCCGCCGGGGACGAAGATCTCCTTCTGGCGGGGAAGGTCGGCGCCGCCAGACTCGACGAAGCCGATCGACGGCAGGCGATTGACGGCGGCGATCTCCTGCATCCGTAGGCTCTTGCGGAGCGTGTAGGGGTTCGAGGTGCCGCCGCGGACGGTCGGCTCGGAGGCGCCGATCATGCACTCGACGCCCTCGACGACGCCGATTCCGGCGACGTACGAGCCGCCGACCTCGTACTCCGAGCCGTAGGCGGCGAGCGGCGCCAGCTCGAGGAAGGGCGAGTCGCGGTCGAGCAGCAGCTCGATCCGCTCGCGGGGCAACATCCTGCCGCGCCGGTGATGACGAGCGATCTTCTCCTCGCCGCCGCCGAGGCGCGCCGCGGCCTGCTCGGACTCCAGCTTCTCGAGCCGGCCGAGCATCCTCTCCCGGTTCTCGGCGTACTGCGCCGAGCCCGTGTCAATGCGGGTTCTCAGGACTGGCACTGTAGGAAGTAGAACCTACTACTCACTGCAGCGGGCGCCGGCCGGGGGACCTTGGATTCCGTGCCTGCACGCAAGCATGCGCAGGCCCGCGACCGGTGTCGCCGCGACGGCCGGCCCGATTCGGTTCGTCGCAGATGACAACCTGTTCGCATGGAGAGCACGCGCGACCCCGCTCCTGAGCCGACCTCCCGGTACACACGCACCGGCTTGGCGCTGCGAGCGCTGGCGGCGGCGCTGGTGATCGTCACCTCGGTCGCGGTCAGCGAGCTGCTGCTCGACTCGCGGGACGGCCCGTCGGGGACGGCTGGGGCCCGGGTGATCGACTACGAGGTCGAGAGCGAGGCGATCGGAGAGGCGCTGCCGGTCAAGGTCGTCGTGCCTCGCGGTGCGCAGGACGGGCGGCGATCGCTGCTCCTCTTCCTCCACGGCCGCGGCGAGGACGAGCGGAGCTACCTGGACGAGGAGATGTTCGGCGCGCTGGCCCGCCAGGGTGGCCGTGCCCCGGTCGTCGCCTTCCCCCGCGGCGGCGCCGAGTCCTATTGGCACGACCGCGCCGACGACGGCGCCTGGGGCTCGTACGTGCTCGATGAGCTGCTGCCGGCGCTGGTCAGGCGATTCGACATCGAGCCCGAGCGGATCGCGATCGGCGGGATCTCGATGGGCGGGTTCGGTGCCTTCGACATCGCCAGGCAGGAGCCGTTCCGGTTGGCCGGCGGGAACCTGGCGACGTTCTGCGCGGTCGGCGGCCACTCGCCGGCGATATGGACCCAGGCCTCGGAGACGGCGCCGGGGGCGTTCGACGACGCAGCCGACTTCGAACGCCGCGACCTGATCACGCTGCTCGGTCAGCAGGGGTCACCGCTCGAGGGCAAGCGCTACTGGCTCGATGTCGGCGACGAGGACCCGTTCCGCGAGGCGGACGAGGCGCTCGCGAAGGCGCTCGACGCCGGCGGCGCACAGGGCAGGCCCTACATCGGAGAGGGCGGACACGAGAGCTCCTACTGGAGCTCGAACTGGCGACGCTACATGCACTTCTATGCGCGAGCGCTGAAGCGCTGCCAACAGGACACGTCCGCGGCCGGCCCCGCCAGCGAGTCGAAGCGCTCCGGCTGAGCCGCCGGAACCCGTCCGGGTTCGCTCCTAGCCTCCCTCGCGACCACGAACGAAGGGACCCAGATGCCGCCCCTGATCAGCTTTGAGGAAGCGCTCGAGCTCGGTGCGCTCACCGACCACGATGCGATCGGCGACCTGGTCGAGCGCGCCTGGCAGGTGCGGACCGAGCGCTTCGGCGACTCGACCGACATGTGCTCGCTGGTCAACGCGAAGTCGGGCGGCTGCGCCGAGGACTGCGGCTTCTGCGCCCAGTCCCGCTACGCCGAGGCGGACACGCCGATGCACGCGATGATGGACCCCGAGCAGATCCTCGAGCACGCGCGAGCCGCCGAGGCCGCCGGCGCCCATCGCTTCTGCATGGTCACCCAGGGGCAGGGGCTGTCGAAGCGCGACTTCGAGAAGATCCTCGAGGGCGCGAGGCTCGTCTCCGAGCGGACCAACCTGAAACGCTGCGTCTCGATCGGCCACATCTCCCGCGACCGAGCCGAGCGACTCGCGGAGGCCGGTGTCCAGCGGGTGCACCACAACGTCGAGACCGCGCGCTCGTACTACGAGGAGGTGACCACGACGGTCCGCTACGAGGGTCGTGTCCGCACGATCGAGGCGGTCCGCGACGCGGGCCTCGAGACCTGCGTCGGGGGGATCCTCAACCTCGGCGAGTCACCCCGGCAACGGGTCGAGATGGCATTCGAGCTGTCGGGGATCGATCCCACCTCGGTGCCGATCAACCTGCTCAATCCCCGATCCGGCACCAAGTTCGGCGACCGGGACCTGATGGATCCGTGGGAGGTCGTCAAGTGGGTCGCGGTGTTTCGCCTGATCATTCCCGGGGCCCTGTTCCGGCTCTGCGGCGGGCGCGTCGAGAACCTCGGCGATCTGCAGCCGCTGGCGGTCCGGGCCGGGCTCAACGGAGTGATGATGGGCAACTTCCTGACCACGCTCGGGGCCGAGCCCGCCGACGACCGCGCGATGTTCACCGAGCACGGGCTCAACGTCGCCCGCCAGCCCGACAACGGCGCCGTCCCCCGTCCTGACAACCGCGACGGCTGGCTCGCGGGCGAGACGCCGCCAAACCCGATCGACGAGCTCGTCGACAGCCGGCGTGAGGACTCGCTCTGGGATCCCTCCACGCAGCTACGCGTGATCAAGAAGAAGGCGAAGCCGCCCGCCTACCCGGAGCCGCGGCGCCGGGCCGCATAGCGGCGGCGATGTCCGAGGCCGCCGATCGAGCTCGGCCCGCAACAGGGCCCCCGGACGCGGCTGAGCGGCTCCTTGCCCTGCGCGAGGCCGGCCTGCACCGACGGATGCGGACGGTGGAGGGGGCTCAGGGGCCGCGGGTCAGGATCGACGGCTCCGACGTGATCCTGCTCTGCTCGAATAACTACCTGGGGCTCGCCGAGGATGCCCGCGTGCGGTCGGCGGGAGCGAGGGCCTACCGCGACTTCGGGGCCGGCGCCGGAGCCTCACGCCTGGTCTCGGGGAACATGGCGGCACACGAGAGCCTCGAACGCCGGCTGGCGCGCTTCCACGAGCGCCGGGGGGCGTTGCTGTTCGGCTCCGGTTACCTGGCGAACACCGGCGTCATCGCGGCCCTGGCGCAGCGCGGCGAGATCGTCTACTCGGACGCGCTCAATCACGCCAGCATCGTCGACGGCTGCCGCCTCGCTGGGGCGGCGATCTTCGTCTACAGGCACGGGGACCCCGAGCATCTCGGCTGGGCATTGCAGCGGGCGCAGGCGCCGCCGGCACTGATCGTCACCGACGGGATCTTCTCGATGGACGGGGACGTCGCTCCCCTTGCCCGCCTGGTGGAGATCGCCCAGACCCACCGCGCGCGGCTGATGGTCGACGAGGCGCACGCCGTCGGCGCCTACGGGCCGGGTGGCCGTGGGGTGGCGGCGGCAGCGGGCCTGGACGCCGAGGTCGACGTGATCACGGGCACCCTCGGCAAGGCCCTCGGCGGCTACGGGGCCTACGCCGCGATCGGCGACTGCCTGCGGGAGCTGCTCGTCAACACTGCCCGGCCACTGATCTTCTCGACCGGCCTGCCACCGGCAACGGCCGCCGCGGCGGAGGCTGCGCTGGACGTGATCGAGGCCGAACCTGAGCGGATCGCGCGCCTGCAGAGCAACGCCGCAGTCCTCCGGGCCGGACTCAGAGCCGAGGGCCTCGACATCCCCGAGACCGGCACGCAGATCATCCCCGTGACCCTCGGTGACCCCGAGCGGGCGCTCGCGGCGTCGTGCCGCGCCCTCGATCGGGGCGTCTACGCACAGGCGATCCGGCCGCCGACGGTGCCAGAGGGCACCTCGAGGCTGCGGATGACCGTGATGGCCTCGCACGAGCCCGCCGAGCTCAGGCAGGCTGCCGCGGTGATCGGGGAGGCGGTCCGCGGCGCGGCCGCCGGCCCAGGCACCCCTGGGGCGATCGACATCCCGGAGCCGGAGGGCGAGCCGGAGGTGTTCCGCGTCCCGGGCCTCGACGACCGCGCCCGCCCGGCGCTCTCGCGGACGCCCAGCCGCGGGCGCACCGCCTAGCTGCCGTGGCCCCGACCATCCCACTCCGCGGTCTGTTCGTCACCGGCACCGGGACGGAGGTCGGCAAGAGCGTCGTCGCCGCCGTGATCGCCCGGACCGCCGCCTCATCAGGGGCGCGGGTGCGGGTCTACAAGCCGGCGGTCTCGGGGCTCGATCAGGGCGGCGAGCCCGACCACGTGCTGCTGCGCCGCGCCGCGGGCTCCTCTCAGGTCGATGACGAGATCGCGCCCTATCGATACGGCCCCGCGGTCTCCCCCCACCTCGCGGCGGAGTTGGCGGGCGAGCCGATCGAGCCGCAGCGGCTCCGCGACGCCGCCGCGCTCGCCGCCGCCGGCGCGGACCTCCTTGTCTGCGAGGGCGTCGGCGGCCTGCTTGTTCCGCTGGCCGGCGACTACCTCGTCCGCGACCTCGCCCGGGACCTCGGCCTGCCGATGGTCGTGGTGGCGGCGCCGGGGCTCGGCACGATCAACCACACCCTGCTCACGCTGGAGGCGATCCGGGCGGTCGGGCTCGAGCTGCGGGCCGTGGTGCTGAACCCGTGGCCGGAGGTGCCGTCACGGCTCGAGCGCTCGAACCGCGACTCGATCGCCGCGCTCGGCGACGTCGAGGTGACGGTGCTGCCGACCCTCGATCCCGCGCGGCCCGAGACCTGGCCCAGGCTCGATCTCTCTGCCGCCGGGGGCCCGCAAAATGGGCGTTTGCCGGGTCCCCGATCCGACCGGGCGCGCGCCTAGATTCAGCGCCGATGACGTCCCTGATCGGCGAGCTCGACCACCGACACCTCTGGCACCCCTTCACCCAGCAGCGGAGCTGGGAGCGGGAGGAGCCGCTGGTGATCGCCGCAGCCGAGGGGACCGATCTGATCGACGTCGACGGAAGGCGCTACATCGACGGCGTCTCATCGCTCTGGTGCAACGTCCATGGGCACCGGCACCCGCTGATCGACCAGGCGGTGCGCGACCAGCTCGACCGCGTGGCGCACTCGACCCTGCTCGGGCTGACCCACGCCCCGGCGGTCGAGCTGGCCGCTCGCCTGATCGCTCTCGCCCCGCCGGGCCTGACCAGGGTCTTCTACTCGGACTCGGGCTCGACCGCGGTCGAGATCGCCCTGAAGATGGCGTTCCAGTACTGGCGGCAGCTCGGCGGGCAGCACGCGCGCAGGACGCGCTTCATCAGCCTCGCCGGCGCCTACCACGGCGACACGATCGGCTCGGTCTCGGTCGGCGGCATCGATCTCTTCCACTCCGCATACGAGCCGCTCCTGTTCGACGGCGATCGGGTGCCGCCGGGCGATGTCGACGCGCTCGCCGGGCTCCTCGAGACCGACGGCGAGCAGATCGCGGGCGTGATCGTCGAGCCGCTCGTCCAGGGCGCTGCCGGCATCCGCGTGCAGCCGCCCGGTTACCTGCGGGCGGTGCGACGGCTCTGTGATGAGCACGGGGTCCTGCTGATCTGCGACGAGGTGGCGACCGGCTTCGGCCGCACCGGGACGATGTTCGCCTGTGAGCAGGAGCGGGTCGCGCCCGACCTGCTCTGTCTCGGCAAGGGGCTGACCAACGGCTACATGCCGCTCGCGGCGACGATCGGCTCCGAGCGGATCTACGAGGGCTTCCTCGGCGAGCCGACCGAGCTCAGGACGTTCTTCCACGGCCACACCTTCACCGGCAACCCGCTCGCCTGCTCGGCGGCGATCGCCAGCCTCGACGTGTTCGAGGCCGAGCACACGCTGCTGCGCCTGCAGCCGAAGATCCGGCTTCTGCACGACGTGCTCGAGCCGGTCGCGGCGATGGACGAGGTCGAGGAGGTTCGCGGCCGCGGCCTGATGGTCGGGATCGACCTCGGCGAGCAGGATCCCGCGCAAGGCATGGGGCACCGGGTGGCGATGCACGCACGACAGCGCGGAGCGATCATCCGGCCGCTCGGGGACACCGTCGTGCTGATGCCGCCACCGGCGATCAGCAAGTCCGAGCTGGTCCGGCTCGTCGAGATCACCGCTGCGGCGATTGCGGCCGCGGCAGCCGAGGCCGACGGCGGGGCACGCGCCGCATCGCTCCGCACGGCGTCCGGGGCGCAGCCGGCAGGGACGATCCGGGCGGCATGAACGAGCGCCGCGCGGCCCTCGTGACCGGTGCCTCGACGGGGATCGGCCGAGCCACCGCGCTCGAGCTCGCCCGCTGCGGGTTCCATGTCTTCGCCGGGGTCCGCAGGCCCGCGGACGGCGAGAGCGTGCAGACCGAGGCGGTCGGCGAGCTCGAGCCCCTGATCCTCGATCTGACCGACGGCGAGGCGATCGCCGCCGCCGCCGCCGAGATCGCCGGCCGCACCGGCGGCAGCGGGCTCTCGGCCCTGGTCAACAACGCCGGCGTCGCCTACGCGGGTCCGCTCGAGTTCGTGCCGCTCGACGACGTCCGCCGCCAGCTCGAGGTCAACCTGATCGGCCAGCTCGCCGTGATCCGCGCGGTGCTGCCCGAGCTACGGACCGCGCGCGGACGGATCGTCAACGTGACCTCGATCGGTGGCCTCGTCGCCACGCCCTTCTACGGCCCGTACTGTGCCTCGAAGTTCGCCCTCGAGGCGGTCAGCGACTGTCTGCGAGGCGAGCTGCGGCCGTGGGGGATCAAGACGATCGCGATCGAGCCGGGCAGCGTCGCGACCGAGATCTGGGCCCGGGGACAGCAGATCGCCGACGAGCTGCGGGAACGGATGGAGCCCGAAGCCGAGGCACTGTACGGCGACGCGATCGAGCGCACCTCGGAGATCAGCGCCGAGACGGGCGCCCGCGGCATCCCGCCGGAGGAGGTGGCGCGGACGATCCACAAGGCGCTGACGGTCGGGCGCCCGCGCGCCCGCTACACGGTCGGCCGCGACGCGCTCGCGATGAAGACCGCCTCGAGGCTGCTGCCCGACCGCCTCTGGGACGCGCTGGTGGCCCGCAGCCTGAAGCTCCCCTAGAGACCGCCCGCTCCGGCCCCCGATCCCCCCGGCCGAATGAACCGTTCGGGTGGTTGTGGCGCAGCGAGGCGTTCATTCTGGGGCCCGCGGCGCCGATCGGCCGATAATCGCTGTGATGGATCGCCGCCGACGCCGTAGTAGGGGTATGGAGCAGGCGCTCACCGCCCCCGTTACGCGATCACCGAGCCGCAGCGACCCCGTCGACGCGGCCTTCGAAGCGCTCTACAGGGCGAGCCGCGACGACGTATTCGCCTACGTCGCCGGCCTGCTCCGCGATCGCTCGGCCGCCGAGGACGTCACCGCGCAGGCCTTCGAGCGGGCCTACCGCAAGCGCTCCCGCTTCGACGGCCGCAAGGGCTCACGGCGCGCCTGGCTGTTCGGGATCGCCCGCAACGCGGCGCTCGACGAGCTGCGGCGACGGGGGCGGTTCGCCGAGCTCGCCGCCGACCCCGAGGACCTAGGGGCAACGGCCCCCGAGCAGGAGGCGGAGACGACCCTGCGACGGGCCGCCCTGCGACAGGCGATCGCGACGCTCGACCCGCGCGAGCGAGAGCTGATCTCGCTGAAGTTCTTCGCCGGCCTCGGCAATGCCGAGATCGCGGGCGTGATCGGCGTCAGCGAGTCGAACGCCGGGACCAGGCTGCACCGCGCAGTCGAGAAGCTGAGGAGGGCCTGCAATGAAGTCGCCTGACCGGACGCACGAAGCACTTGATCCCGAGACCGAGCGGACCCTCGCACGCGATCGACACGGCCCTAGCCGGCGCGCCGGTCGATCCCGACCTCGCCGAGCTGGCGGCGCTCGCTGCCGAGCTTCGCGACGAGCGGCCACGGCCGCGCACCGAATGGAGCGCCGAGCTCGACGGCCTGGTCGGGACGGGCTTCGGCCCCTCCCGCCTGCAGGCGCTGCGGACCCGGCTCCCGCGGGCGCGGCGCGGCCTGCTGCTGCCGGCGGGCGCCGCGGCGACGTTGCTGGTCGTGGTTGGAGTCGGCATCAGCTCGCTCGGAGACGGCGGCGCCGACCGGCAACCCGAGCCGCTTCCGGGGGTCGAGCAGCAGCTCGACAGCCCCTCGGGCCCCGCGGCCGAAAGCGGCGCGAAGGCGAACGAGGCTTTCGATAGGCAGTCCGGCGGTCGCGCGGCTGACGAAGCCACGGTCGCACCGCCCATCCCCGGGGCCGACCGCACGGCCCCGGGCGAGGTCAAGCGCCGGCAGGATCGCAGCGCCTTCCTGGCGCTGAAGACCGGCACCGACGAGGTCCGGGAGGTCTCCGATCAGGCGATCCAGATCACCGAGTCGGCCGGCGGCGTCGTGCTCTCCTCCAGCCTCAGCGAGGCGGAGATGCGGTCCACGGCGAGCCTCGAGCTCTCGATCCCGACCAGGGAGCTCGACCCGACCCTCGACCGGCTCACCGACCTGGCCACGGTCGAGACGCTGAACGAGGCGGCGATCGACATCACCCGGCCGTTCGTCTCCGCCCGGGACGAGCTGCGGGATGCGCGGGCCGAGCGGCGACAGCTGCTGCGAGCGCTCGGGAACGCCTCGACCGAGGCCGAGGCCGAGGCGCTCCGCAAGCAGCTGCGCGACGCCCGGGGCCAGATCTCGCGCGCCGAGGCCGCCTTCGACAACATCGCCCGACGGGCGCGGACCTCGCGGATCAGCATGACGATCGAGGGAACGCCCGGCGGCGCCGGGGAGGGCGAGTGGACCCTCGGTGACGCCGCCGACGACGCGCTCTCGGTCCTCAAGACGGTGGCCGGCGTGCTCCTGATCAGCGCCGCGATCCTCGCCCCCCTCGCGGTCCTCGCCGGCGTCGCGTACGTCCTCGCGATCGCCGTCCGACGCCGGCGCCGCAATCGGGCGCTCGACGAGAGCTAGCCCTCGAAGGGCTCGAAGTCCGCCTTGCGCGCCCCGCAGACAGGGCAGAACCAGTCGTCCGGGATGTCCTCGAACTTGGTGCCCGGTGGGATCCCGCCGTCGGGGTCTCCCTCATCGGGGTCGTACACGTAGCCGCACGACGTGCAGATCCACTGCGTCTCGGTCTCAGCCATTGGCGGAGCAGCCTAGCGATCGGTCGGGAAAGCCGCAGTCGAGCGGGAGTCAAATAGAGTCCGGCGATCGAGTCGACCCCGGTCACCCCCCGCCCCGCGGCAACCGTGATCCTGATGCGCGGCGGCGGCGCGCACGGCGAACGCGGCATCGAGCTGTTGATGCTCCAGCGCGGCGCCGACGCCCGCTTCATGCCCGGCGTCTGGGTGTTCGCGGGGGGCGTCGTCGACCCCGGTGACGCCGAGGCGGCCGCCGATGCGCCGAGGGAGGTCGAGGCCGAGGAGTGGGCCCACCGGATCTGCGGCGCCCGCGAGCTCGCCGAGGAGGCCGGGATCGAGGTCGCGGCGGTCGATCTCAGGCCCTGGTCCCGCTGGGTCACGCCTGAGCCGGTTCCGGCCCGCTTCGACACCCGCTTCTACGTGGCCCTCGCCCCGCCGCACAGCGAGCCCGAGCCCGACGGCATCGAGATGGACCGGGCGCTGTGGATCGCGCCCGGGGAGGCGCTGGTCGCTGCCGAGCGCAAGGAGATGGAGATCTCCTTCCCGACGATCCACCATCTCGAGGAGCTGCGCAGCTACAGCGCCGCCGATGCCGTGCTCGCCGCGACCGCCGAACGCCGCGTCGATCCGATCCTCCCCAAGGTCGTCGGCAGCCGCGAGTCGTTCGAGGTCCTCCTGCCCGGAGACCCGCGCTACCCGGACTGAGTCACTGACCGGCTGCCGAAGCCCCGGATCCGGGGAACTCCTCGAGCCCCGCGTTCCAGGGTCCCGGCGGGTAGGCGACCACGTTCGCTCCCTCGAGCTCCCGCCGCAGCCTGGCGAACAGCTTCGCGGCGTTGCCGAGAGCCAGCTCGAGCTCGGCCCGTGACCGCTCCCGCAGCCGCCACATGAAGTAGAGCTGGTGCTCGGAGCCACCGAAGGCGACCTCGCGGTCGATGCTCGTGGCCCAGGTCAGGAAGGCGGGACTGAAGAGCTCGCGCAGCGCGATCGGATCGTGCTCCCTCGGCACCGTCGCGATGAACCTCGAGTTGAACTCGATCGACTCGAACTTGACCCGACGGGAGACCCGCTTCCGCAGCTGCTCGTCGGGAGTCGCCTCGATCGACTCCACGTCGAAGGCCGGCACCACCGAGGCGAGCTCGGGCATGTGCGCCTTGACCAGCACCGCGTCCGGGAGCACGGCCTTGGCCAGGAACCGGCCGCGCTCGCGCTCGAGCGCATCGCAGCTCGCCCCCCAGAAGCCCTCGACCAGCTCTCCGACCAGTCGATTGCTGCCGCCCGGGCAGAGGGCCGTCGGCGCCCCGCGCGGGTTGACCCCGCCGACCGGCTCGTAGTCGAGGCCGCGCTCCTCCGCCAGCGAGCGGACCGCCGCAACCCAGGCCTGGCGCTCGCGGGAGGCGCTCAACCGGCCCCCGGCGGCTCGGCGGTCCGCGCTCGGCCTCGCAGCAGGCGAAGCAGGTGTGGGGTCACGGACGTCACGGCCGCAGCAGCTTAATCCCCACCTCGGTCCGGGGTAGCGGTTACGATCCCCGGAATGACAGTTGTTCTTGTGATCCTCGGCATCATCGTCATCGCGGCGCTTGTCTTCATCCTGACGCGCAACTCGATGATCGGCTCCCGCAACCGGGTCGACGAGGCCTGGAGTGGCATCGACGTTCAGCTCAAGCGCCGCCATGACCTGGTCCCGAACCTCGTCGAGACGGTCAAGGGCTACGCCACGCACGAGCAGAAGGTGTTCGAGGAGACGGCGCGGGCCCGCTCCGAGGCGATGAAGGCCGGCACCGTCGAGGCCACTCAGGAGGCCGAGGCAAAGCTCTCGGGGGCGCTGACCGACCTGCGCGCGGTCGCCGAGCAGTACCCCGACCTGAGGGCGACCGAGAACTTCCAGCAGCTTCAGCGAGACCTGAACGAGATCGAGGACGAGATCCAGGCCTCACGGCGGATCTACAACTCGAACGTCCAGTCCTACAACACGAAGATCCAGGTCTTCCCCAACTCGATCATCGCCAACTACGGCGGCTTCACCGCTCGCGAGTTCTTCGAGATCTCGGACGCGGCCGAGCGCGAGCCGACCCAGGTCGAGTTCTAGCGTCCATCCACCCCCCGGCTTCGGACCGGGGGTCTCGCCTCGCGTTCGCCCCGGTCAGCCGGAGGCCGCGCCGAACCGCGCCGCCGCCTCGTCCCAGTTGACGACGTTCCAGAACGCGTCGAGGTATGCGGGTCGCATGTTCTGGTACTTGAGGTAGTAGGCGTGCTCCCAGACGTCGACGCCCAGCACCGGCGTCTGCCCGTCGGTGATCGGCGAATCCTGATTCGGCGTCGACGTGACCAGCAGGCCGGTCCCGTCGTGGACGAGCCAGGCCCAGCCCGAGCCGAATCGGTTGATGCCCGCGTTCTTGAACTCCTCCTTGAACGAATCGAAGCTGCCGAACTTCTCGTCGATCGCCGCTGCCAGATCGCCGCCGGGCTCACCGCCGCCGTCCGGGCTCATGATCCGCCAGAAGAACGAGTGATTCGAGTGACCGCCGGCGTTGTTGCGGACCGGGCCCTGCTTGTCGGCGGGCAGCTGGTCGAGATTCGCGACGACCACGTCGACGTCCTTGTCGGCCCATTCGGTGCCCTCCAGCGCGGCGTTCGCCTTGTCGACGTAGGCCTGGTGGTGCTTGTCGTGATGGATCCGCATCGTCTGCTCGTCGATGTGGGGCTCGAGCGCGTCGTAGTCGTAGGGAAGGTCGGGTACGGAAAAGGCCATCGTTGACTCCTTCTGTGGCGGTTGGATCCGTCGTCCTCTGCGCGGCTGTCGTTGAAATCTACACCCGCCGGGTCGCGGCCCGCGGCCGTCGCGGGCGCGGGCCGGGAGGTGGGAGCAATCGGGGCGCCCGGATTTGAACCGGGGACCTCACCGACCCGAACGGTGCGCGCTACCAGGCTGCGCCACGCCCCGAGGAGGCGGGAGTATGGCAGGCATCGGCGATCCCGCGAAGGGCGGGGGAAGGCTCACTGAACGCGCTCGATCGCGGCGATCACGTCGGCCAGCGGCGGCGCCCGCTCGAGCGTCTCGGAACCGCCGGCCCCGTCGATCACGAACGCCGTATCGCCGGGGATCCTGAGCTCGGCGGCCAGCTCGTCGTCCTCCTGGGCGCGAGCGCGGACCCCCTCGTCGAGCACGTCCCGCTCCCACTGTCCGGTGTCGAGCTTCGGCGTGACAGCCGCAACCTCGTTCAGGAAGTCCTCGTCAACGCCGAGCTCGGGCACCTGGTCGAGGTTCAGCATGAAGATCTCCGCGTACTGCCAACCGCGACCCTGCTCGGCGGCCGCCAGGGTGCCGAAGGCCCCTAGCGTCGCCGGCTTCGTCCCGACCGGGCGATGGCGGAGGATGATCTGCGCCTCGCCGGTCCGGACGTAGTCGGCGATCACCGGGTTCACGACCTGGCTCGCATAGTCGGCGCAGACGCGGCACTGCACGTCGAGGAACAGATTGATCGTCACCGGGGCGTCGGAGTCGCCGAGCCTGCTGTCGAGTTGGGGAATCCCGGCGATCAGCTCCTGCACCTCGCCGGTCTCCTCGAGTTGGATCTCCTGAACGCCCTCCTCGCCGACCGAGATCGAGACCACCGCCGCGACCAGGCCAACCGCACCGAGGGTCAGGAAAGTGATCGGGATCCAGCGGTTGCGCATCTCGGCCCGGCCTTCAGCCGGTTACGGCCTTGTAGTAGCGCACGGCCAGCCCGGTGAGCAGCAGGCCGAAGGCCTCCTCGACAGCCATCCGCTCACGCTCGGCCCAGTCGCGCAGGCCCGACGCCTCGATCTCGGCGCTGCGCTCGACGACCTCCTCGACCAGCCCCGGATTCTGATCGCAGAAGTAGGCGCCGATCGAGTAGAGGTCGGTGTCCATCAGCGACTCGACAAAGCCGCCGTCGGGCGCGGTAGGGGCGGGGGGCCTGGAGGTGGGGTTGGCCATCACCACCATCGTATTCGCCCCGGGCTCCCGGTCCGCCGCAGAAGCGGCCTGAACGCGTTCCGGCCCCGCTCAGCGGGGCCGGAACGTTGACCAGGAGATATGAGTTGGGAGGTGAAGACTGTGGCCGCGCGCCCGCCGGGGCGCAGCGGCACCGCTCAGCGCAGGTAGCCGAAGGTGGTCGTGTAGGTGGCAGCCCGCGAGCCGCCGAGGGGAGCGCCGGGCTTGACCCCGATGCCGATGTGCTCGAACGAGCGGTTGAGGATGTTCGCCCGGTGGGGCGCCGACTTCATCCAGGCCTTGACGATCGCCCGTGGACTGCTTCGCCGCTCGAATCCGTATGCGATGTTCTCGCCCACGCCCCAGGCGCAGTTGCAGGGCAGGTAGCTGGTCGCGCTGATCCGCCCCACGAGGTCGGGCTCCCCGGGGCATCTGTGCGAGTAGCAGCGCTTCTTCAGCATCCTTCGGGTGTGCCGCTTGGCCGCCTTGCGCAGCGCGAACTTCGCCTTCAGCTTCGGCATCCCGTGCTTGGCGCGTTGCTTGTTGATCAGGCAGAGCGTCGCCTTGCGGCTCTTCGTGCTCGTGATCTGGTGGGCGGGGCGGTCGGCGGCGGTGCAGGCGGCTGACGCGGTCGCCGTCGGCCCGAAGGCGAGCAGCGACGCAGCGACAGCCAATGCCGCCGCCGCAAGGATGGGGGCTCTACGCGTGGTCATCGCAGGTCCCGCATCGGGGCGACGCACGCCGAGGATCACTTCGCGGGCGCCGGCTGGACGAATTGGCAGTGCCCGCACGATCTGGGCGCCGCCCTGCAAAGATCATCGCCAATGGGCCGCGCGGACCGCGATCAGATCCTCGGGTGGTGCGACGGTCTGCTGGCGGTCGGCGAGTTCGACGACTACGGGCCGAACGGGATGCAGGTGCCGGGGCGCCGCGAGGTCGGCAAGGTCGTCACCGGGGTGTCGGCTCACCTCGAGCTGATCGAGCGGGCGATCGCCGCCGACGCCGACCTGCTGGCCGTCCACCACGGGCTCTTCTGGGAGTTCCTGCCGAGGGCCCTGAGCGAGCAGACGGCGGCGAGGCTGCGGCTGGCGCTCGGTAACGGTCTGACCGTCGCCGCCTACCATCTGCCGCTCGACGCCCACCCCGAGATCGGCAACAACGCCCTGCTCTGCAGCGAGCTGGGATTCGAGCCGACGGGCAGCTTCGCTGCCGCCCGGGGCCGCGCGATCGGGGTGGTCGGCACCGCCCCGGAGCCGTTGCCGGCCAACGAGCTCAGCTCACGGATCGCCAGCCTGCTGAGCCGCGAGCCGCTGGTGCTCGGTGCGGGACCGGAGACGATCCGCACCGTCGGCTTCGTCTCCGGAGCGGGTGCCTCCTACGCCCAGGAGGCGGTCGATATGGGCCTCGACGCGCTGCTCACGGGCGAGCCCGCCGAGCACGTCACGGCGGATGCGCGGGAGGGCGGGATCCACTTCTACGCCGCCGGCCACCACGCGACGGAGAGGCTCGGGATCCGGCGGCTTGGCGAGCTCGTCGCCGATCGCTTCGGCGTCGCGGCGGAGTTCATCGACGTGCCGAACCCCGTCTAGCGCCGTGCGGCGGCCGGCGCAGGCCGCAAACTGGGCAAAAAGCGGCTTGACACATCCGCCACAAGCGATATACCTACACGCACACGAGCACGAAGAGGATTCGCGGAACCCAGCCGCAGGAGGAGGAGCATCTTGGCCAATCACCTGACGCCGACCGAGCTGGCCGACGAGGTTCAGATGAAACGGCAGGAGGTGATCGCCAGATGCTTGCAGATGGGGGTGCCGATCCTGCACGGCCGGATCGACAAGACCCTGTTCGCCAGCTCCCTCCGTCAGCTTCGGACCGACTCAGGCAAGCGAGCCGCCTGAGGGGAAGCGGTCGCTTGCGCGGGCCGCTCAGTTCCCGTGCCGACAACGCCCGCGTAGCTAGTCGGCGCCTCGGCGCGCCGGCCGCTCTCTGATGCATACACTCCCCCGGGGGTCGACCGGGCCCCGGAGTTGACGAGAGGAGAGGACGAGGATGGAGGCCACGACCGTGGGCGCGGAGACAACCGGGGGCACCGGCAGCGCGACGCTCGCTGACCTGCTGCCGCTGGCGGCCGAGAAGTTCGGCAGCCAGACGGCGATCAAGTACAAGAACGAGTCGGGCGTCTGGGTCGACCGCAGCTATCGGGATGTGGGCGAGACGGTGCGCAAGCTCTCGCTCGGCCTGATCGATCTCGGGATCGAGAAGGGCGACAAGGTCTCGATCCTCGCCAACACCCGGCCCGAGTGGACCTACTTCGACTTCGCGGCGCTGACGGCAGGGGCGACGGTGGTCCCGATCTATCAGACCAACTCGCCCGAGGAGTGCCAGTACGTCCTCGAGAACTCCGACGCGAGGGCCGTGATCGTCGAGGACGGCGAGCAGCTCGACAAGGTGCGCCGGGTGCGCGACAGCCTGCCGAAGCTGGAGCACGTGATCCTGATCGAGGGGGAGACCGACGACACGATCTCGATGGCTGAGCTCTCGACCCGCGGCGAGCGGCGCGACGAGTCCGAGTGGGAGCAGCGCTACTCGTCGGTGACGACCGACGACATCGCGACCTTCATCTACACCTCGGGCACGACCGGCCCACCGAAGGGCTGCGTGATCAGCCACGGCAACTACCGCGAGATGCTGAGCATGACCCAGCGCGCGGCGGTGATCGAGGCGGGGCAGACGGTCTACCTGTTTCTGCCGCTCGCGCACTCGTTCGCGTTGCTGATCCAACTCGCCAGCTTCGACGTCGGCGGCGTGATCGCCTACTGGGAGCGCGATCCGCTGAAGATCATCCCCAACCTCTCCGAGGTGAACCCGCACTACTTCCCCTCGGTGCCACGGATCTTCGAGAAGATCTACACCGCGGTCACCTCCGACGTGGAGAAGTCCGGCGGCGTCAAGAAGGTGATTTTCGACTGGGCCGTTCGGGTCGGCGCTCGCGTCCGGGAGCAGGAGCGGGCCGGCGAGAAGCCCGGCTTCCTCCTGCAGAAGCAGTACGACCTGGCGGACAGGCTCGTCCTCTCGAAGATCCGGCTCGCGTTCGGCGCCAACATCAGCGAGTGCCTGACCGGAGCCGCGCCGATCAATCCGGACATCCTCCGCTTCTTCGACGCCGCGGGCGTGCTGATCCTCGAGGGCTACGGCATGACCGAGACCTCGACCGCCGCGACGATCTCCACGCCGGAGGCGTTCAAGGTCGGCACCGTCGGACGGGCGCTCGACGCGTGCGAGATCAAGATCGCCGACGACGGTGAGGTGCTGATCAAGGGCCCGAACATCTTCCAGGGCTACTACAAGAACGAGGAAGCGACGGCCGAGACGCTGGTCGACGGTTGGCTGCACACGGGTGACATCGGCGAGGTCGATTCCGAGGGCTTTCTGACGATCACCGGCCGCAAGAAGGACATCATCATCACGGCGGGCGGAAAGAACATCACCCCCGCCAACCTCGAGGCCGAGATCAAGCAACACCCCCTGGTCAGTCAGTGCGTGGTGATCGGAGACCGGCGTCCGTATCTGGTGGCACTCGTGACCCTCGATCCCGAGGAGGCCGTCAAGCACGCGAAGGAGAGCGGGCTGCCGGAGGACCCCGAGGCGATCGCCGCAAACCCCGACGTGAAGGCCTCGATCATGGCTCACATCGACGGGATCAACGAGAAGTTCGCCCGCGTCGAGCAGGTCAAGAAGATCAAGATCCTGCCGCAGGACCTCTCACAGGAGGGGGGCGAGTTGACGCCGACGATGAAGGTCAAGCGCAACGTCGTGGCCGACAAGTACGCCGACGAGGTCGAAGCCCTCTACGAAGGCTGAGGCCGACCGCCACGGCCCGGTACCTGCGGGCCGTCTGACGGTACGCTCGCCGGGATGCCCCTCGGGGAGGTAGTGATCGATGGAATCGCCGAGGTCGTTCTCGCGGTCTCGGTGCTGCTCGCGGTCGCCTCCCTGCTCGCGGTGCTCACCAGCGGCACCCGGGTGCCGCTGACCCTGCTGCTGGTGATCGTCGGCTTCACGGGCGGCGAGCTCGCCCGGGGGGCCGGCGTAGAGCTGCCGCTCGAGGGCGAGACCTTCCACGACGTGCTGCTGTTCGCGTTCCTGCCGGCACTGGTCTTCGAGGCAGCGCTCAGCCTTCCCGCCCGGGTGTTCATGAAGAACCTGATGCCGATCCTCGCGCTCGCGGTCGTCGCGCTCGCGATGGCGACGGTGCTGGTCGGGCTGATGGTCCACTTCGGCCTCGGTATCTCGCTGACCGCCGCACTGCTGTTCGGAGCCCTGATCTCGGCTACCGACCCGGTTGCGGTCACGGCGACCTTCCGAGAGCTCGGCGTACCGAACCGCCTCCTGGTGCTCGTCGAGGGCGAGTCGCTGCTCAACGACGGGATCGCGATCGTGCTGTTCAACATCCTGCTCGTCGCTGCGCTCGGGACCGAGCAGGTCGGCGTCGCCGAGGGCGTGCTCGAGTTCCTCTGGGTGTTCCTGGGTGGAGCTGCTCTCGGCGCGATCCTCGGTCTCGGCGTCGCCGAGCTCGCTGGTCGCCTCGGCCGGCTGCCGTCGACGGCGCTGACAGTCGCCCTCGCCTACGGAGCGTTCGCCGCCGGTGAGGAGATCCTCGGCTTCAGCGGAGTCATGGCGTCGGTCTCGGCCGGACTCGTGCTCGCCGCCTTCGCCCACACGCTGATCCCGAAGGCGGAGGTCGAGACCTGGCACACGTTCTGGGAGTCGTTCGCGTTCATCGCCAACGGCGTGCTCTTCCTGCTGATCGGGGTCGTGATCGACGCCGGGCTGATCGTCGACAACCTCGACGCGATCGCGATCGCGATCCTGGCGGTCGCGATCTCACGGCCGCTGGCGATACTCCCGGTGATGCCGCTGGTCACGCGGCTGACGCGGCTGCCGGAGATCAGCCGCCAGAACGAGCTGGTCCTCGTCTGGGGCGGGCTGCGCGGGGGCGTTGCCCTGGCGCTGGCACTCTCGATCCCAGATGCGCTCCCCGAGCAGGAGACCTTCGTGGCGATGACCGCGGCTGTCGTCGTCGCGAGCCTGCTGATCAACGCGACGACGATCGAGGCGCTCGTCCGCTATCTGGGACTTCACAGGCCGGACCGGATCGGCCGCTTCGTTGCCGCCGCCGCTCGCTTCGACGGAGCGGCGTCGGCACGGGAGGAGCTGCACGAGATCGCGGCCAACTCGGAGATCGAGGCGCGCCTCCGGGAGGTCGAGCAGGCGGCCGCCGAGGAGATCGCGGCGCTGGGGATGACCGACGACGAGCACTACCAGGCGATGCTCCGGCGCGGGCTCGCCGTCGAGCGACGGACGCTGGAGGAGCTGATCGACGAAGGCCTCGTCCCTCAATGGCACGGCCGCGTCGCCCTCTACGCCCTCGAGGACGTGATCGACGAGCTGCAGCTGGGGCGGGAGCCGCACCGCGGCCTGTTCGAGGTCCGCGGGCTGGGCCGGATCGTCTACGTGACGGCCCGTCGTATCCACGTCGGCAGGATGACAGCCGAGAAGTGGGTTGAGCTCGCCTTCCGGGACTCGAGCGCCCGGATCCGGGCAACCGGAGACGCGTCTGAGGCAATCGGCGTCCTCGCCCGCTGCTCCGCGGTGCCGGAGGCGGCGGTCGTCCGCGCCCGCGGTCGCTTCGATCGCTGGCAAGCCAAGTCGATCGAGGACCTGCACGGTCTGATCGCGAGGGCGGACCAGACGGCGGTGGCGAGCGCCGAGCGCCACTACGCCGCCGACCTCGGTCGGATCGCCTCCGAGCGGGAGCTCCGGCACCTCGCCGACCTCGGCTTGGTGAGCGCGGTGGCGGTCGAGCATGCCGCTGAGCAGGTAGCCGCCCACCTGGCCGCGTGCGAGCGAAGCCGCTACGCCGTCGCGATCGACGAGCAGGAGGACGTCGGCGCCTGAGCGAGCTTCAGCCGGCACCGCAACTCCGACGTCCTGATAGGTTTCCAAGCCGTAGCTCGCCCAGGAGAGCGATCCAGCCGTCGGTCCCGCGGGGATCGGAAACGACAACGATCGAGGTTTGACTTAGATGAAGAGGTTTCTGATCGTCGCTTGCTCAGTGCTCGCGGTCGCGGGATTGACCGCAGCGCTGCCGGCCACCGCCGCAGCCAAGAAGAACAAGAAGACGCTCACCGTCTGCAAGTTCGGCTGTGACCAGAAGAAGATCCAGAAGGCGGTCGACAAGCTGAAGGGCAAGAAGAACGCGACGGTCAAGGTCAAGCCCGGCACCTACAAGGAGGGCGTGATCGTCGAGGGCTCCAAGTACAACGGCCTGACGATCAGGGGCACGAAGAAGAACGCGAAGAAGGTCGTGCTCGAGGGCAAGAACGCGAAGAACGAGAACGGTCTCGCGCAGAACGGGGTCGAGGTGATCGGCGCCAACAACGTGACCGTCAAGAACATGACCGCGCAGAACTACGCGACCAACGGGTTCTTCTACCACGACTGCAAGAACTACACGATGACCAACCTGCGGGCCAAGTTCAACCGCTCCTACGGCCTCTATGCGTTCGAGTGCAAGGGCGGCGAGATGAGCAAGTCGGAGGCCTGGGGCCACGGCGACTCCGGCTACTACGTCGGCGCCAGCCCGATCCAGAACAAGAACCCGAAGAAGAACGTCCTGAAGAAGCTGGAGGCGTACAAGAACGTGCTCGGCTTCTCCGGCACGAACGCCCACTACGTGACGATCAAGGACTCCTACTTCTACAACAACGGAGCGGGGATCGTCCCGAACACGCTCGACGTCGAGCCCTACGAGCCGGCCGGCCAGGGCGTGATCAAGGACAACTACATCTTCTGGAACAACTTCAACTACTTCCTGCCGAACTCGCCCGTCGGCACGGTCGGCACCGGCGGCCTCGGCGAGGTCGGCGGCAATCCGATCAACTACCCGACCGGGGTCGGCGTGGTGCTGTTCGGCACCGACGACTGGGAGGTCAAGAACAACGAGATCTTCGGCAACTTCAAGTGGGGCTCCGCCGTGTTCTCGGATCCGTTCAACGACGGCGACGACGGCGTCGCCACGAACAACACGCTGAGGAACAACAAGAACGGTCGCGGTGGCACCGACACGAACGCGGTCGACTACTTCAGCGACGGGTCCGGGTCAACAACTGCTACTCCAACAACGTCAGCGCGACGCTGGACCCGAGCGAACCGGGCGGAGCGGTCTGGCCGACTCTACCCCGCGTGCCCGCCAACGGGCGGCAGCGGCACCAGCCCCGGCGACGTCGGTCAGCAGATCATCGACCTGCTCGGTTACGTGACCTCGAACCCGTTCGAGACGCAGCAGTGCTCGTGGACCGAGCACCCGCACCCGCCGTTCGAGGACTTCAAGCCGTACGAGCTGAGCCCGGCCCCGACTGCCCCTGATCAGAACAAGGAGAGAAGCGATGAGCAAGACAACGACGCGCGGGATGCTTGTGGCCCTGATCGCGGCGATCGCCCTGGTGGTCGTGGCCCCGATCGGCAACGCGGCCGGTCCCGGCCCGACGGCGGACATCGCCGGCAAGAGCAAGTGCAAGAAGTCGAAGAAGACGAAGAAGATCAAGGTCGGCGACGACTTCTTCGCGCCGTCGAAGACGAGTGTCAAGAAGTGCACGAAGGTGAAGTGGAAGTGGCTTCCCGAGAACCTGAACCCGCACAACGTGACCCTGACCAGCGGCCCGAAGAAGGTCAAGAAGAAGGACTTCAAGTCGGCGACCGGCTCGATCGGCGTCAAGTTCAACCGGACGCTGGAGAAGACCGGCAAGTACAAGTTCGTCTGCACGATCCACCGCACGGTGATGACCCAGACGATCACGGTCAAGAAGTAGCCGATGGCCGGGCCCCCGGTGGATCGACGTCAGTTCCTCGCAGCCGGCGGCGGCGGGCTGCTGCTCTGCACGCTCGGCGGGCAGGAGATACGCAACGACCGCGAGGCCGACGTCGAGAGCCTCAGTCGCGAGATCGAGGTCCCGCCCAAGGTCAGGGCCGCCGGCGCCGGCGGGGCCGCGTCGGCGCCGGCGGTGTTCACCGCATCCGGCGGCAAGCGGCGCGAGTACTGGATCAAGGCCGAGCAACGGCGCTGGAACATCGTCCCCAAGGGACGCGACCAGATGCTCAGCAAGAAGGTCAAGGGGAAGACCAAGTTCAATGCCTTCGGCTACCGCGCCTACACTCCCGGCTTCGCCAGCCCGATCGGCAAGGCGAAGATCCCGGGGCCGCTGATCGAGGCCGAGGTCGGCGACACGATCGTCGTCAACTTCCAGAACACGCTGAGCTCGCCGGTGACGATCCACCCGCACGGAGTCCAGTACTCGATCGAGATGGACGGGGCCTACAAGGGCAAGTACACCGACCCCGGCGGCTTCGTCCAGCAGGGTGAGACCTATCAGTACGTCTGGGAGGCGACCCCAGAGACGGTCGGCGCCTGGTTCTACCACGACCACGGGCCGCTCGACCCGATCCCCATCTACAAGGGATTGTTCGGGCCGATCATCGTCCGCGAGAAGGGCGCCACCCCGCCGGACAAGGAGTTCTTCGTCGCCTTCCACTCCTTCCAGCCCGTCGCCACCGGCCTCAACCAGCCGTTCTGGTGCATGAACGGCCGCGCCTACACCGGCAACACCGAGAACCTCCGGGCCCGGGTCGGACAACGGGTCGCCTGGCACGTCTACGGCATCGACAACGAGTTCCACACCTTCCACATCCACGGCCGCCGCTGGAACGACCGCGGCAAGATGGTCGACAACGTGACGCTCGGGCCCGGTGACACGGTCAGCGCCGAATACGTCGAGGACAACCCGGGTCGCTGGCTCTACCACTGCCACGTGTTCAGCCATCTCCACCAGGGGATGACCGGGTGGTACATCGTCGAGTGAGCCGGCTCGTCCGTGTCCTGCCGCTGCTCGCGGCGGGTGTGCTTCTGGTTCCCGCGGCGGCCTCCGCCGAGAACCGACGGATATCGATCAGCAACTACGCCTGGTCGGACCAGGACTTCACGATCGACCGCGGCGAGCACGTCAGCTGGTACTGGATCGGGCCCGACACGATGCACTCGATAACCGGCGACTCGCCCGATGCCAAGGGGATCGACTCAGACCCGCAGACCAATCAGCCCCAGCACAAGATCGGCGACACGTTCAGAGTCGACTTCGACAACCCTGGGACCTACAGCTTCCGCTGCAAGCTGCACTCGACGGTGAACGGAACGGTGACCGTCTCCTCGACCCCGGGCGACCCGATCACCGAGCCGGACCCGATCCCCAGGAGCAAGGTCGATCTGGAGGCTCCGAACCTCCGCGACCTGCGCCTCGGCAGCACGACGGTGCGGCGCAAGGGGACGTCGATGAAGTACTCGATCAACGAGCGGGCCCGGATCGAGGTCGAGTACTTGCGGAGCAAGCGCCGGGGCGGCCGGCAGTTCGCCGGCTACGCTCGCTACAAGGGCGGCCACATCGGCGCCAACGGGCTGCGGTTCGGAATCAGGCGGACCAACTTCCCGGCGCGCCCGGGCCGCTACCTCGCCAAGGTCCGGGCGATCGACAAGGCGGCCAACGCCACGCGGCCGTTCAAGCTGCGATTCCGGATCGTTCGCGCCGGCAATCGCGCCGGCTGATCGGTGACGGCGCTCTTGAGCCGTCTGATACTTTTCGCCCGTTGCCCGGCAGCGCTGGGCAACGGAGCGCCGGCTCCGACGAGTCCGGCAGGGAGCCACCAGGAGAGGGAGAGATGAAGAGGTTTCTGATCGTCGCCTGTTCAGTGTTCGCGGTCGCGGGATTGACCGTGGCGCTGCCGGCCGCCGCCGCAGCCAAGAAGAACAAGAAGACCTACACCGTCTGCAAGTTCGGCTGTAAGTACAAGAAGATCCAGAAGGCGGTCGACAAGGCGAAGGGCAAGAAGAACGCGACGATCAAGGTCAAGCCCGGCACCTACAGGGAGGGCGTGATCGTAGAGGGCCACAAGTACGACGGCCTGACGATCAAGGGCACGAAGAAGAACGCGAAGAAGGTCGTGCTCGAGGGCAAGAACGCGAAGAGCCCGGCCGGGGTCGCCCAGAACGGGATCGAGGGGATCGACGTCAAGAACATGACGGTCAAGAACATGACCGTGCAGAACTACACGACGAACGGCGTCTTCTTCCGCGACTCGGACCCGAAGGTCGGCGGCAAGAACGACTGCAAGAACTACCTGATGAAGAATCTGATCGCGTCGTTCAACCGCTCCTACGGCCTGTTCGCGTTCGGCTGCGTCGGCGGCCGGATGACCGACTCGGTCGGTGTCGGCCACGGCGACTCGGCCTTCTACGTCGGCGCGACCCCGCCGCAGAAGAAGCCGAAGGAGACCGAGCTCGACCACCTCGAGGCCTACCTCAACATCCAGGGCTTCTCGGGCACCAACTCTCGGTATCTCGACATCCACCACAGCGACTGGTACAACAACGGCATCGGGCTGACGCCGAACACGCTCGACTCCGAGCCGTTCGAGCCGAGCGAGGAAAACGTGATCCGGAAGAACAACATCTTCTGGAACAACCTCAACTACTACCTGCCGGATTCCCCGGTGAAGACGATCTCGAACGGGCTCGGCGAGGTCGGTGGGACGACGGTCAACTTCCCGACGGGCATCGGGGTCGTGGTCTACGGCTCCCAGGCTTGGACGGTCAAGAACAACAACATCTTCGGCAACTTCAAGTGGGGCACCGGCGCCTTCTCGGACGGCGGCATCATCAATGAGGGTGACGACGCGCTGAGCAAGGACAACATGTTCGTCAACAACAAGATGGGCCGGGGCGGATCGGACCTGAACGGGTACGACTTCTTCAGCGACGGCTCGGGGAGCGGCAACTGCTACTCGGGCAACAGCACCTCGACGTTCGACCCGAGTGGCACTGCGACGGACGAGTTCCTGTACCCGACCTGCCCGGCGCCACCAACGTCGGGAACAGGGACCAGCACGGGCGACGGGACGCAGTTCGGCGAGGTGGTCGAGTACGTGCTGAGCGATCCGCCGGAGACCCAGCAGTGCTCTTGGAAGGAGCACCCGCACCCGAAGTACAAGAAGTACGAGCCCTACGAGGTGACGCCCGGCCCGGTCTGCCCCACGTGAGCGGGGGCAGACGGCTCAGGGTCGCGCTCGCGACCCTGATCGGGGCGAGCGCACTGCTCGCGGTGGCCCCGATCGGCAGCACCACCAGCGGGCCCGCAACCGCCGACGCGGCCGGCAAGGGCAAGTGCAGCTCCGGCGAGATTGCCAGGGTGAGGATCGGCGACGACTTCTTCGCGCCGAGCCGGATCACCGTCAGGCGCTGCGCGAGGATCAAGTGGCGCTGGCTGCCCGGCAACCTGCACGTTCACGACGTGACGCTTGCGCAGCGCCCCAGCGAAGGTCAAGAAGCGGCACTTCAAGTCGGGCTCGGGCTCGATCGGGCTCAAGTTCAGCCGCAGGCTGAAGCGGCCCGGCCGCTACGAGTTCGTCTGCTCCGTGCACCGCACGGTGATGAAGCTGACGATCGTCGTCCGCAGATAGCCGCCGGTGTAGACGCCGGTCGCGACACCGGCTAGCCGGTGTCGCCGCCCTGGCCGAGCAGCGCAGCGGTCGTCTGTTCGAAGACGCGCCGCCAGGCGGGAGCCTGGTCGCGCTCGCGCTCGACCTGATCGAGCACGTGCCGGATCCGGCGGGCCGAGATCTCGATCCCGTGACGCTCGGCGATCGCTTTGTAGCGCTCGTACTCGCGGGCGAGCCGCAGGGTGACCGACTCGAATCCGTGCTTGGCGATCTGCAGTCGGGCGGCATAGTCCATGATCGACGTGCCGAACATCAGCTCATCGTCGAACTCCGGCTCGATCAGCAGGATGTCGACCCCGGGGTACCTGATCTCCCATTCCTGGACGGCGCGGTGCAGGCGGTCGTGGGCGATCATCCGCAGAGCCTGGTTGGCGATCGCGACGAAGCCCATATCGGAGACGCGCCGGACCCGGGAGCCGAGGATCGTCGGGACCCGCTTGCCGAAGTCGTTGACAAACGGGACGATCGGGTTGACGACGACGATGAACTTGGCCCCGTTCTCGACGGCGATGTCGACGTTGGTGGTCGAGCGGATGCCGCCGTCGACCATCTCCCTGCCCTTGATCTCGACCGGCTCGTAGACCAACGGCAGCGCGGTCGAGGCGGCGACCGCGAGCGAGATCGGAATGTCCCGCCACTCGCCCTCGCCGAGCACCACCCGGTCGGTGGTGTCGAGGTCGGTCGCAGTCAGGTAGAGCTCGCGCTCGAGCATCCGGAAGTCGTCGGTCCGGTCCGGGTCGGCCAGCATCTCGGCCACGTAGTCCTCGATCCCGTTGCCCCGGTAGAGCCCCTTGGGGAGCCCGGCGGCAAGGCCCTGGGCGACGTCCATGACCGAGACGTCACCGATCGTCGAGGCGAGCTGCCGGGCGACGCCGAGCAGCCGGAAGGGCAGCAGCGCCGCCGACTCGACGAAGCCCCGGTAGTTCGGCCGCAGCAGCATGTTGAGATCCATGTCGCTGAGTGGCGACGGCAGGTTCTTGTTCAGGACCCGCATCATCTCTTCCGGGGTGACGCCGTTGGCAACCGCCGCCGCAACGAAAGACCCGGCGCTGGTGCCGACGTAGACGTCGAACTCGTTGACCGTGCGGTTCACGGCCAACAGGTCGAAGGCGCGCAGGGCACCGATCTCGTAGACCGCCCCGGTGAACCCGCCCCCACCAAGCACGAGGGCGGTCTTCGACTGCCTCTTCCGGCGCGATCCCGCCGCGCGACGGGCGGCCGGATCGAGCTTTACGACCTCGTTCACAGCCCCGAAAACTAGCAGGCTGGCCAGCCGACTTGACACCGCGTCGAATCAGTTGCGCCTCTGGTTTCGAGCTTGACCAGCCGAGATTCGGCGTAGCGAGGAGCCGCGCGGGGCGTGATCTCGGATAGAGTCGCGCCCAATGGGCGAGCGTCTTCGACAGTGGATGCAGAGCGACCTGATCGGCGTCTACGCCACGATCGCGGTTGTTGTCATCGTCGGCCTTGCACTCGTGATCTTCCTGGTCGTCGGCCCGATCGCCGGGATCCTGTTCGGCGCGGCCATCGTGGCGCTGAGCTTCTACCTCGTCTCCCTGACGAGCCGCGGCCCTGCTGACATCAGCGACATCGCCCCGCCGCCCGCGGAGACCGCACAGCAGGTCCTCGTGATCGCCAACCAGGGCTTGGAGAACCCGGCCCTCGACAGTGAGATCGCGCTTCGGGCCAAACGGGGGCCGCTCGAGCTGAAGCTGATCGCGCCTGCCCCCGCATCGTCGCTCGCGCGGAGGATCTCCGACGACGTCGACGTCGAGACCGCACGCGCGGGGGAGCGGCTCAGCGCGGCAGTCAAGAGGCTCTCCGCCACGGGCGTTGCCGCATCCGGCCAGGTCGACGAGGAGGCTGAACCGATGCGCTGCCTGCTCGACGGGCTACGGGTGTTCCCGGCGGATGAGGTCCTGCTGGTCCCCGGGGACGAGCTGGACTGGAGCGACGCCGAGAGCCTGGCCGATCGGATCCGCGCCGAGACCGGGGTCCGGGTCACAGAGCTGGGTGGCTGAGGGCAGGCCTCCTCGCGCGGCATTGCGCCGACAACCCGGTCCATTCCGCCCCGCTCAGATCACCGCTCGCCCACTCTCTACCATCGTCGCGATGCGGAATCGGGTGGGACTGATGGCATTGGCGGCGGCGCTGGCGATGCCCGTCGTGGCACATGCATCGCCGGGCCCGGGCGGCGCGGCGGGCGGGGCGCTGCTCCCGGGCCCCGACCTCGCCCAGCGCTCGAGCCCGGCGCTCGCCCGGGCCGCGGCCAGCGGCCGGATCAACCGCTCCCAGCTGCGCCGCAAGCTCAAGCGGCTGGCCCGCCGGGCGCCCGGCTCGAGCGGCTTCTACGTCTATGACACCGGCGCCCGCAATCGCCGCGTGCTCTTCGACCGCAAGGAGGGGAAGCGGCGCAAGCTGGCCTCGAACACGAAGCTGTTCACAACCGCAGCGGCGCTAGACAGGCTCGGGGCGGACGGACGAATCGAGACGGTGGTACAAGCGCGGGGCAGCCGCAACGGCAACGGTCGGCTCGACGGCGACCTCTTCCTGGTCGGGGGCGGCGACCCGACGCTCGGCCGGAGCGAGATGCGGAGGCTGGCGACCGAGGTCGAGCGCGGCGGCGTCAGCCGGGTCAAGGGCCGGATCGTAGCCGACGACACCGTCTTCGACCGTAGGCGCGGCGTCCCCGACTCCGGCTTCGGGCCGAGCCCCTACATCGCACCGCTCTCGGGGCTGGTGTATCGCGGCTCGACGTATTCGGGCGATCCGGCGACCGAAGCGGCTCTGGCCTTGAAGGGCGCTCTGAAGAAGCGTGGCGTCAAGGTGACCGGCGGCGTCAAGATCGGCAGCACGCCGAGGAAGCTGACCGCTCGCAGGCCCCTGGCGAGCGTCTCCTCCCCGACGATCGCCGCGATCGCCGAGGCCACCAACAAGCCGTCGAACAACTTCTACGCCGAGATGCTGCTGAAGCGGCTCTGGGCGAAGGGCGGCCGGCGTGGCACCACGCACGGGGGCGCGAAGGCATCGGAGCGCTTCGCCCGCAGCCAGGGCGCGAAGGTCTCACAGCTCGACGGCTCGGGCCTGAGCGACGGCAACCGGTCCGATCCACGCAGCGTCGTGCGACTGCTCGTCGCGATGCTCGATCATCGCGCCGGCCGGGCCTTCTACGGCTCGCTGCCCACGGCCGGCAGGGAGGGCACCCTCGACGAGCGGATGGAGGGCACGGCCGCCGCCGGCCGCTGCCGGGCGAAGACCGGCACGATCACCGGCGTCTCCGCGCTCTCGGGCTACTGCAACTCCGGCCGCGGGAGGGTCGCCTTCTCGCTGCTGATGAACGGCGTCGGGAGCTCCGAGGCGGCCCGCAGGATCCAGGACGAGATGACGATCGAGATCGCCCGCTACCGTCCCTGAGGCCGAGGGGCCGGGCCGGACGGACCTCGGCCCGCCGCGGCGCTCAGGACCTGTGCCCCACCCATGGCTGGCGCCAGCCCCCGTGGTTTGCCAGCAGGCGCTCGGCGGCACGCGGCCCCCAGCTGCCCGGCTCATAGGGCTCCGGGGCGAGATCGACGTCGAGCAGCGGCTGCACGATGCGCCATGTCTGCTCGACCGAGTCCTGGCCCGGGAAGAGCTCGAAGTTGCCACGGATCGCGTCGCGCAGCAGGCGCTCGTAGGGCTCGGGCTGCTCCCCGACCTGCTCCTCGAAGAAGAGATCGAGATGAACCCGGTGCAGCGCCTCCTCCCCCGCCCGCTTCGCGATCAGGCAGAGCTCGGCGCCCGGATCCGGCTTCATCCGGATGATCAACTCGTTCGCATCGGGGACCGTCCGCCCGCCGATTCCAAGCCGCGGGGGTCGCTGAAAGACGATCCGCACCTCGGTCGCATCGACCGGCATCTGCTTGCCGGCGCGGATGAAGAACGGGACCCCCTCCCAGCGCCAGTTGTCGATCCCCAGCTGCAGGGCGACGAAGGTCTCGGTCTCGGAGTCGGCCGCGACATCGTCGATCCCGCGGTAGCCACGGTACTGCCCGCGCACGTAGCGGCTCGGGTCGGCCGGCGGCATCGCGCGGAACAGGTCCGTCTTGCGCGAGCGGATCGCATCGAGGTCGTCGGGGCCGGCGGACGGCGGCTCCATCGCGACCAGCGAGAGCACCTGAAGCAGGTGGTTCTGGACGACGTCGCGGAGCGCCCCGACCGGATCGAAGAAGGCGCCACGGCCCTCGACCCCGAATGTCTCGGCCATCGTGATCTGGACCGAGTCGACGTAGCGACGGTTCCAGACCGGCTCGAGGATCGCGTTCGCGAACCGCAGGTAGAGGATGTCCATCACCGGCTCCTTGCCGAGGAAGTGATCGAGCCGCAGGATCTGGTCCTCGGCGAGCACGTCCCGCAGGCTGCGGTTCAACTCGCGGGCGGAGGCGAGGTCGTGGCCGAACGGCTTCTCGACGACGACGCGGGAGTCCTCGACGAGGCCGGCCGCGGCGAGCCGATGAACGATAGGCGCGAACAGCGACGGCGGCGTCTCCAGATAGAACAGCCTGTACTCGCCGTTGACGCGCTCGCCGATGCGCTCGTAGGTCGCCTCCTCGTCGTAGCCGCCGGCCAGGTAGCTGAGCCGGCCAAGCAGCCGATCGAGGATCTCCTGATCCGGCTCCTCGACGGTCTCCGAGATAGCCCGAGCCGCCTGCTCCCGGAGGTCGGAGTCGCTCCACTCGCGACGGCCTACGCCGATGATCTGGCAGGGGATGTCGCGGCGTGCCTCGAGCTGGTAGAGGGCCGCGAAGGTCTTCTTGCGAGCGAGGTCGCCGGTGATCCCGAAGATCACGAGCTCATTTGCCGCCTCGGTCATCCGCCCACCGTATCGCCACCGCGACAAGGCACGCTCGTCAACCGGCAAGCTCCGGCTGTAGCGCCCGCGGGCCGTCCGGATAGATCCATGGCTACATTCTGAACACCCCGTAGCCCAGTTCCCCCAGCGGCGCGGGGGCGCAGGCGGCGAGCGCCTTGGCGAGGACCTCGCGGGTCTGGCGCGGATCGATCACGCCGTCGTCCCAGAGCCGGGCGGTCGAGTAGACCGGGTTGCCCTGGTCCTCGAACTGCTCGCGCAGACCGCGCTTGAACTCCTCCTCCTGCTCGACGGGCCACTCCTCACCCGCCGCCTCGGCCCGCTCGCGACGGATCGTGCTGAGCACGGTGGCGGCCTGCTCGCCTCCCATCACGCTGATCCTCGCGTTCGGCCACATGAACAGGAAGCGCGGCGAGTAGGCGCGGCCGCACATGCCGTAGTTGCCGGCTCCGTAGGAGCCGCCGATGATCACGGTCAGCTTCGGGACCCGCGCGCAGGAGACAGCGGTGACCAGCTTCGCTCCGTCCTTGGCGATGCCGCCGGCCTCGTAGTCACGGCCGACCATGAAGCCGCTGATGTTCTGGATGAAGACGATCGGGACCCCGCGCCGATCGCAGAGCTCGATGAAGTGCGCGGCCTTCAGCGAGGACTCGCTGAAGAGGATGCCGTTGTTGGCGATCACCCCGACCCGGTGCCCGTCGATGTGGGCGAAGGCGCAGACCACCGTGGTCCCGTAGAGCGCCTTGAACTCGTCGAGCTCGGAGCCGTCGACGATCCGCCGCAGCACCCCATGGACCTCGTACGGCGTGCGGGGATCGAGCGGGACCACGTCGAGCAGCCCGTCTGGGTCCTCGAGCGGCGGCCGCGACCGGCGTCGCTCCCAGGGCGCGGCCGGCTGGACCGGGAGCGTCGCGATGATCGAGCGGACGATCTCGAGCGCGTGCTCGTCGTCCTCGGCGAGGTGATCGACGACCCCGGAGCGACGCGCGTGCACGTCGCCCCCACCCAGATCCTCGGCGCTCACCTCCTCGCCGGTCGCCGCCTTGACGAGCGGCGGGCCGCCGAGGAAGATCGTCCCCTGCCCGCGAACGATCACCGTCTCGTCGCTCATCGCGGGCACGTACGCGCCGCCCGCCGTACAGGAGCCCATCACCGCGCTGATCTGCGGGATCCCGCGCTTCGACATCGTCGCCTGGTTGAAGAAGATCCGGCCGAAGTGCTCGCGGTCGGGAAAGACCTCGTCCTGCATCGGCAGGAAGGCGCCGCCGGAGTCGACCAGATAGATGCAGGGAAGGTCGTTCTCGAGCGCCACCTCCTGGGCGCGCAGGTGCTTCTTGACCGTGATCGGATAGTAGGTGCCGCCCTTCACCGTGGCGTCGTTGGCAACGATCACGCAGCGCCTGCCCGCGACCACGCCGACCCCTGCCACGACCCCGGCCCCGGGCGCGTCACCGCCGTACATCTCCTCGGCGGCGAGCGGCGAGAGCTCGAGGAACGGTTCCCCCGGATCGCAGAGCAGCTCGACCCGGTCGCGCGCCGGCAGCTTTCCCCGGCCGACATGCCGATCCATCGCGCTCTTGCCGCCGCCGGCGCGAGCGCGGGCGAGGCGCCGCTCGAGGTCGGCGATCAGCTCCTCGTGCGAGGCGCGGTCGCTCACCGCACTGCCCCCGCTTCCGCGGCGCCGGACGAAGGCTCACCGCTGTCGGCGCCGATCACGACCAGCGCATCGCCCTGTGCAACGCGGTCGCCGACCTTGAGCTCGAGGCCTCCGACCACGCCCGCCACCGGAGCGGTGACCTGCAGCTCCATCTTCATCGATTCGAGCACGAGCAGGACCTGGCCCTCCTCGACCCGATCACCGTTGCGGACCGAGACGATCAACACCACGCCCGGCATCGGCGCCTCGAGCGAACCGGCTGCCGGGGGCGCTGCACGCGACTTTCGCTCCGGCGACATCCGCAGCTGGTGGCCGCCACGCGCGACCCAGATCGTCTCGCCGTCGAGCGTTGCCGCGTAGGTCCGGGCGCGCCCGTCGAGCTCACAGAGCAACGACCCGCCGGGGAGCCACCGCGCCTGCGCCCGGGCGAAGCCGACCGCGCCGCCGATGCCCCCCTCCCCGATCCGGATCTCCCCGAGCCGCTCGAATCGACGGCGCCAGGGGCCGGCGGCTACCCCGAGCCCCTCGGTGTCGGCGAGATACAGCCCCAGCGCCCCGGCCGCGACCAGGTCTTCGGGGACCGACAGGTCGAGCTCGCACAACAGCCGCTCGAGCAGGCTCGTGTCGAGCCGGCCGGCGCCGACCGCAGGCTCAGCCAGCAGGGCCCGAGTGAAGGCCGCGCTACTGCTGACGCCGAGCAGCTGCAGCTCCGAGAGCGCCCGATCGAGGCGCCCCAGCGCGGTCGCGCGGTCGGGCCCGTGGGCGACCAGCTTCGCCAGCAACGGGTCGAACTCGGTGCCGACGACGCTGCCCTCCGTGACGCCGGAGTCGACCCGGATCCCGGCCCCGACCGGCTCGCGCCAGCGCCTGATCACGCCGGTGGACGGGAGGAAGCCGGCGGCCGGGTCCTCGGCGTAGAGGCGGGCCTCGACGGCGTGCCCGCGTGGCTCGGATGCGCCGAGCCGGCCGCCGATCGGCTCCCCGGCGGCGAGGCGCAGCTGCTCACTGACGAGGTCCACCCCCCAGACCATCTCGGTGACCGGGTGCTCGACTTGAAGCCGCGTGTTCATCTCGAGGAAGAAGAAGCCGTCGCCGTCGGCGGGAACGATGAACTCGACCGTGCCGGCGCCCTCGTAGTTGCAGGCTGTCGCCAGGCTCACGGCCGCCGATCCCATCGCCTCGCGCATCGGGACGTCGACGGCCGGCGAGGGTGCCTCCTCGATCACCTTCTGATGCCGTCGCTGCAGCGAGCACTCGCGCTCGCCGAGGTGGACCGCGTTGCCGTGGGAGTCGGCGAGCACCTGGATCTCGATGTGGCGCGGCCGCTCCAGATAGCGCTCGGCCAGGACCCGTCCGTCGCCAAACGCAGCCTCCGCCTCACGCCGCGCCGCCGCGAGCGCGGCGTCGAGGCCGTCGGCGCTCTCGACCACCCGCATGCCCTTGCCGCCGCCGCCGGAGAGCGCCTTGATCATCAGCGGGTAGCCCTGCTCGTCGGCGAAAGCGCGAATCTCCTCGGCGCCCGCCTCCGAACCCCCCGTGCCGGGGACGACGGGGACACCCGACTCCGCGGCAAGGCGCTTCGCGCGGCCCTTGTCGCCCATCAGCTCGATCGCTGCCGCAGGCGGCCCGATCCAGGTGATCCCCGCCTGATCGACGGCTCGGGCGAAGTCCGCGTTCTCGCTGAGAAAGCCGTAGCCGGGGTGGACCGAGCGAGCGCCCGTCAGTCGAGCCGCCCGGATCAACTCGGCGGCATCCAGGTAGCTCGAGACCAACACGGCCTCATCGGCCAGCACCGCATGCGGGGCACCACGATCGGCGGCGACGAAGACGGCGACCGTCCGCAGGCCGAGCTCCCTGGCGCTGCGGTGCACGCGCACCGCGATCTCGCCGCGATTGGCGATCAGCAGGGGCCCGAGTCCCTGAACGCGTCCGGCGCCGTCCTCCATCGGGTCAATATACTGAATGTTCGTTCGATCTTTGAACGACTGCTCGAAGTTTGGGCTACCATCTGCAGAGGTGGCCGCCAGACCCACACGCCCCGCGCTCCGGGCGCGTTACGACCGCCGCCGCGAGGAGGTGGTCGAGTCGGCGGCGCGGGTCTTCGCCGAGCGCGGCTACGCCGAGACCTCGGTCTCGGAGCTGGCCGAGCGGCTCGGGCTGGCAACGGGTGCGCTCTACCACTACTTCCAGGGCAAGGAGGAGCTGCTGATCGAGATCTGCGACCAGCTCATGCAGCCGCTGCTCGGGGCCAGCAGGGAGCTGCTTGCCGACGAGGCCGCTGATCCCGGCGAACAGCTACGCGATCTGGTCCGACTCTGGGTCGCGCACGTGATCGGCCATCGCGACCATCTGCTCGTCTTTACCCAGGTTCGCCACGTCGTCGACCACGGCGATCAGTGGCGCGGGGTGCGGAGCAGCCGCAAGCAGTTCGAGGCGCTGCTCGCCGGGGCGCTGCTCGCCGCAGAGGTCGACGATCCGGACCTCCGTCGCTATGCCCTGCTCGGAATGGTCAACCACACCGTGCAGTGGTACCGCCCGCGCGGCTCACTCACGGCGGAGCAGATCGCCGACGGCTACGTTGATCTCGTCGTCGCCCGGGCCTGAGCCGCCGGATCGTCCCCGCTCCCCCGGCTAGGGGTCGCAGGACGCCGCGCCTCGGTCGAGCACGTCGCCGTTCACAGCCATGAAGCGCCAGCGGACGCTGCCCGCCTCGAGCATCAGCTCGAGGGCGCCGTCGTTCTTGGTATCGGCGAAGACCAAGCGCTCGTCAGAGAGCTTGACTGAATAGTGGCTCTTCCCGCCGGCACCCGAAATCAGAGTTGTGATCCCATCGATCTCTCGCAGCCGCTGCATGTTGTGCTCATGACCGTTGAGAGCCAGGGTGGCGCGACCAGCAAGTAGTTGCCAGATTGGCTCCATGCTGGATTCATCGCCGTGACTGCCGGCGCTGTAGCGGGGACGGTGCCAGAACGCGATCCGGCAGGTGCCGCCGGGCTCGAGCTCATCTCGTAGCCACTGCCACTGCTCGGACTCAGCGTCGTGCGGCGCCTCACTGTTGAGCGAGATCAGATCCCAGCCGGCAACCTCGACCGAGTAATAGGCAGGCGGGCTGCCGTCGAAGTGCTCCGCCCAATACGGGTCGTAGCCCTCCGCGGCGTTGAGCCAGTCGTGATTTCCGGGGGTCGGCAGGGTGATCGGGTCGAGCGCCCCGAACGCGGGCTCGTAGTTGTTCGCGAAGTCTTCACGAGTCCCATCCTCGTAGACGTCGCCGAGATAGAGGAGGCGGTCCGGATCAGCGGCGGCGATCATTGCCCCAACCGCTTTGCTGGCCTCGCCTCCGTCGGCGGAGTCTCCGACCGCCCAGACCGATGCCTGACTCGCCTGCGGCTGACCGGCGAGCCCGCCCGATGCCGGGGGGTCCGACCCACCAAGCACCACGGCGAGCGCCAGGGCGGTCGCGATCAACAGCACGAGGACCCCGAGTGCCCGCCCTGCAGATGTCGGGGGCCTGCTCATTCTGTCCGGTCCTTTCGACTAGCCAGCACCAGTTCACGGAAAGTGTTGCACCACATCATCGACGATCGCGCTCGTCAGCGGTCACGATTCGATCTCGGCGCGGGTTGACGATCGGGTGCTCTGGGGCGAGAATGAATGAACGTTCACTCATTGGGAGACCGACATGCCCTGGAGTAGGGACGACATCCCCATGCTCGACGGACGCACGGCGCTCGTCACCGGAGCCAACGGCGGCCTCGGGCTGCAGACAGCACTGGCCCTCGCCGCGAAGGGCGCCGAAGTGCTGATGGCCGCCCGTGACCAGGAGAAGGCCGCCCGGGCCGAGAGGGAGATCCGGGCCGAGCGCCCGGACGCCAGGCTCGAGGTCGTCGAGGTCGACCTGGGCTCGCTCGAGTCGATCAGGGCAGCCGCCGAACGGGTCACCGAGCAGCCACGAGAAGATCGACATCCTGGTCAACAACGCCGGGCTGATGGCGATGCCCGAGCGACGCACCGCCGACGGCTTCGAGATGCAGCTCGGCGTCAATCACCTCGGCCACTGGGCCCTGACGGCGAGGCTGATGCCGGCGCTCCTGCGGGCGCCCGCGGCCAGGGTCGTCAGCGTGACCAGCACCGCACACCACATGGGACGTGCCGTCGATCCGGCGAATCCTCACCTCGAGGGCAGGTACGGCCCCTGGAAGTCCTACGGGCAGTCGAAGCTCGCCAACTTCCACTTCGGGATCGGCCTGCAGCGCGGCTTCGAGCGGGCTGGGGTCTCGGCGGCGAGCCTGATCGCTCATCCGGGGCTGTCGAACACCGACCTCCAGGCCCACGCCGCCAGCGAGAACGCGGGCGACCGCTGGGCGCGCTTCTTCCACGGCATGGCGTCCCGTTCGGGAATGGAACCGGCTCAGGGTGCGCTCTCCCAGCTCCGCGCCGCAACCGACCCGGGCGCGAGGGGAGGCGAGCTCTACGGCCCGCTCTGGGTCAACAGCGGACCGCCGGTCCGCAAGCCGATCCTGAGGAGGATCGGCATGAACGAGGCGATCGCGAGGCTCTGGCAGGTCTCCGAGCGGGAGACGGGCGAGACGATCGAGATCAGCCCCGCCGGGGGGTCGGCGGCCGCGGCCTGAGCCCGGCGGTCTCCGCCCCAGTCGGCCGGCGGCGGGCTCTCAGGCGCCGGCGGCCGCGTACCAGGCGCCGAACAACAGCCCGAACGAGCCCAGGGCCGGGATCAGCAGACCCCGGTAGACCGGCTCGAAGCGGGGTCGGGTCAGCACCCACCCCAGGGCCGCCGTCGCCAGCGACATCGAGACGACGGACATCGGCGCAAAGACGGCGAGCGCGGCAACCGCTTCGAGCCGCCCCGGCAGCGACGCGATCAGAAGGACGACGACGGCACCGGTGCCGGCCAGGCCGTGGAGCGCCCCGATCGCGAGGGCCTGCTGCGGAGTACGAGCGCCCTCGACCTCAGGGTGGGCGTGGCCGCTGCCGCCCGCGGGATACAGGTGCCTGTGGGTATCGCGCCGCGACGCGGGTGCAGACGTGCCCGCAGCATGGTCGTGGCGGGCCGACCGGTACTCGCCTCGAACCCACTTCCGAATCAGGCGGCCGGCGAGCACGACGATCACGACCCCGACGCCGAGCTCCGCACCACGCTCGAGCCAGGCGGGCAACGACGACCTCAAGAGGATCAGCGGCATGCCGATCGCGATCAGCACGAGCGCGTGCCCGAGGCCCCACCAGGCTCCAATCCTCAACGCAACCCGCACGTCGCCGTCCTCGCGCGCGAGCAGCGAGGTCACCGCGACCAGATGATCGGGATCGGAGGCGTGACGGACACCGAGCAGCAGGGCCACCGCGAGCGCGACCGGCAGCGGCGCCGCCGTGAACAGCTCGCTGAGCTCACCGTCGAGGTGCTCGAGGGGCGCAGACGCGAGCTCGAAGCTCACGGCGTTACCCGCTCTGGGTCCAGAGCCCCTACGTAGGCGGCGATCGCCGCCTGACCGTAGGCGATCGCGCCGTCGTTCGCCGGCAGCCGGAGCGGCAGCAGCGGCCGCAACCCGCGGGCGAGAAGGGCCGGCGCCACGCCTCGCAGCAGTAGCCGGTTCTGGAACACGCCACCGGAGAGCACCACCTCCGTCAGCCCCCGTCGCTCCGCGAGCAGGCTCAGGGCCGCCACCGTCGCCGCCGCGATCGACGCGTGGAATCGAGCGGCGATCACCGGCACCGCGACTCGCTCGTGGTCGAGGTCGGCGACGATCGCCCGGATCGCCGGGCGCGGATCGATCACGATCGGGCCGGTCCGCTCGTCGAGCAGCGGCATCGGATACGGCTCCGGGTCGGTGGGGCCGGTAGCGGCGAGCGCCTCCAACTCGATCGCGGCCTGGCCCTCGTAGCGGATCTCCGCCCGCAATCCGCAGAGCGCGGCGACTCCGTCGAACAGCCTACCCGCGCTCGTCGTCAACGGCGATGCCAGCCCCGTCCGGCAGATCTCAGCGACGGCCTCCCAGTCGCCGGGGTCGACGAGCCCGGCCAGCGGCCCCGGTGCCCGCTGCGGTGCCTGGTCGAAGGCCGCCGCAAGCCATGAGCAGGCCATTCGCCAGGGCTGTTGCGCGGCCTTGTCACCGCCGGGCAGGCGTACCGGAAGCAGCAGGCCGGCACGCTCATAGGAGCCGAGTCCTCCAACCAGCAACTCGCCGCCCCACGCTGTTCCGTCCGCCCCGTAGCCGACGCCGTCGTAGATCGCCCCGACCGCGGGCCCCGTGCGCCCGTGCTCGGCGAGCACTGCCGCGAGGTGCGCGTGGTGGTGCTGTACGGGGAGGCGATCGACGCCGGCGCGCTGCAGCGCATAGCCCGTCGAGAGGTAGTCGGGGTGCATGTCGTAGGCGACGATCCCGGGGTCGATCTCGAGCAGCTTCTCGAATTGCTCGATTCCCGTGCGGAACGCGGTCAACGTCTCGAAGTTCTTGAGATCGCCGATGTGATGTGAGACCCACGCGCGCCGTGTGCGCGCAAGGCAGAAGGTGCTCTTCAGCTCCGCCCCGCAGGCGAGCACGGGACGAGGAGCCTCGATCGGCATTCCCAGGGCGCTGGGGACGAGGCCGCGGGAGCGGCGCAGGATCAGCGGCTCAGACCGCACCCGTGGGTCGACCGCGCGCACCACGGAGTCGTCGGTGCGGGTATGGATCGGGCGGTCGTGCACGCAGAAGCAATCAGCGATCTCGCCGAGCCGGGCGAGCGCGTCGGCGTCTTCGTAGGCGATCGGCTCGTCGCTGACGTTGCCGGAGGTCATCACCAGATCGACGCCCGCATCCGCTGCCAGCAGGTGGTGCAGGGGCGCGTATGGAAGCATCACCCCGAGGTCAGGGCTCCCGGGAGCGACCGAAGCCGCCACCGGGGCCCCGGGTCGGCGCCGCGCGATCACGATCGGACGCTCGCGGCCGGCGAGCAGCGCTCGCTCCGCCGCGCTCAGCTCGACCAGGGAGGCGGCGCTCTCGAGGTCTCGCGTGATCAGCGCGAAGGGCTTGTCCTGACGCCGCTTGCGGGCGCGCAGCATCGCCACGACGGGCTCGCTGTCGGCCCTGCAGGCGAGGTGGTAGCCGCCGATGCCCTTGACCGCCACGATCATGCCGTCGAGCAGGGCTCGGGCAGTCGCGGCCACGGCGTCCGCCCCGGGCTCGTGCATCTCGCTGCCCGAGCGATCGAGCAACCTGACGCGGGGCCCACATTCCGGGCAGGCGTTGGGTTGAGCATGAAAGCGGCGATCGCCGGGGTCGTCGTATTCCGCCCGACAGGCCCTGCACATCTCGAAAGCCGCCATCGTCGTCAGCGGCCGGTCGTAGGGGATGCCGGTGACTATCGAGAACCTGGGACCGCAGTTCGTGCAGTTGATGAACGGGTAGCGATACCGCCGGTCGGCGGGATCGCCGAGCTCCGAGAGGCAATCGGCGCAGGTGGCGCTGTCGGGGCTGATCTCGGTATCCGCGGTCCCCGCCCCCCGGCTCGCTTCGATCACGAAGCGCCGCGCGGCGCGAGAGGGGCGCTGCTCGGTCGCGATCCGCTCGAGGCGGGCGAGCGGCGGCGCCTCGGCCGGGAGACGCTCGAGGAAGCGGTCGACCGCGCGCTGCTCCCCCTCGACCTCGATCAGCACGCCGTGGCCGTCGTTGAGGACGAACCCGGCGAGGTCGAGGTCGCCCGCAAGCCCGTGCACGAAGGGCCGGAAGCCGACGCCCTGGACCACGCCCTCGACCCGGACGCGGACGCGACGACGACTTCCCAGGGCGGTGCTCATCGCGGCTCCGCGACCAGATGATCGAGCTCGACCAGCTCCCGCAGGACGTGGTAGGCACTCGCCTGCGCCTCCTGGATCCGGGGGACATGCTGTGAGCGGCTGATGATCACCGAGTCGGCGAGGCCCTCGGCCGCGATCCGGCCACCGTCGTAGCCGACCATCGCGATCGTCGCGATCCCCCTGCGACGCGCCTCGGCCAGGCCGGCGATCAGGTTCTCGGAGCCACCGCTGGTCGAGAAGGCCAGCGCCACGTCGCCCGCCCGACCGGTTGCGATCAGCTGCCGCTGAAAGATCTCCGCGACGCCGATGTCGTTGGCGACGGCGGTGATGATCGGCGTGTCCTCTGTCAGGTCGAGCGCCGGCCACGAACGCCATCCCGCGACCTCGGGCAGGCGGAAGTCGGCGACGACGTCCATCGCATCCGTCGCCGAGCCACCGTTGCCGAACGCCAGCAGGCGGCCACCCCGCTCGAAGCAGGCGCGGAGCGTCCCGGCGGCGGCAGCGAGCTCCGCCGCTCCCTCGCGCAGCGTCTGGGCGCGGAGCCCGCCGACCTCCTCCGACTTCATCCGCACCGACTCCGACACGTCGGAGAGCAGCGCATCCGGGTCGCCCCCGCCCTCCTCGAGGAACGGGTAGAGGAAGCCCGCCGCGCCCGGAGCGGACGCAGAGGCGGGGCTGCCGCTCACGGCCGGCAGCCCCGCATGCTCGAAGAAGACGTGGACGAGCTCCCAGAGGACGTGGTACAGGGTCTCGACCAGCTCCTGACGGATCGATGGATCAGCGCTCGGCGGCTCGAACAGCCAGTGGTCCTCCGCGTCGGCCCGACCGCCCGGGCCGAAGCCGATCGTCATGCAGCCCCGGTCGGAGGCACCGGCCAGAGCGGCCGCCGTCTCAGCGGCCGCGGCGCTCTCGGCCCCGAGCCCGAAGCCGATCACGATGTCATCCCGAGCGACGGCGGCCTCGAGCTGGGCGCCGAGCGGGCCGCCCTCGGCCGTCAGTGCGATCGCCGGCAGCGCCCGCTTGCCGACGATCACCGGGTGCACGAACTCGACCGAGACGTGGCGGGCGTCGGAGCGGGCAGCCGGATCCGCGCCGAGTGAGATCAGGCTACCGCCGCTCGCGAAGCGCTCCGCCATCCGCCGGCAACAGCGGGCCACTCGCGGCGCCTCGGGTTCGAACATCGCGGCGCCGGCCTCGACGCGGGCCGCGATCGCCCGCTCTATGAGGTCTGCGACCGGCCGCCGCCGGCCGGTCGTCCCGGCGACCTCCATCGCGCCTCCCTAGGCCCCCGCCGCCGGGCCGGGGGCGACCCCCGCACGATCGGCGACGCCGAACAGCCACTCCCGAAAGCGCTCGACCCCCTCACCGCTACGGGCGCTGAGCTGAAGCACCGTCGCCTCGGGATTGACCCGGTCGATGTTGGCTACCAGCAACTCGACGTCGAAGTCGAGATGCGGGAGCAGGTCCGTCTTGTTGATCACGACGAGCTCGCAGGAACGGAACATCAGCGGGTACTTGAGCGGCTTGTCCTCGCCCTCGGTGACCGAGCAGATCATCGCCTTCGCGTCCTCGCCGATTCTGAACTCCGCCGGGCAGACCAGGTTGCCGACGTTCTCGACCACGAGCAGATCGAGATCGGCGAGCTTCAGGTCGGCGAGCGCCGAGCGAACCATGTTGGCGTCGAGGTGGCACTCGCCGCCGAACCCGGAGTCGGTGTTGATCTGGACGACCGGAACATGGAGGGCCGAGAGCCGGTCCGCATCGATCGAGCCCTGCACGTCCCCCTCGAGGACTCCGACGCGCAGATCGCCACGCTCCGCCAGCACCCGCTCCAGCAGCATCGTCTTTCCCGCTCCCGGCGCGCTCATCAGGTTGACGACCGCGACCCCGGCGCGATCGAAGTCGGCCCGGTTGGCTGTGGCGATCGTCGTGTTCGCATCGAGAGCGTCCTCGGCGACCTTGACCTTCGTCTGGTGCATGTTGCGGCTACCTACCTCTCAGCGCGTCGCGCGGATCGCGACCGTTGGAGCCGCCGTTGCCGGCGGCGACGGGCAGCGTCTCCACATCGATCGAATCAATCAGCAGATCGTTGCCGGCGAGCACCTCGGCCCCCGCGGCCTCGCAGCCGGGGCACCGGAACCGCGGCAACGCGGCCTCGGGATCACCGCTGTGCAGCGGCTCGGGCGCCGGGTCCCACTCGCGGCCGCACCGCTTGCAGCGCATCAGCGCACCGACCAGCTTCACGTCCAGCTCCGCCCCCTCGCAGATCGTCTCGCGGCTGGCGACGCCGAAGTAGAAGTCGAGCGACTCTGGGACTACCTGGCGCAGCGCGCCCACCTGGAGGTGGACCGTATTGACCCGCCGGCCGCGGGCGTGGCGAATCACCGTCTCGACGATCGCCGATGAGATCGAGAGCTCATGCATGGGAGTCGATCTCGCACGCCATGATCAGCAGATCCTCGGCAGCGGATCCCCCGCCAGAAGGTCCATTACCCGGGTGCCGCCGAAGGCGGTCTCGACCAGCACCATGCCCTGCGGCTCGCTACGCACCTCGCCGACCAGAGCGCCCTCCTCGGAGCCGGGGACGGCCCGCAGCGCCCGCAGCGCGGTGTCGGCGGCCTCCGGCGCCACGAACGCGACCAGGCGGCCCTCGTTCGCCACGTACATCGGGTCGATGCCGAGGAGCTCCGCGGCCCCGGCGACCGCGGGGCCGACCGGAACGTCGCCCTCCCTCGCGACGATCGCGACGCCGCTCGCGCGGGCGAGCTCGTTGAGAACGGTTGCGACGCCACCGCGCGTCGCATCGCGCATGCAGCGGAGGTCGTCTCCGGCCGCCCCCAGCAGCGCATCGGCCGCAGCCCAGAGCGGCTGCGTGTCGGACTCGATGTCGGCGTCGAGCTGGAACTCATCGCGGGCGAGCATGATCGCGGTGCCGTGCTCGCCGATCGGGCCGCTGACGAGGACCTGGTCGCCGGCCCTGATCGCTGCCGGACTGAGCGAGGCCCGTCGATCGACGACGCCCACCCCGGTGGTCGTGATGTAGAGCTGATCGGCGTGCCCCCGCTCGACCACCTTGGTGTCGCCGGAGACGATCTCGACGTCGGCCGCAGCAGCCGCCTCGGCGATCGCCTCGACCTCTCGCCGCAGAACGTCGAACTGCAGCCCCTCCTCGAGGATCAGCGCGACGCTGATCGCGGTGGGCCGTGCACCGGCGACCGCGAGATCGTTGACGGTGCCGTTCACCGCCAGCTCGCCGATCGAGCCACCGGGGAACCGGATCGGGCTGACGACGAAGCTGTCGGTCGTGATCGCGATCGGTGAGCCCTCGACGGTCACGACACCGGCGTCGCCAAGCTCGGCCAGGCCGGCGCCGGCGGGGTCGAAGGCCGGGACGAACAGGCCCTCGATCAGCGTCTGAGTCGCCTTGCCGCCGGCCCCGTGCGCCATCGTCACCCGCTCGTCCTTGAGCTTCGGGCGCTTCGCCCGGGTGGTCTCGATGATCTCGAGGATCCGCTGCTCGCGCCCGCTGGACGGAGCGTCACTGGGGGCCGTCATCAGACCACCTCGCGCTCGCGCCTGTATCGGCCGTAGTTGTAGTAGGCGGCACAGGCCCCCTCCGGGGAGACCATGCAGGTGCCGATCGCGTGCTCCGGAGTGCACGCGGTCCCAAACACCTTGCACTCCCAGGGCTTGATCACGCCCTTCAACACCTCGCCGCACTGGCAGGCCTTCGGGTCTGCAACGCGAACCCCGGGCGTCTCGTACCGCTGCTCGGCATCGAAGTCCGCGTACGCGTCGGAGAGCTTCAGCGCGCTCTGGCTGATGAAGCCGAGGCCGCGCCACTCGAAATGCGGCCGCAGCTCGAAGACCTCGGCCATCACGGCGAGGGCGGCCGGGTTGCCGTCGTAGGGAACCACCCGGCTGTACTGATTCTCGACCTCGCAGCGACCCTCCTCGATCTGAGCGAGGATCATCCGGATGCCCTGGAGGACGTCGAGCGGCTCGAATCCGCAGGTGACCAGCGGCTTGCCGTAGCGGGCCGGGATGAACTCGAACGGCCGGGCGCCGACGACTGTCGAGACGTGGCCCGGGCCGATGAAGCCGTCGAGGCGCAGATCCGGCGACTCGAGCAGCGCACGCAGCGGCGGAACGATCGTCACGTGGTTACAGACGCAGAGGAAGTTCTCGACCCGCTCGGCCTTGGCCCGTTGCAGCGTCAGGGCCGTCGAGGGGGCGGTGGTCTCGAAGCCGATCGCGAAGAAGACGACGGTGCGGTCCGGGTTGGAGGTCGCGATCCGCAGCGCATCCAGCGGCGAGTAGACCATGCGGATGTCGGCGCCCTCGGCCTTCGCGTCCGCGAAGCTCTGCTCCGAGCCCGGCACCCGCATCATGTCGCCGAAGCAGGTGAAGATCACCTCCTCGTTGCGCGCGATCGCAATGCCGTCGTCCACGCGCCCCATCGGGATCACGCAAACGGGACAGCCGGGACCGTGGACGAGCTCGACGTTCTCCGGCAGCACGTCGTCGATGCCGTATTTGTAGATCGAGTGCGTGTGGCCCCCGCAGACCTCCATCAGCTTGTACCGGCGACCGGGATCGACCCGCTCCAGTATCTCCCCGGCGAGGGCCCGCCCGAGCTCGGGGTCACGGAACTCGTCGACGAAGCGCATCATCCGCCCGCACCCTCGCGCGCCGGCCGGTCTCGATCCACCGTCGCACGCGGGACTTCGCCGGGGCTGGAGGATGGGGCATGGCTGAGCGCCGTGCCCGCGTGAACGAGCAGCCGGTCTCCGGCCACCACGGGGCGCACGAGCGCGATCTCGACCGTCTCGCGGTGGTCGCCTTCATCGCGACAGAGGGCGAGGCCTAGGGCCTCGTCGACGGCCACGACCTGAAGCGTCGACGCCACGTCGCCGCAGGTGATGCAGCGGTGCTCACGCGAGCTGATCACCGCGGCGACCTCACTCGATCACGCTGCCCCTGAGCTCGGCGAGCTCCGCCTCGTACTCGGCCCCCATCTCCTCGAGCAGCTTGTGAGTCGCGAGGGCCTCCTCCTCATCGACCTTGGAGAGCGCGAATCCAACGTGAATCAGCACCCAGTCGCCCGCCGCCACCCCGCCGGGCTCGGAGTCGAGCAGGGCGACATTCACGTTGCGGCGGACGCCCGCCACGTCTACTCTCGCGAGCCGGTTCTGCTCGTCAACGATCTCCAGAACCTGACCCGGTATCGCCAAGCACATCCGGGGCCTCTCTTCGTCGGCAGCTTGAGACGACCCTAACAGCACGGGTACGGCTGTCAACAGCCCCGGCTCAGCTCTCGCCGAGCAGCCGCTGGAGGCCCGCCTGATCGAGGATCTCCACCTCCAGGCTCTCGGCCCGGGCGAGCTTCGAGCCCGGGCTCTCGCCGGCGACCACGTAGTCGGTGTTCCTGCTGACCGAGGACGTCACCTTGCCGCCGGCGCGCTTGATCATCGCCGTCGCCTGCTCGCGCGTGAGCTCGGGGAGGGCGCCGGTCAGCACGAACGTCTTGCCGTCGAGGGCGCCGCCCGTCCGACGGCGCTCGGAGGCGTCGAGCTCGAAGCGGAGGCCGTGCTCGCGAAGCCGAGCGATCAGCTCGACGATGCGCTCGTCGGCGAGCTGCTCGGCCACCTGCTCAGCAAGGATCGGGCCGATCCCCTCGACCTCCGTGATCGTCTCCGGCTGGGCCGCAGCGAGGGCATCGATCGAGCCGAAGTACATCGCCAGGGCCTCGGCATTGACGGAGCCGACGCCGGCCAGGCCGAGCGCAAACAGGACCCGCGGGAAGGGCTGGGCCTTCGAGGCCTCGATCGCCTCGATCAGATTGGCGGCCGACACCTCGCCAAAGCCTTCCAGCTCCCTGAGTTGCTCGACGGTGAGGTCGTAGATGCCCGAGGCATCGCGGATCAGCCCATCCTCGAGGAAGCGCAGCGCCTGCTTCTCGCCGAGGCCCTCGATGTCCATCGCGCCGCGCTGGACGAAGTGCTTGACGTGCTGGAAGGTCTGGCCGGGGCAGCCGGTGCGATTCGGGCAGATCGTGAAGACCGAGTCCTCCGGCTTGACCGTCGGCGTCCCGCAGGCCGGGCACTGGCGGGGCGGCCTCGGCTTCCGCAGTCGCCTGCCCTCACGGCGCTGGATCACCGGCGCGACGACCCTCGGGATCACATCCCCGGCGCGGGTCACGATCACCTCGTCGCCCTCGCGGGCGTCCTTGCGCGCCAGGTCCTCCTCGTTGTGCAGGGTCGCGGTGCTGACCGTGACGCCTCCGACCTGGACCGGCTCGAGCATCGCGAACGGAACCATGTGCCCGGTCCGCCCCACGTTCCAGACGATCTTCCGGAGCTTCGTCGTCACCGTGCTCGGGGGGAACTTCCACGCGATCGCCCAGCGCGGCTCGCGGCTCGCGGTCCCGAGCTCCCGCCACAGCGCCCGCTCATCGACCTTGACGACGACCCCGTCGATCTCGAAGTCGATCTCGTCCCGCCGCCGCTGCCACCAGTCGCAGCGCTCGATCACCTCGTCGATCGTCCGGTGGCGCTCGATGTCGGCGTTGACCCGAAAGCCACGCTGCCGCAGCCACTCGATCTCCGCGCTGTGTGAGTCGTGCTCGACCCCGTCGCGGAATCCGATGCCGTAGATCCAGATCTGCAGGGGGCGCGCGGCCGCCAGGGCCGGATCGAGCTGCCGGATGGTGCCCGCTGCCGCGTTGCGTGGGTTCGCGAAGGTCGACTCCCCCGCCTCGGCCCGCTCGGCGTTGAGGCGGTCGAAGCCGGACAGCGTCAGGTAGACCTCACCGCGGACCTCGATCAGCGGCGGCGGATCGTCGATCGTCAACGGGATCGAGCGAATCGTCCGCAGGTTGGCGGTGACGTCCTCACCGACGTGGCCGTCCCCGCGGGTCGCGCCGCGCACGAAGACCCCGTCCTCGTAGGTGAGCGAGATCGCGAGACCATCGATCTTCGGCTCGGTCACGTAGACGATCTCGGGCACCGAGATGTCGAGCCGCTTCAGCAGGTTGCGGATCCGCTGCTCCCAGGCCTCGAGCTCGGCGGCGTTGCGGGCGTTGGCCAACGACAGCATCGGCTCCGCGTGCTCGTACTGCTCGAAGGTCTCGAGCGCCCTTCCTCCCACCCGCTGAGTCGGCGACTCCGGGGTGATGAGATCTGGGTGCGCGGCCTCGAGATCGCGGAGCTCATCGAGCAGGGCGTCGTAGTCGGCGTCCGAGATCCGGGGGTCGTCGCGTACGTAGTAGGCGTAATCGTGTTCGGCGATCTCCGAGCGCAGCTTCCGGGCCCGCTCGAGCGCCGCGGCCGGCGTCGCTGCGCTCATCGAGCCGGCCTCGAGCCGGCCAGCATCCCCTCCAGGTCCCAGCCCGAGATGGTCTCCAGCTCGCCGTGGTCGGTGAGGTCGAAGTGGATCGGCGTGACCGCCACCCGACCGCGGGCGACCGCCGCGAGGTCGGTGCCGGGCTCGTCCTCGAAGCTCGGTTCGAACCCGTAGATCTCGTAGCGGCGACGTCCACCCGACTCGCTCTCCTCGACGAGCTTCAGCTCGTCCTCATACAGCCGCTTGCCGAGACGGGTGACCTCGATGCCCTCCGGCTCACCCGCCGGCGCGTTGACGTTGATCAGCGTTCCCACCGGCATCCCGTGCTCGACCACGTGGGCGACGAGGGCCGCGGCGAGGGCCGCGGAGTGCGAGAAGTCGAACTCGCGGCCGTATCGGAAGCCCATCTCGCCCTTCTGCGACTGCTGCGAGAACGCCAGGGCCGGCAGGCCGAGGATCAGTCCCTCGAACGCCGCGGCGACGGTTCCCGAGTAGGTGACGTCGTCGCCGAGATTGGCGCCGTGGTTGATGCCCGAGACGATCAGCTCCGGCCGGCCGCCGAGCAGGCCCAGGTCGGCGAACCGCACGCAGTCCACCGGGGTGCCCTCGGTCGCGTATCCGACCGTCCCGTCGTCGAAGTCCACCTCATCGACCCAGATCGGCGAGCGCGTAGTGATCGACCGTGCCGTGGCGCTGCGATTGGAGTCCGGGGCGATCACGTCCAACTCGACGCCCTCGACCTCGAGCAGAGCCCGACGCAGCGCCTGCAGGCCCGGCGCGGCCAGGCCGTCGTCGTTGGTGAGCAGGACTCGCACGCGACGATTGTATGGGCGCGTCTCGACCGCTCCGGGGCTGGACGGTGCCGGCCCACCCCAGCCCGGGACCGGGGGCGTCGACGCATCCCCTACCCTCCTCGGTTAGGGTTCCCTAATCCGCTCCGAGTTAGGGTTACCTAACTTCGGAGCCCGACCGCACACATTCAGCAGGAAAGGGACCCGGACTCAATGAAGATCGCCACCCGCAACGCCCTCCTCATCGCCGCATCGGCGCTGCTCGCCCTGCCGATCGCAGCCTGCGGCTCCGACGACTCCGGCGGCGGCGCACTGACGATCTACTCCGGCCGCGAGGAGGAGCTGGTCGCGCCCGTCTACGAGGACTTCGACGGCGAGGTCGAGGTTCGCTACGGCGACAGCGCCCCGCTGGCGGCGACGATCCTCGAGGAGGGCGACAACTCCCCCGCCGACCTCTTCTTCTCCCAGGACGGCGGCGCCCTCGGTGCGCTCGCCGCCGAGGGGCTGCTCGAGCCGCTGCCCGCGGAGATCCTCGAGCAGGTCCCGCCGGCATTCCGGGCCAGCGACGACACCTGGGTCGGGATCACCGGCCGCGCCCGGATCATCGCCTACGGGCCCGATGTCGATCAGGCTGAGCTCCCCGACTCGCCGCTGGAGCTGACCGCGCCCGAGTGGAAGGGCCGGGTCGGCTGGGCGCCGACCAACGCCTCGCTACAGGCCTACGTTACGGCGCTGCGCGTCAGCGAGGGCGAGGACGTCGCCCGCGAGTGGCTCGAGGGCATGGCCGAGAACGCGGAGCCGTACGAGGACAACTCGACCGTCCGCGATGCGATCGCCGGCGGCGAGATCGACGTCGGCCTCGTCAACCACTACTACGTGGCCCAGGCCGCGGCCGAGGAGGGCCCCGACTACCCGGTCGAGATCTACTACCCGCCCGAGGGCCTGGGATCGCTGATCAACGTGGCTGGGATCGGCGTGCTGGCATCCTCCGAGAACAAGGAGCAGGCGCTCGCCTTCATCGAGTATCTGCTCAGCGACGAGACGCAGACGTTCTTCGTCGAGGAGTCGAAGGAGTACCCGCTGGTCGAGGGCGTCGAGGCCGACCCGGGCCTGGAGCCGCTCGAGTCGATTCCCGCCCCCGAGATCGACCTCGCCTCGATCGCCGACCTCGAAGCCACGCTGGACCTGATGCGGGAGACCGGAGCCCTGTAATGCCCCCGGAGGACCGTTGACCGGCCTGGCGACGGGCCTCCGGGCTCGCGCAACCCGCGCCCCGCTCGCCGCGCGAGCGGGGCGCGCGGCGTTCGGCCGGCGACGTCCGCCGCTGGGGCTGCTGGCGCTCGGGCTGCTGGCCGGGCTCGCCGCGGCGCTGCCGGCGCTCTACCTGACGATCCTCGTGGTCGGCGAGGCCGAGGCGGCAGCGGAGACGATCTTCGACTCCCGCACCGTCGGCCTGACGCTGCGGACAGCCGCGCTGACCGCAGCGGTGACGACGACCGCCGTCGCGATCGGCGTCCCGCTCGCCTGGCTGACGGCCCGCACCGACCTGCCGGCCGCCCGTCTGTGGGCGACGCTGACGGCGCTGCCGCTTGTCATCCCCAGCTACATCGGCGCCTACCTCCTGGTCTCCGCGCTCGGTCCCACCGGGCTCGCGGCCGATCTGATCGGAGTCGACCGGATTCCTTCGATCTACGGGTTCTTCGGGGCTTGGCTGGCGCTCAGCCTCTTCACCTACCCGCTCGTCCTGCTCAGCGTTCGCGCGGCGCTGCGCCGCCTCGATCCCCAGCTCGAGGACGCGGCGCGCGCGATGGGCCGGACCCGGCGGCAGGTCTTCACATCGATCGTCCTGCCGCAGCTCGTTCCTGCGATCGGCGCCGGAGCGCTGCTGGTCGCGCTATACGTGATCAGTGATTTCGGTGCGGTCTCGATCATGCGCTTCGACTCCTTCACACGTGAGATCTACACCACCTACCAGTCGAGCTTCGACCGCATCGGCGCCGCCTCGCTCGGCTTCCTGCTCGTCATCTTCACGATCGCCCTGCTCGCCGCCTACAGCTGGATCCGCGGCTCGCTCCGCTACCACCGCACCGGCCCCGGCGCCGCCCGTCCGGCACCACTGATCCCGCTCGGTCGCTGGCGCAGGCCGGCCCTGGCGTTCTGCTTCGCGGTGACGCTGGTCGCCCTCGTGCTCCCAGTCGGCGTCCTCGTCTACTGGGCGAGCGAGGGACTCGGCGGCGGCATCGAGGCATCGGAGCTGGCGACCAATGCCGGCCACTCGCTGCTGGCGGCGGGCGGCGCCGCGCTGCTCGCTGCCATCCTTGCGATCGTGATCTCGGTGCTCGCGGTTCGCTTCCCGGGGCCGCTGACCAGCCTGGTCGAGCGCTTCGGCTACACCGGCTACGCCCTGCCCGGGATCGTTGTCGCGCTCGCTCTCGTCTTCTTCGGCACCCGTGTCGCGCCGGCTCTGTACCAGACGCTCGCGATGCTGATCTTCGCGCTGACGGTCCACTACCTGCCGCTCGCGATCGGCTCGATCAGCGCCTCGCTGCTCCAGGTCCCGCCGCGGTTCGAGGAGGCGGCACGCGGGATGGGACGGGGGCCGGTCGAGGTCTTCGGCACGGTCACGACCCCGCTGGTCGCGGGCGGCATCGCCGCCGGCTCCGCGCTCGTCTTCCTGCACGCCCTGAAGGAGCTGCCGGCCACGCTGCTGCTGGCTCCAACCGGCTTCGAGACGCTCGCCACCGACATCTGGAAGCAGACGACCCTCGGCTTCTTCGAGGCGGGGGCGATCCCGTCGCTGTTGCTGCTGGTGGTTGCGGCGCCGCCGCTGTGGTGGCTGACGGGGCGCGGGGAGCAGGCATCGTGACTGCGCTCCCCCCCGGGCGCTCGGCCGCGAATGCCGACCGTGAGGCCGGCCGCGCGGTCTCGATCTCAGGCCTGCGGAAGTCGTTCGACGGGACCGAGGCTGTCGCCGGGCTCGAGCTCGAGGTCGCCGCAGGGGAGATCGTCGCCCTGCTCGGCCCGAGCGGTTGCGGCAAGACGACGACGCTGCGGCTGCTCGCGGGCCTCGAGCGCCCCGACGCGGGCACGATCGCCGTCGGTGGTCGCATCCTCAACCGGGGCCGGATCGCCGTACCGCCCGAGCAGCGGCGGATCGGGATGGTCTTTCAGGACTACGCGCTGTTCCCCCACCTGGACGTTGCCGGCAACGTCGGCTACGCGATCGGCCGCGGGGCTGAGCGGGCTCGGATGCTGGATGCGCTCGAGCTGGTCGGGCTCGCCGACTACGCCGACCGCCCCGTTCACGCGTTGTCGGGGGGCGAGCAGCAGCGGGTCGCGCTCGCCCGCGCGCTCGCGCCCAACCCAGACCTCGTGCTGCTCGACGAGCCGTTCTCGAATCTCGACGCGAGCCTGCGCGATCGGCTTCGCGCCGACGTGCGGCAGATCCTCTCCGACACCGGCGTCACGGCCCTGTTCGTCACCCACGACCAGGAGGAGGCGCTCAGCATCTCCGACCGCGTGGCGATGATGAACGCCGGGCGAATCGAGCAGATCGGCACCCCCGAAGAGGTCTACTCGAGCCCGGCGACGCACTGGGTCGCCGGCTTCCTCGGCGAGGTCGACATCCTTCCCGGCACGGTCATCGAGGGCCGCGTCAGCTGCGAGCTCGGCGACTTCCACACCGCCTCCGAGCTCGAGGGAGAGGTGGACGTGCTGCTGCGACCCGAGTCCGTCGCGATCGATTCCGGTAGCCCGATGACCAGCGCCGAGACGCTCAAGGCGAGGGTCACCGCCAGGACCTTCTACGGTCATGACCAGCTGCTCGATATCGAGCTTCCGTCGGGAATCGTGATCCGCTCCCGCCGCCTCAGCTGGCCGGCCTGGCATCCCGGCGACTCGGTCCGCGTGTGGCTCGACGGGCCGGCCAACGTGCTGCCGCGCCGGGCCGAGTCCGACCGCGCCGATCCCGACTCCACCGCGGCTCCCGTCCCGACCGAGTCTCAGTAGCGCACCGCGACCAGGAAGAGCCCGTGGGCGGGGGCGGTCTCGCCACCCTCCGCGCGGGGCCTGCCCTCGAGCAGGCGCTCGAAGTCCTCCGTGCCGCGCCGTCCGCTGCCGGCCTCGAGCATCGTCCCGACCAGCGCCCGGACCATGCTGCGCATGAAGGAGTCCGCCTCGATCTCGAATCGGAGAATCTGCTCGGACTCCTGCTCCCAGCCCGCCTCGATCACCGTGCGCTCGAAGCGCACGTGCTCGGTCTCGGTCGGAGTGAAGGCCGTGAAGTCGTGAGTGCCTGAAAGCATGCCGGCGCACCGCTCGAGCGCACCGCGATCGAGCGGGAAGGGCCAATGGACCGAGTAGCGTCGCTCGAAGGGGCTCTGCACCTGATCGACCCAGAGTCGGTAGGCGTAGCGACGGGCGACCGCGTCGCGGCGGGCGTCGAAGCCGGCGGCGGCCTCACCGGCGGCCGTGATCGCCACGTCCTCGGGGGTCAGCGCGTTGAGCGCGCGCAGCAACGTCTCGGGGGGCGACCGGCCCGGCGGCGACTCGAAGCTCGCGACCTGGCCGATCGCGTGCACGCCGGCGTCCGTCCGGCCTGCAACGGTCAGCCGCACCGGCGCCGAGAAGAGCTTCTCCAGCGCGGCCTCGATCTCCCCCTGAACGGTCCGCAGCCCCTGCTGACGGGCCCAGCCCCTGAACCGGGTTCCGTCGTAGGCGATGTCGAGCCGGTAGCTGGCCACGCGGTGCAGCGGTCTCCGGCCGGTCGCCCCTTCGGGCTGCCCGCGACTAGACCAGCTCGAGGAAGACCATCTCGGTCGAGTCCGAGCGGCGCGGGCCGAGCTTGGTGATCCGCGTGTAGCCGCCCGGGCGCTCCGAGTAGCGCGGCGCGATCTCCTCGACCAGCTTGTGGACCACGAACTTGTCCTGGCCGAACCTCGCCAGCAGCTGCCGGCGCGCGTGGAGGTCGCCCCGCTTGGCGAGCGTGATCATCCTCTCGACCTCGGGCTTCACGGCCTTCGCCTTCGCCTGCGAGGTCTTGATCCGCTCGTGCTCGATCAGCTGCTTGCTGAGGTTCCTCAGCAGCGCTTTGCGATGGGCCGCATCGCGGCTCAGCTTGTGCCTGCTTCTGCGGTGCCGCATCCGACGCTACTCCTCGCGGAGGCTGAGCCCGAGCTGGGAGAGCGCCTCGACGACTTCCTCGATTGACCGCTCGCCGAAGTTCGGGATCGCGGTCAGCTCCGAGAACGACTTCGACGTCAGCTCCCCGATCGTCTGCACCCCGGCGCGCTTCAGGCAGTTGTAGGCGCGGACGCCGATCTCGAGCTCCTCGATCAAGCGGTCATCGCCCTCGACCGCGCCCAACTCCTCATCGGGTCCAGCGCCGTTGGTCTGGGTCAGCTCGTCGAGCCGGTCGGCGTCGGTGAAGATCGCCAGGCTCTTGATCATCAGCTCGGCGGCCTCACGGAGCGCGGAGCCCGGCTCCAACGACCCGTCGGTCTCGACCTCCAGGGTCAGCTTGTCGAAGTCCGTCCGCTGACCGACGCGGGCCGAGTCGACCCGGTAGGAGGCGCGGCGGATCGGCGAGAAGATCGAGTCGATCGGAATCACGCCGATCGGCTGGTCCTCGCTCTTGTTCTCCTCGGCCGGCGAATAGCCGCGACCGCGCCCGACGCTGAGGTACATCTCGAGCTTGGTCTTCTTCTCGAGCGTCGCGATCGGCGCCGTCGGGTTGAGGATCTCGACGCCGGCCGGCAGGTCGATGTCGGCAGCGGTCACCTCGCCGGGCCCGGTCGCCACCAGTGGCACCTCGACCTCGTCCGCATCGGTATGCATGCGGATCACGATGTCCTTCAGGTTGAGGACGATGTCGGTCACGTCCTCCTTGACGCCGTCGATGTTCGAGAACTCGTGGGCAACGCCCTCGATCCGGACCGACTTGATCGCCGCGCCGCCGAGCGAGGAGAGCAAGACGCGACGGAGGCTGTTGCCGTAGGTGTAGCCGAACCCCTTGTCGAGGGGCTCGATCACGAACGATCCCTTGGTCTCGTCGCTGTCTTCGCTGCTGATGATCGGCTCTTGGAACTCGGGCAGGGTGGTCATGGCACGTCCTTCCGTCGGCGGGTTTTCGGTGGCCCTACTTGGAGTAGAGCTCGACGATGAGCTGTTCCTCCACCGGCGAGTCGATCTCGTCCCGCTCGGGGAGCCGCAGAACCTTCGCGGTCAGCGCGTCGTGATCGGCCTGGAGCCAGGGGGGCACGGTGGAGATAAGTTCGGTTGCGATCCGCACGGTGGTCTCCGCGTCGCTGCCTGAGCGGATCGAGATGATGTCCTCGGGCTTGACCTGGTAGCTGGGGATGTCGACGCGCCGGCCGTTGACCTGCCAGTGGCCATGGCGCACGAGCTGGCGGGCCTGGCGCCGGGAGGCGGCGAAGCCGAGCCTGACGAGCACGTTGTCCAGCCGGCGCTCGAGCATCCGCAAGAGGTTGTCGCCGGTGACGCCGTCCTGGCGGGAGGCCTTCTCGTAGTAGCCGCGGAACTGCCTCTCCAGCACCTGGTAGAAGCGGCGCGCCTTCTGCTTCTCGCGCAGCTGCTGGCGGTACTCGGAGGCGCGCATCCGGGCGCGGCCGTGCTCGCCGGGCGGGTATGAGCGGCGCTCGACGCCGCACTTGTCGGTCAGACAGCGCTCTCCCTTGAGGAACAGCTTCTGTCCCTCGCGGCGGCACTGCTTGCACTGGGGTGAGGTATCGCGAGCCATCAGCCGAGCACCTAGACCCGCCGCCGCTTCTTCGGCCTGCAGCCGTTGTGGGCCTGCGGAGATACGTCGCGCACGGTCGTCACCTGGAGACCGGCGGCCTGCAGCGCGCGGATCGCCGTCTCGCGGCCCGATCCGGCGCCCTTGGCGAGCACCTCGACGCGCTCGAGGCCATGCTCCATGCCCTTGCGGGCGGCGTTGTCCGCGGTCACCTGAGCCGCGAACGGCGTCGACTTGCGCGAGCCCTTGAAGCCGGCCGAGCCGGCCGACTCCCAGGCGATCACGTTCCCCTGCGGATCGGTCAGGGTGACGATCGTGTTGTTGAAGCTTGTCTTGATGTGGGCCTGTCCGAACGGCACGTTCTTCTTCGTGCGCCGCTTGGTTCGGCCCTTTGCCTTCTTCGGCTGCGGCATCTCTAGATCAGTTCCTAGTCCTCGTCGTTACTTCGGCGTCGGGGCCCGCTTCTTGCCGGCGATGCTCATCCGCCGGGGGCCCTTGCGGGTCCGCGCGTTCGTCTTCGTCCGCTGACCGCGGACCGGCAGCCCGCGACGGTGGCGGAGCCCGCGGTAGGAGCCGATCTCCATCAGGCGCTTGACGTTCTGCGAGCGTTCGCGCCGCAGGTCGCCCTCGACCTGGTGCTGCTCGACCGCCTCGCGGAGCTTGACGACCTCCTCCTCGGTCAGATCGCCGACCCTGGTGTCCGAATCGACGCCACAGACCTCGACGATGTCCTCGGCGCTCGACCGCCCGACCCCGTGCACATAGGTGAGGCCGACCACGACCCGCTTGTTGAGCGGCAGGTTGACTCCTGAGATCCGTGCCATTTCGCTTGCCTAGCCCTGCCGCTGCTTGTGTCGCGGGTTGCTGCAGATCACGAGCACGCGGCCGCGGCGCCGGATCACCTGGCAACGCTCACACATGGGTTTTACGGACGCACGAACCTTCATCGCTCTCCAACTCGTATCTGACTAAGGTGGCCCGCTCGTCCCATGAATCGGACAGCGGGCAGGCAGGGACAGCCCTGGGGCCGAGCTCGGAATGGTAGCAACTCGCCCAACCTGCGCGTGTTCAAGCCGGATCCGCGCAATCGGCTCTGGGCGCCACTCACTCGTGCCAGGGGGTCAGGATCCGCGGCCCCTCGGCCCCGACCGCGATCGTGAACTCGAAGTGGGCGGCGAGCGAGCCGTCGGCGGAGTAGACGGCCCAGTGATCGGAGCCCATTCGAATCTGATCGGTGCCGATGTTGACCATCGGCTCGATCGCCAGGGTCATCCCCTCGACCAGGGTCGGGCCGCTGCCGGGCTCGCCGTAGTTGGGGATCTGCGGCTCCTCGTGCATCTCGGTGCCGATCCCGTGGCCGACGAGGCTCTTGATCACGTGCATGCCCTCGGACTCGACCCGCTTTTGGATCGCATGCGAGATGTCGCCCAGCGCGTTGCCGGCCTTCGCCTCGGCGATGCCGTCGAACAGGGATGCCCTGGTCACCTCGAGCAGCTTCTCCGCCGGCGCCCCGATCGGGCCGATTCCGTAGGTCTGCGCCGCGTCCGCGACCCAGCCGTCCTTGATCACCCCGATGTCGACGCTGAGCACGTCGCCGCGCTTCAGCTCGTAGCCGCCGGGGATCCCGTGGACGACCATCGAGTTCGGTGAGGTGCAGATCGAGCCCGGAAACCCCCGATAGCCCTTGAAGGCCGGCGTCGCGCCCTGGGAGCGAATGAACTTCTCGGCGATCTCGTCGAGGTGACCGGTCGTCACCCCGGGGCGGGCGCTCTTCTTCAGCATCTGGTGACAGCGGGAAAGCACCGCACCGGCGGCGGCCATCTTCTCGAGCTGCTCAGGGGTCTTCGGGGTGATCGTTCCGCGATACATGGTGGCGCCGGCCGACGGTGGCTACAGCTCCTCCTCCAGGCGCAGCGTCGCCAACAGGGCGCGGATCCGGTCGCCGACGTCATCCGGTGACAGCGAGCCGTCCACCCGCTTCAACAGGCCCTTCTCCTCGTAGAAGTCGACCAAGGGCTCGGTCTGGGCGTGGTAGGTCTCGAGTCGCTTGGCGATCACCTCCGGCTTGTCGTCGTCGCGGACGACGAGCCGGGCGCCGCAGACGTCGCAGACGTCCTCGTTCTTCGGCGGGTCGAAATCGACGTGGAAGATGTGGCCGTTCTTGGCGCAGGTGCGACGCCCGCCGAGCCGACGCTGGACCTCGTCGTCGTCGGTCTCGATCAGGACCACCGCCGTCAGCGAGCGCCCGAGCTTCGCCATCTCCTCCGCCAGCGCCTCGGCCTGGCCGATCGTCCTCGGGAATCCGTCGAGGATGAAGCCGTCGGCCGAGTCGGGCCCCTCGATCCGGGCGGCGATCACGCCGATGATCACCTCGTCCGGCACCAGCCCACCGTCGTCCATGAATCGCTTCGCGGTGACGCCGAGCTCGGTGCCGTCCTGAACCGCGGCGCGAAGGATGTCCCCGGTCGCGTAGTAGGGCAGGTGGAAGTCCTCTTGCAGGCGCTCCCCCTGGGTCCCCTTCCCGGAGCCCGGCGGGCCAAGCAGGATCAGGTTGAGCTCGGACATGCAGTTGGAATCTAGCGCCTCAGGTGCGCGGCGAAGTAGACGAGGGCGGAGGGGCGCTGATCAAGGACGCACAAGGCGAAGCGTGCGCCAGCACGTGAGCCGCGGAGGACGCCGAGCAGCGCGGCTACGCGCCGCCTACTTCAGGAAGCCCTCGTAATTGCGCATCATCAACTGCGACTCGAGCTGCTTGACCGTGTCGAGGGCGACGCCGACGACGATCAGGATCGAGGTGCCGCCGAAGAAGAAGTTCGCCGAGGTCTGGCTGATCAGAACCGTCGGCAGTGCCGCGACAGCTCCCAGGTAGAGGGCGCCGGCGAACGTCAGCCGGGTGAGGATCCGATCGAGGTACTCGGCCGTCGGCCGGCCCGGCCGCACGCCGGGGATGAAGCCACCGTACTTCTTCAGGTTGTCGGCCTGGTCCACGGGGTTGAAGGTGACCGCCGTATAGAAGTAGGTGAAGATGATGATGAAGAAGACCTCGCCGACGATGAAGGCCCAGGAGTCGGGGCTGAAGAAGGCGGCGAAGTCGAGCGCCCACGGCGTGTTCAGAAGCTGCCCGACGGTCGGCGGGAAGGCCATGATCGAGGCGGCGAAGATCACCGGGATGACGCCCGCCATGTTGACCCGCAGCGGCAGGTAGGTCGAGCCGCCGGTCGTCATCTTGCGACCGACCTGACGCTTCGCATACTGGACCGGGATCCGGCGCTGGCCCTCCTGGACGTAGACGATTCCGACGATCACCGCGAGCGCGACGAACGGCATCATCACGACGAAGACCTGATCGGGGTTCGTCCACCAGGCCTGGATTCCCGCGGGCAGGCCGGAGACGATCGAGGCGAAGATCATCAGCGAGATCCCGTTGCCGATGCCGCGCTGGGTGATCAGCTCGCCGAACCACATCAGCAGGGTGCAGCCTGCGGTCAGCGAGACCACGATCAGCATCAGCTTCGCCCCGGTCAGCTCGCCGCCGACCACGCTCTGGCCGCTGCCGCCGAACGACTCGAACAGGAAGACGTAGCCGAGCGACTGGGCGAACGCGAGCCCGACGGTCAGATACCGCGTGTACTGGGTGATCTTCTGCTGGCCGACCTCGCCCTCCTTCTGAAGCTTCTCGAGCGCGGGGACGACCACGGTGAGCAGCTGGAGGATGATCGAGGCCGTGATGTAGGGCATGATTCCCAGCGCGAACAGCGAGAGCTGGGACAGCGCGCCGCCGCTGAACAGGTCGAGGAACCCGAGGATGTTCCCGCCGGCGAAGTTCTCCTGGATCGAGTCGAGGGCGTCGGCGTCGACGCCCGGCGCCGGGATGAACGCGCCGAGCCGATAGAGCGCCAGCATGGCGGCCGTGAAGGCCAGCTTCCTCCGGATCTCGGGGATCGCGAAGGCGTTGCCGATCGTGCGAAGCATTCAGGCAGAAGCTAGCTAGTCGAGCGCCTCGGCCGTGCCACCGGCCGCCTCGATCTTCTCGCGGGCGGTCTTGCTGAAAGCGTGAGCGCGGACGGTGAGCTTCTTCGAGAGATCGCCCTTGCCGAGGATCTTGACCGGGTGCTTGCGTGTGGCCAGGCCGGCGTCGCGCAGCGTCTCGGGAGTGACCTCTGCGCCTGCCTCGAACCGCTCCTCGAGCGAGGCGACGTTGACCGGCTGCGTGTGGGTGCGGAACCGCTCGAACGGCATCGACATCTTCTTGTTCGGCCCGCGCAGCTTCCGCATCCGCATGTGAATCGGGTTCTGCCCGCCCTCGTAGGCGGCCTTGCTCTTGCTGCCCGCACGGGCGCCGTAGCCCTTGTGGCCGCGGCCGGCGGTCTTCCCCTGGCCGGAGCCGTGGCCCCGGCCGAGTCGCTTCGTCGACCGCCGCGAGCCGGGCTTCGGGCGCAGGTTCTCGAGGCCGACGTCTTCGGGTTCGATTCTCGCCATCAGCCCGCCCCCTCGATCGTGACCAGGTGCGCGACCTTGTTGATCAGGCCCTGAACCTGCGGCGAGTCGGCCCGCGTCGTCTGCGAGCCGATCCGGCCGAGGCTAAGGGTGCGCAGGGTGGCGCGCTGGCGCGGGGTCGCTCCGTTGGCGGAGCGAACCTGCTTGATCACGAGCTCAGCCATCCCCGGCCTCCTTCGGGTCAGCGGTCTCGCCGGTGTCAGCAGCCTCCCCGGTGTCAGCGGCCTCCCCGGTGTCAGCAGCCTCCCCGGTGTCAGCCGCCGGCGCCTCCGCATCCCCGCCTGGAGAGCCCTCGGCGGCCGGCTCAGCGGCCGGCGCGCCCGCGGGGGCGGCCCCCTCGGCCACAACAGCGACCGCTGTGACGGCCCCCTCGGCCGCCGGCTCGCCTTCCTCGGCCTTGCGCTGCTTCTTGATGCCCAGCACCTGGTTGACCGACAGCCCGCGCAACTCGGCGATGTCCGCCGGCGTGCGCAGGGCCTTGAGCCCGGCCATCGTCGCCTTCACCTGGTTGATCGGGTTGTTCGTGCCGATCGACTTCGTCAGCACGTCGCGGTAGCCGGCCAGCTCGAGCACTGCTCGCACGCCGCCGCCGGCGATCACGCCGGTGCCCTCCGAGGCGGGCCGCAGGACGACGTGGCCGGCGCCGAAGTTGCCGATCACGTAGTGGGGAAGCGTCTGCCCGTACTGCGGGACCTTGATCAGGTCCTTGCGGGCGTTCTCGACGGCCTTCTGGATCGCGAGCGGGACCTCACGGGCCTTGCCGTAGCCGATGCCGACCACGTTGCGCTCGTCGCCGACCGCGACCAGCGCCGTGAACGAGAAGCGGCGTCCGCCCTTGACGACCTTGGCGACGCGGTTGATCTCGATCACGCGCTCCTGCAGGTCGAGACCCTGGGCGCTGACTCTTTCGTAGCTGCTGGTGCTCATCGATTCCTTCTCAAGTTAGCTCAGAACTGGAGCCCGCCCTCGCGGGCGCCCTCGGCGAGGCGGGCGACGTTGCCGTGGAACTTGTAGCCGCCACGGTCGAAAACGCAGGATTCGACCCCGGCCGCCTTGGCGCGCTCGGCCAGCAGCGTTCCCGCTTGCTTGGCCCGCTCCGCGGTGGCGAGATCGCGGAGGTCGGACTCGGTCCAGTTGACCTGCGCGAGGGTCCGGCCGGCGTCGTCGTCAATCAACTGCGCCGACAGGCCCCGGTTCGAGCGGAAGACGCTGAGCCGCGGGCGGGCGGCGCTTCCGCGCACCTTGGCGCGCACGCGTCGGCGCCGGCGAAGCCTTCTCTGTCCTGGGGTCTTGATTGCCATCACTAGCTCCTGCCGTTCCTAGGCCCGCTTGCCGACCTTGCGGCGCACCTGCTCGTCCGCGTAGCGCACACCCTTGCCCTTGTAGGGCTCCGGTGGCCGATGACGACGGATCTGCGCGGCGATCTCGCCCACCTGCTGCTTGTCGATTCCGCGGACGATCACCTCGGTCGGCTGTGGCACGTCGAACTCGATTCCCTCGACCGGGGAGATGGAAACCGGGTGGGAGAACCCGAGCGACAGCTCCAGGCCCTTCCCCTGGGCCTTGGCGCGGTAGCCGACGCCCTGGATCTCGAGCTTCTTCTCGAAGCCGTTCGTGACGCCCTCGACCATGTTCGCGATCAGACTCCGCGTCAGGCCGTGCAGCGCCCGATGCGGACCGCGGTCGGTCGGGCGGCTGACGGTCACCACGCCGTCATCCAGGGTCACCGTCATCGCCGGATCGATCGCCTGGCTCAACTCGCCCTTCGGGCCCTTCACATCGACGCGACCGGGGCCGACCTCGACGGTCACGCCCTCGGGGAGCGCAAGCGGCTGGTTGCCAATTCTGCTCATCGGATGATCCTCGCTCGCTCCACGCTCACCAGACGTATGCGACGACCTCGCCGCCGACGCCCTTCTCGCGTGCCTCGTGTCCGGTCATCACGCCGACCGAGGTCGAGATGATCGCGGTGCCCATGCCGCCCTGCACCTTCGGCACCCGGGTGCCGCCGACGTAGCGTCGCCGGCCGGGGCGGGAGATCCGCTTCATGCCGCTGATCACCGGATCACGGTCGTCGGTGTACTTGAGCGTGATCCTGATCGCCTCGCCGACCGGGGTCGGCTCGACCTCGTAGTCGGTGATGTAGCCCTGCTCCCGCAGGATCCGCGACATCTCCTTCTTCAGGCGGGACGCGGGGATCTCGACCTCAGGGAGGTCCGCCCCGAGGGCGTTGCGAATCCGCGTCAGGTAGTCGGAGACTGGATCGGTCAGCATCTCTCTCTCGTTCCTCGCTCTACCAGCTCGACTTGGTCATGCCGGGGACGTAGCCGCTGTGGGCGGCCTCGCGCAGGCAGATCCGACAGAGGCCGAACTTGCGGTACACGGCGCGGGACCGGCCACACTTGCGGCAACGGGTGTAGTTGCGGCTCTTGAACTTCGAGCCCTTCTGCTGTCTAACGCGTTGTGAAGACTTTGCCATCGTTGTCGCTCTCGCTTCCTACTCTTCCTCTGCTTCTGCCTCGCCGTCGCCGACCTCGCCGCCCTCTTCCTCGGGCTCGGACGGCTCGGGCTTCGCGTAGGCCTCGGGGTTCTCCTGTTTGAGCTGCTCCAGGGCGGCCTGCTCGGCCTCGGCCCGCTTGCGGGCCTCCTCCTTGCGGGCCTCCTCCGCGGCGGCTTCCTCCTCGTCGGGGCCGGGGGCTCCAGGACGGCCCTCCTGCGCGAACGGGAAGCCGAGCCCGAGCAACAGCTCGAAGGCCTCCTCATCCGTAGCCGCGGTGGTCGTGACCGTGACATCGAGGCCACGGACCTCCTTGACCGAGTCGTAGTCGATCTCGGGGAAGATGATCTGCTCGCGGATCCCGAGCGTGAAGTTGCCGCGACCGTCGAAGGCCCGGGGGTTGTAGCCGCGGAAGTCTCGAATCCGCGGCGTCGCGATCGTGATCAGCCGGTCGAGGAACTCCCACATCCTCGCCTTGCGCAGGGTCACGGCGCAGCCGACCGGCATCCCGTCTCGGATCTTGAACGCGGCGATCGACTTCTTCGCCCGGCGAACGTTGGGCCGCTGGCCGGCGATCGTCGCCAGCTCCTCGACTGCCTCGTCGATCACTCCCGAGGTGCGGCTTGCCTCGCCGACCCCCATGTTGATCGTCACCTTCGTGATCCGCGGCGCCGACATCGGCGTCGAGTAGCCGAATCTCTCGGTCAGCGCCGGCAGGACCTCGTCGAAATAGCGATCGCGCAGCCGCGGCGGCGGTGCCGCCTGGGACTGTGGCGCGTCGGTTGTCGGTGTTGCAGCTTCCATTGGGAGTCTCTCGTCAGTCGATCGGCTTGCCGGTGCGCTTGCTTACCCTGACCCGCGCACCGTCCTCGGCGACCCGCATGCCGACGCGGGTCGGCTTGTTGTCGCTCGGGTCCAGCAGCATCACGTTCGAGATGTCGATCGGGCCCTCCTTCTCGATGATTCCCCCCTGAGAGCTCTGCTTCTGGGAGTCCATCGTGCGCGGCCGCTGGTGTCGCTTGATGATGTTAAGGCCCTCGACGAAGACCCGCCGTCGAGCCGGCTCGACGCGGATCACGCGGCCGCTCTTGCCCTTGTCCTTGCCACTGATGACGATCACCGTGTCGTCGGTCTTGATCCGCATCGCCTTGGCCATCGCTCAGAGCACCTCCGGCGCCAGCGAGACGATCTTCATGAAGTTGCGGTCGCGGAGCTCACGGGCGACAGGGCCGAAGATGCGGGTGCCCCGGGGGTTGTTCTGAGGGTCGATCAGGACCGCTGCGTTCTCGTCGAAGCTGATGTAGGTCCCGTCGGAGCGGCCGAGCTTCTTGACCGTGCGAACGACGACCGCCTGCACGACCTCGCCCTTCTTGACGCCGGCATTCGGGGTCGCGTGCTTGACCGTCGCGGTGATCACGTCGCCGACGCTCGCGTAGCGGCGGTGGTGACCTCCCTTGACGCGGATGCAGAGGATCTCGCGCGCGCCGGAGTTGTCGGCGACCTTCAGTCTCGACTCCTGCTGGATCACGCGATCCCCGCCTCTGCGGACGTGCGGCTGAACGGCTTGTTGACGTCAGACATGGCTACTCCGCCTTCTCCACGACCTCGACCAGCCGCCAGCGCTTGGTCTTCGACATCGGCCTGGTCTCGATCACCCGAACCGTGTCGCCCTCGCCCGCCTCGTTGTTCTCGTCGTGCACGTGCAACGACTTCGACCGGCGAACGATCTTCTCGTAGGCGGGATGGCGGCGGGCGCTCTCGATCTGCACGGTGATCGTCTTGTCGGCCTTCGAGCCGGTGACGATTCCGAGGCGAGCCTTCTGGGTGCCGGGCTGCCGCTCGGCGGGCGGGGTGCCGGGGCGCTGCTCGCCCTTCCGCTTGCGCGCCGCTGCGCGGTAGCGACCGCGCTCCGCGGCCTTGCGCTTGCGTGCGGCCTGCCGCTCGGCGGCCCGCTCGGCGCCGGCCCGCGGGGGGCTCACCTCGCCGCTGTGGGTCGAGCGGGAGAGCTTCCGGATCTGCTTCGGGGTCTGGGGCTCGGCGGGCTCGGCATCGTCCTTCGGCTCGGCGGCCGCGGCCGGCGCGGCCTGCTTCTCCGGGACCTCAGTCTCCGCGTCCGGCTCCGGCTCCGGCTCGGATGGCTCGGCGCTCTCCGCCGGGGCTGCCTCGGCGGAGCCCTCCTCGGCCGCGGCCTCCTCCACGGGAGCCTCCTCCGGCACGGCCTCCTCGGACGGCTCTTGCTCGTTCTTCTCTTCGTCTGCCATCAGCTCTTCAGTTCCTTCTCCAGATCGATGCCGCGTTCGCGCGCAATGGTCAGCAGCCGGGCGACGTCTCGCCGTGCTCTCGGCAGCCTGGCGCTGTCCTCGAGCTCACCGGTGGCGTGCTTGAGGCGCAGGTTGAATGCCTCCTCCTTCGAGTCCCGGAGCTTCTCGACGAGCTCCGCGTCGCCCAGCCCATGCGCCTCCGCGGCCTTCATCAGCTGCCCTTCCTGACGAACTTGGTCTTCACCGGCAGCTTGTGCCCCGCGAGATCCATCGCCTCGCGGGCGAGCTCCTCGGAAACGCCCGAGAGCTCGAACATGACGCGGCCCGGCTTGACGACCGCGACCCAGCCCTCGGGGTTGCCCTTGCCGGAGCCCATCCTCGTCTCGGCCGGCTTCTTCGTCACCGGCTTGTCGGGGAAGATGTTGATCCAGACCTTGCCGCCGCGCTTGATCTTGCGCGTCATCGCGACACGGGCAGCCTCGATCTGGCGATTAGTGATCCAGCCGCGATCGAGGGCCTTGAGGCCGTACTCGCCGAAATGGACCTGGGTGTCGCCCCGCGAGTTGCCGCGCATCCGCCCCCGGTGCTGCTTGCGGTACTTGACCCGCTTCGGCATCAGCATCAGGAACCGCCCCCACTCTGCTCGGGGGCCTCGTCGGCCGGCGCAGGCTCGGGCGCCGGCTCGGCCGCCTTCGGATCGGCCGCCGGCGCCTCGGTGGTCGCATCGGCCTTCGCGGCTGCCGGGGCTGGGGCCTCGGGAGCCTTGGCCCCGGGAGCAGGGGCCTCGGGAGCCTTGGCCGCAGCCGCCTCCGGTGCCGGAGCGGCCGGCTTCTTCTCCGCTGCGACTGGAGGGGGCTGGGGCTTGCGGGGCCGGCGCAGGGCCGGGCCCTGGCCCGATCCGGGCGCCTCGCCGCCGCCACGGCCGGGTCGGCGGCCACGGCCGCCGAGGTCCTCCTCGACCGCGGAGCCGTAGCCCTCGGGCATCACCTCGCCCTTGTTGATCCAGCACTTGACCCCGATCCGTCCGGTCGTGGTCCGCGCCTCTACGAAGCCGTAGTCGATGTCCGCGCGCAGCGTGTGCAGCGGCACGCGGCCATCGGAATAGCCCTCGGTGCGGGCCATCTCGGCACCACCGAGACGGCCGGAGACCTGGACCTTGACGCCCTTTGCGCCGGAGCGCATCGCCGAGGTCAAGGCCCGCTTCATCGCCCGCCGGAAGGCGACCCGGTTCTCGAGCTGCTCGGCGATCGACTGCGCGACTAGCTTCGCGTCGAGCTCGGGGCGCTTGATCTCCCGGATGTTGACCCGGACCGGCTTGCCGGTGATCTTGTGCAGCTCCTTGCGCAACGCATCGACCTCCGAGCCCGACTTTCCGATCACGATGCCGGGACGGGCCGTGTGGATGTCGACGGTGACCTCGCCGCGCTGCTTCTTGATCTCGATGTCGGAGAGGCCGGCGTGGCTCAGCTTCGTCTCGATGTGCTCGCGGATCTCGACGTCCTCGATCAGCGCATCGGAGAAGTTCCGCTCGTCGAACCAGTTCGACTTCCAGTCGTGGATATAGCCGACCCGGAAGCCCTCGGGGTTGATCTTCTGTCCCATCGCTAGCTAAGCCTCAGTTCCTACTCGTCGTCCAGGTTCGGGGTGAGCGCCACGTCGATGTGGCAGGTGCGCTTCTCGATCCGCGTCGCGCGTCCGCGGGCGCGGGCGCGGTAGCGGCGCATCGTCGGGCCCTCGTTGACGGAGATCGCGGAGATCCGCATCTCCTCGGGGTCGAGGTCGTAGTTGTTCTCGGCGTTCGCGGCGGCCGACTCGATCAACTTCAGCACGGTCACCGATGCGCCCCGCGGGCTGAAGCGCAGGAGCGCCCGTGCCTCCTCGACGTCCTTGCCGCGAATCTGATCGGCGACGACACGCACCTTGCGGGGCGCGATCCGCACGAATCGCGCCGAGGCGCGCACGAGCGGCAGGTCGGTCTCGGTCTTCGCGGCCATCGAGCCCTCAGTCCTCGGCCTTCTTCGTGCGTGAGTGGGCTCGGAAGGTCCGGGTCGGGGCGAACTCGCCGAGCTTGTGCCCGACCATCGACTCGCTGACGAACACGGGCACGTGCTTGCGCCCGTCGTGCACGGCGATCGTGTGACCGACCATCTCCGGAAAGACGGTCGAGCGGCGCGACCAGGTCTTGACCATCTGCTTGCTTCCGGACGAGTTCATCGCCTGGATGCGCGCCATCAGGCGCTCCTCGACGAACGGTCCCTTCTTGGTTGAGCGTCCCATCTGTGAGCCCTGATCCCTCTCTAGCGCTTCTTCTTGCCGCGGCGGCGGCCGCGGACGATCATCGCGTTCGACTGCTTGTTCTTCTTCCGGGTCCGGTAGCCGAGCGTCGGCTTGCCCCACGGGGTGACCGGGTGGCCGCCGGGCGTGTGGTGCGCCTCGCCGCCGCCATGCGGGTGATCGACCGGATTCATCGCGACGCCGCGCGACTGCGGGCGGCGACCCTTGTGGCGGCTGCGGCCGGCCTTGCCGAGGACCACGTTCTGATGCTCGGAGTTCGAGAGGGTGCCGACCGTCGCCCTACAGCCCGCCTCGACCAGGCGCATCTCCGATGAGGGCAGGCGCAGGGTCACCCGCTCGCCCTCCTTGGCCACGACCTGGATCGCCGTGCCGGCAGCGCGTCCCATGCGTCCGCCCTGGCCCGGCTTGAGCTCGACGTTGTGGACCACGGTGCCGGTCGGGATGTCTCGCAGGGGCAGGGCGTTGCCGGCCCTGATGTCGGCCCCGGGACCGGACTCGACCTGGTCGCCGATGCCGATCCCGGCGGGGGCCAGGATGTAGCGCTTCTCGCCGTCCGCGTAGTGCAGCAGGGCGATGTAGGTGGTGCGGTTCGGGTCGTACTCGATCGTCGCGACCTTGGCCGGAACCCCGTCCTTGGTTCGCTTGAAGTCGATCTGGCGGTAGCGCCGCTTGGCGCCGCCACCGCGATGGCGGGCCGTGACGCGGCCGTTGACGTTCCGTCCACCGCTCGACTTCTTGCCTCGGGTCAGGGCCTTGTGCGGCTTCTTGGCCGTCACCTCGGCGCGGTCCTGATAGGTCGCGAAGCGGCGACCCGGGCTGGTTGGCTTGGACTGGCGAATAGGCATGTGCTTCAGATCTCCATCGCTTACTCGGTCGCGGCGCCCTCGAACAGCTCGATCCTGTCGCCCGGGGCGAGCTTGACGACGGCCTTCTTCCAGGCGCGCGTGCGACCGCTGTGAACACCGCGCCGCTTCGGCTTCGAGCGCACCCGCGAGGTGTGGATCCCGACCACCTCGACGTCGAAGATCTCCTCGACCGCGGCACGGATCTGGGTCTTGTGGGCCCGGTCATTGACCCGGAACGTGTACTTGTTGTCGGCCATCAGGGCATAGCTCTTCTCGGAGATCACGGGCTCGACGATTACCTGGCGGGCGTCCATCAGGAGGCCTCCTCCCCGCCGCCGCGGCTGACCGCCGCGGAGCGCTGCTCGAGGACCTCGACTGACGGCTCGGAGATGATCAGCGAGCGGGCCCCGACGATCTCGGCGACGCCGACTCCCTCGGCCGTGGCCACGACGACCCGCGGGATGTTCCTGAAGCTCTTCGCGGCGGCCGCCTCCTCGCCGGTGACGACGACCAGCGTCGGCGCCGCGGCGCCCCACTTCTGCAGGCCATCGGCCGCCTGACCGGTCTTCGGCTCGTCGAACGAGTCAGCCGGCAGGACCGCGAGCGAGCCGCGGGCGGCGTGCACGCTGAGCGCCGAGCGCAGCGCCTTGCGGCGGGCCTTGCGATTCACCTTCGAGATGTAGTGGCGGGGCTTCGGACCGAACGCGGCGCCGCCACCCCGCCGATGGGGCACGCCGAGCGCACCGACCCGGGCACGCCCGGTGCCCTTCTGCCGCCAGGCCTTCGCTCCGGTCATTGCGACCTCTCCGCGGGTCAGGCTCGAGTGCGTGCCCTTGCGACGGGCGTTCATCTCGGCGACTGCGGTCTCATGCACGAGCGACTCGTTGAACGGCTCGGAGAACAACGCCTCCGGCAGCTCGCTCTTCGCCTGCTTGCCGATCGTCGTGGCCTTGACGCTAGCCATCGGTCCGCACCTCCACGGTGCCGTTCCTCGGGCCCGGAACCGAGCCGCGCACCATCAGCAGGTTGCGCTCGGCATCGATCCGGAAGACCTCGAGGCCACGCTGGGTCGAGCGCGTCGCGCCCATCCGACCCGGCATCTTCTGGCCCTTGAACACTCGCGCGGGATCGGCGGAGGCGCCGATCGAGCCCGGGGCGCGGACGTTGTGGGAGCCATGGCTGACCGGGCCCCGGCCGAAGTTGTGACGCTTGATCGTCCCCTGAAAGCCCTTGCCGATCGACTTCGCCGAGACCTTGACCCGCTGGCCCTCCTCGAACTCCGCGACGGTCACCTGATCGCCGACCGCGCTCTCGCGGTCGAGGTCGCGGAACTCGACCAGATGCTTCATCGGCGGCGCCTCGGCGGCCTTCAGGTGTCCCAGCTCGGCCCTCGTCAGCTTGCGCTCGGCAACCTCTCCCCAGGCGAGCTGGATCGCGGCATAGCCGTCGACCTCGGGGTCGCGTACGGCGGTCACCGTGCAGGGACCGGCCTCGATCACCGTCACCGGGACCGACTCGCCGCCGTCGGTGAAGATCTGGGTCATTCCCAACTTCTTGCCAAGGATCGCCGGCACAATCAGCCCTAGAGACGGATCTCCACGTCGACGCCGGCAGGCAGGTTCTCGATCCGCTGCAGCTCGTCGATCGTCGTCGGGGTCGGGTCCTGGATGTCGATCAGCCGCTTGTGGGTGCGGATCTCGAAGTGCTCGCGCGAGTCCTTGTCCTTGAACGGGGAGCGAATCACGCAGTAGATGTTTCGCGAGGTGGGCAGGGGCACGGGCCCCGAGACGCTGGCGCCGGTGCGCTGCGCTGTCTCGACGATCTCGCCGGCGGCCCGGTCGATGGCGTCGTGGTCGTACGCCTTCAGCCGGATCCTGATCTTGCTTGCGGTGATCGCTGACACCTGTTGCCTTCTGCTTCCTCTGTCTCGCGGTGGCCGAGCCCCCTACGGGGCCCGGTGTTGGGGCAGGCTCTTCCACCCCGGCCGCCTGAGCCCTATCTGGTGAGCCCGGTTCGGTCGGTAGGTGGGGGTCTGCCCCGGTCGTATGTCGGTTGTTTCTCCTGCGGATCCCGCCCCCTCGAGCGGGGCCGCAAGAAGGCCGGCCACCCGGTGGGGCGGCCGGCCCGGCCGTTACTCGAGAATCTCGGTAACGACACCCGAGCCGACGGTGCGGCCACCCTCACGGATGGCGAACCGCAGGCCCTGGTCCATGGCGATCGGCTGAATCAGCTCGATCGTCATCTCGACGTTGTCACCGGGCATCACCATCTCCGTGCCCTCGGGCAGGTTGGCGACGCCGGTGACGTCCGTTGTCCGGAAGTAGAACTGCGGGCGGTAGCCCGAGAAGAACGGGGTGTGACGCCCGCCCTCCTCCTTCTTCAGGCAGTAGACCTCGGCCTTGAACTTGGTGTGAGGCGTGATCGACCCCGGCTTGCAGAGCACCTGGCCCCGCTCGATGTCCTCCCGCTTGGTGCCTCGCAGCAGGGCGCCGATGTTGTCACCGGCCTGGCCCTCGTCGAGGATCTTGCGGAACATCTCGACGCCGGTGATCGTCGTCGTCTCGACCGCGTCCTTGATCCCGACGATCTCGACCGTGTCGCCGGTGTTGACGACCCCCTGCTCGATGCGACCGGTGGCAACGGTGCCGCGGCCGGTGATCGAGAAGATGTCCTCGATCGGCATCAGGAACGGCTTGTCGAGATCGCGCTCGGGCTCGGGGATGTAGTCGTCGAGCGTCTGCGCCAGCTCGAGGATCGCCTGCTTGGCGTCCTCGTCGCCCTCGAGCGCCTTCAATGCCGAGCCGCGAATGATCGGCGTCTCGTCACCGGGGAAGTCGTACTCGTTCAGCAGGTCCTTGACCTCTTCCTCGACGAGCTCGATCAGGTCGTCGTCGTCGACCATGTCCGTCTTGTTGAGGAAGACGACCACGTAGGGGACGTTGACCTGGCGGGCGAGCAGGATGTGCTCGCGGGTCTGCGGCATCGGGCCGTCGGCGGCGCTGACCACGAGGATCGCGCCGTCCATCTGGGCCGCGCCGGTGATCATGTTCTTGACGTAGTCGGCGTGACCGGGGCAGTCGACGTGTGCGTAGTGGCGGTTGTCGGTCGAGTACTCGACGTGAGAGGTGGCGATCGTGATCCCGCGCTCCTTCTCCTCCGGAGCGTTGTCGATCTCCTCGAAGCTCTTCGCCTCGCCACCCTGCGTGTCGGACAGGACCGTGGTGATCGCAGCGGTCAGCGTCGTCTTGCCATGGTCGATGTGACCGATGGTGCCGACGTTGACGTGCGGCTTATCGCGCTCGAACTTCTCCTTCGACATTTCTTGCTCGGTGTTCCTCTCTTCGGGCTCTGTCCCGATAGCTCTGCGTGGTTAGGTCCGTTGGGTTCTCTAGTTTCGAAGCTGGAGCACCCGGGGCCGAACCGGTCCCGGGCAACCCCGTGAATATGGCAAATCTCGGGCGGCTCTGCCTAGGCGCGGGCTCCCGCGGGCGTCCCCGCCTTGCTTTCGACGATCTCCTCCGCGATGTTCGCGGGGACCTCCTCGTAGCGCGCGAACTGCATCGTGTAGGCCGCGCGGCCCTGCGTCGCCGACCGCAGATCGCCGACGTAGCCGAACATCTCGCTGAGCGGCACGGTCGCGTTGACGACGAGCGCGTTGCCGCGGGGCTCCTGTCCCTCGACCTTGCCGCGGCGCCGGGAGAGGTCGCCGATCACATCGCCGAGGAACTCCTCGGGAGTCACCACCTCGACCTCCATCACCGGCTCGAGCAGCACCGGGCTCGCCCGCTTGGCGCCGTCCTGGATCGCCATCGAGCCGGCGATCTTGAACGCCATCTCCGATGAGTCGACGTCATGCGAGGAGCCGTCGATCAGCTCGACCTTGACGTCGACCATCGGGTAGCCGGCCTTGATGCCCGACGCCAGCGCCTCGACGATCCCCTTCTCGACCGAGGGGATGAACTCGGTCGGGATCGAGGCGCCCTTGATCTTCGACTCGAACTCGAAGCCCTCGCCGGGATTCGGCGCCACGTTGATCACGACGTGGCCGTACTGGCCCGAGCCACCGGTCTGGCGCACGAACCTGGCGTCGACCTTGTTGGCCTCCTTGCGGATCGTCTCGCGGTAGGCGACCTGTGGCTTGCCGACGTTGGCCTCGACCTTGAACTCGCGCAGCATCCGGTCGACGAGCACCTCGAGGTGCAGCTCGCCCATGCCGTGGATCAGGGTCTGTCCGGTCTCCTCGTCGGACTCGACGCGGAACGTCGGATCCTCCTCGGAGAGCCGCTGCAGGGCGGTCGCGAGCTTCTCCTGGTCGGCCTTGGTCTTCGGCTCGATCGCGACCGCGATCACCGGGTCGGGGAAGTCGATCTGCTCGAGCACGATCGGCGCGTCGGGTGCGGCAAGCGTGTCGCCGGTCGAGGTCTGCTTGAGCCCGACCCCGGCGAGGATGTCGCCCGCGTAGCAGGTGTCGATCTCCTCGCGGGTGTTGGCGTGCATCATCAGCAGCCGGCCGATCCGCTCGGTCCTGCCGGTGGTCACGTTCAGCACCCGGCCGCCGGCCTCGAGCTTGCCCGAGTAGACGCGGAAGTAGGTCAGCTTGCCGACGAACGGATCGCTCATCACCTTGAAGGCGAGCGCCGCGAAGGGAGCGTCGTCGGCGGGCGGGCGCGTCGCCTCGGTCCCCTCCTCCTCGCCCTTCTTCGGCGGCTCGACGCCGGCCACGGGCTCGACCTCCAGCGGGCTCGGCAGCAACTCGACGATCGCGTCGAGCAGCGGCTGCACGCCCTTGTTCTTGAAGGCTGAGCCGCAGAGCACCGGGGTCACGGTCAGGTCCATGGTCGCCGCGTGCAGCGCCTTGGCGATCCGCTCGTGGGGGATCTCCTGGTCGTCGAGGTACATCTCCATGATCTCGTCGTCGTAGTCGGCGCAGGCCTCGATCAGATGCGTGCGCGCCTCGTGGACGGCCTCCTCCATCTCGGCTGGGACCTCCTCGACCTCGAAATCGGTGCCGAGCTCGTCCTTGTAGACGATCGCCCTGTTCTCCACGAGGTCGACGATCCCGCGGAGATCGTCCTCGGCGCCGATCGGCAGCTGGATCGGCAGCGGATTCGCCGCGAGCCGCTCGCGGATCGTCTCCACCGCGCGCTCGAAGTCGGCGCCGACCCGGTCCATCTTGTTGATGAACGCGATTCGCGGCACCCGGTACTTGTCCGCCTGCCTCCACACGGTCTCCGACTGCGGCTCGACTCCGGCGACCGAGTCGAAGACCGCGATCGCCCCATCGAGGACCCGCAGACTGCGCTCGACCTCGACGGTGAAGTCGACGTGGCCCGGGGTGTCGATGATGTTGATCCGGTGGTCCTTCCACTCGCAGGCGGTGGCAGCGGAGGTGATCGTGATCCCGCGCTCCTGCTCCTGCTCCATCCAATCCATCACGGCCGCGCCCTCGTGGACCTCGCCCATCTTGTGGGTGCGGCCGGTGTAGTAGAGGATGCGCTCGGTCGTCGTCGTCTTACCGGCGTCGATGTGAGCCATGATCCCGATGTTTCGGGTGCGTTCGAGTGGGAAGGTGCGTGCCATGGGCGATCAGTGCGTAGAGTTCGTTTCGTCGTGAGAGTTGCGGGGAGTTCCGGGCAGAAAAAAGGCCCTAACGGGCCGGAGCGCATGACTATGCTCGTGCAAGACCCGGGTGGTGCCTATGTCCTGAGGCTCTCCATTGGTGGGAGTTCGCACGCGCCGACCACTGCTGGCCTCGCGAGCGGTGCGGGATCTTAGCAAAGCAATGGCGGCCTCCAAGCGAACCAAGAGCGGCGACGCCGGCGCCGGGGGCAAGTCGAGCCCGAAGCCCCGCGCCAAGCCGGATCGGAGCTCGGAAAGCGACGCCGAACACGGGCCGCGGGGACGCCGGAGCACAGCGCTCGCCGGGTTCGGAAAGCGAAGCGCGGCGGCGCTCGCCGCGGCCTCGCGGGCAATCACGCCCGTCCGCGGCCTGCTGATCGCCGCGGTCGGCTGCGCGGCGCTGCTCGGGCTCAGCCAGTTCGCCGACTACCGCGGGGTCGCAGTCGGGGTCGAGGGCTACGACGACGTGATCTCCTTGGTGGCGCCCGCACCCGAGGTCGGCCGGGCCGAGCTCGGCACAGCGCACTCGTACCTGATGGTCCCAGCCGCCCTGCTGGCGATCGCGATCCTCGCCGCGGCCGTCGCCTCCGGCCGTTGGCGCATGTGCAGGCTCGCCGCGCTGATCGGCGCGGCCGCGGTCCTCGTCAGCTTCGTCGTCGACCGCCCAGCGGGCCTCGACGAGGGCGAGCTGGCTCAGACCTTCGCCGATGCCGAGGCGCAGCTGCTCGGCGGCTTTTGGATGCAGGTCTTCGCCGGGATCGGCCTGGCCGCCACCTCACTGCTGCTCGGCGCCGAGCTCCGAAAGGGGGAGCCGCTGCGCTCGTCCGCCGGCTCGCCCCGGCAAGGGCGCGACGGGAGCCGCCGGGAGCGAAAGCGGTCCGCCGCGGCGCGGTCCGGCCGAAGGGCCAAGGCCCCGAAGCCGCAGCAGGCCTGAGCCCGCGCAGGCCGGCGCGGGCGCCTGCCTACCAGCGGTAGTGAGCGAACGCCTTGTTCGCCTGGGCCATGCGGTAGATGTCGTCCTTGCGCTTGTAGGCGCCACCCTGCTGCTGGGTGGCATCCATGATCTCGCGCGCGAGGCGCTCCGACATCGACTTCTCGCCGCGGCCGCGGGCGAAGGTGACGAGCCAGCGGACCGCGAGCGTCCGAGACCGGCGCTGGGGAACCTCGACCGGCACCTGGTAGGTGGCGCCGCCGACCCGGCGCGAGCGGACCTCGAGGCTCGGGGTCAGCGCCTCGATCGCCTCGTCGAGCACCTCGGTCGGGTCGCGGCCGGTGCGCTCGCCGACCACGGCGAGCGCGTCGTAGACGATGCGCTCCGCGGTCGACTTCTTGCCGTGCAGCATGACCTTGTTGATCACCTGCTGGACGGGGCGGCTGCGGTAGCGCGAGTCGGGGGCGAGGGGTCGGATCGGTGCTCGGTTGCGGCGCATGAGAGGTCCTTCGCCGTACCGCTAGGAGGCCTTGACGCCGTACTGCGACCGCGACTGCTTGCGCTCGCTGACGCCGGAGGCGTCGAGCGTCCCGCGGACGACCTTGTAGCGGACGCCCGGCAGATCCTTTACGCGCCCACCGCGGACGAGAACGACCGAGTGCTCCTGCAGGTTGTGGCCCTCGCCCGGGATGTAGGAGGTGACCTCCATCCCATTGGTCAGCCGCACGCGGGCGACCTTGCGGAGCGCCGAGTTCGGCTTCTTCGGGGTTGCCGTGTAGACGCGCGTGCACACGCCCCGCCTCTGCGGCGCGGCGAGTCGCCGGCCCGCCCCGGACTTCAGGCCCGGGGTGGTGACCTTCTTGCGCGGGCGGGTGCGGCCCTTGCGAACGAGTTGTGACGTCGTAGGCACGGCGGCGCAGTGTAGCGGGATGGCCGGGGCGGGGCCAACCGGCGACCGCCCGGTGCGAGCCCTCGCAGACGGGCCGCCCGGCGGCGGCGATGGCTATCGTGAACGTCGCTGTGAGCCCGGCCGCCGACCACCAAGATCCCCCGATCCTCGCCGTCGACGTCGACGGCGTGATCAGCCTGTTCGGATTCGATCAGCCGCCGCCCGAGACCGTGGGCCGGTTCCACATCGTCGACGGAATGCCCCACTTCATCTCGAGCGCCGCCGGCGAGCGTCTGCAGCGCCTGACGCGGCACTACGAGCTGGTCTGGGCGACGGGCTGGGAGGAGCGGGCAAACGACCACCTGCCGAACCTGCTCGGCCTGCCGGTGCTGCCGGCTCTGAGCTTCGGCTCCGACGCTCGCTTCGGCACCGCCCACTGGAAGCTCGGCCCGATCGGCGCCTACGCTCGGGGTAGGGCGCTCGCCTGGATCGACGATTCCCTGAGCGAGGAGTGCTACCGCTGGGCCGAGGCCCGGCCGGAGCCGACCCTGCTGGTTCCGGCCGAGTCCGCGATCGGCATCGAGGAATGGCACGTTGAGGCGTTGATCGAGTGGGCCGCCAACGGAGCCGCGCGATGAGGGTCGGGATCGCCGGCGGCCACGGCAAGATCGCACTGCTGCTGACCGCGCTGCTCACGGACCGCGGCGACTCGGTCGTCTCGCTGATCCGCGATCCGGGCCAGGAGCCCGAGGTCAGGGCCGCAGGCGGGGAGCCGGTGGTCATCGACCTCGAGCACGAGGACGTGGCCGCGCTCGCCCGGGCGCTGTCCGGCTGCGACGCGGTCGTCTTCGCAGCCGGCGCCGGACCGGGAAGCGGCCCCGAGCGCAAGGAGACGGTCGACCACGAGGCCGCGGTGAAGCTGATCGACGCCGCTCGCCTCAGCGGCATCGACCGCTACCTGATGGTCAGCGCGATGGCCGCCGATCCCGACCACCGCGGCGATCAGGTCTTCGACGTCTACCTGCGGGCCAAGGGTCGCGCCGACGCGGCGCTGAGGGAGAGCGGCCTGCGGAGCACGATCCTCCGGCCCGGCAGGCTCACCGACGAGCCTCCGAGCGGGCTCGTCGAGCTCGGCGAAGGGGTCGAGCGCGGCTCGGTCAGCCGCGCGGACGTTGCCGCCGCCCTGGCCGCCTGCCTCGAAGCCGAGGCCTCGGTCGGCCGGACGCTCGAGCTGGTCGGCGGCGAGACGCCGCTCCAGCAGGCGCTCGACTCGCTCTGAGCGGGGCGCCCGCCCCGGAGCGCACCGACCGGCGCTCGCTAGACTCCGTCGCGATGGAACCGGGGCTCGAAGTGATGATCTTCATGGGCGTGGTCCTGAAGATCCCGGTGCTCTTCGCATGCTGGCTGCTCTACTGGGCGATCAAGGCCGAGCCCGAGGCTGCGGAAGCGCCCGAGGACGGTGGCGATCACCGCTACCGTCGCTTTCGGCGCGAGCCGAAGCGCCCGCGGGGACCGCGGCGCGGCCCGCACGCGCCCGACGCCCTGCCGCTGCCCTGCCCCGAGGAGGGCTCGCTGCGGGTCACCCGTCGCTCACCCGCCGGCAGGCCGCTGACGGCCTCCGGCGAGCGCCACCACGACTGAGAGCCTGCAGCCGCGCGCGTCGTGGTCCTGACGTTCTTGTACCTGTAGGCGACGCGAGCGTTGAAGCCGCCTAACGCGCCGTCGCGCTACTCGTCCTTGTCGGCCTCTGCCGCGGCGGGCTCGGGCTCGGGCGAGCCGTCGGTCTCGATCTCGGTGGCGAGCTCCTCGAGCTCCTCGGCGAACGAGGAGCCGAAGCCCTCGACGTCCGCGCCGGTTGGCTGCTCGAGCTCGCTCTCGAGGCCCAGCTCGGCGGCGAGCTCGGCATCGTCGACGTGCTCGTCCGGGCGCTGCGGCGGCTCGACCGGCTCGATCTCGATCGTCCGGTAGTGGCGCAGGCCGGTGGCGGCCGGAATCAGCTTGCCGATGATCACGTTCTCCTTCAAGCCGACGAGGCGATCCCGCTTGCCCTCCAGGGCGGCGTCGGTCAGCACCTTCGTCGTCTCCTGGAACGAGGCGGCGGAGAGGAACGACTCGGTCGCCAGCGATGCCTTGGTGATCCCGAGGATCACCTCCTCGCCCTTGGCCGGGGTGCCGCCGTCGGCCTTCACCTGCTTGTTCAGCTGCTGCAGCTTGACCCGGTCCTCGAGCTGACCTGGGAGCAGGCTGGTCGATCCCTTCGAGTCGATTCGCATCTTCTTCAGCATCTGTCGCACGATCACCTCGACGTGCTTGTCGTTGATGTCGACGCCCTGGGCGCGGTAGACCTTCTGGACCTCCGCGACGAGGTACAGCTCGGTCGCAGTGCGGCCCCGGACCTCGAGGATCTCCGCCGGGTACAGCGAGCCCTCGTTGAGCTGCTCGCCCTTGGTCACCTTGGCGCCGTCCTCGACGAGCATCACCATCCGCGGTGGGAACGAGTACGGGTGCTCCTCGCCCTGGCTGTCGGTGATCACGAGCTTGATCCCCTTGTCGGTCTCCTCGATCGCGACCTTGCCGTCCTCGAGCGCCAGCTGGGCGAGGCCCTTCGGCTTGCGCGCCTCGAACAGCTCCACGATCCGGGGCAGGCCCTGGGTGATGTCGAGACCCGCCACACCACCGGTGTGGAAGGTGCGCATCGTCAGCTGGGTTCCGGGCTCACCGATCGACTGCGCGGCGATGATCCCGACCGCGTCACCGAGCTCGGCGTCGCTGCCGGTCGCCATCGCGCGCCCGTAACAGGCCTGGCAGATCCCGCTCTCGAGCTCGCACTTGAGCGGGGAGCGGACCGGCACCTTGGCGTCGTCCTCGGGGCTGAACGTCTCGAGCAGCTCGGCCAGCTCCGCCTTGTCGATCTCCTGGTTGCGCTTCAAGAGCTCGCGGCCACGCTTCGTCTCGAACTTCTTGGCGACGCGCCGCCCGGCCAGGTTCGGGTTCGGGTTCCCGTCCTCGCGGTAGACCGGCAGCTCGACGAAGTCCTTGGTCTTGCAGTCCTCGGTGTTGATGATCACGTCCTGGGCGACGTCGACCAGACGACGGGTCAGATACCCCGAGTCCGCCGTCCGCAGCGCCGTGTCCGCGAGGCCCTTGCGGGCGCCGTGGGTGGAGATGAAGTACTCGAGCACCGACAGGCCCTCCATGAAGTTGGACTTGATCGGCCGCTCGATGATCTCGCCCTTCGGGTTGGCCATCAGGCCGCGCATCCCCGCCAGCTGGCGGATCTGCTTGAACGATCCGCGGGCCCCCGAGTTCGCCATCATGAAGATCGGGTTGAGCTCGTCGAGGTTGTCCTCCATCGCCTGCGCGACCTCCTCGGTCGCGGAGTCCCAGGTGCGGGTGACCTGCTCCTTGCGCTCCTCGGCGGTGATCCAGCCGTCGTTGTACTGGCCGACGATCTCGCCCGCCTGCTTCTCATAGCGGTCGAGGATGTCCTCCTTGTTCGGCGGCGAGATCACGTCGTTCTTGGAGACCGTGATCCCGGCCTGAGTGGCGAAGTGGAAGCCGAGGTCCTTGTAGGCGTCGAGCACGAGCGCAACCGCCGGCGCCCCATAGGCATCGACGAGCGCCTCGACCATCGCGTTGACGTCCTTCTTCTTCAGCGAGTCGTTGACGAACTCGAACTTCTCCGCGTCCCAGTCGTCCTCGAGCGCCTCCGCGAGCGCGCGCTCGACGCGATCGTTGAAGATGATCCGCCCGACCGTGGTCAGGAAGTGCTCGTGATCCGGGCGCCGGTACTCGGCGTAGTCGTGCAGCTTCGCGAGCCCGTTCTCGAACGCCAGCTCGGCCTCCTGGGCCGAGCGGAAGGTGCGCGGGCGCGGCCCGTTGACCTTCTCGTCCCACTTGCCGCTCTTCAGCAGCTCGTCGAGCCCGCTCAACTCCTCGCCGGCGGGACCGTAGGTGATGTAGTAGATGCCGAGCACCATGTCCTGGGTCGGCGTCGCCAGCGGCGAGCCATGGGCGGGGCTGAGGATGTTGTTCGAGGACAGCATCAGGATCCGGGCCTCGGCCTGGGCCTCGGCCGAGAGCGGCACGTGGACCGCCATCTGGTCGCCGTCGAAGTCGGCGTTGAACGCCGAGCAGACCAGCGGGTGGACCTGGATCGCCTTGCCCTCGACGAGCTGCGGCTCGAACGCCTGGATGCCGAGGCGATGCAGGGTCGGCGCGCGGTTGAGCAGCACCGGGTGCTCCTGGATGACCTCCTCGAGCACGTCCCAGACCTCCGGGATCATCGAGTCGACCATCTTCTTCGCCGCCTTGATGTTCTGGACGGCGTTGCGCTCGACCAGCCGGCTCATGATGAACGGCTTGAACAGCTCCAGGGCCATCAGCTTCGGCAGGCCGCACTGGTGCAGCTTCAGGCTCGGGCCGGAGACGATCACCGAGCGGCCCGAGTAGTCGACCCGCTTGCCGAGCAGGTTCTGGCGGAAGCGCCCCTGCTTGCCCTTGAGCATGTCACTGAGTGACTTCAGCGCGCGGTTGCCCGGACCGGTCACCGGTCGGCCGCGGCGGCCGTTGTCGAACAGCGCGTCAACCGACTCCTGCAGCATCCGCTTCTCGTTGTTGACGATGATCTCGGGGGCCCCGAGGTCGAGCAGGCGCTTGAGCCGGTTGTTGCGGTTGATGACCCGGCGGTAGAGATCGTTGAGGTCGCTCGTCGCGAAGCGGCCGCCGTCGAGCTGGACCATCGGCCGCAGCTCCGGCGGGATCACCGGAACGACGTCGAGGACCATCCACTCGGGCTTGTTGTCGGAGTGCAGGAACGAGCTCGCCACCTTGAGCCGCTTCACCGCCCGGGCCTGCTTCTGGCCCTTCGAGGTGTTGATGATCTGCTCCAGCTCCTCGCAGTCGGCCTCGAGGTCGACCTGCTGCAGCAGGTCGCGGATCCACTCCGCCCCCATGCCGCCGCGGAAGTACTCGCCCCAGCCGAACTGAGACCCGAACCGATCCTTGAGCTCCCGGAACGCGGCCTCGTCGGCGATCACGTCCTTGACCTTCATCTCCTGGAAGATCTTCCAGACGTCCTCCATGCGCTCGATCGCATCGCCGATGTAGGCCTCGGTGTCGGCGATCTCGGAGTTGATCTCCTTGCGGGTCTCGCGGTCGAGCTTCTGGCGGTCGTCCTTGGAGAGCTTCTTGACTGAGCCGACGCCCTCGGCCCAGAGCTCGTCCTCGTCGTCGAACTTCGCCGGCTTCTCGCCGTCGGCGATGTAGGCGACGCGGCGCTCCATCGCCTCGGTCAGCTCCTGAACCCGCTGCTCCTTCTCGGCGTTGTAGGAGTCGAGGACCTTGTTGACCTCCTTCTCGAGCTTCGGCAGATCCTTCTGGCGCGCCTCCTCGTCGATCCAGGTGATGATCGAGGCGGCGAAGTAGAGGACCTTCTCGAGCTCCTTCGGGGCCATGTCGATCAGGTACCCGATTCGCGACGGGACGCCCTTGAAGAACCAGATGTGGGAGACCGGAGCGGCGAGGTCGACGTGGGCCATCCGCTCGCGACGCACCTTCGAACGGGTCACCTCGACGCCGCAGCGCTCACAGACGATCCCCTTGTAGCGGACCCGCTTGTACTTGCCGCAGTAGCACTCCCAGTCCTTGGTCGGACCGAAGATCTTCTCGCAGAACAGACCCTCCTTCTCGGGCTTCAGGGTCCGGTAGTTGATCGTCTCGGGCTTGGTCACCTCGCCGGAGGACCAGCTGCGGATCTTCTTCGGGGAGGTGAGTCCGATCTCGATTGCGTCGAAGTTGTTGATGTCCATTTGG
>CAWBNH010000007.1:0-60237 GCA_963790085.1 uncultured Solirubrobacterales bacterium
GGCTGAGCGGTCTACGAAGGTAGTTGTATCGAGACCAGCCGCGCGAACACGGCATAGCGCTCGGCGGCACTGTAGAGCGGGTGGCAGGCGGTCAGGACGAGTCGCTCGCTGCCCACGTTGCGGACGATGCCGACCGCCGTCGGCTCGACGATCCTCGACTTCTCGAACTCGTACTCGAAGGTCCCGTATGGCATCTCGACCGCGATCCGGTCGCCCTCGCCGAGCTCGTCGATCCGACGAAACGGAGCCCCGTAGGTTGTCCGGTGGCCCGCGATGCCGATCGTCTCGCCCTGACCCGGGAGCGCGGTATCCGGGTAGCGGCCCGGCCCCTTCTTCAGCGCTTCGGTGTCGGTGCCCTCGATCACCACGTAGTCGAAGTCGGCCGCCGGGCTCTCGATCGTGCCGATGCCCTCGCCGTTGCGGATCTCCGCTTCGAACTCGTTCGCGAGGCGCTTTGCGATCCTCGCCTTCGCCGCGCTCGACTGGGCCTCGGCGGTGCGGTCCAGGTCGGTCCCTTCGAGGAAGCCCGAGGTAAGCGAGTCGAGCTCCGATCGTGCCTGGCCCTGCTTGAGCTCGACGTACAGTGCCGAGACCGGCTCCTTCCACGCCAGTGTCAACCCGGCGTCGACCAGCAGGACCAGGCCGGCAGTGACCATCGCCACCGAGACGATCCTGAGAACGCGACGCATCGGCCAATGATTGCGGACCGGCGTCGCCACCCGGCACCACCCCGCTGAGCCACTCAGCGACCTCGATTTCGAGATGCCAGACTCTCGCTCGATGAAGACCCCGGGAGAGCACTCGCCGACCGCCTCTTACGAGGCCGACCCTGCCTCGTTGGGCCGAGTCCTGCTGCTCTATTCGGGCGGTCTCGACACCAGCGTGATGTTGCGCTGGATTCAGGAGCGCTACGGCTCCGAGATCGTCACGCTGACGGTCAATCTCGGGCAGCCGGGTGAGGACTACGAGGCGGTGACCCGCAAGGCCCGCGACCTCGGGGCCATCGATTCGATCGTGATCGACGCGCGCCAGGAGTTCGCAAGCGACTACGTGTTGCCGGCGATCCGGGCCAACGCGCTCTACGGAGGCGGCTATCCGCTGTTCACGGCCCTGGGCCGGCCGCTGATCGCCAAGCTCGCCGTCGAGCAGGCCCGCGAGCATGAATGCAGCACGGTGGCCCATGGCTGTACGGGCAAGGGCAACGATCAGGTGCGGATCGAGGCGACCGTGGCGACGCTCGCCCCGGAGCTGAAGCTGCTGGCCCCGGTCCGCGAATGGAAGATGGGCCGCGACGAGGAGATCGCCTACGCCCGCGAGCACGGGATACCCGTCTCCGGCGGGACCAGCGCGGCGCCCTACTCGATCGACGACAACCTCTGGGGGCGATCCTCGGAGGGCAGGGCGATCGAGGATCTCGACCGACCGCCGCCGGACGACGTCTTCCAGCTCGTCACCCGACCCGAGGAGGCGCCGGATGAGCCCGAGTCGGTCGAGCTCGGTTTCGACGCGGGCGAGCCGGTCTCGATCGACGGCGAGGAGCTGCCGTTGGTGGAGCTGCTCGAGCGGGTCGGCCGGGTTGGCTGCCGCCACGGGATCGGCATCGTCGACCACCTCGAGGACCGGATCGTCGGGCTCAAGGTCCGCGACATCTATGAGGTTCCCGCGGCCGCGATCGTGCTGGCTGCACACAGGGATCTCGAGAAGCTCGTCTCGACGATCCACCAGAACAACTACAAGTCGGCGCTGGAGACGCAGTGGGCCTACCTCTGTTACGCGGGCCTCTGGCACGAGCCGCTGCGAGGCGATCTCGATGCGTACATGCTCTCGGCGAACCGCTACGTGACCGGCCGGGTGACGGTCAAGCTCTACAAGGGCTCGGCGATGCCCGTCGCACGAAGCTCCCCGTTCGCCCTCTACGACAAGTCGCTGGCCAGCTTCGGCGGGTCCGGCGGCGAGTTCAGCCAGGAGGCCAGCCCGGGCTTCATCGAGCTGTTCTCCCTGCAGAGCCGGCTCGCGCACCGGATTCGCAACGCGCGGCCCCGCCGCTGAGATGCCGGCCGTCCCCCGACCGTGCCGAGCCGGTAGATTTCCCCGTCGATGAGTGCTTTCTATGAGGCGGTGGGCCGGGTCGTCGTCACCTTCATCCGGGTGCGCTACCGGCGTCAGTTGCGGGTCGCCGGGGCGCTCGCGGTCGTCTCTGTACTCGTCGCCGGCTACCTGCTCGCCGGGCGTGAGGTCGAGGAGGGTTGAGACCGCCCGGAGAGCGCCTCGCTCCCTTGACAGCAGGTGCGAGGTGTGCGATGCTCCGCAGTCCTGGAGCCGTTCTCCAGGGCGCCCGTCTCCGCTGGGGCCAGCCGAGTCGCACGGGTGTTGAGTTCGCTGCGGCCGCGCGCGCCCGGCGAGGATAGGGCCCAGGGAGGCAAATGTCTCAGACAGACTCGCCAGGTGGGATCTCCGACGAGCAGCTTCCCCGCAGCGCAGCGTCTGATTCGAGCCAGGTCAGGGATGAGTTTCCGGCCCGTTTGAGCCTCGTTCCGGCGGGGATTCGAAGGAGCCACGCGGTTCAGAATGCCGGCGTCATCGCGCCGGCCCTCGCCGCCGCCGTGGCCTCGTTCGTGCTGGGCGGCCAGGATGCCGATGCGCTCGCGCGCGCCGCGGTGCTCGGCCTCGCGATCCTCTCCACCGCACTCCTGCTCAAGGGCTTCACCTACCCGCACCGCCTGATGCCGGTCTCGCGCCTGCTGGTCGCACTGCTGCCGGCCCTGGTCGGCGGCTTCGTGGCGGGCGTTCTCGCGATCTCCGACGCCTACAACCTCGCGGCGACCGGCCTGCTGCCCGCAACCCTGATCGCGATCGCGGTCGCGATCGCGGTCGAGGTCGGTGGCTCCGCGTTCCTCGCCGCCAGGCCGATGCGGGTTGCAGTCCTCGGCTCGCCCGCGTTTGCATCGGCCCTGAAGCTCGAGGTCGAGGCTGGAAGCGTCGAGCACGTCGAGGTGATCGGATGGCTCAACATCGAGGGCGAGAGCCAGACCGCCGGCGCCGAGATGCAGATCGGCACCCTCGACTCGATTCGGGCCGCGATTACCGAGCACCAGGTCGACCTTCTCGTCAGAGGCCCGTCGATGGGCGAGCCGGCGGTGAGCCGCAAGACCTACCAGGAGATCGCCGAGGGCTGCATCGACCTTCCGGTGCGGATGATCGACGGGAGCCAGTTCTACGAGCGCCTGTTCGGACACGTACCCCTCGGGACGATCGATTCCGACTGGTTCCTGTACCTGATGCATCCCAGCTTCGAGGGCTCCTCGACGGTCACCAAGCGGGCATTCGACCTGATTGGCGCGAGCTTGGCCGCGATCGTCGCGCTGCCCCTGATCGCGATCGCGGCGCTGGCGATCAAGCTCGAGGACCGGGGCCCGATCCTCTACCGCCAGGTGCGGATGGGCGAGGGTGGCCGTGAGTACATGATCCTCAAGCTGCGCACCATGCGACAGGACGCGGAGCGCGACGGGCCTCAGTGGACCGCCGCCGGAGACCGCCGCGTCACCAGGGTCGGGAGAGTGCTCCGGCGCAGCCACGTCGATGAGCTCCCGCAGCTCTTCAACGTCTTCGCCGGCGACATGACGCTCGTCGGCCCGCGGCCCGAGCGCCCCGAGATGATTGCCGAGCTCGAGCATCTGTTCCCGCACTACACCCGGCGCCACCTGGTCAAGCCCGGGGTGACCGGCTGGGCGCAGGTCCGTTGCGGCTATGCCGGCTCGGAGCTGGGCACGGCCTGGAAGCTCTGCCACGACCTCTTCTACCTGAAGCATCGCAACACGATGGCCGATGTGCTGATCATGATCGAGACCATCGCGATAGCTGCGATGGACGCCCACCGCCCGCTCCGGGCGCCACAGGCGCGGTTCCTCTGGGACCAGAGCAGGGGCGTTCGCGAAGAGCCCGCCGCTGCGGCGGCGGGTGGGCCCGCCGCGGTGCTCGGCGACAAGGCCACGCTGCAGGTTCCCGAGATCGGTCACGTCAGCGGCTAGTCCGGCCGGCCCGACGCCCTGACGCGCCCGGGCCCCCCACCAGCTCGTCCGAGCGGGCCCGCATCGGCCGTCGCGGACAGCTGCCGGATGCGCGCGAATCGTTCCGCGCCCGCGGCTACTGTTAGCCGATGCCCGAGGGGTCCACACCAGTGCCCGGAGGAGAGGGTCCGGACGCGATCGGCGCCGACGAGCGCATGCGCGAGGCAAGGCGGTCAATCGACGAGTTCGTGGCCGGGCTCGACGCGCGGGCCGGCGGCCCGCCTCGTGGCGCGGCCGGTGCGGGCCCCGATCCGCCGGCCGTGCCGCAGCCGCCCGCCGTCGGGCCGCCGGCGGGCGAGTCGTTCGACGAGGCCCTGGATCGCCGGGTGCGTGCCGAGGCGGCGGCGATCGAGTCGCGGCTGAGCGAGCACATCGCTGAGCGCGTGCGCGCCGCGGAGCTCCGTCTGGGCCCGCAGTCGGAGGCGCCGGGGTCGGCAGCGCCGGCCGACCCGGGCGCCGGTGAGCTCGAGGCCGTGCGGGCCGAGCTGCGCGCGGCGCACGGCGACGCGCTCGCGCGGATCGAGCAGCTCCGCTCGGAGCTGCTGGCCGGAAGCGGTGCAGCCGACGCCGAGGCGTATGTGGCGCAGGGCCGAGATCGGGTGCTGGCCCGCGTCGACGCATGGGTCGCCGAGCGCGTCGAGGGCGCGCTGGCCCAGCAGCTCGCGCTCCTGACCACCGAGCTCAGGGCGGAGGCGGCCGCCGCGGTGCAGGAGGCCGCGGGTCGTGCGGGAGCGGGGCTCGAGGCTCGTGCCGCCGGGCTCGAGGCCGAGGTCGGCGAGCTCCGCGAGGACCTCTCGAAGCGGGGCATCAAGCGACATCGGCAGCGGCTCGACGACGACCACGAGAAGCTGCTCACCGAAGCGCGGGCTGGTCTCAAGCTCGAGGCCGAGCAGCTCGGCACCTGGCTCGGATCGACGGCGCGGGTGGCCGAGACCGGTGCCGAGAGCCGGATTCGAACGCTGATCGACGAGGCTGGTGAATCACTGGCAAAGGTGCGGGAGACCCTCGGGGACGAGTTCCGCAGACTGGCCTGGGAGACGGGGGAGGAGTTCGAGCGGCGGATCGAGCAACGCTTCACGATCCTCGAGCGGGAGCTGCTGATGACGGTCGAGGCGGCCGAGGCGGCCGCCGGGCAACGGCTGGCCGAGGCGGTCGAGGACGCAGGCGCCAGGCTGCGGGCGGTCGATTCAGCGCAGGAGCGGGAACTGCGGATCCGGGATCGGGTGCAGCGCGCGCGGGAGCAGGCGGAGCGCCGGGTCCGCGAAGCTGAGCGGCGGCTGGCGGATGTGCTCGACGGGCTCGAGCCAACCGGGCACTGACCGCGCGCCGCGCCTGCCGCAAGTTGCGGGAAGACCCGCCGGGGCGCCTCCGGAACGCCGGTTGGCATCTGAGCCGGTTGGCATGATGGCCCGATGAGCGGGAGCGCTGCACATCTTCATGTCCACAGCGAGTACTCGCTGCTCGACGGCGCGAACAAGATCGACGCGATGGCCGCTCGGGCGGCGGAGCTCGGGATGCCGGCGCTCGGCCTCACCGACCACGGAGTCATGAACGGCGCGGTGGAGCTCTACCAGGCCTGCCGGGCCCACGGCATCAAGCCGATCATCGGTCTCGAGGCCTATCTGGTCGGCGACGTCGAAGAGATCAAGAGCAAGGCCCGCTGGGAGCGCAACCACCTGACCCTGCTGGCCGCCGACAACACCGGCTTTCAGAACCTCGTCAAGCTCAGCTCGGCGGGCTTCCTCGAGGGCTTCGCGCGCGGCAAGGCCAATGTCGACCTGGCGATGCTGGAGCGCTACTCGGAGGGGGTCATCGCGCTGACCGGATGCCTGCAGTCCCGGTTCTGCCGCCGGATCGTCGAGGACCGTCCCCGGGAGGCCCGGGAGCACGCCGAGCAGCTGCTCGGGATCTTCGGGCGAGAGAACGTCTACTTCGAGCTTCAGGTCAACGGGATCGCGGACCAGGACAAGGCGAACGAGGGCGTCGAGCGGGTTGCGCGCGAGCTCGGTAGCCCGCTCGTCGGCACCGCCGACGTCCACTATCTGCGCCGCGAGGACTACAACAACCACGCGGCGTTGCTCTGCGTGCAGACGAAGTCGACGCTGGAGAGCCCGAAGCTCCGCTTCGACACGAACGAGTTCTATCTGAAGAGCTCGGATGAGATGGCGGAAGCGTTCGCACCCTGGCCCGAGGCCGTGCCGAACACGCTCGAGATCGCCGACCGCTGCGACGTCGAGATCAAGCTCGGGGAGATGCTGCTGCCGCGGTTCCCTACGCCCGACGGCTCCGAGCCCGGCGAGATGCTGCTCGGGGTCGCGAGGGAGGGGTTGGCACGACGCTACGGCGATCCACCCCCGGCAGCGGCGGTCGAGCGCCTCGACTACGAGCTCAGCGTGATCGAGGAGATGGGCTTCCCCTCGTACTTCCTGATCGTCTGGGACTTCGTCCGCTACGCGAAGGAGAACGGAATCGCCGTCGGGCCCGGGCGCGGATCGGCGGCCGGATCGATCGTCGCCTACTCACTCGGCATCACCGATCTCGATCCACTCGCCAACGACCTGCTGTTCGAGCGATTCCTGAACCCGGCGCGCAAGTCGATGCCGGACATCGACATCGACTTCTCGGTCCGTGGCCGTGAGCAGGTGATCCGCTACGTCACCGAGAAGTACGGGCGCGAATCGGTGGCACAGATCGTCACCTTCGGCAGGATGGCACCACGGGCCGCCACCAGGGACGCTGCGCGCGTGCTCGGCTTCGACTACGGCACCGGGGACCGCGTCGCAAAGCTGATCCCGGAGCCGATCATGGGCCGCAGCCCCAGCTTCGACGAGTGCTTGAAGAGCGGAGCGGATCTGCGCAAGGCCTACGACTCCGAGGGCGATACGCGTCAGATCGTCGACACGGCCCGCGGGCTCGAGGGCATAGTCCGCAACCACTCGATCCACGCCGCGGCCGTCGTGATCGCCGACCGGCCGCTGCAGGAGGCGGTACCTCTGCAGCTTGCCGAGGACCGCAGCGCGGCAAAGGATGGGGAGCGCTCCTACAAGATCGTCACCCAGTACTCGATGGTGCCGGTCGAGGAGATCGGCCTGCTGAAGATGGACTTCCTCGGCCTCCGAAACCTCGACGTGATCGAGGACGCTGTCCGGATCGTCGAGCGGTCACGAGGTGAGAGGATCGAGGTCGAGGCGCTCCCGCTGGACGACCCGAAGACATACGAGATGCTCGCCCGCGGCGATTCGGTCGGCGTCTTCCAGCTCGAGTCCGAGGGGATGCGTGACGCGCTTCGCAAGGTGCGGCCGACGGCCTTTGAGGACATCGTCGCGCTCGTCTCCCTCTACCGCCCCGGCGCGATGCGATACATCGACGACTACGCCCGCGGCAAGCGGGATCCCTCCTCGGTCACCTACAAGGACGAGCGCCTGCGGCCGATCACCGAGGCGACCTACGGCTGCTGCATCTACCAGGAGCAGCTGATGGAGATCGCCAAGCAGATGGCGGGCTTCTCCGGGGCCGAGGCTGACGACCTGCGCAAGGCGATCGGCAAGAAGAAGCGCGAGATGATGGCGCGGATGGAGTCGAAGTTCCTGGAGGGGACCGCCGCCTCGGGGACCGATCGGTCGGTGGCCGTCGACCTCTGGTCGCTGATGACCGCCGCCGCCGACTACTCGTTCAACAAGTCGCACGCGGCCTGCTACGCGCTGATCGCGTACCGCACGGCCTACCTGAAGGCCAACTACCCGGCCGAGTACATGGCCGCCGTGATCAGCTCGGTGATGTCGACCAAGGACAAGGTCCCGTTCTTCGTCAACCGTTGCGAGGAGATGGGGATCGAGGTGATGCCCCCTGACGTCAATACGTCCGACCACGGGTTCGTGGTCAGCGGCAACAAGATTCGGTTCGGACTCGACGCGGTCAAGAACGTCGGCTACTCGGCGGTCGAGTCGATCATCGAGGCGCGTCAGGAGCGCCCGTTCGAGTCGCTCTGGGACTTCTGCGAGCGCGTCGACACCGCCGCGGTCAACAAGCGGGCGATCGAGTGCCTGATCAAGTGCGGCGCCCTCGATTCGACCGGCGCATCGCGCAGGGTGATGCTCGAGCGGCTGCCCGACGCGCAGTCCGCCGGCCAGAAGTCCCAGGAGGACGCGCTCCGTGGCCAGGGCTCGATCTTCGCGCTCGAGGACGCCTCCGGTGCGCCCGGCGCCCGGCCCCAGCATCCGCCGTTGATCGGGGAGGAGGCCGATCAGCGCGAGCTGCTGCGGATGGAGAAGGAGACGCTCGGCACGTTCCTCAGCGACCACCCGCTCTCGGAGGTTCGTGATGCGATGCGCGTCAAGACCGACTGCTCGCTGACCGATCTCGAGGGCAAGCCCGACGGTGCCTGGGTTACGGTCGGCGGGATCGTCACCGAGTGCAAGAAGATCCGGACCAAGAGCGGCAGCAACATGATGTTCGCCACGCTCGACGACCTCGAGGGCAGGGTCGAGTTGATCCTGTTCGCGAAGTCGCTCGAGAAGTCCGGCGATGCGATCGACGCCGACGCGGTGGTGCTGGTCCGCGGCCGGGTCGATCACAAGGACCGCGGGGAGACGAAGCTGATCGTTCAGGACGTCGAGCCGTTCGAGCCGGATGCGGACGAGCTCGATGCCGCGAAAGCAAAGGTCGACGAGCTCGACCGCCGCGAGCCGCTGTTGCTGCAGCTCGACGCCGCCCGGTTCGGGCTCGGGATCATCTCCGAGCTGAAGGCGGTGTTCGCGGACTTCCCGGGCGAGTCGGAGGTCGTGATCGAGATGAAGACCCGCGAGGGGATCCGCAAGCTCCGCTTCGGCGAGGACTATCGAGTCGCCCCCTCCGCCGGGCTCCGGGCCGAGCTCGACGAGTTGCTCGGCAGCCGATCGATCGCCGCCTAGGACCTGGCCGGCGACGGGCGTCGCCGGCTCCGTAGACTGCAGGCGTATGTCGGTCGCAGCGCGAAGACAGGTTGCCGCCCCGCCGGGCGAGTGCCGGCGATGTCGCACCTACTGCGACAAGCTGATCGAGCCCCGAGACTGCCTCGAGATGCGCTGCCCCTATCTGTGGAGCTACATCGACGGGCCGACCGGCCGCCGGTTCATGGGCTGCGTGCAGAAGGTCTTCCGCGGAGAGATCGACGTGCAGATGTTCGAGGCGGCGGAGCGCAACGGCGGCTTCGGCGGGATCAAGATGACCGGCGAGCCGCTCCCGCAGTGCCAGTCGCGGGTCGAGCCCGCGTTCGAGGGCGACGGCCCGGCCCACACCTGTGTCAACCCCGAGTTCTTCGACTGCATCGAGATCGAAGCTGAGTTCGATCTGCGAGACGTGATCGCCCCTCGGCGGGCGGCCTGATCAGCGGGCGGCGAGGCCGGCCGCGCGCAGCTCCCGCGCCCGCCGGACCTCCGCCCGATCCGCCCCGCGCTTGTCCGGTCCGGGAGTCTCGAGCAGCGCCGGCAGGCCCTCGAAGCGGGGCTCGGAGAGGAAGCCCGCGATGCCCTCCGCTCCAAGCTCGCCCTGGCCGACGTTCGCATGCATGTCGCGGTTCGCGCCGAGCGGGACGCGGCTGTCGTTGACGTGCAGGCATCTGAGTCGCTCGAGCCCGACCGTGGTCTCGAAGTCGTCGACCACCCGGCCAAGGTCCTCGTCGGTGACGATGTCGTAGCCGGAGGCGAACAGGTGGCAGCAGTCGAGGCAGACCCCGACCCGCTCCCCGGCTCCGGCCGACTCGACCAGGGCGCCGAGCTCGGCGAAGTCCCGGCCCAGCGGCCCCTGGGTGCCGGCTGTGTTCTCGTAGAGCACCGGGGTCCTCTCCGACTCGGCCAGGGCCTCGCGAACGAGCTCGCCGGAGCGGGCGACAGCTTCGTCCACAGGGTCGCCCTTGCGACTGCCGGCGTGGAGGACGACCCCATCGGCCCCGATCGCGTCCCCGAGCCGCAGCGCGTGCGTCAGCGAGTTCAACGACTTCGCCCTGATCTCCTGGTCACGGCTGGCGGTGTTGATCAAGTAGACGGCGTGGATCACCGTGGACTCCAGGCGCGAGCCGGCGAAGGCCTCGTTGAACGCGGCGATGTTCTCGGGCCGGTGATTGGTCGGCCGCCACATGCGAGGGCTCTGATGGAAGATCTGGATCGCGTCGCACTCCCGTTCGACGCCGCGCTCGACCGCTGTCTCGAGGCCGCCCGCTGTGGAAACATGCGCGCCGATCAGCATGGTTGAAAAGCCCCTCAGAGTCAGATTCGCCCCCTCGCCAACCGGGGCGCTGCACATCGGCGGCGCCCGGACGGCACTCTATAACTGGCTGGTCGCCCGCGGAGGAGGTGGCTCGCTCGTGCTTCGCATCGAGGACACCGATCGTGAGCGGTCGACCCCCGAGAACGTCGCCCAGATCCTCGACGCGCTCGAGTGGCTCGAGCTCGACTGGGACGAGGGGCCGCTGAGCCAGCACGAGCGGGCCGAACGTCACGCCGAGAGCATCGAGCGGTTGCTCGGCGACGGTCTCGCCTATCCCGACCCCGCGACCGCCGAGCAGGTCAGGGCGTACAAGGAGGCGCACGGCGGCGCCGGCTACCGCGGCACCGCGGCCGACGGGCCGGGCGCCGCGATCCGACTGCGCGTCCCCGACGAGGGGGAGACCGTGGTCGAGGATCTGATCCGGGGCGAGATCAGCTTCGAGAACAGGCTCCAGGACGATCCGGTGATCGCGCGCAGCGACGGAACCGTCCTCTACAACTTCGCCGTCGCCGTCGATGACGCCGACATGGAGATCAGCGACGTGATCCGCGGCGACGATCATCTCTCCAACACCCCGAAGCAGCTCCTAGTGCTGTCGGCGCTCGGCGCGGACCCGCCCCGCTACGCACACCTCCCGCTCCTGCACGGCCCCGACGGCAAGAAGCTGTCGAAGCGTCACGGTGCTGCATCGGTGCAGGAGCTTCGTGACCAGGGGTACCTGCCGGCCGCTGTCCGCAACTACCTGGCCCTGCTCGGCTGGGGCACCCAGGACGACACGACCCTGATGAGCACCGACGAGCTGGTCGAGCGATTCGCGATCGACCGCGTCGGGCGGGCCTCGGCCGTCTTCGACGAGCAGAAGCTGCGCTGGATGAACGGACGGTTCATGCGGGAGGCCGATCTGGAGGAATACGAGCGTCGCCTCTCCGACCACCTGGCCCGGACCGACGCGGGCGCGGCCCGGGCCTTCGCAGCGGCCGATCCCGAGCTCCGCTCCTCGGCCTGCGAGATCGTGCAGGAGAAGGCGCAGACCGTCGCCGAGATCTGGCCGCTGATCTCGTTTCTGTTCATCGAGCCCGGGCCGATCCAGCTGCATGGAGGAAGGTGATGAAGCCCGCGGTCGCGAATCCGCTGCGGCTCGCCCTCGAGGCGCTCGCGGGGATCGGCGAATGGGACGTTGCCGAGATCGAGCGCGTCCTGCGGGAGTTGCTCGAGCGTGAGCAACTCGGCGCGCGGAAGGTCCTGCAGCCGATTCGCGTCGCGATCAGCGGGGGCAGCGTGTCACCGGGGATCTTCGAGTCGCTTGCGGCGCTCGGTCGGGAGCGGTCGCTGAGCCGCATCGAGGCCGCAGTGGAGCAGCTCGACGCGGCCGCCAACAGCCCAGACTGAGCGCCCCAGGCCACTGCAGGAGCGGCGTCCGGGCTAAATGCGCAGGCCGATCCTGCCGATCAAGTGACTGAAGCTGGGCGGGTCACGACTCGCGCCGGCTTCGCAGTGATGGCAACCCAGACGCAAAGCGGAGGCGCCGGCCGGAGCTCGGGGAGGGGCGGACACCGCCTGTCCGCCGCCTTCGACGCCGTCAACCAGCTGCCCGCGCTGAGCGAGACGGTCGCCCGGGTCAAGCAGCTGACCGCGAAGGGTGGCTCGACGACGGGGGAGCTCACCGACCTGATCGAATCCGACACCGCGGTCACGGTCGCTGTGCTGCGGGCTGCCAACAACGGCGGCGGCCCGCGCGGGCGCGTCTCGAGCGTGCCCGACGCGGTCGATCTGCTGAAGCCAGAGGGGGTCCAGTCGCTGGCTAGTCGCCTCGACACCTACGATCTGTTCCGATCGTCCGGCAGCTGGAAGCTGCTGCCGGAGCGGGCCCGGCGCCACGCGGTCGCGACGCGCTACGCGGCCGAGCGGATCGCCGAGCTCAGCGATGTCGCCGATCGCGACGAGCTCGCGGCCACTGCGCTGCTCCACGACATCGGCCGGCTCGTGCTCAGCCGGCTCTATCCCGGGTATGAGGAGATCCTCACCGACGGGCGGCTGACCCCGGAGGAGCGGACCCAGAGGGAGCGTCGCGAGCTCGGCATCGATCACACGCTTGTCGGCGGCGTCCTCGCCCGCCGCTGGGGGCTGCCGCCCCGAATTGCCAGCGCGATCGAGCGCCACCACTCGGAGGAGGCGACGGGTCTCGCCGCCGGCGTGCGGCTCGGTGATCTCATCGTCCATCAGTCCCAGGGCGAGCTCGTCTCCGAGAAGGCGCTGGAGGCGATGGCCGAGGTCTGCGGCCTTGGCCCCGACCGCCTTCGCCAGATCGTCTACGAGTTCCCCCACGCCCAGCGGACGAGGAAGATCCGGCGCGAGCCCTGCCCCCTGTCGAGGCGCGAGTCCGACGCGCTCCGCGGGCTCGCGGAAGGCAAGGTCTACAAGCAGATCGCCGGCGAGATGGGCCTCTCCGCCAGCACCGTCCGCACCCATCTGCACAACGTCTACCGCAAGATCGGGGCGGCCGACCGCGCCCAGGCGGTGCTGGTCGCCCGGGATCGCGGCTGGATCTAGCCGCTGCGCCGCAGCGCTCGCTACTCGATCAGCGAGCCGCGCATGGCCATCGCCACCGCATGGGCGCGGTCCCGAGCCCCGATCCGCGAGATCACGCCCTTGGCGTGGGTCCGGATCGTCTCCTCGCTGAGCCCGAGCCGCTGCGCCGCCTGCTCGGTCGAGAGGCCGTCGGCGAAGAGCTGTAGGACCTGACGCTGCCGGCGAGTGAGCAGTCCGCCGCTCGAGCGCGACGTCGCCGCGGGGTCGACGAACGACTGCTGGTCGGATGCAGCCTGCACTGCGGCTCGCAGGGAGTGCGCCGCGGAGCGCCGGCTGACGTAGGCCGTCGCTCCGGCGTCGAGCGCCTCGCGGGCTGCGTGGCGCTCCAGCGGCCCGCCGAGGGCGACGACGCCGAGCGCCGGCTGCGCCCCGACCAGGCCCCTGATCGTCGCCGTCCCCGAGGGGCAGCCGTCATCGCCGGGGGACCTCATCTCGACCACGGCGACGTCGAAGTTGCCGACGCTGGTGACCAGCTCCAGGGCCTCCGCCCCGTTGTCGAGCTCCTCGGTGTCCCAGTCGGGGGCCAGCAGGCTGCGGATCCCGATTCGCACGATCGGGTGAGCTTCGATCACGAGGCAGACTCTCGATGTCGGTGCTTCCATTGCTCTCGTTCCCCCTCCGACCGACTCTCGGCCCGGGCACCCACAGCAGGAACGGCGAAGTGCCACTCGTCGAAGATGAGGATCGTATAGCAGCCGCCGCCGCGTCATCCGCTACAAACCACGGCCAGTGATCTCGGTCACGGCGAAGTCGAGGTATGCGGTTGTCGGCATGGCCGAGCTGGCGCGCGGCGGCGGCGACCCGGTCCCGATCTCGGTCGTCGCCGAGCGGCGCGAGATTCCGGTTCAGTTCCTCGAGCAGCTGTTCAGCACCCTGCGCCGATCAGGTCTGCTGATCTCGCAGCGGGGCGTCAAGGGTGGATTTCGCCTCGCCCGCCCGGCCGACGAGATCACGGTGCTGGATGTCGTCCAGGCGCTCGACGGGCGGATCGGCGACGAGGCCGCGGAGGCCGGCGGGATCTGGGCCGAAGGCGTCGAGGCCCTGCGGGAGGTCTTCGCCCAGGCCACGATCGCCGACGTCGCCCGCCGCGAAGAGGCCGAAGGCGGCCGCATGTACTTCATCTAGGGGCTACCCCACCATGGGGCCGGGGGTCGTTGCCGGCGGCCGCGCCGCTAGCGTTCGCGGCGATGGGCTCGGAGTCACCTGCACCGACGACGCTGCGGATCGCCGCTGAGGCCCCGGCGACGGTCGGCGACACGCCGCTGGTCAGGCTGCGGGGAGTGGGGGAGGGGCTCGGGGCCGAGCTGGTCGGCAAGCTCGAGTGGTTCAACCCCGGCGGCTCCGTCAAGGACCGGATCGGGGTCGCGATGATCGATGCCGCCGAGTCCGAGGGCCGGATCGAGCCCGGCCGGTCGGTGATCGTCGAGCCGACCAGCGGCAACACCGGCATCGCGCTGGCGATGGTCTGCGCCGCGCGGGGTTATCGCTGCGTGCTGACGCTGCCGGAGGGGATGAGCCGGGAGCGCTCGGCGCTGTTGCGCAGCTACGGCGCCGTGGTCCGGGAGACGCCGTCGATGGGTGGCATGGACGAGTCGGTCGCGCTCGCCCGCGAGATCGCCTCAGAGCACGAGGAGGCCTTCATGCCAATGCAGTTCGAGAACCCGGCGAACCCCGAGGTGCACATGCGGACTACGGCCGAGGAGATCTGGCGCGACACCGGCGGTGAGGTCGACGCGGTGGTCGCCGGGATCGGCACCGGCGGCACGATCACCGGGATCGGCCGGGCTCTGAAGCCGCGGCGGCCCGAGTTGCAGATGGTCGGGGTGGAGCCGGCTGCCTCGCCGGTGATCTCCGGTGGCGATCCCGGCCCCCACAAGCTTCAGGGCATCGGGGCCGGCTTCGTCCCCAGCGTGCTCGACCTCGACGTCGTCGACGAGATCGTCCAGGTCGAGGACGAGTCGGCCCTCGCCACGGCGAGCCTCGCCGCGACCCGCGATGGATTGCTGATCGGGATCTCGGCGGGAGCGGCGCTCCATGCGGCGATCGAGCTTGCCGCGAGGCCCGCGATGCAGGGGAAGCGGATCGTGGTGATCCTCTGCGACAGCGGTGAGCGGTATATGTCGCTGCCGTTCTTCGGCGCCTGACCCCCGGCCCCGAGGGGACACGCTTCGAGCCCCGCGCCCGGGCCGCTTATCCTGGTGGAATGCTTGGACTGAGCACCTTCGCCCGCGTGCTCCGCGAGGTCCGCGACGATGTCGGCGCCGCCCGAGATCGCGACCCTGCGGCGCGCACCGCGGGGTCGCTGGAGATTCTCGCGACCTGGGCTGGGGTACAGGCGATCCTCGCGCATCGTGTGGCCCACGCCCTGCACGAGTCGGGGGTTCCGGTCGTTCCCCGGATGCTCGCCCACACGTCGCGACTGCTGACCGGCGTCGAGATCCATCCCGCGGCCCGGATCGGCAACGACTTCTTCATCGACCACGGATCGGGGGTCGTGATCGGCGAGACCGTGGAGATCGGCCGCTGCGTGACGGTCTATCAGGGGGTCACCCTCGGGGGCACGGGCTTTGCCCGGGGCAAGCGGCACCCGACGGTCGAGGACAACGTGACGATCGGCTCCGGCGCCAAGCTCCTCGGGCCGATCACTGTCGGGCACGGCGCCAAGGTCGGCGCGAACACCGTCGTGATCGGCGATGTGCCGTCGAACTCGACGGTCGTCGGCAATCCGGGCCACACGGTCCGGGTCGAGGGCCGCAAGGTTGAGGGCCCCGACAGTGACTGGATCCATCTGCCGGACCCGGTCGCCGATTCAGTGCGGAAGCTGAGCGAGCGCCTCGGCGCGGTCGAGGCGCGACTCGAGGCGCTCGATGGGGAGCGCAGCAGCGCCCGCGTCCAGGAGCTTCGCCCGCGCCGAGGGCCGAGCACCGCCGGCGGGTAGGGCGGCTCGCCCTCCGGGCCTGAGGCTAAGCTCGGCGTCTGTGGCAGAGCCGGTAACCCCAGATGCCCAACGGTCCCCCGACGAGGGCCTCGGCGCACCGACCAGCGTCGGCTCCAGTCGGGTGGAGCAGCTTCTCGCTGACCTGAACCAGGCACAGCGCCGCGCGGTCGAGCACGGCGAGGGGCCGCTGCTGGTGCTCGCCGGAGCCGGCTCGGGCAAGACCCGCGTGCTGACCAGACGAATCGGCTTCCTGCTGGCGACCGGGATGGCGCGGCCGGGAGAGATACTCGCGATCACCTTCACCAACAAGGCGGCGGACGAGATGCGGGGCCGGGTCGAGGAGCTGACCGGAGCCGCGGCGCGGCTGATGTGGGTGATGACCTTCCACTCGGCCTGCGCGCGGATCCTTCGCCAGCACGCCGATCGACTCGGCTACAAGCGCGGCTTCTCGATCTTCGACGAGGCCGATTCCGTACGAATGGTCAAGCGCTGCCTCGGGGAGCTGGACATCGACCCGAAGCGATTCCCGCCGCGAACGGTCAAGGGCCAGATCTCACTCGCGAAGAACCGTCTCACCGACGCGGAGAGCTACCGCGAGGAGCAGGGCAGCTTCTTCGAGGAGACGGTCGCCGACGTCTACACGCTCTATGAGAAGCGGATGCACGAGAACAACGCGATGGACTTCGACGACCTGCTCGTCCGCACCGTCAACCTCTTCGAGCTCTGCCCCGATCTCCGGGAGCGCTACGCCCGTAACTTCCGCCACGTCCTCGTCGATGAGTACCAGGACACGAACCGGGTGCAGTACCGGCTGTTGCAGCTGCTCAGCGGCGAGCACGGCAACCTGTTCGTCGTCGGGGACGACAGCCAGTCGATCTACGGCTTCCGAGCGGCTGACATCCGCAACATCCTCGACTTCCAGGGGGACTTCGACGCGACCAGCGTCAGGCTCGAGCAGAACTACCGCTCGACGCAGACGATCCTCGACGCCTCCAACGCCGTGATCTCGAACAATCGGGATCGCCTCGAGAAGGACCTCTGGACGGACGCCGGCGCCGGCGATCCGGTGACGATCGCCGAGCTTCAGGACGAGCACGAGGAGGCGCGCTGGGTCGCGGGGGAGATCGATCGGCTTGCCGACGAGGCAGGGATCGCGAGAACCGACGTCGCGGTCTTCTACCGCACCAATGCGCAGAGCCGGGTGCTCGAGGACACGCTGGTGCGCTTCGATGTCCCCTACCAGGTGATCGGCGGCACCAAGTTCTACGAGCGGGCGGAGATCAAGGACGCCATGGCCTACCTGACCTTGCTCGTGAATCCCCAGGACACGGTGTCGCTCGCCAGGGTGATCAACTCGCCGCGACGCGGGATCGGCAAGACGTCGGAGGGGCGCCTCTTGGGCCATGCGAACACGCTCGGCGTGGCGCCGATCGAGCTGCTCGCCGACCCCCAGCGCGTCCCCGGGCTGGGTGCGGCCGCCGTCAAGGCGATGACGCGCTTCGAGGAGCTGATCGCAGGCCTCGCCGAACGTGCCGCGGGCGGCGGCAGCGTCGCCGAGCTACTCGAGGCCACCCTCGGGGAGTCCGGCTACATCGAGGCGCTCGAGGCCGAGCGAACGATCGAGGCGGAGGGGCGGATCGAAAACCTCCAGGAGTTGGTCGGGGTTGCCGCCGAGTTCGACGTCAATCGCACCGTCGAGGGCGACAGCGAGCTGGCGCCACTCGAGGAGTTCCTCGAGCAGATCTCGTTGTTCACCGCACAGGACGACCTGCGCGAGGACGAGGAGCTCGTGACCCTGATGACCCTCCACAACGCCAAGGGGCTCGAGTACAGGGCCGTCTTCATCATCGGCTGCGAGGACGGCGTCTTCCCGCACTCGCGCTCGATCGACGAGGGGACCCTCGAGGAGGAGCGGCGGCTCGCGTACGTCGGGATCACGCGGGCGCGTGAGCGGCTCGCGCTCAGCCATGCGCGGCGACGCTCGATCTTCGGGGCGACCGGCAGCGGCATCCCCTCCCGATTCCTCGGCGAGATCCCGGATCGGCTGGTCGAGCGCCACTCGACCGTCGGGCCGACCACGGGCTGGGGGCTGGGGGCCGGCGGCGGCTCGAGCTTCGCCGGCCCAGGCGCCGGCGGCCAGGAGCCAACGCTCGAGCTGGCCGTCGGCGACGACGTCGTCCACGCCTCGTTCGGCGAGGGTGTGGTGACCGCGGTCGAGCCGGGCAACGTCGTCGTCGTCCGCTTCGGCGGCGAGGGCGAGCGCAAGCTGATGGCCGACTACGCCCCGATCCAGAGAGCCTCCTAAGCCGTTGACCGCCGAGATCATCGACGGCAGGGCAGTGGCGCAGGACGTTCGCGGGCGGGTCGCCGCGGCCGTGGCGGCCCGGGTCGCGGAGGGCGGGCGTCCGCCGGGGCTGGCCACGGTGCTCGTCGGTGACGACCCCGCATCGCACGTCTACGTGGCGAACAAGCGCAAGGCCTGCAAGGAGGTCGGGATTCGCTCCCTCCATCACGAGCTCGGCGCCGACGTGGCGCGCGAGGAGCTGGTCGCCCTGGTCGGCGAGCTCGATCGCGACCCCAGCGTGGACGGGATCCTCGTGCAGCTACCGCTCCCCGCCGGGCACGACAGCGACCAGCTCCTGAGCCGGATCTCCCCGCGAAAGGACGTCGACGGACTGACGCCGATGAACGCCGGGCTGCTGGCCCAGGGCAAGATTGGCGTCGCCGAGGCGCTCGAGCTCGAAAGTCCGGACCCCCCCGCTGGGCTGGTCGCGTGCACGCCGAGCGGCGTGATGGAGCTGCTGCGGGTCAGCGGCGCGCAGCTGGAGGGGAGCGAGGCGGTGATCGTCGGCCGCTCGACCCTGGTCGGCAGACCGCTTGCGAGCCTGTTGCTCGCCGCCAACGCGACGGTGACCGTCTGCCACTCCCGAACCGCCGACATCGCGGCGACCTGCGCCCGGGCCGACGTGCTGATCGCCGCGGTCGGCGTCCCGGAGCTGGTCCGCGGCGAGTGGGTGAAGCCCGGCGCAACCGTGATCGACGTCGGCATCAACCGGACCGAGGCCGGCCTGGTCGGCGACGTCGAGTTCGACTCGGCCGCCGCCCGGGCGGCGGCGATCACCCCGGTCCCCGGCGGCGTCGGGCCGATGACGATCGCGATGCTGCTCGCGAACGCACTGCGGGCGGCCCGTGCAAATCGGTCCGACTGAGGCTCGCTATACGCTGCGCCGACAATCCCGGTGAAGCAACGGGGTCGATCTCGGCAATCTAGGAGGGAAGCGATGGACGTAGACGCAGTTGGACGCGGGGAGAGGATCGCGGCTGGTTCCGCCATCGCCCTGTTCCTGATCATGTTCATCTTCGACTGGTTCGGGTTCGGCGGCACGATCGACACCGGAATCGGCTCGGTCGAGATCGGCGGCGGCTTCAACGCCTGGCAGTCGTTCGATTTCATCGACATCGTCCTGATGCTCGCGATCATCGCCGCGGTCGCCGTCGCCGCGATGTCGGCGTACGGGACCAGCGCCAACCTGCCGGTCGCAGGCAGCGCGATCGTCGCCGGCCTCAGCGCCCTCGGGACCGTCCTGATCCTCTATCGGATCATCGACCCGCCGTCCGGGGCCGACCGCGAGATCGGCGTCTTCCTCGGGCTGATCGCATCGGCGGCGATGACCTACGGCGCCTGGGAGGCGATGCAGGAAGAGGGCGCCTACCTGGCCGAGTAGGCGCCGCCTGGGGGCGGACCCCGGTGAGCGGGCGATCTGAGGGTCGTCCGCGGGTCTCAGCGCCGCCGCTCCTAGAATGCGGCCGGTGATCGATCGGGAACAGGTGCTGCACGTCGCAAGGCTCGCCCGGCTGCACCTCGACGAGCCGGAGGTCGAGCGAATGGCCGTCGAGCTCTCGGGGGTGCTGGAGCACGTCGATCGGATCGCCGGGCTCGAGCTCGACCAGGTGTCGCCGACGTCCCACGTGGTCGAGCTCGAGAACGTGCTCCGCGACGATCTTCCGGCGCCGAGCCTGCCCGTGGCCGAGGCCCTGGCCAACGCTCCCGACCCCGACCGGGACTCGTTCCGGGTTCCCTCACCACAGGCGTGAGCGCGGCGATCGACCTCAGCGTTCTGGAGGGGGCTGCCGCGGTCCGCGACGGGGCCGTGGAGGCAGACCAGTACGCGGCCGCCTGGCGGGCGGAGGCGGCCGGCGACGAGCTTGGGGCATACCTCTGGCGCAGCGATGGGGCGGACGGGGCCCGGGCCGATTCGGGCGGCGAGCTGGCCGGTGTGCCGGTCGCGGTCAAGGACATCTTCTGCGTCGAGGGGGTGCCGACCACGGCGGGTTCACGGATCCTCGACGGATACCTGCCGCCGTATACGGCGACGGCGGTCGAGCGGCTGCTCGACGCCGGCGCCGGGGTCCTCGGCAAGACGAACATGGACGAGTTCGCGATGGGGTCTTCGAACGAGAACTCCGGCTTCGCGCCGGTGCTCAATCCCTGGGACCCCGAGCGTGTGCCGGGGGGATCGTCCGGTGGCTCCGCGGCGGCGGTCGCGGGCGGCCTCGCCCCCTGCGCGATCGGAACCGATACCGGCGGCTCGATCCGCCAGCCCGCCGCCCTCTGCGGCATCGTCGGGCTGAAGCCGACCTACGGGGCGATCTCGCGCTACGGGATGATCGCCTTCGCCTCGTCGCTCGATCAGTGTGGGCCGCTGACCCGGACGGTCGCCGATGCCGCCCTCCTGCTCGAGGTGATGCAGGGCGCCGACCCGCGTGACTCGACCTCGACCGGCATCCCGGGCGGCGTTGGGCTGCCGGGGGCGGAGCGTCTCGACGGCCTGCGCCTCGGTGTGCCGAGGGAGCTGGCCGGGGAGGCCGAGGGGATCGAGCCCGGGGTCCGTGAGGTCTTCGAGCGCACGCTCGCGACCTGCGAGGAGCTGGGCGCCGAGGTCGCGGAGACCGCCCTCCCGCACGCCGAGTACGGCATCAGCGCCTACTACGTCCTCGCTCCGGCTGAGGCATCGGCGAACCTGGCCCGCTACGACGGTGTCCGCTTCGGGCTCCGCGAGGACTCATCGGACCTGACCGAGATGTACGAGCACACCCGCGCAGCCGGCTTCGGGCCCGAGGTCAAGCGGCGCATCATGCTCGGCACCTACGCGCTCTCCTCCGGTTACTACGACGCCTACTACGGCCAGGCGCAGCGGGTGCGGACGCTGATCGCCGAGGACTTCCGCAGCGCCTTCGACGAGTTCGACCTGCTGCTGACGCCAACCTCACCGACGGTCGCCTTCAAGCTCGGCTCCCGGGCCTCCGATCCGCTGGCGATGTACATGTCGGACTACTGCACGGTCCCGATGTCGCTGGCCGGGCTCCCGGCGATCTCGATTCCAGCCGGCATGGCAAGGCCCGCGGACGGCGGACCCGAGCTGCCGGTGGGACTGCAGATCGCCGGGCCCGCCTACAGCGAGTCGCGGCTACTGGACGCCGCTCATGCGCTCGAATCCGCGATCGGCTTCGACGGGGCGCCGGGCCGAGATCGGACGACGGTCGGATGAGCGAGGGGGCGAGCGGCTGGGAGCCGGTGATCGGGCTCGAGATCCACGTGCAGTTGCAGACCGCGACGAAGATGTTCTGCGGCTGCGAGCTCGAGTTCGGCGCCGATCCGAACGTCCACACCTGCCCGGTCTGCCTCGGCCACCCGGGAACGCTCCCGGTTCCGAACCGCAAGGCGGTCGACTACGCGATCCAGGTGGCGCTCGCGCTCGGCTGCCGGGTGGCGCCGCGGTCGATCTTCCACCGCAAGAACTACTTCTACCCGGATCTCCCGAAGGGCTACCAGATCAGCCAGTACGACATCCCGCTGGGCTCGGGCGGGTCGCTGGCCGACGTTCGCATCCACCGGGTGCATCTCGAGGAGGACGCGGCAAAGCTCAGCCACGTCGGCGACACCGGTCGAATCCACGGCTCCGGAGCGTCGCTGGTCGACTTCAACCGCGGCGGCACGCCGCTGGTCGAGATCGTCACCGAGCCGGACATCCGCAGCGGCGCCGAGGCGCGCGAATGGCTTCAGCTCCTGCGGACGACGCTGCGCCAGCTCGGCGTCTCCGACGTCAACATGGAGGAGGGCAGCCTGCGCTGCGACGCGAACATCTCCGTGCGCCGCCCCGGAACCGAGCCGCTCGGGACCAAGACCGAGCTCAAGAACATGAACAGCTTCCGGTTCATCGAGCGCGGAATCGCCGCCGAGGTCAAGCGGCAGGTCGGGTTGCTCGAGGGGGGCGGCGAGGTCATGCAGGAGACCCTGCACTTCGACCCTGCGACCGGGTCGCTGACCTCGTTGCGCTCGAAGGAGTACGCGCACGACTACCGTTACTTTCCCGAGCCCGACCTCGTGCCGCTGGCACCGTCGCAGGCGCAGATCGAGGAGGCCCGCGGGCGGCTGCCCGAGCTGCCGGGGGCGAGGCGCGACCGCTACGCGAGCGAGCTCGGGCTGGCGCCGGACGATGCCGCCCAGCTCGCCTTCGACGCGGAGCTCGGGGCCTTCTTCGAGCGCGCGGCCGAGCTCGCCGTCGAAGCGGACAACAGGGCCGTGGCCGGGTGGGTCACGGGCGAGCTCGTCAGGGTCTCTCGCGAGGCGGGCCTCGAGCACCCCGCCGCGACCAGCGCCGGCCCCGAGGCCGTCGCCGGCCTCGCCGATCTGGTCGCGACGAAGACGATCAATCGAAAGACCGGCCGCGAGGTCCTCGGCCGCCTGGTGGTGGAGGGTGGAGACCCGGCGGCGATCGTCGAGGCCGAGGGCCTCGGCGCGGTCTCGGCCGCTGACGGGGTGCTCGAGGCCGCGGTCGAGCGGGCGATCGCCGGGGACCCCGGCGCCGCCGAGAAGGTTCGCGCAGGCGAGATGAAGGCGATCGGGGCGCTCGTCGGTGCAGTGATGCGCGAGACGCGGGGCCGCGCCGACGGTGGCGAGGTCAACCGCCTGATCCGTGAGCAGCTCGGCGTCTGAGCGGGACGGCGGCCGTCCGGGGCCTTTGTAACACCGTGTTACAAAGTCGGTAGGATTCCCGCATGGCACACAGCGTCGTCATCGCTGGAGGCGGGTTCGCCGGACTGCAGGCCGCGCGGACGCTGGAGCGGCTGCTGCCGCTTCAGTCGGCGCGACTGCTGCTCGTCAACGACGTCAACTTCCTGCTCTACACGCCGCTGCTACCGGAGGCAGCGGCGGGGACGCTCGAGCCACGCCACGTGGTCACCCCGCTGCGCGACGTCCTCAGGCGCACCTACCTGCGGCTGGGGGCGATCTCATCGCACGACCCGGCGACGCGGACGGTGACCCTCTCCGGGCACGAGGGCGACGAGGAGGTGCTTCGCTACGACCAGCTGCTGCTCGCAACCGGCTCGGTCAGCCGGTCGCTGCCGATCGAGGGCCTGAGCGAGCACGCGATCGGCTTCAAGAGCCTCGCCGACGCGATCTGGCTGCGCAACCACGTAATCGAGACGCTCGAGGCGGCGAACGCGACCGAGGACCCGGCCGGCCGCCAGGAGCTGCTGACCTACGTCTTCATCGGCGGCGGCTACAGCGGCTTGGAGGCCCTTGCCGAGCTGCAGGACTTCGCCGCCGACGCGATTCAGTCCTATCCCCGCGCCCGGCTCACCGGCATCCGCTTCCTGCTGATCGAGGCCAGCGATCGGATCCTGCCCGAGATCCCGCGCAAGCTCGCCGACTACACGACCCGGGAGCTGCGGGGGCGCGGGATCGAGATCCGTCTCGGCACGGCTCTCGAGTCGGTCTCGGCGGACGCCGTCGCCCTCTCGACCGGGGAGCGGATCGCGACCCGGACGGTCGTCTGGACCGCCGGTGTCATCGCCCACCCGAGCCTGCGGTCGATGGGTGTCCAGCTCGACGAGCGCGGCAGGGTCGCGGTCAACGACTACCTGCGGGTCCCCGGCCTCGACGGCGTCTACGCGGCGGGCGACTGCGCCGCGGTGCCGGACCCCGACGGCGGCCTCTGCCCGCCCACGGCGCAGCATGCGATTCGCCAGGGCCGGGTTGCCGCCCGCAACATGGCCGCCGGGCTCGGGGTCGGGAAGGAACGACGGTTCCGCTACCGGAGTCGTGGCGCCTTCGTCAATCTCGGCCGGCACAAGGCGGTCGCCAGCGGCCCCGGCCTGACGCTCTCAGGGTTCCCGGCCTGGTGGGCCGCCAGGACCTATCACCTCTCGCAGATGCCCGGCACGTCCCGCAAGCTGCACGCCGTCGCCGACTGGACCGTCGGCCTGCTGTTCGGTCGCGACACGGCCGAGGTCGGCTCGATCGGCCACCCGCACCCGCTTCGCGCCGAGGTCTACGAGCGCGGCGGAACCCACCGCCCGGTCTGAGGACCGGAGGGGCCGCCCCCGGGCTGCAAGGATCTGGGCCGTGGAGTACCTGATCATCGCCCTCAGCTTCGCGATCCCGACCGCGGTGATCGGCAAACGCAAGGGATCGAGCTTCTTGATCTGGCTGCTGATCGGCTTCTTCACGCTCGCGGTCGGCCTGGTCGCGGCGATCCTCTACCGCCGGGAGCAGAGCGAGCCTGAGCGGCGCTGCCCGAGATGCGGCAAGGTCCAGAAGCTCTACGTCCAGGTCTGCAACCGCTGCGGCGAGGATCTCTACCTCCCCGAGCCCGACGAGGTACGGCCGGGCCCCGACCAGAGATGATGCAGGCGGGCGATCACCGCCGGGCCGGCCGAAAACGGCTGGTAAACTCGGCCGCCGAACGCGGGAGGGCCTGGAAACGCTCAGGCAGGCCCGCGATCTCCCTGTCCCCTGAACTCCCCGACCAGCGTCCCGGAGGTTGAACTGATGCGCGCCGCCGATGCCCTTTGCGAGGCCCTCAAGGCCGAAGGGGTCGAACACGTCTTCGGGATCCCCGGCGGTGCCAGCCTGCCGCTCTACGACGCCCTCTATGACGCTGATTTCGAGCACGTGCAGGTACGGCACGAGCAGGGCGGCGGGCACGCCGCGGAGGGCTACGCCAAGGCCTCCGGCAAGGTCGGGGTCGCCTTCGCGACCTCCGGACCGGGGGCGACCAACCTGGTCACGGCGATCGCGGACGCCGTGATGGACTCGGTCCCGACCGTGTTCATCACCGGTCAGGTTCGCACCGAGCTGATCGGCACCGACGGCTTCCAGGAGGCCGATGTGACCGGGATCACGATGCCGGTCGTCAAGCACTCCTTCCTCGTCACCGATCCGGCCCAGATCCCCGAGTACGTGCATCAGGCTTTTCACATCGCTTCGAGCGGACGGCCAGGACCCGTGCTGATCGACATTCCACAGGATCTCTCGCGGGCCGAGATCGAGTACGAGCCGATCACCGGCAAGCCGAAGCTGCCCGGCTACCAGCCGACCACCGAGGGCAACATCAAGCAGATCAGGATCGCGGCGAAGGCGATGGCCAATGCCCGCAGGCCCGTGATCTACGCGGGCGGCGGCGTGATCAACGCCGAAGCCTCCGAGGAGCTGCGCGAGCTCGCCCGATCCGACGACTTCCCGGTCACCTGCACGTTGATGGGGCTCGGCGCATTTCCGGCCCCCGACGAGCAATGGCTCGGGATGCTCGGGATGCACGGCACGCGGGCCGCCAACTACGCGATGGACGAGGCCGACCTGATCATCGCCGTCGGGGCCCGCTTCGATGACCGAATCACCGGCAAGTTGAGCGAGTTCGCACCCCGCGCCAAGTTCATCCACATCGACGTCGACCCGGCCGAGATCAGCAAGAACGTCGCCGCCCACATCCCGATCGTCGGTAGCGCTCACGACGTGTTGCCGAAGCTGACCGGCGAGTACCGAGCGCTGCAGGCCGATCCGGCGCGGCTCGCGGATTGGTGGCAGCAGATCAGGGACTGGCAGGAGAAGTACCCGTTGAGCTACGAGGACTCGGAGGACTCGGAGATCAAGCCGCAGTTCATGGTCGAGGAGCTCTACCGCGCGACCGGCGGCGACGCGATCATCACCTCCGATGTCGGCCAGCATCAGATGTGGGCGGCGCAGTACTACCACTTCCCGGAGCCGCGGCGGTGGATCAACTCAGGCGGCCTCGGCACGATGGGCTTCGGCCTGCCTGCCGCGATCGGTGCCAAGGTTGCGATGCCCGATCAGCAGGTCGTCTGCCTGGCGGGCGACGGCAGCCTGATCATGGTCTGCCAGGAGATGGCGACGGCCGCTGCCCATGACCTCGACGTCAAGGTGATGCTGATGAACAACGGGCATTTCGGGATGGTCCGGCAGTGGCAGGAGCTGTTCTGGGATGAGCGCTACAAGTCGGTCGAGATGGGGCCGAGCCCGGATTGGGTCAAGCTCGCGGAGGCGTTCGGCTGGACGGCCGCCGCGTGCGACGACAAGCACGCGCTGCCGGAGGCGATGAGGAGCGTGCTCGAGACGCCGGGGCCGGCGCTGCTCGACGTCCGCGTCTCGCAGACGGAGAACTGCTACCCGATGATCCCGGCCGGCGCTGCGGCGCGGGACATGGTCGGCTAGGCGAGGGGAACTGGGGTGGCGGAGCCGCAGACATCCGAGCTCAATCTCGATGACCTCGAGGTCTCCAGTGGGCTGACCGGCCGCAAGCACCTGCTCTCGCTGATGGTCGAGAACAGGCCCGGCGTGCTGGCGCGCATCGCGCTGCTGTTCTCGCGGCGCGGGTTCAACATCGACACGCTGGCCGTCGGGCCGACCGAGGATCCCGATATCTCACGGATCACGCTGACCGTCGACGGTGCGGTCCATCCGATCGACCAGGTGACCAAGCAGCTTCACAAGCTCGTCAACGTGATCAAGATCCGCGACATGGAGCCGGAGGCGACAGTGTCACGGGAGATGGCTCTGTTCAAGGTCAGCGCCTCGATCGAGAACCGGGCCGAGATCATGGAGTTCAGTCAGATCTTCAGAGCGCAGATCGTCGACGTTTCGCGACGGACGATGACGATCGAGGTCACCGGCACCGATGACAAGATCGACGCCTTCGAGCGCATGGTCCGGCCCCATGGGCTGGTCGAGATGGCGCGGACCGGCGAGGTCGCGATCGCCCGCTCGCGCCCAGAGAGCTGACCACCGCCCTCCAGACCGACGAGCTGCTCGACTCGCTCGAACGGCTTGCCGGTGGCGCCGTGGACGGGCCCCGGCGGCTGATCAGCGTCACGCGGCCGGTCGGCGTCGAGGACCCGGTTGCGACCGCGTTCGCCACGCGGCGCGCCGACGATCGCTGGTTCTGCTGGGAGGAGCCCGGGCGTGACTTCGCCGTGGCCGGAGTCGGCTCGGTCCGGGAGGTCGTCTCCCGCGGCCGGGACCGCGTCGCGGACCTGATCGCCGACACCACCGCCTTCGCCGCGTTGAGGCGGGCGGACGAGCCCGGCGAGATGCCGGCCGGCGCCGGCCCGCTCTGGGTCGGGGGGATGGCCTTCGCCGACGAGGGCGGCGCCTCCCACCACTGGTCGTCGCTGCCGCCGGCGCTACTCGTGCTCCCGGAGCTCCTGCTCGCGCGCGCGGCGGGGGACCAGTGGCTGACGATCAGCGCCGTCGCCGGCGGCGGGGCCGACCCCGACCGGATCAGAGACGGTGCCGCAGCCCGGCTGAACTCGATCCGCGAGGCCCCGCTGCCCCCATTGGACCCGCATCCGACCGGCGGCGTCGAAGTCCAGGGGACGCGCCCCCCGGCCGATTACGAGCAGGCCGTCGCCGAGGCCGTCTCGCAGATCCGCGCCGGCTCGATGCGCAAGCTCGTGCTCGCCCGTGAGGTCACCGTCGATGCGCCCGCCGCCCATTCCCCCGGCGCGCTGTTCGGGGCCCTCAGGGAGCTGTTCGACTCCTGTTACTGCTTCTGCGTGGGCACTCCCGAGGCCGCCTTCGTCGGCGCATCGCCGGAGCTGCTCGTACGGCGCGACGGCGCCGGCGCGACGGCTGTCGCCCTGGCGGGCTCGGCCCGTCGCAGCGCCGACCCAGCGATCGACGACCACCTGGGCGAGCAGCTGCTGCGTAGCCCCAAGGACCGCGCGGAGCACGAGATCGTCGCCAACCACATCGAGCGGCTGCTCAGGCAGCATTCGGTCTGGGTCGAGGCGGCGCCGGAGCCGGTCGTGGTCAAGGTCGCCAACATCCAGCACCTCGCGACGCCGGTCCGCGCGCAGCTCGCCGACTCGCGATCGGCTCTCGAGCTCGCCGGCCTGCTCCATCCGACGCCCGCGGTCGGCTGCGAGCCGGCGGGGCCGCGCGGCCGCGAGATGATCGCCGAGCTCGAGGGAATGGACCGGGGCTGGTACGCGGGCCCGGTGGGCTGGATGGACATGGCCGAGGACGGCGAGTTCTGCGTGGCGCTGCGCTCCGGCCTGCTCCGCGACCGCCGAGCGCACCTCTACGCGGGAGCCGGCATCGTCGCCGACTCCGATCCGGTCGGCGAGCTGGCGGAGACCGAGGTCAAGCTCGGCGCCCTGCTGCCGCTGCTAACCGCCTGAGCTCGGCCGAGCGCCGTCAGGGGGCGAGCCGAGCGCCGACGGCGGCGGCGAGCCGCCGGTGGAGTTCGACGTTACCGGTGCGCGGGGTCTCCGCGTGCAACAGCGTGCTGGGTGCGTCGGCTTCGATCTCGAGATCGGCGGGCTCCTCGACGCGACGGTAGTCGAGGCCGAACAGCGTGGCTGCCCCGCGGACATCGAGTGGGGAGGGAGTGATGAACAGCCGCTCGAACGGCTCGCGCGCGACCTGGTCGGCCTGCGGTAGGAACTCGAAGATCCCGCCGCCGCCGTTGTCGATCACGAGCAGTCGCAGCGGATCCGGCGCCGCTGCGAGGTTCGCGAGCCCGCCGACGTCGTGGGCTAGGCCCAGGTCCCCGATCACGCACCAGGTCACCGACCGCCCCCCGATCGCGAGCCCGATCGCGGTCGAGACCAGGCCGTCGATGCCGTTCGCACCGCGGTTCGAGAAGACACGGAGCGACCGCTCGGTGGGCGGCAGGAACGCCTCCGCATCACGCACCGGCATGCTCGAGGCCAGCAGCAGCTGATCGCCGTCGTGAAGTGCCGCCGGGAGATGACGGAACAGAGCCGGCTCGGTCAGGACTCGCTCCCGCTCCAGAAGCTCGTCGACCGCCGCCTGCGCGAGACGCTCGGCCCGATCCCAGCGATCGATCCATTCCTGCTCGCCGGGTCGGACCTGCCCGGCCAGCGCCGTGGCGACCGCGGCGGCGTCGCTGCGGAGCAGGGCGCGGGCACGCCTCGTCGGCTCGTCCCAGCGCCCTGGGGGATCGATCACGACCTGAGTGGGGCCGCCGGGCGCCCCCAGCCAGCGCCGCAACGGCTTGCTCGTCGGCATGTCGCCGAAACGCAGCACGAGATCAGGCTCGAGCTCGGAGGGCGGCTCCCTGAGGATCAGGTCGTAGGCGCTGATCAGCCCGGGCCCCGCCCGCCGGCCCGATCGGAGCTGCGACGTCGGCTCGGCCAGCAGCGGCGCTCGGGCGGCATCGGCGAGCGCCGAGACCGCGGCGGCGATCGCGGGGTCGGGTTGGCGTCCGGCGACGATCAGCGGCCGCGCGGCACCGTCGAGCAGCTCGGAGACCTCGGTCAGCAGCGACCCACCGGGCTCCCGACCGACCGGCGCCGCGGTCAGCGGGCGGGACCCCGGGCGGCCTTCGACGGCGAGGGCGTCGGTGGCGGTCAGATCGGCGCTCCGCGGCTCCGGGCCAAGTGGATCCCTCCAGGCGAGGTTGAGGTGGACCGGGCCACGGCCGAGCGTCGCCTCGGCGCAGGCGCGGCAGGCGGTCGAGCGGTAGTGCAGCAGGCCCGCATCATCGGCCTCGTGCGTGCCGACCTCGCAGAACCAGCGGACCGCATCGCCGTAGAGCTTCACCTGATCGATCGTCTGGCCGGCACCGACGCCGCGCAGCTCCGCGGGTCGATCGGAGGTGAGGACGATCAGCGGAACCCCCGCCTGGTCCGCCTCGACGATCGCAGGGTGCAGGTTCGCCGCGGCCGAGCCGCTCGTGCAACAGAGCGCTGCCGGCCGGCCGCTCGCGAGCGCGATCCCAAGGGCGAGGAACCCGGCGGCGCGCTCGTCGAGCACGACCTCGAGCCGAAGCTGTCGTTCGCGGTCGAGCGCCAGGGCGATCGGGCTGGAGCGGGATCCAGGCGAGACGACGGCATGCTCGACGCCGCTGCGGGCAAGCTCCTCGGCCAGCGCCGATGCGAGGGCGGTGTTGCGGTTGGTGGGGTCGATCATCAGCAGCCCATCCCTGCGTTCGCGGCGGAGTCGACGGCCGGCATCAGAGCCGCAGCTCCCGCAGCGCCGCATCGTCGACATCGACGCCGAGACCCGCGGCGTGTCTTGGGGTGAGCTCTGGCGCCAGCAGCCCGTGCGGATCGGCGTAGAGCGCCGAGAACAGCCCGAGCGTTGCCAGCCCGTGCGCGAAGCCCGACGCGTAGCCCCCACGTGGGAGTGCCTGCGCCGTGTGCAGCGCCGCGGCGATGCCGATTGGCCCGTCGAGCGCGCTCGACAGGTAGCTCGGGAGGATCGCGGCGACCCGCAGCGCCTCGAGTGGCCCGCCGACCTTGGCGAGCTTGATCGTCGTGGCGTCACAGCCGCGGGCCAGCACGGCCGCGCGCGCATCCTCGACCGAGGTGACGCTCTCGTCCGCGACGATCGGGATCGCCGTCCGAGCGCGCACCGCGGCGAGCTCGTGGAGGCTCAGACACGGCTGCTCCACGAGCTCGATCAGATACGGCTCGAGCCTGCTCAGCATCTCCACGGCCTCGGCGGCCGACCAGGCGCCGTTCGCGTCGATGCGGATCCGGCCGCCGTCGCCAACCGCGCCACGGACCGCCGCCACGCGCGCCTCGTCGTCGCCCGTGCCGACCTTGACCTTGAAGGTCGTGAAGCCGGCGTCCCGCTGTCGTGCGGCGCGCGCAGCGACTTGGGCCGGATCGCCGGCATCGAGGGTTGCGTTGCAGCGGACCGGGCGGACGCCGCCAGCCGCGAGCAGCCTCCACATCGGCAGCCCGGAGAGGCGCCCGGCGAGGTCGTGCAGGGCGATGTCGATCGCGGCGATCACCGGCGGGGCGAAGTGCTGCGTGCGGCAGTGATCGAGCAGGCTCCAGATCCAGCTCCTGATCTCGACCGGGTTGCGGGTCAGCGCCGCGGACGCGTCGGCGTCGGCCAGTGCGGCGCCGCAGGCCGACAGCTCCGAGGCGACCCGGCCGAGCCCGGCGCCGCCGCGCAGGCTGAGCGGGACCGCTTCGCCGAGGCCCCAGTGACCGAGGTCGGTGTGGAGCTTGATCACCGCCATCTCGCGGGCGGAGAGCTCGCCGCTCGCCGTTTGGTAGCGCTCGCCGAAGGGCAGCGCGATCGGGATTACCTCGGTTCTTACGATTCGCATCTGGCTTGGCCGCTCCTCGCGGCGGAAGGGGGAGTATCGCGCGCCGGCGGCCCAGCCGGCGGCCGCGGACTAGATCGCCAGTGCGACTGCCGCCAGAGCCGCGTACGCGCCGAGCAGCGACCCCGTGGCGGCGAGAGCGCCGTTCAGCGCCGGACCGTCCGTCCGGGTCCTGACGGCCCGAAGCGGGGCGACGGCGAGCGGCGCACTGGCGAGCGCGGCGAGCGCCGGTGCCCAGCGGTTGCCGGCGAGCAGGACCAGCGGCAGCAGCAGGTAGGAGAGGGCGATCATCGCGGCGTAGAGTCCGCGGGTGCGCTCACGCCCGAGCCGGACGGCGAGGGTCCGCTTGCCGGCGCGCCGGTCGGTGTCGATGTCGCGCAGGTTGTTGACCACGAGGATCGCCGCCGAGAGCAGCCCGATCGGGATCGAGAGCAGGAGGGGTGCAAGGGCGAGCTCCTCGATCTGCACGTAGTAGGAGCCGTTGACGGCGACGAGGCCGAAGAAGACGAAGACGAAGACCTCCCCGAGGCCGACGTACCCGTAGGGGCGAGGACCGCCCGTGTAGAAGATGCCCGCGGCGATCGAGATCAGCCCGACCGCGACGATCTCCGCGCCGACCTCGAAGCCGAGGTAGAGACCGGCCAGCGCCGCGACCGCAAAGGCCGCCCAGGTGGCCCGCAGCACGCGGCGGGGCGTCGCCAGCCCCGAGGCCGTCACCCTGACGGGCCCGAGCCGGTCGGCGGTGTCAGCGCCGCGTGCCGCGTCCGAGTAGTCGTTGGCGAGGTTGGTGCCGATCTGGATGAAGGTCGCGCCGATCAGCGCGGCGATGAACGTCCCCCAGCGGAAGGAGTCGGTGCCGGCGACGATCACCGCATTGATCGCCGGCGCGCTGGCCGCGTCGATCGTGACCCCGACCTCGACCCCGCCCTGCAAGGCATGGTAGGCGGCGGCAGTCCCAACGAATACCGGTGCCAGGGCCGCGGGCAGCGTCCGCGGGCGCGCCGCCATCACCCATATCCGCAGCGCGCTCACCCGGTCTCCTCAGGGTCGCCGCGGGAACTTCTCGAAGTCCCCGTAGCCGGGCTCGCGGCCCTCCTTGAACGCGTCGCGCCCCTCCTGGCCCTCCTCGCTCATGTAGAACAGCAGGGTGGCGTCGTGGGACAACTGCTGGACGCCGGTCAATCCATCCTCGACCGCGTTGAAGCTCGACTTCAGGAGCCGCAGCGAGAGGGGCGAGAGGGCGTTCATCTCCCGGCACCAAGCGACCGCCTCACGCTGTAGCTGCTCGGTTGGGACGACCTCGTTTACGAGCCCCATCTCGAGCGCCTCGGCGGCGTCGTAGAGGCGGCACAGGAACCAGATCTCCTTCGCCCGCTTGGCGCCGATCTGGCGTGCGAGCAGGCCCGCCCCGAAGCCGCCGTCGAAGCTGCCGACGCGAGGGCCGGTCTGACCGAAGATCGCGTTCTCGGCCGCGATCGTCAGGTCGCAGACCAGGTGGAGGATGTGCCCGCCGCCGACCGCGTAGCCGGCGACAGCGGCGATCACCGGCTTCGGCGTGCGACGGATCTGAACGTGCAGGTCACCGACGTCGAGCCTGCCGACCCCCTTGCCGGCCACCTGATCGGAGCCGATGTAGCCGTCGTCGCCGCGGATCGCCTGATCCCCGCCGGAGCAGAAGGCCGCGTCGCCGGCACCGGTGAGGATGATCGACCCGACGTCAAGGTCGTCGCGGGCCCGGGTGAAGGCGTCGCGGAGCTCCGCGAGGGTCGGCGGCCGGAACGCATTGCGCCGCTCCGGCCGATTGATCGTGATCCTCGCGATCCCATCGCCGCGCTCGTAGAGGATGTCCTCGTAGTCGCCGGCGGACTCCCATTCGATCGGCGCGTAGAGCCGTTCCTCGGGGGGTGCATCCTTGTGTCGCTGCGGCATCTTCGCTTCCGTCGTCGCTTCCGGGCGCCGGCCGATCTGCCTCCGGCGCGAGAATGGAGCGGCAACGATAGCCCGCGCCACCCTCGGGGGCGGCGATCCAAGCGAAGATGATTCCCACCGACTGGCTCAGACACCGCGCGAGATCACGGCCCGACGTGGTCGCACTCCGCGACCAGAGCGGCAGCGAGTTGCGCTACGGGGAGCTGCTGGCTCGCGCCGCCGAGGCCTCGGCGGCGCTCGCCGGCCGCGGGCGAAGCGTCGTATTGGAGCTCGAGCCCGGCCTCGATCACGCGATCGCGATGCATGCTTCGATCCTCGCCGGGCTGCCCTTCCAGACCGTCCGCCCGGGCCTGCCGGGACCGGAACGGGCCGCGGCTCTGGCAGAGCTCCCCGACCCGGTCAGCTTCGATCCCGCCTGGCTGCGGCCCGGGATCGGCCCCGGCAGTGGGCCGATCCTGACGGCGGAGCCCGGGGATCTCCTCTGCCGGGTGCTCACCAGCGGGACCTCCGGGGTCCGGAGCTCGGTCGGCCTGACGTTCGCCAACCACTTCGCCAGCGCCGCCGGCTCCGCGTTCAACCTCGGCGTCGAGCGGTCCGACCGCTGGCTCTGCTGCATGCCCGTCGACCACATCGGTGGGCTCAGCATCTTGATCCGCTCGGTGATCTACGGGACGACAGCGATCGTCCACTCCGGATTCGATCCCGAGCGCGTCGCCCGCGCGCTGGCGGCAGACGCGAGCGTCGTCTCGCTCGTTCCGACCCAGCTACGGCGGCTGCTGGCGGCCGGGGCACCGATCGAGCGTGCCCGGTTGCTGCTGGTCGGTGGAGGGCCGCTCCCACGTCCGGTCCTCGACGAGGCGCTGGCCCGCGGCGCCAACGTCGTCCAGAGCTACGGGCTGACCGAGGCCTGCTCGCAGGTCTGCACGCTCGCCGCCGGGGAAGCCGCCCAAAGGCGCGGCTCGTCCGGCCGGCCGCTGCTCGGGGTTAGCGTGGAGACGGCTGCCGACGGCGAGATCCTCGTCAGGGGGCCAACCATCGCTCCCGGAGCCGCCGGCGCCGACGGCTGGCTGAGGACCGGCGATCTGGGTCGCCTCGATCCCGACGGGTACCTCTGGGTCGAGGGGCGAGTCGACGATCTGATCGTCACCGGAGGTGAGAACGTCGCGCCGGAGGAGGTCGAGGGGGCGTTGCTCACCCATCCGGCGGTCGAGGAGGCCGCGGCGGTCGGCAGGGAGGACCCGGAGTGGGGCTCGGCGGTGACGGCGGTGGTCGTCGTCGCCGACGGGCACGACGCCGACTCGGCGGCGCTGATCGAGCACTGCCGCTCGAGCCTGGCGCCCCACAAGGTGCCGAAGCGGGTCGAGTTCGCCGAGACCCTTCCGCGCACCGAGACGGGCAAGCTGAAGCGGCGCGCGCTTCGTTGAGGCGCGGGCCGGTGTAGATTGCCGCGCCTATGTCAGAGAGCAATGATCCCAAGCTTCAGCAGATGTACTACGACGATGACGCCTCGCTCGAGCCACTCGAGGGGAAGACCGTGGCGATCCTCGGCTACGGCTCACAGGGCCATGCACACGCGCTCAACCTGAGGGACTCGGGGATCGACGTCGTCGTCGGCCTTCGCTCTGACTCCCCCTCCCGTGCGGAGGCGGAGGCGGAGGGCCTCGAGGTGCTCAGCGTCGCCGATGCGGCCGGCAGGGGGGACGTGGTGATGATCCTGCTCCCCGACGAGCGCCAGGCCGAGATCTGGGAGCGCGAGATCCGCGACGGGATCGCGCCCGGGAACCTGCTGATGTTCGCCCACGGCTTTGCCGTGCACTTCGCGCAGATCGACCCTCCGGCCGGGGTCGATGTCGGCATGGTCGCACCGAAGGGCCCCGGCCACATGGTCAGACGCCAGTACCAGGAGGGCTCGGGCGTCCCCTGCCTGATGGCGGTTCACGCGGACGAGACCGGCACCGCCCGCGACCTGGTGCTCGCTTACGCGAAGGGCATCGGTGGCACGCGCGCCGGGGTGATCGAGACGACCTTCAAGGATGAGTGCGAGACCGACCTGTTCGGGGAGCAGGCCGTGCTCTGCGGTGGCGCGACCGAGCTCGTCCGAGCCGGGTTCGAGACGCTCGTCGACGCGGGCTACGACCCGCGCCTCGCCTACTTCGAGTGCCTCCACGAGCTGAAGCTGATCGTCGACCTGATGTACGAGAAGGGGATCAGCGGCATGCGGGACTCGATCTCGAACACGGCCGAGTACGGCGACATGACCCGCGGCAAGATGGTGATCACCGACGAGACGCGGGCCGCGATGCAGAAGATCCTCGCCGACATCCAGTCCGGCGACTTCGCGCGCGAATGGATCGCCGAGAACCGCGCCGGCGGGGAGAACTTCGACCGGCTGCGGGCGGAGGGCCGCGATCATCAGGTCGAGCGCGTCGGCGCCGAGCTGCGCTCGATGATGGAGTGGATCGACGAGTAGTCGCGAGACGCTGCGGCTCCGGATCCGGGAGCTGCCGCCGGTTGCCTAGCTCTCGGGCGCGGTCTCCTGATCCGGCCGGCGGCCGTCGCGACCGACGTAGCCGTCGCGGCCGCCGATGCAGACGTAGGTGCAGTCCGAGGCGCCTGGGTTGCCCATCCGGCGGACCGTGGCGGGGTCGACCCGCGCCATTCCCCCCGGCTCGAGTACGTGCTTACTGCCGTCGCCGAACTCGAGGCTGAACTGGCCGTCGAGGCAGATGTAGAGCTCCTCCTGCTGATCGTGGTAGTGAGCGTCGGCGGTGAAGTGCGGCGGCATCACGATCGCATTGACGCCGAACGCCGTGACCCCGAGCCGCTGCCGCACCTTGCGAAACCCGTACCCATCGCCCATCGCGTCGAGCGAGCCAACCGCGTAGCCCTCTCCCTCGACGATCTCCTCGGCCACGGCCGTCCCCTGCTAGGCGACGGCCGCGGGCGGAGGGGCGGTCGGAGGTGGTCCGAAGGCATCGGCCTCGTCGGCCTCGTCGACCCAGAAGGGGGGGAAGTCCTCGGTGATCAGCAGGTAGTAGGCGCCCGCCTTGATCAGGTAGGCGGTGCTGGCCCGCAGCGGCTTGTAGAGCCCCTCCGGCAGCTTCGCGGCGAAGACGAGCACGAACCAGGAGACGAACGCGACCAGCTGCAGGATGATCGACATCACGTAGGCGAGGATGTAGACGGGAATCAGCAGGACGATCCGAAACAGGACCTTGACCCGGCTGTAGGACTCGAGCGGCGGCTCGATCTTCAGCCGCACCGGGTACTGGTCGTCAGGGGCCCCGTTGAACGGGGGCCACTCGTCGACCAGCAGCCAGGTCCAGGCGTGCAGTCGGCACATGAAACGCAGATACGACGAGTGGAACTCGTACAGCGCCTCCGGATAGCGGCCGGTGAACAGCAGGGCGAACCAGGCGGCAATCAGGGTGAAGAACACCGCCAGCCCCCAGAACGCCGCCCAGATCATCCAGGGAATGACGAGGATCAGACGGAAGAAGACGCTGAGCCGGCTCCGGCCCTCGCCCTCGTACTGAACTGAGTAGGCAACTCGGTACATCGGACCCTTCCGTGGCTTCCCGCGACGGGGACAACCTACAGCGTGCGGAGGCGTGAGTGCCGGTCGCCGCTCAGGGGGTAATCGACGGGGCGCCCGCTGGAATCCGTAACCTGCCGGTCCCGCGATGACGACCGAGACGGACAATCAGGCGACGGTGACCGTGCCGGCCGAGCTGCTGCCTGCCGACGGCCGCTTCGGCTGCGGGCCCTCTCGCGTGCGTCCGGAGGCGCTGGAGGCGCTGTCGCTGCGGTCGGACGTGATCGGCACCTCGCATCGCCAGCGTCCGGTCAAGGACCTCGTCCGTCGCCTCCGCTCGGGCCTGCTCGAGCTCTTCTGCGCGCCCGAGGGCTACGAGATCATTCTCGGCAACGGCGGCGCGACCGCGTTCTGGGATGCCGCGGCCACCGGCCTGATCCGCGAGCGATCGCTGCACCTGACCTTTGGCGAGTTCTCGGGCAAGTTCGCCAAGGTCGCCTCAGACGCCCCCTTCCTCGCCGAGCCGGTGATCGTCGCAGCCGAGCCCGGCGATGCGCCCGAACCGGTCGCCGACCCGGGCGTCGACGCCCTCGCCTGGGCGCAGAACGAGACTTCGACCGGCGTCGTCTGCCCGGTCGTCAGGCCCGAGCGGGCCGGCGACGCGCTGGTCCTGATCGACGCCACCTCTGGCGCCGGCGCGCTGCCGATCGAGGCGAGCGACGTCGATGCCTACTACTTCGCGCCGCAGAAGGCATTCGGCTCCGACGGCGGCCTCTGGGTCGCGCTGGTCAGCCCCGCCGCGATCGAGCGGATCGGCGAGCTCGACGGCGCCGACCGCTGGCAGCCGGCCTCGCTATCGCTGGCCACGGCGCTGGAGAACTCCCGCAAGGACCAGACGTACAACACGCCCGCTGTCGCGACGCTGCTACTGACCGTGGATCAGATCGAGTGGATGCTCGGCAACGGCGGACTCGAGTGGTGTGCCGAGCGCTGTGGCCGCTCCGCCGGCCACCTCTACGCCTGGGCCGAGGCCTCCGGACTGGCGACGCCGTTCGTCGCCGATCCGGCAAAGCGCTCGCCGGTGGTCGGCACGATCGATTTCGATGCGAGCGTCGATGCGGCCGCGCTCGCCTCGGCTCTGCGAGCGAACGGGATCGTCGATACCGAGCCGTACCGCAAGCTGGGGCGCAACCAGCTCCGGATCGGGATGTTCCCGTCGGTCGATCCGGCCGACGTCGAGGCCCTGACCGCATCGATCGACTGGATCCTCGCGAACGCCGACGGGGTGCGCCGATGAAGGTCCTGGTCAAGGAGAAGATCGCTGAGGCCGGCATCGAGTTGCTGCGCGAGCAGTTCGAGGTAGAGATCGGAGTCGACTGGCCCGACGGTGAGCTGGAGCGGCGAATCGGCGAGTTCGAGGCGATCATCGTCCGATCGGCGACGAAGCTGACGCCCGAGTTGATCGCGCGCGGGGATCGGCTGCGGGCGATCGGCCGGGCCGGCACCGGCGTCGACAACGTCGACATCGAGGCGGCCACGAAGCGGGGCATCGTCGTCGCCAACGCACCCGAGTCCAACTCCGTTGCGGCGGCGGAGCACACGATGGCGCTGGCTCTGGCCTGCGTCCGCAACGTCCCCCAGGCCCATGCGGCGCTGATCGAGGGCGAGTGGGCGCGCTCCAGATACGGTGGCAGCGAGCTCTACGGCAAGACGCTCGGAATCCTCGGCTTCGGCCGGATCGGACAGCTCGTAGCGCGCCGGGCCCTGGCCTTCGAGATGACGGTCCTCGCATTTGACAAGTTCGTCTCGGCCGAGCGCTTCCGCGAGCTCGGCGTCGAGGGCGTCGAGACGACCGAGGAGCTGTACGAGCGGGCCGACCTGATCACGATCCACCTGCCAAAGACGCCGGAGACCGTCGACTGGATCGATGACGTCGCGATCGGCCAGATGAAGGACGGGGTACGGATCGTCAACTGCGCCCGCGGCGAGCTGATCGACCTCGGCGCGCTGCAGCGCGGGCTCGAGTCGGGAAAGGTCGGCGGCGCCGCCCTCGACGTGTTCCCCGAGGAGCCGACCGTCGAGCATCCCCTGTTCGGCCGCGATGACGTCGTCGTGACGCCGCATCTCGGCGCCTCGACCGCGGAGGCCCAGGATCGCGCGGGGATCGTCACCGCCGAGCAGGTCCGGGCCGCGCTGACCGGAGGCGTGGTCACCAATGCGGTCAACATCCCCGCCGTCCGCCCGGAGACGATGGAGGCGCTGGCCCCGTTCGTGCCGCTCTGCGAGAAGCTTGGGCGACTCGCCACCGGGCTCGGCAACGGCTCGGTCGACAGGGTCGAGGTCGAGGTTCGCGGCAAGCTCGCCGAGCACGATACGCGGCTGCTCGGGATCGCCACCCTGGTCGGGATCTTCGCCGGCCACACGGAGGAGCCGGTGACGCTGGTCAACGCGCCGACGCTGGCCGAGGAGCGGGGGATCGAGCTCGCCGAGACCACCGAGAGCGTCTCCGAGGACTTCACCGAGCTGATCACCGTTCGCGTCGACTGCGGTGATGAGACGGTCGAGGTCGCGGGGACGGGGGTCGGTCCGCGCAACGTCGCCTACCTCGTCGGAGCCTGGGGGCAGAGCTTCTACCTGCCGTTCGCCGATCACCTGGCGCTGTTCCGCTACCGGGACCGGCCGGGGATGATCGGCCGCGTCGGCAACTCCTTCGGCGAGCACGGGGTGAACATCGTCTCCGCAGCCGTCGGCGCCGAGGTCGAGGGCGCCGAAGCGGTGATGGCGCTGACCACCGATGCGGCCGTGCCGCAGAGCGTGATCGACGAGATCATCGGGGCGGGCGACTTCTTCGCCGGCCGAGCCGTCGATCTTTAGGCGCCGGGGTCGGCCGCGGGCGCCGAGGACGGCCCCTCCGCGGCGCCGCTAGGCTGCGGCCAATGCGCGCGGTCGTGATCACCCGCCACGGCGGGCCCGAGGTGCTCCAGGTTGAGGAGCGCCCGGATCCACCGGTCGGGCCCGGAGAGGTGCGGATCGCGGTCGCCGCGGCAGGGATCAACTTCGCCGACCTGCTCGCCCGCAGCGGCATGTATCCGGACGCGCCGAAGCCACCGTGCGTGGTCGGATACGAGGTCGCCGGGACGGTCGAGTCGGTCGGCGAGGGCGTCGACGACTTCGCGATCGGGGACCGGGTTCTCGGCGGATGCAAGTTCGGCGGCTACGCGGAGCTGGTCACGGCCAACGGGGCAGATGTCCTGCGGCTGCCCGAGCGGCTCAGCTTCGAACAGGGTGCCGCGGTCCCGGTCAACTACGCGACCGCATACGCGGGCCTGGTCCTGATGGGCGGCCTGCGCGAGGGCGACCGGGCGCTGGTCCACGCCGCCGCGGGCGGCGTCGGCATAGCCGCGTCGCAGCTCGCCCGCAACATCGGGGCCGAGGTCTTCGGGACGGCCTCGCCCGGCAAGCACGAGGCGATCCGCCGGCACGGGGTGACCCATCCGATCGACTACCGGAACGAGGACTTCGAGGAGGTCGTGATCCGTCTCACCTCGGGTGAGGGCGTAGACGTCGCCCTCGACGCCGTCGGGCCGTCGAGCTTCCGCAAGGACTACCGGCTGCTGCGTCCCGGCGGCCGCCTGATCTGCTTCGGCCTGAGCGAGGTCCAGAGTGGCGAGAAGCGGAACATCCCGGGCCTGCTGAAGAGCGTCGCCGCGATGGCGACGGCGACGATGCCCTGGTGGAAGAGCCTCGCGATCATGAACGAGAACAAGGGCGTCTTCGGGCTCAACATGCTCGCCTGGTGGAAGGCCGAGGGCGACATCAGGCGTGCGATCGAGCCGCTCGAGGCCGATCTCGCCGCCGGTCGTCTCGAGCCGGTCGTCTCGGAGTCGTTTCCGTTCGATCGCGCTGCCGACGCACATCGCTTCATCCACGAGCGCCGCAACGTCGGCAAGGTCGTGCTGATCCCCTGATGCGGGCGCGATCGCCGCGGCGACAGCGGTTGGATCGAGGCCCGCGGGCCTGAGGTCGGCGTGGAGCCCGCCCTCGCAAGCCTCGGGTCGCTCTACGAGCGCTCGATCGTCGAGAGCGGCAAGGAGCCCGAGTTCCTGTTCTTCGTCTCGTTCCTCGTCAGCTTCGGCTTCATCCGTAGCAGCGCCCACATGATCCGGGCCCAGGTCAGGTGGTGGCCCGGCAACGTTGAGGTCGGGGGCACTCACGTGCATCACCTCGTCTGGGGGATCCTGCTGCTCCTGACCTGCGGCTACGTCGCCGTCTCGTTTCAGCCCGAGTCCCCCGGCGCCGAGCTCGTTGCGATCGGCTTCGGAATCGGCACCGGCCTCGCGCTCGACGAGTTCGCGCTGTGGCTGACGCTGCGCGACGTCTACTGGGAGCAGGAGGGGCGTCGCTCGATCGACGCGGTGATCGTCGTCGCGGCAGTCGCGGGGCTGATGCTGATCGGCTTCCGGGCCTGGATCGACCTCGCCGACGGCGTCCGCTCCGAGGTCTTTCACCTGGTCGGCTGGACGACGCTGGTGACGATGATCAGCGTCGCCGTCAACCTGCTCAAGGGGAAGTTCGGGGTCGCGGCCGCCGGCCTCGTGATCGGCCCGGTCGCCTGGGTCGGCGCGCTGCGCCTCGCCCGTCCGGGGTCGCCGTGGTCCCGGCGATACTCGGGCGAGAGACGCGCTAGGGCCGAGGCCCGATTCGATCCCGGCGGATGACCGCTTTCGGGGGGAGTCGCGCCCGGTCTGCGCTACCCTCCCCGAGGATGTTCCGAAGCGCCCAGAGCCCCGCCCTCCTCCTTCTTCTCCCCCCTCGGGGGGATTAGCGCTGGGCGGCGCGAGAGCCGCGACCACAAGGGACATCGGACCAAGACGTAGAAGGAGATCAGCGATGAGCGCTGACAAGCAGCAGTCGGGGCGCGGCCGGGCCCCGGCGGTGGCAGAGGAAGACCGAGTCGAGATCTTCGACACGACGCTGCGAGACGGCGAGCAGTCGCCCGGGATCTCGCTCAACACGCAGGAGAAGGTCGAGATCGCCACGCAGCTTGCGCGGCTCGGCGTCGACGTGATCGAGGCGGGCTTCCCGATCACCTCGCCGGGCGACTTCGAGGCCGTTCAGGAGATTGCTCGGAGCGTCGAGGGTCCGGTGATCTGCGGCTTGGCGCGGACCCACAAGGCGGACATCGATGCCGCCTGGCGCGCTGTCCAGGATGCCGACCGGCCTCGCATCCACACGTTCATCTCGACCTCGGACATCCACATCACCCATCAGCTGCAGACCGATCGCGAGGACGTAAAGGGCCAGGCCAGGGCGGCCGTCGCCCACGCGCGCGGCTACTGCGACGACGTCGAGTTCTCGCCGATGGACGCGACTCGCGCCGACGTCGAGTTCACGGCCGAGGTCTGCGCAATCGCGGTCGCCGAGGGCGCCGCGGTGATCAACATCCCCGATACGGTCGGCTACACGACGCCGGACGAGTACGCGGGCTACTTCGAGCGGCTCTACGAGTTGGTCCCGGAGCTGCGCGGGGTGCGGATGTCGGTCCACTGCCACGACGATCTCGGCCTCGCCGTCGCCAACTCCTACGCGGGGCTACTCGCCGGGGCGCGGCAGGTCGAGTGCGCCGTCAACGGACTGGGGGAGAGGGCGGGCAACTGCTCGCTGGAGGAGATCGTGATGCTGCTTCGCACGCGGCGCGACGACCACGGCCTCGATACGACCGTGAACACGACTGAGATCGCGCGCACGAGCCGCATGGTCAGCCGCTTCACCGGCTACGCCGTGCAGCCGAACAAGGCGGTGGTCGGTCGAAACGCATTCGCCCACGAGTCCGGGATCCACCAGGACGGCGTGCTCAAGGAGCGCTCCACCTACGAGATCATGGACGCCCGTGACGTCGGGCTCGAGTCGAACTCGATCGTGCTCGGCAAGCACTCCGGCCGCCACGCCCTGCGAGACGCGCTGACTCAGCTTGGCTTCAAGGTGGAGGGCAACGCGCTCAACCAGGCGTTCACGCGCTTCAAGGAGATCGCCGACAAGAAGAAGCAGGTGACGGCGCTGGACCTCGAGGCGATCGTCTCCGACGAGATGCGCGAGGCATCGCGCAAGTACGAGCTCGCCTGGTTCGAGGTCGAGGCCGGAACCAAGCGGGCGCCGCTCGCGAGGGTCGGGATCAGCCTGCCGACCGGGGAGGAGATCGCCGGGGAGTCGAGCGGCGACGGCCCGATCGACTCAGTCTTCGGGGCGATCCAGGCCGCCGTCGAAACCGAGTGCGACCTGCGCCAGTTCACCGTCTCGGCGGTGACCGGCGGCGACGATGCCCTCGGCGAGGTGACGGTGATGCTGCGCGCGCACGGGCGACTCGCGAGCGGCCAGGGAGTCTCGACCGACATCATCGAGGCCTCGGCACGAGCCTATGTCCGGGCGCTCTCGAACGCGCTCGACGGCGCCGCGATTCGCGAGGCGGAGGCGGTCGCTGCCGAGTCCGCCCAGGCGCCCGTATCGCCCGGGCCCTAGCCGGTAGTGTCCCAGCCGATGGGCTCACTCGACGGCAAGGTCGCAGCGATCACCGGCGCATCGTCCGGGATCGGCGAGGCAACGGCGCTGGCGCTCGCGGCCGAGGGCTGCACGGTCGCGCTCGGCGCCCGGCGCAAGGACAGGATCGACGCGCTCGCCGGGCGGATCGAGGCGGACGGCGGCCGCGCGCTGGCGATCGAGGTCGACGTTGCCGACGAGGAGTCGGCCCGGAGCTTCGTCGGCGCCGCCAACGCGCAGCTCGGCGGCCTCGACATCCTCGTCAACAACGCCGGCGTGATGCTGCTCGGGCCGGTCGCAGGCGCTGACACCGAGGAGTGGCGCCGGATGATCGAGGTCAACGGTCTCGGCCTGCTCTACTGCACCCACGCCGCGCTGCCGATCATGGGGGCGGCCGGATCGGGCCACATCGTCAACGTCTCCTCGGTCGCCGGCAGGAGCGCGGCGATGGGGGCCGGCGTCTACAACTTCACGAAGTTCGGGGTGGTCGGATTCTCGGAGGCGCTGCGTCAGGAGTGCACTCACGCCAATGTCCGCGTGACGATCATCGAGCCGGGCTACGTCGAGACCGAGCTGCAGGGACACAACACGAACCCGCTCGTCACCGAGCGGATCGAGCAGATGCGGGAGGAGATCGGCGAGGTGCTGGTCTCCGAGGACATCGCCGACGCGATCGCCTGGGCCGTGAGCAGGCCGAACCGGGTCAGCGTCAACGAGATCCTGATCCGCCCGACCGGCCAGTCGCGCTGAGCGAAGCCGACTGCGCGGCGGCGTCCGCTGGGCGCGGCCAGCAGCGTGTCTGTGAACCGAATACTAGACATACGTCTGTGATACCGTACACACCGCCCACATGCCTGCCGCATCAACACCGACGATCCGATCGGCTCGCCCCGAGCGCGGGGTGCGCGCGGTCGGCGCCGAGACGGTCGAGCCCGCCGCGGTCGGCGGCAGGGTCAGGGCCCTGCGCGAGGGCCTGGGACTTTCACTGCGAGATCTCGCCGAGCGCAGCGGCGTCTCCGCGGCCACCCTGTCGCAGGTCGAGCGCGGTGAGAGCTCCCCGAGCCTGGCGGTTGCGGGTCGCATAGCCGAGGGCCTCGAGCTGACCCTCTCGCAGCTCTTGCGTCTTGACGAGGGGGGCCACATCGCAATCGTCCGAGCCGGCGACGGCAGGCAGCGCGCGAGCGCGGGTCACGCGGTCGAGGAGCTGACGCCGCCGCTCCCCGGCCAGCGCGCCGACGTCTCGATGCACGTCTTGCAGGGCGGCAGGTCGACCGGCGGCGCCGGCGACCCGCCGATCCACGAGCCGGGAAGCCGCGAGACGATCGTCGTGATCGAGGGCGTCGTCGAGCTCGTGATCGAAGGCGAGAGCCACCGGCTGCAGCCGGGGGACAGCGCGACCTTCGACGCCGACCTCTCCCACCACCTGCGCAACCCCGGCTCGCAGCCCACGCGCCTGCTCGCGGTCGTCGCAGCCGGACTGAGGCGAAGCTGACCACGAGACGCCGCCGCGGCGGCATGGCCAAGGAGTGACCGAGCAATGACCCCAAGGACGATGTTCGACAAGATCTGGTCGCAGCACGAGGTCGCCGACGGCCTGCTGTTCATCGACCTCCACCTCGTCCACGAGGTCACCTCGCCGCAGGCCTTCGACGGGCTCCGACTCGAGGGGCGGCAGGTGCGGCGGCCCGACCGGACGCTGGCGACCGCCGATCACAACGTCCCGACCGACGACACCCCGGTCGCGCGGCTGATCGCCGACGAGCTCTCACGCAAGCAGGTCGAGACCCTGGAGGCGAACTGCGCCGAGTTCGGGATACCCGTCTACTCGCTCGGGTCCGATCGGCGCGGCATCGTCCACGTGATCGGACCGGAGCTCGGGGTCACCCAGCCGGGGATGACGATCGTCTGTGGCGACTCCCACACCTCCACCCACGGCGCGTTTGGCGCGCTTGCCTTCGGGATCGGCACCTCGGAGGTCGAGCACGTGCTCGCCACGCAGACGCTCGCCCAGAAGCGACCGAAGACGATGCGGATCAGCTACAGCGGGCGCCTCGAAGACGGGGTCAGCGCCAAGGACCTGATCCTCGCCACGATCGGCCGGCTCGGCACCGGCGGCATGGTCGGCCATGCGGTCGAATACGCCGGCGCGCCGATCGAGGCGCTCTCGATGGAGGGGCGGATGACGATCTGCAACATGACGATCGAGGGCGGCGGCCGGGCGGGAATGATCGCCCCGGACGAGACCACGCTCGAGTTCGTGCGGGGCCGCCCAGGAGCGCCGGCCGACTTCGAGGCTGCCGCAGCGCGCTGGCGCGAGCTGCCGACAGACGAGGGCGCCACGTTCGACACCGAGGTCGAGATCGACGCCGGTGAGATCTCGCCGATGGTCACCTGGGGAACCACTCCGGGGATGGTCACCGAGGTCGCCGGCAGGGTTCCTGACCCCGCGGCGATGGGGTCGGCGGCGGATCGCGAGTCGGCGGAGCGGGCGCTCGCCTACATGGCGCTCGAGCCCGGCACGCCGATGACCGAGGTCACCCTCGATCGCGTCTTCATCGGGTCGTGCACGAACTCACGGATCGAGGATCTGCGGATCGCCGCCGGCGTGGTCGCCGGCCGCCGGGTCGCCGACAGCGTCCGCGCGATGGTTGTCCCCGGCTCCGAGCAGGTCCGGGCGCAGGCCGAGCGAGAGCGCCTGCACGAGACCTTCCGCGACGCCGGATTCGAGTGGCGGGCGTCGGGCTGCTCGATGTGCCTCGGCATGAACCCCGACACGCTGATCCAGGGAGAGCGCTGCGCGTCGACCTCGAACCGCAACTTCGAGGGCCGACAGGGCAAGGGCGGCCGCACCCACCTGGTCAGCCCGGCGATGGCCGCGGCGGCGGCGGTCGAGGGTCGCTTCGTCGACATCCGCGAGTGGTCATGAGCTTGAGCATCGTGACCGTGATCGTCAGTGGCGCGATTCGCGCGCCCGGAAAGGAGTCCTGATGGAGCCCGTGGAGGTGATCTTCGGCGGCGTCTCGGTGCTCGACCGGCATGACGTCGACACCGATCAGATAATCCCGAAGCAGTTTCTCAAGCGCGTCGAGCGAACCGGCTTCGGCGAGTTCCTCTTCTACGACTGGATTCGCGAGGGCGAGATCGAGTTGAAGCCGAACCCGATCCTCGTCACGGGCCGCAACTTCGGCTGCGGCTCCTCACGCGAGCACGCCCCCTGGGCGCTTCAGGACTTCGGCTTCGAGGCGATCATCGCACCGTCGTTCGCCGACATCTTCTACGTCAACTGCACCAAGAACGGCCTGCTGCCCGTCGTCCTCGACGAGCAGCACTGCCGGGCAATCGCAGACGCCGGCGAGGCGCGGATCGACGTCGATGAGCTGACCGTCACCTACCGTGACGGGGTCGAGCCGTTCGAGATCGAGGAGGACGTTCGCCACCGGCTCCTGCACGGTCACGACGAGATCGACGTGACGCTCAGCGAGCACCGGGACTCGATCGCAGCCTACGAGCGGGCGCGGGAGCTGCCGGCGACCCCGACGACCGCGCTCTAGCCGGGGAGCCGTCGGTGGCCGGCAGCCGCGAGTGGGACGCCGGCACCTACGACCGGGTCTCCGAGCCCCAGCTCGCCTGGGGCCGGGCGGTGCTCGATCGGCTCGAGCTCGACGGGGACGAGACCGTGCTCGACGCCGGCTGCGGCAGCGGTCGCGTGACCGAGCTGCTGCTCGCCGCGCTGCCCGCGGGCAGGGTTATCGGCGTCGACGGCTCGCGGGCGATGCTGGACGCCGCCCGCGACCGGCTCGGGCCGAGGCCGGACTTGATCCACTCCGATCTGCTCGAGCTCGAGCTCGACGACCCCGTCGACGCGGTCTTCTCGACCGCCACCTTCCACTGGATCACCGATCACCGTCCGCTGTTCGCGCGGATCGCGACCTGGCTGCGGCCCGGTGGACGGCTCGAGGCCCAGTGCGGAGGCGAGGGCAACGTCGCGTCGTTCTTCGCGGTCGTCGATCGGATCGGTCGCCGCGAGCCCTACCGGAGCGCGCTGCGCCGCCTCCCCCCGAGCAGGCACTTCGCCGACCCCGAATCGACCTCGGCGCTCCTGCGGGACGCCGGCTTCACCGACGTGCGCTGCCGGCTCGAGCCGAGCCCGGTTCGCCCCCCGCAGCCGCGCTCCTACATCGGCGCCGTCTGCCTCGGCGCGCACACCGAGGCGCTGCCCGAGTCCCGGCGCGAGGCCTTCATCGACGATGTCTACGACGCCTGGGGCCCCGATCGCGCCCTCGACTACGTGCGGCTCGACATCTCGGCTCGCGCCTCGCCGGCCGGGTGAGCGGCCGGCGCGTAGCTCAACCGCCCGGAGCCGTCTCCAGCACGCCGCCGGCGGCGTCGCCACCGCTCTCGCAGAGCTGCTTCAGCGAATCGACCTGATCGCTGGGCAGGCCGGAGGACTCGGCCGAGTCGATGCACTGCTGAACCGCGTCCTCGATCGTCTCGGGAGCGCCCTCGATCGCCTCCCTCGCCTGATCGGCGGGAGCGGTCACGTCCTCGAGCGAGACATCATCCCCATCGCCGCCGCAGCCGAGGGCAAGCAGGGCGGAGGCCGCCGCTACTGCGAGGAGGAGTGTCAGGGGCTTGTTGCGCATTCGGGCCTCCGGATTGTGTTTGTGTTGACGCCTGATCGGGGCGCCAACCCTAACGGCCCTGGCCCTAGACTGCGGCCGCGATGAACGGGCGACCGAGAGTCTGTCTGCTGCCCGGAGACGGGATCGGGCCGGAGATCGTCTCCGCCGCCCGCAGCGTGCTCGAGGCGCTGGGCGAGTTCGAGTTCGAGCAGCTGCCGATCGGGGGCGTCTCGATCGATCGGAATGGGCAGCCGCTGACCGACGAGGTGCTCGACCGCTGCCGTGCCGCCGACGCGGTCCTGCTGGGCGCCGTCGGCGGCCCGAAGTGGGACACGACCGACCCCGACGCCCCGCGACCCGAGCAGGGCCTGCTCGGCTTGCGCAAGGGGCTCGGGCTGTACGCGAACCTCCGTCCGGTGCGACCCTCGCCGGCCCTGATCGGGGCCTCGCCCCTGCGTCGCGAGGTGATCGACGGCACCGATCTGCTCGTCGTTCGGGAGCTGACCGGCGGGATCTACTTCGGCGAGCGGGAGCGCCGCGACGATGTCGCCCGCGACGAATGCGTCTACAGCCGCACGGAGATCGAGCGGATCGCCCGGGTCGCATTCGAGTCCGCTCTGCGCCGCGCGGAGCTCGGCGGTGCCCCGCGCCTGACCTCCGTCGACAAGGCGAACGTGCTCGAGACCTCGCGACTGTGGCGCGAGGTGGTCGCCGGCCTTGCGGGCGAGTACCCGGACGTGGCGCTCGAGCACATGCTCGTCGACAACGCGGCGATGCAGCTCGTCTCGGCGCCGGCCCGCTTCGACGTGATCGTGACCGAGAACATGTTCGGCGACATCCTCAGCGACGAGGCCGCGATGCTGACCGGGTCGCTCGGGATGCTGCCGTCCGCGAGCCTCGGCGGCGACGGCCCGGGCCTGTTCGAGCCGGTCCACGGCTCGGCCCCCGACATCGCCGGCAGCGGCCAGGCGAACCCGCTGGCGACCTTCCTCTCGGCCGCGCTGCTGCTCCGCCACGGTCTCGACCGGCCGGTTGACGCCAGGCGCCTGGAGACGGCCGTGGAGGCCGCGCTGGAGGCCGGCCTCCGGACCCCGGACCTCGCGACCGGCGCCGAGGGCGAGCGAGCCGCCGACACCGCAACGATGACCGCGGCGGTGATCGGCGCCCTCGGCGACTGACTGCCCGACGGTGGTGGCCGACGGTCGCCGCGTCCGCCATACTTCGTCGCCGCGATCCGAAGCAGCAGAAGGGACCGACGTGGAGCAGGCCGACTACATCTGGATGAACGGGGAGTTCGTCGCGTGGGACGACGCCAACGTCCACGTATTGAGCCACGGCCTGCACTACGGCACCGGTGTCTTCGAGGGGATCCGCGCCTACGCGACCGATGCGGGGCCGGCGGTATTTCGCCATCGCGAGCACTACGAGCGCCTGCATCAGTCGGCGTCCCTGTACTCGATGGAGCTCCCGTACTCGGTCGAGGAGCTGCAGGAGGCCACCCGCGAGCTGATCCGCCGCAACGGGCATCAGAGCTGCTACATCAGGCCGCTGGCGTTCCGCGGCTACGGCGAGATGGGCCTCTACGCGCAGGGCGCGCCGATCGAGACGATGATCGCGACCTGGCCGTGGGGCGCCTACCTCGGCGAGGACGGCAAGCGCAACGGGATCCGCGCCAAGGTCTCCTCCTGGCGGACCCTGTCGCCGGACAGCATGATTCCGCACGCCAAGGCCTCCGGCCAATACCTGAACTCGATCCTCGCAAAGAACGAAACGGCGCAGGCCGGCTACGACGAGGCGATCCTGCTCGACCACACCGGCAGCGTCTCGGAGGGCTCGGGCGAGAACATATTCCTCGTCCGCGAGGGGGCGCTGCTGACGCCGCACCACGGCTCCTCGATCCTCGATGGGATCACCCGTCGCTGCGTGATCGAGATCGCCCGCGATCTCGGCTACACGGTCGTCGAGCGCGACGTCGCGCGGGCGGAGCTCTACATGGCCGACGAGGTCTTCTTCACCGGCACCGCCGCCGAGTTGGTGCCGGTGCGAGAGATCGACCACCACCCGATCAACTCCCCAGGCGAGATCACGAAGGTGATTCAGACGAAGTTCGAGGACGCTCTGCACGGGCGTGCCGAGGAGTACCGCGAGTGGCTGGACTGGGTCGGCGAAGCGAGTAAGGTCGAGTCCTGATCGTCGGCCGACCCTCCACCCAGATGCGGATCTCCCGCCGAATTACCGGCACCGCCGCCGCTTGAGCGAATCTGCTCGGGGCGGTAGCGGCTCAGCGACGGACCCGGCGCTCGCGGACGCGGCGGGCAGCCACCGGTGATCTCAGGAAGGAACGGGACTGTGACAAAGGTTGATCTCTACGACACGACGCTCCGCGACGGCATGCAGGGGCAGGGAATGTCGCTTTCGGCGGCGGAGAAGGTCCGCGTCGTGCACGCGCTCGACGCGCTCGGCGTCGATCTGATCGAGGCCGGCTTCCCCGGGGCCAATCCGAAGGATCTCGAGCTGTTCGAGCTGCTGGCCGATGAGCGGCTGGAGCAGGCGACGATCTGCGCTTTCGGCATGACCCGCCGTCGGGGCGTCGCCGCCGACGAAGATCCCGGGTTGCGGACCCTGGCCGCCTGCTTCGCGCCGGTGGTCACCCTGGTCGGCAAGACCTGGAGCCTCCACCTGGAGAAAGTGACCCGCGTCTCGAGGGCCGAGAACCTGGCGATGATCGCCGAGTCCGTCGCCTACCTCCGGGCCGCCGGCAAGCGCGTGATCTACGACGCCGAGCACTTCTTCGACGGCTGGCGCGAGGATCCGGGCTACGCGTTCGAGTGCCTGCGATCGGCGGCCGGGGCCGGGGCGGAGAACCTCAGCCTCTGCGACACCAACGGCGCCAGCCTTCCCGAGCAGATCGCGGAGGCCACCGCGGCAGTGGTCGCGGATCTCGGCTCCGAGACCGCGATCGGGATCCACACACACAACGACCTGGAGTGCGGCGTCGCGAACTCGCTGGCCGCCGTGCGGGCGGGCGCCACCCTCGTCCAGGGCACGGTCAACGGCTACGGCGAGCGGACCGGCAACGCCAACCTGATCTCGATCCTGCCGGCGCTGGAGCTGAAGCTCGGCTACGAGTGCGTCGGCGCCGACCGCATCGGCAGACTGACCGAGACAGCTCATCTGATCGATGAGATCTGCAACCTCTCGCCGGATCCCGATCAGCCGTATGTCGGCCGCAACGCGTTCGCCCACAAGGGAGGCATGCACGCAGCCGGCATCCAGGCGGACCCGCGGACGTTCGAGCACATGGAACCGACGCTGATCGGCAACAACCGGGACGTCCTGATCAGCGAGCTCGCCGGCAAGGGCTCGGTACTGGCCCGAGCCGAGCGAGCCGGCATCGCGATCGACGACGAGGGGGCAGCCCGCGCGATCGAGGCGATCAAGGAGCGCGAGCACCGCGGCTACTCCTACGAGGCGGCCGATGCCAGCTTCGAGCTGCTGATCCGCAAGGAGACCGGAGAGTACGAGCCGCTGTTCACGCTCGAGAGCTTCCGGGTCGTCACCGAGAAACGCGCCGACGGACGGGTCGAGACCGAGGCGACGATCAAGGTGTGGGTCGGTGGCAGCCGCTACATCCGGACGGCCGAGGGCCTCGGTCCCGTCCACGCCCTCGATCTGGCCCTCCGGGGGGCGATCTCCGAACACCACCCACAGCTCGCCGAGATCGCGCTGACCAACTTCAAGGTCAGGATCCTGGACGAGCATCAGGGCACCGAAGCGGTGACCCGGGTTCTCCTCGACACCTCCGACGGCCACGACTCGTGGGGATCGATCGGGGTCTCGGAGAACGTGATCGAGGCCTCCTGGGAGGCGCTCGTCGACTCACTCGAGTACGCGTTCCAGCCGGGCCGAGCGGGCCCGCGGACCGGTGGCTCCTCGGCCCGCTCCGAGCAGGGTGTCTGAGCCTTCCGAAGCCACGCGGATCCCGCTGGCCCGCCCGGTGCTCGGCCCGCGTGAGGAGGCGCTGGTGATCGAGGTGATCCGCTCGGGCATGCTCTCGCTCGGGCCGATGCTGGGCCGATTCGAGCGGGACTTCGAGCAGCGGCTCGGGGCCCGACACGCGATCGCGGTATCGAGCGGCACGGCGGCGCTGCACCTCGGCGTGCGCGCGGTCGGCTGGGGCCCCGGCGATCGGGTGTTGACCTCACCGCTGAGCTTCGTCGCCTCCTCCAACTGCCTGCTGTACGAGGATGCGACGCCGGTCTTCTGCGACGTCGACCCGGTGACGCTCTGCCTCGATCCCGAGATCGTCGCCGACGCGGTGCACGACGACATCGCCGGCATCCTGCCGATCCACATCTTCGGTCACGCCGCGGACATGGGCCGACTCGAGCGGCTCGCCGAGGATCATGGGCTGCCGCTGCTCGAGGACGCGGCACAGGCCCTCGGCGCGGTCTGCGCCGACGGCCTCCAGGTCGGCGCCCGGGGCAATCCGGCCGCCTTCGCCTTCTACGCGAACAAGCAGATGACGACGGGGGAGGGCGGCGTTCTGATGCTCGCCGACGATGGTGCGGCGGCGATTGCCCGCAGCGAGCGCAACCAGGGACGGACACCGGGCATGAAGGTGATGGACCACGAGCGGATTGGCTTCAACTACCGGCTTACCGATCTCGCCGCGGCGATCGGGATCGGGCAGCTCGAACGCTTCGACGAGATGGCGGCGGCGAGGAGACGGATCGCCACCGCCTACGACGAGCGGTTTGCCGAGCTCGGCGCGGCCGACCCGGCCGACGGAGACCCCGACGACCTGCTGTTGCCGGCCCGCGACCGCGGAGACGCACGCCGCAGCTGGTTCGTCTACATCCTCAGGCTGCCGAGGCATATCGACCGGGCTGCCGCGATCGAAGCCCTCGATCGCGACGGCATCGATGCCCGGCCGTACCTCCCCTGCATCCACCTGCACGCTCCGTACCGCGAGCGATTCGGCACCCGGGAGGGCCAGTTCCCCGTGGCCGAGGACTTCTCACGTCGGGCCCTGGCCCTGCCGTTCTTCCCAGGCCTCTCCGAGCCCGAGATCGATCGCGTGGTGACGTCGGTTCGCGGAGCGCTGGGGCGCTGAGAGCGGCTCAGATCCGGCCGAGCTGCTCCATCCAGCGCACCGTGCGAGCGACTCCCTCACGCCAGTCCAGCGGCTCGAAGCCGAGCTCTTCGCGTGCCTTGGTCGAGTCTGCGCGCGCCTGCCACTGAAGGAAGCGGAGCTGCCCGGTCGCGAGCAGCGGCCGCAGACCGGTGCCGGCCGCGATCGCCTCGCCGGCGCCTGCGAGCGTCCGCGCCAACGCCGCCGGCAGCACCCGCGGCGCCCGCCCGCGGCCGGCCGCCTCGACCGCGGCCGCGCAGAGCTCTGCGACCGTCGCGTAGCCCCCGGCGAGGATGTATCGCTCGCCGGGCCGCCCGCGTTCGAGCGCGGCGACGTGGGCCGCCGCGGCGTCCTCGACCCAGACCAGGCTGAGGCCGCCGGGCGGCACCGCGGGCAGACGGCCGCGAACCGCGTCCCGAATCGCGGAGTCCCATCCCGCCGCCGCCCAGGGCCCGGGGCCGAAGATGCCGGCCGGATTCGCGATCACGACCTCGAACTCCGGCGTCGCCTCGGCCAGCACCAGGCGCTCGGCGAGCTGCTTGGAGCGCTCGTAAGGCGTGCCCTTCTCATAATCCGCGAGCCACGCTTCGCTGACGGTGCCGCCGATCGGGGCGTCGAAGACGTCGTAGGTCGAGGTGTGGACGATCCTGCGCGCACCGGCCAGCCGCGCCGCGCGGGCGACGTTCGCCGCCCCGCCAGCGTTGACCCGGTTGAAGATGTCGGTGTCGCGCTGCCACTGCTCGTAGATGCCCATGCAGTTGACCGCCGCGTCGACGCCGCGGGCGGCAGCGCGAAGCGAGTCGGGATCGGTGACGTCGCCGGGCGCCGGCTCGACCTCGGGCGGCAGCAGGGCCCGCGCCCGACCCACGTCCCTGACCAGAGCGACGACGGCGTGTCCGCCCGCGACCAGCTGTCGCGCAACCGCGCTGCCGAGCTTTCCGGTCGCCCCGGTGAGCAGGATCCGCATCGGCGCAAGCCTAGTCCCCGGTGCCGTCCAGGCGAGCCGATCCGGCTCCGTGGGGCCGACGGGGCGCCATCTAGACTGCCGCCGATGGGCCGCTTCGACAAGCCGCCGAACCCGACCTTCTGGGCGCTCAACGCCTCGCTCGCCTTCGATCGGCGCCTGGCGCCCTACGACCTGCGGCAGTCCCGAGCTCATGCCGTCGCCCTCCGTGGCGTCGAGGTGCTCGACGATGCGGAGCTCGAGCAGCTGCTCGCCGGCCTCGACCGTGTCGAGGCCGAGCTCGGCGACGGCAGCTTCCCCTTCGAGGACTCCGACGAGGACATCCACATGGCGATCGAGCGGCGCTTGACCGAGATCGTCGGCGCGGTCGGCGGCAAGATCCACACGGGCCGCTCCCGCAACGACCAGGTCGCCACCGACCTCGCCCTGTTCGTCGCCGAGCGCAGCGACGTCGCCGCGAAGCTGCTCGGCGAGGTACTCGCCACCCTGCACGCGCTCGCCGCCGAGCACCGCGACTGGCGGATGCCGGGCTACACGCACCTGCAGCGGGCGCAGCCCGTCTATCTCGGGCACCATCTGCTGGCCTGGTTCTGGATGCTGCATCGCGACGTCGCCCGGTTCGCGGCCGCCGCCCGCTCCGCCTCGGTTCTGCCGCTCGGCTCAGGAGCGCTGGCCGGGATCAACTGGCGGCTCGATCGGGACGCGCTCGCCGCGGAGCTGGGTTTCGACGCGCTCGCCCCGAACTCGCTCGACGCGGTCGCAAACCGCGACTTCGCGCTCGACTACCTCGCCGCGGCCTCCGTCTGCGCCACTCACCTCTCACGGATCGGGGCCGAGATCGTCCTCTGGTCGAGCGCCGAGTTCGGCTTCTGTCGTCCCCCCGAGGAGTTCTCCTCCGGGTCCTCGATCATGCCGCAGAAGATGAATCCCGACGCGGCCGAGCTGTTGCGGGCCAAGGCGCCGCGGGTGGTCGCCGACCAGGCGACGCTGCTCGGCGTCCAGCACGCGCTGCCGCTCGCCTACAGCAAGGATCTGCAGGAGGACAAGGAGCCGCTGTTCGACGCGGTGGACACGATCGAGCTCTGCCTGCGGGCGCTTCAGGGAATGCTCGGCGGGATCAGATTCGACCGGGAGCGGATGGCCGCCGCGGCGGGCGATGAGATGGTCGCCGCGACCGACATCGCCGACCTACTGGTTCGCAGGGGAATGCCGTTCCGCGAGGCCCACGACGTGGTCGGATCGCTGGTCCGTCATGCCCTCGACACCGGGATCAGCCTCTCGGAGATCGAGCCCGATCGGCTCAGTCGGTTCTCGGAGCTGCTCGATGCCGAGTATTACGAGGTCCTGGCGGAGGGCAACTGGCTCGACTCGAAGCGCTCCCACGGTGGCACCTCCTCGGAGTCCCTAGCCGCCCAGCTCGAGCAGGCCGCGGCGGCGCTCGCCGCGCTCGCCGCGTGAGCCGCGCCCCCGGCTCGGGCGAGCGGCTCACGCGGTCGTTCTTCGACCGGGATCCGGTCGCTGTGGCCCGCGATCTGATCGGCTGCTGGCTGCTCGCCGCAGGGGTCGGCGGACGGATCGTCGAGACGGAGGCATATGCCGCGAGTGAACCGGCATGCCACGCCTATGTCGGCGTCACCGACCGGACCCGGGTGCTGTTCGGGCCCCCGGGGCATGCCTACGTCTACCTCTCCTACGGCGTCCACCAGCTCTTCAATGTCGTCACCGCGCCGGTCGGCGACGGCGCCGCCGTGCTGATCCGCGCGCTCGAGCCACTGGCCGGGCTCGAGCGGATGCGGACTCGGAGAGGGGGGCGAAGCGACCGCGAGCTCTGCTCGGGGCCCGGTCGCCTGGCCCAAGCGCTCGGCATCGGTCCCCGGCTGAACGGCGCCGACCTGACCACCGGTGATGTCGCCCTTCATCCCTCTCCCAACGGCCGGGACGGCCACGAGCCCGTGGCCGGGCCGCGGGTCGGGATCAGCAAGGCAACCGACCTCCCGTGGCGCTTCTGCGAGCCGGACAGCGCCTGGCTCTCGGCACCTGCATCAGCAGGGGGCTGAGCCGCGTAGCGCCGCTCAGCCGTTCGGCCCGGCCCCGCCCTCGACGGCGCCGCCACCCCCGGCGTTCGGCGCAGCCGGCGCACCCGCAGCCGGTTCGGCCGGCGCCGGCGGCTCTTCCGTCGGCGGCGCCTCGACCGGCGCCGGCGCCGGCTCGACCGTCGGGGCGGTCGTCGTCGTGGTCGTCGTCGCCTCGGAATCCTCCGGCTGCTCCTTGGCGGCGTCGCGGGCGGCGGCGAGCTCGTCGTAGGCACTGACGACGTCGTTGAAGATCAGCGCCGGGATCGTGCCGCCGTCGACCGGGGCGCCGCCGAACTCGGTCAGCATCGGGGTCGCCCCGTCCGCGTAGCCAACCCAGACCGCGACGGTCACAGCCTCGTTCGCGCCGACGAACCAGGCGTCGGCGTTGTTGTCGGTGGTCCCAGTCTTGCCCCAGATGTAGTCGTCGCCGACCTGAGCCCTGGTGCCGGTGCCCTCGGTTACGACCGTGTGCAGGATCTCGGTCGCCGATCCTGCGACGGCCGGATCGATCACCTGCTTCTCGACAACCTCGTTCTTGCCGCTCGCGCCGAGGTCGTCCTTGACGGTGTCGCCGTCGGCGACCACCTCCTCGATCGCGACCGGGCCGCGCCCGTTGCCGCGGCTCGCCATCGTGCCGCTGATCTGGGTGCCGCCGTTGGCCAGGGTCGAGTACGCGTACGCCATCTCGAGCGGCGTCACGCCCCGCTTGAGACCGCCGAGGATCATCGCCGGGTTGTCCGGGACCCTGGTCTGGATCCCAAGGTCCTGCGCCATCTCGGCGATCTTCTCGGTGCCGACGTCGAGGCCGAGCTGCGCGTAGACCGAGTTGTCCGAGTAGGTCGTGGCGGTCGCGACGCTGGCCGAGCCGAGGTAGCTGTCCTCGTAGTTGTCGACCTTGAACAGCTCGTTCACCTCCTTGACCTCGCCGTTCTCCTTCTTCACGGTGTTGACGAACGGCAGCTCCTGGGGCGCCGACTGATAGACCGTGGCGGGGCTGACCCCGTTTGCCAGCGCGGTGACCAGCGTGAACGGCTTGAACGAGGATCCCGGCTGCCGGAGCCCGTTGGTGGCGAGGTTGAACGGGCTCTGGTTGAAGTTCTCGCCGCCGACCATCGCCCGGACCTTCCCGGTGCCGTTCTCGATCACGACCACGGCCGCGGTCGGGCCGAGCCCGCCGACCCTGGACTCGACCGCCGCCTGGGCCGCGTTCTGGAGCTCGAGGTCGAGCGTCGAGGTGATCTTCAGGCCGCCGCCAAACGCCTCGCCGGCGCCGTACTTGTCGACCACCTGCTGGCGCAGCCAGTCGGTGAAGTAGGGGGCGGCGGACTCCTCCTTCGGGGGCTCGACCTGACTTGCAGGGGGGATCGAGATCGAGGTCAGCTCCGCGAACTCCTCGTCGGTCGCCTCGAGGCGGCCGAGCTCGCGCATCTTCGCGAGCACGACGTTGCGACGCTCCAGCGCAGCCTCGGGGTTGGTCTTCGGGTCGTAGGCCGACGGTGAGGAGATGATCCCCGCCAGCATCGCGGCCTCCTCGATCCGCAGCTGCGAGGCGCAGCGGTCGCCGGCCTCACCGCAGCCGGGGTGGTTGGCGCCGAAGAAGGTCTTCGCGGCCGCCTCGATTCCGTAGGCGCCCTCGCCGAAGTAGATGTTGTTCAGGTAGTTGGTCAGGATCTTGTCCTTCGACCACTGGCGCTCCACCTGATAGGCCAGCGCCGACTCGCGCAGCTTCTGCATCACGGTCCGGTCCTCCTGGGCGGTGAGCGCGTTCTTGACGAACTGCTGGGTGATCGTCGAGCCGCCCTGAACGGCGCTGCCGGCGAGGATGTCCTCGCGCAGGGCGCGCGCCAGGCCGAGGTAGTCGATCCCGCGGTGCTCGTAGAAGCGCTCGTCCTCGATCGAAACGACCGCGTCCTTGATCGGCAGGCCGATCTCGTCCGACTCGAGCAGGATCCGGCGCTCGTTGCCGGTCAGGGTCGCGAGCGGCTGCGCCTGCCGGTCGAAGACGACCGAGTTCTCGGCCCGGTTGTACTGCGCCCGCGCCTCGAGGTCGGGGAGGTCCTGTGCGACCGCCATCAGCACCCCGAACACCCAGCTGACGACCGCGAGCAGACCGAGGCCGGCGACTAGCAGCGCGACCCGCAGCTTCTTCAGGCGCGGGCGAAGGTCCCGTTTCTCACGGCGCGCCCGTCGCGCGTCCTCCTTGTAGGCGTCCCGCTCGGCCCTGCGCAGCTCAGCCTGCTGGCGCGCCGTCAGGCCCTCGGCGGCGCCTTCGCCGCTGCCGGTAGGTTCGGTGGGGCTCTTCATCTCGCTGCGGATTCAGGGTTCCAGGCCTGGAAGGGGAAGCGCGCGCCCGCTCACGACGCGGCGACGGCTGCTCGTGGGAACGGAACGACGGGGGTGGTGGGTCGAACCTCGGCCCGCATTCCGCACCCCTTCAGCCGGCGGCTGAGTCTAGCATTGGCCCCGTGTCCGATTCCGAGGCTCAGGCGCGCCGGCTCGCCTACGGCGCCGTTGACGTGCTGCCCGCCGGGCAGCTCGAGCGACGCCTGAGCGAGGGGCGGCCCCTGCGCGTCAAGCTCGGAATCGACCCCACCGCGCCCGACATCCACCTCGGGCACGTGGTCGTGCTCGAGAAGCTCAGGCAGTTTCAGGAGGAGGGCCACACGGTCGTGCTGATCATCGGCGACTACACCGCCCGGGTCGGCGACCCGAGCGGCCTCTCCAGCGAGCGGCCGGTGCTCAGCCCCGAGGAGATCGAGAGCAACGCCGCGACCTTCACGGCGCAGGCATTCAAGGTGCTCGATCGCGATCGGACCGAGATTCGGTTCAACAGCGAGTGGCTCGAGATGCCGAGCGTGGACCTCTTCGATCTGGCGCGCCGCTTCACCGTGGCCAGGCTGCTCGAGCGCGACGACTTCACCCGGCGGATGGCCGCCGGCGAGCCGATCTCCGCGCTCGAGCTGCTCTACCCGGTGCTGCAGGGCTATGACTCGGTCGCGGTCGAGGCCGATGTCGAGCTCGGCGGCACCGACCAGAAGTTCAACCTCCTGTTCGGGCGCGACGTCCAGGCTGCCTACGACCGGCCCGCGCAGTCGATCGTGACGATGCCGATCCTGCCCGGAACCGACGGCAAGCGCAGGATGAGCAAGTCGCTCGGCAACTACATCGGCATCACCGACGAGCCGGCGGAGATGTTCGGCAAGCTGATGAGCGTCCCCGATGACGCGATGGCGAGTTACTGGACGTTGCTGCTCGGCGAGGAGCTCGATCCGGGGCGCCACCCGGGCGAGGCGAAGCGCGATCTGGCCCGCCGGCTCGTCGACCGCTTCGCCGGCAAGGGCCAGGGGAAGGTGGCCGAGGCGCGGTTCGACGAGGTCCACGTGCGCAGGGAGGTGCCCGAGGACATCCCGGCTGTCGCGCTCGAGGGCACCTCCGAGACGATCCACCTGCCCGGATTCCTCGCGCAGCACTTCGATATCAGCAGCAGCGAGGCCCGTCGGCTGATCGGCCAGGGCGCGGTCAGGCTCGATGGGCGAGCGATCGCTGAGGACGGCCTCGAGGTCGAGCGCGCCGTTCTCGCCGGGAGCGTGATTCAGGTCGGCAAGCGGCGCTTTCTCCGGGTCCTCGCCGCCGACTGAGCAGGCGCTGGACATCGAGCCGCGCGATGCGTATACTGGGCCGTCGCCCTCCGGGGTGAGCCCGGCCTGGCGGGGGAGGAACCCCCACCGGGGCCGGCGTGGTCTTTGAAAACTGAGCAGCGCATGCATTCCGGGCACCTAGCCCGGATGCATTGAAGTCTGACCCGATCTCCCTCGCCAGCGGGGGCGGTCGGGCAACAAACATGACCCGTCATGTCGGTCGCCGCATTGTGTAAGCGGCGGCCATCGGTCATAGCCAGACATGACAACTCTCAGTTAGACAGAGGAACCTCGTTCCCCCTGACCCGGGGGCCGGGGATTGAAACCCCTCGAGTCACTTTTTACGGAGAGTTTGATCCTGGCTCAGGACGAACGCTGGCGGTGTGCTTAACACATGCAAGTGGAGCGACGAACCAGGGCTTGCCCTGGGGCAGAGCCGCGAACGGGTGAGTAACACGTGGGTAACCTACCCCGATGACCGGGACAACCCGAGGAAACTCGGGCTAATACCGGATGTGCTCTCTCCTCACGAGAGGAGCGAGTAAAGGAAGCTTCGGCCTCCGCATTGGGAGGGGCCCGC